>NZ_JBFNXH010000016.1:0-131167 GCF_040812395.1 Paenibacillus tabacirhizosphaerae | reverse complement strand
CGAATCTGTGGTGGAAATCGGCGCGGATATTGTATTCCTTCCAACCGCTTTTCTTAAATATTTAGCTTCGGAGAAGCGGTATCTGGAGACGCTCTCCCGAGGTCGTGTGCGGCATATCGTCGTGGCTGGGGAACAACTGGTGATTCATCCGAACCTGCGTACTTATTTGTTGGAGCATGAAGTGACTTTACACAATCATTACGGTCCTTCCGAAACCCATGTGGTGACCTCCTACAGGATACAAGGCAAGGATCCTCTTCTCCCGAACCTGCCGCCGATCGGCAGACCTATAGCCAATACAAGCATCTTCATTATCGACCGATACGGGCACCTGCTGCCTGTAGGAGCGGCAGGGGAGCTGTGCATCGGCGGGGCCGGACTCGCCCGGGGGTACGTAAACAGCTCGGAGCTGACGGCGGAGAAGTTTGTGGAGAATCCTTTCTTACCGGGAGAGCGGATGTACCGGACAGGCGATCTGGCGAAATGGCTCCCGGATGGCAATATTGCGTATGTGGGACGCATCGACCACCAGGTGAAAATCCGGGGGTACCGGATCGAGCTGGGTGAGATAGAAGCGCAGCTGGCAGGGTTGGAAGGCATCTTGGAATCCGTTGTGATGGCCCGGCCCGACCCGTTGGGACAAAACCAGCTGTGCGCTTACTACATGGGAGACCGTTCGTATAGTGCAGGCGAAATCAGAACAGCGTTGTCGCGGACACTGCCGTCCTACATGCTGCCAGCCTACGTGGTCCAGCTCGAGAGCATGCCGCTGAACGCGAATGGAAAAGTGGACCGTAGGGCTCTACCTCTCCCTGAACCTGACGTTTCGGTGCAAATGTATAAAGCGCCGGAAAGCCCGATCGAGAAAGGGGTAGCCGCCATTTGGAAAGAGCTGCTCGGGATTTCCAAAGTTGGCATGCTGGATCACTTGGCGGACATGGGCGTCAATTCCTTGAGTTATATGCGGGCCATTGTGGCGATTGAAGAGGAATTCGATTTCGAATTTCCCGATGAGGATATGATTCCAGGCAAATTCATTACTGTCGCCGATGTGGCGGATTACGTGGAAAGCCGGATTTCGTTGACTCCAAGCGCTATGTAAGCGGGATGAACAGTCAAAAAGACTATTCCCTAACGTCAGAATGTGACGTCGGGAGTAGTCTTTTTGCAACGGCTATTCGTGCATTCTCTGCGAGCGTGCCTTATCCATCGTGGATTAAGCCTGAACCGATGCGGGGCGGGGGTTCTTCAATTCTTCCAGCAGCCCTCCCAGGATGTTCTTCTCGGTTTCCACGATCTTGCGGAGAAGCAGGATAACCCGATCGAGTAAACGGATGTTTCCGTTTAGGCCGAATTTCAAGAGCAGGTTTCTCATCGTAGCGGCATCATTCAAGATTTCCTCGTAGCCTTGGGGAAGCTCTGCACGAATCAAGCCGATTTCATGCATATACTGGAGTCTTTGATACATCAGCAGCTTATGGTCGTCCATGACATGAAAGAAGCGGAAGTCTCTCAGCTCACTACCCATCTTGATATCCTCGATATGCTGGATCAAATGATCATAACAAGCAATACCGTACGCGAGAACCGGAGTGGACAGCCAGGTCGGTTCACGGTGAGGCGTATAAGTGGATGTCAGATAATCTGACAAAGCGATCTTAACCCTTTCGGTATCGAAGGGAACGGAAACATCGGTCCTGTATTGGAAGAGTTCAATTCCTTTTAAAATATTCAATTCTTCCGTCAAATGAAGGATGGAGTCCGTTAACTGGGTATAAGAAACTTCAAAGATTCCGTACCGCATGGCACCATCCGTATTTTGATGGAAATCGGCCATGTAAAATATCTCTTGTTCATCGTCAAATCCGATGATCATCGGATCATGTTGTGCATGTTTTCGCTGATAGGTCGGATAAGCTGGAATATAGTACATATTTATGAACTGATAGATGTAATACCCTTTCAGCAGATTTTCTTTAAAAAACGATACCAGATCTCTCCCTGATTCCTGGATCTGCTGTACGGTCGTACGGGTCGTCTCAATCCAAGGACAATCCTCTTGGGGTGTAGTGAGATGAGAATAGTTGAGAATGGTGTCTCCTCCGCTCAAGCCCACAATCAATTCGATTTGAATGTAGCTCGAGTAGATCCAGGGTTTATAGGCGGGATGGCGCTGGGCAATGGAAAAAACATGCGACTGGTTGCCCCACGAGGTGACGATCGGCTGTTCCACGGGTAAGCTGACATGTGTTTTCATTGGGATTCTCCTCGGAATGGATTTGGATGATAGGTAAGAACCCTGCTGCAAGCAACCAAATGGTTTCTTGGTCGAAATTGGCTCCTAATATATAGTAGTATATAATAAAAAATGGTTTATTCGCTACTCTAAACGAGTAAAATAGACTGCGATTTTACTAGGAGTGGCGGGCATGATAGGCTAGCCTGCCATGCGAAACCCTTCTGGTTTCGCCCGTCAGTTTATTGTCGGCAAATGGCCTAAGTTCGGTATAAATATTCGATGAAATCCGCTCCTTACTTAACCAATAATTCTACTTTTTCGACAGTACATTTTCGACAGAAATTAACTTAAAAACTTCTACTATTAATCCTCTCGAACCATTGCAATTTATGCCAACAACTTCTAGTATTTAAGCTGTGAAGGGAGGATAATCGAAGAGTTGAGAGGCATGGAAAAGAGTAAATAACTGTATGTAGTGGAGGAGATGTCATTGGTTACATTAGCAAACAAAATTAAAATCTTTTTGTTTACAGTAATCTTTGCAGCATTTGGTTTATCGCCTGCTTATGCAGATACAGTAAAGAACGACACAACGCATCTTTCTCATCTAAAATTTACCTTCATAGAACGAATAGACGGTTATCCTCGAGTTCCAAATGTAAAAGTTGTTGCTTTCGATGGTGTGAAAAATTACTATTCAACCCCGAGTAATAAGCAAGGAAAGTCGGAAATATGGCTTCCTCCTGGAGTTTACAAATATACTTATCAGTTATTTGATAATTCAGGAAAGCCACTCAAAAAGGCGGAAGATTATCAGTGGAATGATTTATTTCTTAATCCTGAAGTAACTCTTAATTATGAGTATGAGGAGATCACAACTTGGATAAACCGTACAGATTGGCTTACTCCAGAGATGGGTTACGTTCATTTTGATTCAAATTCATTGATGAATTGGGGCGATGAAGGCACTACGGTTACACTAAATGTATATCGCACTGGTGATAATCGTGGAAAATTGAATGTCTACTTTCGGGTGAGTGATGATTCTGCAGAAGAGTTATTTGATTATGAAATACTAGGGAGTAATTATAGAAAAAAATACACATTACTTTTCAATGAAGGCGAATCCGTAAAGCCAATTAAAATATCCCTCCATCGCGATGATCTTAAAGAAAATCCCGAGTCATTCTCTATTGAATTAATTGACACCAACTTGCCGGAGGACCCTTTAACAAGAAGAGCTTTCGTCATGATTAAGGACAAAAACTAGACTGCGGCCCCAATCGTGCGGCTAAAATGAAAGCGATTACATAAGTGCATACGGAGAGATTATCGGGCAGAACGGCATCTCATTTAATTGGGATTGCAAATGGACGATTACCTTATGACCAAATACTTCCAAACTCATATACTTATACTATCAAATAAAAAGGAAGTGTTGATAGGTGGCCATTGCTATTAAATATTCCACAGGTCCAGTGGAAAACGCGATTGGAATAAACAAGCTGCCCGGTATCTCTCGCGTTGTATTTGCTAAAGCACTTAACAATAGCTCCAAGAGGGCTACTGTCCATGTCCGTCTTTTCAGATTGAATGGAAAAAAATCTTTGGTGGCTAGCCATACACTAACCCTTGCTCCGGGATCATCCGGTTTTGTGCAACTGAACGTTGCCCAGCTGTTTCAGTTCGAGATTGAGTTTATTGTAAAAGAAAAGAATGTACTGGTATCCGCTTGGGGCAAAAGAAATGGGGTACCCGTCGCTGTCCATCGCTTTACCCAAGAAGAAATGAATAAAATTTATATCAACGTCTAGGGTTTCGAATATCTGTTAGCGGCGGCGAAAGCTGCCGTTTTTTTCTATTTTCACTTCGTTGCTAAATAAGCTTGCTGAAATCGATAGCGCCATGTTTTGTTAAAATGTCTCTCCTGGAGGATCGCGCCAATCGACATTTCCTTCATAAAATATTTAGAAAAAATACCATAAAACACCAAAAATCCCGATTTAAATGATATATACTAGATTCAAATGGAAGATTATTGCCATTTACTATCATTTATTGGGAGGAAGTTAAATGTTGTTAAAAAGAAAACTGCTATCATTCACACTCGCAGCAGGCTTATTGTTTACGGGTATCACACCAGCACATGCAGCTACAACATGTTCAAGTGTCTTAACGCCAATGACAGATTCATTAGCAATAAAAATGGAGGCTGGACAGAATCTTATTTGGACCAATGTGAAACCGGAAGTTATTGCGGCTAAGGATACTTATGCTCAGTTGATAAAGGCCAAGGGGTGGACGATTACGTTCAGCTCAGCCTATCGCCCCTATCAATACCAAAGGCACTTATACGAAGTTGTTCAAAATAAAAATGTTTGCCAAGCCGAGATGGCCAAGCATGGTTTGGGTACTCTAGTTGCAGAACCTTCAGCTACGGCTCCGCATACAGTAGGCGATGCCTTTGATGCGACCGTAACTGATGAGAACGGCGTGGCACTTAACGGTCTTAAGTTTGTAAACAGTAAGCTGGTGGCTTTAGCTAAACAAGCAGGCTTGATCCTACCTTACCCAACGTCTGACGGGGTTCATCACATTCTTTCCTCCACGACAGGAACAGGGACGGTTTTGAAAGTAGGAGACAGTGGAGCCGCCGTCGTGACCTTACAAACCAACCTGAATCGAGTAGGATATACGTTAGCGGCAGACGGTAGTTTTGGTAGTGGTACGGAAGCGATCGTCAAGCAATTTCAATCGGCACATGGACTTACCGCCGATGGCATTGTCGGCTCTTCAACATCCACGAAACTGAGTGCCCTGGCAAGCACAACAACTGTTCTTCGGAACGGAAGTTCAGGGGATGAAGTTAAAGTGCTGCAAAGACTTCTTACCAAAAAAGGATATACGGTTACGGCGGACGGTAGTTTTGGTACGGGTACGGAAAGTGCGGTCAAGAAGTTCCAGACGGCAAAAGGCCTAACTAGCGATGGCATTGTGGGTTCCTCCACCTGGAGCAGCCTGCGCTCCTAGAATGGTCTGCGAAAGTCATTTACAAAACGCTCACACGAATTTAATATCCCGTTGACAATTAGCGTTTATGATAGATTCATCAATTAAATATTCAGCAGCAAACTGAGAATTCTGGGTCGAGAATATGAGAAAACCCTTGTTCAGTAAAGTGTGAAAAAGAGCTGGATCGTGCCTCTCTGTGCATGGGTCTGGAGATCTTATTTTACATTTTCGGGCAAGGGTTTTATTTTTTTGAAGGGATGTATGCGATTCATTTGGGTATGGGGGGATTTATTTGAAACAGCAAACGCTGCTATCAAGAAAAAGAATTGACTGGAAAGAAAATGCTTTTGCCTATGCGCTGCTGCTTCCATCTTTGGTCTTACTGGCACTCTTTACGTTTTATCCGACGATCAAATCGGTGTATTTGAGTTTTTTCAGCACCACACTCTCTGTCAATAAGTATGTAGGCTGGGATCAATATGCCCAAGTTCTGCAAGATGAAGTGTTTATCAAGGTGATGAAAAACAATATCCTGCTGTCGATTGGCACCGTGCCGACAAGCGTGCTGCTTGCGATATATTTGGCGGTTTGGGTGAATAACAAGCTGAGGGGAACGAGCATCCTGCGAGCGGCTTTCTTCTATCCGACAATCATCCCGATGATTGCGATTGCGAACATCTGGTTGTTTATTTATACGCCTGATTATGGTTTGCTGGATAAATTTTTAGGGTATTTGGGTTTGCCAATCCATAATTGGTTGGGGGATCCGCATTGGGTTCTTTTTAGCATGATTTTCATGGTGATATGGAAGGAATCCGGATTTTTCATGATTTTCTATTTGGCGGGACTGCAAAACTTGCCCAAGGAAGTGTACGAGGCTGCCGAGATGGAGGGAGCGAGTCCGTGGCGTGTGTTTCGTACAATCACGTTTCCGCTGCTGATGCCGACGACGCTATTCGTCATGATTATCGCGGTGACGAACTCCTTCAAGCTTGTCGATCACCTTTACATTATGACAAAAGGCGGGCCTGACAATGCAAGTAATCTGCTGCTGTATCACATCTACGAAACTGCGTTTAGTTTCTGGGACATGGGCAAAGCCTCTGTGCTGACGGTTATACTCCTGGCTATTTTGCTTGCCGTTTCGATATTTAATTACGCTTTTCTGGATAAACGCGTTCATTACTAGGGGGAAGCTGACTGATGTTGGTTCGGAGTTTAAATCGATCCGTTATTATTTTATTAGGCATTGTATTTCTAATCCCGCTGGTATGGACCATTTTCACCTCATTTACGCCATCCAGTGAAGTTATAACGAGAGTAAATCCATTCGCTATCATGAATCCGACGTTCAGCAATTATGTATCTGCTTGGACAACGGTTCCTTTTGTCAGGTATTACAGTAATACCATGATCATCGTCGTGGGGATTCTAGCGGCGCAAATCATAACAGCGACGCTGGCTGCCTATGCATTCGCCCGTCTGCGGTTCATTGGACAAAGCGTTGTGTTCATCTTATTTCTCATTCAAATCATGATCCCGGCAGAGGTTCTCATCTTTCCGAACTATACGGTGATTAAGCAGCTTGGTTTAGTAGATACGAAATTAGCGATTATGCTGCCATTTTGGGCATCGTCATTCGGCGTGTTTCTGCTCAGGCAAACTTTTAAGCAAATTCCGTTGGAGTTGGACGAAGCGTCGAAGGTGGATGGCTGTCCTTGGTGGCGCACCTTATGGCACGTATATTTCCCAACCGCCAAGCCTACCTATATCGCGTTCGGGCTCATCTCCGTATCTACGCATTGGAGCAACTTCATGTGGCCGCTCATCGTGACCAACTCGGTGGAAAACCGTTCGCTGACGGTAGGACTCGCCATATTCGCCCAAACCTCGGAAACTGGAGCGCAATGGGGGACCGTGACCGCCGCCACGCTTCTGGTCGTGTTGCCGCTGTTATTGGCATTTTTCATTTTTCAGCGTCAATTTGTAGAGAGTTTCATGCATGCCGGACTTAAATAACAGAGCACTGAAGATCAGGAACTGGAGGGTCGCAAGTAAATAGGTCCAAATGCTAAAGCTTTGGAATCGTTTTATGGGAAGCTTCGTCATTCTTTGTCTAATCGTATTAATAATGCATTAAATATAGGCGTACAGCGACATTCCTTCAAATTTTAATGTTACAATTTATCTTGTTTCATTGATCTTTTTGGAGGAGTGATTCCCATGGTAAGGTTAAAAAAACAACTTCTTGCGGTTATTGCAGCTTGTTTATTAGCATTACTTTTTAGTGTGGTACCTACTGCTGCTGAAACAACTGCAAAAGAAAATCCGGTTCTCAACTATGATGTGTACTTGAAATTGGATGGCATCACGGGTGATGTGGCAGCGAAGGGGTATGAAAAGTGGATTCAGCTTGCCGGTGTTGAGTTCGATGTCGCGAATTCAATATCGAGTGCCAGCTCAGGCAGTGGATCGGGATCCGGTAAAACTTCACTGAAAGAGTTCGTCATCACCAAGCAAGTAGATTCAGCTTCTGTTCCTATTTTTCTGGACGCAGCGACTGGAAAAGCGATTAAAACGGGTCAACTCGTATTTGTAACGCGTGGCGATCATGCTGCGCCTTTGCTTACGATTGATTTAAGCACCGTACACATCGCAGACTACAGTTTTAATAATGCTTTAGAAACGATCACCATAAATGTTAACAGCTTGGAATTGAAATATGTTTCACAATCGAAAACGGGCAGCAAAAACCCGCCGATAACAGGCAGTTGGAACTTTAGCGAGAATAAAAAATAATCGAAAATCGGGTGTTTTGGTTGTAAGGGACAAGACCTCTAACGTGCAAGCCGTTACATTGACGGTTCACGCTAGAGGTCTTTTTGTAAGCTGTGGCTGGATTCACTCGCTCTTGAGTTTGGGCTTGGGATTTGCCGGAGAGTAGCTGACAAATGTCCAGTTCAAGGGCATTTCGCTCAGGGTAAATCTGCTCTGTTCGACATGAAAGCGAACCATTCGCTCCGCTCCAATGATCCCGTTTATGGCTGTAGTTCCCCATTCTACTTCCACAGTACCGCTCAATTGCAACATACTCCCCGTTTCAAAATCCAGAAATACGAGTCCTGCCTGCGGATAGCCATCCAAATTGCCGAGGGTATTAAACATCGAGTTGCCTTTATAATCAGGAAAAACAAGCGTATGGTCATCCAGCACCTGAACAAATCCGGGCATTCCTCCACGATGAGAGATGTCCGCGCCATAATGGGGGTGATGGCTGGCGATAAAAAAAGTGTCGGCTGCCTGAATCAGCCGCTTGGCAGCCTCCGTCATGGTTGATAGATATGAGCTTTGCCGGTCGTCTTTCCGTTCATCAGCGATGGACCAATCGCGTGCTTGAATATATTTCGGGCAATTGGAGTAGACCTGATGAACTTGAAGCGTTAGTCCGTTCGAATCCGTCTCACGGATGATTCCGTTTGTCCGCATTCGCTGTCGTGCGGCAAAATCCATCGCAATGGTCCCTAAATTGTTGTCTTTCCAGATGCATTGGTGTAAAGGATCGTTTGCACGGGGAAGTTGCTGAATACGGATCATGCGCGAATCCATCACTTGCACGAAACCTTGGTTACCAAATAATGCGGAGGCCCACACATTGCCGTTCTCTTGTGCGGCGCCAAGAATGATAAAGGGTTGACGTTCCAAAAACGATTGAGCTACGAGCGGGATGTCCGAATAAATATCATTTTTGCGTTCCGCGATATGACGGACGCCTGCGCGTTCCTGAACGCGTATCTCATTCGGATGATAATTCATTAGAAAAATCCGCAGGCCCTGCCGGTTGTTGGCGAACAGGAATGACCGCTAACGCCTGATAACGTGTAGATCTCAAGTCGAAAGCCATCCGGGTCTTCGAAATAGATGCCTCCCGAATCCGCGCCTTCAACATGGGCGACCATGCCTTCATAAATGAAAGGGATGCCATGCGCTTTAAGCTTCTCTTCAAAACTTTTTACGATTTCGACGGAGTCGACTTCAAAGGCCAAGTGATGGAGACCCGGCAACTGAGGGGAGAACGTTCCCTCGCTTTGCTGCCACAGCGTTACCAAGTTCTTGCGATCGTCACCAAGCAACGCAAATTTCTTGCCGGTTTCGTCAGAACGGGTTCGCAATGTGAAGCCCAGTACCTCTGAATAGAATCGAACGGAACGATCCAATTCCGTAACATTTAAACCAATATGACCTAACTGCATAACCATCACTCCTAACCATCAAATTAGTATTACAGGTATTATAATACACTGGAACATTTTAACTTGTAAATACCCAATTAGGTGGTTAAAATAAACGTGTGAGTGATGGAGCGAAATCGCAGTCTGAATGGAGATGAGACTTGCTGTGAAACAAACAGGTTATATTTTTGACGGCAACCACTTTGTTACTGATTTTGTGAATACAAGAAAAAACATAAAGGGCGTTCGAACAGAGCTCTTGCATAATTGGTATGATTTGCTGCAATGGTTAGAGCAAGCGGGGAAGCGCAGGTTCGTTACTGGGCAGTTGGATGCTGATCATGCCCTTAAGCGGGAAGAGATTTTCGAGCGGATATTGTCCTTCAGAAACCGCTTGGAGCAAGCGGTTATAGACATTATCAGGGATAAAGAAGTACCGGATTCCTTTATCGCATATATAAATAAGGAGCTTACCAGGTACAGAGGATATTATCAGCTCGACAAACAAGGATCCGCCGCATCTGCAGTGAGGTATTACGACATCTCGCAACTGCCGGCTTTGTTTCTGGAAGAAGCGGCGCTTTTCTTCATGTCGTTCAAGCCGGATAATTTGAAAAAATGCGAGAACACCGTTTGCATTTTGTATTTCTACGATACCAGCCGAAACCAGCAAAGGCGCTGGTGCAGTATGGAGAGATGCGGGAATCGCGTAAAAGTTAATCAGCATTATCACCGTAAAAAGCAGGAAAAAAGCAGCCTGTGAATACCTGAACATGCAGTTGCTTACCTGTATGCCAAAACCTCCAGAACCGCCACAACGGCCAAAGCCTCCAAAACCGCATAACGGCGGGGTTGGAGGTTTATTTGAATCGTTAGGGATACCCATGCTAAGGAAAGCGTATGTCGTCAGGTATGTGTGTGACAAGCTCGCAGAGCGGAGAGATTCCGCACGCATTGTGGGGTACGGGCATTTGACAGGATAGACGTAGAAGATCCGGAAGTGCCACATCTGTTTGTAGTATTGAAATGTCGCCTCGATCTGCGATAGATCGTCTTTTTGCATGGGTGAGCGGAACGTAGATGCATTAAGAAATGGTATTTTCGGTTGTAGAGACATTTCGCGGAACTACCGTGCGTTATGAGCAGGAAATGCTGAGTTTTAGCGGGTTCTAGACACACTTTCGCTCATTTAACGCACCCTAGTTCCGCTTCAGGGGGAGAAAAGGGACGTTATCGTGGAATAAGGCATCGTAGTTCCGCCAATCTCGCTGTGCATGGGGAATAGGCGGTCCGGCAGCATCTCCTCCGTTTTCTTGCGAAGCTTGCGGAGGCGAAATGTCCCGGAATCTTACAGGGGTGTTCATGGATAGGAATACCGGAGGAAGACAGGTTAGTTAAACGAGAATTGGAAGGCAGCACAGAGTAGAACAGGAAGGGAATGGGTATGGGGTGGAAAAGCGATAGCGTCCGCCTTTAAAGTCGTGTTCGAACCACCTTGTAAATTCAAGGAACACGACTTTAACAGCGGTTGGAACCCTATACCCAATTCCCTCTCCACGCCCAAACGTATGGGTTTAGACATGCCCAAAGCATTATATCTGATGTTTTCTTGTCACTAAGCTTTCCAAGAAACTTAGGTTAGGCTCAATCAACGGACGACTGAGCCGTCGCACCCATTTTTGCGAGAGCAGCCAAGTAAGCGCGATGGCGAACAGAATAACGAGCATGATTTGCGCCGGGCTTTGGATGTGACGGAAGAGCCCTGTCGCTATGATGGTTTTAAGGATGAGCCCATGCAGCAAAAACACATAAACCGTATGTTTACCCCATTCAGTCAGCGTAGACGTTATATGCGGAACGAAGCATAAGAAGCAGAAGGAAGCCGTGGCCTCCAAGGCATAAATGCCCAACCTGTATGCGCCTGCTAACCAGCTCAATTGGCCAAGCTCCACATACGTATAGCTGCTGTATAACCATTTGGGATCTAGGGGAATCACACTTAGGCAGAGAAGAATGCCAGACGCAAGAAGCACGCTTAACCCTCTGAAGCTGCGCAGCCATTGTATCGGGAGAACATTCGGATGGAAGTAATAGCCGGCTAAGAAAAAGGGAAAGAACACAATGGTTCTTGAGAAGCTGAACATGGCTCCGGTGAAAGGCAAATACCCAATGAGCACGCCGAGCGCAATCGAGACTACAAGCGGATGCTGCAATTTTGTGAAAAGGAGCAGTAATAACCGCCAGCAAAAGTGGCTGAATAAAAACCATAATAATGAATAAGGAATGAAGAATGAATAGTGAACGCCAGGCGCATGAAAGGATAGCGCATCGAGCAGAGAATAAAGGCTTTGAAACAATAAATAATGATAAAAAATCAACTGCAGGCTCCTTATGCCAGCGCGATTGAATTGAAAATTTTTGGAGAAATACCCCGTGACCATGACGAACATAGGGATATGAAACGTGTAAATGCTCAAATACACGGCTTTTAAAATCGCGCTTTGATGAATGAGCGGATCGATACAATTTGCAATTACCACCCATACAATCAGCAGGAATTTTGCGTTCAGCATATAGGTGTTAGCCGTGTCGCTGTCCATTTTGTTTACGAGTTTGCTCACGTTCGTCTTTTTCACAATAATAACCCCCATGACAGGAAATCCAGGATCTTTCACGTTCAGGATAAACCCGAGTCAGAAATGCCGCAGTGAGGAATGTCACAAAGAAATATAAGTCGGCTGTGATACTCTTCACAGTGCAATTCCGTGTAGAAGATTACAATAGGGGTATTCGCAGTATGAGGGGGAAAACAGGATGGTTGTTGAACTCAGAATTGCTATAGAACGCTTAAAGGATGAGCACAGTGCACTCAAAAAAGAGCTGGAGGATGTGCAGTTGAAAACGAGTCATATGCTTGCGACGCTTGGAACAGATGAATCTATGGATTTGCTACGGGAACTTCGGCGGCAAATGATTTCTTATATGAAACTCATACAAGATCATGAGCATTGGGAAGAGGAGGAAATATTTCCGGTACTTGAACGGTATGCCAATCAAGGTATGGATCCATCTTTTATCACTTCCAAATGGGTGATGGAAGAGGATCATAAACAAGCGGAACGATTCGTCCGTTCTTTTGTCGACTATGCGGACCCGAGCATGGCGGCTGACAGCGTGAAGTTGAAAAAAGCAATTTCGCTGCTTAGTATGGCTTGCTCCGCTATATCGGAGCATCTTTTGACGGAGGAGGAAATGTTTTTCCCTATTGCAGATCAAGTGTTAGACGAAATGCAGGACTAACAGCGCATAGTGGGGGATGGAGGCGGTGGAGATGGGATTTGTGAAGCCGGAACAGATTTGGGAACGTACGGTGGAAGCCGGTGTGAAGAAGGTTCATTTGCCCCTTCGCAGCCAGTTGGCCTTGGGTGTATTGGGTGGTGCTTATATTTCTCTTGGATTTCTGCTGTACATCAGGGTCAGCGCTACGATACCATCGCCATGGAGCGACTTTGGGGGCATCCTTGGAGCCGCTGTGTTTCCGCTGGGGCTAATCCTGACCTTGCTTGCCGGGGGCGAGCTGCTGACTGGTAATATGATGGCAGTCCCGTCTGCGTTCATCTCGCGTAAGATCTGTTTGATCGATGTAGCGAAAAACTGGCTGATCATTACGGTCGGGAATATGCTGGGCGCCTTGTTAATCGCTTATCTGTTCGGACATCTTGTCGGGATGACGGAACATGGCGTGTATGCAGACAAGTTGGTGAAGGTTGTCCATGCCAAGATCGAAGAACCTTTCCTGATAGCGTTGTTGTCGGGTATTGGTTGCAACTGGCTCGTCGGACTCGCGGTTTGGTTATCGTATGGTGCCGATGAGAGCGGCGGGAAAATAGTTGGGATCTGGTTCCCTACAATGGCTTTCGTAGCAATGGGATTCCAGCATGTGGTTGCCAATATGTTCGTAATTCCAGCCGCTATTTTTGCCGGGAAGGCGACTTGGATACAATTTGTTGAAAATTGTGTGCCAGTCTATATAGGAAATTCGTTAGGCGGTGCTCTATTTGTCGCCGGCATATACAGTCTGGTTTACCGGCGTGCAGCAGATCGGCAGTCCAAAGCTGCGGCTGTAAGTTACGACAAATAGAGCCCCTAGGCCTAGGCTTATTTTGCGTTAGAAATAACAGCGCCGAAGATGATAACAAAAAAGAGCACATAGATCACAATACCAATCAATGCCCAGATCAAGGCTGCTTTGGCATAATTGGCTTTTGAGGGGTTCGTGCCGCCGCCAAATGCCCATACGAACAGCATAACGAGATTCACGACTGGAATGGCGAGCAGCAGAATAGTAAGCATCCAGTCTTTTACACTGATGATTGCACTTTGCTGTTGCGGTTGGTACACGTGCGGTTGTTGACCTGTGGAAGTAGATGTCTCCAAGAAAAGTCAGCTCCTTTACGATTCCATTTCTTTTTTAGGGTATTAGAACACGCTTCAATCTATGACAAAAAGAAACAAGGATTGTCCTCAGGCAGCACGCATGCTTGAAGAACAATCCTTGTTTTAGTTGGGCTGCGTATCCGGCTGTTTGTCCAATCCGCGATTGGCATAAACGAACACGGCATTGAGCAGAAGAACAGCCATCGTCACATAGAAAACGGATGTAAATCCGTACGCGGCGGCAAGATGGCTGCCCATCAGCGGACCGATGAGGTTGCCGAGAAACAGCGACGAAGTGTTGAAACCGTAAGCGGTCCCTTGAATTTGGACGGGAGCGAGCTTCTTGACGAGCACATTCAAGGAAGGAATCATGCCGCCGATGAAGAGTCCCAGCAGGAATCTGCCGACCAGCAGCATGGTGATGCCCGTCGCGAAGGCTTGCGGGATGAAGGCGAGAGCGGCCATTACTAGCGCAAGCATGAGCGTTTTGCGTTGGCCGATGCGATCACCCAGCCTGCCCAGGGTCGGGGCGCCGAATAAATTCGCGATGCCCGTAATCGCGACTACGAGCCCGGCCAGCAGCTCCAGATGGCTTCCGAGATAGAGCGTTTTCGCATAGACTGTAACGATCGGCTCAATGCTCATCATCCCAACCTGGGTAATCAGCGAAGCGGCGAAGACCGGTAGCAGCGGCCGGAATAAGCCCCACTGCATGCGCTGCTTGCCTTTCTTCGCGGCGGCCGGCTTGTGATCCTCATGGATGAAGACCATGACCACAATACTCGCGCACAGCATGAGCCCGCCAGTAAAGAAAAAGACTTTATTGTAGCCGATAAATTCAGCCAGCAAACCGCCAATCAGCGGGCCGATGAGAGAGCCGGCAATGGCGCCGGTTTGAAGGGTGCCCAGCGCCCGGCCCGAATGCTCGGTCGGTGTGATCGACGCCTGCAGCGAGACGGCCATGGAGATGAAGCCGGAGAAGAACCCGTTCAGCAGCCGCAGCGCGAGCAGCTGCCAGGGGTTCGTTACGATGCCCATCAGGGCGGTAACGACGGCCATGCCGAGACCCGCGCGGAGCAGCATGATTTTCCTCCCGCGCTTATCGGCTATAGCGCCCCATAGCGGTTGGGTCAGGAACGAAGTGATGAATTGCGCCGCGACAATCCAGCCTGTCCAGCGTTCCACATCCGCAAGCTGATGAACGCCAAGCTGCTCGATATAGAGCGGAAGAAAAGGCAAAACGAGATTCATGCCGCACATAATAGAGAAGTTAGCCACCCATAGAATCCATAGTGACTGCTTCCAATGCAAGGGGGTAGGCATAGATGAAGTCTCCTTGGGATGATTATTGATCGCTGGTCATTTTCGTTACAGTATATCATAATTCATCATCGGTGCAGCAAAGCCGTAAGATGGCTGTGCCGGGTTCTCATCCGTGGGAAAAGCGCTGCCTGTACTGCCGGGGAGAAATGCCTTCAAGCTTCGTGAAGCATGTGGCGAAGTAGGCAGGCTGCTCAAAGCCGACCTCTTCTGCAATGCGGGCGATGGGAAGATCGGTTTGCAACAGCAGCAGCTTTGCCTGCTGGATGCGGATTTTGTTTACGTATTCGGTGGGGGAGCAGCCGTATTCCTTTTGCATGCAGCGGGCGATATATACGGGGTGGAAATTGACGCTTTCGCCGAGCTCCTTGGCGGTGACGGCACGCCGGTAATGCTGCCTCAAATAGGAGGCGGCTTTTTCAGCAGGAGCGGTCCAAGGCGAGTGGCCTTCGGTCTCGATCGATGCGGAAAGCTGGCGCAGCAGATCTTGAAACAGCTGCTGCTGCGTCCAACGAATGCCGTTTACATGCGCGCGCGGGTGAAGCTGATGCAACTGCTCAAGCAAATCATAGGTCTTATCCGGCTGAAGGAGGCGCGTGAATTGCGGAATACGAATCGTGAATGGCTCCACGGCAAAGGGCTGGATCGGCTTATGCGCCGATTCTTCAAACGACGTATGAGGCAAAGTGTCATCGACCATCGCCCAGGTACCGCCGGCATGGAAGTGCAGCCAATGCGTATCCGTATCTTGGGCGCATTTTTGCATGGCAAAGTGATAGCGGTCCGGTCGCAAGATGACAGCATGCCCGGCGGACACTTCGAAGTGATTGTCGTCTTCGCCGATGTAGAAGCAGCCGTTTGTGGTGACTAACAGATCGAACACCTGGATGTTGTGCCGACTCGGATGGCTGCCGCCTTTGGGAATGGTGTTGGATCCGCTAATGATATAGTGGGGCAGCGGGGGGACGGTGAATGCAATAAGAGCCATGAGAAGTCTGCCTTTCTGATCTTCTGGAGAGAAGTTGGAATTTTGAAAGTTTGGGTTGCTTTCATCATACACGGATTCAAGTAAAGCATCTATAATTTGAGCAGAAAACAAAGTTTTATTTACACAAAAAAAAGACAGAATGCTTGGATGGTGGAGAGTGCATGATTAAAGAAACTAACAAATTTTCGCTTTGGCTGCTCGCGTGGCCCATTTTTATCGAATTACTGCTGCAACTGCTGCTGGGAGCCGTTGACACACTCATGGTCAGCCGGGTTTCTGATGATGCTGTAGCCGTGGTAGGACTGTCGAATCAACTGTTTCAAGCGTTAACGACGTTGTTCATGACCATCGCCAGCGGAGCAGGCATCCTGATTGCCCAAAAGCTGGGGGCCAAAAACAATGAAGACGCGCGTACTGTCGCGGTTATGGCCGTAACGGTTAGCGCGATCATCGGTTTCGCACTCAGTCTGCTCTTGTTTACCGAAGCGCGACCGCTTGCGAAGCTGTTTCAATTGGAGGAGCGCCTGCTGCCTTTGGCGGAAACGTATATTTCCATCGTCGGCGGAGGAATGGTGCTAACCGCTTTAACCGCTGCGCTCAGCACGGTCATCCGGAATACGGGCAATACCAAAGGGCCGATGATTACGGCAATCGGAATGAACGTCATTCATATTGTATTTAATTACGGGTTCATTTATGGGGAACTGGGCTTTCCTCAGCTGGGCTTGACGGGGGTTGCGATTTCCACGCTAGTCAGCCGCCTGCTTGCGACACTGATGCTGCTCTACATGTTTCTTACTGCCTTTGAGCGCAGGATGCAGTGGCGGGATCTGTTCCTTTTCAATCGTAAGCTGTTTGGCGAAGTATTGAAAATCGGCTGGCCGCTTGGCATTAACATGTCGTCGTGGGTGCTTACGCAGTTAACGATCTACACGTTTCTGGCGATGCTGGGGGCCAAGGAATTAGCGGCCCGAACGTACATGAACACGTTGGAGTCGATTTGTTTTATGCTGGGCTATTCGATCGCTCTGGCTGTGCAAATCCAAATTGCTCATCTCTATGGTGCAGGGAATTTGAAAGAGGCGTACCGGAGCGGGTATCGCGGGACTTGGATAGGACTAGGGCTTGTCGCCTTCAACTGCGGGATTCTTGTGTTGATTGGCAGAAGCTTTCTCGGACTCTTCACCTCCGACCCAGCGATTATTCAGCTGGCGCTTTCCTGTATCGTGCTTACGCTGATCCTGCAGCCGGGGAGGATGCTCAACATGGGGATGGGGAATTCGCTGAATGCGATCGGGGATACACGGTATAATATGGTCATTTCTTTGATCTCCATGTGGGGCGTAGCAGCTGGCCTTTCTTATGTATTGGGCATCCGCATGGGCTGGGGATTAGCCGGCATTTATGTGGCAATGATCTGTGACGAGTATCTGCGAGGCATTCTGGTCGTAATTCGCTGGCGCCGCCAAAAGTATTTGAGGAGAGCAGAGCGGAATCAGCAGGCTGAGGCTGCTCCTAGAGCAGGGACGGAGCTGGGCGTTCCTTCTTAATGAGAATATTGAATGATGAGCCAACAAAAATTTTAAAACCATTCGCTATTATGGCGTACATGCCCGGAGAATGAAGAAGGTATGCAAAAAGTTGGTGACGACGCCGCAACGGTTTCTGTGCGGGGAAAGGGCTGGATCGGCTGATCGTCGACGGCGAAACGAAGTTCATTATGGGCAAAATCAATGAGGCAGGTTGGGAGGCAGAGAGCTAGAACGCAGGGAGCTAGAAGGGGAAAACATACCGAGTTGAAGCGTCCATTTTGGGCGTTACGGCAGCGGGAGAGCGAGTGAGCGAGCGTGAAAGGGCCGAAACGGCCCTTTCAGGCGGCGGAAAAGGGTCAGCGGCCCGGAAGACCGAGTTGAAGCGTCCATTTTGGGCGTTACAGCAGCGGGATAGCGAGTGAGCGAGCGTGAAAGGGCCGAAACGGCTCTTTCAGGCGGCGGAAAAGGGTCAGCGGCCTGGCTGAGCGAAGTGAAGCGTCCATTTTGGGCGTTACAGCAGCGGGGTAGCGAGGAGGCTACGTGAAAGGGCCAAAACGGCCCTTACGGGCGGCGGAGAAGGTTCAGCGGCCGGACTGGCCGAGTTGAAGCGTCCATTTTGGGCGTTACAGCAGCAGGATAGGCGAGTGAGCGAGCGCGAAAGAGCCGAAACGGCCCTTACGGGCAGCGGAGAAGGGTCAGCGGCCGGACTGGCCGAGTTGAAGCGTCCATTTTAGGCGTTACGGCAGCGGGATAGGCGAGTGAGCGAGAGTGAAAGAGCCGAAACGGCCCTTACGGGCAGCGGAGAAGGGTCAGCGGCCTGGCTGATCGAGTTGAAGGGGCCATTTTGGGCGTTACAGCAGCGGGATAGGCGAGTGAGCGAGCGTGAAAGAGCCGAAACGGCCCTTACAGGCGGCGGAAAAGGGTCAGCGGCTGGACTGGCCGAGTTGAAGCGTCCATTTTGGGCGTTACGGCAGCGGGAGAGGCGAGTGAGGCAGCGTGAAAGGGCCGAAACGGCCCTTACGGGCAGCGGAGAAGGGTCAGCGGCCGGACTGGCCGAGTTGAAGCGTCCATTTTAGGCGTTACGGCAGTGGGATAGCGAGTGAGGCAGCGCGAAAGGGCTGAAACGGCCCTTACAGGCGGCGGAAAAGGATCAGCGGCCTGACAGATCGAAGTGAAGCGTCCATTTTGGGCGTTACAGCGGCATGAGAGGCGAGTGAGCGAGCGTGAAAGAGCCAAAATGGCCCTTACAGGCGGCGGAGAAGGGTCAGCGGCCTGGCTGACCGAGTTGAAGCGTCCATTTTGGGCGTTACGGCAGCGGGATAGCGAGTAGAGCCAGCGTGAAAGAGCCAAAATGGCCCTTACGGGCAGCGGAAAAGGGGCAGCGACCTGGCAGATCGAAGTGAAGCGTCCATTTTGGGCGTTACAGCAGCAGGAGAGGCGAGTGAGGCAGCGTGAAAGAGCCGAAACGGCCCTTACAGGCGGCGGAGAAGGGTCGGCGGCCTGGCTGACCGAGTTGAAGCGTCCATTTTGGGCGTTACAGCAGCAGGAGACGCGAGTGAGCGAGCGTGAAAGAGCCGAAACGGCCCTTACAGGCGGCGGAGAAGGGTCAGCGGCCCGGCTGCCTCTTGCTCGCTGGATAGGATCTATCTATTAGGCGTAGAGGAATCCATTCCCGCGGAGAAATTACGTTGACACCCGTGTCGTAAAAGACGGGCATGTCATCACGGCCAAAGGCCGGGCTTTTGTTGATTATTCTTTTGAAATATTCGATTACCTGCATGTTACCGAGATAAGCCTGAAGAAAAGAGCAATTGTTTACAGATATTATGGATAGATAAGATGGAAACCGACGTTCCCTTGAAGGGGAGGTCGGTTTTTTGCTTTGTTTACCGTCTATATGTACGGAAAGTGATGTCGCGATTGTAATTGCCGAAGCCCTCGCCGTAGAGCGTCAATCCCCCGACATGTGTCGCATGTTCCGGTACTTCCAAACGTAGTAGCCACTCGTTGCGGGACATGCGGATATCCTTGACCGTGACAGCGGAAAGCTGCTGTCCATCGAGAAAGGTGCCCAGCTCGGTGATGCGGATAACCTTCAGCCAGCCATATTGGTTGATGGAGTCCGGCCACCATGCCGGCGTGAGCAGTCCGCGTCCCCGACCGGAATCTCCCGGGCTCGTCCAATAGCCGAGCAGTGTGTCATTCACGTAGAAGTGAATATCCGATGGCCAGTGTTCCTGAATGCCGGGCGCCTCGGAGCCTATTTCCAGCGAGATCTCGATTTCTTCGAGCGTTTGACCGGGCAGCACATAATTGGGGATCCGGTACTCGACGAATCCGCGCCCAAACCACAGGATGCTGGCATGCATGCGCTCCGGTTCAAAAAAATAACGGGGATCATCGTATTGACCGATCGTATGCTCCGTTGTCGCAAGCCCGCAGGTCGGATGCACATCGAATCGCGTGTAATGGCCGATCGGAATTGAAACCTCATCGAACGTCCGCTGCTGTTCAGCGGATTGAGGGAGGTTCATTTCGATGCGGTTCACGGCCAGCGAGCATATTTTATGCGTGCCGCCTTGCTTGCGGACGAGCTCCGTGACAATCAGCCCGCCTTTCTCCAGCTTCTTCACATGCATAGTTACAATAGCGCTGCTCAGGCCAAGCGTATTTGCCAAATCCTTCACATTCATTGGCCGCTCCGCAAGCAGCTCCAATATGGTAAGCCTCACATCACTGGCCAATGCTTCATAGAGCGGCAGCCATTTGCGATCGGTGGTTGTCTGGATCATAGGTCATAACTCCTTATTTAGTGGAATCGTCGACTCGATTCAAAATGAGATTCATGTTCGGATCCGCTATGAATGACGGATCGAACGACTAATTAATGAAAATATTAATTCAAAAAAAGCGAAATGAAAAGCTTGAAATTATAGCTGGGGTATTGTTTAATAAGTCTATAGATCATAAAAATATTAATCGATTCATATTTTTATTAATTATACGATGAGGTGAAGGCGATGTCTATGAAAGCGAGCATGATTGTTGACAGGGATTTTAAAGTGGGGGAAGTCGATCCACGTATATATGGCTCATTTATTGAGCATTTGGGACGCGCGGTATATGGCGGCATCTATGAGCCGGGCCATCCGCAAGCGGATGAGCAAGGATTCCGGACAGATGTGCTGGAGCTGGTTAAAGGATTGGATGTTCCGATTGTTCGTTACCCGGGAGGTAACTTTGTATCCGGTTACAATTGGGAGGATGGCGTGGGTCCGCTGGAGCAGCGTAAAAAGCGCCTGGAGCTTGCTTGGCGAACGCTGGAGCCTAATTATTTCGGGCTCAATGAATTTATGGATTGGTGCCGCAAAGCGAAGACTGAGGCTATGATGGCTGTAAATTTAGGCACGAGAGGGCCAGATCAGGCACGTGAGCTGGTCGAATACGCTAACCATAAGTCGGGCAGCTACTGGAGCGATTTGCGGATTTCGCACGGCTACAAGGAAGCGCACAATATTAAGACATGGTGCCTGGGCAATGAAATGGACGGCCCTTGGCAAATCAGCAGCAAAACAGCTGCCGAATATGGCCGCATCGCCTGTGAAACGGCTAAAGTAATGAAATGGGTGGATCCAACGATCGAGCTGGTTGCCTGCGGCAGCTCTGCGCTGAACATGCCAACTTTCCCGGAATGGGAAGCGACAGTTCTGGAACATACCTACGATCATGTTGATTATATTTCGCTTCATCAATATTATGGCAACCGGGATAACGATTCTTCCAATTTTCTTGCACAATCGCTCGGCATGGATAAATTCATCAACACTGTCATTGCCACAGCTGACTATGTGCAGGCGAAGAAACGCGGCAAGAAGCAAATTCACCTTTCCTTTGACGAGTGGAACGTATGGTATCACTCCAACGATGCCGATCGGAAGATCGAGCCTTGGAGCATTGCCCCTCCGCAGCTTGAGGACATTTACAATCATGAGGATGCGCTGCTGGTCGGCTGTATGCTGATCTCCATGCTCAAACGCGCGGATCGCGTGAAGATGGCCTGCATGGCGCAGCTCGTCAATGTTATCGCGCCAATTATGACAGCGAATGGCGGAGCCGCTTGGAAACAAACGATCTACTACCCCTACATGCACGCGAGTGTATTCGGGCGGGGAACGGTGTTGGTACCGCTTATCAAATCGCCGAAATATGATGCCAAAGACTATACCGATGTTCCATACTTGGAAGCAGTGGCAGTTCATCATGAAGAGAACGCAGAAGTGACGATTTTCGCTGTTAACCGCAACTTGCAGGATGCACTGCCGCTAGAGCTGGATCTGCGCAGCTTCGGCGGCAGTCGCGTGATCGAACATATCGTGCTGGAGAACGAAGATCTGAAAGCGGCGAATACCCTCGAAGCTCAGGATCAAGTGAAGCCTCATACGAATGGTAACGCGGTTGTAACCAGCAGCGGTCAGGTGCAGGCGACTCTGTCTAAAGCTTCATGGAACGTGATTCGTTTGAAGCTGGTATAAACGGAATATCATTAATAAAGAAACGATGAAATCCAATAAAGCCAGTAATAATGAGTTTTTATTGGCTAAATAAAATGGATAGAAGTTTCAGAAAACATCTGAATTTCTATCCATTTCTTTTCGTTATTTACAACAACATAATTATTCAGTAAATCGACCTTCGAACAACCGCCGTTGTTTATAGATCAAGACTTTGTATGGAGCGGATCGTAGATTTACCCAAAATCTGAGACCTTTCTTTCAATAACCATTAAATCTAATTCTCAAATGTAAATGTTTAGAACTATACTGCCAGTTAGCACAGCAAGGCTGCCATTCATTTCTCGCGGCAGCCTGTGGTATTGGTATTGAGCTGTAGTTCACCGTTTGCTTAATGAGATGCCATGAGAGCAATCACACAACTAGGCCCAGCAGCGGGCTTCCTTCCGCTTAGACACAGTTAGAGCCGATGGGTTCAGTTCAGTGGTTGAAGTAAAGCCCCTGTTCGAGATCCTGGATCAATGTGGGGTGCACTGGCCGCCATCCCAAGCGTTCCTGGGTCAGTGCACTCGACATCGGGTTATCAGACGACGTGAAGGCGCCTAGAAAGCCGAAGTGGGCTTCTGCCTCTTCGCGGGAAATGCTGGCCACTGGCAGGTTTAGGTGGCGACCGATGACGACGGCGATGTCACGGAATGGCACACCTTCTTCGTCGACCCCGTGCAGCCGTGAGCCGGCCGGTGCGGATTCGACGGCGAGACGGTACAGGCGCGCCGCATCGAGGCGATGAACGGCTGGCCAGCGGTTGGACCCGTCGCCGATGTAGGTGGAGACGCCCTTGTCGCGAGCAATGTCGATCAGCATCGGGACGAAGCCATGATCACCCGGGCCGTGCACGGACGGTGCGAGACGGACGACCGATGATCGCACCCCGCGCTCTGCTAGTGCGATCACAGCATTCTCCGCTGCGCCCCGGGGCACTGCGTCGTCGACCGCGACCTCCTCCGTCCCGAGAAGCCCCAGCGGGGTCGACCATGCGACCAACAATGTTCCCGAGGTGAACACGAACGGTTTTTCGGAGCCCTCGAGCGCCGCACCTAACGTCTCGACGGCACGCAGGTCGGCTGCGACTGCGCCGGCGAAGTCCGAGAAGTCGGTCTTGAAGCCCAGGTGAATGACGCCGTCTGCCGCGGCAGCACCCTTATGCAGGCTGTCGAGGTCATCGAGGGCGCCATGGTGCACCTCAGCCCCGACTGCCGTCAGCGACTCGGCAGCCTTGTCTGAGCGGGCAAGGCCAACTACCTGATGCCCTGCATCGATGAGTTCGCGGACGACGGCGGAACCGATAAAGCCCGTCGCTCCTGTGACAAAAATACGCATAATGCAGTCCTCCTTAAGTTGTTGAGTAGTAGATCTACTTGAGCCACCAACTGTGCGCATAAACGATCAGCACCACCGGCCCCAAGGCTAATCTCATTATAATCTGCGTCTCACTCAGATCTTTGCCTGTTCCTCGTCACTTCTTGCCTAATCCTCCGGAACACCCCCTGACCTCTGACCGTTCATGGATTAATCTGTAGGTAGTCCGATATGGCTGGTTTTCGATTGATAGAATGATAGAATGATAGCCCGCCAAGCCTTACGGCCGCGGGCTATGAAGGAAAAATAGGGGGATTGTAAGCAACTCGGTCAGTAAAGGCTGAAGCAGGGAAGGTGGAGCTCTTCCTGCTATCCCATACAATTTGATCAGTCCAATATTCGCGTTTGTTGACGCAATCTAGCGACGTCTCTCCTTGGAGGACTTCCGAAAAAGCGGCTGTAATCTCGGCTAAATTGAGAGGTGCTCACATACCCCACCAGCTGGCAAGCAGTGTTCGCATCCATGGAGTTGGAAACCATCAGACGCCTCGCTTCATGAAGGCGCAGCGCTTTTTGATATTGCAACGGGCTCATTGAAGTGACTGCCTTAAAATGTTCGTGAAACGAGGACTCGCTCATATGTACCAGCTCGGCCAAATCTGAAACCTTCATCTGTTGGGAGAAGTTGTCGCGGAGCCAAGCAATCGACTTCACAACCCGCTGCGCGTCAGAATCCGCAAAACAAATTTCAGCGACGTGAACGCCGATGGGGCTGCGCAGGACTCTTATCAAAATCTCATCCACCACAAGCGGGGCAAGCAATTCAGCGTCACCGGGATTGGCGAGACACTCCACTAGCCTCGTCACAGCTTTGACCATGCCCAAATCAGCGCTAATAACGTAACCCGCGCTCCAATTACGAACGGCAGGCAGGCCTTGGGGATAGACTTTCAGTGCCAACTCAGCAAGCCTTTGCGGGTCAAGGCTCAGCTTAACACTCAGGAATGGTTCGGAATGGCTAGCATGTATGGTTTTCACAGCGATTGGTAGAGCAACGGGGAACATGAGCATATGCGACCAGCCGAACTGATAGACCTCCTGCCCCACGGTGACGACCTTTGCCCCCTGTGCAACGACTAACAGAGAGGGTGAGTCGAAGGTTTTTACGTAGTCAATGTTTACTTGTGAATAGCGACTGACGTGCAAACCGGGGATGCGCTGGCTAAAGGTGCCGTCATGTGGCGTATAGGTGTGAATCAGCCGTGCTAGACGGGCCGTTTCTGCATCAAGCGATTCGTCGGCGTTACCTGACGCCATCGGCAGCAAATTGTCATCTTGCATATTCATCGTCTCGAAAGCAACCCCATTTTATACAGATATTTTGACTTAGGGATCCAATAATTCCCGATCAGTTGGCGTACAGCCATATTGATCCGTTGGGCAGCTTTTTGAATGGACTCCTTCACTTGGATCACCTCGGATAAAGCATAGAAATTAACATATCATCTCAAATCACTACAGTGGTGTCAATATTTTCCTTAGGAGAATTTATTCAGTAACATTAAAACTAACCTCCCGTTCGTATTCATCTCGACTAAACTGTGCAAAAATACTTGAAGTCCATTTACAATGGTTTTCGGCAATGAACGCTCCGCCTGTATCAGCTTATCTACAAGCTCCTGTTGTCGTAAAGACATCAATCGCGAACAGACCTTCTAAAAGAAAAATCGCTTGAATCAAATGGCGGTATTGGGAATAAAAACTGTTCAAATTAGGCTTGTGAATCGATTAGAGGGTTATCGAAGGGATACTGTCTAAGATAGATCATAGACTTGTAAAATGACTTCACAGATGATAGAAATCTATTCACCGTATTCGGACTTTTTTGAGTCAAGTTTATAAAACGAAACGTGTCCTTTTCCGAGTTTCTTTATTTTTCAGCCAAGCCTCTGGTATCATAATAGGAAAAGAGATTAAGGGAGTAGATGATGTCCAATGAGGTTCAAGCTGCTTAGTGCGGTCATCCTTGTTCTTAGCTTGTCCGCCTGCGGGAATCAAGAAAAACAAGCTGAGCCGGCAGCTGTGAAAGCGGATGCCCCCACGATTTATAAAAACTTCTGTATTTCTTGCCACGGTGCTAATTTGCAGGGCGGCGAGGGGCCAAACATTCAAAAAGTCGGAGAACGCCTCGATGAAGCGGAGATTATCAAGCGGATTCAGAAGGGCGGAGGCGGCATGCCACCCTTCCAAGTGGCTTTGAAGGATGAAGAATTGAAAGCTTTGGCGACGTGGCTTGCGGGTCTCAAATAAAGGGAATAGGCGAACTTTCAGGTTGCCTGCATAAAATTTCATTTTATTATAGCGGGGGAATTCAGCATGCAATGGACAACGGTGGGCAGGAAAATTTATCCTGGTTATCACCATCTGATGTGGACGGATCGTAACGAACATATCCAAAGTGCGGAAGCCATGCGTACGAGGTACAGATTCATGCTCATCGAAGAAAGCTTCGGCGCTTTGCAAATCGACGGACAGAGTGTGCCTATCATCGCACCGGCCATCATTTGCTTGAATGAAAACGAATCCCTGTCCCTTGTCAGCGATTCCGCTATCGCGGCCAAAACGATCTACTTTCATCCGTTAATTGTTAATTATAAATTTGACTTTCTAACGGTCATGGAGCAAGGACACGACTGGTCGGACACGGATCGGCAAGATTTATGGTGCTTGCGGCCTTTCAGGGACCGGAGCGGCTGTTATGCGAAATGTGTACAAATTGATCCGATGTTCGCGAGGCACATCTCGCAAATCATCGATGAGATTGATGAGCAATTGACGGCTCAACCCGATGTTTCATGGCCGTGCAGAAGCCGTTCGTTCATGCTGGAACTTCTATCGTTAGTTCGAAGGTTGTATGATCGCTCGGAGTTGCAGGCGGACAAGATCCTTTACGGAGCGTCGAAGCAAATTGAAGCCATCATTCAATATGTGCACGCGAATTATCGGCAAAAGATTAAAGTCGAAGATGTGACAAGAGCGTTCAACACCAATAAAACGACACTGAATAACCAGTTTAAAGAGCATCTTGGACTCACCATGATGGCGTATGTGAATGCTATTCGTATGCAAATGGCCAGCTCTATGCTTAGAAATACGACCTTATCCGTCAGCGAAATCATGCAGATGGTGGGCATCCAGGACAGCGCGCATTTTAATCGCAATTTTCGTAAGTTTACGGGCTGTACGCCGGCAGAATACCGCAACCAATTTTGCTGGATGCTGAAACACAAATAGACCGAAATTCCATATTTGCAGTAATTTGCTTCCAATTCACAATGTTTTCCATCCGGAAACTGATTTAATCTGGTGAAGGATTCTACATTGAAGGGGGCTATTACATGCATCGTACCATCGTTTCTCTATTCATGGTTTTGCTCGTTGCCAGTATCTTATTTCTTCAAGCATGCTCTAACGGGACAACCCCTGCCGGTAAAGCGCCGGAGGTTACCCAGGCTGCACAAGCGACTCCCGTTTCAACGTCGGAACCATCGCCTGCTCCGTCTAAATCGCCTAAGCAGGACACCGAAACGCTCCAAAACAACACTGGAAAAACGTTGATCAAAAGTGTTACTGAAGAAAAGGGCGGCAATCATATGTCGTTTGCGATTGTGTCCAAGCAAGGAACCGTTATCGTAGCCGATCCTCATGAGATGCCAGTAACGAAAGGCGTGCTTCACGCGGACATTATTACGTCCAGCTTTATTAATCATAGCCATCAGGACCCTGTTTTCGTAAAGTATAATCCCGAAGCAAAAGTTTCGGAAATGAAAGCGGAACGCTTTACCGTGAAAGATGTTAAGGTGATCGGCGTTGCCGCCTCTCAGTCTACAGCTCCCATTCAGCCAGCTGCGCCGACAAATGTCATCTACGTCTACGAGGTGGATGATTTGCGCATCGCCTATATCGGCGGTTTGGGCCAGGATGAATTAACGAAGGAACAGCTCGACCAACTGGGCAAGATTGATATCCTGCTCACCTATTTTAACGATGCGCCCACCTGGAATATTAAAAAAGCGACGTCAATCCGGGCTGTGCAACAAATAAAGCCCCGAATTGTGTTGCCTACCGAGTTTAAACCGGAAATCGTGGATGAAATGCTAACTGCGTTGCAGATTGAGGATCGCAGCGAGACCGATAAGCTGGTCATTGCAAAGAGCGATGTGGAAAGCATTCAAAAGACCAAATATGTTTTTATTAAATAAGCGCTTCTGACTTGCGGGGCTGACAGGGTGGCGCGTTCATATCAGCGCTCGTTGTTCCGCGAAATGGCAGAAACGCTCATACATGTGAAATAAGGCAAGGACCTGAGGCATAAGCCTCGGGTTTTTTTCCATTTTGACCATCCCATACCGCTTCGAACTGCGATAGATTGTCCTTTTGCAGGGGCGAACGGAACGCAGATACGTTATGAGCCGGTATTTTCGGTTCAATAGACATTTCGCGGAACTACCGTGCGTTATGAGCAGGAAATAATGGGATAAAGCTGCATGTTCACCGGATTAACGCATCGTAGTTCCTCTTCATGGGGAGAAAAGGGACGATTCCATACAATAAGGCATCGTAGTTCCGTCAATGTAGCTGTGCCAACGGGGTATTTTCGGCGGAGAAATGGATGAAAAAAAACCATTGCCAGCATCAGGGCAATTTTGGTAATATAGATTTCTCTCTCTACGCGGCGGCTGCATCAACAAGCTAGTTTCTCTAACTCAACAAGCTCAGGAGGTGTTTCATGCTTTTCGCGGTTTTGGCGCGCAAGGCGTACGCCAGGAACTTGCAGTATCGTGGGGCGCATTTGCTGCACAATGTGGTAAGCGCTGCGTTTGGCTTCATTTATGTGAGCATCTGGACGGGTTTGGGCGGCGATACATCGCTCGGCGACTACGGACAGAAGGGAATCGTGAGCTATATCGCATTCAACCAGGCGATTTTATGGATCACCCTGTTCACAACGAATGGGCTGGGCTTGGAGCAGTCGGTTCGCACCGGGCAAATTGCGGTTGATCTCATGCGGCCGGTTCACTTGTTCTATCAGGCGATGAGCCGGGAATGGGGGCAGGTGATCTATCAATTTCTTTACAAGTTTCTGCCGATCTACATCCTCTACTTCTTCATCTTCTCCTTACGGCTTCCACATCAAGCTTCAGTGTATGCTTGGACAGCGATTGCGCTTGTCTTCGCAGCTTATATCTCCATTTGCACGAATTATTTAATCGGTGTCGCCGCTTTATGGACAACTGAATCCCGCTGGTTCTACTGGGTAAATTATGCGTTCAGCATGTTGTTATCCGGTTTTTTTATCCCTTTGGAGTGGCTGCCGGGCTGGCTGCGCACGATTGGTTTTTGGTCGCCTTACCCGTATTTGCTCTACTACCCAACGCGTATTTATATGCAGCTTGAACATGGAACTGCCACGCTCGGCGCCCTCCTGTGGTGCATCGGGTTTACTTGTGTCTGTCTGGCGGCAACGCATGGGGTGCGCAGAAAGCTGGAGGTGCAGGGAGGATGACGATGCTGAAGCTGTATATGCTGCTTATCAAAGCCAGTTTGCGGAGCCGGATGCAGTACAAGTTCAACTTTCTCTTTTCAACCGCGATGGGCGCCATGGTGCATATCTCCGAGTTCCTGATGGTGGCGCTTGTGCTCATGCGATTCGGCAATATCAAGGGCTGGAACTTGTACGAGGTCTGTTATCTCTATGGGGTTATGATGATGTCCAGAGCGATTTATCGCTCGTTCGCCTCCGACGTGCATCACTTGGAAAAGTATCTCGTAACCGGTGACCTGGATCCGCTTCTTACGCGGCCTATACCGGTGCTGCTTGCGCTGATGACGCAGAACAACCGAATCTTATTCGCCGAAATGGCGCAGGGCGTCCTGCTGCTGGCAATTTCAATGAAAGCTATGATGGCCAGCGGGCAGATCGGCTGGTTAGCGATACCTTTTACGCTGCTCATTATCGGCACGGGGACAGTGATTTTATTCGCCATAGGGCTTGCGACGGCGGCTGCCGGCTTCTGGTTGACCCGCATCGAGTCGCTGCAAAATATGACAGAGGATGCTGCGCAAACAGCGGCCCGCTATCCCTTGTCCTTGTATCCGAAATGGTTGCAAGGTGCATTGCTTGTGCTGATTCCGGTGGGCTTTGTGAATTACATACCTACTTTATATCTCCTGCGGGATCAAGGCAGCCTATGGATGCTTCTTGGGACGATGGCTGTGTCGGCAGCGGTCCTGCTTCTCGCTATGCGTTTATGGAAGTTAGGCTTGTCCCGCTATCAAAGCACAGGGAGCTGATCGTTTGATAACCGTTAAACATTTACGCAAAACCTTTCAAACTCCGCTTGTCCAAGAAGGCAAGTTTGCCGGCATCCGCACGCTGCTGTCGAGAGCTTACAAAGAGAAGGAAGCCGTGCGCGATGTAAGCTTCAACATTGAATCGGGCGAATTTGTCGGGTATATTGGACCTAATGGCGCAGGCAAATCAACAACCATCAAAATGCTAACGGGCATTCTCCATCCAACGTCGGGGGAAGTGCTTATTCACGGGTTTAGTCCGCAAAAGCACCGGAGACGCGTCGTGCAGCGGCTCGGCGTCGTGTTCGGCCAAAGGAGCCAGCTGTGGTGGGATTTGCCGGTTAAAGATTCTTACGAAATTCTGGCCGCGATGTATCGCGTCGATGAAGCGTCAGCACGCCGCCGTTTAGGCGAATTAAAGGATCTCCTGGAACTGAATGAGTTCCTCGACACACCCGTCCGCAAGCTGTCGCTCGGCCAGCGCATGCGCGCAGATTTGGCTGCGGCGATGCTGCACGATCCGGATATTTTGTTTCTTGATGAGCCGACTATCGGGCTTGATGTTGTGGCGAAGCGGAATATTCGCGGCTTCTTGAAGGCGTTAAATGAGGATTTTGGGAAGACAATCCTCCTTACCACGCATGATATGGATGACATCGAGCAATTATGTCAGCGCGTCATCGTCATCAATCATGGGCAAATTGGCTATGATGGTTCGATTAGCGAGCTGCGGGAGCGGATCGGCCTGCCGACGATGATGAAGGTTACTTTTCGAGGCCCTTATCAAGTACCGGCGGGTTGGGGGCTGCCGTTCCGAATCGTGGAACAGGAACCGCATAGGCTGACGCTTGCCTGCAACCGTCAAGAGTTGAAGGTGATGGAAGTGCTTCGCGTCGTTAGCGATTGGGGCGATATGGACGATGTGCACATGGAAGAGCCGGACTTTGAAGAAGTGATCCAAGGGGTTTATACATAGAAGGGAGACACGAGTATGCCTATCGAAAAAGAAGAACGCGAGCGCGAAGCGGACCGTGTCAGCACGGTTCGAACAAGCATCAAGCAGCGAATCGAGGAACTGGGCCAAATCGTCGATGAACGGCGCTCGGAAGTTACGGCGATAGGCCGGAGCTTCTGGGATGATATTTCCGTTAACGCCGATAACGCGGATGATATTATTGAAACTGCGGCAAGTATGGCGCAGCAAGAGCATGTCCTACTGGGACAAGAGCGAAGCTATCGTGTCGCCCAAGATGCGCTGCGCAAGCTGCAGCGTGTCGTAGACACGCCTTATTTCAGCCGGATTGATTTCCGGGAACGAGGCGAGAACGATCGGGAGAAGATCTACATTGGTCTGACTTCCTTCATCGATCCGAACAGTGATGAAATTCTGATTTACGATTGGCGAGCGCCGATCGCGAGTGTTTTCTACGATTATCCACCAGGTCCGGCCACCTACTTGACGCCGGAGATGGACGTCAGCGGTGAGCTGCTGCTGAAGCGGCAGTATATTATCAAAGCGGGCGCGCTGCAGGACGTGTTCGACACGGGCATTTCCATCGGCGATGAGATGCTCCAGCAGATGCTTAGCCGCAGCGCCGACGAGAAGATGCAGAGCATCGTCACGACGATTCAGCGCGAGCAGAACCAGATCATCCGCGATGATCGGCATAAGGTGCTCGTTGTGCAGGGCGCGGCGGGCAGTGGCAAAACATCCGTTGCGCTGCAACGGATTGCCTACCTCTTGTACAAATATCGGAAGACGCTGAGCGCCGATAATATGATTTTATTTTCGCCGAACTCGCTGTTCAGCGATTATGTCTCGAACGTCCTGCCGGAGCTGGGCGAAGCCAATATGCAGCAGACGACGTTTCAGGACTATTTGACGCACAAGCTGAGCGGCACGGAGTTATCTCTTGAAGACCCCTATGATCAGTTGGAATATGTTTTGACCGGCACGGATCAAGATTCGGCCTATCAGGCGCGGCTGCAAGGGATTCATTACAAGACTTCGGCGGCATTCCTGCAGGTAATTGAAGCATACGGTGAGAAGCTGAAGACCGGCGGTTTGCGGTTTCGCGATTTCGCTGTGGGCAAGAAGGTACTGATTACGGCCGAGCAACTGAGTGAACGCTTCTACCGCAAAGCTTCGACGCAAGCGATCGGAGATCGGATGGAGCAACTCAGCGAATGGGTTCTGGGCAAGTTGGATGAGATTCAAAGCGATGTCCAGCAACGATTTTATCGTAAAATGGTCCGAGAGCCGAAATATATAGGCACCGAGCAGGAAATGAAACGGATGAGCAAGAGCAAAGCCTATAAGGCGATTGAACCGCTCAAGGAGCAAGTGCACAGCTTGGCGTATGTCGATGCGCTGGGGATGTACAAGGATCTATTTACCCAGACGGCGCTGCATCATGAGCTGGCGGAGAGCGCCGGGCAGGCGCTTCCTGCCGCATGGGAGACGATTCGGGTTTTCACGGCAGAAGCGCTTGAGCAAGGCCGGATCCTCTACGAGGACGCGACGCCTCTCGTGTATTTGAAGGGCTTGGTCGAAGGGCAGCTGCGCGTAGGCACGATTCGCTATGTCGTTGTGGATGAAGCGCAGGACTATTCGCCGTTTCACTATGCGTATTTGAAGAAGCTGTTCCCGCGCGCTCGCTTTACGCTGCTTGGCGACTGGAACCAGGGCATTTTCACGCATGCGAATGCGAATGTGAATGCGAACTCGACGGAGGGCGAGTACGCCTCCATCAGCGAGCTCATGAAAGAAGACGAGACGGAGACGATTCGACTCGTCAAGAGTTATCGTTCGACACGCGAAATCACATTGTTCGCGTGCGGGGTTTTACCGGGCGGCGAGCCGGTCGAGCCGTTCAGCCGCAGCGGCGAGCCTCCGCGCTTGCAGCGCGCAGAGGACGAGACCGAGCTCAGCCGCCTCATCGCGGCGGCTGTTCAAGAGCGCCGCGACGGCGGAGCCAGCTCCGTCGCGATTCTGTGCAAGACCGAGCGCGAGACGGAGCGCGTGCACGCCAAGCTGGAGCCGCTGCTGCCCGGCTTGCAGCGCATTAACAAAACAACGCAGCACTACGAGGCTGGCGTCATGATCTTGCCCGCGTACCTCGCCAAAGGGCTCGAGTTCGACGCCGTGATTCTCTACGACGCGGGCGAGGCCGTCTACGCGGAGGCCAAGGAGCGCAAGCTGTTTTACACGGCTTGCACCCGCGCGCAGCATCACCTGGATGTGTTCCATCTGGGTGCTTTGACACCATTTCTCGCCGGGACATAGACGTGAGTCCATACCTATCCGCCTGCAACTTCATAGGATGTATCAAGCAACAGCATAGAAGATAGGTCAGGGTGAAGGGAGGAATAACCATGTCTCATGTTGGCTCCAACAGCACAGCTGTTATTCTGGTTCTTTATGTTCTGTTAGTTATCATCCTGGCAACATTCTAATTGCAAACATACGCCATCATAGGCCGCATTCCACTTATTGTGGGTGCGGCCTATTTGCCTGTCTGGTTATGCATGCATGTTTTCGCCAATTGTGGGTATTTTAACAAGAAAAGCTTCCGCCTCAATACTTCTATGGGAGAATGAAAAATGCATGGAAACAAGAAGATATCCGCCCTGCAGCTATACTTTGTTCTTATGCTCTCAATCGGCATCACGAATCATGTGATTCTAATTCCCGCGTTGCTGCAAAACGGCAAGCGTGACTCCTGGATTGGAGCTGCTGCTGCAGTCGTCCCTTTAGTGATTTGGGTACTCTTGCTATACATGCTAATTAAAAAGACAGCTCATCAGCGAATCATGGATTGGCTCAAGATAAGGTTCGGGAGATTCACGTCAGGTCTATGTATGCTCATCGTCATAGGCGTGTGCGTCATCGATGCCATCGTGACCTTAAAAGATATCGTGATCTGGACGCATGTGAGCTATTTGCCGCAGTCCCCTTCTTGGACAATCAATTTGGTTTTCATGATTTTTTGCTTTTTTGCTGCTTTAGCAGGGCTGCGGGCAATCGCCATAACAGCAGGTATTTTGCTCCCTGGGGTTGTTTTTTTAGGATTATTGGTAATGAGCGCTAATTTCCATTACAAAGATTACGGCATGCTTACTCCTCTGTTTACACATGGCTATGAGCCTGCAATGACGTCCATGATACTTACATGCGGCGCTTCATTCGAAATGATAAGCATCATTTTCATTCAGCATCATGTCTCGACGCGCATTCGGTTGTCTTCTTTGCTTATTCTTGCCCTTGTTCTCCTGATTTTGACCATCGGGCCGCTGACAGGCGCGATTGCGATATTCGGTCCATTTGAAGCAGCTGATTTAAGGTACCCGGCCTTCGAACAGTGGCGTATGGTTACCATGGGGAAATATATCTCGCACCTTGATTTTTTATCTATCTACCAATGGATTTCTGGCGCGTGTATTCGGATGTCTCTCCTGCTTTTTCTAATCCTGGATACAATCGGTGTCCAGAAAAAGCAGAATCGAACGATGGTTCTGTTTGGCTTCAGTTTGTTCTTTTTCGTTCTAGGTCTAATTCCCGTGGATGACAATCTGATTCTGAAACAAATCGAGACCTGGTATTATCCGTCGATGTTTGGAGTCGGTGTCTGTATGCTGTTTGTCCTTCTTCTATTATCCATGCTGCCGGCCAAGTCCAAGGAGAGTGAAAGGAAATGAATGAAGATGAACTTCGACAATTGTTCGCCGATTCTGCGGATGTCATTATAAAGTCGTATCAGCTAGGGGAGGGCAGCTACCATCAGAAGTTCGTTGCGATGTATTGCGAAGGGATGACGAGTATTGATCATCTTGAGCAATCGGTGTTCCCACAGATGCAATCCTTAATGTCCAAACAAATTGACCGGAATCCCTCAGAGCTGGATTTGAATATGATGCTCCAGTTTCATGAGATCAATGGCTCAGATGTGATGAAAGAGCTGACGGTGAGTTTGTATCGCGGCGAGCTAATTTTCTTTTTCGAAGAAACAAACAAGTTTTATGCTCTGGATATTTCTTCGCCGCCTAATCGCACACCGGAGGAATCCAGTACAGAAACGTCCATTAAAGGCCCTCGTGATGGCTTTACGGAAAGCATGATTACGAACGTCGCCCTGGTGCGAAAACGATTGCTGACGAGCTCTCTTTGTTGTTGGAAAATAGCAATCGGGCAGCGGAGTCACACCATGGTGGCTCTTCTTTATATCGGCGATGTTATCGACATGAACATTATCGAAGACGCGAAACAACGCTTATTCGATATCGACATAGATGCGCTCGTCGCTAGTTCGCAATTAGAGGCTGTTTTGGCCGGGCGCGAGCATTCGTTTTTTCCTCTTGTGGAGATAACGGGTAGACCCGACTATGTCGTGCAAAGCTTACTGCGCGGAAGGTTTGCGGTTGTTGTAGATGGGTCGCCTATGGTGCTCATTGCGCCAGCGAACCTCACCTTCTTATTGAAATCTCCGGAGGATATTCATTATCCTTTTTATTATGTGGCCTTTGAACGTATTTTGCGGCTGGGCGGACTGGTCGTCTCTTCCTTATTGCCTGGCTTTTGGATTGCGGTATCAGCTTACAATATTGAACAAATTCCTTTTCCGCTCGTTGCAACGATCTCATCCTCCAGGCTTGGGCTGCCGATATCTGGGCCGATGGATTTTATTCTTATGTTAGTTTTGTTTGAGCTGTTTCGTGAAGCGGGCATGCGATTGCCCAAATCCGTTGGTCAGACCGTTACGGTCGTTGGCGGGCTTATCGTTGGGGATGCGGCCATACGCGCAGGGATAACAAGCCCAACTACGCTCGTGATTACCTCTATTTCGACGATATCGATGTTCACGCTCGTTAATCAATCGTTATTAGGTACAGTGACGCTGCTAAGAATTTTCGTCTTGTTTGCCTCATCGATCTTTGGCATCTTTGGTTTTATGCTCAGCCTAATGGGCATTGTGTTGTACCTGTCCACATTGGAATCCTTCGGCATTCCTTATCTAGCTCCCTTGTCGCCACCGGGATTCCGGGAAATGATTACGGCTGTATTCGCCAAGCCGTGGGACAAAATACGGAGGAGACCGCAGATGCTGAATCCGAATGATGCAACCCGCCAAGGGGATGAATCCTCATGATGAGAAAAATCATCTTGCTGGGATTGCAAATATGTCTGTTGCTAAGCCTAACCGGCTGCTGGGACATCAAGACCATCCAGGACACAAATTACATTACAGCCATCGGTTTCGATTATCAGAAAGGGAAGTATGTTGTGTATGGTCAAATGATCGACTTCTCGAGCGTGGCTAAACAAGAAGGAGGCAAATCCGGTCAGCCGGCTACCGTATGGGTAGGGCACGAAGAAGGGGAAACGGTTGACGATGCGTTCAACAAGCTTTACAGGACTGCTCAACAGCGGATGTTTTGGGGGCATGTCTTTGCATTCGTGTTTACCGATGCGGCCTTGCAAAAAGGGATTAATGTCTTTACGGATGGAATTGTACGGTATGGCGAAACCAGATTTACACAGTGGTTTTACAGCACCTATGAGCCTATCGATCGCATTTTCACGGTTACTCCATTTTTCAACTTATCGCCGGTCGCTTCCATTCTTGCCCATCCTTTAGATAATTATCGTCAGCGCTCCTACATTCAGCCGGTGCGCTTGTACCATGTGTTAGCCGATTTCCGCGAGCCTGGCATGACCACACTGATTCCCGTACTGTCCATTAATAAAAATGTCTGGGAAAAAAATGACAAAACCGATCCGAAGCTCCAAATAAGCGGCGTTCATGCGATTGACCGTACTCATAGCCCAGTTACATTTACAGAAGATCAACTCGCTGGACTGCGCTGGATGGACAAGAATACAGTGCGTGCCGTGTTAAAGATTACTATAAATGGTGAAAATGTTGGCACAGCCTCCATTCTAAATCCTAGAGCTACAATAAAGCCGCAAGTAATCGATGGGCGGATAAGCTTTGCTATTGGTATCAAAGGTAAGGCCGTGATTAAAGAAATCACAAAGAAGATCGATGAGAATCTGCTCAAACAACAGATTGAAAAGGAAATGAAAGAGGAGGTCGAACGTACGTTTAAAATAGGAATGGAGCAGGGAATCGATCTATTTAGTTTGGAGCATTACTTATATAAAAACGCTTTTTCACAGTGGTCCCAATTAACAGCCCAAGGCACTAAGCCATTGAAAGAAGTTCAGTTAGGAACGATTCGTGTGGATGTGAAAATTATGCACTCCGGTATGTACAAAATGCAACAGAAACAGCGGCAAGAGTATTGACGTAATTGCGGCTGATGTGTCATGATTTAAGGAATAGAAAGGCAATGCAACCTTCGGGTTCAACCTCGCTTCATTGTGGGGTTGAACCCTTTTTGCGTATTTCATTTGACGGAGGCGACTTAGATGCGAAGAGAAGAGAGGCTGCTTCAAAGACTTGATGAAATTGGGAAAATACTGGAGATGAAAGGCGGAGCCTTCATGTTACTGGGTCTTGGCTCCGTAGGCAAAGAGATAGAACGTTTGGACGCGTACTCGGATCTTGATTTCTTCATTATTGCGAAGCCAGGTCACAAGATGAGATTCATCGACCAATTAGATTGGCTGGAGGCCGCGTATCCGTTAGCGTATTCGTTTAAAAATTGCGATATCGGCTATAAAGTTATGTTCCATGACGGCATCTATGGCGAATTTGCTATTTTTGAAGAGCAGGAATTAGCGCATGCCGCCTATTCGGAAGGAAGGATCGTCTGGAAGGACCCTTCCTATGAGAACGTAGGAATTGTTAAATCGGCGGTGAGCTCCTCTAGAATCAAAGTCGTATCTCTCGACCATGTGTTCAACGAGGCGTTAACCAATTTATATGTGGGACTTGGCAGATACGCAAGGGGAGAAAAGCTGTCCGCTGTAAGGTTTGTCGAGCAATATGCAATAGACAGCATCCTATCAGCCTTGCATGTATCGGAACAAGAAGTGGACTATTACCCCGATCCATTCGGAAACGACAGAAGGCTCGAAAAAAGATACCCTGGATTTGCAAATCGAATCGGCCAAATGATGCAGGGGTATGATAAGATCCCTGAGTCAGCTCTCCACATTTTGGATTTCATCGAAGAGATTTATCCGGTCAATGCCAAGCTAAGCGATGAAATACGAATGCTGGCTAAGGCATGTCGCTCGTGAACAGGAACAGAATGTTAGGCAAACCATCGCACAGGTTGCGATGGTTTTTTTGTTGCCTGAATGATTAATCCTCTACAGAACTAAAGGAGTAGGGATACCCATTCTGACGCCAGAAAGCAGATGTCGTCAGCTTTGTGTGTGTGACGAGCTCGCAGAGCGGAGAGATTCCGCACGCATCGTGTGGTACGTGCATTTGACAGGATGGACGTAGGAGATCCGGAAGTGCCACGGCGGTTTGGCGTATTGGAATACCGCCTCGCTCTGCGATAGAGCGCTTTTTGGTACGGGTGAGCGGAACGGAGGTGCGATCCGGAAGTGTCACAGCGGTTTGGAGTATTGGAATACCGCCTCGATCTGCGATAGATCGCCTTTATGCACGGGTGAGCGGAATGGAGGTGCGATCTGGAAGTACTACAACGGTTTGGATCACCCTATACCGCCTCGATCTGCACGTCTTTTGCACAGGTGAGCGGAACGTGGGTGCGCTATGAGGTGGTATTTTCGGTCGTAGGGACGTTTCGCGGAACTACCGTGCCTTATGAGCAGGAAATGCTGGGTTTTAGGCATGTTTTCGCTCATTTAACGCACCCCAGTTCCTCTTCAGGGGGAGAAAAGGGGCGTTACCGAGGAATAAGGCATCGTAGTTCCGTCAATATCGCTGCCCCAACGCCGCGAATCCTGGGCGCGCATTGCTTCGCCGGCGCATGGCGGCGGTCAACCCGGCATGGGGAGTCGGCGGTGTCTGACAGGCAGTATCGCCTCCGTTTTCTTGCGAAGCATGCGGAGGCGACATGTACCCGGAATCTTACAAGGGTGTTCATGGATAAGAATACCGGATGGTAGGCAGCGCAAAGTAGAACAAAAAGGAATGGGTATGGGGTGGAGAAGCAATAGCGGTCGGAATCCAATATCCAATTCCCTCCTTATACTCAAATGTATGCGATCTGCGATAGATCACCTTTATGCACAGGTGAGCGGAACGTAGGTACGTTAAGAGGCGGTATTTTCGGTCGTAGGGACGTTTCGCGGAACTACCGTGCCTTATGAGCAGGAAATGCTGGGTTTTAGGCATGTTTTCGCTCATTTAACGCACCCCAGTTCCTCTTCAGGGGGAGAAAAGGGGCGTTACCGAGGAATAAGGCATCGTAGTTCCGTCAATATCGCTGCCCCAACGCCGCGAATCCTGGGCGCGCATTGCTTCGCCGGCGCATGGCGGCGGTCAACCCGGCATGGGGAGTCGGCGGTGTCTGACAGGCAGTATCGCCTCCGTTTTCTTGCGAAGCATGCGGAGGCGACATGTACCCGGAATCTTACAAGGGTGTTCATGGATAAGAATACCGGATGGAAGACAGGTTAGGGAAATGAGAAGTGGAAGGCAGCGCAAAGTAGAACAAAAAGGAATGGGTATGGGGTGGAGAAGCGATAGCGGTCGGAATCCCATACCCATTCCCTCCCATGCCTGGACGTATGGGTTTAGAGACCTGAGGCACAGCTGAACGCAATTGACATGTCATTCTTACACTTTTCGTTGGTTTGTAAAGTGTTGTGCACGGTTTCATTTCGATACAATTACTTTCAGATCAAATAAAAAAGTGGAGCGTTGACAATGAAAACAATGGAAAATCAAGTGGAGCTGGCAGCGGATAGCCGTCCATCCAGAAGGGAATCGAAGGTAGTTCAGTTTTTCAAACAATGGGATTATCAATTGATGATTTTACCCGCCTTGCTGTTCATTCTCATCTTCAATTACATCCCGATGTGGGGTGTGCTTATTTCATTCAAGGAATACAACTTATTCAGTGGATTTCAGGCAAGTCCATGGGTAGGGTTGCTGCATTTCCGGATGTTTTTCGAATCCCCGGAGTTCTGGGATATTATGCGTAATACGATTTGTATCAGTTTGCTCAAACTGTTCGTAGGTTTCCCTGCGCCAATTATTCTGGCATTGATGCTGAATGAAGTCACGCACGGATTGTATAAACGGATCGTGCAAACCATCACATACATTCCTCATTTTTTGTCATGGGTTGTCGTAGCAGGTATTTTATTCTCGATGCTTGCCGTTGACAACGGTTCGGTGAATGAATTGCTCACAAGCTTTTCCTTGATCAATGAGCCGATTAACTGGTTGTCTTTACCGAAACTGTTCTGGGCGATTCTGGTCACGACCAATGTTTGGAAAGAAATTGGTTTCGGTTCGATCGTATATATGGCTGCTATCGCAGGTATTGATCCAGCATTATACGAAGCGGCAGCGATGGATGGAGCGAATCGATTTAAACAAATTTTCTTAATTACGATTCCGAGTATTATGCCCGTTATTGTCATTTTCTTAATCTTGGGCGTAGGTAACATTTTGAATGCCGGATTTGAAGATGTATTGGTACTGACCAAAAATATGAACAACGGTGTCATCGTCTCGGTAGCGAATGTTATTGATACCTATGTGTATCAAATGGGAATTATCCAGCAGCGTTACTCCTACGCAACAGCAGCGGGATTATTTAAATCAATCGTCAGTGTTATCGTTCTGATGATTGCCAACACGATTGCCAGAAAGCTGGGCAAAACAAGTCTCTGGTAAGTTAGCGGCATCTGTCATTTTGGAAAGTGGGGAAATCTATGAAACTTAATGTTATGGACAAAACACTGAAGTGGAGTATTTACTTCATCCTTCTAGTGCTGGCCTTTGTCACCTTTTATCCATTCTGGAACTCGCTCGTTATTTCGTTTAACGTTGGCTCGGATACGACGAATGGCGGGATTACATTTTGGCCAAGAAGCTTTACCTTTGAAAATTATAAAGTCGTATTTAAAGAAAAATCACTCCTGAACGCCTATTTGATCACGATTTCCAGAACGGCGCTAGGCACAGCATTATCGATGTTTTTCACAGCGATGTTTGCATACGGCCTATCAAAGAAAGGCATCGTATTTAAAAAGTTTTATATGATCATTTGCATCATCACGTTATATTTCAGCGGTGGACTGATTCCATACTTTATTTTGATCCACCAAATGCATCTGTACAATACGTACTGGTTCCTCATTATTCACGGCATGGTGAATGTGTACAACGTAATCATCTTCCGCACGTTTTTTATGGAGCTGCCGGAAGGGTTGGAGGAAGCGGCTCGGATCGACGGAACGTCAAACTTCGGCGTATTTTTCCGAATCGTGCTCCCGATCTCGGGACCCGTTCTCGCGACGCTTGGCTTATTCACAGCTGTAACGTTGTGGAATGACTGGTTTTTCCCAGCCGTTTTTATCAACAATCAGAAGCTGATTCCTATGCAAACCATAATGATTCAGATCATTAATCAGGGTTCAGCAGAATCGTTTATTCAAAATATGGGATCTGTAGCTGCACAGTCTGTAGTTCGAAAGACGGCGACGATCAAATCGATCCAGATGGCCACGATGATGGTCGCTACGCTGCCAATCTTGCTGATCTATCCATTCGTACAACGGTTCTTCGTTAAAGGTGCCCTTGTCGGTTCTATGAAAGAGTAGCGTGGAAATAGCTCCGAATAAGAGCTTTTCTTATAGATTTGTTTCAACATATAATACATTTATACTTGAGGGGGAAACACATTGAATTTTAAGAAAACAGGTATGTATTCTGTAGCCACAGTACTCAGCGTTAGCATGTTGTTAGCTGGCTGCACCAGTTCCAAAGATGCGAATCCAGCAACTTCCACTGATCCTGGCAAGGCTACAGCGGCTGCATCTTCTGCTCCAGTGGCTGCCAGCGGAGATCCGCAATCTAAATTAAAACCGGTGGATTTCACTCAGTATGTCAACTACGATTGGCACACATCTCTGAAATTCGGTGATCAGCCGAATACGAAGTATTTGAAAGAAACATTAAAAATCAACATTACGCCAATTCAATCCAACGGAGCTGCAGCGCAAAAATTAAATTCCATGATCGTCGCCAACGAGCTGCCTGACGCCATTGTACTTGATCGCGGTAAAGATGTTGAGCGCTTACAACAAGCAGGCAAATTGGTTGCTCTGGACCCTTATCTGGAGAAATATCCAGAGTTTGTGAAAACAGTTGGCGAGAAAACGCTGAACATGTTGAGAAGCCCGGATGGCAAGCTGTATCAAATTCCTAACTGGTACATCAATGGTGAGAATGGCAACGGCGTTGCCGGATACATTGTAGAAAAGAAAATTTACAAAGCGCTCGGTTCTCCGAAGTTGGAAACCTGGGATGATCTTGAAGCCTACTTGAAGCTTGTAAAAGAAAAATACCCGGATGTCGTTCCGTTTGATTCCGGTGAAATTCGTGACGGCGCTGAAGTGCAACAACTCGGTATTCTGTACAGTGGCGCTGCAACCGATGTGAGCACCTCATTCGTCTCGCCTGGAGCAGGTCAAGTGTTTGGTATTCCTAAAGGCAATCAATTGACTTCCATCTACGCTGACCCAGCATTCCAGGAAACCGTACTGTTTACGAATAAATTGTTCCGCGGGAACTTGCTTTCCAAAGATATGTTCACACAAACTCGCGATCAAGTTAAAGAGAAGTTGAATACGGGGAAAATCGCGGTATTCGGCGCTTTCGATGCAGTCGCTGAAGTTATCGGACGTGAAGCGAACAGCAAATTGAAAGCAGTGGATCCAGAAGATGGTTACACGGCAATCTGGCCTGTTCATAAAGATGGCTTAGATAAAAACAAGGTATTCCCTGGCAACTACTCCACATTAGGCTGGAACGTTAACGTTATTACTACAAACGCAAAAGATCCAGAAGCGATCTTCGCCTACATGAACTGGGCTACAAGTCCACAAGGTCAACGAATCATGTTCTTTGGTCCGGAAGGCATGTTCTACGATAAAGTGGAAAATGAAGTTCCAATCCCGAATGAAGCTTACATTAAGCGCGACAATAAAAAATATGATGAGTTGAAAATCAACGAGTACAACTGGTATGGCAACACCTCGTTTATCGACGGCGCGAAAGCAGCACGGGAAAAAATGTTGCCGGCGGAAGCTCAAGACTGGACAACACTTGCACAAGCTAACGTAACCTTTAAAACTTCGAAAAACATTACAGAATTTTCAAATCTTGACCCTCAGCCTAACACTGAGGAAGGTATCGCGATGCAACGTCTGAAAGATCAATACAAACAAGCCATTGCGAAAATGGTATTCGCGAAAAGCGAAGACGAAGTGAAGAGCTTGCTTGGAAGTGCGCAGCAAGAAGCGGTGAAGCTTGGCTACGACAAAGTATTGAAATGGAAAACAAACGTTTGGCAAGAAAACTTGAAGAAACTTGGTAAATAATTGCTTATACAAGACGCAGGGAAAGAAGATATACTTCATTGTATACCTTCTTTTTCTCGTATCCAAGCGTAATGGTGCGTAATGGCATAACTGAAAGGAACGATGCTGCGTGTATAACGTCGTGCTGGTCGACGATGAGAATTTTGATCTGGAAGGCTTGAAGAAGCTGATTCCATGGGCGGATTTAAACATTGAAGTCGTCTGTTCAGTGAATAAGCCCTTAGTGGCCTTAGCCTATATATGTAATCACGCTGTCGATATCTTGATCACAGATATTAAAATGCCCGTGCATTCAGGGATTGAGCTGGCCAAGAGAGCGCTTCTCCACAATCCAGACTTGAATGTTATTTTTATTAGCGGCTATGAGGATTTTCAATATGCCCGGGAAGCCATTCAGATGAAAGCTTGCGGCTATATTCTGAAACCGGTGGATGACGATGAGGTCATTCGTATTGTCAAGGAAACGGTGCAGCGTCTGGATGCCGAAAAGCGGAAGCATCACGCTGATACGAGTTTGAAGCAGTCGTTTAATTATGTGAAAAGCAATTTTATTCTTCATTTGCTGGAGGGCACCTGTGAGCAGGACGAGTTTGCCCTTATTCTGCAAGAATACGATGTCTTACAGCGGGGGGAGACCTTGGTAGCGATCATCGCTGAAATCGACGATGTTGTTCTCAAATTGCATCAAGCTTCGGTCGAGGAACAGCGGGCAGAGCTGCAATCGGTAGTCCAGCTCATAACGGATTATGTGGACTCCCGCCAGTTAGGACTGCACTGCAAATTGTCTCATTTTCAAGTGGGACTCATCGTTCATGGAACTTACGGATCCGATCTGGAAGAGGAGATGAACCGCTTGGTGCTGTTCATCAACGAAACGACGAAACTAACGATTACGATAGGTGTCGGATATGAAGTACAAGGTGCGGAAGACGTATGGAGATCCTTCCATCATGCCAAAGAAATGCTTAACTTCAAGATGTTTGTAGGCAAAAATCGCATGATTACTTCTAAGTCTACGAAGATGAGTTTAGTCGCGGGTTCAACAAATTTCAACGAAATTCTGGGCACCATGTTTACCGCCATGGATAGTTACGGGCTTGTCCAAATATCGGATTGCATCGAGGAACTATTTGCCTTAGCGAAGGGCTTTGAGCAGCGTGTTACGGTGTATAATTTTGCGGTACATATGATTTCGAAGCTGGATTCTCACCTTAATAAGCGAAATAAAACGTTTCAAAGCTTGCTTGGCTGGGAGTTGGATCATCTTGACCTGATTCATAAGTTTGAAACGATTGATGATATTAAATCTTGGCTTCGCCGCACGGTTTTTCAAATATCGGAAATGATTTATTTCAATCGGCAAGTCAAAAATAACCGATTCTTCGATGACATGCTGAAGTATATCGAGTCCAGGCTTTCTACGGATATTACGCTCCGGGATGTCGCCAATTATTATTCCTATTCGCCCAACCATCTTGGTTTCTTGTTTAAAGAACATTTCAATGAAAGCTTTAGCGATTACGTCATTCGAATCCGAATGGAGAAGGCGGAGCAGCTGCTTCACAATCCGCGCCTGAAAATATATGAAATAGCCGATCAACTGGGCTACAAGAGCTTGACATATTTTAGCAGGCAATTCCGAGAATATTTCGGTTCATCACCGGGGGATTACAGAAAACAGGGGTGAATGTGGAGTGAAAGGGTTAACCAGAAAGTATGTGCCCCTAAGCCTTAAGTTGTTTCTTTCTTATTTATGCTTAGTGTTGATCCCTGTTATCGTAATAGGTTCTTATTCGTATTACTCTTCGGTGCAATCGATTCGAGAACGAACGGAAAGCAACCTTCAGGTGGCCATGGAGCAAATGGATACGAATATCGATTACCGATTGGCCGATATTTTGCGGGTGTCCGATCAAATCTTTAATGATCAAGTGTTATCACGATATTTCTCAAACAGCTATCCGGATTGGGACAAGTACTTATTTACGACGCAGTATGTCATACCCAAAGTCGAATCAGCTATTCATTTATCGCTTATTCCGGTCAGTCTATCCCTTTATTTGGATCACCCGGCGATTAGCGAAGCCTATTACAAAATTTCCGGAGACCCATTGGAAACCGGGAGAAATTACAGTATTTTTCATACGGATCGACTGAAGCATGCTGCTTGGTATTCGCAGTTGAATTTCGATTTCAACAGCAAAGCCTGGATGCAAATTGAATCCGACGAGCAGTATCAGAATATTTCTTTTGTACGTCCGATTATTGATTACGATTCTTTGAAATCACAAGGATTTATGAAGATCACGGTTAAATTAAGCGATATATTCGGATCGGTCGACTATAATAAACTAGGCCAGGGCACGCATTTGTTTGTGCTGAATGATCGCCAGAACCTGCTGTATGCCAGTTCCTCAGATGCAACTAGTTCAACAGTGCTGCTGGCTCAGGATAAAACGCCGTATTTGACTAAAACGAAAACGATAACCAATTTCCCTGCACAACTTGTCGCTTTCATTCCTACTTCTACGTTGAGAGAGAGTTCGCTGAAGGTGCGCACGGTGACAATTATCGTTTGTTTGCTGAGTCTTGCCGTGTTAAGCGCGATTAGCTTCTATATTTCGCAACGATTCTCCAGACGAATCAATAAGCTGGTGCAATCGCTCCAATCTTTTCAAGAGGGTGAATTCCACAAACGGATTACATACAGCGGCAACGATGAATTTGTTGGGATAGCAAAAGCTTTTAACGATATGGCCGCCACCATGGAACAATTAATTGATGAAGTCTACGTGAGCAATTTGCAAAAAAAAGAAGCGGAGCTTCAGGTGCTGCATTCTCAAATCAACCCGCACTTTTTATATAATACGTTCTCTTCGATCAGTCGAATGGCCAAGCTTGGAGAAATCGATAAAATGCACGAAATGATTCGCAGTTTAGCGAAGTTTTACAGGCTCACGCTCAACAAGGGAGAATTAATGATTAAAATAGATAAAGAAATTCAGCAAATTCGGGCGTATATCGAAATCCAGCGCATTAAATATGCGGAACGTATTCTCGTTAATTATGAGATCGACCCCGTTATTATGGATTACGCGACAGTCAAATTTATTTTGCAACCATTTGTTGAGAATGTGCTGGAACATGCTTGGTATGACGATTTGATCTCCATTTGGATTCGGGCTTATGGAGATAAAGAAACGATTATTTTTGAAATTCAGGATAACGGGCTCGGGATCAGCGAAGAAACGCTGGATCAAATTTTTAATGTGAATGGGACGAGCATGGGGTATGGAATCGGCAATGTGAACGAACGGATCAAGCTGCATTTTGGCAAATGGTATGGGGTAACCATGCAAAGTTCGGTAGGAAGCGGCACGACCGTGCGAATTACACTGCCAAAGCATCAATTGGATGCCCCGCGGTATTTGGTATCCAAAAAAGAGGAAGATATGCAGTAATCCGGAGATCGACTAACGCAGCAACCATCAGCCACCTTGTTCTTACAGGGTGGTTTTTTCTTTTTTTATAAAGTTTTAATAATTGTTTTAGGAGCGGTTTAGAACTGTTTTAGAGGGAGTTAAGGCTGACGGGATAAGATGAATACATGGAGGCGAGGGACGCATCCAAATAGATAAAGCGTAAAGCTTACGGAGGTAAAGATATGAATAAGAAGTTAGCTATGATGGGATTGGGCGTGGCGGTAGGCAGCATGATGCTGGTCACTTCGGTTTATGCAGGAGTTGGCGATGCACCGGGGTATGAGTCATACAAATCGGCTTTCAAAGAGACGGCCAAGGTGCACAATGCCACCCGCCAAGTAAATGTGTCCGTACAGGATAACGGCTCGTCAGTGATGAATGTGAAAACTACGATCAAGACCGGTCAATCCGAACGTGAAGGCAGCGCCGCAGTAACGGTGAAAACCGGTACGGAAGAGCAGACGATCAACTACTACAGCCAAGGCGGCAAACAAATTGTGAAGACGGCGGATTCGGATGTCTACAAAGTCATCGTGTTTGATGGCGAATATGAGAAGTACAACAAGCTCGAAGATAAGCACTTTACGCCTGATCCGCAAACGGTTCAAGAGGTTGAAAATGTGGTTGACGCCTTGGTCGGCAACTTGAAGAACTACATCACGATGGATGAAACGTCCGGCAACGGCAAAGACATTCACTTCAAAGTATCCGGCAGCCAAATTTCCCCAGTTGTAAATACGATTGGCTCGCTTGTCATTAAGCACGGCGTCGCAGAGAACGGACATCATCCGGTACCGGATGCAGTAGATAAGCTCGGGTTTGATGTAAGCACGCTGAAAAACAGCTTTCCCCAGCTGGCTAACGACATCAAAATGGACGCTGTAGAGGTTAACGCAACTGTGGATGGAGATAACCATATCACCAACCAAACGGCGCAAATTCACATCTCCGGCAAAGATGCGCAGGGTGCCAACCATGATGTTGTTCTGAATGTGGATATGACGCTTTCGAGCTTGAACAGCACGACACCAGACACCGTAGATTTGGAAGGCAAGCAAGTGGAAAATGTGAAGTTCGAACACTATTCCCGGAAACAATGGGGCAACAAGTAATAAGACTCGCAAAGAGAGAGGCGAAATGCGGGTATTCGTGAGCATTTCACCTCTTTATTCTCTACGAACGAAAGGTGGCAGGGAAATGGAACCCATCGTTGAAATCACGAGATTAACCAAAATTTTCAAGAACCTGCGCGGCATACACGATGTGCATATGACCGTGCAGCAAGGCGATATTTACGGCTTTTTCGGGCCTAATGGGGCAGGCAAGACAACGGTCATGAAGATTATGGCGGGTCTCAGCAGAGCGCAGCATGGCGAGGTGAAGCTGTTTGGCAAGAACGTCTCGACCCACTATGAGCAAGCGATGGCGAAGGTTGGGGTGCTGATTGAGACGGCGGAGGCTTTCACATATATGAGCGGCAGGCGGAATTTGGAGCTGGCCGCGCGCTTTTATCCCGGCATCGGCAAGGGGCGTGTCGATGAAGTGCTCGACATCGTAGGCCTGACGCCCTTTCAACATGAAAAGGTGGCTGGATATTCGCTGGGCATGAAGCAGCGGCTCGGCCTGGCGGCGGCGATGCTGTCGAAGCCGGAGCTGCTGATCCTCGATGAGCCCACGAACGGTCTCGATATCGAGGGGATGGTGCACATCCGCGAGATTATCCTTCGTCTGGCTCGTGAAGAACGGATCACGTTCCTGATCTCCAGCCATCTCATTCACGAGATGGAACTGATGTGCAATCGCATGGGCATCATCCATCAAGGGCGTCTGGTGCGAGAGGGGCTCCTGTCCGAGTTAATGCAAGGCAGCGAATCGCTGGAACAAGCGTATTTACGCGAAATTGAAGGCGTTAGGAGGTTAGCGGCTCATGCATAGTTTAACGGCAAATGTGTGGAACGAAACGATCAAGATCACAGCGAAGAAAAAGACGCTCTTTTTCCTGGCGGCAACCTTGCTTCTCCCGGTTCTGGCGGGTGTACTGCTCTCCCGTTTCCAAATTGGCATTGGCATCGGCGCCATCGCATCGCAGGACTTTCCGATCGTCATGCTTGGTTTGTTTACTAGCATTTTTCTGCCTTTGTTCGTCTTTATGGGAGCCGCGGATGTATTCTCCGGTGAGATGGGCGACCGCACGATGAAAATCACGCTGACCCGACCGATCACCAGGTTTAAAGTGTTCGCGTCCAAACAGATCGCGCTCAGCTTATATATAGCCCTGTATTTGATCGCAGGTTTGCTGGCCTCCATCTTGTCGGCGCTGTTCTTTCAGCATTTTGGCGGTTTCGGCACAGTAATCAATTGGATTCTCGCATATGCTTCAGCCTTTGTTCCCCTGCTCGTACTGAGCATTACAGCTGTTTGTATGTCGCAGTTTTTCAGCAGCAGCAGCTCTGCGTTGACGGTAAGTATTCTCCTATACTTAGCCTTTAAAGTGGCGGCTTTCTTCATTCCGCAAATCGCCACCTATTCGCCGACGGCTTACACTGATTGGCATATGCTTTGGATCGGGAGCTCGATGGCCATTGGCAAAATCAGCAGCATCTTTATGTTTTTGATAGCTTGTAGTATATTGTTTTTTACAGCAGGTTTCTATTTATTTGACAAAAAGGAGATTTGATCCAGATGTCTATTCGCTTACGGCTGGTGCTTTCTTATGTAGCCATGCTTCTTGTGCCGCTTGTGCTTTCCGGGCTAGCCGTGATTTTGATTAGCATCGCGACGCTTGGCAATTTGAAATCTGTGTTTCAGGTTGATTTCTCCCAAGGCAATCCGATTAAGAGAGTCGTCGAGCAAGAAGCGGAAATTGTGGCAACTATCAAGGCAAAGTCAGATAGTGAGCCGGATTTGTTTCTCGATCAAGTTTTCGTGAAAGCAGTCGAAGAGAAGCTTCGCAAAATCAATATGGGGTTAATTATTCGCAAAGACAAGGAAATAACGTACGCTTCGCCTTATCTGAAACAAGCGGAGGCAGCCAATACCTCGCGGCTTCCAAGCTTCGGGACCTCTACAGGCCATTTTCAGAGAAATCAGGGATCGCTTTGGATAACTCGCCAACAGGATTTTATTTTTTCTGATCAGAGCAAAGGGTCCGTGTTCATTTTTCTGGATGGAAGCCGGTTTCAAAACTATTTGCATCAATTCTCCAGCTTCGTCATTTTCGCATTTATTACGATTCTGGTCGTGACCAACGGGGTGCTCACTTACTTTGTCTCGCGAAGCATTATCCGTCCGCTGAAGGCGCTCAAAAAGGCCGCCGAAGAAATCAAAGAGGGCAATCTTGATTTCGAAGTCGTTCCTCACTCCGATGACGAGATCGGAGAGCTCAGTATCGCATTTGAAGAAATGCGGCGCAAATTGAAGCAATCCGTCGAGATGCAGCTTCAATATGAGGAAAACCGTAAAGAGTTGATATCCAATATCTCGCATGATCTGAAAACGCCGGTAACCGCAATCAAAGGGTATGTCGAAGGCATTATGGACGGCGTAACCAATTCACCGGATAAGCTTGACCGATATGTCCGCACGATCTACAATAAGGCGGCTGACATGGATCGGCTCATTGATGAGTTGTTTCTTTTCTCCAAGCTGGATCTCGGCAAAGTGCCGTTTCAATTTGAACCTGTCGATCTTGGCGGGTATGTGCAGGACTGCGCGCAGGAACTGCAGTTCGAGATGGAGAAGAAGGGCGTTCACTTCGTATTGAAGGAGCTCCCGGAGTCGCCGATTCTCGTTACCGCCGACCGGGAAAAGCTCAAACGCGTGCTGTTAAATGTGATCGAAAATGCGATCAAATACAGCGGCGATGCGAATTGTACGATTCGACTAGACGTGAAAGAAATCGACGGCCACGCCGTCATTCAAATAGAAGACAATGGCCAGGGCATTTCTGAAGAAGCGCTGCCGCATATCTTTGACCGGTTTTACAGGGCTGACCCATCGCGCAACACGTCGACGGGCGGGAGCGGGCTAGGGCTGGCGATTGCTAAACAAATTATGGAGGAGCATGGCGGAAGGATTGGCGCGAGAAGCACATGGGGCCAGGGAACGACCATCTATATGGTACTGCCGCTAATCAAGCAGGAGGAGAGTGTGCATAATGAGCCGCATCTTGATTATTGAAGACGAGCAAAGCATCGCTGAACTGGAAAGGGATTATCTGGAAATCAGCGGCTATGAGGTCGATATTGAAAATAGCGGTGACAAAGGGCTTCAACGAGCCATGAACACCGAATACGATCTGATCGTTCTCGACTTGATGCTGCCCAAGGTGGACGGCTTCGAAATCTGCCGCAGAATCCGCAGCGAGAAAGATATTCCCATCCTAATGGTTTCCGCTAAAAAGGAAGACATTGATAAGATACGCGGCTTGGGTCTCGGCGCCGATGATTATATGATCAAACCCTTCAGCCCGGGAGAACTCGTGGCAAGGGTCAAAGCGCATCTGGCGCGTTATGAGCGGTTGATGGGGAAACGGGAGACCAAGAATGATGAAGTTCGCATTCGCGGCCTTATGATTGATAAAACGGCCCGGCGCGTCTTCGTGAACGAGAAGGAAGTCATTTTCACTACCAAAGAATTCGACTTGCTGACCTACCTCGCGATGAACCCCAATCGTGTGTACAGCAAGGATCAATTGTTCGACCATTTGTGGGGGATGGATGCCATGGGGGAGATCGCGACGGTGACCGTCCACATTCGCAAGCTGCGTGAGAAAATCGAGCAGGACCCGTCCAACCCGCAATATATCGAGACGATCTGGGGAGCGGGGTACCGGTTCCGGATATGAAGGAAGCCTGAGAGGAGCATATGCTCTTCCCAGGCTTTTTTTGCAGATTGCGTTAGGGATCCCCATGCTAACAGGAAAGCCTATGTCGTCAGGTATGTGTGTTTGACGAGCTCGCAGAGCGGAGAGGTTCCGCACGCATCGTGCGGTACGAGCATCTGGCAGGATGGAGGTAGAAGATCCGGAAGTGCCACAGTTGTTCGGAGTATTGAAATACGGCCTCGATCTTGCGATAGATCGTCTTTTTGCGGGTGAGCGGAACGTGGGTGCGTTATGCGGCGGTATTTCCGGTTGTAGGGACATTTCGCGGAACTACCGTGCGTTATCAGCAGGAAATGCTGGGTTTCAGGCACGTTTTCGCTCATTTAACGCACCCTAGTTCCGCTTCAGGGGGAGAAAAGGGACGTTGCAGTGGAATAAGGCATCGTAGTTCCGTCGATATCGCTGTACATGGGGAATTGGCGGTCCGGCATTCCCTCTTCCACGCACAACCGTATCGTATAGCACAGCAAAAAAACCTAGCGGTGATCTGTGATCTTCCGCTAGGTTTTTTTATGAAATAGGGGACTCGCAAACGTAATCGTTAGTCATAGTAATTTCGATTACGTAGTAAGTTATTTCAGGGCAGGTCATTTACAAAAGGTGATTGTTAAGATATTGTAAATGATATTTACAAGAATTGCAGGCTATGCTAATGAATGACTTCTTAGTTATCAGGTTGGGGGAGAGCACACATGATGGTGAGCGTAGATATTCATATTTTACTAAAACTAGGGCTTTCAGCGGTGTTCGGACTCATTATTGGTCTGGAGCGTGAAATCCGCAATAAGCCGTTAGGCTTGAAAACTTCTTTGGTCATATGCCTAAGCAGCTGCTTGTTGACGATTGTGTCTATCGAATCTGCGAATAAGTATGCAGTAGCAGGACTGCATGTGATGGATCCAATGCGGCTTGCTGCTCAAGTGGTGAGCGGAATCGGCTTTCTTGGAGCGGGGGTTATTCTCAGAAAGCATAACGATGTTATTATCGGACTGACTACCGCCGCGATGATTTGGGGTGCGGCCGGGCTTGGCATTGCTGTGGGGGCGGGTTTCTTCGTGGAGGCTTTCTTCGGGCTGCTGCTTATTATGATCAGCGTTGTAGCGTTGCCATATTTCATTAAAAAGGTAGGTCCTAAACCGTTAATTATGAAGGATCTGCGGGTCAGGCTGATTGTGTCTCATGAAGCGAATTTGACCTCGATCATTAAGGCGATTATTGCCAAAGGATATCGAATGAAAAGCGTTCACATCAAGGAGCTGAGCCGCGATCAGCAGGAGCTGAATTTCATCGTATTCATCGACCGCAAGTATGCTTCCGAAGTGTACGACGAGTTGAAGAGCATGGAATTCATCGAAATTGCGGAAGTGGAAACTCTGTAGCGCACGGATAGGAAATGAGCGGCTTCTGAAGCTTAGGAAACAGAAGCGCTCCTTCCGGCTTCAATGCCGATTAAGCTGTTACACCGACGGCGGCAGCAAACTGCTTGCCGAAATCCAAGCAAAATTGTTTCTCTTCCTTGGAAGGATTCAGCTCGATTTTCAATCCGATCAGCACTCTCTCCGCGCCAAGCGCTGCAAGTTTAGCTTCCAGCGTGTCAATAGCGGCGCCGAAATGGGAATAGGAGGAGTCAGCCGACCCGAAGACCGCTGATTTGCGCCCTTGAAGGTTCAGTTCATCCATTTCTTCATAGAAATCCTCGAATTCATCAGGCAGATCGCCGTCCCCCCATGTATAAGCGCCTAGAAGAATGCCGTCATATTGTTCTAAATCTTGGCCTTTTGCATCCATAACAGACTTCACAACAGGCTCAATGCCTGCTTCTCTTACGCCATCCGCGATAGCTTCGGCAATCTCCTCGGTATTTCCTGTCATACTGGCATACACAATAATAATGCTTGACACCGGTATCCCTCCATCCAAATGATTATCCTCATCATCTTAAGTGATAATGATTATCATTGTCAATAATTACTCGGGATCCAGACTATTTATTTTTTTCGTAAGCTTATTTAGCTGCCGTTGGAAATCGATTGTCATCAGCCAGAGCTTATAGATTACTGCCGATTCGAATAGGATCATAAGAACGGAACTGGCGATAATGCCTTCGGGGATGAAGCCAATAATCGGAGCGATGATAAAAATAAACATCTGATACTCAATTCCACTCATTAGATGCAAGCGAACTCTGAACTGTAGAAAGAAAGTTCGTATTTTCAAATAGGAGGGGTACCGGGAGACAACTTCTCTCAAGAAGTCTTCTTTAAGATTGATTTCATCGATCGGAATCGCTTTTTTCTCGATTTGAAGTGTGTAATTCGCTTGGTCTATTTTCTTTCTCATTTCATTGAGCGACTTGTACACCAGTAGTGAGTTCATGTATCGCGTGCTATCCAGAAAGCAAATAAGAGCCCCTAAATAAAAATAAATGATAGCTCCTGAAGGCTGATACTGCCCGTATATGAGGGCAAAAGCACAAATAGCGACACGGGTACGATCCAATATATAATCCATCCATGCCCCGAATATGGAGCCCGTTCCTTTGAGTCGGGAGATTTTCCCATCCATGCAGTCCAAAGTGAAGCTAATATGATACAAAACCGCGCCCACGACTAACGACAAATAGGTACCTTGATAAAAGTGAAAAGCGGCGGCGAGGCCGGTGATAAACGCCAATAGGGTCAGCTGATTCGGGGTAATTTTGGTGTAGTTAGCTAGAGGAAGCAATAAACGGGATGCGATGGGGTCAACCAAAAACACGGTCCACCAAGCATCTTTCTTTTTATAAGTCTCTCGAACATCTTGCGAAGAATACTTAGTCGTATTCAATAGTACCACCTCTTGGAATTAGTAACGGTTCAGGAGACAAAAGGGAAAACTTCATCTAGCACATCACCAATATGCGCTGCTGTTAAATCCATTTGATTCAAAATGGTATATCGATTTCTTAGCGTGGGCGCCCTCTGAATCGCCGAGATCATTTCATCCTTCGAATAACCAAGCTCCGCATAGTGGGTTGGCAGACCAAATCGCCCATAATATTGTCTCATGTTATGTTCAGTGTCCGAGGTTCCCTGAACATATTCGGTGAATAACAACCCAACTGCAACCTGTTCACCGTGAAGCGCTTTCCCGCCGCAATAGTTATCAAGCGCATGGCTGATCAAATGCTCGGAGCCGCTGCAGGGTCTGCTTGTGCCTGCTATGGCCATAGCAAGTCCGCTCATGATCAGCGATTCGGCCGTCACTTGCAGCAAGGACGAGCTGCTTATGTTTTCCTGATTAGCCGTATTCAAAAAAGCTTCTGTTGCTTGGTTGGCTGTCAAGCAAGCAAAGGCGTTTATGTTCTCTTTCTTTACTTGATGCGCAAGTTTCCAATCAAAGAGCGCTGATTTGTTGGATAGCAAATCTCCGATTCCGGAAATAAATAACCGTTTGGGAGAATGGGCTATAATGTCCAAATCAATCACGACGGCCCACGGCATGCCAACTTCGATACTTGTCCCCTTTGTTGCACTCACTCGGATCGAAGCAACCGGCGAACAGATAGCATCGCTGGATAATGCAGTCGGTACGAGCACAACAGGCGCTTTCACGCGCATTCCGACTACTTTGCACACATCTAATACCTTGCCGCCCCCGACGCCAATGACCATTTCGGCCAAAAACATGTGTGCCTCGAATTCCAGCGCATCTATTGTCCGCAGTGTGTTATCCGCGCAGAATAGCGCTCTAACCTGTGACGAGCACAGCTGCAAAGTCGTGATCAACTGCTCGCTGATCTGACGAGTCGGTCCTATGCCGCGGATCACAACAACTCTTCGCTGAGCGAGCGCTTCCCAAAGTTCGCTGCCTTTCAATCGTTCAAATGCTTGGGACTCATAAATGAGATGCGTAGGGAGTTCCACCTTTTTATACATCATAAGCCCCCTTATGAAATCACTAAAGTCGAAAGCTGCTTCGCGCATTCCCAGTCACGCATATCATCTATTTCAATCCAGGGATATCCTTCCGTATGGACAGCTCGAATGTCCACATTTGCGGCGCAGGCCTCATATACGTTTTCATACCAACCGCTTACTTCTCCGGCTTCGATAAGCTCAGCCGCTTTTCGGTAAAGAATGTTGAGGTCATAAACGGATAATTTAGAAATGCCAATATATTCGCCATCCGTTTCGGCCAGATTCAACTGCTTGTTCACCAACCGCAATCGGTTGCCGTCGAGCTTGACTTTCATCGCTTCCTCAGTCAACGCTTTCTTCCGATCAACCAACAGACATGAGGGGAACTCAGTGCTCAAAATTAACGGAATTAACTGATGGTTATAAAAAACATCGGAATTAATCAGCAATAAATCGTCTCCCACAGCTTGGGTAAGTAAAAATGAATAAATATTATTCATAGACGCATAGAACGGATTGTAGATAAAATGGATGCCTGTTTCTTTGAAATGCTCTTCAAGCTGTTCGATCATATAGCCGCCAATGATGTAGATATCTTCATAGGCAAAACCAGATTTCAGTACACTTTCAATTTGATACTGCACCAGAGGTTTCTCATTGATTTTAAGCATAGCTTTGGGCCTGTTTTTGGTTAGGGGATGGAGGCGGCTTCCGATTCCTGCTGCCAATATGACCACTCTCATAGGTTAGCTCTCCCGAGGTCAGCTAATTTTTCTTTGTCAATTGCCATACAACGCTCGAATTCATGAAGCAGCGACGATGAGTTTCCCGGAGCATCAAAATATTTATTTGCCACTCGAATCGCTTTATGGGGGAAAATTTGATCAAACAAGAGCAGCTCATATTCCTCAGGAGAAAGGGGACGGACTTGCTGGTAGGCATTCAAAATGACTCGGAATCTCTCTTTGGACCAGGCCCCCAAGGCGTGGTTAATGAAGGTAATCAGATGGGAGATGTCTCTCATCGGAAGGGCGATGCTAACGGTATCTAAATCAATCACAGTTAACTTACTCTCGGGGCTGCGGAGCAGATTAAGGTGAGAATAATCGCCGTGCGCCAGACGCGGATCCTGCCTTGTGGTGTCGAGCAGCGTACCTAACGCCGTTTGCGGAAGGCGATCAAGCACCCATTGCGCGCGAGCTTGAAGCCAAGGCAAATGGTTCAAAAAGTGTGCAGAGAATGCATCTCCGCTAACGTTGGCCTTATCACGGCATTTTTCCAGCTTATTTATCTTTTTCCTATAGATATGGTTCCAGTCAAGCCGGGCACTGGTAATTGGGTTGCCTGCAGTCTGGTAGCCTTGAGACGCTTCATGAAATTGTGCAAGCAAAATAGCCATCTTTTCTATCATTCCTGGCTCTGTGTAGCTAGGATGTTCACCAGCAAGCCATTGAAACAGAAGGAAACAGCCGCTATCGACATTGACGAACGAGGCGCCGGCCAAGGTGGAAAGAACGGTAGTTACCGGAACTCCTTTTCCATAGAGGTACACGTTTACTGCTGCGATGATCGGCGCACGTTCTCGTTTTTCCAGATATTTGAAAGCATATAAGCGGCCAGTAGTATCCGTAATTTTCCATACTTGCCTATCCACTTTTCGTCTTATCAGCGTAATGTTTTGAGGCGTTATACCATAATGATATTGTAAAATTTCATAAATAACCTGCTCTCTGATCTCCGCCATCTCATCACCTCTACCTATATGATTCTATTAATATATGTGCCATTTCCAGATTGGTATGGACGTATATTAATAGCTTTCGAAGGAATGAAAAAACCGCCATCATGGCGGTCTAGCAGATCTGGTCAAGGTTCATCAATGTATTCTTCTTCATTCGGAATGGCGTTCGACAAATCGTTGTCAGAATGGCCCGGGTCTTTCTTGGTGTCGTAGTCAATGATGCAAGCCTCCGCAGCTTCGGAGTTGTTATTCTTCGTCTTACTGGATTCCACCATGGCTTAGCCTCCTTTCGTCCAAAGTAGGATTGCCATTTTCGGGTGAATTATCCAAGCGGTGTGTATTTCGAGGCGATAACATCACGGAAATCATGCTACAATATGAATCATGGTTAAGATATCGGTTTATGGAGGAGGGGCGCGCATGGACGAAATTTTGCGGCATCTGAAACAGCTGGGCTTCACGGATCTTGAAGCCAAATGCTTGCACGTACTGGCAGAGTGCGGAACGCAAACGGGATACGAAATCGCCAAGCGTCTTGGCGTTTCCCGCTCGAACGTCTACTCCGCGCTGCAAAAGCTCGCGGAGAAGGGCGTTGTGCTCACCAGCCACGGCGAGCCTACGCATTACCAGAGCGTGCCGATTGAGGAGATCGGCGACAGGATTGAAGCTGATCTGCAGGCTTCAATCTCTTATGTGAAGACGCATATGCCGAAGCAGGATGCGGAACGTACCGAATATTTCAGTGTAGAAGGCGACGCGAAAGTTATCGAGCGAATTCGCGCCGAGCTGAAGAAGGCGCGGGAGGAAGCGCTTTGCGACCTGTGGCCGGAAGAAGCAAAGCTGCTGAGCCAGGAACTGGTGCATGCCCGGGAGCAAGGGGCGCATATCCTTATTTCGACGGTGGGCGAGGCGGGGCTGCCGGATGGCATGCACTTGTTTCCTCGCGGACGCGAGGAAGCTTGGCAAGAGCGCAGCGGGCGCAAATTCGCGCTGCTGCTTGACCGCAAGCTGGCGATTGTCGGTACGCGGGGCGACGGTGAACCGACCAAAGCATTATTCACCGAGCATCCGGCGATGGTGGAGCTGCTGCTGACTAACTTTTTCCATTACATAGTGATGCATGATTTGCAGAAGGATATGGGTGCGAAGCTGGAAGAAAAATATGGTAAACATTTCAAGAAAATGATTCAGAAATATACCGAGGCCAAGCCGATAGAAGCGAAGTCAGCGGAAGGGAAGAGGCGGAAGAAGAAATGACGGAACGAGGGAAAGAGCGGGAGCAAGAACGGATTCTTCGAGCTGCGGAAGCGTTCGTGAAGGAGAAGCTGGAGCGCGATAGCAGCGGCCACGATTGGTGGCACATCTATCGCGTCGTGCAGACGACGAAGCGCATCGCAGCCGGCGAGGGCGCGGACCGCTTCGTCTGCGAGCTCGCGGCGCTGCTTCACGACGTCGCCGACGAGAAGCTGCACGCCGACCCCGCTGCTGCGCAGCGCGAGCTCACGGCGTGGCTCGCCGGCAGCGGGACGCCGCCGGCGCAGGCAGAGCACGTGCTGGAGATCATCAGCACGATGTCGTTCAAGGGCGGCGCGCGGCCGAAGGTGCGCACGTTGGAGGGCCAGGTCGTGCAGGATGCCGACCGGCTGGATGCGATAGGCGCGATAGGCATCTCGCGCGTATTCGCTTATTCGGGCTGGAAGGGACGCCCGATACATGATCCCTCCGTCATCGTGCGGGAGCAGATGACGGAAGCCGAGTATCGCAGCGGGAACGATACCGCGATTAATCATTTCTATGAGAAGCTCCTTAAGCTGAAGGAGCTGATGAACACCGCCTACGCCCGCAAGCTGGCGGATGAGCGGCACCGCTTCATGGAGCATTACCTGGAACAGTTTTACGCAGAGTGGGAAGGCGAGAGATAAGCCCTCTCTTTTTGACCACATCAGAATGTTTAAGTTCTTTACAGCGCTAAAGCGCGTAGAACATCATTCTGATTGGCATGTCAACCTTCCTATGAACGCGGTCGCTCATCATCGAAAGGCCAAGATAGAGGTTTATTTCATAAAAATTGTTAAATCCTGTCGAATTTCGCATTGAAACATCCAGATATTTACTCTATACTAGGAATTAGTTACTAGTTCCAATAGTTCCAAAAATAATTATGCGGATTGACAAAGGGGTCAATTCCGTTTGCGGCAACAGAGCCAAGAAGATGTATGCGACTATTTTTAGTTGTGTATTTCCTTCTTGGCTTTTTATTTTACCTAGAAAAGGAGAATAGTTGATGTCCCGTTTTTTCTTCCCTGTTCTGTATGTGCTGAATCGTTTAAAGTATTCTCAAAAATTTGCGCTGATCGGTGTCCTGATTTTACTGCCTTGTGCGATTACGCTTTATTTTCTCGTTGCGGAGCTTAATAAAGGCATTGTATTTGCAGAGATGGAGCGCTATGGATTGGCATACAACAATGCCATGAACAAGGTTCTAAGCGGCGTGCAGGAGTCCCGCAGGCTGTCCTATGCTGCGCTTAATGGCGATGCGGCTTCGAAAGACAAGCTAACTGCCGCCGGGGCCGTGGTGGACGAACAAATCAAGCAGGTGGACGCATTGGAGCAAAAGCTTGGCGCCAAGCTCGATACGACAGGGCAGTGGTCCGCGTTCAAAACCAAGTGGCAGGATTTGAAAACCAAGCTGCCCAATCTCAAGCTCCAGGAAAGCTACGATCTGCATACGGAGCTTGCCGCAGACAGCTTGGCCTTAATCGCCCATGTTGGCGATAAGTCTAACCTGATTCTCGATCCCGAGCTGGACTGCTACTATTTAATGGATGCCTCGTTGCTGAGGTTTCCCGCGTTAACTGAGGACATCAGCCAGCTTCGCGAGTTGGGGAGCGGAATTGAACGAAGAAAGCTCATCGCCAAGGAAGAGAAAACCATGCTCATCTATAAACAAGCCACGGTGACCTCTAACGCCAATGCGGTGAGTGCCGGCGCTCAGGTCATTTATGATAAAAATCCGCAGCTGAAGCCTAAATTGGAGGCGCCGATTCAGCAATGGGGCAGCACTTTCGCCCAGTTGATCGCCGGTCTTGACAGCAATTTGATCGCACCCGATAAGATCGCAGGGAACGGAGAAGCGTTCATGGCTTCGGCAACGAAAGCCGTAGAGGACATCGAGTCACTTTACACGTTGGAAGCTTCGTTATTAGACAGTCGTTTATTGGAGCGGGTGGATCATTATACCCAAATCAAATATTTTGTCATCAGCTTTGTCATTATCGTCTTTTTGCTGGTGTTTTACGTTTTTGGCGCTTTCTATGTATCCATCACAAAAGCAGTCCGCGCTTTTCGGCTCTCATCGCTGGAAGTGGCCAAAGGCAATTTGCTGACGCGCATTGCGACGCGCACCAAAGATGAAATGGGCGAAGCAGCTTCTTCTTTTAATGCAATGATCGATGCGGTCAAAGCCATCATTAACGCCAGTAAGATGACAGCAGATCAGGTGGCCGACTCCTCGGACAGGATTGTCAGGATTGCCGAACAAGCCGCCGCTGCGAACCAGCAACTGTCTGTGATCATGCAGGAAACCGTCAAGAGGGCGGAGACGCAATTGCACGGGACGGAAGAGAGCTCGAAAGCGATGAGCGAAATGACGATAGGCATTCAGCGGATTGCCGAGTCCGCTTCTATTGTTTCGGATTCGTCGCAAGATTCCTCGCAAAGTGCGGTGGATGGCAACGAGGCTATGGGCAAGGTGATTGTTCAGATGGAATCCATTCAATATTCGGTCAAAGATACTGCGAGCAAGATTCACCAATTGCATGACTTTTCCCGGCAAATCGGACAAATTGCGGAAGTGATCAAAGGCATATCTTCCCAGACCAATCTGCTTGCCTTAAACGCATCCATTGAAGCGGCCAGGGTGGGCGAGCACGGACGGGGGTTCGCGGTAGTCGCCAACGAAACGAGAAAACTGGCCGAGCAGTCCGCCGCATCCGTCTCAGGCATCTACACGCTGCTCCAGCAGATTCAAGAAATGAGCGCTCAATCCGTCGATATGATGGATAACGTACAAAAGGATGTTCAATTGGGGCATACGGTCGTTCAGGAGGCAGGCGTATCTTTCGGGAAAATCTTAAAGTCCACTCATCATATTGCGGAACAAATTCAGGACGTCTCCGCTGCATCCGAACAGATCGCCGCAGGTTCGCAGGAAACCGCCGCCGTGATTACGGAGATTGCCGGAGTGACCAAGGAGTCCTCCGAACAGTTTAAATCAATATCCGAACTATCTGTGACACAGCGCTCCTCGATGGAGGAACTCGCCAATCAGGCGGTCGTTCTTAATCAAATGTCGCGATCTTTGCGCGAGCAGATCGGCAAATGGGCTTAAACTCGGATAATCTCGGTCTTTCTTCCATCCAGATTTTCACGGATCATTTTACCTTGCAGCTCGTACACGATGGGTGAACCGATTATAAAAAAATTCACCCGTAGCTAGAAGGGTTTCGGTTTCTTATGGAAGCAATCCGTTTAAAAAATGATCCAAAGAAAACCCAATTGTCATTTCTGAAATTTGCTCAACTTTTGCGGTGGTAGTTAAATTGCTTCCATGTAACAATGGCAAAAGAACGGCTCTGTTCGCATCGTTTGCGAAAGAGCCATTTTTTGTTTTTCTCCGGATTTCTTGAAATATCTAGGTAAGTCGCTTAAAAAGAAGGGTAAGCCAAGCCACAATCCATATACTGGGTCATCGAATAGATTGATGTCTACATAAAAAGTGAGCATATTGTAGTGGACGCTTATAGATATTTTTTTGTTCTCGGATTTCACCGTATAGATCTTTTTGTGGCTTGCCATTTACTTCAATTATCCAAACATGACCGACGTTGTCCAACGCAAAGTCAACGCTAAGCTCACCAAGATGGTAACCAGCATGTAATTCCATAATTTCTGCGCTTCTTAAACTGAGGTCATAAATTGATTGAAAAATAGCATTAACCATATCGGGAGGATAGAAATAATTGAGTACTTCTTCTGATAAACAGACTTTTTCACAGATGCTTGTATTAAAGTAACCCCTATGAGCTATACGACTGACGACATTCGTTACAGACCATAAGCCCTTCATATTTTTTTGCACAAGCACTCGGATATCGAAGTTTTTATCATTTATTTTCGGGGTATTGATTCCCTTTTGAATAATGTAGGGGGTGGATCCAACAAGTTCCTGAATTCTCACTTGAAACTGCAGAATGTCTCCTACAAGATGTTCTGGTAAAAAATGGTTGTGGCCAAATTGAATTTCCCCTGAATTCTTCAACTCCACACGATATACGCCTATCCCGCTATGTCCGTAAAAAGGTTTTAAGTATAAAACTTTATGAATGTTTAGTAGGCGGGCAGCGTTCTCCTTATCAAAGGGGACAGTTTCCGGCAAATGATGTACAAGCCATTCGTTTAATTTTTGATAAGTTTCATATTTGTTAAATTGGTTTATGTGATTGAAGCACTTATTAATGCCAATTACTTCCTCTAACCGTTCAATAAAACTGGGATTCAAAGTGTAACAACGGTTGTAAACAACTTGGGGAAAGGGGAATTTACTCATTACCCACCTTCGATTAACACGGTGATATCCGACAATGCTCTTCCGTTCCCAATCGACATCAGAGGGGGTAAAACAGAACATCTTAATACTCTTCATCTTGCAATCAAGATACTTTTTAAGAAGATACTTCCTTTCATTACCTTTATTAACCATAATTCCGATAGAACTATATTTCGTTTTCACTATTTTCCTCCTTATTTATTACTAAGGGACATGTAAGTATGTTATGTCACGAGAAGGAAAATGCTTGGACAACAATGTAATTCAAATAATAAAAATTGGTTGTGTTTCCATAGAGTACATTTGTCATTAGAGTACAATTGTCCCTAACAATTGAAGGCGGGTATGAATAACATAATTTTGAACGTAACCTTAAGGAGTGTGAGCGAATATGGGTAGAATACCAGGTCCTCCAGGCCCTCCAGGAGCCCAAGGACCAGCGGGTCCAGCAGGAGCCCAAGGACCAGCGGGTCCGGCAGGAGCCCAAGGACCAGCGGGTCCAGCAGGAGCCCAAGGACCAGCGGGTCCAGCAGGAGCCCCAGGAGCCCAGGGACCAGCGGGAGCCCCAGGAGCCCAGGGACCAGCGGGAGCCCCAGGGCTTTTAACTGGATTTGATTGTGAAAAGTTTTCTGGCACCCCAACCATTACTTTGACCGCAGCAACACCAACCGCCACCGTGTTAACTGTAGCAGCAACTGTAGCTGCAGTTACTAACGTAGTTTGGTTGACCGCCTACGCAACATGGACACCGAGTTCTGCAAATCCAACCTTTACACTAAGAATCGTTCGTGATGATGCTACTGTAATCGGCACTGCGAATGATACTCCAGTATCAGCAAACAGCCCTATAACGACTGCTCTCACCACTTGTGACGAAGCACCACTGACAGGAACTCATACCTACACTCTAGAAGCTACGGGCAATGCTTTATCCGGGGGGCAAACAATCACTATAAACTTTGCCGGACTTACCGCTGCTGTTTTAAGCACTTAGTTATAACGAGATGAAGTGATCATAACCAGCGGCCAGCAATTAAAGGCTGCCGCTTGACAATAATACTCCTGATGAACAAGTCCGTCCTTACAAGTACAAGTGAGGGGCAGACAGGTACACAAAACACCAGCTTTTGTGATCGTTTCCACAAAGAAATCCTCGTCAGAAGCATAAAGAAGCACCCGATCAGGGTGCTTTTATCATTTCTACTTTAACTATATAGTCTAGCTTATAGATTTGCGAAAGTTGAGTAAGTTATTTATGGTTATTTGGCGAGACTCCGGTGAGTTCAGAGTCAATGTCGTTCGCCATGCCTATTCCTCTTTTTCAATTTTATCCGTTTTTAATTCCGAACGAAGAAGATTAATGTTGCACTCCACGGTAACGGGCGAATTTGTAAATAATTGATTCCAATTTCCTGCAATCTCTTGGTACTGCTTATAATGTCTGCGGAACAGCTGCTCACCGAATCCAAATATATCCACGCCATATTTTCGTTGTATATTGTCGATAGCCGTACTCATTTGTTGTTGCACATAGGTGGAGGTCAAAGCTTCCATGTGGCGAAATCCAGCAACCTCATCCAAATGCTCCTTTTTGTCGATACTGGCGATTATCCCTTCGCCGTGCAAGGTCAACCGCATGTCGGGTTTGCCATTCTTCATAGTTGTCTGCATCTTGGCTTTGATGCGGAACAGGCGGATTGCCGCGTACTTGCCCTTCTCTTCCAAAGGGACAGACAGTGTTGTTCCGCGTAGGAACTGATTTCTTGCCATTACAACCATCCGGCTATTCTCGGCCGTAAGGAATCCTAGCAGTTTATCATCACGAAAAACGGCCATACCGGCCAGTTCAACCAACGTTTTGGGAACCACAGACTTGACGTTTTCCAGATTTTCGCCGTCTTTTGGAGATCCCTTTAATGTGACAGCACCGATTGCTGCTTCTCTTCCTTCGACAAGAAGAGCTTGTGTAAGGTCGAATAACCGACTATTCGCGATCCCTCCCCATGTTTTTTTATAACTGTTCAATTGGGAACGAAGCTTCAAGCTGGAATATGTCCCCTGGGGATAAAGAATCTTTAAGAGGTCTGAGGCACGGGTATTTTTGGAAATGAGTATTTGGACATCTTCCCGAACCGCTCGAGCCCGTTGAAGTGTATCCAGATGCTCGCTGATCCCTAATCTAGCCAATTTTTCGTCGATGATAATGACCCCGATGTGTGAACTAAGCATAGTTCGATCTACGCTTTGGTTTAATAAAGTTACAGCTTCTCCAATTGTATTTCCTTCTGAAGATTGAATAATGCTTGGAGCGCCTCCTTTTCCCGGTTTATGCGCTTGCGCTTCATTTGCGTTCAATAGTTCCACGGTCACTCGTACTTTATGGTTTTGACCCGGCTCCAACGTCATTCCTGTAATCAGGGAAGACTCATTGAGTTCGTTGAGATCCCAGCAGCCTGTCAAAGAAGCCATGAGAGAGGTAAGAAGGACAAACAGTAGAATCTTGCGCATTTTATTCATGAGCGCCCCCTATTACCCTGGTCCTCTTCTGGCATTTGTCTGCTTCCAGGCACGGGCGCCGGCAAACGGAAAAGAGCGTCTTTCTGTCCGTTTTTGACAAAGGGAGCGAACGGGGAAAGATAGGGGTATCCGAAGGATTCCAGCCGTACCAGATGGATGATCAGGAATGAGGCGCTAAGAATGACACCATACAATCCGAGTATGGAAGCAAACATGATGACCCCAAATCTCAAAAGCCGGGCATTTGCGCCAAACGTATATACCGGGGAGACGAAGCCTGAGATGGCAGTCAAAGCGACAACAATGACCAGAATGTTGGAGATAATGCCGGCTTCAACGGCAGCCTGTCCCAACACCAATGCACCAACAATCGATATGGCTTGTCCGACAACCCGAGGCATTCGTGTCCCGGCCTCCCTCAGAATTTCGAACGTTAGCTCCATGATGAGGATTTCGATAACTGCCGGAAACGGGGTCCCTTCTCTTTGCGCGGCGATACTTGTCAACAGGTTTGTAGGGATTAATTCCTGGTGATAGGTAGTGGCCGCTACATAAAGGGAAGGTATGAACAAGGAGATGAGAAAGGAAACATATCGAAGGAAACGCGTAAAGGTGCCAAAAGCGAACCATTGATAGTGATCTTCCGGAGATTTGAAGAAATCGTTCATCACGGCTGGGACTACCAGTATGAACGGGCTGCCGTTGACAATGAGAGCCAGTCTTTTTTCCAGGAGGAGGGCACAGACGGAATCTGGCCGCTCGCTGCTGTAGGCAGTGGGAAATAACGAGAACTTTCTCGGTCTAAGAATTTCTTCCAAACTCCCGGAGTCGAATAAGCTTGAGATTTTGCTTGTTTTCAAACGAGCTCTTACTTTTCGAAGCACCTCTGTGTCTATCCCTCCATCTATATAAGCCAAATAGACGGCGGTTCCAGATTGATCGCCTAAGGAAAACTTTTCAAATCGGAGGTTCTCATTAAGCAGTCGTCTGCGGATTAAGCTCATGTTCGTATCGGCGGATTCAGTAAATCCTTCTTTCGGTCCACGCACCACCGTTTGCGTCGTCGGTTCTTCGACCGATCTTGTATTCAGGTTTTTTACGTCAAGCATCAGCAGCCTATCCGCATTTTGAATGAGCAGTGCGGCATTTCCGGCAATCAGTCTGCCGGGTATTTCCTGCAGATGGGATATAAACTCGCTTGTGAGTCCGCCGAAGTACTTGTCTTTCAACTGCTCCAACACGATCGTTGGGCAGATGTCAACCGTGCACAAGGAGGAAGAGGAAATCGGCCTTATCACATGTTCCATGATAAAGTCTTTGCTTGTCATAGTTTTCAAGTAACAGAGAAGCCCTTCGATTTCTCCAACCCAAACAGGCACGATGACAAGATCATCTGTGTGTCCGAATACGTGTTGTATATAAGAATGAACTTGCTTCAACGATTGTATGCTCTGGTCCTCATCCTTGATGGGTGTTGTCTGTTTATCCGTTGTTTGCACGGAGCGTCCCCCTTCGTTTCAAACGAATCCAAACTACAATACCGGTTAACAAGGGTACGACAAATTGGAAGGGAATGTGGACCATGTAAACAGCATAGAAAAGTCCCTCTTTGCTATGCTCGGCGAAACTATGCGTAATCATCATAGACGTGGCCCCAACGAAAAGAGCTAGCGGATATACGTAAGATTGGCTAATGCTCCGGAATACGAAAGATACCCCTTTCACACCTGCAAATAAAAATACAGCGCATTTGACTAACACGCTAAAAATGATAATCATCGCTACAAGCGCATCCATTCGTGATATGAAGTCCGCGACATTAATGAGCCGTGCAGCATCCAATAAGGGGAATTCAGAGTACTTTTCGAATTCCATCCCTAATGACCACATCTGAATCAGATCTGAAAAGGAGAGCAGGATGCTAGCGGTCAGAAAAGCCGTGATTCCCAGTTTGCGAAATTTTGCAGGGCTCCCTATGCCGGGGATCAAGATGAGGAAAACGATGACCTCTCCATAAGGGAACCAAACAGTGGAAGTAAAGATTTCCTTCACAATGGGAGCAATCCCCTTCGATAAAAAGGGTAACATTCTTTCCGGAACAAGCGAACCGCTTATCGCCAGAAAAATTGCTAACGTAATAAAAAATAATAGTATCAATCCAAGGATCAATTCCGATAAACGTCCCAGAGTCTTTAGTCCGCCATAAGCTGCGTAAGCGATTAATAGAACGAATAATAAAACGACGAGCTGCGGCGGAGTGCTGCGCAGAAGCGCCGTCATAACCAATTCAAGCATATCCCGTACATTACGGGCAGCAACATAGAGAAAGTACACCGAGTAACTGAGCACCATAACTTTGCCAAGGTACCTTCCCCATGCCAAATCCAAGAGGGCATAGAACCCTTTTCGAGCATCCAAAGAAATGATGGATACATACATCAAAAATAAGAGAATCGCGGGTATTACTGAAATCAATTCAATCAACCAGTTGTCTGGCACGGTCTTCGGTGCCCCGAAGATGATAGAGGTTCCCAATAAACAAACGAGCATCAGCGTAAAGGTCTGCATGGAGGACAATTTATGGGTCATGGTTTAATCCTATTCGTGTCCGTGGTTGTGTCCGTGGTATGCTTTTTTCTGAGGCTTCGCTTACGCGAATTCCTCCGTAGATCGCTAATTAAAGCTATGATGAAGGCTCCTGCAAGGAGCAAATAGGCCTTCCAGTTATCGTTAAAGCCGTAACTTAGCCGGAAAAATGCGGTTCCGAAAGATTCATGATAAACCTTGATGTCCAGCAGCGCCATGAGCACAAACGTCAAGATGGTGATACTAAGCAGCCCAATGCCTGTCATATTGACCGTCACTTCCCTCCAAGTATACTTTCCATATTTTGCTCAACATGAGTGGGTAATATGTAAAAAAATATTCGCGTCGAATTTTGTGATAATATAGAAGGAACACCGATTTCACCATATCACATAGAAAGAGATGTTAATGAGATGAAGAGAGAAGCTAAATATATCGCTACGGTATCCTTAGGCGTCATGGGAGCCGGTTTCCTGGCTACACTTCCGGTCTCTTCGACCGTATGGGGCGGCTTCCTGCAAGGCGGCTTTGAAGCGGGCGTCGTCGGCGGGTTGGCAGACTGGTTCGCTGTTACGGCACTATTCCGCCATCCGCTCGGGGTTCCGATTCCACATACAGCGCTTCTGCCCAAGAATCGCGACAAAATTACGAAAGCGCTTGTCTCAACAGTTCAAAATGAACTGCTGTCCAAAGAGACAATTGCTGCGCGATTACAGCAAATTCGTTTCCTGGAGCGGGGATTGGAGCTGGCCGAGAACCATCTGGATAACGGTGCGCTCCATAAGGGCATGTCAGCGTTAGCTAAGCAGGCGCTGCATGCGATAGACCTTGAGAAGTTGGCTCCGATTTTAGCGGAGGAGATCAGCAAGGCACTTCAGGACATGGATACAAGCCGTCTCGTTCGTTCGCTTGCAAGCGTCGTCACAGAGGGCGGTTATGAAGGGAAGACGTTCGATTTCGTACTGGATAAAGTGGAGGCGTGGGCGGTCAAATTCGAGACGCGCGATCAGCTTGGCGGTATGGCGCTCAAAGCTTTTGAGGGTTTGCAATCGAACGGTTTTATGGCTTTTGCGGTGAATGCCTTTATGGGTATGGTTAGCGAGGAGAAGCTGGGGAGCATCATTCAAAACTTCCTGCTTTCGTATATTGAGCAAATGAGGTTGCAGAACCACCCTCGCCGTGAAGCGGTTCTCAGCTTTATCCGTGGTGAGCTGAACAAGCTGGACACCCATCCGAAGCTGCTGGAAGAGCTGGAGCGCCTAAAAGCGAAGCTTCCTGAAGTTTTTTCGCTCGAAGAGAAGCTTGGCGGGATGCTTGAGCGCCTGAAGTCGAAGGCAGAGACGTTCGTAGAAGGGCCGGAATTCGCACTCCAGTATGTGGTGCCTATGCTTCGAAACCTATTAACTTCTGTGAAGAGCAATCCGGATAGGATGCAGTTCGGCGAAAGCTGGATTCAGCAGCAAATTATCCATTACCTCGAGCAAAATCACAGTAAAATCGGGCAGCTCGTTCAAGAGAATCTGGATAAGCTGGATAATAAGAAGTTGATTGCATTGATGGAGGACAAGATTGGTAAAGATCTGCAGTGGATCCGTGTCAACGGCGCCATATGCGGCTTTATCATCGGGCTTGTCTTGGCAGGGCTGAAGATGTTATTTTAAATCTTGGTTTCATATTATTAAGGGGATCCCCCAAAAGTAACCGGAATATGCTTCGGAGATAATCATCATTTTTGGGGACTAAGACGTTTGGAGGTGCGCGTTATGATCGAGATCAAAGGAATCAGCAAAACCTTCATGCAGCGGATCGGCGGCAGTTACAAAGCGTTGGATGATGTGTCATTGACGATACAGAAAGGGGAATTCGTCTCCTTATTGGGGCCATCCGGTTGTGGCAAATCGACGGTTCTGAATCTGGTGGCCGGCTTCGATACCTTGAGCGAAGGAACGATTGAAGTAAGTGGGAAAAAGGTGACAGGTCCCGGTGCGGATCGGGTTGTCGTATTCCAAGAACACGGCCTGTTCCCATGGCTGACGGTGTTGGACAATGTGGCTTTCGGCCTGAAGCAAAAAGGCATGGGGAAGAAAGAACGCCATGAGCTCGCGATGGAACAAATTAAAGCGGTGCATCTCAGCCGATTTGCGGATCGGTATCCGCACGAGCTGTCCGGCGGGATGAGGCAGCGGGCGGCGATTGCCCGCGCCTTGGCGATGGATCCGGAAATTCTGCTGATGGATGAGCCGTTTGCAGCGCTCGATGAGCAGACAAGGCTTATTTTACATAAGGAACTGGAAGAAATCTGGATGCGTACGCGCAAAACGATCCTCTTTATAACCCATAACATTCGGGAAGCGGTCATTCTTTCGGATCGCGTTCTGGTTATGTCTACGCGTCCCGGCACGATCAAGAAAGAGTTTGTTGTGAAAGCCGCCAGACCTCGCGATAACGCAGATACCGTGCTGCATCACGTAGAGAATTCGATTATGGATGCCCTTGCGGATGAACTGGAAAAAGTGGTAAGGGAGGAAACGGGCGATGAGTACAGCATTAAGAAGAACGATTTTTCTGGTACTACTTCTGATAGCTTGGGAGGCGGGATTTAGAATTTTCGGCTGGGGCTGGAAATTTCCTTCCGTTACACAGACGCTGCAAGCTTTCTATGAAGGAATTGTTCATGGTGAGCTTATCGCAGCGACGATTGCGAGTATGGTTCGCTTGTTGGTCTCGTTCATCATTTCTTTGCTCATTGGCACAACGTTAGGATTCTTGTTCGCCCGCTACCGGCTGGTGGATGACACGATCGGGTTTGTTGTGGTTGCTTTGCAAACCATTCCAAGCATAGCGTGGCTCCCATTCGCGATTATTTGGTTCGGCCTGAATGAAAGTTCCGTCATTTTCATCACCACGCTGGGCGCAACATGGACGATGGCGCTATCGAGCCGCACGGGCATCAAGAATATCCCGCCGATTTATTTGCGCGCCGCGCAGACGATGGGAACCGGCAATGGCTTCAAGATGTTCGTGCAGGTGATGATTCCGGCGGCATTCCCGCATTTGATCAATGGCGTTCGAACGGCCTGGGCGTTTGCTTGGCGCGCGTTGGTGGCCGGGGAGCTAATTGCCAAGGGAGCAGGGCTCGGGCAACTGCTGCAGGACGGCCGCAATCTGGGCGATACCTCTTTAATGCTGTGCATCGTCATCATTATTGCAGTGCTAGGTACGGTATCCGACCACTTTTGCTTCAAGAAACTTGAAGATAAGGTGCTGGAGCGTTACGGCCTTGCCGGCTCGAAGTCATAACGGGAGCGTATACAATGAAAAAACTAGCATGGATCATGACGGTACTCCTCCTGGCCTCCGTTATGCTGACCGCTTGCGGGGAAGAGCTCACACCTTCGGGTAAAGCGAAGAAAGTACGGCTTGGCGTTTTCAAAAATGTCACGCATGCAGCGGCTTATATCGCGCTGGAAAAAGGTTACTTTCGCCAGGCTTGGGGCGAGGATGTCGACATCGAAGTCACCGCCTTCGATAACGGCTCCGATCTATCTATCGCGATGGCAACAGGCGATATTGACATCGGCTTTGTCGGGCCGGGCCCGGCGACGACCTTTTATCTCAAAAGCCAGAATTACCGCGTTGTCTCCGGCTCCAATAACGGGGGGGCGGTGCTCGTAGCCCGCAATGGAGCAGGGATTAATAGCGTTAAAGATTTAGTGGATAAAACAATCGCCATTCCATCTAAAGGGAATACGAATGAAATATCGCTGCGCCTGCTGCTGGGGCAGGAACATGTCAGCCTCGGCAGAGGGACCGATAGCGCGCATCTGATCGTGCGGTCTCCATCGGACGCACTCATTTCCTTCCGGCAGAAGGAAATAGATGCAGCGCTTGTCCCCGAGCCATGGGGCACGCAGATTGAGAAGGCCGGCTTGGGCAAGGTCGTGGTCGACTGGCAGGCGATCCCGCCCAATCACGGCGATTACCCGACGGTCATCATGGTCGCGAGCGATACGTTTATCGGGCACCATCGCGATATGGTGAAGGGGGCCATCAAGGCCAATATGGAAGGCATTGCCTTCATCCAGAATAATCCGGATCAAGCGTATGACCTCATCAACAACCAGCTGAAACGATATAGCGGCAAAGGGATGGACAAAAGCTTGATCAAAGCCTCTCTTTCACGCCTGAAACTGACCACGGACGTGGATGTGAAGGTGATGGAGGAGATGGCGAAGGTATCGATCGATGCCCGGTATATTAAGGGGATTCAGAAAGATGAGCTGGATCTAGGCAAGTTCGTCGATTTGTCGATGCTGGCCGAAGTGAAGAGCGGGAAGTAAATGAAAAGAGCCTCATTCATCCGTCACCCGGATTTGAATGAGGCTCTTTTGTTCGGATACCGCGTGAAGTTTGCTGAGGTATACTCAGATGTACTTTCAGTACATTGATCACCAGATATACCGTTATTTTGTTGATGCGGAGCACATTCCTGGCTCCGCACGAGCTGTTCATATTCAGTTTATAAATCGATGTTACTCTGTACAACGTCATTAAAAATATTGTGGATTTATTGAACACGAATACAACCATCAGGGGAGGATAGAATATGAAAAAAAATATCCTAGTCAGCGGGGCGAGTTTCGCCGGACTCTCAACAGCCTATTGGATGAATAAATTAGGCTACAACGTGACCGTTATTGAAATCGCCGAAGATCTCAAAAAAGGTGGCACGCCTGTAAATATCCGCGAAAATACCATCGACATCGTGAAACGAATGGGGCTATTCGACCAAATTCTGTCGAACAGAATAACCATGGAAGTGGTGGAATTCAAAAATTCCGATGATGTCACTGAAAAATTGCACTTCATTAAAAAAGACAGTGAGCAGCTCACGAAAGATGAATACGAAATCGAGCGAAATGTATTGCTGAACATCATGTTCGAGGCTGTCAAAGATGATGTCGAGTTTATTTTCGGCGATAGCATATCGTCGTTAAAAGAAGAAAGTAATGGCGTCGTAGTAGCTTTCAAAGGGGGTCAAAAGCGCTCGTTTGACCTGGTATTTGGCTGCGATGGAATTCATTCGGCCGTCAGAAAATATTGCTTCGGCGAGGAGGCGGAATTTTCGCATTTCCTTAAAACTTATTTTTCTATCACGATCGTGGATAAGTTGTTGATCCGGGAGAATACGACACAGATGTACAATGAGCCGGGCAAGACGGTCATGCTGAACGCCTACAACAATAAAACTGACATCGTCCTCTGCTTTTTTTCGGAGAAGGAAATCCCTTACGACTATCGAAACGAAGAACAGCAACGGCATATAATATTGAATCAGTTTTCTGGAGTAGGCTGGCGAACGCCGGAATTGCTGGAAGAAGTGAAGGACTCGAAAACTTTTTACTTTGACAAGCTGTGCCAAATGAAAATGCCGTCGTGGACAAAAGGCAGGGTAGCGCTGGTCGGTGATGCTGGATACTGTGCTTCTCCGGCTGCTGGCATGGGTGGATCACTGGCAATAGATGGGGCAGCCGCCTTGGCTGATGCTTTCCAAAAATGCCATGGTAATTTTGAACTTGCGTTCCAAGCATACAATAAGAGTTTCCGTCCTTTCATCGAGGAAGTGCAAGCGAATGCGGAAAAATTTGGCGTAGAGTTTCTTATCCCACGAACTGAAGAAGCCATTCACGAAAGAAATTCGCAAGAAGGATAATTACGGCGCTTGTCGTGGGAAATCCGGGCAGGGTATGGGCTCTCATTTATCAGCCTGGAGTTCGGAATCTTCTAAATTAGCCGGTCACTCCCATTTTACTAGCATGTTCTAATGAATCAACCTTGTTGATGAGAAATCGACTCTTTCAGGACCTCTCTAAAACTAATTGGGGGGCGACCGATCAAATTAGCTAGAGCAGGATCGACTTGCGCGAAATCGCCCCGACGGCTCGCTAGAAACATCCCCATCCGCATATTTACACTCGCTTCCGGCACACCTTGAGACATCATGCGGTCCCGAAACTCTTCGTCCGACACAACGATTCGACGGATGGTCCGCCCCAAAACCTCGGAAGTGATTGTCGCAATCCCTTCCATGTCAATTGCTTCGGATGCCGTAAGATTTGGAGTCATGCCATCTAATTTCTGCTCGCTTAGGATCACCGCCGTAGCTTCGGCCAAGTCGGAGTGTGCTGTCCAGGCAACCGGACCATCCTCAGGAGCGATCAATTCCCCTGTTTTTATTGCACCGCCGATCAACATTAGTGCCGATGCGGCGTAGTAGCCATTACGGAGCGACGTGAAGGCAATACCTGAAGCTTTCAGCAGTTTTTCGGTAGCCGCATGGTGAATCATAGGAGCGAAGTGTGATGTCGGGGAAGAGCCCATGTGACTTGTGTATAGCACCCGACTAGCACCGGCCTTCTTTGCCGTGTCAATCGCTGTTTGATGCTGCCGGATTCCATGCGGGATACCAGCCTCACCCAGGATGCCGGAAGAAACGATGAAAACCTGCGACGCCCCCTCAAAGGCGTGGTGCAGACTCTCGGCATCGTCGAAATCACCCCGACGGACACGAACTCCACGTTCCTGAAGCTCTTGTGCCTGATTCGGATCGCGGACGCTGACACCAATCTGTTCGGCAGGTACACGTTTAAGTAACTGCTCTACCACAGCCCGACCCAATTTCCCGTTGGCTCCTGTAACGATAATCATAACAACAACATCCTTTCATTTTGTTTTAAAGTGTTGCTTACACTACAGTTTTGCGGAAATGGAATGAGCTTTTTGAACAACCAGCAAAAGGCTGTTACCGTTGTGTTATCCTCTCTGTTCACTGATCCGCGCGTGATACCCATTATTCATAATTAATTGGGCTCTTTATCGACGAACAGTCTTACCGTTTCTAAATTGCATATTGGGGAAGGAAGCGCCGGCTATCTCATTTTCGGGTATCGCTTCTTCAATTTTCTTAATATCGTCTTCAGTCAGACGAATATCAAGCGTCTGCAAAGCTTCTTGAATATGAGCTGGTGATACGGTTCCAATGAGCGGTATGATGTCTTCACCCTTGGATAATATCCATGCAAGCGCCAGTTGAGATACCGTCATTTGTTTTTTTGCAGCGATCTCACCCAGCTTCTTGGCCAGAGCAACATTTTTTTTTATATTTTCTTCGAAAAATAACGGGATGTAGCCGCCTTTGCTCTTTTGGATTCGCTCGTCTGTCCAATTGCCGGCAAGAAGCCCATGAGCCACCGCCCCGAAAGCGACAACGCCGATCCCCAATTCCCTTGCTATTGGTAAAATATCTTTTTCTATTCTTCGGTTAAAAAGCGAGTATTCGACTTCCAACAAGCTGATCGGATGCGTTGCATGCGCTCTTCTCAATGTCTCAGCATCGACCTGGCTGACTCCGATATGCTTTACATAGCCGGCTTTAACCAACTCGGAAATAGCACCGATCGTTTCTTCAACAGGGATACCCAGATCTATTCTTGCCGGCTGATAAAGATCAATATAGTCAAGATGGAGTCGTTTGAGCGAATAGGTAAGATAGTTCTTAACATTATGGGAGGAGACATCCAGTCCATAGAGGGAGCCGTCAGGCGCACTCAATGCCCCAAACTTCAGCGATATAAAATATTCATCCCTTTTATACCCTTTCAGTGCTTCACCGATTAACATCTCGCTTCGGCCTGCACCATAAAAATCCCCAGTGTTGAGATGATTAATTCCACTCTCAAAAGCGGCATGAATTGCGGCAATGCTAGTACCTCTAACGGCATCGTTGGCATTTGACATACGATCGCAACCGAGTCCGATTCTGGATAGATCCAGTCCGTTATTTTGATAATTCTTCATGATAACCCCCTAAATTATATTTTCTTAAATAAGTAGTCGTCTACATAATTGTTTAAAAAAATAAACGAATACATAGCAAAAATTTATAGCTTTGATAGTTGCCTTTCAACGTTTTCAAAAGCACGGGTCAGCAGAGAAACAAACATGGCTTTTTCGGCATCTGACATACCTTGAGTGATCAATTCTTCAGATTTCGATAAGGCACCATTCCTCTCATTAAGAAATTGTTTGGCTTTGGCCGTTACATCAATACGGAGGTTACGTCCGTCGGCAGGGTTACTATTGCGCGTGATAAATCCGGATTTCTCCAAACCGTTCAATAAGTTTGTCACAGACGGACCACTTAATGCCATTGATCTTTCAAGAAACTTTCGGTTGATCTCAATTTGCTCTTCTAAGGATTGATGAATATGACACAGAAGAATCGCTTGCGAGGCATTCAAGCCATGATCCATCAGAAGCTGATCGAGTATTTCCCGAACTTTTTGTGCTATAAGTTTAATGTATAGGCTATAGGGGTACATGTCGAAAACACTTTGCATAGGTTTCTCCTTGGAATCATGTAGATGTCTACACTATATACTCGGTTTTTAGTTTTGTCAATGATAGGTTTTAGATGTGTCGTTGTGCTATTGACGATGTTACCTCCTGGTGTCACCTATTCTGAACGATGTTAAAGAATCCTGGTTCAATAAAAAAGGAAGCTCCCGCGCCTTCGCTTGGGCTACGACCACCATCCATCTAAAAAACCACGACAAGCGTCCACACGCTCATCGTGGTTCTCCTGCAAAGCTAGTTCCCGCCGGCAGCAGCCTGCTGCTCGTTCTTTTGCTGCTTATGAGCCGTGGCGTCGATGACCTTACCGCCGCTACGATCAGCAACAGCCATGTTCATGAGGCTGCTGCCTTGGAAAATCCCGCCCTCCTGAATGATGAAGGAGCGCACCTCAATATTCCCAATCAGCACGCCGGTGCTGGCGACAACAAGTTTGCCTTTCGTGTGGATGTTGCCCTTAACTTTGCCGGCAATCAGCACGTCACGGGCGTGAATGTTGGACTGCACGACGGCATTCTCGCCTATGGTGATGTCGCCAGCGCATTCAATATCTCCGTGCAGTTGTCCCTCCACGCGGAGGCTGGCTTCGGACATGATTTTACCCTCGACAATCGTGCTTTCACCAATTAACGTATCCGTTGTTTTAGCATCAATAGGCTTCGGTTTGCTTCCCAGCATTAGGGTTCATCCTTTCTATCGTTAATGAGATAAGGGGAGGGGTCGATCTGGACGCCGTTCTTGTGAACTTCGTAATGAAGGTGGGTTCCCGTACTTCGGCCCGTTGTTCCCATGAGGCCAATCTTTTGCCCTTTCGTTACAGATTCTCCGCTTTTGACAAGCATTTTATTCAAATGCATGTATTCCGTCTGCAGTCCACGCGTGTGGTCGACGATAATGTGGTTGCCATGCTCGTCATCGTAACTGGCTTCCACCACTTTACCGTCTGCGGTCACATACACGGAGTCGTTCAATTCGCCATCGAGATCCAGTCCTGTATGCATGGTAGGCTTCTGGGTGAAAGGGTCCCGCCTAACACCGAAACCCGATGTAATGCTGTGCGTCACGGTAGGCCAAAGTGTTGGCGTAATTTTGCGAAGCCGTTCGGCTTCTTTCAGCTTAGCTTCGGAATCGCTCAAGTTAACCAGCAGGGAATTGATGTCTCCGACAAGTGAAGTTAGACCTTGCTTGGTGGTCGTGACAAGCTGAGAGACTTCCTGTGAAGTGACCGAAACCTCGGCGCCGCCAACATCCTGTAGTACATCTGCCGATGAAGGTTTGCCGGCACCGGCGGATTTTTTGCTTGTCTCTCCTGTTTGGGTCATCAATTGCACGACATGGTCCAACTTTTTAATTTCTTCCAACTTTGCTTTGAATTCTCCGGCTTGCTGTGACAAGTCAATCAAATTGTTTTGAAGCTGTTCGAGCTCGCTATTTTTAAGTGTAATTTGATTAACCAGTTGGCGCTCTTGTCCATCAAACGATTGCTGCATGGTGCTCTTCGTTTGATGAAAGTACGTGTTCATCAAGTAAATCGTGGCAAAAAATCCAATCAGCACGAGCAGGATCACGCTGGGCACAACATAAAGACTGCTGTGTGGAAGCTTAATTCTTACGGTTCGGCGGTTGGCGCCCGGAATGATCATTAAGGTGAACTCTTTTTTACCCCAGATGAACTTCAACCGATCCTCTTCCTTTCCGTAACAAAGTCCCCCTCCTTGATTCGATTGTATTCGTCACTGGTGTGTGTCATGCCTATTTTATTTGGACAAAAGGAGGTCCATAACTGAATAGCTGCTCTTAATTATTCTTCTGTTGAATGCCCATGTACCGATAAGAAAGCACCGAACCACCCAGCAGCAGTACGCCAGTGATGGCGAGATTCAGCTGAGCACCGGCAGAGTAGGAAGAATTTCCGTGCAGAATCGCTCCTAGAATGGCGACACCCAGCACAGCGCCAAGCTGACGACTCGTATTGAGCGCACCGGAGACAATGCCTGTTTGGCCTTGCGGCGAAGCTGAGAGTGTTGCTGTAACAAGCGGTGGAATCGTAAAAGCGCTGCCGAAGCCCAGAAGCACCATGGCGATAATCATTGTGACACCACCTTTTGGATAGAAGGTTGCTGCTGCAAGAAGGAACGCCCCAACCGATGTAGCGATAAAACCAAAGGTCATCGGGAGCTTGGGGCCAATTCGACTGACCACTCTCCCAGCCATAATTGGACCTACAACGGTAGGAAGGGTTAGTGGGAGGAAGACCAGCCCAGTGACCGAAGCCGAATATCCCCATACATGATGAAAGAACAGGGGCATGATGAACAGAATGCCCGAGAATCCAAAGTTAATCAGTATCCCAGCGGACATCCCGGCAGACAAGGCTCTTATATGGAAGAGGTGAAGAGGCAGCATCGGATGACTGGCGCGTATTTCGATCCGAATAAACAAGGCAGCCGCAAGTAGTGCGAGGCATAGAGTGGTAAGCACCCAAGGAGAGCGCCATCCTAACGTTTGGCTTTCAATCAGCGCGAAAGTAAATAAGCCCAAAGCGGCCATGGCTGTCAGCTGACCCGGGAGGTCTATACTCTTCTGGGACTGGCGGGGGGTCTCGCTAATAAAAGCTCGCGCTAATCCAAAGCTGATCAAAGCGATGGGTACATTGAGCATGAAAATGCTTCGCCAACCTACCGTATCAACAAGGAAGCCGCCAACAACAGGACCGGCAGCCAGTGCGGCTCCAGTTACTCCAGCCCAAATGCCCATGGCTCGGGCACGTTCGGAGGGTACTGGGAAGCCGTGCGAAAACAGCGTCATAGAGGACGGGAGCAAGGCGGCGGCGCCAATGCCTAGAACGGCGCGCATGCTAATCAGAACGCTAATGGATGAGGTGATGGCCATAATTACAGAAGAGAGGCCAAGGAGGGCTAAGCCAATACTGTACAGCTGCTTGCCTCCCAGCTTATCGCTGAGGCTCCCCATCGTTAGCAACAAGCTGGCAAATACTAACGTGTAAGCGTTAGTTATCCACTCTAACGTGGAGAGTTTGCCTCCCAGCTCATCTTGGATGGACGGCAGCGCTACAGAGACGATTGTCGTGTCGAGCAGCACCATGAAGTATCCTAGGGATATCCCTAGGAGTAATAGACCTTTTTTATTTTTCATGCAAAAAAACTCCCTTCTCAAGCTGAAGATGGTATCATATAGAAATTGTAGGGTTATATGGAGTATGGAGCTAGGAGCTAGGAGCGTAGTTATCCTAGGAGAGAAAGTTCTACGATAGCTTTTTAGACTTGAAAGAGATGGAGATCATTTGGATATGGATACTCGGAATCAAGGAAGATTGAAGGAGCTCTCTCAGTTTCTACAGAGTCGGAGGGCCAGAATCTCCCCTGAGCAAGCGGGCTTTCCACGTGGCATCAGGCGAAGAACGCCGGGGCTTCGCCGCGCGGAAGTAGCGATGCTCGCTGGTGTTAGTGCGGATTGGTACACTTGGCTGGAGCAGGGAAGAGATATTCAAGTATCCGCGCAAGTATTGGAAAGTCTGGTACGCGCTCTTCAGCTGGACAGCAATGAAAGCAAGCACCTGTATGTGCTGGCGCTTCATCATATACCTCCCGGTGCACATTCACAGCAATCGATCGTCAGTCCTGCTTTGCAGGACTTCCTGGATCAATTGGGAACGACGCCAGCTCTTGTGATGAATTCCCGGTTTGACGTCGTGGCTTGGAATGAAGCGGCATGTGCCGTCTATGGCGATTACAATGTCATGTCCGATATGGAGAGAAACGCGGTTTGGCGCGTATTCACATCGCCTTATGTTCGGGAACTTAGCGGGGAATATTGGGAAAGCCTAGCTAGACGCCGCCTCGCACAATTCAGGGCGTTTTATGGAAGACATACGGAAGAACCGAGGTGGAATCAATTCATTCGCGACCTCTCGGAAATCAGCGCCGAATTCAGCGAATGGTGGCAGCTTCATGACGTGCTCGACAGCCCTGAAGATCAGAAAACGATTAATCATCCGATCGCAGGACAGTTATCTTTTAACCATATTACCTTTCAGGTCAACGAATCACCCGATCTGCAAGTAACTGTCAACACGCCTGTAGCCGAAACAGATACTTTGCTCAAAATGCGAAAGCTTTTATCGATGGAAAAGTAAAGATGAAAGATCGGATGCTTCGGTCAGCTGTGCGTAGATGCCAGTTGGCCTCTTACCCATTTTCGGGAAAAAATATATGAAATGGAATTTAATGCGGTGAGACATACGATGTCTCGAGGCTTACTATGGGATAAAATCCCAAAATATCATCAACTTTTCAGGAGATCCTTCGTCTATTTGTATAGGAAGACAAGTGAAATGGAAGGATGGTGCAGTCCTATGTTAATAAGAAGATCAATGCTGATGTTGATGCTGTCCGTGTTTATTCTTTCAGGCTGTCAAGGATCGTCGGGATCGTCGGGAGCGACAAGCGGAGCTGTGAGTCCCGCCGTTTCTGCTGGAGTCGAAACTCCAGCACCCTCATCTTCAACGCCTCCGGCAGTAACGGCGACGCCTAAGGCGGAGACAGGCTCTGGCAAAGCAAGTGAAGCGCCATCGGCCATTGATATGCGAACTGTAACAGCCGTCAGGCTAGCTGATGCCAAGTCAGGCTGGATGGGCGGGAAGGGCTGGATTGCCCGAACCGATGATGGCGGCGTGAAGTGGCAGGTGCAGTATGAAGTGTCGGGCGATGTACAGCAATTGTACGCACTGAACGGTAAGGAGGCATGGGCTGCGGTTGGCAAAGAGCTTCTGGGCACAACAGATGGGGGCCAGCATTGGGTGGCGGTAGGGACGGTGCCGAATTCCGCATTTCTGCATTTTGTCACCAAGCAAGAAGCGTTTAGCGGAAATGCGAAGACGATGGATGGCGGCAAGAATTGGACATTCTTGAAGGTGCCGGAAGGAATCACGGGAGATGCTTATTTCCATGATAAAGATCATGGTTGGGCGGCCAAGCAGGTTAAAGATACAATAAGCGTATTACGAACAAAGGATGGCGGGAAAACCTGGAGCACCGTGATGACGCGGAAAACGGTTGCACCGCTAACAGGAGTTATGATTCGGTCTGCAGGCGCAAATGACGCATGGATTGAAATGGTTGGAGATTCGGGGATGACCCAAACGTCGTACGCGTTATTTCATACGAAGGATGGCGGCAAAAACTGGCAGACGGTGGTCGCCAACAGCACCGCAGGCGGAGGACCGGCACCCGGGTTCCCGACAGGGGATAATAAAGGGCCGAAGAATAGCGGCACGAAGCCCGGTCCCCTTTATGTCGTAAGTCCGGAAGTGGCCTTCATGGGCGGCCAGTGCCCGAGCTGCGACAAGCCGAACACCGTCGGCTGGACGAAGGACGGGGGCAAGACCTGGGTGAACGGCAAGGAATCGCTCACTGGCTATGGCGAGACGCTCCTCGCCATGGCGGATGCGAACAAAGGCTGGATGGTCACGAACGATACGGTGCAGCCATCCGTTATGTACACCACCAGCAATGGTGGCGCCAACTGGACGAAGGTGCATGCCTTCGATGCACCGAATTGAGCAAGAGGCCGCGCCTTTCAGCGAGTATTCGCTGAGGGCGCGGCCTCTTTTTCTGATAAGATGTGCTTGATGCTGACTGAGCGGAACAGGGGTGCGTTATGGTTCGCAAATCCCGCTTGTGGGATGATTTCGCGGAACGTGAGTGCGCTATTCGCGAGAATTGAAGGATGATTCGCATGTAAATGCCTGAATAGCGCACCGTAGTTCCCTGACTTCGTTATAATTGGGACTTTTCAGGAGAATAGCGAACTGTAGTTCCGCGAGCTAAGGTGTGATCACTGTACGGAATCTTCTAGGCAGTGTTAGCAACAAGGGGTGACTAGCAGAAGGAAGGCTGCGCATAGGAAGATCAGCAACTGCTGACTAGCAGAAGGCTGCGCATAGGAAGATCAGCAACTGCTGACTAGCGGAAGGCTGGGCATAGGAAGATCAGCAACTGCTGACTAGCGGAAGGCTGCGCATAAGAAGATCTTCAACTACCGACTAGCGGTTGTTAACGCGCGAATCTGGGCGTGTGTTCCGGCGCTGTATGGCCGTTGTCGAATACCATAGATGGCCGGCTAGCTGGATACGGAGGTTAGGAGAGTACCGTAATTCGGGTTTACTTCGGAGGACTGCTGCCAGTTTTTCCGCCAGTTCCACCCTTGTCGCTGCCGCCACCCCCGCCATTAAAGAACGTGTTCGTCAGCGCACGGATTTTCTCCATAAATTTTCCATAACCAAATCCCGTCAGGAACGCGACGCTGATGCGAGCGGCCATGGAATCACCTACCTGCAGCAGCAGAATGCCGCTTTCGAATAAAATAATCGTTACGATGGCTGAACCGAAGCAGAGCACGGGACGCATCAGGTACCAGTACACCCACTGTGTTGTCAGGTCATGGTAGTGCTCATGAAACATGCGCAGCCCATATAACGCTCCCCCCAAAGCGCCGGCGAAGCCGAATGTTGCGTAATCGCGGTATAGATTCATGTTGACGCCAAGCAGCTTGCCTTGAACCGTCCCGCTGTCAAGCACCGCCATCATCCATAGGCTGCCGACGAACCATAGGAGCAGATACGCAAAGATGGACTGTTTTCCTAATCGTTGGAGAGGCTCCATAAATCAACACCGCCCTATACATGGTTACTACCATTGTATGAGCGGTGTTGATGTTGATGCCTGTATATACGGACGTTTGTCCACTAGATTCAAATATCGAATGATCGCGCTCGAGCAGTCCTGCGCACGGAACTGCTGATCGCTGCGGATGTCGGACCTGCGCTTCGACAGCTTGGGATATTGCTCAAGCAGCAGCTTGAACCAATGGTCGATCATGGCCATCGAGGTGATTCGTTGACCATAGCCCTGCTCTTGAAAGTATTCGCAGTTTCTTTCCTCTTGCCCGGGAATAGGGCTGTAGAACAGCATGGGAATGCCTTTGGACATGGCTTCCGTGCATGTCATCCCGCCTGGCTTCGTAATGAGCAAGTCAGCTATGTCCATGAGCTTATTGATTTCGCGCGTGAAGCCAATGAGATGAACATGGGGATGCTGGAACACTTCTTCCTCCAGCAATTGCTCGCGGGCCTTTTCATTGGTGCCGAGACAGATTAGAAGCTGGATATGCTCGCTCCAATTGGCGATGTACGTAAGGAGCTCATCCTTCTCTTCCTTCTTAAAGACGCCCCAGCCGCCACCCATCACCATGACTGTTGGCATATCTTGCAGACCAAATTCATGGCGAATTTGCTCTTTGTTGTGCTGTTGTCGGAAGCTCGGATGCACGGGAATGCCCGTCACTTCAACATGCGTTTCAGAAACGCCGCGGCCCAGCAGCAGCTCGCGAACGGCCGGCGTCGATACCAAGTATTTGTCAATGGACGGATCCATCCATGTGCCATGCGCATCGTAGTCCGTAATGACGGTAAAGAGCGGAATCGGCAGGCCGGCGCGTTTCAGGCGGGACACAATAATGCTTGGAAAAGGGTGCGTGCACACGATCATATCCGGTTTAAGTTGAGCAATGACCGCCTTCGTCTGCGCGTAGAACATGCGATGCAAAGCGAGAGCTGCAACACGGTTTAGCGATTTTTTGTACTGATTGCGGTAAAGCATACCATAAAGTTTGGGTTGTGAAGTAACCGTGCGGCGGTATGCCGAAAAGATCCAAGGGGCTAGGGTAGGATGCAGAAACGCACCTAGCTCAATGACGCGGGTAATGATCTCAGAAGAATTCTGTCTGAGCTCTACCGATAGCGCATGAGCGGCTTGCGTGTGACCTTTACCGAAACCCTCGGATAAGAGCAAAATCCGTTTTTTTCGCAAGGAACTCACCTTTCTTTGTAAAACCTTCAATAGCAATTAGACGCAGTTGCCGTCTTCTTTCGTTCACTCAGCGGCTAAAGCCGCTTTTTTCCTGGAAGCATAGCATTTCCGGCATACCGGTACGTAGCTCTCATTGCCTCCAATTTGAATCTGCTCGCCATGGAAAATAGGTTCCCCGTCCTTGCAGCGCATATTCATAATTGCTTTTTTGTCACAGTACCAGCAAACGGTCTTAATTTCTTCAATCGTGTCGGCTACTGCGATGAGAGCTGTACTGCCTTCAAACAACTCGCCCATGAAATCGGCTCTGAGACCGTATGCGATGACAGGGATATTCAAATTATCCACAATGTCTATGAGCTGTGCGACTTGCTCTTTATTCAGAAACTGCGCCTCATCGACCAAGATGCAGTTCGGCTGCTCCGTGTGCGCGAGTTCAATCATATCGAGGTTCTCGTCTACAACGATCGCGCTTTTCTGCATACCGATGCGGGAGGCAACCTTCCCTGCCCCAAAGCGGGTGTCCACCACTGGTGTTAAGAGGAGGACTTTCTTCCCTTGTTCCTCGTAATTATGCGCGACGCGCAAGACTTCAATAGATTTTCCACTGTTCATCGTACCATAACGAAAATATAATTTTGCCAAGCGGGGCCAGTCCTCTCTGCAGGTGCATTAGATGGTGAAAAAGTACGTTGCAGTCATCGTGTCAAGCTCCGATAGCTTGAGAGCGGCATTAAAGCTCGCTTCGGAAGCGGGTTTATCACCGATCAGCGGCTGTTTTTTGTATAATTTGCCAATCTGTACTTGAATGCTTCCAGGCACAGGTTCATGCATCAATTGAATGCGATGTGGCTCATACAACAGCACGTTCATAATGTCTCTGGCCGTCCGGCTGTCGCTTTGCCGAAGTTCTTGGATCAATTCGTGATCAAGCAGATCGGGAATGCGGTTCACCGTGCCGGCTTGTTTCTTGCAATGATGGGACACAGCTTTGGCCAGCAGAGCGTCCATGGCGAGAAAGTGCGGGTGCAGAAAGATGCGATGATCCTCCACAACCGCATGAACGAGCGCAAGAGCCGCAGCTTCGTCAGCTTCAAGAAAATGTCCGCGAAAACGGAGCATTCGCACGAGTTCCGATGGCAGCAGCTTATATTGTCCGGCGTGATAGGTATCACGGAGAAAGCTGTCGAGATGATCCAAACCCATAAGGGGTGTTTTGTTCGTTAAAGGGCTGTCTTGTTTCAAAAGGGCAATGATCGCTGAGGGAGATATGCCATGTTTGTTTAAAATGTCGGCGACAACGCCCGTTTCAATCAATCGTTCCGTGTGCTTATGGTGGTCGTAGCCGAGCGTCCGCTCGACAGCATGAGAAAACGGCAGATGGCCGATATCGTGCAGAAGCGCAGCAATGCGCAGCATAGAATCATCTGGGAAAAAGTGCACCGCCAGCGACCACACACCAACGGTGTGCTCGTAGCGAGAATGGGTCATGGGCGAAAATAGCGCCGATGCGCCGTAATGATGCAGAAACTTTAAACGGCGAACCGGCTGCGACCGGAAAAGCTCTACTTCAACCGGATGGGCTGTTACATGCCATTGATATAACGGCTCCCAGATCGTTCCGGCAGAAAATGTATGCTGTATACTCAAAACTGAGATCCTCCTAGGCTGTGAAAATCTGGATGCACGTTCCCTTGCAGCGGTATTAGCTATCATAGCATGAAACATAGAAAGTTTGCTATCATGAGGGTATGAAAAAACAACTCAAAATATGCCTTTGGTTCGTTGCCGCGTTGTTCATAACCGCCGCTCTTTATTTTTCTCTGATGAGCTGGAAGGTTAGCTATATTTGGAAAACTTCGCATGGAACGCCAAGCGATTGCATGATTATTCTCGGAGCTGCGGTTTGGGAAGGCAAGCCGAGTCCGGCTATGCGCGAACGTCTTGATGTCGCGGTGGAGGCTTATAGGAACGGGTTAGCGCCAACCCTGATCGTAACGGGAGGGGTTGGAGGGAGTGAGCCATCCGAAGCGCAAACGATGAAGAAATTCCTTCTGGACAAGGACATTCCGGAAACAGCGATTCTGGTTGAGGACAAGTCGAGAAGCACGATAGAGAATTTACGCAATAGTCGAGCAATTATGAAAGAAAAGGGATTGGAGAAAGCGGTTATCGTGACTCACGGGTTCCATGCCTACCGCGCTTCGCTTATGGCGCGCAGTTTAGGCATTCGAGCCACGGTAGAACCGGTACAGATTCGCCCGCTTGCACTTACGTATTATACGCTCCGCGAATGTGCGGGAATTGCTGCATTTGCCCTACAATGGGCACTGGGGAGCTACCGCTGAACAGCCAGCGAATCGTCGGGTTACCTGTTTCCCATTCAGGCGATCCGACGATTTTGCATACTATATGAAGAAAGGGGGAGCGGTTACCTTTTTTAACAATTAAGAATGTTTAAATCCTTTACAGGATGGACTAGAAGATCCGGAAGTGCCACAGCGGTTTGGATCATCGGAAAACCGCCTCGATCTGCGATAGATCGTCTTTTTGCACGGGTGAGCGGAACGTGGGTGCGTTATGAGGCGGTATTTTCGGTTGTAGGGACGTTTCGCGGAACTACCGTGCGTTATGAGCAGGAAATGCTGGGTTGTAGGCACGGTTTTCGCTCATTTAACGCACCCTAGTTCCGCTTCAGGGGGAGAAAAGGGAGTTTGCCGTGGAATAAGGCATCGTAGTTCCGCCGATATCGCTGTGCATGGGGAATAGGTGGATAGCGTCCGCCTTTAAAGGCGTGTTCGCACCACCTTGTCCATTCAAGGAACACGACTTTAATAGCGGTTGGAAGCCCATATTCAAGTTCCCTCCCCATGCTCAAGCGCATGGGTTTAGACAAGGACCTGCGGCACAGCCTCAGATTTTTCTTAGGAATAAACGAAATGTATGAAAACCTTTTCAACGTAACTAATTTTAAATTGAACTATACTATTTCAAGTGTTAATATAATATAAAAAATATTGTGACTATTTCAAGAACTAGCATTCCTTAACATCCTGGTGAAATAGAAAATGTTGCGCAGCGGCAATTTAACACTTTAAAGCGTACATTGGAAAAAGCATGTCCAAAAACCAGAAAAGAAAGGTTGCACAACATGACTAAAAACGGGTTACCTCCCAAGCAGGGATTGTATGATCCTCAGTTTGAGCGTGACGCCTGCGGTATTGGCTTTGTGGCTAATATTAAAGGGGTCAAATCGCATGAGATCGTCAAACAGGCGCTTCGCGTACTTTGCAATCTAGATCATCGCGGAGGTCAAGGGTGTGAGAAGAATACGGGTGACGGCGCAGGCATCCTGATGCAAATTCCCGATACGTATCTTCAAGCCGCTTGCCAGCAAGAGAACATGAAGCTCCCGACTGCGGGCAGCTATGGTGTAGGTATGGTCTATCTGCCTCAGGATCTGGAAGCTCGCCAAGCGTGCGAGAATATCATTGAGCGCATTGTGAGCGAAGAAGGTCAGCAGTTCTTAGGATGGAGAACCGTTCCTACGGACAATCATTCATTGGGAGATTCCGCGAAGTCGGCTGAACCTTTCGTACGTCAAGTGTTTATCGGGCAAAGTGCAGACGTGTCAAGCAATCTGGATTTTGAGCGAAAGCTGTATGTCATTCGTAAACTTTCTGAAAACGCTATCAAGTTAACACATAGCGATATTCAATTCTATTACTCAAGCTTGTCAAGCAGAACCATTGTTTATAAAGGCATGCTGACGCCCGAGCAAGTTGACGCTTATTATGTGGAACTGCAGGACGAACGTGTGGATTCGGCGCTCGCGCTTGTACACTCCCGCTTCAGCACCAATACGTTTCCGAGCTGGGAACGCGCGCACCCTTACCGCTACCTGATCCATAATGGAGAAATCAACACGCTGCGCGGCAATGTGAACTGGATGCATGCGCGTCAGGCGATGTGCGATTCCGATTTGTTCGGCAAAGACTTCAAACGAATTCTTCCTATTATCGATAACGACGGCTCCGATTCGCAAATGTTTGATAACACGCTGGAATTCCTCATGCTGTCTGGACGTTCCCTGCCGCACGCGGCAATGATGATGATTCCTGAGCCATGGTCCAAGCACGAGACGATGGATGATGAGAAGAAAGCATTTTACGAGTACCATAGTACGCTGATGGAGCCATGGGATGGACCAGCGGCGATTGCCTTCACAGATGGCAGCATCATTGGTGCGGTGCTTGACCGTAACGGTCTTCGCCCGTCGCGCTACTATGTGACTAGCGATGATTTGATCGTGCTTGCCTCAGAAGTCGGCGTCTTGGATATCGAACCTGAGCGTATCGTTCACAAAGAGCGGCTTCGTCCTGGGCGCATGCTGCTTGTCGATACGGTGGAAGGACGCATCGTTGCGGATGAGGAGATCAAAAGCCGTATCGCGAGCGAGCAGCCTTACCGTGATTGGCTTGACCAGCATCTCGTCAGCTTGGAAGATCTGGAAGAGGCTGAGATCGTCATGGGTTCCGATCAGGATACCGTGCTGCAGCGTCAGCAAGCTTTCGGCTATACGTTCGAGCAGCTTCGCAAAACATTGGAGCCTATGGCCAAAACCGGCGTAGACCCGATCGGCTCCATGGGTACGGATGCGCCGCTCGCTGTGCTGTCAGATCGGCCGCAGCTGCTCTATAACTATTTTAAACAATTGTTCGCACAGGTCACGAATCCGCCGATCGATGCGAACTTTGAGGAAATCATTACGGCTCAAGGCACAACCATCGGGCCTGAGCGCAACCTGATCAACCCGGAGCCGGAAAGCGCGCGTCAAATTCGGTTGAAATCGCCGTTCCTTTCCAATGAGGAGCTGGCGAAGCTTCGTTATATCAAGCGCGATGGCTTCAAAACGGTGACATTGCCTACGCTATTCGAAGCTGCTCACGGCACAGCTGGTTTGGAAAGCGCAATGCAAACCTTGTATGCAGCTGCCGATCAGGCGATCGCTGACGGGGCAACGCTGCTGATCCTCTCCGATCGCGGCGTAGATAGTAAACATGCGCCAATTCCGGCTTTGCTGGCGACTTCGGGCTTGCATCATCATCTGATTCGCCAAGGCACGCGAACCAAAGTAAGCTTGCTTGTGGAGTCCGGCGAACCGCGCGAAGTGCATCATTTTGCGCTGCTGCTTGGTTATGGAGCGGGAGCGATCAACCCTTACCTGGCCTTGGAGACGCTGGATGATATGATCCGTCGGAAGCAGCTTGTCGGCGTGGACCTTGAGAAAGCGACTTACAACTATATTAAAGCGGTCACCAAAGGCGTAGTGAAGGTACTCGCGAAGATGGGAATCTCTACGATTCAAAGCTATCGCGGAGCGCAGATTTTCGAAGCGATTGGTCTGAGCCAAGAGCTTGTTGACCAATATTTCACTTGGACTTTCACGCCGGTTGGCGGGATCGGCATCGATATCGTGGCGCAGGAAGCTTTGCTTCGCCACAATCGCGCTTTCTCCGAGCAGGAGGGACGCGACCGGGTGCTTGATACAGGCGGCGACTTGCAGTGGCGCAAGGACGGCGAGGAGCATCTGTATACGCCGGAGACGGTGCATGCGCTGCAAACGGCTGTACGTACGAACAATTACGGCATGTACAAAAATTTCGCGAAGTTCATCCAACGCGAAGATGAGAAATATATGGCGCTGCGCGGACTTCTGAGCTTCAAGGAAGGCCGCCAGCCGATCCCGATCGAAGAGGTCGAGCCGATCGAGTCGATTTTTAAGCGCTTCAAGACCGGAGCCATGTCCTATGGCTCCATCAGTAAGGAAGCGCACGAGACGATCGCGATCGCGATGAACCGCATCGGCGGCAAAAGCAACACCGGCGAGGGCGGCGAGCATCCGGAGCGCTTCACGCCGGATGCGAACGGCGACCTTCGCCGCAGCGCGATCAAGCAGGTAGCGTCCGGCCGCTTCGGCGTCACAAGCAACTATCTCGTCAATGCTGACGAGATTCAGATCAAGATGGCGCAGGGCGCCAAGCCCGGCGAGGGCGGACAGCTGCCGGGAACGAAGGTGTACCCTTGGGTCGCCGAGGTTCGCGGGGTTACCCCGGGCGTAGGTTTGATTTCGCCTCCGCCGCATCATGATATCTATTCGATCGAGGATCTTGCTGAGCTAATCCACGATCTCAAAAATGCCAACCCGCGGGCACGGATCAGCGTCAAGCTCGTATCCGAAGTGGGCGTTGGCACAATCGCCGCTGGCGTAGCCAAAGGGAAAGCGGACGTTGTCCTGATCTCCGGCTATGATGGAGGCACAGGCGCATCGCCGCAGACGAGTATTCGCCACGCGGGTCTGCCGTGGGAGCTCGGGCTTGCTGAGACGCACCAAACGCTCGTGTTGAACAACCTGCGCAGCCGGATCGTCGTAGAAACCGACGGCAAGCTGATGACAGGCCGCGATGTTGTCGTTGCCGCCTTGCTCGGAGCGGAGGAGTTTGGCTTCGCAACAACGCCATTAATTACGATCGGCTGCGTGATGATGCGCGTTTGCCATCTGGACACTTGTCCGGTTGGGGTCGCGACACAAAATCCGGAGCTGCGCAAAAAATTTGCGGGCGACCCGCAGCATCTGGTGAACTTCATGACTTTCATCGCGGAGGATGTGCGTGAACTCATGGCTGAGCTAGGCTTCCGCACCATCGAGGAGATGGTCGGCCGTACAGATGTGCTGGAGTCAAAGCAAGCTGTGGAGCACTGGAAAGCGAAAGGCGTAGACCTGACGCCGCTTCTGCATCAACCTGATGTTGGCGAGGATGTAGGCCGTTTCTGCCAAATGCAGCAGGATCATGGTCTGGATCGCTCCCTTGACGTTACGCAGCTGCTGGCGATTTGCGAGCCGGCGATTGAACGCAAGGAGCACGTGCACGCCATCGTGCCGATTACGAACATCAACCGCGTTGTCGGTACAATCGTCGGCAGTGAAGTGACACGCCGCCACGGCGTGGACGGCCTGCCGCACGATACGATTCGGTTGCATTTTAACGGCTCGGCAGGGCAGAGCTTTGGCGCTTTCGTGCCGAAAGGGATGACGCTTTCCTTGGAAGGCGACGCCAATGACTATGTCGGTAAAGGATTGTCCGGCGGTAAGCTGGCCATTTTCCCTTCCAGTAAATCAACCTTTGTTCCTGAAGATAACGTCATTATCGGAAACACTGCTTTTTATGGCGCAACGGATGGAGATGCTTATATTCGCGGTATTGCCGGCGAGCGTTTCTGTGTAAGAAACAGCGGCGTTCGTGCAGTTGTCGAGGGCGTAGGCGATCATGGCTGTGAGTATATGACAGGCGGACGCGTTGTTGTATTAGGCTCTACAGGTCGCAACTTCGCAGCCGGCATGTCCGGCGGTATCGCTTATGTGCTCGATGAAAAGGGCGAGTTCACCGGCAAAGTGAACAAAGAAATGGTTCATCTTGAGCAATTGGAAGAGCCTTACGAAATGAATGAGCTGAAAACGATGATTCAACATCATGCCACGTTTACCGACAGCACGGTTGCCCATCGCATATTAAACCACTGGGATGAATATGTTTGGAAATTTATTAAGGTGATTCCGAAAGACTACAAACGGATGTTTGACGCGATTGAGAAAGTGAAACGTTCAGGTCTTAGTCAGCAGGAAGCCGTCATGGTCGCGTTCGAGGCCAATATGAAAGACGTTTCCCGCGTCGGCGGAAACTAAAATTCCAGAACATGCTTACAAGTAAGTTTTCTTACGAAAACTCAGCTAATGCTTACGATGCCAGTTTTGCTAAAGCAAAACTCTCAGGAGGAGATAAACGCAATGGGTAAACCAACAGGTTTTATGGAATACAGCCGTGAAGTGGCGACTGAAGCCGCTCCGTTGCTGCGGATTGGCCATTGGAAGGAGTTCGCTACTCCGCTGACGGACGAGAAGCTGCAAACGCAAGGCGCCAGATGCATGGATTGCGGCATTCCCTTTTGTCATACGGGCAAGCTGATTAGCGGGATGGCAGCAGGCTGTCCGGTGAACAATCTGATCCCCGAATGGAATGATCTGGTGTATCGCGGGAGTTGGAGAGAGGCATTGGATCGTCTGCACAAGACGAACAATTTCCCTGAATTTACAGGGCGTGTCTGTCCGGCACCGTGTGAAGGGTCCTGTACAGTCGGCCTGAAAGATACACCGGTTACGATCAAAAGCATCGAGAAGGCCATCATCGATAAAGGCTTCGCCGAGGGCTGGATTACGCCAGAGCCTCCGGAAGTCCGCACGGGTAAAAAGGTTGCCGTTGTAGGGTCCGGTCCATCCGGACTCGCCGCAGCAGCGCAGTTGAACAAAGCCGGTCACTGGGTTACCGTGTTCGAACGCGCAGATCGCGTAGGCGGATTGTTGATGTACGGCATCCCGAACATGAAGCTGGATAAGAAGTATGTCCAGCGCCGTGTGGATTTGCTTGAAGCCGAGGGCATTACGTTCGTAACCGGCGCTCACGTTGGCGTGAACTATCCAATTGAAAAGCTGCAGGAGGAGTTCGATGCGATCGTCCTTTGCGGTGGAGCCACGAAAGGGCGCGACCTTCCCATTGAAGGACGCGAGCTGAGCGGTGTTCATTTGGCGATGGAATTCCTAAGCAAAAACACGAAGAGCTTGCTGGACTCCGAGCACGCGGATCAGCAGTTCATTTCTGCCGAAGGCAAAGATGTGATTGTCATCGGCGGCGGGGACACCGGAACGGACTGTGTGGGGACGTCCTTACGTCATAAGTGCAAGAGCGTGACGCAATTCGAGATTATGCCGAAATCGCTGGAAACGCGTCCGGCGAACAATCCTTGGCCGGAATGGCCGAAGGTCCTCAAGGTGGACTACGGCCAACAGGAAGCGGCAGCGGTGCAAGGCGATGATCCTCGTCAGTACTTAATCAACACGAAGAAATTCGTGGGTGATGAGAATGGCAACTTGAAAGAGCTGCATACAGTTCTGATCGAGTGGCAGAAGAATGAGAAGGGCGCATTCGTGCCCATTGAAGTGCCGGGCAGCGAGAAGGTGTATCCAGCGCAGCTGGTGCTGATCGCCATGGGCTTCACAGGACCGGAGAATACGGTGCTGGACCAACTTGGCGTCGTCAAAGACGAGCGCTCCAACGCGAAGGCGGAATACGGCACATTCGCAACGAATGTGAATGGCGTCTTTGCAGCCGGCGACATGCGCCGCGGTCAAAGCCTTGTTGTCTGGGCGATCAACGAAGGCCGCGCAGCGGCTCGCGAAGTCGATCGTTTTTTGATGGGGTCGTCGAATTTGCCATAAATTCCAAATACGACTGCTTGCAAGTAGACGATGTCTATGTGCAAGCAGTCTTTTTTTTGCGCGAATTAACCTGCATATGCACAAATTTGCTTATCCTTGATAGGTATTCTTCCTATCCGACATAAGGAAGCGGAACTTGGGTGCGCTATGGGGAGTCATATTCGCTTTTATGGTTAATTCGTGGAACAACAGTATGCTATTCATAGGAAATTAAGGGTTATAAACGTGCAAGCAGCAATATAACGCATCGTAGTTCCTCTTCGCTGCTTAAATTACGACTATTCAGGGGAATAACGCAATGTAGTTCCGCCTTCATAGCGTAGTCTGTGGGGTTTGACTGCCGCCATGCGCCGGCGAAGCAGCGCGCGCCCAGGATTCAAGCGCGTTGGGAGGCTTCTGGACAATCCCGAACCCATGCCAACGGAATGAAAGGCAGCGCGATAAAGAGGGGGTTCGAAACGGTCAGCCATTTCTAAGGAACCACTGTTTGGATCCGTGAAAGAAACGCGGTGGAGCTGCCCTGGATCGAGGCTCCGCTGCTTTTTGCTGTTCATGGAACATAGTGTTTTCCCGTGCGAGATGGCTTTGTTTTGGAGTCAAATGGATTCAGAGGATGAACATTTGACAAGGTTCATGTACAATAGAGAAAATAGGCTGTATGCTTGAATAACAATTAGCCAATATCGGGCGGATGAAGGGGAGAGCACATGAAGAAAGAGGAGCTCATTACACCAGCTGAGCTGCATGCGCTGCTAGCTGAAAATGGGGAGGATGTTCAGATGTTTGGGACGGACGAGCTTATGGGCGCACAACATCTGATTTCTCTGCAAAAAGCGGTCGTGCTGCTCAGTCGGCAAGTGGAATCTCTTCAAGATCAGCTTCATGAGCATTTCCAAGCTCAGCATAAGCATCAAGAGCAGTTGCTCCGGCAGTTCAAGTATCAAATTGAACAACAACTCCATCTGGAGCTGTCCAAAGGATTGGAGCAGACCCAACCGGACAATTCGCAAGAAAATGAGCCGAAGGCGATAGAATTATCAGCGAGTGAGCTGACCGCTCCTTCCGCTCCAAGCGAGGAACCGGCAACCTATTCGAGGGTGAAAAGCTATAGCAAGATTCGAAAAAGAAAAAAGTCATTTATTGAAAAGCTGTTTGAATAAAAGAAAGCCGCAACTTCAAATGAAGTGCGGCTTTTGCTTATGTCCGTAAGTTACAGCAGGCCTTCCTCATGCGCCTTTTTCGAGGCTTGGATGCGGTCGCGCACGTCCATTTTGGAATAGATGCTGGAAATATAATTTTTGACGGTGCCTTCCGACAAATACAGCTTCTCGGCAATTTCCTTGTTGCTGAGCCCATCAGCGATACAGTGAAGAACCTGGACTTCGCGTTCGCTCAGTCCATATGCATCCGTGCGTACAGGCTCTTCAGCACTCGTTTTCGCTTCAGGATCACGAGCGGATCCCTCCTGCATGCCTCTTGCTTGCTGAACGAGCATTTTGGCGATGTCCTGAGGGATGAGCGTACCGCCTTGATGCACCCACTTGATTCCTGCTGCTAGATCCTTCGGGTGAATCGCTTTGAGCAGGTAGCCCTCAGCGCCAGCGCCAAGAGCATCTACGACGTAGCTGATTTCTTGAAAGGTGGTCAGGATAATGACGCGGATCTGCGGCCAAGCAGCTTTAATTTGGCGTGTAGCCTCGACGCCATCCATGACGGGCATGTGGATATCCATGAGGACAACGTCCGGTTGGTGCTCTTCACACTGCTTGATGGCGGCATTGCCGTTTTCCGCAAGTCCAACCACGGTAATCTCCGGATCCATGTCGAGCACAATATGCAAACTTTCTCTAATCAAATCCTGATCATCGACCAGAAGGAGCTTTAATGGGGTTGTGCTCATGGGTGAGACCTCCTAAGAGTTTTGCTATAGCAAAACTATCTTCGTAAGCATTGGCTGAGTTTTCCGAAAGGAAAACTGGCATCGTAAGCATTAACTGAGTTTTGCTATAGCAAAACTATCTTCGTAAGCATTTACAAATATAAGCTCATTGTATCATGTCTCATTTCACATGGACAGAACGGGGAGCTACAACGCGGGAATCCGTCTAGCTGGAATCAAACAGGAGACGATGGTGCCCTGTCCTGAAGCTGAACTTACCTGCAGCGTGCCTTGCAGGGCAGAGATTCGCTCCTGCATGGCGTTAATGCCGAAACCAGCTCTAAGCTGCTCGGTACCGATACCGTCATCTTCGATGCGCAAACTGACTTCATGATCCCCGTAAGTCAAACTAATTTCAACAGAGTTAGCTCTGCCGTGCCGTTTGGCATTCGTCAGAGACTCTTGCAGACAGCGGATTAGGGAAAGCTTGGTCTGTTTGGAAATTTCGAACTCGTTTCCGTTTGTTTTGAAGCAGATTTTGGTTCCTGTATGGAGGGCGAATTCATTGGCCAGCCGGGTTAGTTGCTGGGACAGAAGCATGTCGTCGCCACTCGGAACCATTTGATGAATGCTGCTGCGCACTTCTTCTAATCCGTTGCGGGTCACGTTCCGAAGCACATCAAGCTTTTCTTTCGCTTTTTCCGGCGCAGCTTCGATGAGATAGGAGACGGCATCCATGCCCATGATGACCGAAGTGAACGTGTGTCCAACTGTATCATGCAGTTCTCGCGCCATGCGATTTCGTTCCTCCAGCAGCGTGAGTTGTTCAATTTGATTCGCATACTGCTCCAGGGCATTATTTTGCTCATGAATGAGCTGGTACTGACGCTGATTTTCTGCTAAAAGCTTTTCCGTCTTCTCATTCGATGTGACAACACGCTGCAAGCTGAGTCCAATCGCGTAAAAGAGCACGGAATTCAAGATCACACTAGACAATTCCCCTATGTTTATCCCATTATGAAGGACGAAAAAAAAGGAGACGGGCATGGCTACGAGAAAGACAGGGGCTATCCACCAGGCATTTTTTCGATCAGTGAGGAATCCAATGACCATTAATGGGCAATTAATAATAAAGTAGACTTCTTGCTGCATCCAAGATAGATAGATTTGTAGAGGCTCGCCCGTAAGCAGGACAGCTAAGGGATAGAGCGGGACATTGATATAATTAGGTCTCCAAAATAGTAGAGGAGCGGCATAAGAAAGGAGAATTGAGGCAATCATGAAAAAGATAGAGATATGTTCAAACTCGCTCATATGCAAAAGCACATAAAGCAAGGAAAGCATCGTCGAGCCGGTCAAAACGATGAAAAGGGACCACTCCACGCCATGCCATTGTCTTCTTTGTATCATAGTAGGACTCCCTTATCGTTCATCTTTGTATACTCATTGTACCTAAAAAAGAGCAAATGCCATAGTGAGATCGGTCATAATCCGATATGACTTCCCGTGTGACTTCTGTGTGGCCCGTGCCACAACGAAGAGAAGAATGTATACACTACTCTGTAATTAACGCGAAGGAGGCTATTCCATGACGCAAACAGAATCGCAAACGCCGATTGTTCAGATTGAACATATTACCAAACGCATCGGTTCCAAAACGATTATTGATAACCTGAGCTTCGATGTGCCAAGGGGAGAGGTTTTCGGATTTCTCGGACCAAATGGTGCAGGTAAAACGACAACGATCCGGATGATGGTCGGGCTGATGTCCATTACGCAAGGAGACATTCGGATCGGGGGGCAGTCGATTCGAACGCATTTTGAACAAGCGATCCGGCATGTTGGCGCCATCGTTGAGAACCCGGAAATGTATAAGTTTCTGAGCGGTTATCATAATCTGGTTCATTACGCCAGAATGATTCCCGGCATCAACGAGCAGCGCATCCAAGAAGTAATCACGCTCGTCGGCATGGAGAACCGCATCCACGATAAGGTCAAAACCTATTCGCTGGGCATGCGCCAACGGCTCGGCATTGCGCAAGCGCTGCTGCATAAGCCGTCCGTTCTCATCCTGGATGAGCCGACGAACGGGCTTGATCCCGCCGGTATCCGCGAGCTGCGCGACCATTTGCGCAAGCTCACCCGGGAGGACGGGATCTCCGTCATCGTGTCCAGCCATCTGCTCTCGGAGATGGAGCTGATGTGCGACCGTGTCGCCATTATCCAGAACGGGAAGCTGGTAGATGTTCGGCTGATCAAGGAATTCGCTGACGTTGAGGGGCAGCAACGAGTTGCTTTTGAGGTAGAGCCGATGGAGCAGGCAGCCGCACTGCTTGCTGAATCAGCACTTCAACTGGAATCAGCCGTTCAAGGCGGTGAGCTGGTCATGAACCTTGACAGGAAGCTGATTGCGGAGTGGAATAAACGCTTCGTAGAGGCTGGCATTCACGTGTACGGCATTCGTACGACGACGAAATCGCTCGAGGATCAATTTTTGGAAATGACGGGAAGTGATCAGATTGCTTAGACTTATCCAAAATGAAAATATGAAAATATATCGCAGGCTGCGCACATGGATTTTGGGGATATTGCTGATTGTTATCGTGGTTTTCGTCTCCTTGCTGGGCCATTCGGATTCCAGTAAAACGGATGAGTGGAAAGCTGGTGCGAAGGATGCGATCGAGCATAATCAGAAAGAGCTGGAGAATCCGGAGTTGCCGGCGAAATTCAAACAAGGCTTAAAGGATCAAATTACACTCCAGCAATATGCGCTCGATCATAATATGCCGCCTGCTCAGAACACGCTATGGGGAGGCGTGCTAGGAGCGGTAGATCTCATCCAGATCGTGACCCTGTTCACCGTCATCATTGCGGGAGATATGGTGGCTGGGGAGTTTACCTGGGGAACGATCAAGCTGCTTCTTATTCGACCGGCAAGTCGAGCGAAGATTCTCTTCTCCAAGTATGCGGCTACGCTGCTCTTTGCGGCGGTTCTGCTGGTGACGATGTTTATTAGTGCATGGATCGCGAACGGAATCTTGTATGGATTCCATAACTTGAACCTTCCTCATTTGACTTTAAACGCGGATGGTACGGTTCATGAAGGAAGCATGCTGCTTTATGTATTTGCGACGTATGGGTATAAGCTGATCGAACTCATCATGATTGTAACGCTCGCTTTTATGATTTCGACCGTATTCCGCAGCTCTTCACTCGCGATTGGCATCAGTATTTTCATCATGTTCATGGGGCAGGTCATCACCTATTTCTTGCTCCGGTACAGCTGGGGAAAATATTTCCTGTTCGCCAACACGGACCTGACGCCGTATTTGGAGGGAAGACCGCTTGCCGAAGGGATGACGCTTGGTTTTTCCATTACGGTGCTGCTCTTCTACTTCCTTCTGTTTAACGTGCTCTCTTGGGAAATATTCCGCCGGCGAGATATCGCGGCTTAATACCAAAAAGACTGCCTTTCCTTAATCGGAAACGGCAGTCTTTTTGGTATAGTCTTGAATGGTTTCAGGCACTTCGTTCAGTGAGGTGAGTTGGTAAAACGCACCTTTGGGCGCGATATCAATCTTGCCTGTGTTATACTCCCAATCCTGCAGGGCGGGAATATGGATGGAATGGATGCCTGCGTGCAGGGCTGGCAGCACGTCGGTTTTGACCGAATTGCCGATCATCCAGGTATGGCGCCGATCAAAACGGTGTTCGATCAGCAGCGATTCCATAAACTCTCGCGTCTTATGTACGGTCACAAAGATGCGATCATCGAAATAATCGTGCAAGCCGGAATCCCGTACCTTCTTCATCTGGATGGAAGCATCTCCGCCTGTATACAGAAATAGCTTGTGGCCCGCATTCTGCAGCGTCTCCAGCGTTTCGTTCATCTGCGGAAAGGGCTCAACGGTATATTCATAGACCGTATGGCCGAGCTGGAGCAGCCAAGACTCTTCGCTCTTGCTAACAGGACGGTTGTAATGCATGGCGTACCATTGGTACGTCTCGACGAACGATTTGGGGAAGCGGTCTGGCAAAAAACCGTGTATCTGAACGCCCGCAAGATCGATCTCGAGCTGCTTTTGCTTAATATCCTGCGGTTTCAGGTTATGCCCGGAAAACCAGGTCAGCATCAGATCGACGAACTGATCGATGACGAAATCAAAATATTTGTTGCAGTGAACGAGCGTATCATCCAGATCGAATAAAATCGTTTGTTCTCTCATAAGATTATCTCCTGCATCAGTCAGAAATTAAGAATTTCCAACTATTATAGCATGATGATGCTCTTAGTGCCTAATCATGGCAGAGATGAACGGATTTTACATCGCTATGGTATTGCCGCCAAATGCTCCGTTTGCAACAGGAGCCGGTTTATTTCCATACTCGGGTTCTCCGCCTTGAGGCCCTTTATCCGGCACTTTCGTATCCATCTTGCTTGTGCCTTGGAACAGGCCGCCTTCTTCAATGATAAATGAGGCTGCGGTAATATTCCCGTTCAGCGATCCTGTTGAAGTAATCGTCAGCTTGCCTTTGGTTACTACATTGCCTTGAACAGTACCTGCCAGAATAACATCTCTAGCGGAAATATTGGATTTCACACTTCCATGCTCGCCGATGATGACATCACCCAAGCACTCGATGTCGCCTGTAATACTGCCCTCGATTCGAAGGCTGGCTTCAGATTTAATGCGGCCTTCGAACGAGGTGCCTTCCCCGATGAGCGTGTCCGTCATATTGGGGTTCATGGAAAGCTTTTTGTTTTTAAACATGGTTATTCATCCTTTCGCATGGCTTTGAGATAAGGTTTAGGGTCGATGCTTGCTCCATTTTTGAGAACTTCGTAATGCATGTGGGGGCCGGTGCTGCGTCCGGTAGAACCGACAAGGCCGATCGTATTCCCCTTTTCAACGTTGTCCCCTTTATTGACTAAAATTTTATTTAAATGCATGTACCAGGTGCGTAAGCCCTTGGAATGCTCGATGACGATGTTATTGCCATGAAACTGATCCCGGCCTGTGGAGATGACTTTCCCATCAGCGGTGGCGTAAACAGGATCATTTTCTTTGGCTCCGAAATCAATGCCCGAATGAAAGCTGGGACGAAAGGTAAAGGGATCGGTACGATAGCCAAAAGTTGAAGTGACGACTTTGGTATCTGTCGGCCACAGTGTTGGCGTTATGCGCAGCTGCTGCTGCTTAACGGCTACCTTCATCTTCGTTTCGGTGAGGCTTGTCCGAAGTTCTTTCACTTCGGTATCCAGAACGGAGAAGGAAGCAAGTGTCTGTTCGCCGAGCTTCATAATCTCTTCCTGGGAAGCCGGCTGCGGGCTGCCGCCCATGCCTGCCGTACTGGAGGCACCTGCCGCTTCCGTTTCGGGTTGCCCTTTTTGAGTAGCAGCTAGTTCTTTAGTAGGAGTTTCGCTGGTATCAAGCTGTGCGATGGATTTCAGATCGTTCTCCAATTTTTTCATTTCATCAATTTTAGTTTTCATCAGCTCAGCTTGTTGGGAGAGTTGAATCACTTCGTTCTGGAGCTGTTCAATGGTTTGATTTTTGCTTGTAAGCGTCGCGTTCCATTGCTGATTCGCGCCATTTAGCTTGGATTGAAGCGCATTGGCTGTTTTGACCGTATGCGTATGCACGGTATATGTAAGGATTGAAATCAGCAGCAGCACAGAGAAACATGCAGCAGCTATATAAGCAAACAGATGGGGAATACGAAACCTGACAACAGATTGATTGGCATCTGGAATGATGACCAGTGTCAGCTTTTTTGGCTTCCATTTGAGCTTCATTACGGCTATATTTTCTCCTGTCATGGTTGAATTTGGTAACGTCCTACTCTCTACAATTCGTCATATTTCGTCAAAAACCCTCTTAGCACCAATGAGTCCTATATAAAATGAGACTAAAGTAGGAAGGATTATTGTCGGAATAGATCGAATTTACTTAGAAAAAATAGGAAAACGTTATATGTTGGATGGAGGCGCTTATGAATAAGCTTGCTGGTATTGATATAGGTAATGACAGCATCAAACTGGTGCTGGATGGTTCAAGAGAACCGCTGGTCATTCCGAATATCATCGCACCTGGCTACGAAAGGCATATTTTGCAGGAAGAGGATTCCCCCTGGAAGGCTTTGGATGTCATGATCTACAGTCCTTCCCTTTCGCAAAGAAATCAAAGGTATTTTGTCGGCCAACTGGCATTGGAGCATGAAGACAATCTGGAACTCGAGGACAGCGATAACAAAGCGGCTTCCGACCAATCCCTCATCGTGGCTTTAACGGCTCTGGCCTATCAAGGTTTGATGAACGGCGGCAATCATGGCGCAGGATACGGCAGCGCCGACGAGGTGGAGTATACGCTGGGAACCGGGCTGCCTGTACGTGCGTATGCGAAATATAACCAATTGTTCGAACAAAGACTTGTTGGCGAGCACGAGGTTACCTTCCTCTCTACGCCACAGCTTCACAACCGCAAGATCAAAGTTTCCATTCGAAAAGTAGCCGTTTCGATCGAAGGTGCTGCCGCGATGTTTCACTTGGCGACGCACGATAGTCTCCTAGTGAAGGATGAGGAGATCTACAACGGGTGCATAGGCGTATGCGAGATCGGCGCGTTAACGACAGATTTTCCAGTCATCAAACGAATGGCGATCGACAATCATTTCAGCCATGGCGAGCAGATCGGCATTGCTACGTACCTGGACGCAATCATCCGTGATGTGGAGGACGCTTACGGGTATGTCTTCCCAAGCCGGGCTAAGCTGGTCCAGCGTGTCAAAAACCGGGAGTTTACGATTCAGCTGATTGGCGAAGGCCAAGTCGATATCCGGCCGATTGTGGACCAGCACTTCCGTAGAGCAGCTCTGCGCATGATCGAAATGATCAAGAAGCGCTGGCGCAAGTACCCTGACATTCAGTGTTTCTATGTCATAGGGGGAGGCGCTTCTGCCCTGCGTCCTTACATTCAGGAAGCCGCTGGCTCCATGAAGCTTCGGTTCGCTCCCGACAGCGAGTTTCTCAATATGTACGGCTATTTGAAAGTAGCCAAAAGTCGTATGACCCCGACAATGCCAGTCTAAGTATAGAACGTGCCTGCTGAGTAGCAGGTGCGTTTTTTTGTTATAGGGGAACATAGGTCATTTCCCGGCTTGCGATTGCTTCAATTGGCTCACCTCCATGTAGGTTGTCATGACGGCAAGGAATAAACAGCTGCCAAATCCCAGAGCGCAGACATTGCCAACAAGCGGGCTGTACTTGCCGAAAGCAAGCCCCATCAAGACGCAGAAGGCGCAGACAAGAATCAAGATATTGCCGCACCACAACCACTGATTATAGGAGAATCGCATGCTGATTCTAGCCATCTGTTTAGAGGGAGTGGATTTTTGATTCGTGTCTTCCTCGGAGTGCTGGTTCTCAAGAGGCTGTTTCCGGTGGCGGATCTTGGCTGCAGCGAACAGTATGGCCATGACTAAAGGCTGGTAAGCCAGCACGATAACGGGAGAGCTGAAATTAGCGAAGGATAGCAGCTCCGTCGTGCTTTTGAAGGAAAGGCATGTTGTTAGGCAAAATAGCAAAGCGACCGGCTTATTCATAATGGGATAGTCGCGTTGATTCATCATGGAGTTAATGCCGATCAGAATCGCGAGATAAGCAACAATATATTTACCGGCAAGCGTTGGCAGCCAGATGGTCAAGAGGACAAGATCAACCCGATCGAGAAAGTCCGTAACATGAATCATTTGCACCAAGTTATATCCGGGGTAAATGAAGTTTGCCGGCATATTCGGCCCCAGCACGATAAGCACCAGGAAAATGACAAGGGTGAACAAGAATATCCCCAACATCGATCCATGCCGGATGGACGAACGGAACTGTTTTGCGTTGTATACGGTATGCAGAAAAGCGCCGAGAATGAATATATCACCCGTGTTTCCGAGCGCAAGTATGTTGCCGGAAGCTATATTTTGAAATGGCATGGTTAGAACGGGAGTAATAAGCGGAAGATGAAATTCGTTTGCGAGCAGCAGAGGCATCAACAATGTTACGATGACGAAGAGCGGGTAGAACAGGTCGTTGACGCGAGCAATAATCTCTATACTTGTTCTTCCGAAATAAATGAGAAGCAAACAAGGCACCAGGATGAGGATTTCTATTGGCGTATTGTGCAGCAGCAAGGTGTACGTGAATCTCGACATGGAGGAAACATCCAGTACGGTAGATTCCCAGAAATGAAACAGCATCAAGAGATTCACGATTGTGCCACCCGCCCGTCCCAGTAACAGCATGGAGATCTCGAAAATATTACGGGCAGGGAATAGTTTTGCCATGTAGCCAAAAAAGGCGGCAATCAGAAATACATAAAAAATGGATAATAAGTAGCTGAACCACGCATCAATTTCGCTAACTCGAATCAGCACATTTTGCCAATTGAAAAGACCTCCGCTTGTAAAGACGGAAGCAGCCAGCCACGCGATCTGTCTCTGGTTGATTACTTGCTTTTTATCCATGTGCACGCCTCCGTTTCTGATTGCTTAACGCTTGCAGGTTGAGGTCATAGCCCAATTAAGTTGCTGACCCAAGGAGATACCGTATGGATAAAGAAACGAGACGGCATCGGAATATTCCAATGCATGATTCTGCTGAAGAAGATGACTAACGTAATACAGCAAATTGACGCATAGAGGGCAAGTGTGCCTTTTTTCTCATGGCGAAGCTTTTTTCTGTCAATGAGGAAGCTTGCGACCATGATGTAAAGAAAACATAGGATAAAGATGCTGCCATCCATCGTTATTACCTCCCATTGATAATGACGTTCTGATTAATGAGTCCTGTTTCCGAGATCGAGGCTTCTGCTGTGATGCGGAATTCTGCTTCCTTAAACAAATCTAGCCACTGTGCTTTTAAGGTGTTATTCCATGCATTCGGATATTTTCGCCAAACCTTTAAACTGAGCTGGGCTGAGTCTGTGCCTTCCTCTTGCATCCTGGCAAGGGTAGCTTGAACAGATTTTTTCACTTGTTCAGCTAATTTGATTTCAACCTGGTGAAGATTATCCGGTTTGCTTAAATCTTGCTTGGATAAATCTTCTCGGACGAATCCGGATGCATTCAGCTTGATGTTGAAAATCAGTTTGTCCCCTTGTAAATCGGGGGTAATTTCAGTCTGGCCTTGCGTGACGAGAATGGAAATATCCTGGCCGGATTCGTCGGGCTTCATCGGGAAGGTGAACGTATGCTCCTTGACGTTGTTTCTCAACCACATCAAACCAGTTGCCTCTTGTTTTTTGTAAATGCCTACCAACTGATCTCCTTTGAACTGCCCGTAGCCGATGAGTTGGATTTCATGCGAAGGCTTTTTATCGGACTGACTTTCCCGGGCTTCGATGTAGCTTATTATCGGGTCGCTGCCGAAGCTGAGAGCAAGCCCAACATCTTTCGTTGAGGTCCCCATCGCTTGGCGCGATTTCGTTAATTCACGAATCGCTTCTGCCGGAAAGCGTTCAAATTTAGGCTCCGTATTGAGCAGATCGTAGCCTTTGCCCTTGGTTAAGACAAGAAAGCAGGTCAAGCGGCTCTCAGGTGTTCTTGGGACAACGTCCAACAAAGGAGAGATCCCGGCTTTTGCCAGCTTTTCGCCGATGACAATGGTTCGCCGATGCGACAGAAATAGTCTGCGCGACATCCGCAGCTGCAATTTGCTGGACGCTTCGCGCATTGTCGCCCCAACCTCGGAGTCAATATAATAACTTTTGCCGCCAGATGTGCCGCCCCCGCCCCCGCTTGCCCCGCCCATCGAGCCAGGCAATGGAAAAATGTAGGCGACACGGTATCGCCCGTCATCCTCCAAATCAACCGAGGAGGAAAGGACAAAGGCGATATCGTTGGTCTCGGTCCGATCCCAGCAGGCAGTCAAGAGTACTGTACAAAGGGCAAACATGATTCCGAGCGCTGAGATTCGCATGTGATTCGCCATTATGGCTTACCCTCCTTACTTGCTTTATGCTCATGCTGGATCTTGCTGCCGTCAACGCCTCCGTCCTTTTGGATTTGCTGCGGGAGCTTACTGTCCATGCGTTGCGCGTCTTGAATGGCCATGAATTCCGGTCGGTTCTGCATCCGCCACCAAGGAGCGCGAACAAATACGTCCTTCAAGTCTCCTGCCGACAGCGGGGCCAACGGCGATAAGTAAGGCACACCGAAGGAACGCAAATTCGCCATATGCCCCAGCAGAATCATCAAGGAGAAGAAAATACCGTAGAAGCCGAACAAAGAGGCCACAATGAGAATTGGAAAGCGCAGCATCCGAATAGCAATAGCTCCGTTATATCTTGGAATGGTGAAGGAAGCGATCCCTGTAATAGACACAACAATAACAATAGGCGCTGAAACAATGCCTGCTTGAACGGCAGCTTGGCCAACAACGAGCGCCCCTAGGATTGAAACAGCCGAACCCACAGCTTTGGGCAACCGAAGGCCGGCTTCCCGCAATGCCTCGAACGTGATTTCCATGATAAAGGCTTCCACTACAGCCGGGAACGGAATGGCTTCGCGGGAGGCGGCAATGCTTAACATGAGTGATGTCGGCAGAAGATCTTGATGATAAGTCGTAATCGCTACGTACAAGGCAGGCGTTGTAAGCGACAGAAACATGAAGATGTAACGAAGCAAGCGTAACAAAGAGCCGATTTGGTATCGCTCGTAATAATCCTCGCTCGTTTGCATAATCTGGACGAATACAAAAGGGACAATAAGCGCGAAGGGCGTACCGTCAATGATGATGGCTACGCGTCCCTCCAGAAGTGCGCTGGCCACCACGTCCGGCCTTTCTGTGTTTTGAATCTGCGGAAAAGGCGAATACACATCGTCTTGTATAAGCCCTTCAATCATGCCGGACTCAAGAATGGCATCAATGTGGATCTGTTCCAGCCGCTTAACGACTTCCTCTACAAGGGAAGGCATCGCAAGATCGTCGAGGTAGCAGACGACAAGATTGGTGTTGCTCTCCTTGCCGATGCACATCGATTTCATTTTCAATCGAGGTGTCTTCAGCTTGCGGCGGATCATGGAGGTATTCGTGCGCAAGCTCTCCACGAAGCCCTCACGCGGTCCGCGGACAACGGTTTCCGTCTCCGGCTCGCCGACGGAGCGCTTCTCTGTACCGCGAATGCCGAGCAGCACCGCCTTCGCGTTGCCCTCAACAAGGAGAGCGGTGTCTCCGCTCAGCACGGAAATGAGCAAGTCTCCATAATTGTCGGAGACTTGCGTTTGCGAGACCGGAAGAATCGAGCCTGTGATGCGATCAATGGCGGTCTCGCCGCCTCCCTGCAGCATTAAGGCTTTCATCGTTTCATTCAATAACTCGGTGTTGGCGAGGCCATCTACGAACAGCAGGAGAGCTGGAATGTGCGGTTCAATTTCGAATTCGCGTACAACTACGTCTGAGCAGTCTTGGAAGATTTCTTTAATAAATTCATGGTTGTCGCTTAACAGGAGCGAGAGTTTAGTCATCTTCAATTCTTCAATGAAGTGATAGTCGAGAGAGTCGGCGAGCTCTGACTTGTCATCCCCTTCGTCTGAATGGCTGAATAAACGATCGCGCAGCATGCGCTTTACTAAATTTTTGGACGCATTGCTCATTGTGCTTCCACCTCCCGCTCGAGCATCGTGAAGAAATCCTAACAATCCACGATTATTCTTCTCACATTGCAGGATTTTATTACGAAAGTTGGAAAGTATTGTCGGAGGATGCCGACGAGTCGCGAAGGAGTATAGTTGTCTCTCTCTTGGCAAAAGCTAACGGAACATAGAACAGTTGGGAAATACACGCAGACATCAATCCATGAAGTAGGGGGTGAAGCCGTGTTATGGATCGTGATTGTGCTGTTGCTTTTCATATTCCAGACAGCAACTATTTTGATAGGCGAATACCGGCGGCCATCCAAAACGGTTGCTTGGCTGCTAGTCATGTTTATTTTTCCAATGATTGGATTTATCATGTATTACTTTTTGGCTAAAGAGTATTCGCAACGTAAATTAGTCCGCCGCAAGGGACCGCGCAAGGTGGCAGAAACGCAGCATCAATGGCTGAATCAGATGAGCGGATCAATGCCCTCAGCAAAAGGGAGTATACATGATTTGTATAAAGAAACGCGGCTATTCGGGCTGTTGCATAACATACCTGGCTCGCCGATAACGCCAAACAATGAGGTAGAAGTGCTGACTAATGCGGATTCCACCTATGAAGCGATGCTGACAGCGATCGAACAGGCCCAGAAGCACATTCATTTCGAGTTTTATACGATCCGGCACGACAGTATTGGGATGAGATTTCAGGAGGCGCTGATTCGAAAGGCACGACAAGGGGTTAAAGTTAGGGTGATTTATGATGGAATTGGGAGCTATAAGCTCTCTAGCCGCTACATTAACCAGCTGAAGCAGGAGGGGATTGAGGTGCATCCGTTTCTCCCGCCGCTCATTGCTTTCTTCGATAAACGAATGAATTACCGCAATCACCGTAAAATTGTCGTCATTGACGGCAGGATAGGGTTTACCGGCGGGATTAATATTGGAGATGAGTACCTTGGTGGTGATCCCAAGCTGGGCTTCTGGCGGGATACGCATCTGCAACTGCTCGGAGATGCTGTGTATTATTTGCAGCAGACATTTCTGACCGACTGGCTGTTCGTCAGCGGCGAACGGCTTGTGGAAAGTACTTTTTTTCCGGAGCACGATCTCCCCGCGGCATCCTTGCTTCAGGTCATTTCGAGCGGTCCGGATGCCCATTGGGATGCGATTCAGGAGATGTTTTTCGCGGGAATCGTTGCTGCCAAGAAACGGATCTATGTAACGACGCCTTATTTTATACCGGATCCCAGCATCGCGATGGCTTTGAAGACCGCTGTAATTAGCGGCGTCGATGTGCGAATCATTCTTCCATTCCAAGCGGACTCCCGCATTGTTCAGTATGCTTCAAGATCCTATCTTCTGGAGCTCATGCAGGCGGGAGTGCGCTTCTTTTTGTACAAGAAAGGGTTCATTCATGCTAAAGTCATGCTGATCGATCGCCTGATGGCGACCGTCGGAACAGCGAATATGGATATGCGCAGCTTTTTTAGTAATTTTGAGCTGAATGCTGTTATGTTTAATGTAGAAGTTATTGAGCGGTTAGAGAGAGATTTCTTTATGGATTTGAAACAATGCGAGGAATTGGAGCTTGCTGAATTTGAGAAAAGATCTTCGATTGAAAAGGGGAAAGAAGTTATTGCCCGAATGCTATCGCCGCTATTCTAATCCTTCCTTTACAAACGCTCCAGGATAGCGTCTAAATTTTGGCGCGGTACGTTCTCAATCAGGTCGCCCATTCGTCGAAGTCGATCGAACACCGTTTGTAAGTTGAATTCGCGCGGACTTGGGCGCAGCTCCACTTCTTTCCATAAGAGAGGGGTGGAGACAGATGCGTCTTTTTTGGCGCGTGGCGTATAAGGCGCAGACAGCGTTTTGCCATACCAATGCTGCAAATAGTCCACATAGATTTTATCCCCGCGGTTTTTCTTGAACCTCTCGATGGTGAAAAGATGGGGGTATTTTTTCACGACATAAGCCCCGACAAAATGACCAATGCGTCTAAGCTGCTCGAACGTGTACCCGTGTTGAATGGGCACATAGATCTGTATGCCTGTGGCTCCAGATGTTTTGGCGATGGATTGGATGTGCAGGGCATCCAGCACTTCACCGATAATGTGCGCGGCTTCCATAATCCGCGGCTCTTCCTCCAGTGTGGGGTCCATGTCGATGACCCATTCGGCTGGCAGCGTTTCGCCTATCCGGTGAAAGGATGGATGGAATTCCAAACAGGCTAGGTTGCCCAGCCAAATAAGCGTGGATAAGGAGTCGAGATTGACATAATTGATTCCGTCGAGCGGGGCTAGGTTCACGAATGATGGCACGGGTTCGGGGGCGTTTTTCTGATAAAACGACTTATCTTGATAGCCATGGGGATAACGAATCGTCGTTAAATGGCGATCTCGGCAGTAACGCAGCAGGTAAGGGGAGAGCTCCATCAGTTTGGCGAGATAATCCGCCTTCGTGATGCCAGCTTCCGACCATAAGGGTTTACTCGGGTTGGTAATGGTCAACTCATGCCCTTCCACAATTAGCGTTCCTTTGGTTGTAACCGCCATGGTGCGTTGTCCCCCTTATCAGCCTGTTTTCCCTGATTATTCCCTCGCGGCGGAAATCTCAAACACGAAGGATTCTAAAAAATGATTGACAAAATAGGGTCATCAATAGCATAATAATATAAAAGTTAATAACTATTTGTAAGTATCATTTCAAATGAAAGTAAGTAGTTATTTTCTATTAGGTTCTTAAAAATGTATACATTGGAGGAATTGAGAGATGAGCAAACAATTTTGGGAAGCAGTGAAAGAACGTCGCACTTTTTACGGATTGAGTAAAGAAGCTATCGTTTCAAATGAACGCATTCAGGAAATCGTGAAAGACGCGGTCAAACATACGCCATCATCCTTCAATTCGCAATCAGGCCGAGCTGTTGTCTTATTCGGAGAGCAATCCGATAAATTATGGAATATTACGAAAGAAACACTCAGAAAGATCGTTCCCGCGGATAGCTTTGCTCCAACAGAAGAGCGCGTCAATAGCTTTGCCAGCGGATATGGAACTGTCCTGTTCTTCGAAGATCAAACCGTCATTGAAAACCTGCAAAAGCAATTCGCTTCCTATGCGGACAATTTTCCGATCTGGTCCAACCAGTCTTCAGGCATCCTGCAATTCGTGGTATGGACAGCTTTGGAGCAAGAAGGTCTGGGCGCTTCCTTGCAGCATTACAATCCATTGATTGATGAGGAAGTTAAAGCAACATGGAACCTTCCGAGTGAGTGGAAATTAATTGCGCAACTGCCATTCGGCAAACCGGCTTTCGAACCGGCAGAGAAAGAATTTAGTTCCGTTGAAGCTCGCGTGAAAGTATTTGAATAAAATATAAAAAAAGCCAGGACCGCTCCTTATGGAAAGCGGTCCTGGCTTTTTAATGGATAGGGGGCGAGCTGAGCTTGCCCCTTATTTCTTGATCAGTCACCTGACTGCCGGTAAGCCTACGGTGAGATAGGGTGTTCGAAACCGGGGCATTTAAGCCGGGGTGATTTTTATGCTAGCCGAGCGGAACGTGGGTACGTTATTGATCGGTTTTTTGGCATTTTTGTTGATGTAGAGGAACATGGATGCGCTATCAGTATGAAATGAGGGATGATACACCTGAAAATGCCCGAATAGCGCACTGCAGTTCCGCCAAATGATGAAAAACGGGAGTATGCCCAAGCATAGCGCACTGTAGTTCCGCTAAGCTGAGTGAGTGCTGGGGATTTGTTCCCAACGCGCATGAATCCCGGGCGTACGTTGTGCCGCCGACGCATGGCGGCGGTCAAATTAACCACCTAGCACTTGGCTGTTGCCCATCCACTCCCCCTACGCAGCACACAGCGCGTAGGGGCTTGGATCGCCGCTTATTAAAGCACGCGGCGCGCAGTCATGTAGTGCGAATTCCAATACGAGTTGATCGTAGTAATTTTCACACCGCCTGCACCATAAGTGTTAAGCATTTTGTTGTTGCCGATATAGACGCCAACATGTCCTACACCTGGTCTGCCTGGTACGGAGAAGAACAAGAGATCGCCTTTCTTCCAATTATTCTTCGATACATAGCTGCCGACTTTCGATTGCTGAGCAGCTGTTCGCGGCAAGCTAATGCCGTATTTTCCGTAGATGTATTTCGTTAAGGTCGAGCAGTCAAAGGTGTGGGTTTGCCCAACGGCTGCACCAAACTGATAAGGTGTGCCCATATATGTTTCACCAAGTGAGATAATTTGATTAGCTTTGGTTGAACTGGACACTGTAGCAGCTTCTGTAGGATGTGGACTACTGATTACCCCTCCAGAGATGGCGATAGTTGCTCCGATTGTCATAATGGCCAAGCGCTTGCTCCAAGTATGTTGTAATTTCATAGTTTCCCTCCTAAATGGTTTCGGCTAATTTCTTAGCTGAACCTAGTATAGCAGAAGGAATACCGCCTATTATTTTCTAGCAGTGGAGGAAAGCGTAAGCTGGCAAGGGGCGACACCCTTTAATTAGAAAACGATGAGAATGCTCTGATAAAAATATACTTGACAATGCTAGTGATAAGTAAACCTTTATTTTACTGATGTTAGCGGGACATTTCTGGGGAATACTAGAAAATAAAACAAGTCAGAGGGTGCCATGACGTTAAAACCGGTTGTTCCTTTTGAACCCACTGTTGTTGAGGAAACGCCAAAGGGTGATGAGTGGATCGCCCAAATGAAATGGGACGGCGTTCGGATGTTGAGCTATTTCGAAGAGGGGCAAGTGCGGCTTATCAATCGTAAAGGAAATCATCGAACCCAGCAGTACCCAGAGTTTCATGACCCGACAAGATATTGTAAAGCATCTTCCTTTATTCTCGATGGGGAAATCATCGCTCTGGAGGGCGGTAAGCCTTCCTTTCACGAAGTGATGAAACGCGATAGCCTGCGCAGTGCAATGAGCATTGAGAGAGGTATCAAGCTGACGCAGGTCACCTATATGATCTTTGATGTCCTGTTCTGCAATGGCGCTTGGGTAGTGAATCAGACGCTGCGAGAGCGGCAGCGCCTGCTCGAAACCATCGTCATACCTCAGCATGATGTTCAAATTGTGCAAAATTTCCCGGACGGAGAAGCTTTATACGCCATGATGGAGCAATATCAAATGGAGGGCATTGTTTATAAAAATGTCAACAGCGCTTATCTTATCGACGGCAAAGACAAGCGGTGGCAAAAGCGAAAAGTGCTGCACGATTTGTTTGCGGTAATTGGCGGCGTTACGTTCCGCGGCAAGGTTGTCAATTCATTACTGCTCGGACTGTATACCGAGCAAGCGCAATTTGTTTATATCGGGCATGCGGGGACGGGGAAACTAAGCGATGAAGAATGGAGACAATTAACGGTGCAAATTCAGCCTTTGGTCCGATCATCAAGACCTTTTATTAATGAACCGGAAAGAAGCAAAGATACCGTTTGGCTGGAGCCTGGTATGGCGGTGAAGGTTCAATTCCTGGAATGGACCGCCGGAGGGACGATGAGGCAGCCCAGTATTCAGGCCATTGTCGAGAAAACTGCGAGCGAGTGCACATTCCAGCAGGCGCGCAGATAACCGAAAGAAGCGCCGAAATCCTTGTACGGCAAGGAGTAGGCGCTGTATGTACGAGGCCTTGGAAATTAAGTGACTGTTTCTTTGGCCTTCTCTTTTTTGGCTCGCGTTTTCGGCTTTTTCACTTCAGCAACGCTGGTATCCGGCTCAAGTTTTACTTTGCTTGTATCGATGCGATCTGTAGACTTCGTGGCGTCCAGGCTTGCCTGCAGCGCGGCCATGAGATCGATTACGCTCGTTTTCTGCACCTCAGGCGCTACTTGCACGTCTTCTCCCGCGACTTTATGCTCGATGGCTTCCAGCAAACGGCCGCGGTACTCGTCTTTGTATTTCTCAGGTTCGAAGGGAGTGGAAAGCTGGTTGATGAGCATCATGGCCATGTCGAGCTCCCGTTCATTCACGTTAATTTGCTCGGGTAGATTCGGCACTTGAGAAATAGGCCTGATCTCATCGGGATAGAAAATCGTTTCCATGGCCAGGCAGTTATCGATGACGCGAATGGCCGCAAGTGAGCTTTTGGAGCGAATTGAGACTTTGGAAATGCCGATTTTGCCTGACTGCTTCATGGATTCCAAAAGCAAACTGTATGCGCCAGCTCCGGTTTCCCCGGGACCGAGGTAGTACGTTTTCTGAAAGTATACAGGATCGATATCCGTCAAGTTGACGAAATCCAGAATCTTGATCTCTTTATTCGCTTCTCCTGAAATGTTCTCCAGTTCATCTTTCTCGAAAATGACGAAGCGGCCCGGTTCATATTCGTAGCCTCGTGAAATTTCTTCCCACTCTACTTCCTTTTCGCAAGTATTGCACTTTCGCACGTATGCTAGTGGCGTAATGCAAGTTTTATGAATATAGCGCATCGAAATATCCTTGTCTTCCGTAGCGGAAAACATTTTAACCGGCACATGAACGAGCCCAAAGCTGATGGCGCCTTTCCAAACCGTATGCATCCGAAAATCCCTCCCAAAACCATAGATTGTACTAGTATTCTCTTGAACGGATTCCTTTATACGGAAGAGATTTAAGAGAATGATTTTGCCTCATGAGGGAACCTTAAGCGGAGTAGCTTGATGACAAAGCTTAAATAATGAAGCAGCTAAAAGGAGGGGTTCTCGGATGACGCAGGATCCGAATGCAGCCCAAGATCGGAATGATCAGGGGCAAGAAGATTATTTTATGGACATTGACCGTATGATCAATGAAGGCTTAGGTGGCGGCAATGTAACGATTCAGGGCGGGTTAATCGATGCTTCGACGACGGATACGATGGATCATCCGGACTCTGTATTGAATGAGCAATAAGCCAGCTACCAGGAAGGATGGGTGAAGGGAAGCTATGCAAGTTCATCGTGCTCAAGAGATCCTGGCAGCGGATGAGAAGATTCATGTTGAGCTAAATGGTGTAGCTGTCTGGATTGACAGCGTAGATTCCGCGAATGAATTGGCCAAAGTCCATGCTGAAGGAAATCCCTCAGAAGCCCGCACAGTAGGCGTTCATGAGCTGGAAGAAATACATTAGTTTCAAGCACGCAGGAAGTATCTCTGTAAACAAGTCCACTCTGATCAGACATAGAGCGGGCTTGTTTGCGCTTTCTATACTAGGTTGCTAAGGCTGCTTTTCCAGAGCTATAATAGGAACAGCACGCGCAGACGGAAGAAAGGAATGAGACAAGCTGACTCCATTTACATATCGCTATACTTCCTTGCATGAGGAAGATACAGAGAAGCTGGGACAGCTGCTCGCCGCACATTTGGTGCCTGGTTCCGTTATAACGCTTGATGGCGACCTGGGAGCGGGGAAAACCAGATTTTCTCAAGGCTTTGCTAGAGCCCTGGGCGTTACGGAGATCGTTAATTCTCCAACATTTACGATTGTGAAGGAATACGAGGGGGCGGAGCTCCCTTTCTACCATATGGATATGTACCGCATTTCACAAGCGGAGGCTGACGATTTGGGTCTGGAGGACTATTTCTATGGCACTGGGGTGACGCTTATCGAATGGTCCACTTTAATCGAAGATTTACTGCCGTCCGAACGGCTTTCGATTACGATTGCCCATCTTGGGGATCAAACAAGAGCTTTCCACCTGACCCCCTACGGTGAGCCGTATCAGGCTTGGTGCGTACACATGAAGGAGAACGGACACTTACAATGACAGACTCGACACGGAATTATAAAAAAATACTGGCGATCGATACCTCGACCTCGTCGATGACGGTAGCTGTGCTGGATGACGGAAAAATGATCGGCGAGCTCAATTCTTTTGCTGAGAAAAATCATTCGATCGGCCTTCTTCCCGATATCCAGAAACTGCTCGCCAGCTTGGACTTAAAGCCAAAGGATCTGAATGCGGTTGCCGTTGGGCAGGGACCTGGTTCATATACGGGAGTCCGCATTGGTGTTTCTGTGGCTAAGACATTGGCATGGTCGCTAGGTTTAGCTTTGATCGGCGTCTCAAGCCTGGAGGCGATGGCGCTGGGCGGAAACAGCAAAGATACGCTGGAAAGCGGCGGGGACATAAGTGCGGCGAGATGGATCGTACCCCTCATGGATGCAAGACGTACTCAGGCATTCACCGGGGCTTACGAGGCTAAGGGAGATGCCTGGCGAACCGTAATGCCAGATGGCATTCGAGTTATGGCGCCTTGGACGGAGCAATTGCTTGGTCTTGCGAAGCGGGTAGAACTGCGCCAAGAAGCGACGGGAATCACAGAGCTGGAAGAACCCAAAGAGATCTTGTTTGTTGGTGAAACGGAAGGGTTTTCAGATCAAATCGGCCGTTTTCAGGAAGAATGGAACGGTAAAGTCCGTTCGCTTTCTTATCGGATTGAGGGGCAATACATAGGCCGATTGGCGTATCCGCGTCTGCTTCAGGGGGAGCAAGCGGATGTTCACAATTTCGTGCCGAATTATGCGCAGCTTCCGGAAGCGGAAGTGAATTATTTGGCGAGACAGAAGCAGCTGAAGGGGGAGCGATAAACATGGAGCAGCATCAAGCGCATATTCCGGAAACATCCTTGGTGTTTCGTTCTATGCGAATGGAGGATATCCCCTTTATTTGCGAAATTGAGCAGGAAGCCTTTACCACGCCTTGGACAGAAGGCGCTTTTCAGAATGAATTGACAAACAATCAGTTTGCCCATTATATGATCATGGATATCGAAGGCGAGGTTGCCGGTTACGGCGGCATGTGGCTCATCATGGAGGAGGCGCATGTGACGAACGTAGCAGTTCGCAGCGGGTATCGGGGTCGTAAGCTGGGGGAACGTTTGCTTCGCGAGATGATGAAGACGGCCGCTTTCTTGGGGGCAATTCGGATGACTCTGGAAGTCAGAGCCTCGAATTACGTTGCGCAGAATTTGTATGAAAAATTAGATTTTCGCTCGGTCGGCGTCCGTAGGGGCTACTATACCGACAATCGCGAGGATGCGATCATTATGTGGGCGGATCTGCCTAAGTCGAAGAGAAGAAGGGATAGTCTCGAAGACTGAGACCGTATACAGGTGATGAAGTTGACAACAGAAGCGCAACATTCAGAAGAGAATATGCAGAAACCATCGGCGAAGCCGGTGTATATATTGGCTATCGAAACCAGCTGTGACGAGACCTCTGTCTCGATTGTCGAAAATGGGAAAGTGATCCGCTCGAATGTCATATCGAGCCAAATCGAAACCCATCAACGCTATGGCGGCGTTGTGCCGGAGGTTGCTTCCCGCAAGCATGTGGAGTCTATTACGTGGATGCTGCAGGAAGCTGTGGAAGAAGCGGGTATAGGCTTGCACGAACTGTCCGCCATTGCTGTAACGGAAGGCCCCGGGTTAATCGGGGCTCTGTTAGTTGGTGTCGTAGCGGGCAAGGCGCTAGCCTTTTCCCTCGATCTGCCGCTGATCGGCGTTCATCACATTGCCGGTCATATTTATGCGAATCAGCTGGCGCATGAGCTGGAGTATCCGCTCATTGCACTGGTTGTGTCCGGCGGACACACCGAGCTGATTCACATGGAAGGCCCCGGCCAATTCAGGATTATTGGCCGGACACGCGATGACGCCGCAGGCGAAGCCTACGACAAAATCGCAAGAGCTATGGGTCTGCCGTATCCCGGCGGACCGCACGTCGATCGGCTTGCGCATGAAGCCGATCATGCCATTACGCTTCCGCGAGCTTGGCTCGAAGCGGACTCTTACGACTTCAGCTTCAGCGGATTGAAATCCGCCGTGCTGAACGTCGTCAATCAAGCCAAGATGCGCGGCGAGGCTGTACAAACCGCGCAGATCGCCAGAGGCTTCCAAGAATCCGTCATCGACGTTCTTGTTGAGAAAGCGAGCCGAGCCGTCCGAGAATTCGGCGCGAAACAGCTCCTGCTGGCGGGCGGAGTTGCCGCCAACAAGGGGCTGCGCAGCAAGCTTGCAGAGCGCTGCGAGCAGCTGAATATCCCGCTGCTGGTGCCGCCGCTGCGTCTTTGCACGGACAACGCGGCGATGATTGCGGCCGCCGCGTTCCTGAAATGGGACAAGCAGGAGTTTGACGAGCTGACCCTGAAAGCGGAGCCGCTGCTCAAACTCGAAGAGTGGTAGGCGAGATCCTTTACGAAAAATAAATTTTCTGACAACTGCATTGACTTTCGTAAAACTGCATATTATAATCACAATCAATACATTCAAACGCAACGAACGGGATTAGTAAGGAAGATCAGTTTCGCTCAGAGAGCTGCGCATTTGGTGAGAGCGCAGACGAAACGTCACCTGAACTCGCCCGGGAGCGGTAAGACTGATAAGGATGCCAAGGATCCAGCAGCCAAGTAGGTCTTGACGGTTGACCCCCGTGATCGGGTACATGAGTGGTTTCGAGCGTAACAGCTCGGATCAATTAGAGTGGTACCGCGGAAGGTGATAAGCCTGTCGTCTCTTATTATAGAGATGGCAGGCTTTTTTGGTTGTTCCGAAACACAGAATCACATATAGACAATATATAAACAAACGCAATGAACAAGAGTAGTAGGGGATTAAATGAGCGGTACAGAAAGCTGCGGGATGATGCGACGCAGTCCGTGAACACCCCGAACTCGCTTGGAAGCGGTCGTCCTGATCCGTCTGTACAGACGGTTAGGGATGAACGGATGGCCTCCGTGATCGGGTGACATAGGGCGGAGGCCGCCTTATGTCTGAGGTGGGCTCCCTAGTGGAGCCAACAAGAGTGGTACCGCGCCGGGTGAAGACCCGTCGTCTCTTTGATGGAGACGACGGGTCTTTTTTGCGTGGCTAGGCAGTGAAAGAAGCGAAACCATGAAGGTTCGCACCAATTCGAGGAGGAATTAACGATGGAAAACAACAATTACAGACGCATTCGCATTTTCGATACGACACTGAGAGATGGCGAACAGGCGCCGGGCGCATCCCTATACCCAGAGGAGAAAATTCGCATCGCCAGACAGCTGGCCAAAATGGGTGTAGACACTATTGAACCAGGATTTCCGATTTCCAGTCCTGGAGATTTTCAAGCGGTTCAGCAAATTTCACGCGAACTGCAGGCCATAGAAATATGCGGATTCGCCCGTGCCGTTAAGGACGACATCGACGCGGCTGTCAAAGCGACGGAAGACGCGGCGCAGCGCCGCATTCACATGTTCCTGTCCTCATCGGACATCCATCTGGACTTCCAACTGCGCAAATCGCGCCAGCAAGTCGTCGAAATGGCCCGTTCGATGGTTGCTTACGCCAAGCAATTCGTGGATCGCATCGAATTCTCGCCAATGGATGCAACGCGGACAGGGGACGAATTCCTCTTCGAGGTGCTAGAGGCGGTTATTGCAGAGGGAGCTACGATCCTCAATATCCCTGACACGGTTGGCTACGCGCTCCCTGAAGAATACGGCGCTATGTTCCGCCGCGTGAGACAAAGTGTCAGAGGCGGAGACACCGTCGAGTACAGCGCGCACTGCCATAACGACCTTGGTCTTGCGGTTGCAAACAGCCTGGCTGCTATCGCGGCAGGTGTCACGCACGTGGAAGTAACCGTGAACGGCGTCGGGGAACGCGCGGGCAACTGCTCGCTGGAGGAGCTGGTCATGGCCATCGAAACGCGCAAACACACGATGGGAGTGGAAACAGGCATCGTCCCTGGCGAGGTGTTCAATACATCCAAAATGGTCAGCCGAATTATGGGTTTCCCCATTGCGTATAACAAACCAATCGTTGGACGCAACGCATTCCAGCATGAGGCGGGCATTCATCAGGACGGACTGCTGAAAAACCGCAATACTTACGAAATTATGGATCCAGAGAAGCTGGGAATCCCGCGCTCCATGATCATTCTGGGCAAACACTCGGGCCGCCACGCGCTGAAGCATAGAGTCGGACAGTTCGGCGTACAATTGACAGGCGAAGAGCTGGAAACTCTGTATACACGTTTCAAAGAGAAAGCTGATGAGCAGAAAATCGTCACCGACGATCAGCTGATGGAGCTGGTGGGCTCAACGGTTGAAGGGCAAATGGAGGCTTTTACACTGTCGCATGTGCAGGTCGTGAGCAGCAGCGACCGGGATCGTGTCGCATCGGTCTCAGTACGCAACAATCAGACGGGCGAGGAAAAAACATATTCGGGTACGGGCGAAGGTCCGATTGAAGCGATTATCCAGAGTCTCAGACAGGCGATGCCGATGGACGTGGATTTCTCCGATCTGGAACTGCATTCCTTATCCACAGGCGAAAAAGCAACCGGAGAAGCAGAAGTCACTGTCTCGGTAAACGGTCAAACTTACAAAAATACAGGAATTGATCAAGATATCCTGATCGCTGTAGCTAAGGCATTCGTGTTGGCTTGCAACCAAGCGGTGCGCATGCAAGGCAATGAAGCTACTGAAGCCGAGGCTGCTCCCGCTTCCTAAGTTGAATTGTAAGAAAACTTAGATATATACACAGCATGTGTGCAAAGTTATTCACACCCCCTGTGTACAATGTGTATAACTAGTGTAAACCCACGTTTATCAACGGATTTATAAGCGGCAGAAAAAGAATAACTTTTTCACAGGTTTTTGTGGATAATGTGGATAAAAATGTGGAAAAGGGAAAAAACACTGATGGAGAGGCAGATTATGCCTCTCTTTCTTTGTGGATAACGTTGTGAATAGGTGAATAAGTAAAAATAGACGTCCCGTAAATTTTCGGAACAATCCGGCAGCGGGGACGTTTTCCTACGGAGAGAAAAAGGCTGTAGACAAAAATATGCGGAGCATCAACTATAACGCCGTATTTGTTAGTGTTCTGTGGGTATCTTTATTTTTTTGTGGGAGTTGTCCACAAAAGCAGATCAAGAGACTATCGACGTAAGGGTGATGTGGACAGAGAATACCCGATACTCTGTTAACCACACTACCAACAACCATTCCTGCCTTCCATTTGGCGCAGATCAGCATCCAGTGGGCATGTCATCACTTGCTGAAAGGGTCAAAAACACCGCTACAGACTCGATTTCCGAGTCGGATGAGGGCGTAGCGCCCCAAAAGGCCCTTATAGCGCAAGTCAGCACCCATTCGGCACGCCATCATCTGCTGAAAGGGCCAAAAACACCGCTACAGACTCGATTTCCGAGTCAGATGAGAGCGTAGCGCCCCAAAAGACCCTTACAGCGCAGATCAGCTCCCGTTCGGCACGCCATCATCTGCTGAAAGGTTCAAAAACACCGCTATAGACTCGATTTCCGAGTCAGATGAGAGCGTAGCGCCTCAAAAGACCCTTACAGCGCAGATCAGCTCCCATTCGGCACGCCATCATCTGCTGAAAGGGTCAAAAGCACCGCTACAGACTCGATTTCCCAGTCTGATGAGAGCGTAGCGTCCCAAAACACCCTTTCAGCGCAGAGCAGCTCCCATTCGGCACGCCATCCCTGCTGAAAGGTTCAAAAGCACCGCTACAGACTCGATTTCCGAGTCAGATGAGAGCGTAGCGCCCCAAAAGACCCTTACAGTGCAGATCATCTCCCATCGGGCACGCCATCATCTGCTGAAAGGGCCAAAAACACCGCTACAGACTCGATTTCCGAGTCAGATGAGAGCGTAGCGCCCTAAAAGACCCTTACAGCGCAGTGAAGCTCTCATTCGGCACGCCATCATCTGCTGAAAGGGTCAAAAACACCGCTACAGACTCGATTTCCGAGTCAGATGAGAGCGTAGCGCCCCAAAACACCCTTACAGCGCAGAGCAGCTCCCATCGGCGCAGCCATCCCTGCTGAAAGGTTCAAAAACACCACTACAGACTAGATTTCCCAGTCAGATGAACCCTTACAGCGCAGATCAGCTCCCATTCGGCACGGCCATCCATATACTAAAAGAACCTTCAATCCACGTGAGATTGAAGGTTCTCTCTATTTACGCTAAGCAAGCAGTGTCTCCCATTCCTCATAACAAGCAGCGAGCTGCTCTTTCTTCTGGTCGACAGAGGCTGTCTTCTCCTGTACGAGGACATAGTCGTTATAGACAGCCGGATCAGCCAGTTCCGCCTCAAGAAGGGTCACTTCCTCCTCCAGCCGGGCAATATCCTGCTCGAGCTGTTCAACTTTGCGTTGGCGGTTGCGCTGCTCGCGCTTCGCCAATTTATCGGCTTCGTAGCTGCCGGTTCCGCCAGCTTGCTCGTTCTTTTCACTAGGTGCGCTGCCCGCGCTGCTAGCTGACTTCTTTTCCGCCTCTTTAGCAAGACGTTTGGTTTCCATTTCGGCAAGCTCCGCTTTTTTCTCAACATAGTCGTCGTAGTTGCCTAAATAGCTGGTGATGCCATCAGGCTTCAGATCGAGCATGCTTTCCGCCATTTTATTGAGAAAATACCGGTCATGGGAGATGAAGAGCAGCGTGCCCTCATAATCCATTAACGCGGATTCCAGCACTTCTTTACTATATAAATCAAGATGATTGGTAGGCTCATCCAGAATGAGTACATTTGCTTTTTGCAGCATTAACTTCGCTAAAGCAACGCGGGCTTTCTCACCGCCGCTAAGTGAAGCAACTTTCTTAAACACATCCTCGCCGCTGAATAAAAAGCTGCCAAGGACAGTCCGAATGCGCGCTTCCTCGAGGTGCGGGTAGGTGTTCCACACTTCCTCCAGCACGCTGTTCGCGGGATTCAACCCCGTTTGCTCCTGATCGTAGTAGCCAATCGTAACGTTTGCTCCCCATTTGAAGGTGCCTTCGTCCTGCTTGTGCTGCCCTATCAAGGTCTTCAACATGGTGGATTTACCTACACCGTTCGGCCCGATCAAAGCCGCCGTTTCGGAGCGGCGCAGTTGGAAGGACACATTGTCGAGCAAACGTTTCTTCCCGTCATAGGAGAGTGCCAACCGATCAACCTGCAGCACTTCCTTGCCTGAGGTCATCTCAATTTCGAAAGAAAACGAAGCTCGCTTCAAATCGCCCATCGGCTTGTCGAGCCGCTCCATTTTTTCAAGTGTTTTGCGTCGGCTTTGAGCCCTTTTGGTCGTAGAGGCGCGCACAATGTTGCGCTGGACGAAATCCTCCAGCTTGGCGATTTCATCCTGCTGCTTCTCATACTGTTTCATTTCCGTTTCATAGTTAGCTTCTTTGATTTCGATGAAACGGGAGTAATTGCCCGTGTATCGTCTGGAGGCATTGCGCTCGATTTCATAGATCGAGGTTGCCAGCGCATCCAGGAAAAAGCGGTCGTGAGATACAACGAGAATCGCGCCCGGATAGCCGCGCAAATAACCTTCCAGCCAAGTTAACGTTGCAATGTCCAAATGGTTCGTCGGCTCATCCAGCATAAGCAGATCTGGTTCTTCGAGCAGCATCTTGGCAAGGGCCAGTCTTGTTTTCTGCCCGCCGCTTAGCGTCTGCACCAGCGTGTTCGGCGGAAACTGCCCGAATCCCATACCGTGGAGAATACCGCGGATTTTGGCCTCAATCTCATAGCCGCCATGTTCGCGGAACCATTCAGATCTTTGGGCATAACGGTTCATCGTGGACTCGTATTTTTTCTCATCGGCAGCCAGAGCCGGGTCTGCCATAAGCGCTTCCAGCTCACGAAGCTCCTTCTCTGTCTCCAGTAAGGAGCTGAATACGCCCAATAACTCATCCCAAATAGATTTTTCTGTATGCAGTCCGCTATTTTGCTTCAAATAGCCTATTTTCGTTTCTTTCGCTTTAAACAAATCGCCGCTGTCATAAGAAAGCTCGCCCGCAATGATTTGCAGCAATGTCGACTTGCCCGCGCCGTTCACACCTACCAACCCGATGCGTTCCTTGTTTTCAATTTGTAGCGTTATATTGGATAGAATGGAGCGAACTCCATAGCTTTTTGAAAGATTAGAAACCTGCAAAAGCATTTGCTCTGCTACCTCCTGCCTTGTAATGAAAGCATTAAGAACTCCGCCGGAACAGCGGTCAAAAACCCATTAATTCATTAGTATACACCATGCGCGGTATGATCGTAAAAGGCTTATTCATCCCCCAGCATCCTTTACTATCAGGACTGTTGCTAATCATATGTGAACAATTTAATGGCGCTGTAGAGCGCATTCTACTGGTGCCTGTCGTACGAGTATAGTTTTTTTCCTTGTTTATGTTAAAATGGGGGAAACAACTCCTCTTATAGTGAAGGGCTGAGCAGCTATGAACATCCGGGAGCAGAAAATTGAATTGCGCAAGCAGATGGAAGAAAAGCGCGCCTCCTTAACGAATGAAGATCGAATATTGAAACAGCAGCGGATTCATGAAAGAGTGGTCAAGCTAACTGCGGAGCGGCTGCTAGGACAATCGCACGGACCTGATTTCCAGTCCCCTACCTTAATGACTTATATGCCTTTTCGGTCCGAACCTGACGTTGCTCCGTTCATGGAATGGTGCTGGCAGCAGGGAATTCGTGTATTGCTGCCGAAAGTTGTAGCGAAAACGAAGACGATGGATTTGCATATCGTGAGCAGCTATGAAGATCTGGAAAGCGGAGCTTATGGAATTAGGGAGCCGCGCAGCGGTGGGCCCATTGAGAATGATTTGTCGCGAATCTCTATGATTGTTGTTCCTGGACTCGCATTTGACATGGACTTTGGGAGGCTCGGATACGGCGGCGGATTTTATGACCGGTTCATGCAGTTGTTTGCAGCGCGCGGGTTGAAGAGGCCTTTGTCGGTAGCGGCGGCTTTTGATCTTCAATTGATTTCCGCGGTGCCTTCGTCATGGCATGATTTCCGGGTAGATGGATTAATCACAGAGAGCAAAATGATTTTTAAATCCGAACAAGTTTAGAGAGAGGTGAGTGCGTTGAGCGATTCCTGGGGACTGACCCATTTCAATGAACAAGGAAGAGCGCGGATGGTGGATATTTCGGAAAAAACGGAAACGAAGCGTACCGCAACGGCGCGTTCCACCTTGCTCATGAAAAGTGAAACACTCGATAAAATCAAGTTGGGCAAAATGAAAAAGGGCGATGTGCTCGCCGTTGCTCAAGTGGCAGGCATTATGGCTGCCAAAAAAACGTCAGACTGGATTCCGATGTGCCATCCCATTGCCTTGACAGGCATCGATATTCAATTCAGCGATAACGGCAACAATGAACTTTACATAGAAGCTACTGTGCGTACAACAGGTCCTACCGGTGTTGAAATGGAGGCCCTTACTGCCGTGTCCGCCGCATCGTTAACGGTTTACGACATGTGCAAAGCAGTAGAAAAGGATATGGTTATCGGCTCCACGATGCTGATCAGCAAAACAGGGGGCAAAAACGGGGATTTCCAACGAAATGATTCATAATAAGGTTATCTCATTCAGGTATAAAAGGAGAGGTGACAAGGATGCACTGGAAAGTTGCTATTTTGACAGCCAGTGACCGCGGTTACCGAGGAGAACGAGAAGACACCAGTGCTCAGGTAATCCGCGAGCTGATTGAAGAGGAAATTCAAGGCGAAATCATTGAATACCGGGTTGTTCCAGATGAAATGGATGAGATTATGGCTTCATTAATAGAAATGACCGATTATTATCAGGCGGATCTGATTTTGACGACAGGCGGCACCGGACTCGCACCTAGAGATGTCACGCCTGAGGCGACGCTCAATGTGGTTGATCGTGTTGCGCCTGGTTTTGCTGAAGCGATGCGGATGGTATCGATGCAGAAGACGCCGAAAGCGATGCTATCGCGAGCAGTGTCCGGTATTCGCGGACGCACATTGATTATTAACCTCCCCGGCAGTCCGAAGGGTGTTCAGGAGAACTTAATGGCGATTATCGATCAGCTTCCGCATGCGCTCGGCATTTTGACGGGCAAAGAAGGTGATCATGGATGAAGCCAGCATTGGATGCTATGCTGCGCGAGGTTAAAGTGGAGGACGCTATCGGCATGATTTTGCCGCATGATCTTACGCAAATTTTGCCTGGCGAGTTTAAAGGACGTTTGTTTCGAAAAGGCCATCAGGTGACGGAAGCGGATATTCCTGCGCTGCTCAGCATTGGCAAAGAGCATATTTATGTCATGGAGCTGCAGCCAGGCTTTCTGCATGAGGATGAAGCCGCGCAGCGCATGGCGAGAGCAATACAGGGGGAGAACGTAACGCTGACCGAGCCTCATGAAGGCAAGGTGAACGTGAAGTCATCCATCCACGGACTCGTGAAGATCGGCAAGGCATTCGTCGATACGGTGAACGGCGTGGATCAAATCGTCTTGTCGACGATTCGCTCGAACGCGGTTGTGCAGCCCGGCGCATCATTAGTGGGCACGCGCGTCATCCCGCTGATCGTCGAGGAAGCGAAAATTGTCGAAGTCGAGCGGCTTGCGGCTGAGCTGCGAGAGAAAGGAACGGCTGTGGTTAGTGTGAAGCCGTTTCGCAAGCTGCGCGTCGGCGTCATCACGACCGGCAGCGAAGTGTTCAAGGGGCGAATCAAGGACAAATTCGGCCCCGTTGTGAAGGAGAAGGTCGCGCAGCTCGGCTCCGAGGTGATAGACCAACGCTTCGTGTCCGACGACAGCGAAGCGATTGTTCGGGAGATCCACGCGCTGCAAGCGATTGGCGTGGATCTGATCCTGGTCACGGGCGGCATGTCCGTGGACCCCGACGACCGTACGCCAGGCGCGATCAAGATGGCCGGCGCAAGGGTTGTCAGCTACGGCACGCCGATGCTGCCGGGCTCGATGCTGATGATCGGCTATCTGGGCGATGTGCCGATCATGGGCCTGCCGGGTTGCGTGATGCACGACCCGTACACGTCCTTTGACGTGCTTCTCCCGCGTATCTGCGCGGGAGAAGAGATTGTACGCAGCGACATTACCGAGATGGGCTACGGTGGATTTTATCAATGCTAATTCGATGGAGATGAAGTTCCATGTTTCAAAATATCGGTTTCACCGAGATTTTATTAATTGCCATTGTGGCCTTGATCCTGTTCGGCCCTCAAAAGCTGCCTGAGATCGGACGCACACTGGGGCGCACGATTCAGGAGTTCAAGAAGGGCACGCGCGAGTTGCTGAGCGAAACGCCGCTCGCAGAGCCGGCGGCCGAGACGCCAGCTGAGACGCCGGCCGCATCACAGAATACGGCCGCGCCGGAAGATGAACTTTCCTCGGCGGCATCTGAGCCGGCACCTGCGAGTGCAACGCGGCGGCTGCCGGACTAAGGCGCGTTCTTGATTTAAGCTCGATTCACAATAAGGAGCTTTGAGCTTGGCTCAAAGATCCCATATTAGGTTGGTGAAACATGACAACGAACGAAGAAATGTCGCTCGTGGAGCATCTTACCGAGCTCCGCAAGCGGCTAATGTGGATAATGATCGTATTGGTCATTGGCATGGTGGGAGGCCTAGTGCTTGCCAAACCGATTATCCGATATTTGAAAAACATTCCACCAGCCGATACGATTGGCTGGCATGTTTTTTCGCCATGGGACGCACTGCGGCTGTATATGAATTTCGGCTTGGCTGTAGGGCTGCTAATTACCCTGCCTGTTGCGCTGTACCATATTTGGGCGTTCGTGAGGCCGGGGCTGCGTGAAGTGGAGCAGCGGGCTTCGATCCTTTACGTCCCTTATGCGTTCATTTTATTTTTGCTTGGCTTAGCTTTTGGTTATTTCGTCGTATTTCCGATGGCCTTTTACTTTACCACTTCGATTAGCAAAAGCCTTGAAATTACGGAAATGTACGGCGCTGCCCAATATTTTTCCTTTATGTTCAATATCGTTTTGCCACTCGCGCTTGTGTTCGAGATGCCGATTGTGGTGATGTTTCTGACAAAAATAAGGTTGTTGAACCCGAAGCGGCTTCATAAGTTCAGAAGATATGCCTATATGCTGATGGTTGTTCTCGCAACGGTCATCACACCGCCGGATGCGATTTCAGCGATTTTGGTGTCGATTCCGCTCATTATTTTGTATGAATTTAGCGTATTTATGTCCGGCTTCATCTACCGTAAGCAGCTGTTGAAAGACGCAGAATGGGAACGGGAGTTTGGGGCTAAATGAGCAAACAGTTTGCACAGGATGCAGACTGTTTTTTCTTTAGATGGAAGAATATTTGCATTTCATTTGGATACAATGAGGGGGGTGCCGGAAAGAATGAAAAATGTGTAAAAGGACTTGCAAATTACTCCCAGAATGAGTATCATAAGAATTGTTGTTAGCACTAAACACATTCGAGTGCTAATAATGTAACATACACTACCATTACCAATTTCTAAAGGAGGCTATTTTCCATGATCAGACCGTTAGGTGATCGAGTAATCATTGAAGCCGTTGCGAAAGAGGAGACGACTGCAAGCGGCATCGTGCTGCCAGATACAGCTAAAGAAAAACCGCAAGAAGGTAAAGTTGTAGCCGTTGGCGCAGGCGCTTTGAAAGATGGCGTACGCGTTCCGCTTGAAGTAAGCGAAGGCGACCGCATCATTTTCTCCAAATACGCTGGAACTGAAGTGAAATACGAAGGCCGCGAACTGTTGATCTTGCGCGAAAGCGACATTCTCGCTGTATTAGCCTAATTTAGCAGGATATAGTTTCGGGTTTTGCAGTCTACTTAGTTTTTCCGTTTTTGTTACTTAACTATGTACATGTTCTAAATTAGAGGAGGTTTCCTATTCATGGCAAAAGATATTAAGTTCAGTGAAGATGCACGCCGCGCGATGCTTCGTGGGGTTGATGCATTAGCAAATGCTGTTAAAGTAACCCTCGGTCCTAAAGGCCGTAATGTTGTTCTTGAGAAAAAATTCGGCAGCCCGCTCATCACCAATGACGGTGTTACGATCGCAAAAGAAATCGAGCTTGAAGATGCTTTCGAAAACATGGGCGCTCAACTCGTTAAAGAAGTAGCAACAAAAACAAATGATGTAGCCGGTGACGGTACGACAACAGCAACTGTTTTGGCTCAAGCGATGATTCGCGAAGGTCTGAAAAACGTAACAGCAGGTGCTAACCCAATGGTTATCCGCAAAGGGATCGACAAAGCGGTTAAAGCAGCTGTTGAAGAGCTGAAAGCTATCGCAAAACCAATCGAAGGCAAACAATCCATCGCACAAGTAGCTTCCATCTCCGCTGCTGACGATGAAGTAGGCCAATTGATTGCAGAAGCTATGGAAAAAGTAGGGAACGACGGTGTTATCACTGTTGAAGAATCCAAAGGATTCGCTACTGAACTTGAAGTTGTAGAAGGTATGCAATTTGACCGTGGCTACACTTCCCCTTATATGATCACTGATACAGATAAAATGGAAGCTATCCTTGATAACCCATATATCCTGATCACTGACAAAAAAATCTCGAACATCCAAGAGATCTTGCCTGTTCTTGAAAAAGTGGTTCAATCCGGCAAACAACTTCTGATCATTGCTGAAGATGTTGAAGGTGAAGCACAAGCTACTTTGGTTGTGAACAAACTTCGCGGAACATTCACTTGCGTAGCTGTTAAAGCTCCAGGCTTCGGCGATCGCCGTAAAGCCATGCTGGGCGATATCGCTGCTCTGACTGGCGGTCAAGTGATCACAGAAGAGCTTGGTTTGGATCTGAAGTCCACAAAACCAGAGCAACTGGGTAGCGCGCGTCAAGTTCGCGTAACGAAAGAAAACACAATTATCGTTGATGGCGCTGGCGACAAAAAAGACATCGGCGCACGTGTAACTCAAATTCGCTCACAATTGGAAGAAACCACTTCCGATTTCGATAAAGAAAAACTGCAAGAGCGTCTGGCTAAACTTTCTGGCGGCGTAGCCGTTATCAAAGTTGGCGCAGCGACTGAAACTGAGCTGAAAGAGCGCAAATTGCGCATCGAAGATGCTCTGAACGCAACTCGCGCAGCTGTTGAAGAAGGTATCGTTTCTGGTGGTGGTACAGCCCTTGTGAACGTATACAACGCTGTAGCTAAGGTTACTGCTGTTGGCGACGAGCAAACAGGCGTAAACATCATCCTGCGCTCCCTGGAAGAGCCAGTTCGCACGATCGCAGCTAACGCTGGTCAAGAAGGCTCTGTCATCGTTGAGCGCTTGAAAAACGAAAAAGTCGGCATCGGCTACAACGCAGCTTCCGGCGAGTGGGTAAACATGTTCGAAGCAGGTATCGTTGACCCTGCGAAAGTAACACGCTCCGCACTGCAAAACGCAGCTTCCGTAGCGGCTATGTTCCTGACAACTGAGGCTGTCATCGCTGACAAGCCTGAAAAAGACAAACCAGGCATGCCTGATATGGGCGGCATGGGTGGAATGGGCGGCATGATGTAAGTCGTTCGCCAGAACCATTATAAACACTGTAATGATGGGCTCCTTCGGGGGCCCGTTTTAAATTTAAATCACAAAAAAATCACATTTCTTGCAAATTGAGGGTTCCAAGGATGTCTCCGAAATGGATTTTGATCTTTGATCAGCATCTTTTTTCATTTTTTTTCGTGACATGCGTGTAAATTTTCATTGTTGTTTCAGGGTCATCATGCCCAACGCGTCGCATAATCGTTTTGAGGTCAACCTCTGCCTCTGATAGCATGCTGATATGTGTATGACGGAAAATATGAGGAGTCGCTTCTTTGGTAATTGACGTTTTCTTAAGAATCCGATGCATTCGGTTCAAAATTGTTTTTTGAATATATGGGTATCCGTTATCACGGTAGAATACAAAATGCTTATCATGGAAATTCTCAAAATCTTGACGATGTTTCATTTTGAATTTAGCTTGTTTCTTTTGAGGAAGCTTCAACAATTCAAACACACTCTCATCGATGTTAAAGGTACGAATAGATCCAGCCGTTTTAGGTGGGGGGAGCTCATATTCTTTCATATTGTTTTGTGGGTATCAAAGGGTTGATTCTTTAGGTCTGCGCCGCGTTATTTGTTGCCGTTTACCTGTTACCGGGATCGGGGGCCATCGGCTACGCAAACCCACTTAAATCCCTGTTCGTTCTTTGAAGGAATTTTGTGAATCCTAGCCATATAAGAAATCCTCCTCTTCGAAGATTTATGTTAGCTTCATCTATAGACTTAAATGAATAATTTGGTTGATCTATAAAAATAAGAAAAGCCGCAGATGCTAGTAACATCTACGCCATGTACAATAGACCGCTACTTTTTTCACTAGCGGTCTATTTCTTTTCCCTTTAGTGAGTTCACGTTATGAGAAGGTCTGAATATCGAAGAACATGAGAGGGGATTAACCGAATGTCACATGTTTAAATTTCTTACTCTAAAGAAAATTTCGATGGATCAGTCAATTTTGAAGATGCTGACTACGACTGCAAAGAGGCATCGAACAACAGCGGCGTTTTTGAGGAATTATCCTGCAACAAATGCGAGCAAAATAAAAAGCGGTAATTTGGGCTGCTTTAATAGATAATGAAGGTGAATTTGTAGCCGCCTTGTGACGGCAAGTTTGAATATCAAAGAACATGGGAGAGTAGTTGTTATGGAGATTACAACAGAATCAGTAGAAGCTTTGGTAGGTCGCGGGCTTACAGTGAAAGCGGCTAAGGTTATTACATGGTTGAATGGGTTGGATGATTATACGATAAGTGCAGTCATGAGTCTCTTGGAAGCGCCGCATCGATTCGGTTATATTGCTGGCGAAAAAGATTATAAGTAACTGTTCTGACGAACATTGCTGAATATTGAGGATTTAGCATAAAGCTAAAATGGATTGACCTGAGCCTCTCAGGATAAAAGTCTTGAGAGATTCGCGGTAGCCAAACTTACAGCGCGTGCAGAATAAAATCAAGAGGCTGTCTCAAAAGTAACAATTATAGATGTGTGGGACGGATCTCATCGTTAAAAAGAGC
>NZ_JBFNXH010000015.1:0-148782 GCF_040812395.1 Paenibacillus tabacirhizosphaerae | reverse complement strand
CGTCACATGCACGGTTGTTTCCGTAATCCCGTACATATTAATGAGCTGCGTGTTCGGATATTTCGCCTTCCACGGCTTGAGCATGACCGGGTTCAGCGCTTCCCCGCCGAAGATAACGCAGCGGACGGCAAGCCCGCTCTCCGGTTCTTTCAATTCCTCTTGGATCAGCGTATAAAATGCAGTCGGCGTTTGATTCAGCACCGTCACGCCTTCCTGCCGGAGCAGCTGCGCGAAAGCTTTCGGATGTTGCGCCGTCGTCTTCGGCACAACGACGCACCTGCCGCCGTGCAGCAGCGCGCCGTACATTTCCCACACGGAGAAGTCGAAGCAGAAGGAGTGGAACACCGTCCACACGTCATGCTCGTTGAAATCGAACTGCAGCCGGTCATGCACGAGCAGGCGCACGACGTTCTGATGCTCGATCATCACGCCCTTCGGCTTGCCGGTCGTGCCGGAGGTATAGATGATATAGGCCATATCATGCGGCCCATTCACCGGCTCCAGCTCTGCGGTATCCCCGGCGAAAAGCCCCGCATCGCTCATGTCCAGCACGACGCCATCATAAGGCGTCTTGCCGAGCAGATGCGGCTGCGTCAACAGGACGCGGGCTCCGCTGTCCGCCAGCATGAACTGCGTGCGCTCCAGCGGATAGTCCGGGTCAAGCGGCACATAGGCGCCGCCAGCCTTGAGCGTCGCGAGGATGCCGACGATCATGTCGAGCGAGCGCTCGAGAAGCAGGCCGACCCTCGCGTCCGGTTCCACGCCGTGGCTGCGGAGCACGCGGGCCAGGCTATTGGCGCGTTCATTCAGCTGGCGGTAAGTCAGCCTTTCCTCGCCGCAGGAAGCAGCGATGCGATCCGGTGTCCGCTGGGCCTGCGCCTCGAACAGGCTATGGATGGTCTGATCCTGCGGGAATGCCGCTCCGCTACCGCTAAATTCACCCAGCAGCTGTGTTTTTTCGGCATCGGACAGCATGTCAATTTGAGCCAATTGAATGTCAGGCTGCTTGGTTACAACATCAAGGATGCGCAGGAAATGCTGCGCCAGTCTTTCCACACTCGCCCGCTGAAATAAAGCCGTGCAATATTCGAGATGGAAAGCAATCCCCTCTTCTTCTTCAGCGGCTTCGAGCGACAAGTCGAATTTGGCGATGTTTCTGCCCTGGTTAAACGGCGTGACGGCCAGATCGGCAATGCGAACCGTCTCATCTCCTGTATTTTGCAGGACGAATAACACGTCAAACAGCGGGTTGCGGCTTAAATCACGCCGAACGTTCAGTTTTTCGACCAGCTCTTCAAACGGATAATCTTGATTTTCAAACGATCTCAGGGACGTTTCCTTTACCTCTGCCAAAAATTGAAGGAACCCTTTTCCTGCCTCTGGATAGTTACGGATGGCAAGCGTGCCTACGAACATGCCAATCGTGTGCTCCACATCGGCATGCGCCCTTCCGGCAATTGGCGAGCCGACAATAATCTCCTCTTGACCTGTATATTTAGCCATGAGCACGTTGTAGGCAGCGAGCAATACCATATACAGCGTCGTACCCGTTGCTGACGTAAGATGATGCAGGCCCTGCATGAGCTCCTTGCCCGAATGAAAGGCGATGCGATCGCCGTCAAAGCTTTGCAACGGAGGTCTGGCATAGTCAGTCGGCCAATTGAGCACTGGAATGTCACCGGCATAAGACTCCAGCCAGTAGGCTTCTTGGCGCTTCATATCCTCGCTTTGCAGCTGTTCATTCTGCCACACAGCGAAATCCTTATACTGAATGCGAATGTCTGGCAAATTCCTGCCCTCGTACAATTCGGTAATTTCGCGAATGAGCACCGATACGGAAACCCCGTCGGAAATAATGTGATGCATATCGCAGAGCAGCATATGGCGATCTGCCGATAGCTTCACAAGACCGACGCGAAACAGTGATGCCTGGCTTAAGTCGAATGGTTTAACGAAATCGCGCACGAGCGAGCTCAGATTCCCCTCAGTCGCTTCCGTCGCCTCTATCCTTTCCAAGTTAAATGCCACATGCGCGTGCACCTTCTGCACCGGTACCCCGTTCATGGTATGAAACGAGGTGCGCAATGCTTCGTGGCGCTGAACCAACTGCTGGAACGCGTCCGCTAATCGCCCGCCGTCCAACTGGCCTTCCACCAGAAACGCATCCGCCATATTGTAGCTAGTGCCCGCTTCATCCAATTGATGGATGACGAACATTCGCTTCTGCGCCGACGATACGGGATAAAACTCCTGCTCTGGCGCAGGTTCAATCGCTGAATAGCTCTTCGCTTCCGATTGGATTATGAAAGCGGAGACTGCCGCGATTGTCGGCGATTGGAACAATGTGCGCAGCGGTACTTCCACGCCGCATGCTTTGTGCATGTGCGAAATGAGCATCATCGCTTTCAGGGAGTGCCCCCCAAGCTGGAAAAAATCATCGTGAATGCCGATGCGATCCACGCCCAGCACCTCTTGCCAGACAGCGGCAAGCTTATCTTCCGTTGCATTCGTCGGTGCGACAAAGGCCGTTCCGATATGAACGCCGCCTTCAAGAGCTCCCAGAACTTTACGGTCCAATTTGCCATTTGGCGTAAGCGGCATTTTGTCAAGTTGCACGAAATGGGATGGCACCATGTAGGCTGGCAGCAAACCTGCCAGATGTTCCCGCAGCTTCTGAATGGTCAGCGTTTCGTGCGCAACAAGGTACGCGCACAAATATTTGTGCTGCGCTTGATCGTCTTTCGCGATCACAACGGCTTCCTTCACGCCTTCATATTTCATCAGGCTCGCTTCGATTTCTCCCAGCTCGATGCGGTAGCCTCTTATTTTCACCTGATGGTCGCCCCTGCCAAGGAATTGAATGTTGCCATCCGGCATCCATCTGGCCATGTCCCCTGTGCGATACATGCGCTCGCCGGGTGCAAACGGATTATCGACAAACTTCTCAGCGGTCAGCGCTGGCTGATTATAATACCCCCGGGCAACCCCGATTCCGCCGATGCACAGCTCGCCAAGTACGCCGATCGGTTGCAGTTTCAATTGCGGGTCAAGCACATAAAACTTCATATTCGGCAGCGGCTTGCCAATCGGTACATGACCGTGATACGGCAAGGATGCCTCGTTCTGTTCATAATAGCTGGAATCGATGCAAGCTTCCGTCACGCCATAGCTGTTCACAATCCGCATCATATGGCCAAATCGCGCCAGCAGATTCGAATAATCTTCGGCAGAACAGCTGTCCGATCCCAGAATAAGCAGATTCAACTGTCTGATATCCAAGCCATGATCATAAATATATTGCATCAAGGGAACGATCAGAGCCGGCGTCGATTCGAAAATATTGATTTTATAATCCGTAATTAGCGCGTAAAGAGAAGCAGGATCCAGCTTAACATCATTCGGACAAATGATGAGCTTGCCGCCATTCAACAGCGCCCGTGCCAGATCCCCGGCAAATACGTCGAACGCAAAGCTCGCCATTTGCAGCAGATTAACCTGGAACGTATCCAGCTTATAGGCATCTTTCCAGGCGAAAGCAACGTTCGTGTAACTGCCATGTTCGATCATGACGCCTTTAGGGCGCCCTGTCGTACCCGACGTATAGATGATATAGGCAAGCTGGTCGCTGCTTTGCGGGATCCCCAAATTAGTTGAAGCTTCAGAGTACAGGCCATTTTCCTCAAAACAAACGATTTCTTTATCAAAAGATACCCGGCCCGCAATTGCGCGCTGTGTCATCAACAGCTCCGCCCGGCTGTCTTCAAGCATGTAATGAATCCGTTCATCCGGATAATCGGGATCGATAGGCAAGTAGGTGCCTCCCGCTTTCCACACAGCAAGAACGCCAATGATCATCTCGATCGAACGATCCACCATAATCCCGACAACGCTCTCCGATTGAATGCCCTTCAAACGGAGTTTCCGCGCGAGCTGGTTGGACATGCTGTTCAGCGTCTTGTAAGTAAGCCTCTCATCCTCGCAAACAACGGCGATATGATTTGGCGTTTTCTTCGCTTGTTCTTCAAATAACTCTGGGAACGTTTTTTGGGACGGGTTTGCTCTTTCCGTCGCATTGAATCCTTCCAGCAGCAGCCGTTTTTCATCCCCCGAAACGATTGCTATATCAGCAAGCGCGATATCCGGGCAATCGACAACGCCCTTCAAAATTTCGATATAATGCCCAGCCAGACGCTCCACCGTCGACCTTGCAAACAGCTTCGTGCAGTACTCCAACTGGAAAACAAATTCCAGTTCCTTCTCTACTGCTTCCAGGGAAAGATCGAATTTGGCGATACGGTTATCCAAAGTGAAGGGAACGAAGGTTAAGGCGTCGTCAAACTCCAATACCGTCAAATCCTTCATTTGCAGGCTAAACATCGTATCGAACAAAGGATTTCTGCTCATATCCCTCGCTACATCCAGCTTTTCGACCAACAGCTCAAACGGATATTCCTGATGCTCGAAAGCTTGCAGCGCGTTCTGTTTTACTCCTTCCAGGAAATGGCGGAAGCTAAGATCCTGTATCGGCCGGTTTCGCAGAGCAAGCGTACCTACGAACATCCCGATCGTATGTTCAATATCAGGATGAGTTCGGCCCGCCACAGGCGTACCCACTACGATATCCTCTTGATTCGCGTATTTAGCCAGCAGCACGTTGTAGGCAGCAAGCAGCAGCATGTACGTCGTGGTTCCCGTCTCCGCAGCAAGCCGGTTTAACCGTGTCATTAATGGTTGCCCCGTACCAAACGTAATGCTGTCGCCTTCAAAGTTCTGCACCGACGGACGCGGATAATCAGTAGGCAAGTTGAGCACTGGAATATCCTCTGCAAACGCTCCAAGCCAGAAGGCTTCCTTCTTTTTCATCGCGCCCGATTGGAGAAAATCGTTCTGCCAAACCGCATAGTCTTTGTATGGCACTGGCGTAGATGATGGCTCTAAACCACGGTATAGCTGCGCTAATTCGCCAATGAGGATTTCGATCGACAACGCATCGGAAATGATGTGATGCATATCAAACAAGAAAAGGTGGCGATTTTCATCGATTTTTGCAAGCCCGATTCGAATGAGCGGAGCACGCTCCAGATCAAACGGCTGGACAAACGTAGTTGCGAGCACTTGGAGAACATCCGTACTGGCTTGCGACTCCAGATGGATCTGTTGAATGGTAAAATCGATATGATCGTGCACTTTCTGCACAGGGTGTCCATCGATTGTATGAAATGAAGCACGAAGCATGTCATGACGAGCAATGAGCTGATTGAAAGCAGCTTCCAGTTGCGTTGGATCAAGCGGTCCTTCGATGGTAAACACGCCAGGCATGTTATACGTAGTTCCTGAGCCTTCGAACTGGTTCAGTACGTACAGTCGTTTCTGGGATGAAGATAAGGAATAATAGTCTCCATGCTCAGCAGGTGCAATGGAATTGAACGTTTCTTTGGCAGCCTGGTCGATATAGGGTGCAATTGCTTGGATGGTTGGCGTCTCAAACAACACGCGAAGCGGAAGCTCCACAAAACATAGCTGATGAATACGTGAAATGATCTGCATGGCCTTTAATGAATGGCCGCCCAGCTCAAAAAAATTGTCCTGCACGCCAATGCGATCATTCTCAAGGATGTCCCGCCAAATGAGAACAAGCTGATGCTCCGTATCGGTGCTTGGAGGCATATACTCACGGCCAGTCACAGCGATTCCTGTCGGCTTGGGTAGCGCCTTTCGGTCAATTTTTCCGTTAACGGTGATCGGCATACGATCTAAACGGACATAATGAGAAGGCACCATATATGAAGGCAGCTCTTGCGCCAGATGCCCGCGCAGATCAGCAACCGTCAACTCAGTCTCGCTGATGAGATAAGCGCACAAATATTTTTGCCCCTGCGCATCATCAAGCGCGATCACGGTAACCTCGTGAATCAGCGGGTGCCCAAGCAGGCTTGTTTCGATCTCGCCAAGCTCGATGCGGTGTCCACGGATTTTCACCTGATTGTCAATCCGGCCCAAATACTCCATTTCGCCGTTTGGCAGCATTTTCGCCAAATCGCCCGATTTGTACAAACGTTCACTCGGTTTATACGGATTCATAATGAAACGCTCGCTCGTCAATTCGTCGCGATTGAGATAACCTCTGGCTACGCCCGCTCCGCCGACGTACATTTCACCCACAACACCCATCGGCACCAGTTGCCTGTTCGAATCCAAAATATAACAGGATAACGTCGGAATTGGCGTTCCGATATTGCTTACATTCGTTTCGATTTCCTTCTCGCCGATTTCTTTAAACGTCACATGCACGGTCGTTTCGGTAATACCATACATGTTAATCAGCTTCGTCGCCGGGTACTTGTGCCGCCATGGTTTCAGCATGACCGGGTTCAGCGCCTCGCCGCCAAAAATAACGTAGCGGATTGCAACCCCGCCGTCCTCCCGCTGCATCTCTTCATGAATGACTGAATAGAAAGCTGTAGGCGTCTGGTTCAGCACAGTTACTTGTTCATCTCGAAGCAATTGCGTGAATTCCTTCGGATTTTGCGCTATCATTCTGGGAACGACCACGCATTTGCCGCCGTATAAAAGTGCCCCGTACATTTCCCATACCGAGAAATCAAAGCTAAACGAATGAAATACTGTCCATACATCGTCTTCGCTAAAATCAAATTGCAGTTTATCATTATGCAGCAGCCGAACCACGTTGCGGTGCTCGATCATAACGCCTTTTGGTTTACCTGTCGTACCCGAGGTATAAATGATATAAGCCATATCGGACGGCTGATTCACGACCGGCAAATTTGAACCATCGCCTGAGTCTTGATCGTTCCCGCCAATGGCCAGAACTGTTCCTGAGAAAGGCACTTTGTCCAGCCACTGTTCTTCAGTCAGCAGCACTAGGGCTCCGCTGTCCTCCAGCATAAACTGAATGCGCTCTTCCGGATAATCCGGATCGAGCGGCACATAGGCTCCTCCCGCTTTTAATATCGCGATCATGCCCACGATCATTTCCGCAGAACGATCCACCATAAGACCAACGCGATCGTCCGGTTTCACGCCGTGATCACGCAGTTTTCTGGCCAAACGGTTGGCGCGTTCATTCAGTTCACGGTACGTATAGCCTTCGCTTCCAAACGCAACTGCCGTGCGGTCCGGCACCCTAGCTGCTTGATCTTCAAATATCTCATGAATGGTTGTACCCATTGGATATTCAGCTTCAACGCCTGACAATTGATTCAACAGACGATTTTTTTCCTCTTCTGTGCAAAGCTCAAGCTCGCACAGCGGTTTATTGGGATTGTTTAATACATCCTTGAGAAGCTCAAGCATGTGTGAAATCAAGGTAAAGATTTCTTCACTTGTGAATAACCCTGTACGATAATCGACATCCAACTGTAGTTGGTCTGTGTCCATACGATCTTTAATATGCAAGATGAAATCATTAGCCTCATGTCCGCTGCCCAACGGTTCTGTCACATATTCAACATGCGCTTTTTTCTGCCATTCCATGACCTGATATTCCACAAAAATACCGAACAGCCTGCTGATATCGTTGTGCTTTTCCCTCAATTCATTAACGAGTACGTTATAAGGGTATTTTTGGTATCGGGATATGTTCATTTGCTTTTTGCCGACTTTTCGGATAAAAGACAATACATCCAGCTCAGGCTCCACCTGCATACGGAAGGGGGTCGTGGAGACGAACATACCCAGCATATTTTTCTCTTTGGCATTCGTCCGATTGGAAAAATTGGTGCCCAGAACGATATCCTCATGAGAGGTGACGCGATACAGATATGTGAACAGCACAGCAACAAACAAGGTAAACACACTGACATTATGTTCTTTGCAAAATGCTGCCATCTGTTCGCGAAGGGCTTGCGGAACAATAACGGATTCTCTCGCTGATGCGGTGCTGACCCGATACAAATCGTACGTTTTCAAGCTCGTAAATTCAGGAATGGTGTGAAATTCCTCATGCCAATAATTTTGATCTTTCGCATAGCGGTCGGAAGCCTCATAAGCAGGCTCATTTCGTACATAGTCTATATACGTTATTGATTTCTCATCCAAAATCGTTCCATCATTTGCAAGAGCGATATATCTGTCAATGATTTCGTTAACGGCGAGCACCATCGAAATCCCATCCGAGATCAAATGGTGAATTTTGATAAAAACCCGTCTCTCATCACTGCTGAATTTGAAAATAGCGAATTCGAACAAATTCGCATCATGAAGCTGGAATGGCTGCTCCAACTTATGCTCGCACCATTGCCGTATGGCTTCATCGGCGTCATGGCGATCGCTGAAATCAAAGAATGGAATGTCGAAGGGAACGAATTCAGCCGTGTATTGGCGCGGTTCGCTGCTATGCTGGTCAAGCACTCGCAGGCGAATCGTGTCCTGCAGCCTTACGAAATCATAGATCGACTGCTTTAAGAGATCGCAATTGATGCGTGCATCTCTCAAATTGAACGTGCCGCCCAAATTGGAAATGCTTGTGTTTGGATAAAATTTCTCCGTGTACCAAATTCTTTTCTGTGCATGTGTTAACGGGTACGTCGGTTGGTTCGACATTCGATTCCCTCCACCATGTATATTTCTCTATAACCAAATTACGTTGCCGGTTTGTACGACTTGCTTTTTAGCAGGGCCCGCAGGGATTTTATGAATGCTGTCGATCACTGTCTGAATGACTTTATCTTGTTGACCATGGAGAAAGAAATGATCGCCCTCGAACATATGCAAATTAAATTCACTCATCGTGTGCTCATTCCAGGAAGCCAGTGAAGCCACGGTGACATCGTAATCGGAGTTCCCGCCAAATGCGGATATCGGGCAAGGCAGCGGCTGATCCTGGATGTAGGAATAGGTTTCGCAAACTTCAAAGTCAGCCCTAAGCCTCGGCAGCAGCAGCTGCATAAGCTCGTCATGCTGCAGCACCGCCTCCGGCGTGCCGTTCATCCGTCTCAGCTCCATGATGAACTCGTTGTCAGGCAGCTCGTGAAGCTTTTTTTTCGTATAAGGAAGCCCCGCGCTGGAACGGCCGGAAACGATTAATTGTTCCGGGGGCTTTCCATATATTCTGCTGAGTTGGCGTGCAGTTTCATAGGCGATCAATGCACCCATACTGTGGCCGAAAAAGACAAAGGGGGTTTGAAGAAGAGGCTGAATTTCGACGACAATCGCTTGAACAATTTGCGACAGGGAGGTCATCGGAGATTCAAGCCCCCTGCTCTCTCTGCCAGGTAACTGAACCGGGCAAACCTCAATATCCTTTGGAAAATAACGGGACCAATCGCGAAACACCGAAGCTCCTCCTCCGGCGTACGGAAAGCAAAACAAGCGAAGTTTGGCATGGGAATTCACATTTGCATGCAGGAACCATGAGTGAAGTTTGGATGTCATCTCACTACCTCTTTCATCCTTTTTATGAATTGGGCGGATCTTATGAAAATCGATTTCCGACGTATAGGTTCTTAGTTCCCCCCCATCATTCGACTAGATCAAGTGTTCCATCCGTTACACGATACGTATTGTATCAGAAATAGGTTTTTTTGGCTATATATTTCAGGGCTATCTAAAGTATTAAATTACTATGTTGCATGTTAATTTTTCAAAATATTTATTTTATATGAACAAATTGTTAAAATACGATGAACACAGCTTTCTCAACAAAGAATTAATATGCAAAAAAAGGTTTAAATGTTATATTTATGACGAATTTCAATTCTGCATGTCTTAATGTGTGTCAGCACTCTGCTCTATAATACGATACAAATTGTATCTTATTATATATTTCAAAAATCGAAAGGAATGAGAGTTATGAGAAAAAAGTTTGCCGCAGTCCTGCTAGCCTTCGTGTTAGCCATCACCTTCGTTGTCGCTCCAGCTTCTGCAACAGTCGCTAATCCCAACCTGTCCGGAGTGCCGGGCACATGGGCGGCTGGCGCAACGCCAGCCAATCTCGATCCCAAACTGCCAGTTATTTTATTCGTGCAAGGGCTTGGCGGCAATGCCGGTTCCTGGTATGCCACCAATGACATGTATCAAACGGCTTACAACAACGGTTACCAGACCGCCTTCATTGAGCTGAACGATTCCAGCGGTACGCCCAAAAACATGTGGGACAACGGTCAGCTTCTCGCCCAGAAAATTGCTGCCATTTCCCAGCAATTTAACAAAAAGCTCGTGATCGTCGCGCACAGCAAAGGTGGCGTGGATACACAGGCTGCGCTTGTGCACTACAATGCTTACCCTTATGTGACGAACGTTGTTACACTAAGCTCTCCCCACCACGGTTCGCAGCTGGCCGATCTGGCGTACTCGAACTGGGCCGGATGGCTCGCCGATCTGATCGGTTACAAAAACGACGGCACTTATTCCATGCAAACCTCGTATATGAACTATTTCCGTTCCATCACCGATTCAAATGCCAATACCTCCTACAACAAGTTCTATACATTTGCAGGAAACGGTTGGGCTGATTCGTCCAGCAGCACGTACTTTACAGGCGGTCTGTTCCTGTCACTCTACGGAAGCAACGACGGTGTCGTTACGGTGAGCAGCGCCTCCGTGCCAAAAGGCACAATGGTTAAAATCGGTAATTGGGATCATAATACGATCCGTCAAGGCTCCAAGACGTTCTCATTATTTAAACCGTATTTAACAGCGACAGGCACTGCCTCGAACAAAGTTGCCAATTCGGATGATCTCGTCACAATCGCAGCGAATTCCGATTCTAAAAAGGCTCCGCGTGACGATGCGGACGCTGACGTGAATAATGTATTGATTCGTGGCGGTCAGCACAACGGATCGGCAAGCGAAAGCTTCCTTGTAGAAAATGATGTCCGAAGCATTACGCTGGATTGGATATCGGATCAGAAAGTGAATGCCTTCGAGCTTGTTTCCCCTTCAGGGCAACCAACAAAAGTTGAAGTTAAATCATATCAGGACGAGGAAGTCTTCAAAAATGCCTGGCATCACGTCGCTGTCGTCAACAATCCCAAGCAGGGAGAATGGACGCTCCGCACGCAAAGCGCCCAAGCCGGCGGTTATCTATTGACCGTTCGCTACGATTCGGACTTGGACAAATCGATTCATTTGAACACCAATCATGAGAAAACGAAGATTCGCGTTCAGCGCGATCAGGCCGGATTGAAAGCAGATAAACTGAACATCCAGTATCAGGTCGATTATACGCCTGAGGGCAACAATGCGGGCAAGAAACACTCCAAACAACTGCATAAACTGCAAGCCATCGATTCGGACAGCGACGTTACACTCTCTGACGAAAACGATACAGGCGTCTATCAAGCCTCATTCGTCGTCAAAGGGCAAACCGTGAAGGGCGTACCCTTCGAAAGAACGCTGCTTCGCTCCATTTACATCGACGAGAAGGGGAATAGACACTAATTCTTTAAAGGAAAAAACGGCTCTTTCGCCAACAAGGCGAATGGAGTCGTTTTTCTTTTGCGAGGGGGGCGCTGGCGTCACTTCTTCTCCACGATCACATCTAGGTATGGGGACGTCTCATTGTCCAGCAAGGGTGCAGGCAACTGCTTCAAATACTTGTCAAAAAAAGCAAGCACATAGCTATTGATCTTGCTTCTCGTCGCTTTCGGGGATACATGAAGGCCGTCCATCCATCTCAGGGCCGGGGACCAGGCATAATAATCAGTAAAGCTCATATGTTTGATCCCTTGAAACGTCACCGTATACCCGCCGTTTCCGAACAAGCTGCGGGTGCGAGCCGGAATCTCTGTTTTATACTTGTCGAAAGCTTGTCTGCTGACACCGATTTTGGCCAATTGTTGATCCGTTGGCTCCGCATCATTGCCGGCGCCTGCGTCTCCTGCCTTCATCAACATAAAGGGCTGAGGCAGCCCGTCAGCGATCGCTTTGCCGAAAGGCGTTCCATCCATATTCACGCCGGCCTTCATCCGTTTATCGGCATGAAGCGTTTGAACCGTAGCCGCCCCTCCGAAGGAATGGCCGAGCATGCCAATTTGATCCATATTTATTTTGCCAGTCAGCAATCCTTGGGGATCGTTCTGGTTCAACTTTCCAAATTCATCCAACACGAACTGCGCATCCTGCACCCAGGTTTGAATCAGTTGATCCCACGCGTCAATGTCGATCACAGGAGGCAACGTTTTCGTCTTGGGCACCACATGCTGATCGGAGAACACGGTCGCTGACGCATATCCCGTATGCTGAATAGCACAAACCAAATAGCCGTGGCTTGCCAATTCCTCCATTTGCATGGTGCTTGTAAATCGCGTGCCAGGCAAGCCGTGAGAGAACACAAGGAGCGGATATTGCGCTTGATCGGCGGCTAATCGGGTGGATGCGTATGCCTGCATCTTGACATAGCCTAAATAGCCATAAATAAACGCTGGAATGTTATGGGCTTGATGCATGGCCTGCCCCATCTGACGATATTCCGGCATGTATAGGGCTTTCTTGGCACCCTCATCAAGCTGAGCCGGGTACCAGAGTTGAACGAGCAGTTCCCGCCGATCGTCGGGAGCGGCTGTCAGCTTCTCGTCCCTTGACGCATCAGTCCAATCGTAGGTCATCGTGCCTACCGGATACGGACCGGTTGGCGAATCCAGAGTAAAAACGGGGAGCAGCAGGGGCAAAGCCGCCGAAAGGGCCCAAAGGAACAGAAACAAAACGCTTGCCCATATTCGGCGCTTTCGGTTTTTTACCAGTAAATAGCCTAACGTCAACGCATAGAGCGGAATCATTTGCCAGCGATATCCTTCAACAATCACATGCAGCAGGGCAGCTCCTATACAAGCAATAGAGATCAGGAAGCCGAATCTTCTCCGTTTAACCCACGTATTCCCGATCCACAAAATAAGCACGCATACCAGCAGTAAAGTCTCGAATAAACGCATGAGCCCTCCGTTTCACTTATCATCATTCCATTCATTCCAAATGGTTTCTATAATAAGGATTCGGAAAAAAGTGGGAAATTATTCATCTCCTCTATTATTCGTATCTCAGGGATTCAATAGGCTGCATATTGGCCGCTTTCTTAGCTGGGTACCAACCGAAGAACAGTCCGACGGCAGCGGAGAAGCCGAAGGCGACCACAATCGTCCAGCCCGATATCATGAACTGCCACTTCGTGATGATTGCGAAAACAAATGAACCCAGCACGCCGATCAATACGCCGATCCCCCCGCCAATAAAGCAAAGAATGATCGCTTCCATAATAAACTGCTGCAAAATCAGCCCTGGCGTCGCTCCAATCGCTTTGCGGATACCGATCTCCCTCGTACGCTCCGTGACTGACACGAGCATAATATTCATAACGCCCACTCCGCCGACAATCAGGGAAATGCCGGCAATGGAACCTATAATGGTTTGCAGAATGCTAAATATCGAATTCAGGCTTTGCTGGAAATCCTCTACCTTTTGAATGGCGTAATCACTGCTGTCCACATAATGCGTTTTTGCCAAATGCTTCGTAACCGCCATGCCCGCCTTATCTCTGAGCTGGGGATTGGCAGTGTCCGCGATGACCATGAGCGTATCCAGCTCATTATTGCTGCTCTCTTTGAGCAAAGGCAAGCTGTCATACGGCATATAAGCGGCAACATTTTTGCCGCCGAGGCCGGATAATAGCGACTTATCCGACTTGAATACGCCAATAATTTCATATTTCTTGTCATCCAGCGTAACCTTGCGGTTAATCGCCTGATCCGAAGAACCGAACTCGCTTTGCGCATAATTGGATTCCACGACGATAACCTTTTGGCGCGACTTTTGTTCGCCTTGCGTGAAGAACCGTCCTGATTCCATTTTTAAATTATAAAAATTTTTGAGATCTGAATAAGCGCCTGTCATCATAAAATTAGTCGTCGTTTCGCCTGTCTTGGACACCATTGTCATGCTCATCGAGCCGGAAGCGGCTTGAATCCCCTCCATCGAGCGCACTTGCTTCAAGTCCTCCGTTGTGAGCTTGATTTTATCCGCTTTGGTCACGTTCGATGAAGGCGAGACAAAGAATACGCCAGGGGAATACTTGGCCAGCTCCGAAATGACGGAGCCTTTGCCGATTTGCCCGATGGAGACGACTAGTACGACTGAGGCCACGCCCACGACAATGCCGATCATCGTCAGCATCGAGCGAAGCTTGTTCACACGCAAGCTCTCCAGGCAAATGAGCAGATTTTTCCATACACTCATCGCAGCTCACTTCCCTTGCGCCGATCTTCGATAATTTCCCCGTCTCCGAATCGGAGAATGCGTTTGGCATGCTCGGCGATATCCATCTCATGCGTAATCACGATGACCGTCGATCCTTCCTCATTCAGCTGTGTGAATAACGCCATAATTTCATGGGAAGATTTCTGGTCCAAATTCCCGGTTGGTTCGTCGGCGAGCAGAATAGACGGGTTCATAGTCAACGCTCTGGCAATTGCGACGCGCTGTTTCTGCCCTCCCGACAGTTCGCTGGGACGGTGATGCACCCGCCCTTTCAAGCCCACCTTCTCAAGCAGGCTGCGTGCCCGCTCCGCCTGTATGGTAGATGGAATCCCGCCATATACCATGGGAAGCTCTACATTTTTCTGAACCGATTGCCGGGCGAGCAAATTAAAGTTCTGGAAAACGAAACCGATTTTCTTATTGCGCACTCTCGCCAATTCTTTCTCTGATAACGATTGGACCTCTTGCTGGTCCAAGGTATACGTGCCCCCGCTCGGAATATCCAAACACCCGAGAATGTTCATCAACGTCGATTTACCGGAGCCGGAAGGCCCGATGATAGCGACATAATCCCCTTTTTCGATAATCAGATTGGTGGGCTTAAGCGCTTGGACTTCTACGGCTCCATTGCGGTATATCTTATGAATTCCCTCCAATTCAATCATTTTACCGTCACCTGCACACCGTCCTTCACATCCGCTGACGGTCCTTCAATGATCGCTTCATCTGCTTGCAGTCCTTCAAGCACTTCAATAAATTCGTCGTTTTCCTCCCCTAGCTTGATCGTAGTGCGAACAGCCTTACCCTCGACCACTTTAAAAACATAAGCTTGCTGCCCGTCACGCTTTACGGCGGTAAGCGGCACGATCAGATGAGCGCTGTTCTCCACCGTGAGCTGGACGGTCGCCTTATACCCTGGGCGCAGCTCCGCATCCGGCTGTTCAAGGTCGATGATACATTCAACGACGGATTCCTTGGCGTTCAGCTCGGAAGTGACGGCTATAGGCGAAATGGATGAAATTTTCCCTTTATAGGTGTTCTGGAAGGCTTCGCCCGTTACCTTGACTGCCATCCCGACTTTAGCCAAATTGGCATCATTCTCCACCAGATTGGCCTTGATCTGCAGCTGGGACAAGTTCGTGACCGAGAACGCAGACGTACCTTGCGTCGTCTCTTGGCCTTCCTTGACCGACACGCCGGTGACCATGCCGTCGATATCGGCAAGCATTTGATTTTTCGTGAGTTTTCTCTGAATATCGTCAATCGACGATTGCGCGTCCTGGATTTTTAAGTCATACAATTTCAAATCCGCTCCATGATTGTCGTCATACGACTCCAAACTTGCTGATACGCCGGTCTCGCTTACTTCCTTTTTCACAGTTTCCAATGTTTGCTTTCTCGTTTTGCTTTGATCATTCTGGAACTTTTCCTTCTCCGCCATATTTAATTGCAGCTGCAGCTGCTCTTGCTTCAGTTTCGTTTCCAGATCCGAAGTGGACAAGGTCAGCAGTTCCTGCCCCTTTTGGACGAGATCGCCTTTTTTAACATTGATTTTATCAATAACGCCGCCTGTTGAAATAAAATACTCTTTAGTCACCTTAGGCTCGATCTTGCCGCTCGCGAAAACTTCCTTCGTGATGCTGCCTTCTTTCGCTTTCGCAACTTGTACCGCCCCACCCGTAGTCGCTTTAGATGAAAACAGCCCGGTTATTACAAGTACGACAACCACTAAAAGTAAAATCGATACACCCCATACTACTTTCTTCAACACAACGCTATCTCTCCAATCTAATTAATCTGAAGTAACAAACCAGTCGGCCTTCTGAGTTGCCAGCAACCTTCTTTGCCCTTGAAATTCTTCGTATAGACTTAACTTATACTGCTTTAAAAATGAGGTTTTAAAAATCATATCCGCATCCGTGAGCTGGATTTTAAAATTTTCATGCTTGCCGAGCTTCAGCTTCGTTCCTGACTCTTCAATCTTTTCCCCGTCAACCGGGTCGAAATCTTTCAGCTCGAACGATTTCTCAAACGATTTTTCACCGGCGGCATCCTCAAAAGCCAACACAAGCTTGTGCCCATCCACATTCGTTTCCAAGTAACCCTCGCGCGTAATTTCATAATTGAATTTAAAGGTAAATGTGTTGTTTTCAATCGCCGTGCCAAAATGATTCAGCGTGACCTTATATGGGTAAAGATCCACTTTCGTCAAAGAGTCAGCGACTCCGTTGTTCGCCTCTGGCACCTTGAACGCTTCGGGTTTCACATATCCATCGGCCTTCTCGTCACCTCTGGTTAACTTGCCTTCCTTCACCGCTTCACCGATGATGAGATGCATATTCTCGGTCGAGAACCCCTTCGGCAGCGAGGCGGATATGTTCAGCAGCGCCGTACCGTTCGGACTTATTTTGTTCGTGACATTGGCAACAGATCCCGGGAGCACGGTTCCGTCAGAAGCTCTGAAATGCGCGACCAGCCTGGACGGTTCTGTGTATCTTTTCTCGAGATTCGTCGCTTCCACCTGAGCGATCACAAGGGAGCTTGTTGGATTCGTATAACGTTTAAGGCTGCGGATTTTGATGTTCGTTTTTCTTCCCTCATCAGAGAGGATGAAGGGCTCGTCCAGGTTGTGGAAAGGAATCGCCTGCATCTCAGCCTGTCCGGCAAACTCGACCAGATCCGTCGTTATCGTATCGCTCTCCTTCTCCTGCAGCACCAGCTTGATTCGCTTAAACTTCGACGTATAAGGAATGTTCCCCACCACCTGCAAATTCAAGGAGGAATCGGATGCAATCCCGACTGCATTCTCCGTTTGCACCACGTTGGCTTGGATTTTTACCGCATCGTCAAGGAGGAAGTATCCGGTCAAATCCGGTATTTTTTGCGTATCTGAACCTGTATTGTGCAAAGTTAGATCGGCGCTGATCAGATCCTGATCTTCCCACGGAAGCCTGTACATCGCATTCAGTTCTGTGGCGTAGACGCCGGCTTTGCTCGTAAACGCATACGCGATGCCAATAGAGCCCTCTTGATTCTCAGCCGGGGCAGGCAGCTGAAAGTCAGCTACAGGCAGATTGATTTTCAAATCAGCAGCGCTTTCTTGCAGGAGCAGCTCCCACTGGCCCGAAGAAACGGCCACAGGGATGGTTCCGGACACCTGTATCTCTTTGTTTTCCTTCGGCTTAATCGACAAATCCTTGAGTCCTTTGGCCTCCAGCGGAAACAACAGGCCGCCCGGCGTGCGGATAAAGAACAAGTAAGCCGGCACATGAACCGCTTGTTCGCCAACATTTTCAAGCGTTAAATAAACGGTCGGCACATGGTATTTTTCATTTTTATTGGCTACGAATTTCTTGATTGAAACTTTTATCTGGGAGTCACCAGCTTGGACGAAAGAACTTCCGGCTGGCGGAGTCACATCCGTATAAGTATCGGGGATTACGACCTGGCCTAGCGCTTTTTCAAATAGCGGGCGATCCACATCCCATTTCATGAACTCGACAATCAGATCATCCAACACCGTATTTTCATCCACAGTGGCATAATAGGTCATTTTTACATTTGTTCCTGGCGCAACCAGACTCTTCGCACCATCGGAAGGAAGCGAACGAACCGTGAATTTGCTGCCTGATTTGTTTTTCAAACGAACCCAGTAATCGATCACTTTTAAATCCGTGCTCCCGCCGTTATGAATCGTAACATCGATAACGGCCAACTTGCTGTTCTGCGAAGATGTCAGGTGAGCCTCTTTCACTTCGAAATAACTTTGTTCCGAAATGGCCACCTTTCCTAGACTGACTGAGCTTTCCCCCTCGGCAAATGCCGTCGATAGAGGACTTATCGAAAGCGATATTGAAAATGCTAATGCTGCCAGTTTGACAAAAGGCGACTTCGTATTCATGCTCTCATCCTATCTCCTATTTTGGATTTTCTGAATTACTGATACATATTGTATCAAAATTTTCATAAAATTGCATAGTTTTGCCTGTAGGATTAATAAATAGCTCATTTCTCATCGGCTCCCCCTGAGACCTGCGGCATAGTCAGTATACCTTTTTTTTATTGATAAGGTGTTAAGGGGATATGGGTTAATTGTAAAGGGGCAGAATTATTGGATGAACAAGAATATCTCTGACTTTTCATCAAAGTCGCGAAAGAAGAGCAGAAAGAAAAACGCCTCGCGGCGTCCTTGGTATAAACCATACGTTCGCGCATGGGGAGTGGACTTAAGACTGGGGTTCTGACCGTTTCTGTTCTACTTTGGGCTGCCTTCCACTCCTCTTTTTCCTGGCCGATCCTCGATTTGGTATTCCCATGAATGTCCCTTTAAGATTCCGGGTACATTTCGCCTCCGCAAGCTTCACATGAAAACGTGAGACAGCCGCCATGCGGCGGCGACGCAACGCGCGCCCGAGGAGGTACTGACGGACCGCCAATTCCCCATGCACAGCAATATCGGCGGAACTACGATGCCTTATTCAACGATAACGTCCCTTTTCTCCCCCTGAAGCGGAACTAGGGTGCGTTAAACAAGAGAAAATATGCCTAGAGCCCAGCATTTCCTGCTCATAAGGTACGGTAGTTCCGCGAAATGTCTCTACAACCGAAAATACCGCCGCATAACGCATCTACGTTCCGCTCACCCGTGCAAAAAGACTATCTTTCGCAGATCGAGGCGGTATTTCAATACTCTGAACCACTGTCGCACTTCCGGATCTTCCACGTCCATCCTGTCAAATGCCCGTACCACACGATGTGTGTGGAATCTCTCCGCTCTGCGAGCTCGTCAGACATACCTGACTGCATATGCTTTCTGGCAGTTAGAAAGGGTATCCCAATCGCTTTAGTTCTGTAAAGGATTTAAACATTCAAGCGTAGAAAAAAACCAGCTTTAAGACGCTGGTTCATCTCGTTTCCGCTCATTATGATTTTCTCCCCATGCACACATCACTTCTGCTACAGGGATTAATGTTTTGCCATATTCACTAAGTGAATATTCTACTTTTGGAGGGACGGTGGGGTATACCGTTCTTTCGATCACGCCTTCTTGTTCCAAGTCTCGAAGATGTTGTGTAAGCATTTTTTGGGAGACATCAGGTATTAACTTTTCCAGATCGTTAAATCGCTTGGTTGATTCCATCAAATGCCATAAAATAACCGGCTTCCATTTGCCGCCTAAAACATGAATGACTGCCTCGATTGGACATTCGCGCTGATGAATCATTGATAAATCACTCCCTTACTTTTAAGTAAGTCCCGTACTTTAAAGTGCGTTCTTAACAGCAGATTATTACCGGGATACAATAAAGTCAATCAAATAAAACGAAAAAAGGAGACAGACAAATGAGTAAATCTTATTGGGGACCGAAGTCAGTAACATTTTGGTTAGTGGGTGTTGTTACGCTGTTGATGTTGTTTTTAGGAGTAAGAGGTTTTATCCAGCCAGAAGCTGCGATCCGAGATTTTGGTATCCCGCTTCATGACACTGCTGATAGATATCTTGTTTATATAAAAGCAGATCGTGATCTGTTTATTGGTATCTTCCTGCTAGTCTTGATGGTACTTCGTATGAGAAAAGCATTGCTTGTTGCTATGTTAACTTCTATCTTAATGCCTATAGTAGATGCCATGTTGGTATTAACGAATGCAGCAGATAAAACACCTTCTTGGATTCATATGGTTACTGCGGTATATGGACTTGTTGTAGGTTGGATGTTGTATCGTGAAGAAGCACGAGCCAAAGCAGCAAATAAATAGAACAAGTTCATCCTGGCAATGTTACCTCTGGAGAACATCTTGCCCGAGTTTCCCAAAAAAAGCCCTAAAAATAATTAAAACATCAAGTTCTCTTAAACCTGATGTCTCAATATCCATTGCTCTATATCTTCTTCTTTATAAATACCTTCTGCAGTCTTTAACCCTATCTCAATCAAGTCTTCTTGACTATACTTTATTGTTATCCCATTCAATCTCAACAACAGCAACATTGTCGCAACGCCTACACGCTTGTTTCCATCTATAAATCCATGGTTCTTAATTATTGAAAAGGATAATACAGATATTTTCTTTAAAATTCCTTCATATAAATCATGACCATCAAATGTTGCAAATGCTTTATTAAGAGCACTTTCAATCAATCCCAGATCTCTAATTCCATCAGATCCGCCAGTAGCCTTTACGATCTTTTTATGAAATGCAATGATTTGAGAAACTTCAAGGGTCTTCATTATTTCGCCAACTCCTCAAGAGCTTCACGGTTCTCACTAATAATTTCGTCCATCAAGTTTTCTAGATGATTCTGATATTTTGTCTTTAAAAACTCAACAAAATCAACAACTTCAAGTTTCTTTTCTTCTGGTAAGGTTAAAAAGTCCTGTATCAATTTCTCCTCCAGACTCACTACCTTCACCCCCATTGGTTTTACTTCTTATTATATACCAAAGTTAAATATTTTTTAACATTAACTTCCTGAATAACTTTCTCCTGAATCTGTGAAACCGAACAAATGAAAACAATAGAATATGAACGTCCGGCGGCTTAAAATGGAGAAAAGAGAGGAACTCTTCGTTTTTCTCAACTTCACCCCGGAGTTGCAATGATGAAACATGTTCTATTCAATATGGACCAAGTGATGGAAACACTGATCGCACATTCTGCTCTAGCACTCATCGACTTGCTTCTTTCATATACGCGGACAGCCAACCGTCTCATAAAAAATAAATTGCCTCGCGTTCATAATCCAACGGTCACACATCCCGAGGTTCTACACGCTTACCTGGGTCTGTTGTGTCAGGGTAAAAGCGATTTCGATCACATCGAGCTTTTCGCGAAGATAAATTTTTCACTAAAGCCCTTGGCATTAAACACGTTCCTTCATCGCCGACCCTCCGTCAGCGGCTTCATCTGGCTGCAGTTGCTAGCTATGACTGGCAGACCAAGGGGCGTAAGCCCCGCAGCGGGAAAACGGTGTCAGATATGCCAGCGCTTCTTAGAATTAACTTTCAAATGCCTTTAAATTAACTTCTAATGTCTTATACAATTCTTTTGAATTCTTACTACTAATAACAAATGATTTACCATTATTTAAAGAAATCTCAATCCCACTATTACCTTCTAATATAAATCCCCATTTTCACCACGCATAACGAGGAATAGCATCGGAATTAGAAACCCAAATAGTAAAGTCATTATAATTAGTCCTATATCGGGCATCGGATGAGTTCCAACTCTCTTATCTAATACCAGTTGCACATAGGCAACTCCCCAAAATAAAAGAGTCGGAATAATAATGATGATCCATATCCACGTAGGAAAATATTGTTTTTCATGAAATAATTTTGCATTATCTGACACACAAAACTACTCCTAACTATGTAATTTGAATTTGTTTTTGGTATTCAAATTTGGGTTCGCTGGTTTCATCTAACGTTGTTGTATTCACGAACCCGAGAGGCTTAAAGGAGCATAGCGACTGGGTCGAAGACTTAGCCTCGCGGGAGTTGTCTACCTGATTCCGCTTCCTCGAAATCAATCTAGCAGCCCCGCAGCGTGAATACGGTGTTAGATGATGTCATCGCCTTCATTGAATACCACACAAATTCTTTAGTTGTCACTATATGTCTGTAAATCATTAATATTGTTTGTAATTAGTAGTACTTCATCACTTTTTGTCTTTACTAAGATATAAGTGGGGTGCATTGATATTTTATATTTATCAAGATGCGGATTATAAGAAAATATATCTGCTTTAATATTCTTCATCGTTTCTTCAGGTAATTTATTGTTATCAAATATGTATAAGGTTCTTTGACTATTTGCATCGTTTTTGTTTATTTGAGTTGTAATTAACATAAAAATGAAAAAGGCAATTATAGGACCATAAACAATGTACTTTAGTATCTTGGTTTTTATTTTATATCCCTCCTTGACATTCACTAACTGAATTGATTTTTAATGTTTGAATATATTGCGATGATTTCATCTAACGTTCTTGTATTCACGAACCCGAAAGGATTAAATCGCATAGCGCCGGGTCCGTTTGCGGACTTAGCCTCGCAGGGTTGTCTGCCTGAATCCTCTTCTTTGAAATACCTCGGGCAGACCAAGGGCCGTAGCCCCGCAGCGTGAATACGGTGTTAGATGATGTCACAGCCCCACAGTTTAACTCCCAAAATTTTTCTTAATAATTCTTAAGAGCTTCTTAAATATAGTGGATTTAGATGTGTTTAATTCTCCTCGCATATAGTTATCGAGGTTATTCTGCTTGGCTTTGAAGCTTGTAAATATATCAATTCCCAAATCATACATCTTAAGGATATTCTCATCATGTATTTTTGTTCTTCTGCTCTTAATTTCAATAATAATTTTATCAATGTCTATACCAGTTAAGTCAGCTGCTAATGTTGAACAATATGTATCGAAACTTAATGAAGCAGCTTCTAATAAATCGTCTAAGTAAATAGTTCCTGTTTGCCTTACTAGATTCTCAACTAATAAATTATAATGACGATAAATCCCCCAAGCTTCTTTGGCATACTGAGATTCTGCTACTAATAGATCTCTAAGTAAATTCCCGTGTATATTCTGATAATTAATTGATTCTATGTATTTAATAATCTCTCGTCTGAAGTGCAGATTCTCATCAATCAATTCATCCGCGTGTTTACCATTCCACTTGAAAGATATATACTCTACACTGTCAGTAGCATATGCTTCAATGAATTTACTCGCATTCATTATTTCAGTCCTTTGCTGTGATTTCATCTAGCGTTCTTGTATTCACGAAGCCGAGAACTTAAGGGACGTAGTCCCGGTCGCAACGCGGTTAGGTTCGCAGAGCTTGTCTGCCTGAAAACGCTCCTCCGAAATTCCTCAGGCAGACCAAGGGAGCGTAGCGACTGCAGCGTGAATACTGGTGTTAGATGATGCCAATGCCCTCATCGAGCTGCTTACACAATTGTTTCCAATGTCCCCATGCCTGTATGTATTCAGCCAAATCATTCGGATGATGCCTTACACTAAGACCAACTCTGCAATAAAGATGTATCAGAACTTCCTCAATCAATCTTGATTTTTCAACATATCCTTGTTCAAGTAAGTCAGAAGCGGCAAATAAGGTTACAGTATCTATATCATCAGGTGATGAACAAAACGCATAGAGAAAATCGTAAATGATTGGTCCTACCATAGGTGATGGATCAATTACACCGATTAATGTTGAGTCATTGTAGACAAAATTATGAACTCCTGTATCACCATGCAACAAATATTTCTTTCCTTGCTCTGAATAATTATTAAATAATTTATTAGCTTTTAATTTAACGTAATTGTAATCTTCTATTGATAATACGCCTCTCAGATTAATCCTAGCTTCTTCAATACTAATTTCATTAAATTCCTTCCACGTCTCTTGTGGGTATTCTATTCTCCCCCAAATGCTCGTATCTTTATATTCTATGTATTTGTTGATTAAATCTTTGACTAGGATTTTCATCCAATTTTTCTTTGGACCACGATTGAATTGAGTTGTTCCATCAATGAATGTATAAGCAAAATATGTACTGTCTTCGGCCGTAATTAGGACTTTGGGTAATAATATTGAGCTCTTATATGTATTAAGCATTTGTTCAACTAACTGAACCAGGTTTGGAGTATCAAATTTCAAAATGTATTTCACTCCATGTTTTGATTCCAATCTTAAAACAAATCCAGTAGTTGTACCGGACAATCTTTGATAACTTATAATTTCATCGTTAATATGATGATATTGAAATAGCTTATTAACCGTCTGAATAGTCGGTTCAATCATTGATGTCTCTACTCCTTACTGTAGTTTTTGCATTGGTTTCATCAAATGTTGTTGTATTCACGAGCCCGAGAGGCTTAAAGGAGCGTAGCGACTGGTTCGCAGACTTAGCCTCGCAGGAGTTGTCTGCTGAATCCGCTTCCTCGAAATTCCTCTTGCAGACCAAGGACTGCTTGCGATCCGCCGCGGGAACACGGTGTTAGGTGATGGGGCACTGAGTTACTCACAAAAATTATTTATAGTTTTTCCTTCTGTTTCTATATTTTGGATTGAACTATAAAAATAAAACCCACATTAAATGTGGGATATTCCTTGGCCCTTCCAGTCCATTGCTCCGTGTATAAAAGTTAAAATCACTATATGATCTTCTTCAATTCTATAAATAAGTCTATATCTGTGTACAAATATTTCCCTTACTTCTAGATCGTTTATTTCTGGTACAACTCTTCCTCTAAGTGGGAATAAATTCAATGATTTAGCTCTTTCCATTGCATCATATAAGAATGAAAGAGCGTATCCAGGAGAGTCTTCATGTATATATTCGACAGCACGTTCTAAATCATTACTTGCTGTTTCTGTCCAAACTACTGATTTAGCCATTTTGACATTCTTTTCTCCATTTCTTCATGAGTTAGAAACTTGCCTTTTTCTAAATCATCAAGTCCTCGTTGAATTTTCTTTCTAACATATAATGTATATTGAATGTCTTCAATTGTGCAGTCATCAGGTAAATTATCAATTATTTGTTTTACTTCGTCTTTATTCATCATACTTATCACCTCAACGATAATTATAACATATTTCTAAATTCGATAACCACGAAAATGCCCACAGTAATGGGTTATATTTTATTTTCGCTTCGCCCTTTCATATAACGTTGTTGTATTCACGAACCCTCACTGGCTTAAGGCGCATAGCGCCGGGTCCGACGGACTTAACCAGTCCAGGGTTGTCGCCTGAATCATCTTCCTCGAAATGCCTCTTGGCGACCAAAGGCCGAAAGGCCCGCAGCGTGAATACGGTATTAACTGATTTCTCCGACTTCCTGAAATACATTCAACCCCCTAATTATTAATCATTAAAATGATACTCTCTCAATTCACAATTCCCTAAATGAAATTTATAAAACTCTTCGTTTAATTGGTCATTAAAGTAAGCATTAATGACTCTACAGACGCCACCATGGGTTACAATTAAGACATTCTGATTCCTGTATTTCCCTTTGATTTCTTCAAGTAAATTAAAAATTCTATGTACTACTTGTAAAAGTGATTCACCACCTGAAAGCTTGCTTGGAAAATGTTTTTTAGCTTCTTTAAAGTGTTCATTGTCACGGAAAACACCTTCAAAAACCCCATAGTTCTGCTCGATTAGTCTGTTATCAATGATTAGATCTTTACCAATGACATTTGAAATTATTTCTGCTGTTTTTATTGCTCTACTCAGCGGTGAAGATATTATGATATCTATTTTCTTTCCGATTATAATTTTTGATAGTTCCTTTGCTTGTTCTATGCCTCTATTCGTTAACGGGACCTCAGTTATTCCACAAACTCGGTTCTCATAATTCCATTCTGTCTGACCATGTCTGACTATAAATAGATTCAAAAAAATCATCTCCATAGAAATGAAATATTAGTCTGAAAAAAGTAGTTGATGATTTAAGGTTCAGAACTCGGAGATTTCAGTTAACGTTGTTGTATTCACGAACCCTCACGGTTAGGTGGTGCAGGGTTGTCTGCCTGATTCCTCTTCCTCGAAATCCCTCAGGCAGACCAAGGGGCGAATGCCCCGCAACGGGAACACGGTGTTAGCTGATGCATCCATCTTCTAAGAATCACCTTCAAAAAATCTTTACCTATACTGTTTTGGGTCATATAGTTTTTGAATAGGTTCTCGGTTTTGAAAGTACCATTCGATTATACGATCCGTTAATCGATCATATAAATCATCTTCTAAATAAGGGTTTTCGTAGTCTCTTATTCTGTTAATGTCATTAACAATTTTTTGTTTAATTGCTTCAGTGAAAATTCCAGAATTAAACAATACATTATAAATATAATCGCAGAACATCCCAAAACACTCATCCCAATTTCCATTTCCGTTCCTTTGTGATTCGTCTCTTAACTTCTCAACTGCCCGAATCAATTCACCTTGAACCGTTTCTGACTGTCCTTGTTTTGGGACATAGGTTTTCCACAAAAATTTAGCTTCTTCGAAATACTTCAAGTTAGTCACCTTCTTGAGTTATGATAATTTTGGTAAATGGTTTATATATTACTTTATGGATGTTTCAGCTAACGTTGTTGCATTCACGAACCCTCACTGGCTTAAGGCGCGTTACGCCGGGTCCGACGGACTTAACCAGTGCAGGGTTGTCTGCCCGATTCCTCTTCTTCGAAATGCCTCGGGCAGACCAAGGGCCGTGGGCCCGTAGCGTGAATACGGTGTTAAGTGATGTTAGGGCCTTCTTCGAAAAACTTTCAAAGTTAGTTATCCTAAATCGTACGTCGACCATCCATTATTCTCTATCTCTATACATGTTTTCCTAAAATGTTTGTATCCTTTAGTTGAATGTAAATTTCTTACCCATTCAATAAATGTTCTCTTGTAAGGATATATAAATCTGATCTTGGATTCGATAAAAAACTCTATATATGGTGTATTATTAAATGCATCTCTCCATGCTACACAGACTGTATTATTCTCATTTAAATCATTTATCGTATATTCTTCTGAGTTATTAATATAAGTAATCCAGTTTTTCCTGCATTCATTAAAATCTATAAACTTCTCCAAATTGCTATGATCGATATACACTATTCCTTTAGTATTTATTGTTTTTATTCTTGAATGATGATACTCCATAGCTTAATCATCACCTTTAACTTTGTTTTATTAATTATTTGCCCCAATTTCATCTTCAACAATTGTCTTTAAATCTCCATTTACATTTTTTATATCGTTGAATCCTTTAATATAACCTATGTTATTAGGTGCTTTCTTTTTCAAAGTTTTCTCTTTTAGATCAATAACCCAAAGATATGGTTTATATTTTGCTGGTACATTAGGATCTGTAAAATATCTTAAATAAAACTGAGGAATATAGTGGTGGTCTCTTTTCTCCATTGAAATACCCCCTGATTTTATTTAAATTTTTTTGGTCAATAATTGCGTATAACGTTCTTGTATTCACGAAACCTCACCGACTTAAGGCCGTTAGGCCGGGCGCGATGCGCTTAGTCGGTGCAGGGTTGTCTGCCGACTCCTCTTCCCCGAAATATCTGCGGGCAGACCAAGGGCTCGCCAGGCCCGCAGCGTGAATACGGTGTTATATGAAGTCAGCCACTTCTTTGAATTACTAGCGAATCCTTCAATGATTCCCTTGGTATTATTAATTCATTTCATAATTTTTACAAATCTTTAAATTCGTTCTTATATTCTTTATTTGTCTTTCTTGTTTCTAGCTTTTTTAATACATAGTCTCTTAATCTATCCAATAGAGCACTTAATACTGACGCTAATATAAATATCATGCATATCGTTATTACTATATAGTCTCGATATTCCAATGGCCCACCTAGACTTAACACGATGATGACTGGGAGTAAAGACATTAATGAACTAGTAATTCTGATCCGATCCTTAAAGGAAGGAAACATCCTATAAAACCGATTCTTTATTGCTAAATAGATTTTTAAGATTTTTCTTTCCCCCTTTCCGAAATGCTTTCATATACTAGTTCTTGGCTGATTTCATATAACGTTGTTATGTTCCCGACGCCTCACCGACTTAAAACCCGACTTCTTCGAAATCCCTCTTGCAGACCAAGGCTCCGTAGGAGCCGCAGTGGGAACACGGTGTTATCCGAAGGAACCGGCATCTTTGAATAACTCACAAAATGTTCTTACTATCCTCTACTTGATTAAAATAATGGTCTATGTAATATGAATTCAACTGTGTGTATAAATTATATATCTCCCACCATCGTGGATTGACTTGTTCTTTCTTAGTAGTTAAATACATATTTATTGAATGCTGTTTAGAAGGTCTATTAAATATTGAATAAATAACTGTTATATAGAAATTATTAAACCTTTCACTATAGACATTACTTGGATGTTCGACATCGAAATGAAATTTTCTTTCACTGCTACTTACAACCAGCATGAATCTCAATTGATCCGACGAGGGATTGAATTCAAATGGAAGTTCAATATGAGCGTACTTATTCTTGGGGATATATGTGTAAGCATTATCAGCGAAGTCCCCATACACTCTAAATATTACTGGAACAAATAGATTATCCCGCTTTATCCCTGGAGTAATATTGTATTAAGGCAGTTTCTCTGTTCCTGTTAATTCGATTGTTCTTTTTATCGTATTTGTTTCTGAACTTTGTGGGCTATTATGATTGGAAATATGTTGGTCCCTGTATTGTTGATACATTTCGGGATTTTCTGTATTTATCAGTTCTCGAAATGAATCCTTAGGTAATCTAACCTTTTTCTGTCCCGGCAATTGAATGTTCAAATCATTATTTTTTAATTCCACCACAGTAAATAACGTCTTTAATACTCCGTTTGTTTTTACTGTAAATCGCTTCATTAATTCACCTCAGCAATCTGACTTCGTCGAAGTTACTTTCAATTTGTTATTTCGGTTCTTTCGGATAACGTAAAATCCGCGACATATGTCGTTTTAAACTCCTTATCGAGAGTGATCTGTGCCTTGTTTATTATCCCTAGTGGGGAAGATTCTATCTAGTGGACTCATGATGCGGCGAGTGTCTTTCACACTGGCAGTTTTGATATTTTCATGACCAAAAAGTTCTTGAAGATAATGTAAATCGGTTCCACCTTCAAGCAAATGCGTCGCGAAGGAATGACGAAGCGTGTGAACGGCCGCCGGCCGCCGATTTTCGAATTCCTGCTGCATCACGTACACGTTCAAATACTTATTGAATAGACCTTTCTGTGATTGGTCGATCACGGTCAACTCCAGGAAAAAGCCAATCATTATAGAACATTCCTTCTCCTTATAAATACAAATCATCTCATATGCAGATCGCGACAGTACAATTACAAGGTCTTTTCTAACTTAGGTGAGCATCAAAATCATTTATGTTTCAGGTTTTGTAGTTTAACGCCCCTTTCTATTATTCAATTAACCCCAAAATTTCCCTGCATACTTTCGCACTTTGTACTCGAAAAGTTTAAAAATTAATGAGAAATGTTACCTCCAAGAGACGTTTATCGTTTAGGATCCAAAAAACAAATAAGGACAGCACCCCAGTGGAGTGACTGTCCCGATGCTTTCGGGTTATATTCATTTGATCGAAGTTTTTTAACAGTCTGTTACGCTAGCTGAAACGTTAGCACAATAAAGCAGCGGTAGTGCTTTTTCCGCGAATGGTTTCGTTTTTCAACGTCAACGTTCCGCAATCTCTGCGGAGTTATTGGTTACAGAGCTCCTTCTGGGGTGGACTCACTAACGTTATTGCGCATTGCTCATACGCTCTCATCCAGAATTCCGCTTACAGCGGCAAATAAAGCTTTTTCGCGACGTTGATCGCGTTCAGCACTTTGGGGAATCCCGTGTACGGGGAACATTGAAGCAAGGCTTCAACCGCTTCTTGTTTCGTTAAGCCTACACGTATTGCCGCGTTGAGGTGAACGTTCAACTGCGGCTCGCATCCACCTTGAGCTGTTAAGGCTCCTAGCGTGACAAGCTGACGATGCTTAGCATCCAATCCTGAACGGCTGTAAACCTCTCCAAACGCGAATTCGATCAGTTGTTCCGCGAGTACAGGAGCTATCTCGGAAAGCGAATCAATCACCGCCTCGCCATGCTGCCCGTCGATTTCCTCGAGTTTATCCAGGCCCCTTTCCCGCCGATCTCCCACCGATTGCTGTAACTCGTCTTGGATGTTTACTTCGATATGTTGTTCTGCGAAAAGTTGCTTCGCAACGCCGATCGCATTTAACGCACGAGGGAAACCGCAAAACGGAATGCAATGCGTGGCGATTTCAATGATTTCGTTGGGGGTGATGCCAACCTTCAAGCCGAAATTCAAGTGCCACTTCAGTTGATTGGGCGTGTCGCCTAATGAAATTAATGCAGAGATAACCACCATTTCTCTTTGCCGGTAAGTGAGAACCGGATTGCTGAACATTTGCCCAAAGATTTCAATAATATATCTGCTGATATGGGGAGAGATGCCACTTAGACCCTGGATGACGCCCTGGATGCCAGCTTCATCCGTTTCTCGGAAAAGTTTTACTCCTTTTTCATAGGAAGAATTCATCACTTAGCTGCCTCCGATTACTCGAAAATATATTTCATAGTTAAGCTTACACCCTAGAGTGCACTCTAAGTCAAATATTGGAACTAAATGATACCCAAATGATTTAAGGCTATCGTAGAAGGAAATGCCCCATTTTATGTAGAACCATTATGATCAAAAACCTCAACAATTTGCTTTGGCGTACAACGTAACAGATTGTTAGGCTAGCATCTTCGTTGGATGCTATACTAAATGTATTTCGCATATTGAAAACGGAGGTTTCGTTATTGGCATTCATGAGATCAAAATCGCTTTCTTCCCGGCTGATCAGCATTTTTTTTAGCGTTACCCTACTGCTGCTGATTATTCTTATCACGGTCAGCAATTATGCCAAGCATGTCGTATTATCGCAAGTGTCCCAATCCTATCAAAATTTTGTCAACTCCAATATTCAAATCATTGACAATAATCTAGAAAAAACGGAAAAAAGCATGTTATATATCGCCAACCAAGATGAAAATTTCCGCATCCTTGGTACATACGGCCTGAACGATTCGACATACTATTTTGCCCAAATCGATTTGAATCAGAAAAATTCTTCCTATCAGACTTATTTGCATAACGTAGATATGTTTTTCCTCTACTCCGTCCCCAACAAGATGCTAGTGACTACAGCAACTCAAGGAGCATCAAGCCGTTATGCTAACATCATCACGCAAAGAATCACGCAGATGATGGAGCAGCAGAGCTCGATCAAAGATTATTTATACAAATGGAATGTCATTCAAATCGGTGACCAATATTATTTGTATCGTTTGATTGACGCCGATATCCAAAACGATGCATATATCGGTGCGCTGATTAACGTCAATAGTTTGAAAGCACCGCTTTCCAATCTTGATCTTGGGAAGGATGGTGAAATGGTTTTTACCTCTGTTGATGGCAAAATTCTCTCCGATAGAGAGGTGCCTGGGCATACCTTCCAGCAGCTTCCGACAGATGACCATTTGCCAGACGAGCCTTTCTCTGTGGGAAAAGGACAGGATCAAATTTTAATTGTCAATCAGCTTTCCCAGAAAGTTCCCTTGAGACTGGCCGTAATCCTTCCCAATGCCAATTTATTGAAAGGGCTTCCATATTTCCAAGCCGTTATTTATATATTGCCTGTCCTGGTCCTCGGCATTCTTCTTTTATATCTTTTCCTTATACGTAAGCTGCTGTTGACGCCAATTTATCAACTGCTCAGTGTCATTCGGAAGATCAAAATGGGGGATATGAACGCAAGGCTTCCGGAGACAACATCAACGGACTTTTCTATCATTCATCAAAGTTTCAACACGATGGTTGATGAAATCACTCATCTGCAAATCAATGTCTATGAAGAACGGCTGCGGGCCCAAAAATCGGAACTGAAGCATCTTCAAGCGCAAATCAACCCGCATTTTTTCTTAAATACTTTGAATATTATTTTCCAGCTGGCCGATATGAAACGATATGATTTGGTAAAAAAGACGGTTCATCATTTAGTTCAGTACTTCCGCTTCCTGATGACGAGTAAACGTGACACGATCACAATTGAACAGGAATTGGCCCACATCCGAAATTATCTGGAGATTCAAAAAATGCGGTACCAGGATTCCTTCCATTTTGATATACAAATTTCGGGTCATTGGGAACACATGCATATTCCGCCATTGATCGTTCAACCGTTCGTGGAAAATGCAATGATTCATGGTTTTAGCGTTAAAGATCATCCATTTTCCCTCCAAGTCGCCGTAAAGAATGCCTTGGATGACTCCGGAAGGATACAAATCGAGATTCGTGATAATGGAAATGGATTTACGGAAGAGCATTTGGCTGAGCTTGGCACCTATGCTCCTGTTAAAGAAGATAATCATATCGGCATATCTAATGTGAAAAAACGATTGATTATGCGGTACGGAGAAGGACAAACGGAAATCCGCTTTGCCAATGTCGTGCCGCGTGGGGCAATGGTGACGATCTTGCTGCCATCTCATCATCGGGAAGGAGGTAATTGAAGTGTTCTCTATGTTAATTGTAGACGATGAGAAGTTTGCCGCAGAAGGTATCCGCAGCGGTACGGATTGGAATAACCTGGGCATAGACCGTGTTTATATGGCTAACCATGCCAAGGAAGCGAAGGAAATCTTTCAATCTTATCCGATCGATGTCCTGATTTGCGATATCGAAATGCCGGACGAGAATGGCTTGGAATTGGTCGGGTGGGTGAAAGAAAGATATCAGAGTACCGAAACGGTATTTCTTACCTGCCATACCGAGTTTACGTATGCCAAGCAGGCCATTCAGTTAGGAAGCTTTGATTATTTGTTAAAGCCTGTCGATGGGGAAGAGTTGGTACAGGTGGTAACAAAAATGCTGCGCAACATCCAAAGACAGGAAGAACAGAATCAATTGAACCAGGTAGGCAGAAAGTACAAATCACTATGGACCAAGCAGCAGCCAATCTTGGCTGAGCGATTCTGGCAGGATTTCCTATCGCGGAGAATTCTCTCTTTTGGTGATTTTTTGGAACGTGCATTGGGGGATGCAGGGCTTCCATTGTCGTCGGAGCATCAAGTGCTGCCAATCTTAATCAGCATCGAGGAATGGCTCAAGCAACTGAATAGCAGAGATCAGGAAATCATGGAATATGCCATTAAAAAGGTTGCGGAGGAAGTGTTCTTGGAAACGCGGCAAGGACACGTTATCGTGGATAAGAACGGGTTGCTGTTCGTCATGATTTATTCTCCTGCCGATACGACCCCTTTAGAACCCAGCTATTGGCAGCGTTTTGCGGAAGGTTTTATTCAAACATGCCGGGATTCCTTCTTCTGCCATTTGTCATGCTACATAGGGAATTTTGTCCCTCTTCAAGAAGTGCATACGATATGCGACAGCCTTCTCCAAATGGAAAGAACCAATTTAACGGAGGCAACAACCGTTTTATTTTTTCCGCAGCTTTCGATGCCATTACAGCAAGCATCCACACCCGTAAATATCAACGTATCCGGATGGGCCGAATACTTGCATAGCGGGAACAAGGACAAACTCATGGAGAAGATTCACCAAACCTTCTATCCGTTAGAAGAGGCAACATATGTAGACGATCAAGTGATCGAAATGGTTTATCATGATGTTCTGCAAATCATCTATCATTTTATCCATGTAAAAGGATTAGGCGTGAATCAAATACCGAACTTCTCCCTTTGGACTTCTGCCAAAATCCGCAGTTTGGCGCAGCTCAAAAACTGGGCAGTCAATTTATTCAGCACTGTGATCGGTGCGGTGTTTGTAAGCAAGGAAGATGACCAGAACATCATCAAAGCCATCCAATTCATGCGGGATCATGTGGAGGCGGACATTTCCCGGGCAGACATAGCAGCGCATGTCGGCCTTAACTCCGCCTACCTTTCGCGCTTGTTCAAAAGAGAAACAGGTGGCAATTTAATAGATTATATGACAGAAACGAAGATGAGTCGCGCAAAGGAACTTCTCGAACAGACAGAATTAAATGTGAGCCGTATAGCGCAGCAATTAGGGTATTTTAACTTCTCCCATTTTTCCAAAATGTTCAGGAAGGTGTACGGAATGAACCCCCAGGATTATCGAAAACTTTGATTTTTTACGTGATGGAAATCTAATTAAGCGTGGCAAACAAAGCCATGCTTTTTTTATTTCGACGAATGTCATAAAACGACTCGGGCACCGTAACAAAAGTGGTGGGAACCGGAAATGGTGATCTGGTACACTAAGTCACAAATAGAAATTGATAGGAAGGGATTCGTAGATGGCATCGCTTACAACGAATGCAACGATTGCAACGAATGTAAAGACAAAACAAAAGAGCCGACTGCAAAAAGCTTGGCAGTACAGATCGTTGATTATCCTAGCTTTACCGGGAATTATTTATTTGATCATTAACAATTACTTGCCGATGGCTGGCATTTTCATCGCCTTCAAGGATTTGAATTACACGAAGGGAATTTGGGGTAGCGATTGGATCGGATTCCGCAATTTCGAGTTTTTATTTGCTACCGACGAAGCCTATGCCATTATTCGCCATACCATTTTGTATAATCTTGCTTTCATAGTCATTAATACAGCAGTAGCCATTTTGCTCGCCCTCCTCTTGAACGAAGTGAAAAACCGCCATTTTGCCAAGTTTTATCAAAGTACGTTGCTGCTTCCATATTTCGTCTCCATGGTCATTGTCGGCTACTTGGTCTTCGGCTTCTTGAACCCGGAACTTGGTTACGTCAATAAGATTATTTTGGAACCATTAGGGGTAACAGGCATTTCGTGGTACGATTCACCAGAATATTGGCCAGCCATTCTTACGATCGTGAATACATGGAAATCCGTCGGGTATTTGACTGTTATTTATCTCGCGGCAATTATCGGAATCGATCCGGAATACTACGAAGCAGCCCGCATAGACGGAGCCAGCAAATGGAAGCAAATGACCACGATCACAATTCCATTAATTTCACCGGTTATTATTATTATGACGCTTCTCGCCATCGGGAATATCTTCAAAGCGGATTTCGGGCTGTTCTTCCAAGCGACAATGGGTTCGGGATCTTTGAAGCCCACTACAGATGTTCTCGACACCTATGTTTATAATGCCATTCTGGTGACGGGAGATACAGGACTGGCATCTGCTGCGGGTCTGCTGCAATCGGTCGTCGGCTTTGTGTTGGTTCTCTCGGTAAACCTGATTGTACGAAAAATCAGCAATGAAAACGCGTTATTCTAGGGGTGGAATTATGAAAAGCAAACCAAATCTGATTATACATTTGATATTTATTGTAACGAGTCTACTTTGTTTAATTCCGTTTCTATTGCTGTTCATGGTTTCGCTTACAGAGCAAGATACCTTAGTTCGCAACGGCTACTCTTTCTGGCCCGAGCAAATCACCTTTAGCGCCTACCAATATATCCTGAGTGATGCATCTACGATTTTGAGGGCATACGGCGTCTCCATCTTTGTTACTTTGACTGGAGTCATTATGGGCCTTGCCATTACATCCATGTTAGCTTATCCGATATCGCGAATTGATTTCCCTTACCGCCGCAGCATTAGTTTCTTGGTCTTCTTCACCCTGCTATTCGGAGGCGGTTTGCTTCCATGGTACTTGGTTTATACTCGCTTCCTGCACGTACAGGACACATTGTGGGCCTTAATCATTCCAGGGTTGTTAAGCGGATTTAATGTGTTGGTGATGAGGACCTTTTTCACGAACAGCATTCCGCCTTCGTTATTGGATTCAGCCCAAATTGACGGGGCCGGCGAGTATCGGATTTATTTCAGCATGATTCTGCCGCTTTCATTGCCGGTCATGGCGACAATCGGCTTATTCATTACCATCGGATATTGGAATGACTGGTTTAACAGTTTGGTGTTTATCAAAAATCCGAACCTGTACAGTCTGCAATATTTCCTGAACAAGACACTATTGAACATTCAGTTTTTAAGAAACATCGCCAACAAAACATTCTCTTCACAAGTTCTGCAGCAACCGCCAATTGAGTCGATTCGTATGGCTATGGCGATGCTTGCCATCGGACCGATTGTACTCGTATTTCCTTTCCTTCAGAAGTATTTTGTTAAAGGCCTGACAGTAGGCGCGGTAAAGGGCTGAACCCAGTTATATGCTGGTTTAGTATAAAAATTAATGGAGGTCACAAATGAAAACCATCAAAAAAAATCTCTTCGTTTTGACTACAGTCTTGATGTCACTAGCACTTGTCGCAACCGCTTGCTCCGGGGGATCCAAGACTACAGGCAGCACAACCAGCCCGAACGAGTCGAGCAAAGCAGTAGCCCCAGACGGCAAAACAGCGTTAAAGCCATATGAAGTCGTTATGGTTTATCCAGATAATCCGTTGAAAGATAATCCGAAAGTACAGGATGCGATGAATGAATATTTGAAGAAGACATATCCAGAGTTAAACGTAAGTGTCAAGCTGAATCCGATTGATTTTGGCGCTTGGTCCGATAAAACGAACCTGATGTTTGCTTCGAATGAAAAATTTGATTTAATTTTTACGGCTAATTGGTTGGGGCCATTTGACACGCAGGTCAACAAAGGCGCTCTCTTGCCTCTCGATGATCTTCTTAAGAAGTACGGACCGGATATTGAAGCCGTAGAGAAAGATTATCACGTCGGAGCCGTGCGCAAGGGGAAATTGTACGCCATCCATACGCATCAAGAGCTCGGGAATCCGCAAGGAATCGTAGTTAGGAAAGATTTGGCGGAAAAATATAAGTTTGACTTGACTAAATTGACGACAAGCAAAAATATGGCTGATCTCGAACCCCTGCTGAAAACAATCAAGGAAAATGAACCCGGCATTACGCCTATGGTCGGCGGTACAACGGGTCCAGGCGAATTCCCGCTTGATGGTTTCTTTGCAGGCTCAAAAATCGATGGTCTCACAGGCCCTACAGGTCTGGAAATTAGTAAAAACGACATGAAAATCGTTAATATTTATGAAACTGAATCTTATATGGAATTGGCAAAATTGACCCACAAGTGGTATAAACTTGGCTATATTAACAAAGATGCCACGAGTAAAGGTGTGAGAGGAGACGAAAAAATGAGAGCGAAGCTCGGTTTCGCTATTGCTGGCGGCAGCAGCGAAATTTTGGCAGATACGGATACGCCTCAACCGATGCCGAGCTTGTCAAAATCTCTTGGCCTTGAATTAATTCAAATTCCGATGGCCAAAGATATGCTGAAAACGGGTAAACTCATGGCGACTATGCAGGGGATTTCCAAAACATCTGCAGATCCTGATCGTGCGATGATGCTGCTGAATTTATTTTTCAAGGATGCTAAGCTGCTTACTTTGTTCAACTTTGGAATCGAAGGCACGCATTATGTGATGAAGGATGGCCAGATTGATCTGCCTGCTGGAATGACTTCTGCCACTTCTCCTTATTATCATGATATCCAGTGGCAAATCGGGAACCAGCTCCTGAACTATACCCGTGTCGGCGAAGATCCGAAAAAATATGAAATCTATGAGAAGTTTAACAAAGAAGTCGCTAAACGAAAATCCAACATGTACGGTTTTATCTTCGACTCGGAGCCAGTCAAGAATGAATTGATTGCCATTGATAATATTACAAAAACGTACGATCCCGGCCTGAAATCAGGTACGTTGGATCCGGAAGTGGAAGTGCCTAACCTGATCAAAAAGTTAAAGGAAATTGGCATGGACAAAGTCATCGCCGAAGCCCAGAAGCAGTTGGATGAGTGGGCAAAAACGAACGGGAAGTAACGAAGTGTTAATCAAGAAAAACCGTCAGGGAAAACATCCTGACGGTCCTTTTGCTTGTAAACCCATACGTTTGCGCATGTAGAGGGAATTGGGTATGGGGTTCCGTCCAGTATTCCTATCCATGAACACCCCTGTAAGATTCTGGGTACGTTTCGCCTCCGCAAGTTTCGCAATAAAAAGGAGGAGGTATTGCCGGAACGCCAATTTTCCGTGCACAGCGATATTGACGGCACGACGATGCCTTATTCCACGATAACGTCCCTTTTCTCCCCCTGAAGCGGAACTGGGGTGCGTTAATTGTGCGAAAACGTACCTACAACCCAGCATTTCATGCTCATAACGCACGGTAGTTCCGCGAAATGTCCCTACAACCGAAAATACCCCCTCTTAACGCACCCACGTTCCGCTCACCCGTGCAAAAACACGATCTCTCGCAGTCGGGATACTCCAAACCGCTGTGACACTTCCGGATCTACTATCGGCTTAAGGGCGATTATACGCGGAATGAATCCGGGCAAGTCAAGTACATGAATGAGTTGCTGGATATTGTATAGATGAACAGGTGGGCGGGGCTTTCTGGTTTACCTTAGGATTTTACACAAGAAATGACTTGGAAAATTTGAACTCGCCTTTTATTTTTTGGGATAGCGTCCCCTCTTTTAACTCGCATACCATAAAGACGTCGTCCGACACTTCAAATTGCTTCAGATTTATTCCATAGGGTCTCGCTAGTTTAAAGCCGAACTTGGGATAATAAGTCGGATGTCCTATCAAGAACACAAGATTGTAACCTAACTCTGCACATCTTTTTAGCCCTTCTTGAATAAGTTTGGAACCTACTCCACTTTTCTGATGGCCTGGCAGGACGGCAATAGGACCAAGCGCTATGACCTCATCGCTTTTTTCCTCGTCTACAAGCTCGGCTCTGCTGAATAAAATGTGCCCGACAATACGATCGTTTTCTTCCGCTATGAGGGACAGCACGGGAATGAATGCGTCTGATAATCGAATTCTTTCGATTAGTCTGGATTCAACTTCCCTATTCCCAAAGGCCAAATAATTCAACTGAAACACGGCATCATAGTCGCTGCTTCTTTCCGTTCGGATCTCCAACTTTTGATTCCCCATTCCTTAGTTTATTTCGCTTCATGAAAATTTTATCACGCACCTAGCCCATTATTGAGGGAAAGTTTCTGTATGAGAAAAACTCTCCCGCCCGTTGACGAAAAAGTAAGGGCCGGAAGAGCTGCGCTGAATCGTTCACAGCAGCGCGAAAAACCAGTCAAACATGAAAATCGTGTTTGACTGGTTTTTTATTTGCGGTTACCTATTTGGCTGCGGGGTGGACATCACTTTCCCCCATCCAGATATTTACAAGATTCGCGAGGAATCCAGAGCTTGACTTCATTGCCGGCTTGGAGCCCCGGACGTTCCCCGCTATTCAACATATCAACGGTTAACGTTGTATCCTCTACATGGACGCTAAACCGCAGCACATTGCCGAGCACAATGATTTCGTCAATGCGGCCCGCAGCCTCGAAGCCGTCGCTTTCGGGCCAACTTTGCTCCGAATTCCTATGCGCCAAAAGAATTGCTTCCGGACGAATCGCATAGCAGCCGTCTCTCCACACTTGGCTCCCGGTTAGCCGAGCCATTTCCTGCACATTCAGCACATTGTAACTGCCGATAAAACGGGCGACATATTCATTGCGCGGATGGGTGTAGATCTCTTCCGGCGTTCCCATCTGGACGATCTGCCCTTGATGCATCACACAAACTCGATCCGAAATGATGAGCGCTTCCTCTTGATCATGCGTGACGAAAATCGTCGTCATCCCTAAGCTTTTTTGAATCCGGCGCAGCTCCATACGCAGGGATTTGCGAATTTTGGCATCGAGTGCGCTGAGTGGCTCATCCATGAGCATCAGCTTTGGCTGCACGGCAAGCGATCGGGCTAGCGCAACCCGCTGCTGCTGGCCTCCGGACAATTCATGCGGATAAGACTTCGCTTTGTCTTCAAGACCTACAAGACTTAGCATCTCTTGCACTCTGGATGCAATGCTGGCTTTACTGAGCCGCTGCATGCGCAGGCCGAAAGCGACATTATCGCCGACATGCAAATTTGGAAATAACCCATAGGATTGAAACACCATGCCGACCCCGCGATCCTTGGGCAGCCGATCGGTAATGGGTTTTTCTTCCAGATAAATCTCGCCCTCCTCCAGCGTCGTAAGCCCCGATATGCAGCGAAGCAGCGTGCTTTTCCCGCAACCGCTGGAACCCAGCAGCGTCACCAGTTCCCCTTGTTCCACTCGCAGATTCAGCTCTTGAAGCACATTGGACGCTCCAAATTTCTTCGATACATTTTCAATACGCAAATAGCTCATGCTAGGCTCCTTTCTTAGCTGTTTCCCACTCTACAGGGTTAGCTCTGCTGAACAATCGCTTACTCAAGCTAAGCAGCCCGCCTGACAGCAGCAAAATACATACAAAATAAGCAATCACAATCGCGCTTGCCAAATGACCGCTTTCGCTGAGACGCCGGTACAAATAAATTTGAATCGTTTCGAAATGACCGCCAATCAACAAATTGGTCAGCACGAATTCCCCGAACAAAACGGAGATAGATAACAGCGTTGAAACAAGAATGCCCGGCATAATGTTAGGAACAATAATTCGGCGAAAAGCTGTCATTTTACTTGCCCCCAGCAGCTCGGCAGCCTCCATCAGCTCCAAGGCATTAACGGTCCGGATGCTGTTGCGGATGCCTTGATACATATAGGGCAGGATCGCCACGAAATAGGCGGCAATTAGGATCCAAACCGTTCCGGAGATCGCTAAGAAGCCCGAGGAATAAAGCTTGATCAAGCCAACAGCAGCAACAACGCCCGGAATCGCATAAGGAATCAAAGCGATAAGATTCAACCAGCGCTCCCATTTGGGGAAGTACATCGTAACTACGAAAATAGTCGGCAGCATAACAATCACACTGACCGCTACACTCAAAAGGCAAACATACAATGTCCGTCCCAGAGCATTCAAAAAGCGGATATCGCGAAACAAATCGCCGAACCAATGCAGCGTCCATGAATCCGGCAGTAAAGACGCCTGCCAGTTGCCCGCGATTGAGTAAAGCAAGGTCGCTAGCAAAGGAATCAGTAAATAGACCATCGCAGCCAAAATAATCATTCGTGGAATGGAACGTTTGCGCTTCATTGCAAATCTCTCCTTACCCTGCGCATCAAGCGCTCATTCATCCACATGGCGATCAGCATGGTACTTCCAAGCAGCACAGCCAGCGCGCAGCCAAGCTGCGGTCGCGTCACGACATTGCCCGCCACAAGTGCGCCGATGCGAATTGCCAGCAAATTGTAATTTCCGCCGACCAGCGCATAAGCCGTCGCATAAGCCCCCATTGAATTGGCAAAAAGAATCGTAAACGTTCCGGCTATGCCTGGGAACAGCACAGGCAGCGCGATTCGTCTGGCAAACTGCCACTTGCCTGCGCCAAGCAGGGAAGCGGCTTCCCGCCACTGCTCGCGCATCCCGAAGAAGGCAGGATAAAGCAGAAGCGTTCCAAGCGGAACCTGAAAATACACATATACAAAGGCAAGCCCCGTCCACGTATACAGATCAAAGCTTGAAAACAAGAACCATCCCCACGTCTTAAATAAAATCGTTAGAACACCGTTATTTCCAAGCAAAATAATATAAGCAAAGGCCAGCGGCAAACCTGCAAAATTCGAGGTCATGTTAGAAATCATCAGCACAAAACTTCTCGTCCGCTCCGATGTCCGCGTGATCGCATAGGCAAGGAGCAGGGATAGTAGGATTCCAGCCACACTGGAATAAAGCGAAATCAACAAGCTGTTTCGAATCGCCTTTAGGTAGAAAGGATTTGTCAATGAAGTGATATACTGCTGTAGTGTAAAATGATCGCCTTTGTCCGATAAAAAGCTGTTTATCACTAACGTAGCCGTAGGCAGCAGCTCGAATCCGACAATCAAGATCATAAAGGGGATAAGCACAGCAAGTAAGATGAGCTTCAAGGCTACTCTGTTTTTCATCGATTTCTCCTCAGAGTTTTCATTTAGGAAACGGATATCCGTTAGCATGCATTTAGTAAAACAGTTACCTCCTCGAAAGAGAAGATAACTGTTTGCTATTTCGTACTAATTGAGGTTGATCAACACTTTTTCCTGCCACAATTGCGGAAGAGTTTTCGAGGTAGCATCCCAAGTTTTGAAATCCTTAATCGGCTTGGCGTTCTTGTATTGCTCGGTTGGAATCAGCTTGCTGGCCACGTCCGCAGGAAGCTTGACGTCATCGCGGATCGGTCTGGCGAAGCCTTTAGCCAGGTTAATTTGCCCTGCATCGCTTAAAATGAATTCTCTTGTTAATTTAGCAGCATTCGGGTTCGGAGCATACTTATTAATAATCGTTGCGTAAGCGCCGATGACACTGCCTTCTTTGGGAATTGCTACATCATAATCAGCCGGATTCAGCTGCTGGCGGTAGCCAAGTCCGTTGAAATCCCATACCAAAGCGACTTCGATTTCACCTTTTTCAAAATTGGCTAATTTCACTTCGGCCAGGGAGATCCTTTTTTGCTTGGATAATTTCTCGAAAAAATCAATACCCGGTTGAATGTTCTTCTCATCCCCGCCATATGCGATCGCAGCAGCAAGAATAGCGTTTTGCGCTTGGGAAGCTTTAGCTACATCGCCAATAGCTACCTTATAGGATCCTTTTGCAATATCATCAAAACTTTTCGGCGGGTTTTTCACCAGCTTGGTGTTCGTAATGATAGCAATCGTACCTTGGTAACCGACTACCCAATGTCCGTCTTTGTCCTTCGCCCAATCAGGGATTTTATCCCAGGTTGTTGGTTTGTACGGCTGCGTTACGTTCTTCTCAACCGCTACAGAAGTAAACGCCATACCGACATCGCCGATATCGGCCGTAGGCTTGTCCTTCTCTGCTTCGAACTTGGCGATTTCCTCTGCGCTCGACATATCCGTATCGGTATGCTTGAGACCGTATTTGCTTGAAATGTCGCTCCACGTATCTTTCCAATCTGCCCAGTCATCCGGCATGCCTACGCTGACAATCGAACCCTCTTGCTTCGCTTTGATTTGCAGGTCTTCCAGCGATACGGTTTCGCTTGCTTTCGGGCTGCTGCTTGCAGGGGATTTGCTTTCCACTGGCGCTTTGCTCGCTGCCGCCGCTTCTCCAGTCTTGGCAGCCTCTTTCACTCCACAAGCGGCCAAGCTGCCCGCCAACATGATGATTGCAAGAAACGAGGCGCTTCTTGTCCAAATCTTGTACATCGTTCGTCCTCCCTTTATCACTGCTATTTGTTGTATGATCCTGTAGTTTCTTTTCTGCTACAACTATATGCCTGAATTGTTTATCCAGTTTCAACTAGACATTGAGGACTTGTAAATTTATGTAAACGAAAAAAATGCCCATAAAGCGTTGAGCTTTACGGGCATTTTTCAATCGAACTCTACAACTTTAATTTCTTGTCATGAAGTGAGTTTCTTTAACAACCGCTTTTCGTGATATAGCGTACCCAATTAGAACACACTAGGCATCAGATCAATGACGAAGGTGAGTGTTAAACTGCTCAGCAGTGTAGATACCAGAACGGATTGAGCCGCAAAGCCGGGTTCATTTCCATACTCTAATGCCAGAGCCGCACTGTTACGCGAAGTCGGAATCGCACTGGCGATAAACAGAGCCTGGGCAGTAATGCCGTGAAGTTGCAGGACATGAATGAGCCCGAAGGCGCAAATAGGCGATATGATGAGCCGTATGAAGCTGCTAAGCAGTACGGCGGAGCTGTTCTGCTGAAAATTGGTCGATGCAATCTGGGCCCCTATTGTGACGAGCGCAAAGGACAACATGCCGTTTGCGATGTCCGATAACGGAAGCATGAGAGGCTCCGGCAGTTTGATATGGAGAACATGTAATAATGCACCCGCTGCAATAGCGTAGAGAACAGGCATCTTTACGAATTGGAGCAACGACTTTTTAAGACCCGAAGTTGCTTTGCTTGCATTCAGGAGGCCGAAGGTGAAAGTTACGAATAGCTCGAAAACGACGACCATGATCTGTACGGACATGGCCAGTGGGTCATGCTTGAAGGCGAGGGCATTAACAGGAATGCCTACGTTTCCATTGTTCGTTAAAGAGACGCTGTTGGAGAAGCTGGCTGCAAGAGGCTTCGAATATCCCAGCCACCGGCTTGCCAAATAACCGATGCACACAATGGCGATAAATTGCAGAATCAAGAATCCGAACACCGACAGAAGGAGCTTAGCAGAAAGCTGCGCTTCGTACACTTTGACAAAAGCCAGAGAAGGTACATAATAATACAAAATCAACTTGGAAAGTCCGGATAAATCAAATTTGAATTTACGATATAGGATTGCTCCGATACCGATGGGGATTAGGATTGGAACAATAATGTGGTAAAAAGTATAAAGAATCAACATGGCTGAGCCCTCCTGTTCGTTCTGTCATAATACCCATGCTTCCCCTGGGACTGCCCTTTTCCCTCGAATTCCTAAACGGCCACCCATCTGTAGAATGCAGACCACTTTTTTTATAATTAAAAAAATAACGTTCGTTGGACTAGATGTTATAACACATCTTAATTAATGTCAATTACTTCCTCGGAGGAGTTATTGTCCGTGGCGGCGCAGGGGCGAGCCAGGCATCGAATGCGGTTCGGCGGAGTGCTGTCGACAAATTCAAAAAAGAGGCGTGCTGGAAAGCATGCCTCTTCTTGATTGGATAAGCTTTATGAACGCGTTCATCTCGACCTGGAACACATAGAACGGACGCCGCTGCTTAATTCGTTGTTCTGAATTGATAGCCCTGTTTAACAAACTCAATACTCTTAAAGAAATCAACCTTGAACCACTTCTCTGCAAATTTCGAAAGCGTTCCGTCATTGATGAGTTCAAGCGTAGCAGCATCCACTTTCTTGGCCAATTCGCTTTGATTTTTGTTGAAAAGAACCCAGATCGGCTCTTTCGAAATGACGCCACCAATTTTCAAGTTCAACTTCAATTTCTGGTTGACGTCATCAAAATTATGAACATTGATGAAATCAGCCTCATATTTGCCAGAATCAACAAGCTTCAAATCATCTGATATAGTTGTTTTATCAATATCCTCTATTTTAATTTCTTTGCCTGGATGCTTAATATTATAATCCTTAATGATATAACGCAAGCCAGAAGTCGGCGTCATCGGCACCAATTTCTTTCCCACCAGATCGTCTAGAGATATGATGTCGTTCCGGTCCGCTTTTACTGCCAACGCAGTCACGGAATAGCCAAATTCATGCTCATTAAAAATGTATTTTTTCTCTCTTTCAGGATTTCTGAAATAATAGTTGGCCGCAAAGGCATATTTGCCGGAATCGGTGCCAATGAGCTGGGAATCACTGTCGACTGCCTCATAGTCGAACTTATATTCCGGCAGTTTCTTTTCCAATTCCTTGAGGTAATCGATGGTATACCCGACAGGCTGATTCTTATCATCGACGAAGCTGTACGGCGGATTCGGAAGATTATTTATCCCAACTTTGACTACTGTCTTTGATTTAGTGCTGTCCGCAGTTGTCGCCGTTGATGATGAACTTGCTGCTAAGGGACTGCTGGTTTGCTTCGCGCAGCCTGACACGATAATGGTTAGCCCTAATGCAAGAATACCTGCTGACTTGACTGATCTTGAACTGGTTATTTTCATACGAATTGACCTCCCATAAGATTATTTGTGGTATGCCGATTTGACAATGACGTGCCGGAATGCTTCTATGCACCTTCGCCCATGGATATTCTTGTCCAAATAAAAAAGAGACAAACGGTATAATTGTTCGTCTCCGGTTGTCCGGTTATTATTTTTTAGTGGAGGTGATATGAAACACCAATTCATACTATGTACATCGTTTTTATCCGCTATTGTTCTCCATCAATTTAACACTTCTTCAACAGAGAGTCTAATAGGTATTTTCTATTTTGGATATTCTTATTCAATTTAACTATCACTACTACAAGACCGGGCAAGACGGAATCCAAGATCGTCAATGCTAAATGTCGGGTGGCTGCAAGTATATTGAGTAATCCGCCGCCGACCAACATACTCATAATGATCACGAAAACGTGAAACAGCAGTTAATATTTCGTAAAATAACGCAGCACAGTCTTTACAAAATTCAATAGTATCGCCGCCTTTCATGTTGAGGGGGACTGAACGGACGACCTTCCCTTATAACGAATCCACGGTCACAAATCGGATGACAACAAGACCATGGGGCGTTACTTTCAAAAATAATATTCTAACAAAGTTCTGTAAGCCATTTCGATTCTGGTTCCGTTCTGTTAATATTCATCCTTAACCAATTCTTCTCTTCAGAATTTATGTAAGGTAAATAGTTCTTAAAATCCATTTCATCATGTTCCCTAGGGTTCTTCGATTTAAATAAAAGTTGCCATATAGGATTTACATAAGGTCGGTTAATAGAATCGTTCCTAATAAATTCAGAAACCGATAATCGAATCGTATCATTTCTTCTATATATCACCTCATCATCAATCTTATCTGTTAAAAGTATTTCTAAAAATTGTTCCCCTCTTCGTAAGTGCAAACAATATCTTGGAAACAATGCGTCTTTAACATCAATACAAGGGATCAGTTCATGTAATTCAGGAATAACTACTCGGATCTCCCAATCACTGAAATAATCTAATACTTGCTGTATATTCTCACGAAAAATACAAATATCCATATCCATATGTTCTCGTGTGATCTTCCCGATTCCCAAGTCAACTGCCCATCCACCAGCTATAAACCATGGATATTTAAAGTCTTTCATTTCATTCATGATAAAATCAATATCTACTGATTCAATGAATGTCATTTATGTATCCCCTTCTTTTTGGTTTTACATATTGCTGGTCTTTCAGATAACATCGGAATCCTGTCCTTCCTTGATAGAATTCAACCACGCACCCGTAAGGGGTGCGACAACACATCGGGCAGAGCAACCATCAACGGTACAATTTCAATCCACGCACCCGTAAGGGGTGCGACGCCCCGCAGCGCTGGAGCAATAACAACAACTATCATTTCAATCCACGCACCCGTAAGGGGTGCGACTTCTTCAACCTTGTTGACCACAATGGTTTCGTAATTTCAATCCACGCACCCGTAAGGGGTGCGACTTCTTCAACCTTGTTGACCACAATGGTTTCGTAATTTCAATCCACGCACCCGTAAGGGGTGCGACTTCTTCAACCTTGTTGACCACAATGGTTTCGTAATTTCAATCCACGCACCCGTAAGGGGTGCGACTAAATCCAAATGAAAGTCAACAACAAAACTGGAGAATTTCAATCCACGCACCCGTAAGGGGTGCGACATGCGCGAGGGCGTCAACGCAATAGAGATCCCGCAATTTCAATCCACGCACCCGTAAGGGGTGCGACTAGATAGCAATTTGACGGATAACATTCCTAGCTTTATTTCAATCCACGCACCCGTAAGGGGTGCGACATGGTGGATTACGACTTGATTCTGAGTGGTATGTAATTTCAATCCACGCACCCGTAAGGGGTGCGACATTTTGCTTCAGCAGCCACGATATTTGATCTAAAATTTCAATCCACGCACCCGTAAGGGGTGCGACTCGTGGATATAACGGTTAACGAGGATTTATTGTCATTTCAATCCACGCACCCGTAAGGGGTGCGACAACATTGATTGCAGTTCCGTTTACCGCATTGATATTTCAATCCACGCACCCGTAAGGGGTGCGACTTTCATCATCATTCCTTGGAGATGTCGAGAGATCGTAATTTCAATCCACGCACCCGTAAGGGGTGCGACTTTACATTATCGATACGTGTGCCGCGGGTATGAGTCATTTCAATCCACGCACCCGTAAGGGGTGCGACCATATGAGTGGCATTCAACCCAAAATGCAGTTTTATTTCAATCCACGCACCCGTAAGGGGTGCGACGCCCCGTATGGGTTATCAAAAGAGCCGGATATCGCAATTTCAATCCACGCACCCGTAAGGGGTGCGACGGCCATAAACTCCTCAGACATTTTTGTAGTTCCATTTCAATCCACGCACCCGTAAGGGGTGCGACGCTAAGGCACGGTTAAGCCACTGGGATCATCTTACATTTCAATCCACGCACCCGTATGGGGTGCGACGTTGTGAAACTTACTTCGTCCGGGGCGGTTTTGGTATTTCAATCCACGCACCCGTAAGGGGTGCGACTTATGTTTAGACGTAGCACCAAGATTACTATAGAATTTCAATCCACGCACCCGTAAGGGGTGCGACCGTCTAGCTGCGCCTCCATCGCGGGACTCACAGATTTCAATCCACGCACCCGTAAGGGGTGCGACGAATAGAGGCCGCCAATTTCCGCGTTGAGTGATTCATTTCAATCCACGCACCCGTAAGGGGTGCGACACCGGTCTCGACGTGCTTCAGGTACACGCTATTACCATTTCAATCCACGCACCCGTAAGGGGTGCGACTATCCAATACATTGAATTGTCGCATTATATGGATATTTCAATCCACGCACCCGTAAGGGGTGCGACTGCTCATCCACGATCAACGCGCTTTCAACCATTTATTTCAATCCACGCACCCGTAAGGGGTGCGACAGCTGGCATAGAGGCAGATAGTCCGGATCAATTGATTTCAATCCACGCACCCGTAAGGGGTGCGACCATTTCTTGGTCTGCTGATCCATGCCCCAATAATATTTCAATCCACGCACCCGTAAGGGGTGCGACGCCTGCCCAGTCATAGTGCCTCCAGCGCTGCAAATTTCAATCCACGCACCCGTAAGGGGTGCGACTTTGCACAGCTCCTTGTCCTGAACACGACCAGAAAGATTTCAATCCACGCACCCGTAAGGGGTGCGACTAGGTGAGTATGGTCTCCCTGGAGGGACATACTTTATTTCAATCCACGCACCCGTAAGGGGTGCGACACATGAAAACATCTAAAGGATCTACAGAAAAAAATTTCAATCCACGCACCCGTAAGGGGTGCGACTATAGTGAGAACACATGATTGCAGGTGGGTGAGATATTTCAATCCACGCACCCGTAAGGGGTGCGACTGTTTTACTTTTTATACATGTGATGCGCGCCAATATTTCAATCCACGCACCCGTAAGGGGTGCGACTCTGAGGGGATTCTTTTAAGTACGGTCAGCCGGATTTCAATCCACGCACCCGTAAGGGGTGCGACTTGCTCTATTATGGTTTATCTGATTGTTGGATATAATTTCAATCCACGCACCCGTAAGGGGTGCGACTGTTTCCTCCCTTCTAACTCGTAAACTGTACATAATTTCAATCCACGCACCCGTAAGGGGTGCGACGATAAAACGAAAAAATAGTCCATATGTTTTAATCTATTTCAATCCACGCACCCGTAAGGGGTGCGACGGGTAAATACAATCGGTTGCCACAATTTGCAAACAATTTCAATCCACGCACCCGTAAGGGGTGCGACTCGGAAGAAATAGCGGCGGTGGGATCGCAATTGATATTTCAATCCACGCACCCGTAAGGGGTGCGACGGATAAGAAGCTTGATCAGGTAATGCATCAAAAATTTCAATCCACGCACCCGTAAGGGGTGCGACTTGGCTTGGATGCCCAAGTCATAAGCTACAGGATCCAATTTCAATCCACGCACCCGTAAGGGGTGCGACTTTTTCCTTGATAGTACAAGACCTTCATATCCTCGATTTCAATCCACGCACCCGTAAGGGGTGCGACACCTGCGATCAAAGATGTTTTACCGTTCTTCTTTGATTTCAATCCACGCACCCGTAAGGGGTGCGACGATAACTCTAGCACCAACTTTTGTATCTCTAACATTTCAATCCACGCACCCGTAAGGGGTGCGACAAAGGAGTGATTTTATGCGTAATGGTACGTGTGTATTTCAATCCACGCACCCGTAAGGGGTGCGACCTCGATCCACGGATCATAGACCTGAATGGACGGGATTTCAATCCACGCACCCGTAAGGGGTGCGACGTGCGGTCGAAATTATACGTAATCAATATGTCGCCATATTTCAATCCACGCACCCGTAAGGGGTGCGACGACATGCGATGGACCCCATTTGACCACGTATGGATTTCAATCCACGCACCCGTAAGGGGTGCGACACATGTTCACATTTAGAGCACCAGAGGAATTCAATTTCAATCCACGCACCCGTAAGGGGTGCGACTGATGCCCTTGATTCGAAGCATAAACTAATCATATTTCAATCCACGCACCCGTAAGGGGTGCGACAATCGTAGGCGGCGATAACAAGTTCTACATTAATATTTCAATCCACGCACCCGTAAGGGGTGCGACACGGTTTGCGGCTGGATATTGGTGAGGAATGTTTTATTTCAATCCACGCACCCGTAAGGGGTGCGACGACCAAGTCGATGTGACTTTTGTTGCAAAAGGCTAAATTTCAATCCACGCACCCGTAAGGGGTGCGACTTAAGGCCTGTTGATTTGCAAGAGTGACGTTATCAATTTCAATCCACGCACCCGTAAGGGGTGCGACGACGTCGCCCAGCTTTATCAAGACGCAACCGGCATTTCAATCCACGCACCCGTAAGGGGTGCGACCATAATCCAGTGACTTTTTAAGTGACGAACCTAAGAATTTCAATCCACGCACCCGTAAGGGGTGCGACCATAAAAACGGTGGGGAATAACTTAGCTAAATTATTTCAATCCACGCACCCGTAAGGGGTGCGACGACCACAGCGTCTGGTATAGCGCAGCTGAATGAATTTCAATCCACGCACCCGTAAGGGGTGCGACAGAGTTATACCGAGGAAGTAGGTAAAACCTTCGGATTTCAATCCACGCACCCGTAAGGGGTGCGACTGGACAAGCTTCGTGAAGCCGATCCGCGTCTAGTATTTCAATCCACGCACCCGTAAGGGGTGCGACAAGACCATTGTCAATGCCATGCAGTTTTGCAAAGAATTTCAATCCACGCACCCGTAAGGGGTGCGACACCCTATCCCCATTCTTGTTTTTCATCAAATGGATTTCAATCCACGCACCCGTAAGGGGTGCGACATGTGTAGTGATGATTTCAGCACGGAGTATTGTAATTTCAATCCACGCACCCGTAAGGGGTGCGACGTCGTAGCTGCGTTGCTCGCACTAGGATTTGATATTTCAATCCACGCACCCGTAAGGGGTGCGACTCACAAAGACAGGACGTGACAAATGCAGTTGTAAATTTCAATCCACGCACCCGTAAGGGGTGCGACCACAAAGACAGGACGTGACAAATGCAGTTGTAAATTTCAATCCACGCACCCGTAAGGGGTGCGACGGATGCGGCCAACTTAACTACAGGATGGATTCAATTTCAATCCACGCACCCGTAAGGGGTGCGACGACTTATATCCATTAACGATACCGTACAGATCAATCAATTTCAATCCACGCACCCGTAAGGGGTGCGACATCGCTAAAGGTAGTATGCAGTTTTGAGGCAATGATTTCAATCCACGCACCCGTAAGGGGTGCGACTCTTGTATCGTGACGATTATTACGACAAAAAATCAATTTCAATCCACGCACCCGTAAGGGGTGCGACATCGGATCGGTTGCAATACTTTGAATTGTAGGAGAATTTCAATCCACGCACCCGTAAGGGGTGCGACAACGAGGAAGTTATTGCGGGCAATGCGGCACTAGCATTTCAATCCACGCACCCGTAAGGGGTGCGACGCACTCGTTCTCATAGGTTTCTCTGATTATATGGATTTCAATCCACGCACCCGTAAGGGGTGCGACTTCAGAAGGTTGCGGGTATGGTCCACAAAGAACAATTTCAATCCACGCACCCGTAAGGGGTGCGACATCGTTGGAATTTATGGTTACACAGTCGCCATAGGATTTCAATCCACGCACCCGTAAGGGGTGCGACGGTATACAGGATTTTCTCTCTTGTTCAAATAACCCTATTTCAATCCACGCACCCGTAAGGGGTGCGACAATGTCTCTAATATCGCCATGGAGGTTATCCAAATTTCAATCCACGCACCCGTAAGGGGTGCGACAATGTCTCTAATATCGCCATGGAGGTTATCCAAATTTCAATCCACGCACCCGTAAGGGGTGCGACAATGTCTCTAATATCGCCATGGAGGTTATCCAAATTTCAATCCACGCACCCGTAAGGGGTGCGACGTAAACGTCAATGCGGGGGCCGCTGGAGTGGGAGATTTCAATCCACGCACCCGTAAGGGGTGCGACCGAAGGAGGTCACAGCTAATGGGTGAGTTTATGATTTCAATCCACGCACCCGTAAGGGGTGCGACTTGGGTAATCATTAATTAATGAGGTGAGTGCATTATTTCAATCCACGCACCCGTAAGGGGTGCGACGTAATCTTGTTGACCAAAAAGGGTTGCTAAAAGTATTTCAATCCACGCACCCGTAAGGGGTGCGACAATATGCGTTGCCTGGCGAATAAGGTTTCCAGGAATATTTCAATCCACGCACCCGTAAGGGGTGCGACAACGACCGCTCAGACGACAGCTCCGGCTTCAAAATTTCAATCCACGCACCCGTAAGGGGTGCGACAAGTTTGAATATTTAGTGGGGAGGTTCAACCAATATTTCAATCCACGCACCCGTAAGGGGTGCGACCTCTTCCTTCTTTAACTTCTTTGGTATCAAGGGATTTCAATCCACGCACCCGTAAGGGGTGCGACGATTCCTGGCAATCAAACAGTTAACCTATCATGATTTCAATCCACGCACCCGTAAGGGGTGCGACGTAAATCGGGGATGGATGGGAGTACCGTCATAGGATTTCAATCCACGCACCCGTAAGGGGTGCGACGACATATCAAAAAGATATCAGCCAAGACCGGAGCATTTCAATCCACGCACCCGTAAGGGGTGCGACGTATCTTGAATACCATTGCAATAACAATGCAAATATTTCAATCCACGCACCCGTAAGGGGTGCGACGTTTTATAAAAAAATGATGATGAGAAAAGAGGAAATTTCAATCCACGCACCCGTAAGGGGTGCGACGCTTAATGCGATACCTTTTCAAATATTTCTCTGACTATTTCAATCCACGCACCCGTAAGGGGTGCGACGATCCGTATGAGCTTCATCTAAACAAACTATTGTTATTTCAATCCACGCACCCGTAAGGGGTGCGACTCATAAGCAACAATTTGTATATCAGACTTACTTATTTCAATCCACGCACCCGTAAGGGGTGCGACTTAATGCGATACCTTTTCAAATATTTCTCTGACTATTTCAATCCACGCACCCGTAAGGGGTGCGACAATCTTTTGAGACTCTTATTGCAAAAGGGATTGAATTTCAATCCACGCACCCGTAAGGGGTGCGACAAAAATTTGGAAATGAAACTAAAATAATCAATAATTTCAATCCACGCACCCGTAAGGGGTGCGACTTCGTTAACCATCCAACAAATTAAATAGCTAATATTTCAATCCACGCACCCGTAAGGGGTGCGACTAGCCGCGAAACATTTTGTGCAAGTGAACGGAGTATTTCAATCCACGCACCCGTAAGGGGTGCGACAACTAAATCCCGAACCAGATGGAGTAATATCTACCTATTTCAATCCACGCACCCGTAAGGGGTGTGACACCGTCAAAAGAGTTGCTAGAAACTTATATCGAGATTTCAATCCACGCACCCGTAAGGGGTGTGACAGCGATTTTTGATTGCAAAATGACTAAAACTCAATAAATACAATCAAAAACACGCATAAATCAACAAAATCCCAAAGTAATATGCGTAAAATCACATCAAACTCAACTCGATTACTCATTTTTCTGGTGCGAATGTCCCCACAAAACCATGTGAGCTACAAGTTCGCACCGCACGTTCGCACTACAAAATCAAAGGACCTTCTAAATCAATCGACTCTTTCACTCCAATATGTTCTACCTTACTCTTATAATTATTGCCCAATTGATAGAACCTAAGGCTGTCCTGCTCTTGATCAATAATATCGAGGAGCTTCAACTTTAATACAGCAAATTGTGTAGCGTCCACAATGCATTCAAACACTGAATTTTGAACACGTTGGCCATAATTTTGGCATGTTTTTGAAACTTGACGCAGTCTTCTTTGCCCTTCACTGCTAACTGTGCTTACATCATACGTAATTAAAACCAGCAGCTCAATTCACCTACTTCCACATGAATGGTGGATATTCATCCAGATCACTGCGTAAATAACGGGCAAGCAGCAAGGCCTGCGCATGCGGTACCAAACCCCATGAAATCTTCTCACCTAGATAGGGATGTGTAATTTTCTCTTGCTTCTTATTTTGCCATGCGGTTAGAAACTTCTTTCTCCCCTCATCTTTCATGATGACAGCACCGTTTTCTTTTTTCAAAAAATCATCTTTATTCACAATCTTCATATTGATTAGCGACAACACAAATCTGTCTGCGTAAACACCTCGCAGCTCTTCCATCATATCGAGTGCCAAAGACACACGGCCCGGACGATCACGATGCAAAAATCCAACATAAGCATCCAAACCAACGCCTTCCAGTGCAGATGCCACGTCATTGGCTAAAAGTGAATAGGCAAACGAAAGCATCGCATTTACGTTATCCAATGGGGGCCTACGGGATCTTGAATGAAAATAGAAATCTCCCTTTTGCTGCAAGATCATGGAGTCAACTAGTTTATTGTAGTTAACAGCCGCTTGACCTTCCAGTCCTCTTAGTCTTTCTAAATCTTCGCACTCTCTTACGTCTAAAATTATTGCAGATAGCTGCTGTGATATAGCTTTGAACTGATTAACATCGATGCGCAATGGGTAATCTCGGGTCATTCTCTCAATGATCCATTTGTGATTGTAAATCTTGCCGACAATAAAATTTCGAGCTATCTTCGCCGACTGGGCTACATCTTCCGATACCATATATTGTTTCTTTCTCAGAACAACATTGCCCTTGCTTTCCCCTATGACTCTGGCAAGAAATCTGCCGTTCATAGTGAAAAACACGATCGAGATATTCCGCTCCGCGCAATAACCCATCAATGCTGGACTCGCACCCGTATATCCAAAGGAAATGATAGATTCCAAGTTGTGCAAAGGAAATCTGCCTAGCTTCTCCTCCTCTTTAAGAAGAACAATGTTATCACCATCTAACGACATATAGACATCGGGCTGTGTAATAAATAGCGTATTGAGCAGCTTTTTCATTCCTTGATTTTCCCTTCAACATAACTTTTAACCGACCGCTTATTCATCAGATCCGGCAAACAAATATTTTGAAGAGAACAGCTTCGGCAAAAAGATCCCGTTTTTACTTTAGGCGTATGCCGACGGTTATAATAGTCTTGCATTTCTGCGACAATCAGCTTCACTTTATTTTTAATAGCCGCCGTTAACTTCACTTCGACTCTATGTTTAATCTCGTTGTAAAACATATAGCCTGTATGTATTTCGCACAGCAGCATTTCCTCCAGGCAGATCGCTTGTGCAGTTAATTGTAAAATATCTTCATCGTTCAATTTCGGCTTTCCGCGTTTATACTCAACTGGATAGGCGATATATTTCCCTTCAGAGCCATTAATTTCAACTCCGCTATCGTTTCTAATAAACTCTACCACGTCACAAATACCCGCTACTTTAAGGCTCTCCGATTTCACAGGCATTGCGCGAACGATAAGCTTATCTCCTCGCTTCTCTCTCGTAAACGGCTGATCGGCATTCCGATGGAGATACTCCCCTTCAATGGTTTTGACGTTTTCTTCCCACTGCTGTTCAATATGAATGAATGCCCATTGCCGTTTACAAAATTGAAAATGCTGTATGCCCGACAGCATTAGATAACTATCCTCATCTTTATTGTCCATCAAGGATTTCAACTCTCAAACCTTCCAATGGCTGAATAGCAAACCGGTAGTCTCCTAACGTCTTTGGTTCTTCAACAAGTCTTTCAACTGTTAATGACCGATGTACCTTAGCGGAAGAATATTGGCCCAGCTTGGAATTATGCTCCCACCAATACACCATGTGAACTTCCAAGCTGCCTTCAGGTCGAGCGGACGAGGCATCGTTTTCGAACAAGGAAACGAGCGCTTTTTTGAGTTTCTCGGCATCTTCATTCGTAAATCCTGTTTTTTCAGCAAGTTGCGTATTCACGCTGCCATAAAAGACATAGACGCCTGAATCCACGCGATGCTTCATGCCCATCGTATCCGAACCTCTAGCCGTACCCGGTTCGGAATTGACACTTTTCGTAATTTGCATGCTGGTTATATCGATAGGGTCGACACTAGTTGCGGTATGAATTGACACTGGCCCCCTTACACCGACAGAAACCCCGCCCTTGTCTCCTTTGAAAGCAAACACTTGGCCAAAACTTCGGACATCAAGCCATTCCCGGCAAGCGATGCTGGCGAATTCATCACTTGAGCCCGTTTTAGACTTCAAAATCTTCTCCAGCTCTGCATTCGCATCCGCGCGCTCTCTTAAGCTACCATATGAATCCGATTTACGATCGTTGGATTGAACAAAGATAGATTCGCCCATATCCTGCAGACGGTTTCTGATCTTCCGTTTAAGCGCAACATCCGAAATCTCGCCATAGCCATCGTAGTTTTGACGCGGTCGATTGCCATTCAAGGGATCCCCATTCGGGTTAGCCTTGGTCACGGATAAAACAACAGCAAAATCGATTTTATGATCTAAAGTGGTCATGTCCATCTCTCCTTAATTCGATGCTTCTACTGCATCGGTAGTTTCTTTTTTCTGGTAAAGCTCATGCCGTTGACTATAAAATCCAAGTAAATACAACTCTGATAATGACTCATTATTAAACTGATCGATCGAAATTCGTGAAGCTACTTCATCGATGATCTTTGATAAGTAAAATCCTTTCTTGCCAAGCTTGGCTTGATAAGGCAGTAAGCAATCCTGAATCGTTTTCCAGGTTCTTGCCGGATGTCTGGAAAAAGAATTCATATAGCGAATGGCGTTGGTTTCGCGATCGTCTCCACCTAGAGCACGTCTTTCTAACACATCAGCTACAGCTAATAAGCGCCCGAATAAATAATCGCGGTCATCATTGTCTTCATGTAATGACACGTTGAACCCCTCCTGTTTACTGTTAATTAAGGCACATGTAATACTTAACGTCTTCTCCCACTCCCATTTCTCCATCGAAACAGGGTTTGATGCGCGATGATATGCGCTGGATACAATATCCACCGAAATCCCTCTGCCATCGATGATACAAGGCAACATCCGCTCCCTCAGCCCTTTAATGATCTTGTCGCTTGCTCTGGGCCCGTATGCAGCAAAAGCAATATCTTTCATGGCTGGTGCTCCATAAAACTGCACAAAATCACCACTGTCATTCTTGCGATACCGGTGCAACCACACACAGGTTGAATGCCATTTAGCAAGTTTGTCCAAGTAAAGCTCTTTGTCCATATTCCGATAGTACAGCACCGCCATACGCCCTGTCGTTGCCGAATCCAGAATCAAAATATTTACCTTGGCATCAGACTTCAAGTGATTTCTATACCCCTCCAAAGCCTTGGCAACTTCACCTGCGAACTCTTCATTCGTAAAAGACATTCTCTCTTTAACTGCAACCGGCACAGGATCGATTGAGTAAAAATCATCCATAAGTTCCGGTATATCCAGCTCATCATTTCCCCACACAAGGAAAACCTGCTGATCAATTATTTTCCCTTGGCGATTAATGAGCCACTTCAGGGCGTTATGTGCTTTTTGGGAAACCTCATAGCTGATGCTAGCTGCTTCGTGGCTATGTTGAAAACGTCCTCGAAACGTAAAGCCGCTCGTATCATTAGCCGAAATTAATTTGGCTTTGTCTGCCGCATTTCTAATTTTATTAGCATGCTTGTCCGTGGCTGGAAGCGTCCTCCCCGTTACAAAGCAAAGGTCCTCTTCGCCTAACTGACTGCTGTAAAATCGGATGAAGGAATCATACATTTCTTGATCCTTCCATACTTTCGTCAATATTCTGCTAGGCGAGTAGACGTTGAACCGGACAAATGCACTCGTTTGCTCACCTGCAATGACTCCAAATATGGGCGGTCTGGCACCATGCAGATTTTCCGCATTTTTATCCCACTTGTCGATGAGCCGATTGTTGGCATCAACGTGTAAAATCTTGTGTTCCACTAAATCTTGAATAAGCCTGCCCTTGCTCAAATAGCGATAGATGCTCTTTACCTTGTCTACGGCATAAGGAGAATAAGCCCAATCTTCCAGCTGTTTGATATAATAGGGAAAGGGCTCTTCCTTTTTGATTTCGCCTCCATAGGCAGCATAATCTCCCGCTACATAACTTAATTTGTCGTGCAGCGGATATGGAGCAATCTTGGAGCCTGCGCGGCTTGCAGAATCTTCGGTACAAGAAATCAAAGTGCTCGCATCACTCTTGTCAATCACCGTTGCTGAATGAAATTCTCCATCCTCGGTGATCTGTACTTCGATGTGTGCATTTTGAGTCGTATGAGAAACAGGCAGCAACGTGTACTCTTGTTCGTTATGTTTTTTTTCAATTTTCCCAACGAGATCTATATTCGCTTCATAGGTTTCGTACAAATTCAATAACCAACTCATGGATTCCCCCCCTCTTCCAATTGTGCGAACAGTTCATCAGCTGATGTGACATTTGTATCATCGAAATGCTTCTTATCCATGTCCGTAATCGTACGAATCTGCGTACATTGTCCAGGTCTAATGAATTGGATAATGCCGTCCTTCATAACCGGATTCCATAGACGCACTTCCAATTGATTCCTGCCCGTCTCATCCGGGTAATTCAGGCCATGAACCATGTTACCCAGATGAATATCTCCATAGCCGTCATAAAAGCCGTCCCCTTCGCCAAAAACACAAGGTTCTACATAAGCTTGGCATTCCCTAGCACCGAGAAATATGTCTCTCCGACCACCGACCTGAAGCGAGCGCTTAAGGATATTATGATGCTTGTGCTCATTACGGTCATAGGCCAAGTCAGGACGATTCATGTTGAACTCAAAATGTGCGCGTACCTGGTATTGAACATCTCTCAGATATGTATAGTTGGCAAGTGTGTTTCCTCCGCCATAATCCATTGGACGAATCCCTTTGGATTCCATACGGATGGGTTTCATAATACGCACTTCATCGATGAAAAAAATTAGAGTCGGTTTCCAGTATATGGATTCGACAATTCCTTTCAAGGCCTGAAACGACGGCACTTGATAGGAAAGCTTTTCCCCGCCAAGTTTCGTCAAAGGATCCGTGAACAGTGCATATTCACCATAGACGACAAAGTCAATTGAATTCCTCATTAGACTCACCTCCTTAACACTTTGATATTACCGATAATTCGATGTTATCCTAATTTTTTCCAAATGTACATTGTAAATTATACGAAAAATATTAGAGCCTATCCACATGCAGATAGGCTTCTAATGCGTTCTCAAATAAAACTCAAATCAACATGGCTTTCATTCTCCAGATCGAGGCCATACTCACTACTGTAGGCTGTTTCCTTCAATGCTAAAATTTTTCCATTAAGCAAACTTACAACTCCGTCGTTCTGAGACAGTTGATCCAGTTCATAACTAAACAGATTAATCGTATATTGCTGAGCTTTACGCAACAGCCGTGAAAGATCCTCAATCGTCTCATTGCTGTTCAATCTCACAATTATGTCTTTGCCTTCATCCCCAAAAGGAACCAGCACAGAAGTTGTTTGGTTATCAATCACATGAAAGTTTTCTGCCGCCGTTCGATAACTATTAATAATAAATAACGGCAAATTTTCCTTCTTATTATGATAATAGGCCAAAAAATACGAGTTGTGTTTCCTGTCAGACGCCAGTAACTCTGTCATGTCCTTCTTTAATTTCGGTACCGTATAATTCAACCTCGTACTAAATTCCGTATAAAATTCCTTGAAATACCTGTCCATCGCCTGAACAGATAAAATATTGCCGCCGTAATGGTTCTCATCACGCTTGAGATCAATGAGAATCCTTTGGGACAACTGTTTCCCAACTTTTATCTCCTGCAGATGGCCCAAGCTCTCCTCTGCATGATCAATAACATAAACCTGCTGAATTTGCTGCTCACCATGCCGGTTGCATCTGCCCGCGGCCTGCGCAATAGAATCCAACCCCGCCAAGGAACGAATCACACAATCAAAGCTTACATCTACTCCGGCTTCAATTAGTTGGGTGCTGACGCAAATGACTTTCTCCTTATTCTTCAGGAGCTCCCGCACTTGCCCCAATATTTGGTTGCGGTGTGCGGCGCACATCGATGTGCTTAAGTGGTAAATGGGGACATCGCTTCCCTCCATTTGACGGTACAACCTCTTTACAACCGTTTTCGTATTCAGAATAACAAGTACACTCTGAACTTCATCCATTTTTTCCTCAATAAAATCAGCAAGCTTGTCATTGTTAAACACCTCATCCGAAGCTTTATCCACGATTTCAACCCGTTTAAATGCTTCAATGACGTGATCCAGCTTATGAATGATTTCAGCATCCACGTTCATTTCTAGCTTATGCTCGACAAAATCCAGCGCTGGCTGGGTTGCGGTACAAAGGATGAGACTACATTGACCATACGTTTTCAAAAAATTCAGTGCATGGTTAAATAACGATACACATGTAACAGGAACCTTCTGTACCTCATCAAAAATAATGACCGATTCACTAAGATTATGAAGCCTTCGAATGCTCCTGCTGCTTTTGGCATAAAACACGTTCAAAAACTGCACCATCGTTGTAAAGATAATGGGCAAGTCCCAGTTATCCTTGGCCAGCTTTAGCTTTTGCTTCACATTGATGAGGCCATCCTCGTTCTCGTCGTCATCATTCCAATCATCAATAACATTGGAATGGTGTTCCAAAATATGTTCGTCATCCATAAGAATTTTGCACACTTCTTCAGCGTTTTGCTCAATAATCGTGGTGTAGGGAACGACATAAATAATGCGTTTCTTGCGGTACAGACTGGCATGCTTCAGCGCATATCTTAAACTTGCCAATGTCTTGCCGCCCCCCGTTGGAATCGATAACGTATAGATCCCTGATGGCCTCTCAGCAAACTGTGCGCACTGACTTGACATTTCTCCCCTTAGTGCGTTTATCGGCGTTTTTGCATGATCTTGAACTTGGTAGGCATTGATCTTCGCCATCAATTTTTCATAATAAGTATCGAATAGCTCCTTGCGGCTCTGTCCCGCTTCAATGCACTTATTTTCTTCAAATAACCTGGTATTCGTTCGATCGGCATCGATTAAAGCACTGAAAATAAATTTGGTCAGGAACATCAGTTTGTTTTCACTATTCAGCACAGAGGGTTTCATTAAATATGCTTCCAACTCAACTACTGCATGCGAAACATACTGCTGAAGCTCCGTCTCGCTGATCACATTGTCAAAAAAGCACTGCACGGACCTGTCAAACTCATTTAATTGTTTATCGCGAACACGATTCAGGTAGGCGGACTCCAAATCAGGAGTTAGGAAATCATGTAAGTAGGAGTGATGTGAGATGATCGCGTTTCCAACGACTTCGGCCAATATCCAATTAAATTTGGAATGAGACCCTGCATGAAACAGCCGGTATAATAACTTTCCACCAGCAGTCGAATGGTCAACACTGCCTCGTTTCGGCGGAGAATCTGGATTTCTCACAGCTTCAATGATGTAATCTCTAAATTCATGGGTGTACTTGCCCATATCATGCAGCATGCCTGCAAGACCGGCAATATGCTTGACGCCAATCTTCCCCCCAAATAATTCAGCCAAACTCCTTACTCCGAGCAAATGCTCCTCGACACTCTGAATCTGTTCGTCACTTTCACGAATATGGGCGATGTAAGTCATTTTATTCCTCCTTTTGTTCCCCTAAAAGCATAATTCGTCAGCCGCTCCAATTTCCCTTTTATTGTAAATAATATTCCTCTCATTCTGAAGTGGAAAAGACCCGCTGCTACGAGCTGCGGGCCTAAAGTTTTCTATGTTCTATTTTAAAGGAGTCACCCCTGTCGGCGCTTTATGATCCTTTCAATCTGAGCTGTTAGTTCGGTTGAAACAATTCTTTCCATGAAATCTCAATACTGCGCACACCCTCCTGAACTGTTTTCTTTCCAAGCAACATAGCATGAACATTGGGTGTGAAGTCGCGATATAACTTGGAACTCTCTGGAATCAGCGGTTGGTTTCTTGCAACGTCGAGCTGACGTTTGAATCCTCGGAATAGGAAGTCGGAAGCCAGGTCCGGATCCTCATAAGCCGCCGTTTGCGTAGGGAGCGTATTGAATTTACGGCTTTGCTGCACCTGCGTCTTCGCGCTCGTCAGGTAACGGATCAATTCATAACTTTCTTGCGGATGATGGCTGTATTTGTTGATAACAAAGCTGTGTCCGCCGAGGGGAGATCCCTGCCCTTTTGGACCTTTGGGGATAGGCGCAATTCCCAAGTTATCAGGTTCTATGAACGCGTTACCTTGCAAAATGTCATGAATCGCCCAGGGGCCATTAACCGACATAGCGAGCTTACCGTCTTGAAAATCTTTCACCATCTTGTTGTACCAATTCTCGAAATCCGGATAAGGCTGCGTTACGCCCTCCTCCCTCAGCATTCGCATAAAGGCGAAGGCCTGTTGTGACTCTGCAGAGGCAATTACAATTTTCCTGTCGTCTGTCACCGTCCCGCCACCGAACGCCCACAAATACGGAAGAGCAAAGTAGGAATCTTCGGTCAAAAAGAGACCGTACCTGCCCTCTCCAGTGAGGGCTTTTGCTATATGGTAGAGCTCGTCCATCGTTTCCGGCGGATGGGAGAACCCCGCTTCTTTCAGCAGCTGTTTGTTGTAGAGTAACGCCGGCACTTCCGTAACCGAAGGATAGCCATATACGTGCCCTTGATAGGTCACAGCATGTAATGGAGCCTGCATAAAGCCTGACAAATCCGCCTTAGCAGCTATCGTGTCTAACGGATACACGATATCCAGAGTCGCATAATCGGGTATCCATGAATTATCTGCCCGAAACACGTCAACAACCCTGTCACCAAGAATAGATGTTTTATACTCGTTTGTAGCGAATGGGAACTTGTGCTGCGACACTGCGACCTGAATGTTTGGATGATCGTTTTGGAAGTCATTGATGACTTGCTGGAAGAACGCTGTTTCCTCCTCGGAAGTTGTCGTCCAGAGCACCAGCTTCACCTTAGGGGCGACTGTTCCCGCATTCGAGCAGGCATTAAGTAGCAGGAGCATTGTCAACATGATACCGGCAAGCAACTTTTTCATGTTCGTCCACCTTCTAAAACTCCAGAAACGGTACCGGATACTGAATCATAAACGCAAATTCGGTTTCTGCCTCTTTCTTTGGATTCGTACAAAGCTTCGTCAGCTTGGGCCAGCAATGTCTTTGGAAGAGTGTCCGTTGTTGCGATCACGGTGGAGATTCCGATACTCAAAGTAACGAAGTCTCCGATTTCTGAGCCTTTATGGCGAATCTTCTTGTCACTAAGGGCCTTCTGAATACGTTCCGCCACTTGGATCGCTGCCGCTGTCGTTTGTTCAGGCAGTAGAACAGCGAATTCCTCTCCTCCATATCGGGCTACCAAATCTAAGGAGCCCCTGACATGCTCCTCAAGAATGCCTGTAACCTGAATCAGACAGCTGTCACCTGCTTGATGACCGTAGGCATCATTGTATCTTTTGAAGTAATCAATATCGAATAAGATCAGGGAGAGCGGTTTTGTGGAAATCACATGGCGATTCCATTCGCGTTCAAGCGTTTCGTCATAACACCTGCGATTTGCAATCCCCGTCAATCCGTCGCGTGAAGACAGCTGTTGAAGAGCCTGGTTCGAATTGAGCAAATTGCGAAGTGAATACGTCATAGAGTTAAACGCATTTGCCAGATCTGTCAGCTCATCCTTACCTTTAAAGTACAACGCCTTAACCTGCCAATTTCCTCTGGCTACGGTCTGCGTTGATGTTCTCAGCAACTCGATTCGTCGGAGCAAATAGTTCGAGAGCAGAACGGCTATGAGGATAGACAACAGAATAGCAGTAGATACCATGATCAGGTTGACTGACCCGATCGTTTCACTGCTGCTTTCGATTTCATTCTGGTAGGTTTCAATACGGGATTTTTCGTTTTCATAGAAACCATGGAGCGAGAAAGCAATGGGATCGAAGCTGTCTTTCGTAAACCTCTCCTGTGCAGCGTTAACAGCGCCCTCCTTTTTAAGTGCAATGATTTTCTGGCTGATTTTCACATAGGTTGTCCACTTCGCCTTGAAATCCTCTATTTGGCCCAGACTTGTCGGATCTGTCGTCAAAGCAGAAAGTCGGACGATTTCCTCATTCACATACTGCACCGTGGCATCGAATTCTGACTTGAAATCGTTCTCAATATAAAGCGGTGCAAGCAAGTAATGGGCACCGTTGTCATTTGCTGTTCGCGCGAACAAATTAAGCCGCTGTATAACCTCCATACGGTTGCTGGATAGCAGAATATCGCTGGTCAAACGGCTGATTCGCTGTGACAAGAATGTAGAGATGGTCGCCGTAGTAACAAAAAGCACGATGATCGCTAGAAAGCTAATATATAGTTTTTTCCGGAGTGTAAAAATCAATCTACTCCCCCTCCGATCTCGATAAATTCGTCCTGCAAATAGAATAGAACTATTCGTCTACAAAAGGGTTCGACCTTTGTTTTCCAAATACCTTCACAAAAGATGTTATGTTTAGAAGTTCTGGAGCCTACTGCATATGCTCATGAAGTTTATTGAAATATTTAGAATAATAAAAGCCTGCTCCTGACAAATTGTCAAGAACAGGCTATAATGCCCCGGGTCACTAGGAAGAGCCAGCTTAGAAACTGCATATCGACCGTACAGCTAGCTTCCCATCGTGTTCATCTGCATCCATAAAACTTTGGGAATGTGTGTCCGCGACGTCTGCTACTTTTCGTTATCTCTGATCATGAAGAAGGAGCGGTTCGTCTCAGGGGCCGAAAGTACGTTTGAAGGGCCTATAAGTTTCAAAGAAAATGACTCTGGCAACTCTTTGGCTGTATCGTCTAACAATTGGATTTGAATGGTTTTCACCGTTTCACCATCTGCAAAGGTGAGTTTGCCTGACGCAGCAACGTAGTCGTTGCCTGCTTTCGCCGTGTCGTCTTCCGTCGTGTAGTCCACGGTCAAGGAACCTGTGCTACCTCCGACGCGGTACACATTGGCCGTCACCGTACCCGAACCTTCATCGACCCATTGAAGCAATGAATTAAAATCAAACTTCACAGTAGACGATGGCGATTGGTTAAAATCAACTTCAATGAACTCTGATAAGTTATTGCCTGTGCTCACGCCATACCATTTTCGGTTCGATTCGTTGTAAGTGATCTTATAGAAGCCTTTGTCAGGACCCTTGTAAGCTATTGTCCTTCCATTCATGCTTGGATTGGTATACTGAATCTTATTTGATTCCGGTAAGCTAAAGACTACTTCACCGTTTTTATTGAGTTTGATTTCCGATTCATGCTCGAAGTTAGAATCGTCATTATTTTTAGGGATGGGAATCGTAATTCCATCAGGAGTTATGAGGTAATATGTATCACTAGTAGTGTCATATCCATAAATTTGTTCATAAACAATCCAATTATTATTTTGCTGATAGTTTCGGTAATAAGTGAGTGTTGATTCATCTACATTTTCCAGGGATTTCAATTCTTGAGTTTCGTAAGTATATGTCATTAGGGAAATCTTATATCCATGTGAATTATTACAACAAACGGTACTTCCACTCAATATGCGCTCTCCATTTGTCACTGGAATGTTTTCTACTCCCATATTATATAACGTTTTGTAAACACCGTTGAAGTAGGTTTTAATTGTCCCACTGCCATAGAATTGATCCACATATACCAGATGGCCGTCTTCGGAGATATCCGAATATTCCCCTGTATCGATGTAGCTAAGTGTATCGTTCGTTAGATCGTAGGTCCAGATTTCGTCATCCATCACATAATGGTTGCCGGGGATATAGTGATATCTGTCGAGAAGAAGGAATTTGCCGACTTTCTTCACAATAGGACGATAGCCGTTTGCAAGCAACTTGACGCGTGGGGTCCCGCTTGTATACCATTGATAGACATCATCAAACATCATGTATACGGCCCCGCGTTCAGTCAAATAAGCAGGCTCCTTAATAGATCCCGTAACAATAAGGGTGTCAAGTTTCGTTGTAAGATTTCTAACATATAGCTGTTGGGAATTACTCTTATAATAGAGAATTCTATTACTGTCATAATCCAGGATTTTCCCAGGCACCGTTTCTACAACTCTATAATCCTGTTGGCTTGCTCCCTTCACAGAGGCCGCCAGATTTAAGAACAGGATAAGGCATAACCCCAACATGACAAACCAGCGACTTCGTTGAACGGCTAACATCATTCATACATTCCTCCTAATTAATGTAATTTGATGTAAAAATTTGGGTGATTTCTAATTTTATTATACTATCTATTTGGGAAAGCGGATATACGAAAAATAAAACAGTGAATTCAAATTTTCCCCACGCATAAAATCACCAGAAATCGAAAAATATATAACAGTTGTAACGAACAAATACACTTATCTTGGAGGTTCAGAATTGGCACAACAAATTGATCCAAACCAGTTGAAAAAAGCAGAAGCGGCAACAACACTTGCTAAAAGTCTTATCAGTCAAGCAATTGAACAATCGGCAGCTAATCCTACGCTTTGTGAAGAAGCACTAAAGCAAGCATCAACTGAAATAGCACAAGCACAAACAATGATTAGTCAAGTTCAATCGACACTACAAGCTTCTTCTCAACAATCGGTGTGAAATAAGTCGCTAAATAAGACTAATAAAGACTGAAGGAACGAGGTACGTTCCTTCAGTCTTTATTTTTAGCCATATAAACAGTACCTTTTTCTTAGCTGTATTATGAAACGTTCGTTGGACGACTAGCTTTAACATGTTTAAGCTGGGCAACGATGATGACGCTAATGATTACCAGAAGGAACCACGAGCTAATCTTGCCGAAACTAACAAGTTGCCAGGTTTGGTGCTGGTCCGGGTATTTCCAGGCACCAAAAAATGTAGCAATATTTTCAGCTAACCAGATGAAAAAACCTACAATGATAAAAGCGAGCGTTAAGGGCATTCGATAAGTTACAGTCCTCACCCGATATATGATCCATGTTTTCCTGAAAAAAATAAATACTAGCGCCGTCAGCCACCAACGGAAATCGGGAATCAAATGATGTGTGAAAAAGTTGAAATAGATAGCCCCGCCTAGCAGCACCGAAGGCGTTAGCCCAGGCCAGCCGGTCATGTCCATCCGCATTCTCCTCCATATTTGACACATATAACTTGCTACACTTGCATACATAAATCCGCTATAGAGCGGGACACCGAGCATCTTCGTATACCCAGGGTCAGGGTATGACCATGATCCCATCCAAACCTTATATAACTCCAGCACCAAACCAATCATGTGAAATATACAGATTACTTTGATTTCATCAAGTGTCTCTAATCCGCTGCGGTACATGAGGTATTGCACTCCAAGCAATATAACTAGAATAGCATCGTAACGATGAATGAAAGGAACTTCTATTACGCTAGAGAGAGCTAACGTTCCAAAGATAGCAACAGGAAATATGCAACTCATCGCCTGATGATAGCCAAAATGCAAAAGTTGTATGATAGGTCTCAATGATGTTTATCTCCTCCCCGTGCCCTTTTTAATTGCACGATTCATCTTTACTAAATAATAATGGTTTAATGGTTTGGTAAAAAGAGAAAATAGCTTGTTTAAACTTTCTTATTTTCAGTTCATATCAAGTTATGAAAGATGAATAATCTTCTAAATAAATCCAATAATGAAGAAGGAGAATCAACAAAAAAATCTAATATAAGACTTAAGGAAGTCAAACCAAACCTTAGGAGGAAATCATGGGCAGATTAGTTCATTTCGAAATTCATGTCGATGACATGGAGCGTGCTAAGAAGTTTTATGGGGAAGTATTTGGATGGGCATTTGAGGATTGGAGCAATTATGCGGGAATGCCCTATTTCGGGGCTGTGACGGGCGATGCAAATGAACCTGGAATTAACGGCGCTTTGATGCAACGTCAAGGGGCTCCCTCAGAACCAGGCCAGGCTTTGAATGGCTATGCATGTACAATGGGTGTGGAAGACTACGATTCAACGGAATCAAAAATCCTTAATCATGGCGGCAAACTTGCATTGCCAAAGTATGCTTTGCCTGGAATGGCCTGGCAAGGGTACTATATGGACACGGAAGGTAATATTTTTGGTATTCACCAGCCCGATAAGAACGCAAAATAGAATGATTTCGATAAACGCCTTGGCAAAAGTATTTGATACTAATCAAATGCTTTTTTTCATTTTTAAGGAGGATCATAGAATGATGAAAAGGGCAGTGTTACGATTCAAATTAGTAACATTGCCCCAGATAGGTACTTTCAAATAAAACCATTATTCTATACTTTTTAAAGATTCAATCATATGGATTCGGGACACTTTTCTCCGAAGTAATAAGTTAGAGAGAATGGTGAGCAAGAACGCAAAAACAACAGCTATCAACATGATAAACAAATTTAATTTATCTGGGATTTGTTGATGGCTACTAGACATTGCCTTTACAATAATTGTATACATATAGCCACTTAACGGTAAAGCTACAATGACCGCAAATGTGGTTAATATGATGTTTTCAAAAAATATAAGTCGGTTTATTTTATTTTTTTGATAGCCTAGCACCTTAAGTGTTGCAAGCTCGCGATTCCTTTCATAAATGTTAATGGAAGATATCGTATATATGGCGCCAAAGGAGAGTACGACGGCACAAATGATAAACATGATAAATATAACACTGTTTTGTTTCAAAATATATTGAGCTGATTTCTTTAGATCAGTCTTATCTGCAATGGTATCTACATGATGATCTTGTTCAAAGAAGTTACGAATGCTGATAAGATCTGTAGAGCTATTGGCTTCAACTAACAGCGAGGTTGGACTGTAGTCGATGTCAAAGCTCTTTAAATAAGCTGGCGTGCTATAAAACGATGGATTCGAATACTGTGAAGATATATTTAAAACCTTCATATCTACAGATTTATTTTTAAGCTCTGGTGCTATGAACTTGATTTTGACGATATCCCCTTCTACAATATGATATTTGTCGGCATACGATTTGGGTACCAGCAAACCATTATTTTCCAAAGACATCCTATTGTCATTTTCGTCAAAAAAATGAATGAGATTGTTTTCTTTTTCAGTAACAACTAAAGTGGCATTTTCTTTTTCATTAGTTTTTATGAATTCTACAGGAAAGGTGGATAAAAAGTAGCTATTTTTAATACCGGGGGGTAGTTTCAACGAATCCGAAGATGTTCCCAACTTGTAATCTACTCTTAAATCATAGGTATTCACATCTTCAATTTGGTTAGCTACTTTCATCAAGGCGGTTTGGGTACCCAAAGCAGTTATCAATAAAACAGTGCTTACAATAACGCCAACTGAGCTCGCTAAAGCTTTTTGTTTATTTAGAAATATATTTCTCAAAATGAGTTTGTAACTGTAGGAAAGTTGACTCCACATACCCGGAATTCTTTCTATGAGCAGTTTTTTCATCGTCTTTGGCGGTTTAGGACGCATAGCCTGAGAAGCACGTTCCTTCAATATAGTTCTACCACTTAAGTAACAGGATAGGATCCCAAAAGCACTAGAGAAAATGATGGGAGGAAGGATCGAGTAAAAAGAAATTGAGAATTGAATGCCTGGCAGCGAGTAGGCCCTCGCGCACGACGCAGTTATAATTGGGACAAATACAAAAGCGGCAATGACACAACCCAGGATTGAGCCTATTAAACCTACCAGCAGAGGGTATCCCATGTAATGAAGCATGATGGTTCTGTTTTTTACGCCCAAAGCCTTCATAATCCCCACTTGATTTCTTTGAGAATCTATAGTCATCGACATGGTAAGAAACAGGATAATAGCCGAAATCAAAAAGAGAACAAAAGGTATAACCTTACTCATCATGCCATTATTATATATCGTTTGAGTTATTTGAGAATAATTGAAAGACCTTTCTTTACTTACTTGGTCTAAATAAGAAAGTTGTTTGGATTGTGCTTCAATGGATTTGCCTAATTTGTCAATATCGTAACCTTCTTTAGCATCAATCATGATTTCATTATAGGAAAAGCCGCCTGCGATTTCAGGTATTGTCTCCTCGGCAATATAAGCTACTCCGTCAGTTTTATGGTCTTGTGTTCGGCTCTTTTTTGCATGTTCAACATTCTCACCTAATCCGCTAATTGCAAACGTAAAATCGCTTCCATTCGTACTTATACTGATTTTATCACCAACATGATTATCATGTTCTTTGGCATAATGGGAATCTAATAAGATCTCATCCTTTTTTGACGGAATACTGCCCTCAATCATAGTAAGCGTATTTATTTCATTATTTACGGGGATCGAATGAATTTTTACTGAAGCTTTATAAGCTTCAAAGACTTGCGTGGCATCAAAGGTATAACGCCCTTCTATTTTATTTATACCCTCAACTTCGCTTAAACCAGCCACATCACGTTTGGAAATTTGACTGTAATATACATTTAAGTCGCTTAAATTATGTTCCTGAAAGTAAACCTCCGTATAAGCGCTAAGCTTATCGCTATAAGTGATCAGCCCCTCATAGAGAAAAGCTCCTACTGAGATAACCAAAACTAAGGCAAAAAATTGCCCAATAGATTGTTTAATATCCCTTAATAATTTAAAAAATAATTTCATAATTACCACTCAATCCCTTCAACACTCTGCTTTTCCTCATTTATCGTAACGCTTTCTATCATCCCGCTTTTAACCTTAATAATTTTATCGGCCATAGGAGCAATTGCGGAATTATGTGTGACCAATACGACACACTTTTTCGTTTCCTTGTTCAAATCTTGAAGAAGCTTTAAGACGGACTTGCCTGTAACATAATCCAAAGCTCCGGTTGGTTCATCACAGAGTAAAAGTAACGGATTTTTGGCAACAGCTCGCGCGATAGCAACTCGTTGTTGTTCTCCTCCAGAGAGCTGGGAAGGGAAGTTTTGGATACGATCCTTTAATCCAACTTTATATAAAATGTCTTTAGCATCCAGATGGTCTTTACATACTTCAGTGGCAAATTCAACATTTTCCAGCGCGTTTAAATTCGGGATCAGGTTATAGAATTGAAATACAAAGCCAACGTTCTCACCCCGATATTGGGTTAATTTTTTTTCGTTCAATCTGGTTATTTCTTGATCACCAACAAACACTTGACCTGAGGTAGCCGTATCCATACCGCCAAGTATATTCAAAATCGTACTTTTGCCAGCACCGCTTGCACCCAAAATAACGACGAATTCTCCCTCCGATATGGAAAAATCAACCCCATTAAGAGCCTTGATTAACACTTCTCCTATTTTGTATTCTTTCGTTACTTTTTTGAATTCGATTAACGTTTTCAAATATTTCATCTCCTAGAATAGTATTTATTGAAGCTTGGTTTGACGCGATTTCCAGTTTTCCAGAGAGATGGAAATCGTCAATGCAATCAAGTTGATTATACGAAGGCAAAAAAAGGGAAACAACCAACTTCAGTCCCGCCTGCAGCTAGACCAAAGTCGGGCTCAATCACAGCAGCACTCCCTTTCCGTTGCGGAAAGGGAGCTTGGTCTGATACCGACGGACATCGCAACGGAGTAAAGGGCTGCCACGGGGCAGCCCTTCTGATGTCGAACTATCGATCTGTGCAGTGAAATGATGTACCCTCTTATCTATGGAACGGTTCTCCGCGGCGTCTGTATCCCCCGGCTGCGATCAATCTCAGAGAGCGGCATCGGGCTCAAACCCATTCCAGATGACCGTTTGCTCCACCGAGAAGCGGGAGGTAGGCCGAGCGGGTCTAGCTGCCTTGCCAATAGCAACGAGCAAGACCGGAACATAGCGCAGCGGGACATTGAACGCTTTGACGAAGGATTCGGCGTCGAAACCGACCATCGGGCCCGAGTCGAGCCCTTTCGCTTTCGCGGCGAGCATAAGCTGCATGGCGGCGAACGATGCGTTGCGAATCGCTTCGTCGCGTCGATAGGTGGAAGATGCGCCTGCGTAAGCATCTTCAATTTGAGTAATCATAGCCGGATAGGAAGAATAGCCAGCGTAGGCATCTTCAAGTCCTGCCTGGACAACGGGTCTGTACACCGCTTCGGCATTCCGATTCGCTTGCAGGTCACCAAGTATAGCAACGGTAATGGAAGCGTCGATCACTTGTTTTTGACCGTACGCGATAGGAAGCAACTTTTCTTTGGCTGCCGCCTTTGTAATGGCGACGAACTTCCAATGCTGAAGATTCCAAGACGACGGGGCGCTGCCCGCAATCTCCAGAAGCTCCTTGATTTCTTGTTCGCTAAGTTTGTGCGATGCATCAAAATGTCTGACGGAATGACGTTCACGGAATATAGTGGCAAAATCGGTTTGCGCAGTGGATGACATTTCACAATCGACTCCTTTGTTTCAATAATGTGCACTGACTCTTGCATGTATCGCCTCGTCAGTCTTTCCCACGGCTTGGAGGCGTTCGCAACTCCATATCGTTCGAAACGATATGATGAAGCTTCCTTTCCGTTAATTGAAATGATATGCCGATTTACAGTTCGGGACAATAGCATCTTTTCCAAAGTGTATCCATACAGTTGACCTAGAGAATATAATGTTTATAGGAAAGCGAGGAGAGCAGAATGAGCATATATTTGGATATTCTCTCCGATATGGAGCAAAAAATCAGCGAGGGGCAATTCGTCTCGGGTCAAAAGCTGCCATCCGTCCGTAATGCCGCTAAGCTGTACGGCTGCAGCGTCAATACGATTACACGGGCATACTCGGAATTAGAGAAACGGCACGCCATTTACCCGATTGCTCAAAGCGGCTACTTCGTGGTGGAAAAGCCGAGGGTCCAGCAGAACGCCACTCAGAGCAAGACGATCGATTTCGCCTCTACGTCGCCAGATCCTAGCGTGTTTCCTTATTTAGATTTTCAGCACTGCTTGAACAAAGCTTTAGACACTTACAAATATGATCTATTCACCTGCGGCGATTCGAAAGGGCTGGAAACTCTTCGCCATACACTCGTTTCCCATTTGGCCGGAGATCAAGTGTTTGCCAAAGCCGAACAGATCATCGTCATGTCTGGTGTCTCGCCGGCACTTGAAATATTGGCAAAAATGCCGTTTCCGAACGGGAATTCGGTCATTCTGGTAGAACAGCCGAGCTACGATATTTATTTGCGGGCACTTGAGGCAGAGGGTAGACCGATATGTGGAATCGCCCGTACCGCGACAGGCATTGATTTGCGGGAATTGGAGGAGAAATTCAGGCATGGCGGAATCAAGTTTTTCTACACCATGCCGAGGTTACACAATCCGCTCGGCACCTCGTACAGCGCGGACGAAAGGAAAATGATTGCTCGTTTGGCAAGTAAATATGACGTATACGTCGTGGAGGACGATTATATGGCCGATTTAGGCGAAGAACCGGGTCTCGACCCCATTTACGCCTATAATGGTGCGTCGCACGTCGTTTATTTGAAAAGCTTCTCGAAAACCATCTTTCCGGGACTCAGGCTCGGTGCAGCCGTTTTGCCGGAAAAGCTGCTGGGGACGTTCTGTGAATACAAAAGATATGCGGACACCTCACTGCTGTCCCAGGCAGCCCTTGAAGTGTATATCAAAAACGGTATGTACGAGCGGCACAAACGCAAAATATGCAGCCAATATGCAGAACGAATTCGCACTCTGAACGAGGCGGTTCGGCGGCATAATGATGCAGGATTAGTCGAAATATCGGATGTCCGCACTGGAGTGTTCGTTCAGTTCAAGCTGCCGCATAAGGTCAATCTTGAACGCCTAATAGAGCGGCTCGCGGCGAAGGATATTAATACCGTCTCCGGCAAACGATTTTATTTAGCGGATTATATGGAGCGGGAGAAGTTTTTGCGGATTAGCATCTCGCGAGCGCAGCTGGGGCAGATCGAGGAAGGGGTTTGGCAGATCATTGAAGAAGTGAAACGGGAAGTCAAGTCCCCGTCTTAATGGCGGAAAGCGTCGCCGCAAGCGTCACGAGTACTTCTGGAAAAAAAGTAACTTATTGTGAGGAAACATTATATGTGAGTCAAATAAAAAATGAAAAAACCCGTTTAAAGCCTTCTCACAGGCTAAAAACGGATTTTTTGCGCTCTGAATAGCCTTTAAATTGTTCGTAAAGACTTTTTCAGTGGCCTCGCTGTGCCTCAGGTTTTTGTCTAAACCCATACGTCTTACATGGGAAAGGAATTGGGTGTGGGGTTCCAACCGCTATCGCTTTTCTACCCCCACCCATTCCCTTCTGTTCTACTTTTTGCTGCCTTCTTCCTCTCTTTTCCCTAACCTGTCTCCCATCCGGTATTCCTATCCATGAACACCCCTGTAAGATTCCGGGTACATTTCGCCTCCGCAAGCTTCGCAAGAAAATCGAGGAGGTACTGCCGGACCGTCTATTCCCCAAGCACAGCGATATCGACGGAACTACGATGCCTTATTCCACGGTAGTGTCCCTTTTCTCCCCCTGAAGCGGAACTAGGGTGCGCTAAATGAGTGAAAACGTGATTACAACCCAGCATTTCCTGCTCATAACGCACGGTAGTTCCGCGAAACGTCCCTGCAACCGAAAATACCGCCTCATAACGCCCCCATGTTCCGCTCACCCATGCAAAACAGACAGATCTCTCGCAGAGCGAGGCGATACTGGGTGATCCAACGAGCTGGGGCACTGCTACACTGCTAGAAAGGGTATCCCTAACGCTTAGTTCTGTAAAGGATTTAAACATTCCTATCTGATGAAGAAAGGACAGGTCGAATGTAATCATTCGTCTGTCCTTTCTGAGTTATTTCCCTTTTTCCTTAAGGTAAGCTTGTCTGGCTTGCTTCCATTTCGCATTCCATTTGTCAAATTCAGTTTGGAGACTCTTTGATATTGCAAATTCTTGAATCATTTTGCCATCATAAAGACTAAATCCTGCCTTTTGTGAAATGGAACCGTAATCTTCGTCCAAGCTCACTGACTCCAAGAGTGTTGGTTTGTAGGACATGAATTCCTTCAACTGAGGGATTGAAGATTCTCTTGACTTGATGGTTTGCATAAACCCAGCATCATCAGCAAAGCTAGATTCCTCCAAGAGGTATTTAACCCATGCCTTGGCTGCAGGCAGATTCTTGCTGTTCTTATTGATCACATAATAATAGTCGGGGGACATGAGCGCAAATTGCTTTTCTCCCGTAATTGAAGGAAATGGAGCAAAACCCAAATCTTCCGCTTGAACTCCCGTCTCTTTCTTATCCAGGACCTGTGAGATAACCCAGCTCCCCATGTAATACATCCCTGCTTTTCCTGTAGCGATAGCCACTTTTGATTCCTCCCACCGATCTGTGAAGAGGTCAGGTTCCACGAACCCTTTTTCAATCAAATGATGAAGAACGCCATAACTTTTGCCTAATTCATTGTCTACCTGAAAAGGAGCATCCGTTTGTGACATAAATTGTAAACTTCCAGGATTAGCGTTAAGAACTGGCGAGAGCAATCCTCCCCATTGCTTTAACGTCCATCCAGAGGCATAATTGGCATATATCGGAATAATTCCCGCCTGTTTTAGTTTTTCGCTGGATTTGTACAATTCGTTCAATGACGTCGGTGGTTTTTCGATTCCTGCCTGTTTGAACGCTTTCTTGTTGTAAAGCAACCCTTCGACAGCTACGCCAGTCGTTATGGCATAATTTTTGCCTTCAAAATTATATTCATCTGCGAAATAGAGCTTATCCTTTAAACCCAGTTCGTCAAGCGGTTCGAAATATTCCGGTAAATTCTTTTTTTCGAAATTATTAGGAAGAATCAACACATCTTCATAGTTATTACTCAGGATCCTTACACGAATTTCCGTTTGATAATCTTTTAATGCAATTACCTTAACTTCCTTAACAGCTGGGTATTTCTTTTTAAACCCTTCCACATATTTATCGAAGAATTTTTTTTCCACCAGATCGTTACGGCTTGAAATAAAAGTGAGGGTTCCCTTGATTTCAGATGGATTTTCCTTGGTTACGGGTGTGTTATCGGAATGTACAGCGGATTGGCATCCTGTAATAGTCAGGGTACTTGCCAATACCACTATAGCTAGGGATCGCAATTTAAAACGCATAAAGTTCACTCGTATGCCTCCTGTCTTTTGTTGCCCTGTGGTCTCATATACGGAAAGAGGACAAGGATTTCTGTAATTCATTGGATAGTGTATTCAGCTCTACGGAGAGATCCACTAGTCTCTGGCTCATATCCAGCTGAGAACTGCTGACCGAAGCGACTTGTTCAGCAGAAGCCGACGTTTCTTCAGATACCGCACTAACACTGGTGATAGTATCATTTAAAGACTTCTGAGCATTATTAAGTTCGTTGACAGAATGAGCAACACCATTTGACCTCTGGATGAACTCCCCCATTTGTTCACGTACCTGTAAAAGAATCGAATTTGTTTGTTTGGCCGCCTCTGCTTGTGATTGATACAGCGGATAGGCTTCCGTTAAAGTACCTACGGTACTAGTAATTTCTTCCTGAATTTGTCGGGTGATTGCACCGACTACTTCGATGGAATCCTTGGACTGCTCCGCTAATTTACGGACTTCACCAGCAACGACCATAAATCCCTGTCCTGATGCACCGGCGCGTGCCGCCTCTATCGTCGCATTCAAAGACAGGATGTTGGTCTGTTGTGTCAGACGCGTCATGACCTGCAATATATTGTGGATAGATGAGGTACTCTCTTTCAACTTGCTTACCTTTTCCATCATATCTCGGGTAATCGATTCGGTGGACTTCGTTTTCTCCATCAAATCTTCCATGTAAATCGTCCCTTGTTCACTACTCAGGTTGGCCTCCTTGGCGGAACGATTCATCTCCGTATTCGATTCGACCACTTTTCCCATTTGCTGGTCAATAACCACTGTCATTTCACTGCCTTTTTCGGCCTCTAATGCTAGTGATGACGCACCATGAGCGATATGTTCCGTTGCTCCGGATATTTCCCCGGCCGATATAGCCGCTTGATTAGATGCTTCGGTTAGCCTTAATGCAGTTGTCATAACTCGATTCGCAGCCTCATCTGTTTGCTTAACTAGAGACAATATACTTTCCATCATTTGATTAAAACTTAACCCCAGCTCACCTATTTCATCCTGAGATCGCACGGATACACGAACAGCCAAATTTCCTTTTGCTCCTTCATTTAACATGTTCTTGAGCTGAATCAAAGGAGTAGCAAACATTCTGGCCATAATCGCCCCCAGAATTATGGCAATCAGGGCCGAGAGGGCAAGTGCAATATAGATCACAGTAAGTATTTTCTCTGCCCGCTTTAATAAATCTTTAGTGAGCACTTCCCCGACCAGATACCACCCAGTTACTTGGGATTGGTCATAGAGCGCGAGCCTTTCCAGCCCATCGTTTCCATTCATGGTAAAGGAACCGCTTGTTAGTTCTTTGCTGGATGCGGGGATTACGAAGTCTGTAGAGGTCCCTATCTGGTTGGCTTCCCCCGAATAAATAATCTTCCTGGATACAGGATCCAGCATAAAGATGTCATTCCCTTCTTTTACTGAAGAAGTAATGAGTTTCATACCCGTTAACTGGGTAGATAATGATTGAACATCGATCTCAACAAGCAGGATGGCAATAGGACCGTTGTAATCGCGCAGAACACGGATTTGTCCAAAGCTTGACTTGCCTGCATAGTAAGGTTCTTTAGAAGGAGGAAGCCATATATCTTCTCCCTTAGTTTTAACCGCATTATCAAACCATGCTGGTTTGGTAATCGTTTCAAAGTTCTTCAGGTAAGTAGAGGAAATCATGGAGCCATCTAGACTGAATAAGGACACCGAGTTCACATAGTCTACGGAAGTCAAGGTATTGTACAAATATGTCGTTACCTTCTTCTGCTGTTCCATCTGCTCGTAGGTCTGATTGGTTGTTCCGATAAATGTTCTAAGATCTTTTAAAAAGGATTCATCCGAAATAAACTGAAGGGAATAGTCCTTATAACTTCGAAAAATCAAGTCGAGATTTTTACGAGATTGAATAATTGTCTGCTCTGTAGAAGAAGATACTTCCGCAAGGATAGATTCCTTGGATGTGCGGAAAGACTGCCAGCCCACGACACTAACAATAACGAAAACACTAACGAAAAAAAATAGAAAAAGCTTCATGCCAATACTCTTACTAGGGTTAAATCGCATGCCTGTTAGTAATGATGACTGATCCCAAGTTTTTCTTCTCATGGTGTGCACTATGTCCCCTCTGTTTTGAATATGCATCTACCTATTCATCGGCAGCATCAACGTTTTTTGTTAGTATAATTTTTATTATTAATGCTAACTGTTATTAATTTCAGGTTCCTTGTCTACACCCATACGTCCAGGCATGGGGAGGAATTGGGTATGATTCCAACTGCTGTTAAAATCGTGTTCCTTGCATGCGTGGTGTGAACACGACTTTAAAGGCGGACGCTATTGCTTTTCCACCCCATACCCATACCCATACCCATTCCATTCTCTGTGCTACTTTGTGCTGCCTTAATCTCTTTTAACTAACCGATCCTCGATTCGGTTTTCCTATCCATGAATGCTTTTGTAAGATCCCGGGTACATTTCGCCTCCACAAGCTTCGCATGAAAACGGAGGAGGTACTGCCGGATCGCCTATTTTCCATGCACAGCGATATCGGCGGAACTACGATGCCTTATTCCACGGTAATGTCCCTTTTCTCACCCTGAAGGGGAACTAGGGTGCGTTAAATGAGCCAAAATGTGCCTACAACCCAGCAATTCCTGCTCATAACGTACTGTAGTTCCGCGAAACACCCCTTCAGGCCGATATGACTAGCCATAACGCACCATAGTTCCGCTAGCCCGCTCATGATAACGTATTCAAAGAATCCAATGGTTCGGTGAACCGCTTACAGCACCATCTCTCCAAACCAAGCTTGCTCCCCTTAAAACAACATATAAATTCTATAACCTAAAAAAGAGGCTTCCACCATTTCTCACCGTTTCGCTTTATAAAACTCGTGATACCGTTAGTTTCATGAGCTGCATTTTCCAAAGTGAGACGAGCTGCATTCATATCCAGTGTGGTCGGGACATGAATTCCCTCGAGAATCCCGTCTTCACTATACATCGAATCCCCGGCAATTAAGAATAATATTCATGAGTTGTAAGTTCTTGCTTTTACTTCCTAGGGCACCGCGGAAAATACATGCAGTAGCAAAACTGGATCTCATTCATTCATCGACCAAATCTAAAGGGATGAAATCCTGCGAATCATCGAGCTTGCATGAGAAAATCAAATTATACCGAAAGGAGTTTAATGGTATAATTAACTCTAGATAATCTAAATTACATAGTGAGGCGGTAATTATAATGGAAACAGGCAATCAAACAATAACGGTAGAAACCACGGTACATGCACCAGCTGAAAAAGTGTGGGAATATTGGACAGAGCCACAGCATATAACGAAATGGTCTTTTGCCTCTGATGACTGGCATGCACCGAATGCCGAAAATGATTTAAGGGTTGGCGGAAAATTTCTTACAAGATTGGAAGCAAAGGATGGAAGCTTTGGATTTGATCTTGGTGGCGTTTATGATGAAGTGAGGATAAATGAATTTATTTCTTACACTTTGGGAGATGGAAGAAAAGTTGCGATCACTTTTATTAGCCAAGAAAACGACACTAAGGTAATTGAAACTTTTGATGCGGAAACCACCAATTCCATTGAGATGCAAAAAGCAGGCTGGCAGGCGTTTCTAGACAATTTCAAAAAATATAGTGAAATTTCTAAGTAAGAGTGGCATAAAGTGAATCGGGCATTTCAACGTACTCTCGCTAAAACTCGCACCTGATCTTTTCTATAGAAACGAAAAAGAGACAGCTGTTTGATCTGTCTCTTTTTCGTTTCTATGTACGCGATTGTGATGGAGTTTACATCCAAACTAACTGAGGGTACGCTGGCTGAGAAACATGAGACATTTCTAGATATTCATTATCTGTTGGAGGGCGCAGAAACGATTGGCTGGGCCTTGGACGTTGGACAGGCGCCACCTGTAGAAGACTTTTTGAAGGAGCGGGATTATGCGCTTTATGACCAAGTGCACGGAGAACAGCGGTGTCAACTTACACCGGGCTCCTTCATGATTTTGTTTCCATCTGACATTCATTGCCCCGGTCTAAGCGTGCATGCGCCGGAACAAATTCGCAAAGTGGTTATTAAAATCAACAAGGCACTTTTCCTACTTTTTTTGCTCCTTATTGGGTTTTCTTTATACATTTGGTATCGTCTTCCTCCATTCTCCGGACTTTTAGGGAAGAATACTGCACTATCTTTATGTCCTCAATTTTTTATGTTATGTTAAGGGAAATAAGAAATGCTTATACAGACTCCAGATAAGACTGTTTTTGAGCGGAAAAGGAAAAGATTATGCTAGGCTTTGCTATATTGCTAGGTTTTAATTTCATAGGGTATATGATCCAAATGGGCTTTCACCTGCCGCTGCCTGGCAACGTGATCGGGCTCATATTATTTACAGCTGCTTTGTTCGCAAAGCTCGTTAAACTGGCATGGGTGGAAGAGGCGGCCTCACTGCTGACAAGGCATATGATGCTCTTTTTCATTCCCTATACGGTCGGTATTCTCTTGTTTCTACCCATTATAGGAGCGAATTTGGTAGCCATTTGCGGTGGAATCATCGGAGCGACAGCGGCCGTTCTTATCGTAACGGGGTGGATCTCCTCTAAGTTAGGCAAGGAAGGGGAGAAATATGGCGGATAATATGTTGCAGCACCCCATATTTGGACTATCTCTTTGTGTCCTGAGCTATGCTTTCGCCAATGTCATTTATCAGCGGTGGCGGTTTATGCATCCGCTTTTTGTATGTACCGGACTTATTATTCTGATTTTAATTCCTTTACGAATTCCTTATGAAGACTTTAAACAAGGGGCGGATGTGCTGACTCTCTTGCTCGGGCCGGCAACTGTCGCATTAGGTGTCCCGCTTTATAAATACAGAGACTTAATCCGTTCAAATTTAAAGCGGGTTATGGTTAGCGTATTAGCAGGATCAATGACTGGCATAGTTTCGAGTGCAGCTATTGTGGGACTTTTAGGCGGAAGTCAGTCAATTATTCTCAGTATGCTGCCAAAGTCAGTTAGCTCGCCTATCTCGATCGAAATCGCTACGCGATTAGGGGCGATACCTGAGCTGACGGCGGTTCTCACAACAATGACGGGCTTGTTTGGCAGTATGTTTGGCACACGGCTTTTGAACTGGCTGAAGATTACGGACGACATCTCCATCGGGATTGCTTTAGGAACGGCAGCACATGGCATTGGGACGGCTAAAGTCGTCAAAGATTCCGAACAGCAAGGCGGCTTTGCCGGATTGTCTATGGCGCTCTGCGGCATCATGACATCCATTTTATTTATACCCATCTATATTTGGCTAAAATAGAACCGAACTGAATAAAAAAATCCTGCTTGGCCTCAGGCCAAGCAGGATTTTTTTTATTTCCTATTACGGAATGACTACCGCACTGTTGCTGCCATCTTCATAAAGCGTATGACTGAAAGATGCTGAGGCAGATTGGACATCCAACCAGAACCAGTCCTTTTGATCAACATCTTTCCACACTTTTTTACTAAGATTAGGCGTAGGGCGTTTCAAAAGCGTATTAATCACTTTTACCGCTTCTGCGCGTGTCAGCTGTTGATCCGGCCGGAATGAACCGTCCTCATAACCAGACATTAATCCGGCAGCCTTAGCCGCCTGAATGTATCCAGCAGCCCAGTGGCCCTGGGTGTCTGTGAAGCCCTTACCATCAGCTGCCACACCAAGCTTATTGATTCTTACAATAATCGTAGCAAGCTCAGCTCTCGTAATCCTAGCGTCTGGCTTAAATGATCCGTCCGGATAACCGCTAAGCAAGCCAGCGCCTTGCACCTGATGAATAGCATCGGCAGCCCAGTGATCATCGGTTACATCATTGAATTTTTGCAAATCGTTAGACGATTTAGGCAGGGTTATTGCTTTTACGAAAATTGCCGCTGCTTCTGAACGCGTGATCGGTTGATTAGGTTTGAACGTCCCATCTGGATAACCCTCTATCCATCTCTTGTACGTAACCGTATCGATTACTATCTTCTGAACCTCGATCAAACTGAAGGTACTGAATTTGGTAATGACGATCTCAATACCGATCGGATTTCCTTTTGAATCGTATTTAATAATGCCTTTTAGCAGTTCCTTCTCTCCATCGCTATGCTCGATATATACGCCTAGGGAAGATAAGAACTCACTTCGTTTCTTTGGATCTGTTGGGATTTGAATCCCTTTTAAGGAGAAGCTCAGTCTCGTCTCTTGGTTCTTCAAATTCGATTCAATGGTCATCGGCAGCCCAAGAAGATCCACTTTCCCGCTTCCTGCAGCTTTTGTTACGATCTGTGCAGTCAACACCCGTTTCTCGGTTTCCTGCTTCGCAGCATCTGTTCGAATTGGAACAAAGCGGACGTACAGATCTTCGTTGGATTGCAGCGCTCCAGAGACTGTATTTCCAGGGAGTGTAATTTGGACATCGTTGGTTTCGATGCTCAGCGACATCCCGCTTCCACTCAAATCCTGTAAGATGTTCATCGGGAAAATGACGTTAAACTCGTCGCTTCCTTCTAGAAGTTCCGGAATTGCCAAGTTGAGCGTTTTCTGCTCGCTTCCCACGGCTCCCTCGGTTGCTTCTTTAAAGATATCGTGAGTAATAACAACCTTATCGGTAACCCTGCCATCTGTTGTCCGTTCCCGCTGCACGTCTAACTGCAAGGCTTTCCCACTACCGCCTATATACAGCTTAACTCGAACTTTAGCTGGATTTGAGGTTGGAGCTGAACCAGAATCCGAATGGGTTGACTGTTGTCCCCGAGTTATTTTGATGGTGTAAGGTGCTTGTGGAACTCCATAAATCGGAGTAACCGCGACCCGAATAGTGTTCTCACCTACTGCCAGATTAATTGGTGAACTTCCCTTGCCGTCCGGAACTTCCACGTCATTTATGAGAATCTTGGCTCTAGCGTCGTACACAGAAGCTGTTACTGTTGTTGAACTAACTTCGTAAGGAACGCTGCCGGTATAAAGCATTGTGCTTCCATTAAATAACGGTGATAGATTGACTCCGCTCACGGTCAGTTCTTTAAGTTCCGCACTGCCGGAACGCGTAATCTCTATTGTATATACCTGCGGAGCACCGCCAACTTTAGGGGTAACCACTACAGGAATCTTGTTCAGGCCGACAAGCAAATCAATCGGTGAACTGGCAATGCCTGTCGGTACATGTTTACCATTGATGAACAGCGTTGCATTGGAATCATATACAGACGCAGTCACCGTTGTGGAACTGACTTCGTAAGGAACCTTCCCAGCATAGCTTAATTCTTCTAGATTAAACGGAGGCGATAAGTTTACGCCGCTTACGATTAGTCCCTTAAGTTCCGCATTGCCGTTTCGGGTTATTGTTACCTTGTAATTCTTAGGCGTCCGGTCCTCAGCTATAACCGTAATATTTATATCATTTGTCCCTTCAGCTAATTGAATCGCTTCGCTCGGTACCCCACTCAGAATTGTGTTACCGTTAACTTGAAGAGTTGACTTAGGGTCATAAACAACAGCTGTAACATTCACACTATATACTGCATTCGTCACTGATGTTGCATAATCACCCTTTGTTATATCCTCCGTTAAATTCTTCGTGTATTTCCCCATATTGATAAGTAACTCTTTCAAGTCAGTATTGTTAGAAAGGCGAGTTACTGTCACCTTATAAACCTTCTTGGTCATACCATCTTCTGCCGTCACTACAATCAGTATTTCATTCGATCCGACGTTCAGGCCGACAGCCTCGCTCGCCGCTTTGCCGTTCACCGTAACGGTTGCCTTTGGATCTGCTCCAATCGGTGTCAACGTGATTGCTGTCACTTCATTGCCCACACTTGCTGTGTAGTTTGCAGTGTTAGGATCAACTTGTTCATTCAATGCTACTCCACCACTGAGTGTCAGCGCACCTAAGTTCGCATTGTTCGATGCCGCGCGCGTCACTGTCACTTTGTACGTCTTCGTTGTCGTTGTGTCTTCCGCCGTGACTACAACCGTAATTTCATTCGGTCCGACGTGCAAATTAATAGCTTCGCTTGCCGCTTTGCCGTTCACCGTAACGGTTGCCTTTGGATCTGCTCCTGCCGGTGTCAACGTGATTGCTGTCACTTCGTTACCCACGCTTGCTGTGTAGTTAAGCGTATTAGGATCAACTTGTTCATTCAGTGCTACTCCGCCACTGAGCGTCAGTGAACCTAAGCTTGCATTGTTCGACTTCATCCGCGTTACTGTCACCTTGTACGTCTTCGTTGTCGTTGTGTCTTCCGCTGTGACTACAACCGTAATTTCATTCGGTCCGACGTTCAAACTAACAGCCTCGCTTGCCGCTTTGCCGTTCACTGTAACGGTTGCCTTAGGATCTGCTCCAGTCGGTGTCAACGTAATTGCTGTCACTTCGTTGCCCACATTTGCTGTGTAATCAAGTGTATTAGGATCGACTTGCTCATTCAGTCCTACTCCACCACTGAGCGTCAACGTACCTAAGTTCGCATTGCTCGACGAAGCTCGCGTCACTGTCACCTTGTACGTTTTCGTTGTCGTTGTGTCTTCCGCCGTGACTACAACCGTAATTTCATTCGATCCGACGTTCAAACTAACAGCCTCACTTGCCGCTTTACCGTTCACCGTAACGGTTGCCTTTGGATCTGCTCCAGTCGGTGTCAACGTGATTGCTGTCACTTCATTACCCACGCTTGCTGTGTAGTTTGCAGTATTAGGATCAACTGGTTCATTCAATGCTACTCCGGCACTGAGCGTCAGTGTACCTAAGTTCGCATTGCTCGACGCCGCTCGCGTCACTGTCACCTTGTACGTCTTCGTTGTCGTTGTGTCTTCCGCCGTGACTACAACCGTAATTTCATTCAATCCGACCTTCAGGTCAACAGCCTCACTTGCTGCTTTGCCGTTCACCGTAACGGTTGCCTTTGGATCTGCTCCTGCCGGTGTCAACGTGAGTGCTGTCACTTCATTACCCACGCTCGCTGTGTAGTTAAGCGTATTAGGATCGACTTGTTCATTCAATGCTACTCCGCCACTGAGCGTCAGCGTACCTAAATTTGCATTGTTCGACTTCACCCGCATGACTTCTATTGTGTACGACAGCTTAGTTGTTGTATCCTCCGCTGTGACGTCAATCGTGACCAAGTTACTTCCCATACTCAGTGGTAAAGCCAATGGGTTGCCCGAAGTAGCTACATTTCCGTTCACTTTAATTATTGCCATACTATTTGATGCTGTTGGAGTCACATCTACAGTGGCTACACCACTACCGACAATGGCGGTATAATTTAATGTGCCAGATGCAAAAGTCGGCGCTAGCGTTCCAGCGCTTAACGTCAACGCTCCTAAATTCGCATTGCTTGATGCAGGCCGAGTAATTGTTACCGTGTAAGTCAGCTTTGTTAACCCATCCTCCGCTGTTATATCAAACTTAATCTGGTTACTTCCCACGATCAGCGGTACATTCACCGGATTGCCCGAAGTGGCCGCATTTCCGTTCACTTTAATTGTCGCTCTGCTATCTGTAGCAGTTGGTGTAACGCTTAATGAACTGATCACATTTGAAACATCCGCCGTATAAGCAAGTGTTCCAGGAGCAAATGTTTCTTTAAATGCTGCTTCTACTGGAGTAAGCTCTTTTAACGTGGCATCTTTGCTGAATACCGTCGTATCGTAAGAAGATGTATTGTTATTTAGCTCAAGCTCATCGCCGCTTGATACCTGAGCCGTACTTGTCACTGTATGCAGCGCATTCGCAGCGACATCAACCGTCACATCAATGACAGGATAGTCACTCTGAGCGCTCAAAATGTCCGATCTCGTACATGTCAGTGTTCCATTTGGGCATGTCCAACCGCTTCCCGCTAATTTCGTAGCTGTTAACCCTGTTGGCAGCGTCAAAGTAACTGTTACCGGCAAGGTGCCTTTTGTATTTAAAATGCTGTTATTTCGTACGGTCACCGAGTAGTGGGCACCTGTCTTGCCTTGTGAGAATGCGCCATTCGGAGCAATCGCAACCTGCATATCCGCTCCTTCCGGATTGATAGCCACGTTCCCTCCCGTGTTTCCAGTAATGGACGTATTCGTTAAGTTTGGCGCTTTATTTGCATTAACGAACATCCCGCCACCGCGTGCAGCTTTATTGCTTGTTATAGTTACATTCGTTAACGACACAGAACCGGCAAAAAAGTCGAGTACCACCCCGCCTCCGTCACCGTCAGCGATATTGTTGGCCAGTGTGGTATCGGTAATTGCAGCCGGTGTTCCCAGATACAAACCTCCAGCACGCCCTTCGGCTGCGTCAGTTTTACTAATTGCTTTATTTCCAGTTATGGTACTGGCGTTTATCGTAACTGTTCGCGCAGACTGTGATTCCGAAACGATCGCCACGCCCCCGCCAAGACCGTATGAGGTGTTGTTCTGTACCGTAAGATTTGACATCGCAAGGCTCATATCACCTTCCAAGTAAATGGCGCCACCTTGGGAGCCGTAACTTGCCGAGGCTGGGTCTCCAGCTATGTTATTGTTAAAAGCAACATCCGTCAGTTGGACCTTCCCCGCTGACGCCCCCGAAATGAACAAGCCGCCTCCGAACCCATTGCCTGAAGCGATATTTTTCTCAATAACGGAATGGCTGATCGTGAGCGTCTTGACTCCAACGTCTCCACCGATCCCGCCGCCGCCAAATCCGTTATAATCGGGCGCTTTACCATGACGAATGGTAAGTCCCTGAATAGTCACATCGTATCCAGTCCCATTTAATGCAGGATTAATTTCGAGTACCCTGCTCGTTGCCGCAGCTGCGCTGCCCACAGCAGCCTGAATGATGGTATTCGTTGGATCATTAGATTCTCCTATGAGCTTAACCTGATCCTTGATCTCTAACTGCTGTCCCGTTGTCAACGTATAAGTACTAGGAGGAATGTTTATCACATCTTCACCTGCGAGTACATTTGCTTCCATTAATGCCGCACGGACCGAGCATTGATTGCTAGCATCCGCACACAGGCCATCGCCGGGATTCTTATCTGCCGTATCCGTTGTCGTCGACACTGTAAAAGTAGCCGCATGTGCCGAACCGGCAAGTCCCAAACACGCGCCAAGTATAACTAATAGCCATAACAATAGAAATCGTGTGTTCCTATTAGTCAAAAAAGATAGCCTAACGCCTTCCCGTTCATCTATCACTTCCTCAAACTCCTCTCCATCTCATCGAACACCTAACTTATTCCAGACTTTAAGAACGAGGCGGAAACACACCCTGCATAGCAATGCAGAAATTAAATGCCAAATATGGCTGCATATTATTGTGCGGTTGATTACCGCCAGTTGGCACAATCGCGCCTGCCCCCATAACCACCGGCTTAGATGAAGGACTTGTTGTGTAAGCCATCCCTGCGCGACGCCCGCCCGTATCCTTCCAGATCTGGCCTACTGGCGACTCTTGCGTCCCTCCGGAAGTTCCATATAGCAGAGGATGCGAATGACTAGGCATTTCATTAGATACTAGAGTGACATTCTCCGAACCACCTGTCTGGCCAAGATCGTATTGAGACAACCCTTGACCTTGTCCCGCGTGCAGCGGAACCATGCCTTGCAAATCCGGAAGGGCGAAAGTGCTCTTCCCATCTCCCCCGTATGTAGTTCCCAATAATGAAAACAATGCCGTGTTTTGCGAGATGGGGAGAAGTTGGCCATTGCAAATGGCCCATCCTTTAGGTGTAAAATTAAAAGGGAATATGCATATTTCCCCAACAAATGGTGTTGTTGCCGTCATAGTTAATCTCCTTAATTTGGACTTGGGAATATACCATTCAAAGCAATAATAGCGATCAAACATAGATACGGCTGCATATTATTATGGGCTTGAGAGCCGCCCGTATTGTCAGTCACCAAATGAGTTTGGCTATTATCCGACACATACGTATATGAGCTTGTGGAAGTCACGCCGAATGTATTGCCTTGGGCCGCCTTAGATGCAGCGGAATTACCGCTCGCAGTAAGTGAATGCGAATGCCCCGGCAACTCACTAACGGTTAACGTATGCGCCTGCTTTCCGCTAGTTTCTCCCAAGGTATGTCCATTTCCAGAGCTGATAGGCACTTTCCCCTGCAAATTCGGCAGTCCAAAATTAACACGCCCATCTCCGCCATACGTGGTGCCGAGCAATGAAAATAAAGCTTGATTCTGGTTGATCGGTAAAAGTTGTCCGTTGCAAAGGGCATTCCCACCCGGAGCAAAGCCAAATGCGACCCACCGAACCTCAGATAAGAAAGGCTCGCTAGCATCTCCACCACTCTGACTAGGGAAGACTCCGAATAAACTAATCATATAGTTAATCGTCAAATACGGCTGTATGTTGTTATGAGGCTGACTTAATCCAGAGAATCCCACTGCAGATCCGGCTAGCATGGTACCTTTCGTCCCTACCGTATCCGTAAATTGATTCAAAGTCGATCTCGCTAATACGGTTCCCTCAGGACTGTTCGTACTGCCGAATTTAGAGGATACGCCGGCAGCATGAGCATGAGCTGGCATTTGTTGAACAGTTAATGTAACACTTTCCGTTCCACCGGTTTCTGCAAGCGTAAACCCGTCTCCTTGATGAAGCGGGATCCGACTCCGTAAATCAGGCAAGGCAAACGTGGACTGACCATCTCCACCATAAGTTGTCCCTATCAAAGTAAATAACGCTTCATTCTCACTAATAGGCAAAAGTTGTCCGTCGCAAAGCGCCCATCCAGCCGGAGCAAAGTTACCTGCGAACATACGAACCTCTCCTATAAAAGGCTGCCCCATCATGTTTCCCTCCTAATAACTCTCTCATTTTACAATCCTTTATCGCTGCTGTTACCCCTATTAATCACAAACACGCAAACGAGAGACGATCTTTGAAAAAAGTCATCCCTCGGCTGCAACATAATTGTGTGTGTTTTCTTATACTTATATCTTATCCCTCTGATTCTAGCAAAAATTTATGAATAAATCATTCAAAATCAAAGATAATGTGTTATCTTTATTATAAAGATGTCTTTTTTCGGAGGAAATATAGAATGGAACTCAAAAAACCGTTATCTCGCCGCCATTTTTTGAAATATTTGGGAACGAGCGCCGCTTCATTAGCAGCCGCTTATTCGGGTTTAAGCTCCCTTAGCCAGAAGGCTAATGCTTCGGCCTCCAGTGTCAACGCTTACGAACAGTTGCCCGATACGTTTAACCCTACCCAACATACAGCAGCAGATGCGGATCAATTGCTTTTAGCCAGCGGATTTTCATATGACGTTGTAGCTTCATACGGCGATACGATTAATAAATCAGGGGATACACTGGGTTTCAACAACAGCTATACCTCTTTTTTTCCGATTCCAGGCTCTGGCTCGGAAGCTTTGTTGTGGGTCAATCACGAATCCGCCCAATACCCATGGATGCTGGATCACTCGATAGTTGTTGGCCCCGAGCAGCAGAAGCAGCTCCTTTACGAGCAAGGCGGTTCTGTCCTGCATCTGAAGAAAGATGCTTTCGGTAGTTGGAAGCTTGTATCCGACTCAACGATTGCCCGCCGCATCTCCGGATTAACGCCGATCGAGTTGACTGGCCCGGTTCGGGGTTCCAAAGCTGTTAATGGCGCAACGCTCGTTCAAGGGACGTTCGCGAACCGTGGTGGCGGGAAAACATTGTGGAACACCCAGCTCACTGGTGAAAATAGATTCGAAACAACGTGCCGCGATGCAGGTTTAGCGCCTTCCCATTACGGATGGATCGTCGAAATCGATCCTTTCGATAACAAGAGCAAAGCCGTTAAACATACAGCGCTAGGACGATTCCATCACGGAAGCGCAGCCATGACTGTAAGCGCCGATGACCGAGTCGTCGTCTATATGGGCGAAGACTCGCCTGACGGCTTCATTTATAAGTTCGTGAGCACGGACAAATTCTCTGAAGCAAATGGCAAGGGAAATGCTAAGCTGTTGAGCGAAGGCTCGCTCTTCGCCGCTGACTTAATTCGCGGCCGTTGGATCGAGTTATCCATTAATAACGTTAGGAAACAATTGAATCAACTTACTTATCAAGTACCGGAAAGCCTTTATAAATCCAAGGAAACGCTGCTCAAGCAGTTTCAGTCCCAGAGCGATGTCCTGACATCCGTCAGCGAAGCCGCACTGATTGTGGGCGCAACGCCTTGCGACCGTCCTGCGGAGCTTACCGTTCATCCGGTGACTAAAAATGTGTTCATCGCATGTATGCAGAACGAAAGCCGAGGTAACCTTCACGGACAAATCATCCGCTTGAAGGAAAGCGGAGGAGACACGTTTGTGTTCGAAACGTTCATTGCCGGCGGACGGCAAAGCGGATTCAGTTGCCCGGGCAGTTTGACCTTCGACAATAATGGCAATCTGTGGGTCGCTTCGGATATTTCGCCTGAGCGCTTGAACACGGGCGCGTGGGCGGAATTCAAGAACAACGGACTTTATCTTATTCATCCTACGGGCTCCGCCCAGAAAACCAAACAATACGCGTCTGCTCCAACGGAAGCGGCTTTAGGTGGCCTTTCCTATACCGATAATCAGGCTACCGTATTTGCAGCAGTTAACCATCCAGGAGCTACTGGCGCCGGAACGGCTGCTCCAACTAGCCAGTGGCAGCATCGCTTTGGAAAGAAAGATCCGCGTTCCGCCGTCGTCGTCATCACTCGTTCTTTATAATCATTTGTCACAACAAAAAAGGCCTAGCAAAAAGTATCCTACTTTTCGCTAGGCCTTTTTTCATTAGATCAAAGTGCGGGTTGAAGCGCAAGCTCTAACTCTGCTTGATTAGGATCTCTATCTGTTCGTCACCAAAGAAGGTACAGGTCATGGAGGAAGGACAAGAGTAAGCTTTGGAGAAAACGAGTACATACTTGTTAAAAAAGCGCTACATATGGCAGAACATGACGCTTACTACAGAAAAAGAGTGACTCCAATTGACCGCTAACTGCGGCTTAAAGTCACTCTTTTTGAAAATAATGCGACAATACCACTAACAACTCTAGATATTAATAAACATCACGTTGGTAACGCCCTTGCTCTTGCATATCATTTAGATAAGCTTCAGCTGTTTCGCGGGTCATCCTACCTTCTTTTTCAATGACATCAATAAGTGTGTTGTGGACATCTTTTGCCATGTTTTGCTTATCTCCACAAACGTAGAAGCATGCTCCATTTTCCAGCCATTCAAACAATTCTTTGCTGTTCTCAGTCATTTTATGTTGTACATATACTTTTTGCTCCGAATCACGAGAGAACGCAGTCTCTATTCTTGTCAATACCCCATCTTTTTGGTATTTTTCTAACTCGTTCTGATAAAGGAAATCCGTCTCTGAACGCTGGTCCCCAAAAAATAGCCATGATCTGCCTGCTGCTTTACTCACTGCACGTTCCTCGATAAAGGAACGGAAGGGTGCAATCCCAGTCCCTGGACCAACCATAATAATATCTTTATCTTGAGACTCCGGCAGATGAAAGTGTTTATTGAGTTGAACAAATACTGGAAGTGTATCCCCTTCTTGAAGGCGTTCTGAAACGTAAACAGAACAAACTCCCTTTCGTTCGCGTCCGTGAGCCGTATAGCGTACAGCGCCGATAGTTAGATGCACTTCCTCAGGATGCGCGGCAATGCTGCTTGCAATTGAATAGAGCCGTGGTGTCATTTTTCTTAAAAGAGCGACCATTTCCCCAGCCGAAGCTTTCCATGGTCCGAAATCGCGCAACATATCAAGCAAATCACGCCCATTGGTATATTCTTTCAGTTGATCTGCCTGTTCAGCTAACAAAAGGTTTTGCAGCTTTTCATTCTCTGTGAATGCCACTGCCTGCTGTAAAATCTTTTTCGACAGTAACGTAATTTCGAAGTAAGTGGTTAACGCTTCCTTCAATGGAAGTGTATCACCTTCCTTATTTATTGTTACTATCGATAATTCATCCCATTTCATTTCCCCAAGAATGGAAGTCACTAGTTCAGGATCATTTTGGGGAATAACACCGAGAGCATAGCCTGGGAGATAGGAAAGGCCAGATCCATGTAAAGATAACTCGATATGTCGGGTTTCTTTACTGGAACCTGCTCCATTTAAATTTACATTTTTGATAACTTTCGCTTGAAACGGATTTGTCCTTGAAAATGTTGTTGGCACCTTTTTGGCATCTGTAGTTTGCATGTTCTTCACCTCAAAAATAATATTTATTTAGAATAGCACATAAAGTAAAAGCAATATATGCTTTTTTGTTTTTTTCATTAAAAATTCTAATACGGCAATAGAAATATCTTAACATTTATTATTGAACAGATCATCACTTGAATCCAAACCGTGATGACATAGAGAAAAATGAATGCATGGGATGGGGCGAATCCGTTCAACCTTTCTCTCTACGGTTTATAGCGAATTCTTGGCCAGAATGACTTGGATCACATGCCCCATTCCGCTATGATATAGACCTTCGTCTCTCCTTTGTTCTCCGTAAAAAAAATGCGGCAACTCATAACCCTTAGTCCATGCCAGTACATCTACAGGATTATAGAGCATATCGACTGATTTTGGGCCGCCGGTTTGATAACGAATCTGTTCTTCCGAATAGACCTCCAACATGACAATGCCACCTTGTTTTACGACACCGAGCAATTTGTCAAGTACTTTCCTTTGATCTGCTTTTGGAAAGTGACCAAATATCATAATGGCACCATCATAAGACTCCGAAGGTACTGGATCATGCAGTAAATCCTTTAGCCCGGTTTCCACCTTCACTTGGTATCGTTCCGCCAGCATTTCTGTTTTCTTCAACCCATTCACCGCATAATCCCATGCCGTCACCTGATATCCCTGCCTTGCCAGAAATACCGCATTCCTGCCCTCTCCTTCCGCAAAAGCGACGATTCGCTTCCCTTTCAATCGGTGTGCTTGATCTTTGACAAAGGCATTTGGTTCCTCGCCATATATGTACTCGTTCGATCCAAATCGCTCATTCCACTGATCCATCAATTTTCTTCTCCTTAGGGCGGTCAATTAAACCACCATGTTATAAAATCTGCGCCCCCAGCAGCAGAAAGGGCTTTTCCAATGTGTGGAAAAGCCCCATTTGTTGTTCCGCTATAATTTATTTTGCAATTACGCCGCCATCAACAGGCAATTCGACACCCGTAATATAGGCAGAAGCATCAGATGCAAGGAACAGAACGGCCTGAGCAACTTCTCGTGCTTGTCCAATTCGGGGCAGCGCGGTTTGCGATAAGAACCATTCCCGCATTTGATCATTATTCACGAACTCAGCGCTCATCGGGGTTTCAATGAAACCAGGATGCACGGAATTAACGCGAATATTGTCCTTGCCGTAATCCACTGCAGCAGCCTTGCTCAGCATGCGAACAGCGCCTTTGGAAGCCGTATACGCCCCAGCGCCGCTGCTGCCAACTAGGCCCGCGATCGACGAAATGTTGACGATCGATCCGCCTTTATTTTGCTGCATATGCGGAACTACCTGCTTCATTCCAAGGAATACGCTCGATAAATTAATGCTCATGACACGATCCCATTGCTCGATGGAAGTATCCAGCATTCCTTGTGCAAAAGATATGCCTGCGTTGTTAACCAGCACATCGATTATATTGTATTTTGCAATAGTTCCTTCTACGACTCTTTTCCAATCTGCTTCGGATGCAACATTGTGTGCGAAAGCGATCGCCTCGCCGCCTGCTGCTTGAATTTCGCTCACAACAGCCTGTACAGCGGCTTCATTGATATCGGTCGCTACAACCTTAGCTCCCTCTTTGGCAAACAAAAGCGCTTCTTCACGCCCCATGCCGCTCCCTGCCCCGGTAATAATAGCTACTTTATTCGCCAATTGTGCCATGTTCTTATCTCCTTTGTTTCTGTATATGGTTAACGTCCGGCCCAGCTCATTGGGATGAACCCTGCTTGGAATTCAGATTAGTATTCGCTCCCGAATCATCCTTTAACCGTCTCAATTTCAATAATCTTGGAAGAAATAGCCTGGGTAAGCTCCTCAGCGGTCTTCGGCACGAAGGATTTCAAGATCGTATTGATCATTGGTCCCATCGCGCCTTTTGCTGTGATATCCAGATGGCCTGTCATTCTTGTGTGGGTGTCGTCGATGGCTTCCGCTTCAAAATAGCCTCCCCCAGTAAAATTATCGGAAATTCCCTTCAGATCGAACGTCACTTTGGTCGGTTCAATCCAATCCGTAATATCGATCTTTAATTTAACCGTCTTCTTCATAAAGCCAAGGTCTCCCTTAAAGGACCACGTCGATTGGCGATCATTCAGAATCTCATGCTCGATATATCCTGGGACCAACGGAGCCCATTTGTCCATATCGCTTACAAAACCCCATATGTTCTGAATGGAGACGGGAAGCTCCAACGTATGCGTGCCATTTGGCATGTGTCTCACCCTACCTTCCGTAGTATTCGATCTTAGATGCTCTTCGATGCAGATTTCCCAACTGCGATTCCGGCCAAATAGCCGAACGTCATCGCTGGACCAATCGTTCCGCCTGCGCTCATATAGGACTGTCCCATAACTCCCATCGCTGCATTGCCCGCTGCGTACAGACCGGAGATCGGTTTGCCGCGAAGGCTCATTACTTGGCCATCGGCATTGATTCTAGGACCGCCGCTTGTACCTAGCGATCCGAAATAAATCGGCAGTGCATAGAATGGCCCCTTCTCAATTGGGCCCAGGTTCGCTTCCGGCGATCCTCCGCCTCCCGCTAAATTCTCGAAGAATGTTGTCCCGCGATGGAAGTCGGGATCCATCCCCTTCTTCGCATTCTCATTATAGCGTTGGACGGTCGCTTCAAGGCCGCCTGCGTCTACGCCGATTTTCTCAGCCAGCTCTCTGATCGTATCTGCTCGATCCACCCATTCCGGGGTATCCTCGCCAGGCATCATCGTAATGATCATTTGGCTGTCCTTCAACTGCTGGTCGAAGACCATCCATACCGGTGGTTCATTCGGCCACTCCAGCGCAACGGGATCATATTCATAGAAAGCTTTAGGAAGGTCGTTATACGTGGTTCCTTCGTGAACGAAGCGTCTGCCGTGGCGATTGACGATAATGCTGTTTGGTCCCATACGTCCGCCGCCGAGCTGGTTCATTACGCGATCTTCGTATTCGAAGGTTGGATCCTGCATAGCCGGATACCACCAAGCCTCACTCATATTCCCCAGGGCAGCGCCCGCTTCCATCGCCATGATAAGCCCATCACCATCGTTGCCTGCCGGAGACATCGGATGGGTAATTTCCCCCTTGAGGAACGTCTTCACGAGTTCCTTGTTCCACTCGAAGCCGCCGGATGCAAGAACTACCCCTTTTCTCGCACCGATATACAGCTTCTTGCCGTCTTGTTCGGCGACAACACCGATGACTTCGCCATCATCGTTCAGCACCAGTTCCTTGCCAGGAGTTTCAACCAGGGTTTCAACACCACGGTCCAAAAGCCCCTTAAACATCGAAGCAATGAGCGAGCGGCCCATCGTTACAATGTTATTCTCCATGCGTTCTGCAATTTTACCGAAATCGATGCCTCCTACAGCTCCGCCTTCCTCAAGGGTAAGTGGAGGGAAAATCGGGTTCTGGCGAATCTTATCGCCCCATTCACCAATTTCATTCATGTCGTAAGGCACGGGGTCGAGCGAACGGCCGCTCCTGGCTCCCGGCAGATACCCGTAATAAGAAGGATAGGACAATGGTACCGCAAATTTTAACGGTGTATGCTCATGCATGTAATCGATCATTTTGTGGCCATTGTCGACAAAAACCTCTAACAACGCTGGATCCGGTTCTTTACCTCCGGTCAGACGCCGGATATAGGTCAGCGCTTCCTCGCGGCTGTCCTCAACTCCCGCTTCTTTCATATAACGGTTTAACGGAATCCATGGAATACCGCCCGAGAAAGCCGTTGTTCCGCCAATTTGCGACGCTTTCTCCAAAACGAGGACTTCCGCGCCCTGATCATGAGCCATAATAGCGGCTACCAGCGCGGCACCCCCGGTTCCCATAACAACAACATCTACTTCACGATCCCACTGTGCTGGTCTTTTTACTGGCATGGCTGCATCTCCATTCTGTTCCCATTTATTCATTACACCTGGCAAATATATATAAGGTCTCACAAGCAAGTGCTGTCGGCTTCCGATGTAAGCGCTATCTAGTGTAGAAATGCACCGCCTCCTCACTACTACTTAGGCGCCGACTGCCAGGAATGATAGATAGTCTATCAACCTGATATTCATCATATCAAACCGCGCGCATAAATACAAATACTTGTTCAATATGTTATAATACAAGCCATTGAAGAATAAGAAACGAGAGGTCTCAAATGGAACCTAAAGTAAGATACGAGAAAGAAATACAGAGTTCAAGACATAATCGGACACTCCATATTATGGAGGCGGCAGAACGCGTATTTATTGTAAAAGGGATTGAAAAAGCCACCATGCAGGACGTAGCGAGGGAAGCCAATCTCGGCGTCGCCACCGTCTTTCGTTTTTTTCCAAGAAAAGATAAACTGATCGTCGCGGTCGCCACGAGTATCCTCCAAAAGATTCTTCAAGCCTTCCAATCCTTCGCCGCCATGCCGATCCCCTGTCTAGAGAAAATTGAGCTGCTGTTCGATCGTTCCATATCCCTTCTCCAGAACCAGAATAGCTCCGCCGTCAAGCTCATGGAGAACTTCGAAAACTATGCCGCTCACTACACCGAGCCTCTCGAAGACATGGAAGCCTTTAACTCCGTGTACCGGGAGATATCGAAGGTGTTCTCTTCAATTATCGAGCAGGGTGTCCAAGACGGATCCATTCGTCCTGGCCTGCCCATACAGGAAACTCTAGTTACTTTTATCAATACGTTCAGCATTTTCGCCCGAAAGCTATCCCTGCAGAAAAACATTCTTCTTTTAGAGCAGGATCTTCCTGCAGAGAATCAGCTTGCTATCCTTAAGATGACCTTAATTGAGTATTTAAGGAATTGAGGATCTACGAACAGATTCAGGATAGGATTCTGCATGCACAACAAAAAAATAGCCGAACCCCAATGTACGGATGGGTTCGGCTATTGTCGCTGAAATATTAGGTTCCGTCATCTTAATCGGCGAAAAGTCAGGCTCTTACCGACAAGGAATTGGGTTTTAGTATTGAGATCTTTGGTCGACATTTCAATCATTGTTGGGATTTAAGGCACGTGCAAGTGCATTTATGTATTCATTTCTCGCCTGTTTACTAATCTCCGTGTCGTGAAAAATTTTCTCAAAACCATGGAAACATCCCGGGTACAGATGGAATTCAACCGGAATGCCTGCCTGAACCAATCGATTCACATATTCTATCGTTTCGTCTCTAAAAAGATCCAACTCTCCGACACAAGTATACGCAGGCGGCAGTCCGCTCAAATCATTGGCACGTGTAGGAGCTGCATATGGCGTAACCTCATCGGAAGTCATGTTGCCAAGATACATACTCCAGGCAAGCTGATTCTGTTCCCTGTTCCACAATTTCGGGAAAATTTCGTTATTAATCTCATAGCTTGATGCTGTTATATTGCGATCGTCAATCATCGGGCATAGTGGCATCTGAAACGCAATCTTCGGTCCTCCTTTATCACGAGCCTGAAGAGTAAGGGCCGCAGTCAATCCACCGCCTGCACTTGTGCCGGCAATCGCTATTCTAGACGTATCAATATGTAACTCTTCTGCCTGAGCCACCATCCACTCCAACCCCGCATAACAATCCTCAACAGCCGCCGGATAAGGGAATTGCGGTGCAAGCCGGTAATCAATGGAGACTACAACACAGTGGGCCGCTAATACAAACTGTTCACACAGACCATCATCTAATTCATAATTACCCAGTACGTAGCCTCCTCCATGAATCCATAGCAACGCTGGTAACGCTGCACTAGTTCTGTTCACAGGCTCATAAATTTTAATCTTCAGTTCCGACTCCGGGCCTTGAATACCGCGCTTCGTACTCTTCACAAGAGGTGATTTATCGACCTTTGGGATCTCTACCCCCTTCGGAATCTGTGGATTATGCAAATCAAAGACAGGGAGCCTGTCCATTATCTTTCTTAATTCCGGAAGCACATCATTTACACGTTTCATCGTAATCTCCATTCCGCCGCTGTAGCTGTAATATTAATTTGATATAATGCTTGTTCAGCCTTTTCTATGTCTATAGTCCCTTGATAAACTTGTTCTAACACCTCATGTAAAAATTTTTCAGAAACCGGACTTGAAGGCGCATTTTGTAATACTTTTCCGGGTCCGTTCATTTCCTTTTCTAAAAAACCTGCGAATTCACGGATGGTTGGGTAATCATACACCATAGTTGCCGTAATTGAAGTACCATGCTGTTTATTGATGCCCCTTATCCATTCTACCGCTATAATCGAATCCAGCCCTACGTCAATAAATTTTTTGTCGATATCTATATCGTTCTGATTCACATATAAAACATCCGCAAGACTTTTTGCTAGTTCTTTTTGCAAAGTTTCCAAGGATACGCCCTTCTGTTCGGCAATAGTGGGCTTTATTTCACTATCAGACCCGCTTTGCGGCAATACCACGCTTACCGGCGGCAATGTGATCGGCCGCCTGGTTTGCAAGATCGGCTCAGTTGCTTGTAATTCCTGCCCGTTTAATTCCTTTTCCAAAAAACTTACGAACTCGCGGATGGTTGGGTAATCATACACGATAGTTGCCGAAATTGAAGTCCCATATTGTTTGTTGATGACCCTTATCCATTCTACAGCTATAATCGAATCCAACCCTACGTCAATAAACTTTTTGTCGGAATCTATATCGTCCTGATCCACATATAAGACTTCCGCAAGACTTTTTGCCAGTTCTTTTTGCAAAGTTTCCAAGGAGATACCCGTCTGTCTGGCAATCGCGGATTCAAGTTCACTAACAGCCACGCTTTGCGGCAATGCCATGCTTGCTGGTGATAAAGTAAGGAGTCGCCTAGTTTGCAAGTTCGGTTCAGCGGCTGAACTTTTCTTATCCGATAGGGGTTGCGGCAAAGTCCCGTTCTCCTTGCTAGGATTGGAACCCCGTATCCCAGTATCTATTGCCAGCTGGACGGAAGGTGGGGAGGCTGGCACGCTTTCCTGTTGTAAAAGATGAGTTGGAGCAGCATCCTCACTGTTCTCTGCCCCGCTGGTTTCACGTTTGATCTCAGTTATCCAGTGGCGTTCCCTGGCAAAAGGATATGTGGGTAAGCTAATGCGTTGGACGCCGCTTCTCCCATAGAGCATTTCCCAATCTATTTGATAACCCTTCACCCACAATTCAGCTATTTTCCCAACCTTTCCTCTGGCAACCCATTTATGAACCAACTCCTGCAAATCCTCATCTTCAGCCAAAAAGTTGACAATTTCCTTTCCCTGCTTGATATTCCCCTTCCAGTAGTTTCCAAGCCCTTTTTTCCCTTGTAGGAAGTGTTCCATCTGTGCAATCAACTCCCGGGAATCGCCAGCTAAGAATATCACGCGTTCATCCATCGCTTCTCGCCCTACCTGAAGAGTGTAAGCAAGATTTCGTAATTTGCGCCCCGCATTAGAGGATCCTTCTTCCTCCATACAAAATCCCTTGATATATTCTAAATGCATGCGTACATATTCATTAAGGCGTTCAGAGTTCCGGGCAGATACCGGAATTAATAACTTGTCATCTGCGGCATGAATCCCCGTTTGATGAGATTCCTGTAACCGATCCGGAATATGTTCCTCCAAAATGATATGCGCATTACTACCACCGAAACCGAAGGAACTAACGCCTGCCCGTCTGGGAAATGAGGAATCACTATGATTAACCTCCCATGATGTTGTTTTGTCGACAATATAAAATGGACTATCGCTCATGTTGATTACAGGATTAAGCTGCTCGAACTGAACACATGCAGGTAATGTCCTGTGTTTCATTGAAGCAATAACTTTAATAACTCCCGCAATACCTGCCGCAGACTCTAAGTGCCCGATATTGGTTTTGACCGACCCCAAACCGCAGGTTGACTTTTCCATCTTCTTATTAAAGGTAGTATATAATTGATGAAAAGCCATCTTCAGACCATGGATTTCGATCGGATCACCGAGCGGCGTACCCGGACCATGAGTTTCAATATAGCTCACTGTATCAGGACTAATCCCGGCTTTTTTGTATAAATCTGATATTAAATCCGCGTGTGCTTTAGGATTTGTAATGGTTAGAGAATTGGTTCTTCCTCCGTGATTCGTGCCTACTCCTTTAATAACGGCATAGATATGGTCCTGGTCCTCCACTGCTTTATCCAAAGGCTTAAGCAAAAGAATGGCTCCGCCCTCGGCGCGGACATAACCGTCAGCTTTTTCATCAAAGGCTCTGGACCTTCCTTCTTTGGAAAGCATACCTCCCTGGCTGAGTGCAATAAATCGCCTTGGAGACCAGCAAATATTCACGCCTCCAGCCATAGCATAGTCACATTCATCGTTTTCAAGCGAACGAACGGCCTGATGAATCGCAACCAGTGAACTGGCACAAGCTGTATCAAGTGTGATACTGGGTCCGTAAAAATCAAACCAGTACGAAATCCGATTGGAAATGATTGCATTGGAGGTGCCGGTGGGTATATATGCATCAACCTCTTGAACGTATTTTTCAATAAGTTCGGTATAATCCGTGTTGCAAACTCCCATGAAGACGCCAGTCTTCGAACCCTTCAACGAGCTGGCTTTGTAGCCTGCGTCTTCGATAGCCTTCCATGCAAGTTCAAGGGCAATTCTCTGCTGCGGATCCATTGTCGTGGCTTCCCGGGGAGAAACATTAAAAAAAGACGCATCAAAACAATCAGCGTCGTCAATAAATCCTCCCCAAACACTATTCGTTTTGTTAGCCTCACTCCTTGGGTCACCGAAAAACTTCGCTTTTTCCCACCGATTCGAGGGTATTTCCGTAATAAGGCATTTTTCGGATGCCAAGTGCTCCCATAATTCATCCATATTTTCGGACTTAGGAAAACGAAGACTTACTCCAATAATTGCAATCCCATTCTTATCCTGTGTTTTGTGATTTGTATTGTTATTTTCTGCTCCCATAGTTCCCCCTTCCGGACTGTATCCATCCAAGCGGCTATTCGCCCTGTTTTTTTTCAACAAAGTCAACAATATTGGTCAACGAAGCAAACACATTCATGAACAGGTCTTCATCCGTCATCTGAATATGTAAATCGTCTTGTAAAAACCGGATAATCCCCATGTATCCTTTCGACTCGATGACCCCCGCCTTAAACAGGTCCGTGTCCTCTGTTATATCCTCGCCAAAATTAACTAAAAACCGTTCTTCAAGAAATAATTTTACTTTCTCTGCATGATCCATTTGTTCAAGCTCCTATTCATTTATTTTTTCATCCCTGTGCCCAATAATGGTACACACTTTCCTTTTCCATAATAGACGTCCATTCTGTTCCTCGAAGCAGGACGCTATCTCTGGATCCTCAAGTCCCATTTCAAGCAATTCCTTAATTTTTTGGCTGCTCGATTCACTCTGTACTACATGGTCCACATAATCATAAAAATCCAGTTTGGATTCAGATTCAAAAACGCTTGAAAGCTTTAAGCCGCTTTCTTTAAAAAGATTGAAAAATTCACGTTTCGAGTACGTTTTATAATGACTAGCGTCAATGAGCAGTTCCATTTGTTCAAAAAAACGGTCCAGCTTTTCGTTATCATAAGCCATAATATCCTGTATACAAATGCGCCCCCCTTCTCGGCAATAATGTACCATGCAGGAAAACACTTTTTGATAATTTCTCATATGATGGAAAGCTGATCTTGAAACAACAATCGAAAATAGATGATTCTCAAGATCAATGTTTTCTACATCCTGGCAATGAAAACTTACGTTGTTCAGATTTCGTTTCATTGCATTTTCACGGGCGATACCTATCATCCCTTCTGAGATGTCAACCCCTTTTACACGCTCAACCGTCCTGGCGGAAAACAGCGAAAATGCCCCTGTGCCGCATGCGACATCCAACATACGGTCCTCTTGTGATAAGCCACAAAAGTCGGAAAGCCCTTTCAACATTTTTTCATCTTGTGTGACCGACCAGCTATCGAAATTTTGTGCGCCTTTATTAAACTGTTCTATAATAATTTGATTTTCGCTCATATCAGCTCACCCTATTTTATAGTCAGAAAAAATCTCCTTATATCTGATTTTCCCGCTTGAATTTTTTTTGATTTCTTCTACCTCGAATATACGAGTATTTTCATAATCAATCTTAAATTTCTTGATCATAATTTCCCTGATTTTTCGTGTACACTCAGGGTTGGTTACCGCAATCAGCAGCAAATCGTCAGATCCGCCAACAGCACAATCAAAGCCCTTCTGCCACAAGTATTGTTCAACTTCATCCAGACTGATCCGTTTCCCAACAATTTTAATAAACCGGCTGTTTCTGCCGACAATATAGAAAAAACCGTCTTCATCCAAATAGGCGATATCCTGTGTGTTCAAGCATCCATATTGTTCATCTCCCTTAGTAAGATCATGTCTGTTGTTCGCGTAACCGAGCATGACATTCGGCCCTTCATAATAAAGCGCACCTTCCACGCCTGCGGCCGTAATCTGTCTTCCCTCAACATCTTTTAAGTAAAGCCTGCCGCCCGGAATCGCCACACCGATACTTTCCTTTTTTGCAGAATTACACTCTGGAGGCAAGTAACTGATTCGCGCAGTAGCCTCCGTCTGCCCGTACATAACAAAAAACCGAATACCCTTATTCCTCGAATATTCAGCATATTGCGCGACCTGTTCAGCTCTCAATTTTCCGCCTGCCTGAGTGAGACAGCGAAGAGACGGAAGTTCCATATCAAAGAAACGTAATGTTCTTAACATCTCATACGTATAGGGAACTCCTGAAATAGAGGTTGCTTTATGTTTTTTGAAAAAGTCCCAAAAATCCTTATTGATGATGGAATGACCTACTAATAAAATAGTTGCCCCGACATACAAATGGCTATTAATCACCGACAAGCCGTAGACATAATTCATAGGCAAGGTCGTAATTGGCCTTTCGGATTCATTCAGCTCCAAATACGCTGCAATGGACTTTGCATTTGCATTGATATTGGCCCGTGTCAGCCGCACCCCCTTAGGAGAACCAGTTGAACCGGAGGTCAGCATCACTAAGCTCAAATCCGGATAAATCGGGTGCTCGCTGCGATAGCTGGTTTTAACCAACTCATAGGCAGGATGGCTGAAAGCGTGCAGTTGCCTTTGATCCACCGGCTGCCAAAAATATTCCGGCTGATAAATCTCAGTAATACTGTCCAAAAGTTCACTGTCAGTAGCGTTGTCTATCAACATGACAGCATGTCCGCCAGCGATCCCCCCGAGGTACCCTATCAATGCTTCTACCGTATTTGTACATTTAACGAGGATAAGCACCTTTTTTTCTTCTGGAATTCGATTTTTAAATTCCTGAACCCTATTGGATAATTCTTGGTAGGTATAGCTGTTCTCCGCCTCATCCATAACAGCAATTTTGTCTTTATACTGATTTAAATCATAAAACAGGTCCATGTTAGTCTCCTTATTCATTCTGGAAACAGGATCAGATTTAAACATCCGGGCACAAGAACAAACACACCCTGAGATATGGTTCCAATCAGGGTGTGTCGGCCAAATTTATAAAATTAATGATGGAATAGTCGAAAATCGGAATTGGCCATTATGATGCCATATTCTTCACAAGCTTTTATTACGCTGTCATCCCGGATTGAACCACCAGGCTGAACAATATATTGGACCCCGCTCTGCGCAGCCCTATCAATATTATCTCTGAATGGGAAAAAGGCATCTGAACCTAAGGAAACATGGTTTAATCCTGACAACCATTCTTTTTTCTCATCAGCAGATAGCTTTTTAGGGATTTGTTCAAAAATATTTACCCAGTACTCCATTTCCCTCGGCGTTACATCATCTCTAAGATACTGGTCGATAGCGTTGTCACGCTCCGCCCTGGATATTCCATCTTTGAAACGTAAAGCGGCGACTGCAGGATGCTGCCTCAAATACCAGGTATCCGCCTTGGATGCCGCCAGCCTGGTGCAATGAATGCGGGACTGCTGGCCTGCTCCACAACCAATAATTTGCCCGTCATATGCAAAGCAAACGGAGTTGGATTGGGTGTATTTTAATGTCACCATCGAAATAATTAAATCCCTTTTGGCTGATTCAGGTAACTCCTTGCCGCCTGTGATAATATTGTCCAGCATGTCAAACCGTGGCAATTCGTTGTTCCTTTTTTGCTCAAAGGTAATTCCATAGACTTCTCTTTTTTCCAAATCGACTGACTCATAGGAAGGATCTATTTGGATAATCGTGTACTTTCCGTTTTTCTTTTTTCGCAGGATTTCCAATGCTTCACTGCTGAAAGAAGGCGCAATGACCCCATCGGAAACTTCCTTGCTGATCAATCTTGCAGTAACGGCATCAACCGTATCGCTCAAAGCAATAAAATCCCCATAAGACGAAACCCTGTCAGCTCCTCTGGCTCTGGCATATGCCGACGCAAGAGGGGAAAGCTCGGGTTCATCAACAAAGTAAGCCTTTTTCAAGGTATCGCTCAAAGGAATGCCAATGGCTGCTCCGGCAGGGCTTACATGCTTAAACGAAGCCGCTGCAGGCAAATTTAGTATTTGCCGCAGTTCCTTCACCAACTGCCATGAATTGAACGCATCAAGAAAGTTAATGTACCCCGGGTTTCCATTTAATATTGTAAATGGCAGTTCACCTTCTTCCATATACACCTTCGCAGGCTTCTGATGAGGATTGCATCCATATTTTAATTGAATTACACGTTCCGACATTACATCTCATCCTTTGTCTCGTATTTAATGGTATCTTTCAGCAAAGCCGTTATGCGGGCTCCGCACACGAAAATGATACCTTATAACGGTGGACTTTTCAATTATTATCCATATTTCTAGTAGTTTTACCTTTTCATTTGAACATAGTATTCAATATATATTTTTTGAGTTCTTGTGATAGTATGGTCAGCAATTGTTCCTGATTCTGGTCTTCGCGGAGGAATAAATGGTCTCCAGATACCTCATGAAGTTGGAATGTGCCTCTGGTCAGCTCATGCCAAGCACTCATTTCCTGTACTTGAACCTTATCATCCCTTTGGCCGTGAATAGCTGTGATCGGAACGTCAAAACCAGCTCCCCCGGCAGCTTGATAGCTATTAACCATTTGCAATTCCGAGAGTCTTGTCGGCAAATACAATCTGACCAACTCCTGGTTCACATCATTCTCCGAAGTAATGACGTTCACAATGGCCTCATATTGTTCCGGTGTTATATCAGATAGAATATCTGGTCCGGGAATATCCTCATACCCTATGCTCTTAAACTTTTCCCTGGTGAATGAAATCAACGGATTGGGCAGAATCGTCGGCGACGAATAGGCTCCAACAAACAGATGCGTCGGTTTATTCGCTATTTCCTCCCACAATCTGTAGGCCAGACAGTATGCGAGTAAAGCGCCTGCGCTGTGGCCATAAAAGGCATACGGTCGGTCAAGTTCAGGCAGAAGGATCTCTTTCAATACGTCTACGGCCCTATTAATATGGTCGAATGCTTTCTCTTTGACCCTGTTCTCCTTTCCAGGCAATTGAATAGGGCAAACCTCTATATAGTATGGCAGCTTTGCCTGCCATTCGCGGTATAACGAAGCTCCTCCGCCGCTGCCATACGGGAAGCAAAACAATTTCATCTTAGCCAGCGGATTGGACTTCCGGTGCGCAATCCATAATTGAGCATCCTTCTTAACATTCAATTCAACCGTGTTCTCTTCCCTATCGACAGCCCTGTCCGGTTTTACCGGCAATAGCGGAAGGATGAAAGCTGCCATTTCACTGATGCTTGATCCCTGAATTAATATTTCAATGGGCAGGAATATGCCGAGCTCTTTTTCAATCTTAACCTTGGCCTCAATTCCCACGAGAGAATCCATGCCTAAATTCATAAGAGACTCATTGATATCAATTTCAGAAACCTGCATCTCAAATATGGAAGCAAATACTTCCTGTAAATATTCTTGTATGATTTCTTCCCATTGTTCTGATCCTGTATGCTTCAATTTTTTTATGACTTCAGATTCGTTTGGTGCTTCCATGATCTCATCCGCTTTTTCCAGATGTCTCTTAAACGCCTTCTCGCGCTCCTTGCTCAATCCCTTCATATAACCGCTGTTGATTCGAGCAATCAAATTTCCGTTTTGATCAAAGAGCTTATATGTTCCTTTCAGCTCTTTTGACGGGTCCTGGACTTCCTCAAGATCTACATGGCACCATAACTCCTGGATGTCCAACTGGTTATTAAAGGAAAATCCATCCCACTTCGTAACCATATACTTGAAGTCTCTGCCTCTATCCCTAGGTAAAGCGGCATGGAATAATTGGGCGCAAGCATCCAGCACACCCGGATGAATTCCCATTTTGTACTCATTTCGCATTGCAATTCCATGCGGTGGTTGAAATCTTGCCAGTGACTCTCCCTCTGTTGACCAAACATGTCCGATCCACTGCACGCTTTTCCCCAGGGCAAGCCCTCTTTCTTCTTGGACTTGCTGATAAAACTCGGAACCGGAGTACTGCTCGGTGCAACGTTTTTTAATGTCTGCCAACAAATCCTCTCTAACCGGCAGCATCAATTCCTTCTTACCCAATAACAAACTTCCATTCACATGCTTGTTCCAATTGCTTCCATTATCAGAACTATAAAACGCAAATTCGATTTCCCCATTTTCTCCTTGGAGCAAGGTTAAGATGAGGTTCACCCTGCCATGTTCAGGAACAACCAAAGCACTTAAAAACTCCATTGTATTCACATGAAAGGAGCTGTTATAGATTTTGCCGGCGGCCCGGCACAGAATTTCAAGATAATACCCTACGTGCATGACCCCATGGGTGTCTTTTAAATCCGGAGCCCTGTCTAAACTTAGAAGATATTCGAATTGTTTTTCCTTTAATGGAGAATAGACGATTCTTCCATCTAAGAAACTGTCTCCGCTTTTTTCTTCATGATCTGCCGTCGTTCTCAACCTGGAGCTTACATCGTAAGGGAGAGTTTCGCGCCAGTAATGCCTTCTTTGAAACGGGTACGTGGGTACGATTACCTTGCGTCTGGTATAGCCCCGGTCAAAACCATGCCAGTTGATATCCATCCCCAGGCAATAGAGCTGCCCCAACACATTCAACAGACTTTCCCAAATGTTCCCCTCTTCATCGCAAGTAAAGAACTGGCTGCCGGAATGGGAAAGAATATGCTTCAAATCGTCCGAAGCGTTTGCCCGCCCTATCTCCAAAAAAAGTTTGTATCCCTTATCAGCAAGGGATTGCAACCCTTTACGGAATTCGGGCTCAGTATCCAAAACTTGTTCCCAATATAACTCCGACACGGCCTCCTGCTTTTCAACAGGTCTTCCTGTACTGCCCGAGATCAAACGAATACGGGGCTGGTCCAGCGTTTTACTACCTCCTGCTCTTATCTCAATCCCCTCATGCTCTAAAATGAAGGCCAACGCAGTTTTCATGCTCATGATCCCTGCTGCACAAGCAGCTGCGAACTCCCCGCTGCCGCTTCCCAGAACAGCTCCAGGCTTGACTCCCCAGCTTTCCCATAAATGCAATAACGCCAGCTGCAAAGCGAACGAAATCACTTTATCCATATATCCTGGAGTACCTGAATGTAACAGCAAGGAATCGCTTAGGATATACGCCAAAAAAGATGTGTCGGTCATTAGCTTCTGTTGTTCATCGCACATCAGCAATGTCTCGCGGAAAACCGGCTGTGTCTCATATAAAGATATAGCCGCATCCTTAGAAATTCCGCCATTGCATAAAAAGACAAGCTTTGGATTGGATTTATCCTTACTTTTATAATCTGATCTTCCTGCTTCGAGCTTGCTGCAATATTCCGAAAGTTGGCTTTTCATATGCGCCAGGCTTTTGGCAATAAAAGCGGTTCTATGTGAAAAATGATTTCTCCCGGCATTGGCCGTAAAGCAAATATCCGCCAGCTTCTCTTTCTTCTGTCCCTCAAAATAGTCCTTATATCTTGCCGCTAACTGCAACAAGGCATTGTCGTCCTTTGCAGAAAGAGCCAGAATATGCAAGGGTCTCTCTACGGAGGCCCTGTCTGAATCTTCACCAGTATCTGCGGCTCTCGGCGGTGCAGCAACAATGACATGAGCATTGGTGCCGCTGAACCCATAGGAGCTGATTCCGGCAATCAGCGGCTTTTCACCCTTGTCCCACGAAATGGCGCTGCTCGGTACAACCGCAGGAATCTTTTCCAGATGAATTCTCGGATTTACTGTATGAAAATGACGATTGGCAGAAATCGTTTTATTCTGAATGCATAAGACCAGCTTGATCAAGCCTGCAATTCCGGCCGCCCCTTCCAGGTGACCTATATTGCTTTTTACTGACCCTATGATGAGCGGCTCTTTTCTCTTACTATCCTTGCCAAACACCTCGGTCAATGCCTGGAATTCAATGGGGTCGCCCAGAGGGGTTCCTGTCCCGTGCGCCTCAAAGTAACCGACCTCACTTGGTAAAACGTCTGCTTTCTCGAGTGTTTTTGAGATTAATTCCTTTTGCGCCGCACCGTTCGGAACCGTCAGCCCGCTCCCGGGCCCGTCTTGATTCACGCCGCTCCCTTTAATGACAGCCAGAATCGGATCCTTGTCCCTTATTGCGTCTGAGAGTCTCTTCAAGACGACTACCCCGCAGCCCTCCCCCCGTCCGTAGCCATCGCCGCTTGCGTCGAAGGTTTTGCATCTTCCGTCCTCGGCAAGCGCATTCAATCCGCAAAGGGAGACGAATCCCTCTGGCGACAGCAATAGATTGACCCCTCCGGCCAGTGCCAGAGAGGTCTCTTCTCTTTGCAGGCTTTCGCAGGCAAGATGAACAGCCACCAGCGAGGATGAGCATGCGGTATCTATGGAGATCGACGGGCCGTTTATGCCTAACATATACGAGATCCGTCCGGAGGCGATATTCGACATAACGCCTGTCAACGTGTATGGGTTATTATCCTTTCCGGCACGCGGTAAAAGAGCATATTCCGAACCAATAATTCCGACAAACACACCCGTTTGAGTTCCTCTGATGCTTTCAGGGCTAATCCCGGCCGATTCCAGCGCCTCCCATGAAACTTCCAAAAGCAGCCTTTGCTGGGGGTCCATTTCGGAGGCTTCGCGTGGAGAGATTCCGAAAAAGCGCGCGTCAAAAGCGCCTACATCCTCTTGCAGAAAGCCAGCCTCTTTGAGGTACATTTTTCCAGAGACATCCCGATTCTGATCGTAAAATTCCTCAACGCTCCACCGGCTGCCGGGCACCTCAACGATTCCGTCGCCATTCCCCTCCAGAAAATTCCAAAATGATGGAGGGTCCTGACATCCTCCCGGAAACCGGCATCCCATACCTATAACCGCAATGGGCTCCCTGCCCTTTTTTTGCTTATCGAGGTCTGCCTTTAATTTTTTAATGGTCTGCAACGAACTATTCAGCAATGATAAGTAATCGTCCTGTTTGACCCCGGTCCCCATAAAACCGAACCTCCTTCAAGATTATTCGCTGTTAATCATCCATGCCAATGAGAGCCAACAGGCCTCTCAATTCATTTGCCACATGCTCCAAATCTGCCGAAGGGTCCTCTTGCGGCCCATCTGAAGTTAGAAGAGCTAGTTCGTCAAGAAAGGCTGGTTGCTTATCCGATGTGCCGCTGCGCTCACTTTGATACTCCAATTCCGAAAAAGGTATGAGACCCAGCACATATTTGGATAATTCCGCAATGTTGGGGTAATCGAATATCGCCGTATCGGAAATCTCGATTTTCAGGCTGTCTCCCAGTGTGGTTCTGAATTGTTCCGTCATGACCGATTCCATTCCCATATCGAAAAAGCCCCGGTGAAGCTCCGGTACATCCAGGGGATTGAAGGCAAGTAATGCCGCAATTGATTGTTGGATATATTCCTGAATCATTTCCAGCCGCTCCCCTTCCATAGCCATGCACAGTTCCGTCAAGAACTTTGAATGGTCAGAGGAGCTCTGATTTTCCTCTTCCTGAACGGTTATATCCTCTATATCTTCAAAATCTTTAACGTTCTGGGTTGCATCCGTCAGATCCCCGACCCAATAACTTTCCTTAGAGAACGGATATGCAGGCAAAGGCACTCGGCGCGGCGTGCCTAGCGGATAAAGTCTTTCCCAGTCAATTTCCATGCCGCCGGCCCAGAGTTCCGCTATTTTGTCAGGCTCTATGTTCCGATAGGAATCCGCGGAAAAGCTGTCAGCAGCGGAGGCAGGCACATCATGTTTTCCTGCCTCGGTATTCCCGAAATAAAATCCTGATTTTTCATCAACATTCCTTGGATTGAGGAATATCTCAAGCTTTGTTGCGATTTCGCCAAGCCCCCTGGCAGTAAATGCAAGCCTGAACGGCATGGGGTCACGCCCTGTTTGCAACGTGTAGACGATGTTTTGAAACTTGGTATTCTCCCCCCGCGCCCCGATATTCTTTTCTGCATATTCTTTCAGCAGTCGGACATATGCGCGCAAGTTATTTTCCTTTTTTGCCGACAGTACAAATATGGCAGGGTTTCTGTCCTCATCAGCCCCAAATCCACTTTCAGGCTGCGCGTCATACTCCTCTACGATCATGTGTACATTAACGCCTCCGGCTCCAAAAGAACTGATCCCGGCACGCCGCGGAACCACTTGTTCTTCACCGTCAATACGGATGACAGGCTGTTTCCATTCGCCAAGGCTTTGTTGGACAAAAAACGGCGTTTTCTCAAAATGAATATTCGGGTTTAATTGATCTGAATGTATCAAGGTTGCCGCCAGTTTCTTATGCTTCATTTGGAGAAGAACTTTCGTCAACTGGGCAATCCCGGCCGCAGCTTCCAAATGGCCTATATTGGACTTCACCGAGCCAATTGCACAGTACTGCTTATCTGCCGTGTAACTGCCGTAAGCGTCGCTCAATCCTGCAACTTCAACCGGATCGCCAAGCTTCGTTCCCGTCCCGTGAGCTTCAACGTAACTAATCGTACGAGGATTTATATTGGCTGTTTCCAGCGCCTTTTTGATTACTTCCGCCTGGGCAACCGGATTGGGAACATTGTATCCGAACGTTTTTCCATCATGATTTACTGCCGTTCCCTTGATTACGCCATAGATATGATCAGCGTCGGCTATGGCCTTGTTAAGCGGTTTCAACAAGACCGCTCCGACGCCCTCCCCGGGAACATAGCCATCCCCGTCCTGACCAAACGAACGGCAGCGCCCGTCGCTTGCTGCAAACTGGCCAAAACACAGCGCCATGTATTTACTAGGGTGCAGGGACAGGTTCACACCGCCGGCGATGGCCATCTTACATTCACCTTTTTTGATACTTTCACAGGCCAGATGGATGGCATAAAGGGAGGAGGAGCATGCAGTATCGACACTCAAGCTGGGCCCACTCAAGTTGAAAATGTAGGATACCCTGTTCGCAATCGAATAAATCTGGGAATTAACCGGAGCCATATTCCCTTTTTCAAATTCCTTTAACACATGTAATTGATAGTTGTTGAAAGTTACACCGGCAAAAACGCCTACCGGGCTTCTGCCATCGCCCGCGCTGTCGTCTCTTAAGCGCTTTTTGGTATATCCGGCGTCCTCCAAACAGGATGCTGTTGTTTGCAGGAACAACCTTTCCTGCGGATCCATGAAACGGGCTTCAAGCGGTGAAATATGAAAGAAGGACGGATCGAATTTGTCCACATCCGGCAAAAAGCTGCCCCATTTACAGTACATTCCCCCGGATTTTTTACTGTTCCCGCTTTCCTGCCTGTAGTATTTACGATAGTCCCAGCGTTCCCTGGGGATCTCGATAATGCAGTCCATTTCAGCTTCAAGGTTTTTCCAGAATTCATCCATAGTAGCAGCTTGCGGGTATTGGCCGCTGATTCCGATGATTGCAATATCCGCACTATCATGATTTACAGCAGGAGTGTCATGGATTTGAATGCGGGCCGGTTTCTGATCCCATGGCTCCATGGATCCGTTATTGGGCTGCCGGGCTTGAGCGTCCTTTTCCTCTTGATTCTGGTGCTGAACATTCTCTTCTATTTGCTGTGCATTGCAGATAGCCGCTTTTTGAACCAGCAAGTTAACCTTTTCTTCATATTCCTTGGAAAAATGCTGCGCCAGCGCTCTAATGCTCTTGTAAGTAAAAAATAGGGTCGAAGGAACCGCGCCAAACTCTTGCTCCATGTTCTCGTTTAACTGCTGAACTACAATAGAATCTACCCCGTACTGGTCAAAACCTGTATCGGGATCAATCCTATCAGGCCCTATTTTTAACACATGCGACAGCATGCTTACAAAATAAGCTACCATGAAGGCAAGCATCGCTTCAGGTTCTCCCTTATCCCGAGCATAACGCTGCTCAGACAAGTCCCTTATATTGGGCGGTTCCTGCAGAGCCATGCCCCCGCTAACCGGGGGTTGAACTGCAACACTGGTTACGGTACTCTCTCCAGGATGCCAATAACTCTCTCTTGCAAATGGATAACCAGGCATGCTGATACGGCGAGGCCGGGGCTCATCATAAAGTTTGCCCCACTCAAGGTCCAACCCCTTCACCCACAGCTCCGCAATGTTTTCCAGCTTTCTTTTTTGAATCCATGTCTCCAGTATGGCCCTGGCGTCTACGTCACTTTCAAAAGCCGCCACTTCGGCTTTATTCTTATTGACCTGGGCAACACAGGTTGCTGCCGTCGGATTGCCAAGAATAAAACCTTCCATTGCCTTCAACAAGTCCTCTCTTGAATTCGCCGGAATGGCCAGACGATACTCCATCGCTTCCCGTCCCGCCTGCAAGGTATAAGCCATGTCAGCCAGATTGAGGCCGTCTTGCGCTTCGATCCAGCCCTTTATAGATTCTGCATAAATGGTTAACTGCTGCTTGCTTTTGGCTGACAATACAAAGAGCACAGGATCTATGTTCCCATAACCCCGTGTATCGTTCCGTTCTTCAGGAAGGTATTCTTCAATGACGATATGGGCGTTTGTACCGCTAAAGCCAAAGGCGCTCACAGCCGCACGCCGAGGGCTTCCCGAAGAAGTTTCCCAGGTCTGCAGACGGTTATTGATATAAAAAGGGCTGTCATTTAAGGAAATATGCTCGTTCAGTGAATCAAAGTGAACTGCAGGAGGCAGCAACCTATGCTTTAAAGCCATCAGAACCTTCATAACCCCAGCTGCTCCTGCCGCTGTCAACAGGTGACCGATATTACTTTTAACCGAACCTAAAGCGCAGTAACTTTTTTTATTGGTAGAGGACTTAAACGCTTCTGAAAGCGCCTCCACTTCAATCGGATCGCCAAGCTTTGTCCCTGTCCCGTGAGTTTCTATCAGTGAAATGGTTTCCGGATTGATGTTGAAGCGTTTATATACATCCTGTTCCAGTGAGATTTGAGAGTTTACACTAGGCGCAGTGATTCCGTTGGTTTTTCCATCCTGATTGACTCCCCAGCCGCGAATGACCCCATAGATGGGGTCGCCGTCCCGAACAGCGTCAGAGAGCCGTTTTAATAAAACAACACCTACACCCTCCCCGGGAACAAATCCATTGGCTTTGGCATCAAAGGTGAAACATTTTCCATCCTTGGATAACATTCCTGCTTTGCTGGTCGCAATATGCATGGACGGCCCGATCATTACATACACGCCGCCAGCCAATGCCAAGTCACTGGTTCCCAATAGCAGGCTGTTGCAGGCTTCCGCGATCGCCACTAGCGATGAGGAGCAAGCTGTATCAATAGCTAAGCAGGGACCTTTCAAATTTAACAAATATGAAATCCTTGCACTCAAAATTGCAGTCGAAGTCCCGGTAAAAACCTGCGCATTAATGGCCCGGTTGTCGTTGGATTGTCCGTAATCATTAGGCACACATCCCACAAAAACGCCGCACTTGCTTCCGGATAGGGAATATGGGTTTATCCCCGCATCTTCAATACTGTGCCAGCAGTTTTCTATGAACAAGCGCTGCTGCGGATCCATCCATTCTGCTTCTACAGGTGAAATATGGAAGAACAGGGGATCGAACTTGTCCACATCCTTCAGTAGCCCCATCCATTTGCTATAGGTTTTTCCCGGGACCTTCGGGTCAGGATGGTAATGGTCCTGAACATTCCACCGCGTGGGTGGAATTTCAGATATACAATCCTTTCCCTGAGCAAGGTTGCTCCAGAACTGGTCGAGATCCTTTGCTTCAGGAAATTGTCCCGATATTCCAATAATTGCTATGGAATCTTGAGAAACTTGGTTCCGGCGTGCATCCGATTCTTTTTCCGGAGACTGTTTAACCTCGGTTTCTGTCTGATCTTTTTTGAAAATGGATTCTATCCTGTCTCTTACTTCTGGCTGATTCACAAAGGTTCTTTGATGCATTTGCAATTCATGATCAAACGTTGGGCGCACCTTGTCCCGAATGGATTTCGCCAACAGGTCTTTTAATGCAATCAATGATTCCCTAGGCGCTTGGGCTAGCTCCTTTGCCAGCTGTACCGCATAGGGAAGCACCTCATTTCTTGGCAAAACCGGGAAGGCAACTCCTTTGGCCGCTAGTTCCGATCCGCGGAACTGCCTTCCGGTAAACAAAATTTCCTGTGCAAGGACCGTCCCGAATTTCTCCGGAAAAATCAATGTCGCTCCGGCTCCAGGCGTAAAGCCATACTTCATATAGTTGCTAGAATAGTAGCTCTCTCTGCTCATCACAGTAAAATCACAAAACATTCCCATGGCCCAGCCAGCGCCAATTCCATGCCCCTGCATGGCAGCGATAACAGGAATCCTGCAGTCTAGTGCAAGGCTATATATATTGATATCGGTAAACTTTACCCTGCCTTCCTGTATGGCCAGCAGCCCCTCTTTGGTGCCGCCGGAGGCAAAGTAGCTGTCATACCCGGTCAGGATTACTACTTTATAGTCGGATCCAGCTCGGATCGTTTCAAAAGCCTGAACCAGCCCGTCGGCAAGTTCCTTGGAGAACGTATTTTTATTGGCGCGATCCTGCATCGTCAACAGGACAATCCCCGGTTCGATGACCTGGAAATCAACTGCCTTCTGCTGCAAAGGTTGATCCGGGGCAGTACCCATGAGCTTTTTCAATTCTTTCTCAGCACTTTCAGCGCTTAATTCACCTTGTTGAAGAGCACGGAAAACATCTTTTGCATTCATCAATAATCCCTCTTTACAAGTATTGATCGTATTATTTGGTTTGATGAAAAAGCCGTTCTGCCAGATCTATATCCAAAGTGCCATGCTGAACATTTTGTATCAGCTCATGCAGAGAAAGAGATGAAGTTGGCTGCAAAGATGCCTGGCTCCATCCATTTCCATGCTTATCCAGATCTTTTTTCATAAATTCGGATAACTCCCTGATCGACGGATAATCATAGACCCTGATTGCCGCAATGGACAACCCATACTGTTTATTGATGATTTGAATCCATTCCACGCCGATAATAGAGTCTAGTCCCATATCGGTGAATTTTGCATCCATGTCCACATCAGACTGTCTCACGGACAGTATCTCGGCTAAGCTTTCCGTCAGCTCCTTCTGCAAATGCTCCAGAGACATCTGTACGTGTACGGGCTGCTCCAAAGCCGTAACCAGCGGCGTACTTTTAGCCTCAGCCGAACTTAAGGGCTTCAATTCGACAGATATGTGTTTCGCCTGAGGCAGGCTCGAACTGACACCCTCCGTACTTTTGGTCACAGCGCTGTCTTTCTTGCCCATCTCTTTCTGCAGGAATTTTATGAATTCCCGGAGATTCGGATAATCATAGACTCTGGTTGCGGCAATGGACAGTCCGTAGCGTTTGTTGATGGCCTGAACCCATTCCACACCTGTAATGGAATCCAGCCCTATTTCCATAAAGCTTTTATCCATATCTACATAAATCCGATTGATGGACAAAGTGTCCGCCAGACTTGCCGCCAGCTCTTCCTCCAAGTGATCCGCCCAAACCGCTTTTTTAGCGGTAATAGGGACTGTCTGATGGGTCTTCGCTTGCTGCCCTAATGAAGGGTTTGGCGATGACAGCGCAATGGGTTGACGGCTTTGCTCTTTCGGTCCTCTTACCGGTTTCTGCCCTCCGGATAAAGGCTGAAGAGATATCCCGCTCGGTTTGACTGCCGCCGCTTGAGGCGCTTCCGCACTCGGGGAAACTCCCGTTTCGATCGCACGAATCCAGTAACGTTCCCTGGCAAAAGGATACGTAGGCAAACTAACCCTGTGCGGCTTCTCGTCTCCATACAGCTTGTTCCAGTCGAAACTGAGCCCCTTAACCCAGAGCTCAAGAAGCCTTCCGTATTTCCTCTTGTTCATCCACGCCTCAACTGCACGTTGTAAATCCTCGTCCGCTGCAAACAGCGTCACAGTCTCTTTATTCCGTTTAGCCTGTCCCCTGTACAGCCCCTCAATGCCATCCTGCCCTGCAACAAATCCCCTCAGCTTCTCCTCCCATTCCTGAAAGGACCCGGCCATGAAAGCCAAGCGTTCTTCCATAGCTTCGCGCCCCACTTGAAGCGTATAGGCAATTTCAGTCAGGGAAGCATCGGTAAACTGTCCTCCCGCGACTAAATCCAATAACTGCTGTGCCTGAACTTTAAGCCGTTCTTCACTTTTGGCCGAAAGGACAATCACTGCGGGGTTCTGCGTGCTGACCGCTGCTTGAGGCCTTTCTGCTTTTTCCGGAATATATTCTTCGATGATTACATGGGCATTCGCTCCTCCGGCTCCAAAGGATGAAATCCCTGCAATTCTAGGGCATTCCACCTCTATTCCGTTAAGCTCAACCACAGGCCGCTTCCATTCCGTCAGTTCCCTCTGGACGGCAAATGGAGTTTTTGCAAAATGGATATTGGCATTTAATTCCTTGGCATGCAGGCTCGGAACAATCTTCCGGTGCTGCATTTGCAATACAATTTTAGTGACTCCGGCTATACCCGCTGCAGCCTCAAGATGGCCGATATTGGATTTAACCGAACCTATAGCGCAAAAACCAGTATCCTGGGTATCCTTGCGGAAGGCTTGAGTAAGCCCTGTGATTTCGATGGGATCACCGAGTTCCGTTCCCGTCCCGTGGGCTTCGATGTAACTGACTGTGCGGGCATTTACTCCCGCTTTATCCAGCGCTGCCCTGATGACCTCACCCTGTGCGTTGGGATTAGGCACGGTGTAGCCGTTCGTTTTTCCACCGTGATTAATACTGGTACCGCGAATAAGCGCATAGATATGGTCTCCATCTTTCAGCGCCCGGGATAGTGGTTTCAGAAGCAGTACCCCTGTTCCCTCACCAGGCACAAATCCGTTAGCGCCCTGTCCGAAGCTTTTGCACTTGCCGTCCGCTGAAAGCATTTTCTGGGCACACAACAGGACATAGTTTGAAGGGTGAAGATACAGGTTAACCCCGCCTGCAATCGCCATTTCGCAATCTCCATGGCGGAGGTGCTCGCAGGCTTCATGAATCGCCGTTAACGATGCCGAACACATCGTGTCTATCGGCATGCTGGGACCCTGGATATCGAGCATGTAGGAAATCCGGTTCGCCACCGAGCTAAAAGAAGTGGTCGGATAAAGCCTCTTGCCCTGCTTCCACAGTTCGGCGCCATATAAATCGAAGCCGGTTTTCGTAATTCCCGCGAAGACGCCTACTTTTCGTTTATACTGTACCGCAAGCTGCTCTCTGGTATAACCGGCATCCTCCAGCGCTTCCCAGCAGGACTCCAGGAACAGCCTCTCCTGGGGATCCATGCCCATTGCCTCGCGGGGCGAAATATTGAAAAACAACGGGTCAAAGTCCGCAAAACCATCGACGAATCCTCCCCACTTGCTGTAGCTTTTACCTTGCGCGACAGCCTCCTGGGAATCATGATGGTAGAATCCTTCCAGCGGCCAGCGCTCTTGCGAAATCTCGGTGATACAATCTTTCCCCGCCTGTAAATTCTCCCAATATTCTTGCAGATTTTTTGCCTGCGGATAACGTCCCGAGATACCGATGATGGCAATAGGCTCCCGATCCCTCTTTTCTGATTCTGCAGCGGAAAAGACAGGAGCTGTTCGCTTTTCCGATTCTGCTGAAACCGCAGAAGGAGATTGGACTTCGGCATGTGGTCCGTGAGAGTCTTTACCGATCGGCTTATTCTGTTCTTCAAGCCCCGCCCACCGAGTGCACTCCTGTGCATATTCAGCTATAAGGTATTCGGCCAAAGCTTGCAGAGTCTTATATTCAAAGAACAAGGTTTTTGACAATTCTCCAAAGAAAACACTGAGCTTTTGATTGAGCTGCATGATCATAACCGAATCCACTCCGTAGTTCTCTAAAGGTTCATCGGCATCAATCTGGGAAACACTCAGCTTGGTGATTTCTCCAAAAATAACTTTCATTTTGTGGAGAATTCGGTCCTGCAACATTCCTTGTTCCATACGCCAGCCAGTTCCATCACTCGGGTGCAAATGCGCCTTTGGTGAATCCTTCTGTACATGTTCCCGCAGTTTTGGCACATCGCCTTCAACCACCAGCACCTGATTTTCTCCCGAAGCCAGCCCCTGATACAACGCCTGGACACCGCTCGACGTCTCCATGGCAACCATTCCAGTACTTTGCCGCATGATCTCTTCCATCTCTTCGTTGATCTGCATGCCGCCTTCCCGCCACAGCGGCCAGCCGATGGAGAGTGTTTTTCCCCGGCGCTGGCCTGAAATTGCCAAATTGTTGCGGTACCCGGCATAGGCATCCATAAAAGCATTGGCTGCGGAATAGTCAGCCTGACCCACATTGCCCCATGCACCCGTACCGGATGAAAATACAACGAAAAAGTCAAGGGACAGCTCTTTGCTGGCTTGATCCAGATTCACGAGTCCGGTGACCTTAGGTGCAAGAACTTGCCGGATCTCATCGCTGTCTTTTTTAAGTATAAAGCTGTCACGAATGACTCCAGCACTGTGGATGATTCCATCAAGGCTTCCATATTTCCCGGTGATATCGCGGATCAGTCCTGCAACCGCCTCTGTCTGCGCCATATCCGTTTGCCTGTATTCCAACTTGGCGCCTAGTGCTTCCAGCTCCTTTAGTCGAGCTTCTTTCTCTTTGCCCAAATGGGATCTTCCAGTAAGAACCAATACGGCATCTTTGACCTTTAAAGCAATATCCGTGGCAAAAATGAGTCCCAGCGCCCCGGCTCCCCCCGTAATCAGATAAACACCCTGATCTTTCCACGGCAGGGCCGCCTCCTTCTGGGGAACTTCGACTTCGCTCCACCCGGCAACGCAGCGCTTTCCGCGGCGATAGCTGATTTTATGGTCACCAGGGCAAAGGCTGTTTTCCATCAGTTTCTCCGCAACGCTTTCGTCATTCTCCTCGATCCCGATGATCTGCCCCACAAGCTTGGGATTTTCCAAGTGCGCCGTTTGTAACAATCCCGACAGTCCGAAAAAGACCTGCTGCTCCTCCTGGCTCGGAATTACAATCTGCATCAATATCTTACCCAGAGGTTTGACTTCAAAAATGCTGCGGATTTCTCTGAACACCCGCAAGGTATAGTCCTGGAACCTCTCGTCCATTCCCTTCTTCTCCGACTGCAAGGAAATGCAGCGCACGCCGTCCATTCGATCCAAGACAGCTTCAAGGGAAACCCCGCGAGGTTCGCATAGTATGACCAAATGCTCTTCATAACTTGGAACTGCTGCCTCACGGGAAATAGCGCTTTCCTGCCAGATCGGCCGGAGCATCAACTTGCCGGACGCTGGCGGTGGTTGTACAGTAGCGGAAGCCGCCGCATCATTACCATACTTGGCCACATTCCCGGCTGTCCAATAGCGCTCCCTCGCAAAAGGATAGGTTGGCAGGCTGATACGGCAAGGTTTTGCATCTCCATACAACCTGTTCCAATCCAATGCCAGTCCCTTGACCCAAAGCTCCATGAGCTTGTCATATTTTTTATGATCAATCCATTTGCCGATTACATCCTGCAGTTCTTCATCCGATGCAAAAACGGCCAAAGCATCCTTATTCCGTTTGAATTGACCACGGTAGAGGCCGTCAGCTTCATCCCCGCCTTCCAGGAAGCTCTTCAATTTCTCGGCAAGCTCCTTCAATGACCTCGCAGACATGGCCAAACGCTCTTCCATCGCTTCTCTTCCTACCTGAAGCGTATAGGCCATATCCACCAGGTCTTCATCTGTGAGCTGCTGCTTCCCGATTGCAGCTAATAACTGGTCCGTTTGTTCCCGGAGCCTTGCTTCGTTCTTGGCCGACAGGATGATGATTGCAGGGTTACTGGAAACATTTACAAGGCGCACCCTTTCCCGATGCTGCGGTATATACTCTTCGATCACAATATGAGCATTTGCTCCCCCGGCTCCAAAGGATGAAATACCGGCAATTCTCGGGTATTCCCTGACTACGCCGTCAATCCGCGCTACCGGCCTTTTCCATTCCGCCAGCTCCTGTTGGACATTAAATGGCGTACTTCCAAAATCAATGTTTGGATTGGGAACCTTCGAGTGAAGTGAAGGCACTAGCTGTCGGTTTTTCAACTGCAGCAATACTTTTGTCATCCCGGCAATTCCTGCCGCACTTTCACAATGTCCGATGTTCGATTTGACCGAGCCGATTGCGCAAAACTGTTTTTCCTCGGTATCCTTCTCAAAGGCTTTTGTCAATCCGGCAACTTCAATCGGATCTCCCAGCTCCGTGCCTGTTCCGTGAGCCTCCAGGTAACTGACTGTCCGTGGATGAACTCCTGCTCGCTTCAAAGCATCTACAACCAACTGGAACTGCGCATGGGGATTGGGCACCGTATATCCATTGGTCTTCCCACCCGCGTTCAACGCGCTTCCCTTAATAATTCCGTAGATGTGGTCTCCATCGGCAATCGCCTTCGCCAAAGGCTTTAATATAACGGCCCCTACGCCTTCTCCGTCAACAAAACCGTCGGCTTGGGCTCCAAAGGCCTTGCACTGGTCACCCGAAGAGATCATGGTCATCGACGTCAGCTTCATGTAGTGAACGGGGTCAACAATTAAATTGACTCCGCCTGCAATGGCGCAATCGCTCATGCCGCTGTACAAGCTTTCCAAGGCTAAATGGATAGCTGTCAAGGATGAGGAACATGCGGTGTCCACCGCCAAACTCGGCCCCTGGAAGTTAAAGAGGTACGAGATTCGGTTTGCAATGGACCAATAGCTGGCCCCTGTCGGGTAGTTCGCATTCATAACCCCGGCAAAGACCCCGACTTTTCTGCTTTCGCAAAGATTTAACGAGGTATAACCGGCATCTTCAATGCATGCATGCACGACTTCCAAAAACAGTCTCTCCTGCGGATCCATCATCTCGGCTTCTGCGGGGGAAATTTTGAAAAACAAGGGATCAAATTTATCGATATCGTCAATAAACCCGCCCCATTTACTATATATATATCCCTTTTTTCCTTTTTCTTCATGATAGTATGGCTTCCAATCCCAGCGCTCCTTAGGAATTTCAGAAATGCAATTGCTTCCCGACTTTAAATTTCCCCAGAGTTCGGTGATATTTTTTGCCTGGGCATAACGCCCTGCAAGGCCGATAATAGCAATATCCCGCACTTCCGAAACTTGCGGCGCGGTTCCTTCATTCCCTGCAGCACTGCGCTGCAGGAAACGTCCACCTCTCCTTGGCATCGGCACCGGCAACTGATTCGCCAGCGGAGCGGCGGGTTCAGCCTTCTCCGAAATTCCCTCGGAAGGTTGAGGTTCTTCCACGCCTAGCAGTGCTATTAGCACATCCTTTTGCGTTTTCATAAGATGTTCAACCAAAGCATCAATCGTTTGGTACTCAAAAAACAAGGTGCTGCTGACATTGCTGAATACCTTCCGCATCGCATTGGTTAATTGAACGACCAAAAGCGAATCGATGCCATACCTTTCCAGCGGCTCATCTGAATCTATTTTGTGGGCAGGAATCTTGAGCGTATCAGCTACCAGTTTTTTCATATATGCAGTGCATTTCTCCTGCAATAAATCCGTTGCTTTCCCGGTTGCATTCTTCACGTTCTTTTTCTGCGCAACCTTTATTTCAGTGGAAACTGCTGCTACGGAAGCAACCTTCAAATCTTTCTTCGCTGCAGGCAATAATTCCGGCTTGAACAATTGCTTTTGTCTCACAGCTCCATTACTTGCGGCAGCAATTATCTGCTGACCCAAACCGTATGCCTCAGGAATCTGAAAAAATACCGAATGGAATCCTTCGTCTTCCAGCACCTTCCTCCAAGTTTGAGCAGATAACCCCGGACAACCCGGAATGCGAACTGCAGGATCTTCATACAGCCACCATCCTTCCAGAAGGCCAAAGGTCAAGTGGGCAAACAACGAATTGGCAATAAGCTCGTTTAAAAGAAGATGGCCGTTCGTCCGCAGTACTGCCTTTGCGTTGCGCAAGGTCTGGCGAATATTGGATGTGGCGTGCAATACATTGGCAGCAATCGCCAGATCGTATGTACCCAATTCAATATTCTGTTCTCCAACCGGCTGTTCCACATTAAAAAGCCGGTAGGTCAAGTACGGATTTCCCGGTCCATACTCTTTTTCCGCATGGATCAGAAAAGCCCTCGAAACGTCGGTATAGCAATATTCACCTATGTGTTCCCGGTAACGGCTCAATTTCTTCAGCACCTTGCTGCTGGTTCCCCCCGTGCCTGCCCCGATTTCAATGATCCGCACCTGTGCAGACGGGTCCTGCTTCATTCGCTCTTCCACATAGGCTGTCACCGTATCCGATAATACCTCGTTATAGTAATCCGCAGTCGGATTGTTCTTGTAAACCCCCTCCACTAATTCCATGGAAGAGTTAGGGAACATAATGTCTGTGGGCTGGACTTTTCCGGTAAGAATTTGCGGCAAAGAACCCAGCATGGCTTCTAATAAAACCACCTGGGCTTTCATGTCGGGATTTTCCAGCCATTCGGCCTTTTTCTGATTCCACTCTTGCCATGCTGCCTCAAGATCCGCCGGATTTCCATTGGCAAGTACCTTGTATATCGCCCCATCTTGCCTGATATAGTTATTCCGGGCTAAAACAGCGATACTTTCTTCCAACCACCTGTCATATAAGCCGCAAATCCCGCTTTTTTCCTTCCTATCTACTGCAGCCGTATCTTCTTCGGCAAATACCCCCATGGACTGCAGCTGTCCCCAAAGCAGCTTGCACAGAAGCCTGTCCAGTTCTTCCCTTTGCTTGTCTGTTTCCTCTTGTTGATCCTCCAGTTGGAGCTCTCGTCTAGCCAACACATTCCTTTGCTCTTCTGCCAAATACCCTGATAGTTTGTGGATGGTTTTATTTTCAAAAAGTGCGGTGCGAGACAGCTCAAATCCATACGCTTCACGGAGCCTGTCGGCAAACTCTGCCGCTTTGAACGGGTCAAATCCGTATTCCGTCAAACTAACATCGGCATCGATATGATCCTCGCCGACATGGATTAATTCCGCTGCTACCTGGGTCAAGGCCGCCTTTATTTCATCCAGCGCTCCCTCTGTACCCATCTTACTGGCAGGTGGAACCGATTTCTGCATCAGCCGAATGTCTGCTTCAGGACCATCTTGGTAGACTGTAATCGAGTCCTGTGCATCCATTCCTTCCAAGACCAGTGGTTTTGTCGTTTTCATGAAAGCCATTTGGTTGATTGGAGCAGCAAAAAGAGCTTCCAAAGCCTTCCAAGCCTCCATAGGCTCAATTGAGCCTATGCCCGCCTGAACCATTCGTTCCTGGTAGGACTTTGAAGCAACGATTCCCACACTTCCCCAGTATCCCCAATTCATCACCTTCACCGCACAGTCCCGTTCAAGCGCGAGCTGATTGGCAAAAGCATCCTTAAAGGTACACCCGGAAGCATAGTTGCCCTGACCAGCAGATTTCAGGAATGAGATCATCGAAGAAAAGAACAGCACAAAATCCAAGGGTTCATCTCGCATAACCTGAGCTATGCGCACACTCACATCCACCTTGGCGGAAAGCCCGGCCCTAAACCTTTCCTCATCCATATTAGCAAGGCTTTGGTCGAGCAGCACAATGGCGGAGTGAACCACGCCATGAATCTTGGGATGCTTCTCTTTGATTTCTTCGTAAGCCTTTTGAATAGCCTTCCGGTCGCTTACATCAGCCGCTATATATACAGGCGCCGGCCCCAGGGCCGCCAGTCTGTCCAACTTAGCCTGGATAGACGCATCCTTTTCCCGCCGACCGATCCAAACAACCTGCGCCTGCCAGTTACGGATGACATATTCGCTCCAGACTTCCCCAATGCCGCCCGCTCCTCCAATGACGACATATACGCCACCATGTCTATACATAGTCTCGCCCGAAGGGATATCATGAACAGGAACTAGCTTCTGCCTGTACCATTCTTTACTGCGGTATATCCATGCCTCCCCGCGAGGGTCTGAAGGCAGGGCGAACATGTCCTGAACCGGCCATTCACAGCCGGCTTCCAAATCTACCAGCCTTGTTTTCCAATTCGGATATTCCTTGGCCATGGAGCCTATAAGCCCAAAAACGCTTGCATGCGCGGGGTTCACCGCGTCATTCTTATGGATAGGCTGTGCCTGTATGGTCATCACGGTCCAGCCCAAAACCCTGGCGTCATACCCCAGATGAAGCAGCGCTTTCATCACTTTAAAAAGATGTATAACTCCCCGATCCTGGTCTGCAATACATGCTTCACTAGCTGCCGATTCTAAAGTATGGGAAGGCGCAATCCACACAATATGGTCTATCGAACCATAGCCCTCCAGTTTTTCTGCCATTTCTTCAATAGTTTCCCCGTATTGGGTCACCAACACGTCCATGTTCGGGCAGCAGCGTTCAAGTATCTCCCTGTTGTCTTCATCCCCGCCTATAACCACTACGCGATCGGCAGCAGCCGGATAGCTCTCCCCCTTTTCCGCCAAGACAGCATCCCACACGGGAGCAAGCATGACCGGGCCTGTTGCCGTCCAGCCTGCATGTTCAGCAGAAACCGTTTGTGGTACATGGCCGATTTGCAGATCCTTTTCCAGCACCCGGGACGAAACACCTTTCATCCTTACACAAACCCTGCCTTGTGCATCGCATAAATCAATGTCGGTTTTCTCCAATTTGTCCCCCGCAGCAGTACCGTCACTATACCGGATGAGAGCCCACATCGTTGATTGGCATTTATCGAAAATCTCAAGCTCCTCCATAGCAAAGGGCAAAACCGGCTTATCCCAATGTCTTAGATCTCCATCAGCATACATCATTAAGCCTATGTACGACTGCAAGGCCGAATCCATTAAGCTGGGATGCATAACAAATTGTTCCTTCGTACTTGAAAGGAAATCGGGCAGTGACAGTTTTGCAAGCACTTGCTCAGCGCCTTTATATACTTCTTCAATGCCACGGTAGGCCGGACCATAGTCCATCCCTGCGGCTCTAAACGCTTCATAACATGGGCCAGACAAAAGCTTGCCCTGCCCGCACTCCGCCTGCAAAGCCCGCAGATTCAGCAAAGGAGACGTTGTTTCCGGGATGAATGCCGCACTGCCCTGACTGTGTATCACACAATCCTCACCGTCTTTTTCGGGAATACTGTAGATATCGTAATCAATAGTGCCATCATCCTTGGGGTACAGTCCGATATGGATCTGCACCGGCTGGTCAGCAACCACGACAGGCCTTATCCAAACCACATCTTTGAGACGAACCCGAGTCTTCCCTTCGTACAGTTTTCCTGCCGCCTGATTGACCGCCACCCTAGCCATCTCCAAATAAGCCACGCCCGGCAGTACCTTCCGGCCTTTTACCCTATGATCTGCCAGGAAAAATTCCTGCCCGTCAAAGGTTGCGCTGAACCTCATCTCGGATAAGTCCGATGTGTTCTGGTGCAGGAGTGGGTGGATAAAAGCCGCCCCTCTGTCTTGCATGATGTCTTGTTCAGGAATCCAGTAGCGCTCCAAAGCAAAGGGATACGTCGGCAAACTGATTATGCCAGGCTTGGAGCCCTCATAGAGTCTATTCCAATCATAGTTCAAGCCCTTGACCCATAGGTCTAAAATCTTTCCATATTTACTCTTTTGTGTCCAAATCTCTATTATTTCCCCAAAATCTTCATCTTCCATGAATACAGCAACATGTTCTTTGCTTTGCTTCCCCTGAGACCTGTACACGTCCTCGGCATGATTCGATTCTTCCACAAAACTTTGCAGCTTCTCTTCAAGCTCGGCAATTGAACCCGCAATCATGCCCAAGCGCTCTTCCATGGCTTCTCGCCCAACCTGAAGTGTATAGGCGATGTCCGTCAGATCCCTGTCGGAAACTTGCCCTTTCCGTATGAAATCTAATAGTTGCTTAGCCTGCGCCTTAAGTCGTTCATCATTCCTGGCGGAAAGTACAATAACAGCAGGCGTATGGGAAATCTCCACAGCTGCAGGCTTTACTATTTCCTGGGGAATATATTCCTCCAGCACGACATGAGCATAAGCTCCCGACATGCCAAAAGAACTTATACCGGCGCGTCTCGGCGTGCCTTCGGGGGACTTCCATTCTTCTAACTCCCGATTTATATAAAGTGCCGACTTATCCAATTCAATATAGGGGTTCAGCTTATTGAACATGGGCAGAGCCGGAATCTGCCGGTGTTTCATCTGGAGAATAACCTTCACTATGCTTGCTATCCCAGCCGCACCTTCGGCATGGCCGATATTGGCCTTTACAGAACCTACAGCGCAGAATCCTTCTTTGCCTGTAAAATGCTTGAACGCTCTTTTTAAGCTGTTAATTTCGATAGGATCTCCTAACTTTGTGCCTGTACCATGAGCTTCAATATAACTTATGGTTTCAGGCGGCACTCCCGCATCCTCCCAAGCTTTTAAAATTACATTCTCTTCACCTGCTACGCTCGGCGCAGTTATAGAAGGAGTATATCCTCCATGCAGCGCTGCCGAACCTTTGATAATCGCATAAACGCGGTCTCCATCTTCAATGGCCTGATGCAGCGGTTTCAACAGCATACTGGCAATGCTTTCCCCTGGAATATAGCCGTCTGCGGCTTCATCGAAAGTATGGCAGCGTCCAGTAGGCGATAATGCGCCCATACTGCTGAAATAGCGGTAATGCCAAGAGGATAGAAGCAGATTCGCTCCCCCCACAAAAGCCATGCTGCACTCTTTATTTCTTAGTGCTTGGCAGGCATAATGCAGGGCAAACAAGGAGGATGAGCATGCCGTATCTATTGCAATACTGGGACCCTTTAAGTCCAGGAAAAATGAAATACGATTGGCAAGTATCGTCTGTGAAGTACCTATGCCGACGTAAGGATCAACGGGAAGATTTTTTTCGGCAATCAAATCTTTATAGTCATGGCAGCAAGCCCCGATGAAGACGCCTGTGTTTGTGCCTCTTAGCCGCTTCATGATGCCTGCGTCTTCACCTGCCGCATAAATACTTTGCAGCATGAGCCGAAGCTGGGGATCCATCCACTCCGCTTCGCGGGGGGAAATATGAAAAAACTCTGCATCAAATTTATCTACATGATTAATAAATCCGCCCCACTTGCAGTAGGTCTTATCTGGAGCTTCGGTATTTTGATCATACCAGGGACGATAATCCCAATGGTCCATAGGGATCTCTGTGATTACGTCTGTTTTCTCCCGCAAATTGTTCCAGAACTGTTCCAAATCCGATGCCCCGGCAAAGGTGCCATGTATCCCAATTACAGCAATCTCATCCCTGATAGGATCAGAAAATGTCTGGCTTCTCGACGTTCCAAGTACGTTAATATTCGTGTTCGCAGCTTCTTGTGCTGCCTTCCTTGGTTGGCGGACGATCTCAGGCTCCGCTTGATTCCCTGATCCGGCTTCAAGAAGTTGAACGAACGCTTCCCTGTGATCTTGTGAAAAGAACTTTGTCAGTTCTTTAATATTGGGGTACTCAAAAAACAATGCAGGACTCAACTCAATGTTCGCTTCCTTTTCAATCTCGCGGGTCAGCACAATGAAGTCTGAAGACCCCACGCCCAGATCCATTAAATTGATTTCGATATTGGTAGTTTTCGAGTATTCAGGTATGATGCTGCACAGCTTGTCTCTCAAATATTTTTGAACCTTGCCTGAAAGGCGGGATGCCGATGCAGTCACGACAGATGGGTATGAATCCGAACTGCGTAGGCTTTGTACTTGTGACTTCGCACCCTCTTCCTGAATCCGGCTGCCGGCATGGTCTTGCGACGTAGATCGCAGCCGTTTCGAGGAGCATCCCGAAAAACTGGCAATAACCGTTGACTGATCATTCATCACATCTGTATCGAAAATGACCATTTCCCCTGAAAACTTCTTTAGCCTTATCAGTAACCAAAATGACTCCAGTCTGCCGGTCTGCTGAACGTACATATCTTTGATCCCGAAGGGCAGAAATCCGTCCTTCATGTCCTGCTGCCCCAATAGCGGAACTACCGCCTGGAAAGCGTTATACACCATGAGCGGATGCAATGCATACGCATGCCTTTCTTCCCGAAGCGCTTGAGTCAAATCCACTCTGGCAAGCACACGGTCATTTCCAGCATAAATCCGGCTTATGTTTTTAAAGGTATCCCCTACCTGGATGGCAGGATTAGCGGAATACATATGCTCAAAACCTGTCAGCTCCTCCAACTCGCCCTTTAATTCCTCCAAATTGATGCTGCCGCCTTCATAAGAAGACTTTCGTAATGTGCCACTCGCAGTCACATCCCACGCCTCATCCTGGCCATGACGGTATAAAACACGGAAATCGGCCGTAGCCCCGTTTTGTACAGAAGACTCAATGACAACTTCCGCATGCTGCCCTTTTTTGATTGCGACAGGTTTTATAAAATGAAGTCCATGGAGATGAACGTTGTTTTCCTCTGGAAATGCTCTAAAAAAAGCATTGATAGCCAGACTTGCGTGCGTCATTCCAATAAGAACAGGTTCGCCCCCAACCTTGTGATCCTGTAGATAAGGCTCGTCATAGACATATACCTCCGGTACGGTACTATTCACATTTTCGGATTGAGGGGAAGCAGCGTTACGTGTACTTTTTATACCGCCCATACCGTTGTGAAGTTCACTAACCCAGCAGTATTCCTTGGCAAAAGGATACGCAGGCAGATGAACCCGTCTAGGTTTTGGATCTCCATACAAGCAGTCCCAATCGAACTGTAAACCGTTCACCCATAATTCCGCTATTTTCCTCCAGTCTCTATTCTGAATAAGAGAAGTTACCTCGTCTTCACCCGCTTCATTCCTATTCAACTGCATAAACAGCAGGCTTTCAGGCTGACGGTTTTCGTAAAACGCTTCCAAAGCCTCTGCTACAGACTCTCTCGAATCCGCAAAAAAGGCTATGCGGTGGTCCATCGCCTCTCGACCTGCCTGCAACGTGTATGCGATATCTACCAGTGCAAGCTCTGTGTGAGATTCGATACAATTTTTCATGGACTGCGCATATACTTGCAGCTGTTTCTCGTTTTTTGCCGACAGCACGAACAATAGCGAGGTATCGGATTTGCTGCCGGAAAATGGTGAGGCATTGCCGTCTCGAGCCGGATACTCCTCAATAACAATATGAGCATTACTACCGCTAAATCCGAATGAACTCACACAAGCCTGCCTCGGGATACCTGCAGGGGATTCCCAAGCTTTCAATTCGGTATTTACATAAAATGGGGAATTTTCGAAATTGAAGTGCTCGTTAGGGCTTTTAAAATTCAATGTCGGCACCAGCATCTGATGTCTCATACTCAGCAGTACCTTCTGGATGCCTGCAACCCCGGCAGCTGCCGATACGTGCCCGATATTGCCTTTTACCGAACCTATCGCACAATAGTTCCTTCGGCTTGTCCTTTCCTTAAAGACCGCCGACATAGCTTCCAATTCGATAAGGTCTCCCAACTTCGTCCCTGTCCCGTGCATTTCAGCATAGCCGATACGGTCTGGATCTATTTGATAGTTATCATAGATCTCTTTCTCCAGCTGCATCTGGCTATTCTTACTTGGGGCGGTAATTCCGTTTGTATTGCCGTTCTGGTTAATTCCCGAACCAATAATAACACCGTAAATAGAGTCGCGATCCGCCTCAGCGTCGCTTAGCCTCTTCAGCACCAATGCTCCGGCACCTTCGCCCGGCACAAAACCATCGGCATGATTGTCAAAAGCTTTGCACTGCCCGTCAGGTGACAGCATGCCGGCCTCACACATGCTCATATATCTATCAGGCGTCAGATACAGGCTTACGCCTCCCACTAATGCCATATCAATTTCGCGGTTTACTAATGCCTGGCACGCCAAATGTGCTGCAACCAAGGAGGAAGAACATGCTGTATCTACCGAAATGGCAGGCCCTGTTAAATTCAAATAATAAGCTATACGTGCCGCAGCTATGGCGGAACTGTTGCCGGTTGTGTCCATTGCTTCGGCCTTGTTTTTATAAAGCATCATGCCGTATTCATTACCTGCAATGCCAAGATACACACCGCATTTTTTGCTGCTAAGCAAACGGCGGCTGTATCCCGCATCCTCAAACGCCCTGTATGCCTCCTGCAAAAAAATACGCTGCTGGGGATCCATCGTCTCCGCTTCCGCCAGAGGAATATGAAAAAAGGCAGGATCAAAATATTCGATCCCATTCAACATTCCCATCGAGTTACAATTTAATTTCCCCCGTTGATTAGGGTGCGCATCATAATACTCATCCACATCCCAACGGGATGCCGGAATTTCACGGACAGCATTGTGGGCTTGGGCCAGGTTATTCCAATATTGGCCTAATTCGTCCGCACCAGGATACCGCGCAGACATCCCGACAATGGCGACGGCTTCCTTACGTTCCACGCTGCGAGTGGGCTCCTTGCTCCCTTGTTGCTGATTTTCCCGATCTTTATGCAGGGTATTTGCTAATTCTCTTTTTGCATCTTCAAGACTTATTTCACGTCCCTGCAGCGCATGCAAAATATCTCTAGGATTCATCAATAACCCCTCTCTCCGTTAATTGCCGAATAATTCAATGATCCGATCTTTAACCTCATCTTGATGAAATGTTTTTTCATGCATGGCAATTTCCTGTTCAATCACTGCGGGAAGTTCTTCCCGGATCGTTTTAACGAGATGGTCTTTTAGAGTAATTAACGAAATTCTCGGCTTTTCAGCCACTTGCCTAGCCAATTCCAACGCCTGTCCCAGAACCTCATCCCTCGGAAGCACCCGGAATGCAATCCCGCGTTTTTCAAGCTCTGCTCCGCGATAACCTCCGGCGCTTAATAGCAACTCTTCCGCCAAGCTAAAACCCAATTTCTTAGGCAGTATATACGTTGCACCCATGCCAGGCGTAAACCCGTATTTCATAAAGTTGGCCGTATACATACTTTCCCGGCTGAGGATCACGAAATCCGAATATAATCCCAAAACAAATCCGCCGCCAATTCCATGCCCCTGCATAGCAGCAATCACAGGTATCCTGCAATTCAGCGGAAGACTGTAAATATTGACGTCGGTAAACTTTTCCCGGCCTTCGTATATGGACAACAGCCCTTCCCTCGTTCCGCCGGAAGAAAAATAGCTGTCATACCCGGTCACAACCACAACCTTATAGTCTGGGTTTGCATGGATCGATTCATAGGCTTGAATCAAGCCGCAGACCAGTTCCTCTGAAAACGTATTTTTATGAACCCGGTCCTGCATCGTTATTTGAACAATACCCGGTTCAACTTCACATACATCAACAACAGATTGTGACATTGTCAATCTCCTTACTTCCACAATATCTATGCTTGTAACAAATTTACGGCTCAGCTTCCTAGGTCCAGCTGTATTTGCGGTGAAATTCTTTGATTTCCTTCAGGACCAGAAGCCCTTTTCCCTTGCAGGCATCCAGAACCCCCGGTATCCGTCCAAAATCCAATTCGATATTCCGGGTGCCGAATTTCACAGCACTGCTCTCGTTCAACAGGGCCTCATATGCTTTTATCGTTAATTGGCAGCGCCCGTTTAATTGTTCCTCTATTCGAAATCGAGATTGAAGCTGCTGCCCTTGCGCTGAAACAATACCGCTGTAGAACTCCGCACAGCAGCCTGAGCCGTAAGAAAAGCAGCCAATCCGCTTTGGCAACTCGTAGGATCCTTTATCTATTATGCTTGCAAGGGACATGAACATGGAGGCTCCCATCACATTGCCGACACGCTGGCAATAGATCAATCCGGGCGCCACCCGCTTCTCGAAATCGGGTTCTATCTCTTTAGGGCTGACTTGAACCGTCTTCCTCATCATGGTCCGATGAGCGATTTTCACCATCCCGCCGAATGGAGTATGAAACGAAAGGTATGCAAATGTATCTCGATAATTCACATCGCTTACTCTTTTTTGATATTCCAGGAACGAACGCTCGCAGCAGTCTAAATAGGACATTAAGCCCAAATCCGCATCCCCGACTTCGCCATCAGGTGTAGGCCGGCAAGTATCCATCACCTCAAAGCCATAATATCCGTTTGCTCCTACATCGACTTGAAACACATAAGGGGTATCACTCACCAGAATGGCAGCCGCCCCCGCACCTGAAGTAGGTTCCGCAAAAGCCCAGTCCATGTTCAGGGCATCTCCGCCCTCTGCCAGCGAAAATCGTGAAATATCTGTCACAATCACTAAAGCCTTTGCCCCCGGCGAAGTCTGTGACAAAATAAAATTGACCGCCATCTGTAACCCTGCGGTTCCCGAATAACAGGCATTCTTAATTTCAAATAGACGGCAATTCCTGTTTAATCCCAGATAATGATGAATATAGGTGCTTATCGATTTCCCGAAATCCACGCCGGATTCGGTACAGGTTATCAATAATTCGATCCGGTCTTTATCCGCTTGTGAAAGCGAATCAATCAACGGTTTGGCCGCATTAACGCCAAAGGTGATCGGATCTTCATAAGGCATAGCCACAGTCTTTTCTTTCATTAGTAAATTTTCAAATCTTGAAGTATCCATGTTTCGATACTTGGCTAACTGCATGACATCCATGTATGCAATTCCGCCAAATACATTCATTGCTTCAATGCCAACAGATATCATATTCATCTCCCTTCCGCTATCGAGATAACGATTCTATAGAAGTGAACTTTCCCTTAAAGGAGCAAATATCTAGATTCATTTCCGTTTTTAGCGGGCACGCGATTGCGCATATATGACTTCCAACCGTAAAAGCAATCGCTTTATATTGCTTAAAATTTTTATAAAAGCAAATGAAATGATCATCATACAGTTCTATTTTCGAAACCTCGAAAACCTTAAATGAAGTCGTCAAACCCGTTTTCAGAACTTTGGACAAAGCTTCCTTTGCCGACCATAAAAGTGTAAGCGCAGTATCCAATGAGATGGGCAACGCGTTGATATTTTCTTTTTCTGCCAGTGTGATCTGGCTTTCAAAAGCGCTTCTCTTTTTATCATCTATCTTTTCAAAATCAATGCCCATAGGATGCGCCTCTGGAAACGCGATAGCCGCTCCATAGTCGTTACAATGGGTAATACTGACCTGAGTATTCCTCGTCGTTGACGAAAGGATGGGTTGGTCAAATATACCCGCTTGAATATGGATATATTCAAGTTTTTCTTCACCGGTTAAAGCCGCTACCGCTTGTTTGGCGGCAAAGCGGCCCAGAAGAAAACTTCTTATACGTTTTTCGAATTTTAAGGTATCAAAATAATTGCGCTCTTCGATATGCAAATACGGGATTATACGTTCAAACTCGGCCATGTTCTTAACATAACAGCAGCATATCGAAGCCTTATAGATATGCTCTGGCCTAGTCAATAGAATCTCATTGATAAAACATTGACCTTCAGGAGCCAAAATTCACTGATACCTCCATGCTGTTTTAATTTGCATCCTCCCATGGAAACAGTCCTTTTTCCACATATCGAAAGATCAATTCTAAATTCCGGGGATCTGAAAACACTTCCAAATTGCTCGAGATTGCTGCTGATTTGGATTGCAGGAGTGACCCATTCAATTGATTCAAGTATTTTTTATACCGGGAAATGCCTGTTTTAGGTAAATGTTTTAATCGCATTAAATGCTTGCGGAGCAAAATATCGCTCTGTGCATCACACGCATCCACCAGCCCCCAGGCACTGGCCTGTAGGGCGGATATCGGTTGGGTCATCAATGTTAAATAATTGGCCTTTTGAAACCCGACCCGGCGAATCAGAAACGGCAGGACACAGGATGGTAAAAGTCCGAATAGCAATTCCGACAAGCTGAACTGAGCAGTCTGGTCCGCAATTACAATATCACTGGCGGCAACAAAACCAACACCTCCCGCATTTACCTTTCCTCTTACGTGAGAAACGGATATGTACGGTCCGGTTGCCAGCTTCATCCACAGATCATAGAGAGGCTCTGGGTTTTGCCCGCTGTGCTGTCCCATTGCCATTGCACCATGAAATTCTTGAAAATCAGCGCCGAAGCAAAAGACTTCCGGCAGACCTTCCAGCACGACGACAGTTATGGATTCTTCACACAGCTCCAGGACATGGCGGCATTCCTCAATCAAACTATCATTGATCGTATTGTTGGCCTCCGGACGATGGATCTGCAAAAAACAAATCGGTCCCTGAAAGCGGACCTGAATCGTTTGATAGTTCATCACATCCACCTGTATTCACGATGAAACTCCTTAATTCTCTCCAGGAACAACCGCCCCTTTCCCTGACCTGAAGCGATAGCTTCCGGAATCAGTTCAAAGTCCGTTTCCATATTCCGGGTCCCGAATTTCACTGCTCCGCTGCCCGCCAGAAGCACCTCATATTCATTCATGGATAATGGATACCGTTCGTTCAAACGGGCTCCTATCTCGAAGCGCCGCTGACGCTCCTGGCCCTGCGGTGTCACTATGCCGCTGTAGAACTCGGAGCAGCAGCCCGAACCGTAGGAAAAACAGCCAAGCCGCTTCGGAACTTCGAAACTGCCGTTATCGATCGCGCTCGCCAGAGACAGAAACACAGCACCTCCCATGATATTTCCGACACGCTGACAGTAGAGCAATCCCGGCACTACTCGCTGCTGGAAATCCGTTTCAATCTCAGCAGGCTTGGCTTGAGCCATCTTCCTCATCATGGCCCGGTGTGCCCCTTTCACCATTCCGCCGAATGGGGTATGAAACACAAGATATTGGAATGCTTCCCGGTAATCCACACCGGTTACCCGCTTCTGGTATTCAAGAAATGCATTTTCACAACAGTCCAGATAAGACAATAAGGATAAATCCGCATCCCCTGCCTCACTGTCAGGGACAGGCCGGCAAGTGTCCATGACCTCATAACCATAATATCCGTTAGCCCCCACATCGACCTGAAAAACGTGAGGAGTTTCACTCACTAGCAGCGCCACTGCTCCCGCCCCTGAACTTGGCTCGGCAAAAGACCAATCCTCAGTCAGAGCTTCTCCTCCCTCGGCTGCCACAAACCTTGAAATATCGGTTGCAATAACCAGGGCTTTGGCTCCTGGAGAGGTCCTGGATAAAATAAAATTAACCGCCATCTGAAATCCGGCAGTTCCTGAAAAACAGGCTTGCTTGATTTCAAATAAGCGGCAGTTCCGATTCAATCCCAAATAATGATGTATGTACGTGCTCATTGATTTCCCAAAATCTATTCCGGATTCGGTACATGTAATCAGCAATTCGATCCGGTCTTTCTCCGCCTGCGGAAGCGAATCAACGATTGGCTTAGCCGCATTGACGGCATTGGTAACTGGGTCCTCGCAAGGCAAAGCTACCGTCTTTTCTTTCATTAACAAATTTTCAAACCTGGCTGTATCCAGATTCCGGTACTTCGCTAATTCCATAACATTCAAATAGGCGGTACCTCCAAACACGTTCATTGCTTCAATTCCAACAGAAATCAAATGGATCGTACCTCCTTAATTTATGCCTCTTAGGACTATACTCGTATTGATGCCTCCAAACCCGAATGAGTTGCTCAAAGAAGTTTGCAGATTCGCTTTCACCGACATGCCTCTACTGAATCTGCACGCCTGGTCAATCGGTTCTTCCAGGTTCAGATTGGGATGAACAAAGCCTTCTTTCATTTGTATGATTGCTGACAAAGCCTCTACAATGCCGGCAGAGTACAGACAGTGGCCCGTAAGACTTTTGGTTGAATTCATCCATATATCCCCCAGGCGTTCTTTAAATAGCCTTTTTATTGCCCTAATCTCAGTCATATCGCCAGCAGGCGTCGATGTACCATGTGCATTAATGTAATCGATATCTTTTGATGAAAGACCCGCTTGTTGCAAGGCTTGCTCCATAGCGCGTACTTCGCCGTCTTCATTCGGATCGGATAACCTGTTACCGTCCAATACCAGCGCTCCTGAAAGGAGTTCTGCGAGTGGTTTCACACCGCGCTTTTCAGCGGACTGACGGGATTCAAGAACAAGGCATGCCGCTGCCTGTCCGTATATGAATCCTTCGTGTTTCTTGTCAAAGGGGCGGCAAGCTTGATCAGGCTCGCCTTCAAAGCTCTTGCCGCCCATAGCCCCTAGATTGCTGAAACTCATCAATTCCATTGGTGAAAGATCTGCAACTGTTCCCGCTACGATGCATAGATCAACAAGTCCGAGCTGGATCAACTGCATCGCCTTGATAATAGCAATATTACCGCTTGCAGATGCGCCGCCAACATTGAAACCTTCCCCCTTAATGCTGCATATATCACTGATAGTTCCGACGTGGTCCGTATCCATAAAATGCAGCGCGTAGCTTGGTGAGAGATATTCAGGAGCTTCTTCAAACTTTTTATACAGGGAGTATGCATAGTTTTGTGAAAGATTGCTTCCTGAAACAACGATTCCTTTACGCTCATCCGCTACTGGATTCGTATGGAGTTCAGCTTGTACCCATGCCTCCAGTACAGCCAGTACTGAGCATTGTACGGAAAAAGGAGAACGTCTCGCACTCAGTCTGGCTCTATTTGCAAGTTCTGCGGGGAAAGCGCACTGCTTGATCAATTGGTCAAATGAAAAATCACGGATTTGTGCTCCTATTTTCACAGGTGCAGCAGATCCAGGCGGGCTCTGCCAAAAGTCGATGCCGCATCTTCCCGACTTCAAAGATTCAGCGAATTCCTCTGTACTGTACCCAATCGGGCTTATGATTCCAGTTCCGGTGATAACTACATGGTGTTTCATGCCTGACGCTTGATCAGACAAGTTCAACTTTCTTTCCATAAAGCAAATTCACCAATTCCTGTATGTTTTTTACTTGCCCAAATTCGACCATTGACATTTTAAGTCCAAGGGCTTCCATGGAATTTACCGCTATATCCGCACGGTCAATAGAATTCGCCCCTAAATCCTTAAGGGAAAGTTCAATTTTAATCTCATCTTCACTCAAATCTGGCAGAATCTCCAAAATGCAGCCCTTTACCTTTTGAAATACTTCGTCCTTTGTCATCTAAATAGCCTCCTTATTATGTTCTTCCACTGTCATAAACCATCTTTCTTTTTTCTCGTTAATCCAGCTGACAAGCATCTCATTAAAATGATTGCAAATATAAGAATCAACGTGTCTCCCTTTATCAAGAATAAGTATGTTTTTCTCACAGGGGCTCTGTAAAAAGGTTTTGAGAATCAAATCGACAGGCATGATATCATCATTTTCAAAATGAATTAAAAATACCGGCAAACCTTCCAGTTCATTAAGCACATCCTTGATATCGTTTTTGCGGAAATCCTTGAGCAAACTATCCTGATCAAAAATACAGTGATGCCCTTCTCGTTTCGAATTCAAAACTTCAACAATGAATTCCCATTTTTCCACGGTGATCGCCGTTTCCAGCAATATGGACATACCAAAAACAGCTGTCACATTTTTGTTTTGCGCAGCTGCTTGAAGTGAAAAAAGGGCTCCCATACATTGACCGCCGAGTATGATCGGCAAATCAGTTGAAATATAGCTCCTCGCATAGTCGATCGCTGCAAAAATGTCACTGACCATTTCATGACCGGCAACGCCTTCACTGCCGCCATGGCCTTGATAGTCATAAGTAAAAACGTGATTTCCGCCTTCGCATATATCAATAGCTTTTTTAGCAAGCATTTCTTTTGTTGCGCCAAAACCGACAGATAATATAACAATGCTTTTCTTATCGTTATCATCCAAATTCAGATAAAATTTCCCGCTGAGTTTAATGTCCCCATTATTAAAATAAACATCTTTTGTTTCATGCATTTGTCAGTTCACTCCATTCATCATTTTAAAATCTGCTACCTTTAGTAAGCTTTCAATCTTCATAACATTTTTCATATCCTGACCAAACGGCGTAACGATTGAATAACATTGAGACATGGAATCCTTGGGAAGATTATATTTTGTGAAATTTGCCAACGTTCCCGCAGGCCCTAAATCCAAATACGTACACGCTGACCTCCTTTCTAGTCCTAGAAGAGCTTCTTGAAATTGAATTGGACTTCTCACGGCTTCCCATAAATAATGGTTCGGTATTTCCACCAATTGCGCTCCAAACAGACTAGAAATCGTGGGTATAACGGGTTTACGAAATGACTTTGCTCTTAAAAAGGTTTTATATGTCTCTTCCGCGGGATCCATACATGAAGAATGAAATCCATAGGAAACCGGCAACGATTGGTAGAGGATATTGTTTTCCGCTAAATAACGAATAACTTCGGTTAATCTTTCATTCTCGCCTGAAACAACAAAATGCGAGTGATAATTCATCGATGCTAACTCAATATGCTTAAACAACATTTGGTTTTCATGATAAACACTAATGTTACCCAGAATAGCTAACATCCCGCTATTTTTACATAGGGATTCAATAGCTTCAGCTTGTTTGATAATGCACGCCAGTACATCTTCAACACGCATGCATTCGGAAACAGCAATTGCTGTAAACTCGCCCAAACTTGTACCTAAAACATAATCCGGCTTTATCCCGCTTTCTAATAGAACTTGAGATAACGCATATTCCAACATGAAAATGGCCGGATGCGTGATTAACGTGCGAACAAATTTCTCCTCTTTTCGCCTTTGTTCATGATAAATTTCTTGAATGACAGATCTGCCGATAAGTCGTTGCGAAATATCATCCATGTGTAGCATCCATTTTCGAAATACGGGATGGTTATGAAATAACTCCTTTCCCATGTGATAATATTGAGAGCCTTGTCCAGAAAACATAAACACAATTGGTTTCTTCATTTCGACCCCCTAATTCGAATGATTCAGCAAAAGTTAAACAGATTTTTTTGACCTTTTCTCATCCTGAACATAATAAAATGTTCTTTGTTTATGAATTGAAAGTAAATATTTTGCTTTAACAGGTAATCCAACGTATACCCGGGATTTTTCCCAAATGAATGTCCGGGGAATATTTGAACCTTTGGGTTAATGGCGGATTTTATCCTTTGGATACTATGAAACATCTGTTCCGGATCTCCCCCAACCGTGGTGCAAATCCCACAACCTTCGATAAATATCGTGTCTCCGGTAAATAAGTGATTCGATATGAGGAAACAAGCGCTTCCATATGTGTGCCCCGGGGTTAGCATACATGAGATTTGAGTATCGCCAAGCATGATTACTTCGTTATCTTCAAATGGATGTAAATTGTCACACTCGAAGTTATAAAAATGAATTTCTTGTTGAGACAGATATACTTGCGGGTTGTACTTTTCCAACAATCGATTAACTAAATTAACATGATCATAATGAGAATGAGTCAATAATATCGTTGTAAGATGGCCGTTCACCATGTGCAACGTTGATTCAATTTTATCCAATTCCCACGACGGATCTATGATGGCTACTTGTCTGGTATGATGATCAACGATAAGATATGTAAAATTGATCGCCTTTCGGTTTCGTAATTTTAACGGGTACACCGTATGGGTATCCATAAGATACTTCATCCCCCCTCCTTTTCTACAAATTTTCATTCGATTGAATCAAATGCCCCATCCTAATAAAGCAATTCCGATAGTTTCTCTTGATGTTTCGAATCCATTTGTTCGTTCGTTTGCTTGATCTGGCTGTATCTACTAAATTCCGAGGCATAATTTTGAATCAGATAAGCTGCTAATTCAGCAATGGTTGTGTACTCAAATAACAAAGTCGGCGGTAATTTGACCTTGAGGTTAGCTTCAATGGCATCGACAATTTCCATCAATCCGGACGAATCCAATCCCATTTCATAATATTCCATCCTTGTGTTAATGAAATGGGCTGGTTTTTTCACCTGATTAGCTAGCAATTGCTGCAAGAAAATCTCCACTTCCGCGGATGTTAGTTGAACACGTTCTGCGCTGGCGGGTGTTGCCAGAGGAGCTGAAACAGGCTGTTCCAACAATGATGATGCGTTGTTTGTGCGGTTAGCTTGTAATAAACCGGGTTCCCGGACTCGTTTAGCCGCCAGGTTACTCAGTTCGCCTGCTTTATTCCCGAATTCGTCAAAAAACTCCAATGTAAAATAGATCAGTTCATTTTTTGACTGGATGGATGAAAGCGGAACTCGGGCCAAGCATGTATTTTGCAGCAATGCGGAAGCTCGAAACGATTTATAAAACAGCGGCAAAAATAGCTGCTGGGTCTCGGTAAGCACGCTTGCCATCAAGTCGCTAGCACCAACGCCGCTTCCATCCATGAGGGTAGGATGAAACATAAATTCAGAGGCGCTGGGCAGAGCATGTTGTCCAAGTGAGATATCAAGAATCGCCTCGTTATTCAGGGTATAAATGGTTCCCTCAGCTTTGATGAAACCGGAATGAACCAATTCATGGCAGCGGAATTTTTCATAAATCTCGTCTAAAGATTTAACATTTGCCGATTGTTTTATCACATGTAAATCTAAAATTTCACTAAACGCCACAGGGGCGCACTGATGCATTTCAGCGCTGATGTAATGCTTTTTTTCTACTGATAAAATTCCGTTTACTTGTTCCTGGCCTTCAATCCGAATCTGCCAATGTCCTTTGTGAATTTCCGTGCATTGAACATGAAGCATGACACTACGGTCATGCTCCACAATTAATGGGTTATAAATAGTTACATCACGAAGTTCAAGCTGGGTATAGTCAAAACCATTTTCGCGGAAAAGTTGATAGAGCATGTCAATATAAGCCAAGCCAGGCAGTAATGCCTGACCAAATACCTTATGGTTGCCAAGTATTGGATTATCGATGCCGATCAGAAATTGTTCATTCATTTTCATTATTCCTCCGCTATTTTCCTTTTCCAGATACTCACGATGTTCGATGCCTGTTGTTGATGGGTCGTTGTTTCAGCAAGAACCGTTGTCTTTTCCTTCCGGACGTCATAACGTTTCAATTCTGGAGGCGGCAGGGGATGTCGCTTAACGGAATGTCCGTTTAACTCTTCAGGCTCTTCCCAGGCCTCCAATACGACATGGGCATTCGTACCCCCATCGGCAAAGCAATTAATGGCCGCAACCCGCGGCATATGGGTCCAACCGGAAAGATTTCGATAAAAATGAAAAGGTGTAGCATTCAAATCATAATGTGTCATAGCCTTCTCCCCCGATAAGAAGGGGACGATTTGTTTGTTTTGGAGCATAAGGATGACCTTAATCAAACTTGCGATTCCTTCGGCGCATAACGGATGCCCGATATTCGGTTTTATAGATCCTAAACCGCATATTGCAGAGTTGGAAGTACGGTAAACAGACTGGATGGCTTTAAGCTCCAGTAAATCGGTAACCTCGGAACCCGAACCATTTGCCTCAATATAGCTTATTTCTTCTGGCTTTTTGCCGCTTTGGGCCAAAGCATTTCGCATGACTTCTTTTTGGGCTTGCAGATTAGGCGTTGCCGGTCCGGCAGTGCGTCCGTCATTATTGACGGCAATTGCTTTTATGGTTGCATAAATCTGGTCTCCGTCCGCCAGGGCCTGTTCAACGGTTTTCAAGAGAACCATCCCTACACCTTCTCCTAGCACAGTTCCTTGCGAACGTTGATCGAATACATGAAATACAGGCTCGGGGCTTAAAATATTCCGTTGTTGAAACAGCCTGTGTGCCGAATCTGTATTCAACAAACTCACCCCGCCTACGACTGCAGAAGTAATCTCGCCGGTTTGCAAAGCTTGCGCTGCCATTTTCATCGCGACCAAGGCGGAGGAGCAGGCCGTATCCAGCACAAGGCTAGGGCCGCGCAAATCAAAAAATTGCGAAATATTGGCAGCCAAATAATTTTGTCCTACAGCCATAATCGGATTTCGGGCATTGCTTAAATGAAGTTGATTAGATTGAGGTTGACTTCGGGCTCCTAAATAAACCCCAATTGGTTTTCCTTTCACTTCCTGATGCGTGTACCCTGCGTGATACCATAAATGAAAGCACTCCTCTAATGCTAACAAGGCCTGTGGATCCATAGAGCTGATATCTTCCCTGGAAATGGAAAAGAAGTCAGGATCAAAATGGTTGATATGATCCACCAAACCGGCATAGAAGTTGGTTGAATGTCCCCATCTTTCCTTTGGCACAGAGCCAATTGCACTCCGCCCTTCCGCTAATAATTTCCAATATTTCTCGAGATTGATGGCCCCCGGGAACCGGCAGGATAGGCCGATTACTGCAATATCTGACCCCGTATGCGATTTCAGGCCGCGAGTAGATAAAGAACTCTTTAGGGATTCTTGCTCAGCCGACTGTTCCGAATGGTCAAGAGATGGGTCGGCATGCAGCGAATCTCGAGCTGAGTCAAGCTGTTCCTCAGATGGAGTGATTCCCAATACATGAGCTAGAGCAACCTGATGAGTATTAGACATCCATTGCGCTAACGACTCAATCGTTGAATGTTCATAGAAAATCGAAGGATCCAGTGAAGCTGAAAGCAATTTGTTAATTTGCTGCAATATTTGAGCCAGCAGGACGGAATTTACTCCATAATCCTGAAAAGGGACATTTACATCCAGTTTTTCTGGATTCATTTTTAATTCCAGGGCAAATAATTCGAGCAAATATTTTTCAGCCGATTTAGCTATCGTACTGGCAACAGCATTTGCATTCGGAACATCTATATGCCGTTGCTGCGGTTCGATGTTCATTCCAATCGTTGTTTGAATGGTTCGTGATAGCAGCTGATCAGGCTTCCATAAATTCTGATTGACTACTGCCGGGAGAATGACCGGACCGATTCTATAGGCTAAAACTTTGTCCAATAGATTCAATCCTTCCCTATTCGTATGGCTTAATAAACCAGTTTGTTCGTAGGCTCGACCCTTGACCTCCCCCATACCGGTTTCTTTCCAATTAGGCCATTGAATACTGATGATTGGGAGTGAATTAGCATTGGCCTCGGCAAAATAGTCCATATAGGCATTCGCCATAGCGTAGTCACTTTGTCCAGTTGCTAAAGTTGGAATCATGCCTGATACAGATGAGAATAAAATAAAAAATTGTAGCGGCTCATTTTTAACACTCTCATTTAAGATTTGCAGCCCGGTTACCTTTGGATCTAACACCCGCTGGATGCCAAGGGACGATTTTCGGATAAAAGCAGGATTATCCCGATCATTTAAACCCGCACAGTGGATGACTCCCCCAATTGGCCCCAAGTTGTCATGGATCTCACTTATACATTCTTGTACACCCAAACGATCCGTCAATTGTACCGATCTTACCTGCACCTCAACACCTTGGGCTTCCAGACTTTCGATAGACCGAATTTTTTGTGCAAGGGGGCTATTACCTTGTTTGACCAAATTCCATTCATCTCGCGGCGGGAGTTGTTCGCGTCCCGTAAGAACAATGCGCTTGACGCCATATTTGGCGGTAAAATGTTGAGCGCATACATAGCCAATACCTCGCGTCCCCCCGGTAATCAAGAGCACATGATCCTCAGGGAATGCTAGTTCTTGCTCTTCATTGTCCTCTCCGTGGTATTCCTGCAAATACGAACGATATCGTTGTCCGTTCCGGTAACAGACTTCCGGTTCTTCGCTTTCCATCAAAAACTCCAAAGCAATCTGTTGTGCCAATTCGCGATCCTGTGCATATGGCTCCAAATCCACGTGACGTGACCGCAGTTGATGATATTCACTTTGCAGCATGCGATACAATCCTGCGTGAGAGGCACCCGATAAGTTGATGGTTGTATGATGGCAAGATTCCAAACCTTTCGTAACACCTAACACCGTTAAGCCCTCTTTTTCACCCTGCTCAATGAATTGTTGGAGAAAGGGAATCCAGTTAAGTGAGTCCGTGTGATCCGTTCCGCATCCGACCAAATCGATAAGGCCATCATACTTGTTCCACTTGGAGTGCGACTGCCGGAGTTCCAGTTCCAAGTCTTTAACATTCAGAATATGGCTTTTTGGAAAATGTCCTGTAATTTGCTTCGCCAACCCTATTGTTTCCTGAGTGGTCAGGATGGCTATGGTTGGATCTGCTTGCCGTATAGGCGTGTTTGAGCATAGTTCCCATTGCTTCTTTAGAAAACACATTTTACGATCGGCAAGGTTTGCTTTATTCCTGGAAGAAGCTGTTTCTGTAACTGGCAAATTACTAGGTTTTTTATCATCGCCAAATAGCCAATACCGTTCTCTGGCAAAAGGATATGTCGGCAGGCTGATGCGGCGCGGTTTAATTCCCGTGTAGAGCCTGTTCCAGTCCATGCTCAATCCTTTAACCCATAAATCAAGCAGTTTTCCATACTTCCTTTTACTTATCCAGGCGTCTATCGCTTTAGCCATGTCTTCATCCACAGTGAAGACTGCCATTGTCTCCTTATTCCGTTTGATCTGCCCCCGGTACAGGTCTTCGATATCGTCTTTACCTTCCAGGAAACCTGTCAGCTTGTCTTGAAGCTCCTCCAGGGAACTAACGATGACGGCGAGACGTTCTTCCATGGCTTCCCGTCCCACTTGGAGCGTATAGGCGGTATCGAGCAAATCCTTTTCAGTGAGCGGCTGCTCTTGAATGGCGTTGATCAACCGCCGCACTTGCTCCTGCAGGCGTTCCTCATTTTTAGCCGACAATACAATAATGGCCGGGTTTTCGGGACTTATCGCAGATTGGGCCCTTTCCCGATGATCCGAAATGTATTCTTCGATGACCACATGGGCATTGGCTCCCCCGGCTCCAAAGGAGGATATTCCCGCCCGCCTCGGGTATTCTTTGGCTTCTCCGTCGATCTCGATCCATGGCCGTTTCCATTCCGCCAGTTCCTGCTGCACCACAAAGGGAGTTTCCTTAAAATCGATATGAGGATTCAGCACCTTGGAATGGAGCGACGGCACGATTTGGCCATTCTTCAATTGCAGCAATACTTTCGTTAATCCCGCTATCCCCGCTGCGCCTTCGCAATGCCCGATGTTGGACTTCACCGACCCTATCGCGCAAAACTGTTTGTCCGGCGTATCTTGTCCAAAAGCCCGGGACAACCCGGTAATTTCAATCGGATCTCCCAAGACCGTTCCGGTTCCGTGGGCTTCCAAATAACTGATCGTCCGTGGATTTACTCCGGCTTCTTTCAAGGCTTTGCTTATTAAATTTCCTTGCGCATTAGGGTTAGGCACCGTATATCCATTGGTCTTTCCACCGTGGTTAATGGCTGTACCCTTGATAACCCCATAAATCTGGTCGCCGTCTGCGATTGCTTTTGATAGCGATTTGAGTAATACAGCCCCTACCCCTTCGCCGGGTATGTATCCGTCGCCGCCTTCACCGAAACTCTCGCATCTTCCTTTGTTGGAAATGAACTTCCCTTGGCTGAGTTTCAAATATTTATTCGGGTGAAGAGAGACATTCACTCCCCCCGCAATCGCCAGTTCACAACCGCCCCGCTGGATACTTTGGCAAGCCAGATGAATGGCTGTTAATGAGGAGGAGCACATCGTTTCCACAGCCATGCTCGGTCCATGGAAATTAAAGAAGTAGGATACCCTGTTAGCAATTGATGCTAAGGTTCCTCCCGCCGTTACCGGTCTTCCCAGAATCTGCTCCTGGGCTCCGTAAAGCTGATACTCTTCATACATGACCCCTACGTAAACTCCGACGTTTCTTTCCAAATCAAACCCACGGTACGCCCCCAATGATTCGCGAGTATATCCCGCATCCTCCATGGCTTCATACGCACACTCTAAAAATAATCGTTCCTGAGGATCCATCACTTCCGCTTCGCGTGGGGAAATATGGAAGAAAAGCGGATCAAATTGATCTACCCCCTCCAAAAATCCCCCCCGCTTGGCGTACGTTTTTCCGGGTTTCGTTTTATCTTCGTCAACGTACAGGCTGGAGTCCCAGCGCTCTTTAGGAATGTCAACGATGCTATCTCGTCCATCCCGCAAATTGTTCCAAAATTCCTGCAGATTTCTCGCCCCGGGATACCTTCCCGAAACCCCAACGATGGCAACGTCGATGGCCTCTTTCTCTTTCTCTTTCTCTGCAGGTGAACCCTTAAACGAGGCAAACCGTTGGCGTCTATGGCTTTTAGGCGCAATCATCGCACTGCCTACCCTATTGTCTTGATCCTGGATAACGGCTGCCGCAACTCTGTCTTCAATCCCCAATATTTCTTGTAATTGCTCGCGGTGCGCCTCAAGAAAATAACCGGCTAATTGCTGAATAGTTTGGTATTCAAAAAACAATGTTTTTGATAACGAACCGAAAACTTTTTCCAATTGATTTGTTAATTGCATAACCATGATTGAATCGATTCCGTATTTTTCGAGCTGGACATCCGCTTCAATTCGATTCGCGGGCAGCTTGATAATGGAAGATAGCATTCTCTTTACATAATTTACGGCTCTTTCTCGAAGTAATTCTTCCCCGGCTGCTTCAGTTCTTTTACTTTCTACTGTGGAAGAAGTCATGTACAAATTCTCGGTCCGATATCTATTTTTGAGTATATCGCCGTATGTTTCGATCAAGTAATTGGTAATATGGCGAAGCGTTGAATGGTCAAATAATATAGTTGGAGAAACCTCAAATGAGTAGTTCTCATTGAGTTTATTGGCTAGCTCAGCCACATGGAACGGTTCAAATCCATATTCAGTCAGCACTACATTTGCATCGATATTGGCTTGATTGACCTTAAGCAATTCCGCTGCAATTTGGATTAGCTCTTGTTGCACTTGATCTTGTAACTTGTTATTAGCCGCTTCCAACTTCATCAATTGTACGGAAGCAGGGCTACTTTCCAACAACTGCTGCCTCATTTTAGCGAGTTGGCCTTCCATCACCATGGTCTGGTCTTTCCCGGATGCTATGCTCTGATATAGAGCTCGGATGCCAGTTTTGGTCTGCATAGCCATCATCCCGTTATTCTGAATCATCAGCTTTTCGCGTTCTTGGTCAACGCTCATTCCGCCATCCTGCCACAACGGCCAATTGATGGATAGCGTTTTGCCGTGGCGTAAGTTCAATTGGGCCAATCGGTTACGATATTCGGCATAAGCATCCATAAAGGCATTGGCGGTCGCGTAGTCTGCCTGCCCGATATTTCCGAATCTCCCTGTTAAGGAAGAAAAGAAAATAAAGAAATCCAGTCTCAAATCCTGGCTTGCCTGATCCAAGATTTCCAATCCAGTAACCTTAGGAGCCAATACTTCTGCAAATTCATCCTTCGTCTTTTTAATAATAAAATTGTCCTTAATCACTCCGGCGCTATGAATAATGCCATCGATCTTTCCGAATTGTTCCTGAAGGCTTCGTATCAATTCTGCCACTGCTTGTTTATCCGTTACATCGACCTGCCGGTAAACGATATGTGCGCCCAAATTTTCAAGTTCTTTCAATTGGGCTCGCTTGGCCTCATTTAGTGAAGAACGGCCGGTTAATACTAAAACCGCTCCCTGGACTTGCCCAGCAATCTCCTCGGCAAATACAAGCCCTAAGCCGCCTGCTCCTCCGGTGATCAGATACACGCCCCGATCTTTCCATGGGAGGTCGACTGCTTCTGGCTGTACCTCGATTTCCTTCCATCTGCTAACCAATCGCTTACCTGATTGATGGCGAATACGCTGTTCCCTGGCGGCGCTGCTGGTTTCCAGGATCTCTTTCAATCCTTCTGCCCCTTCATCTGCCTCCACTTCAATCAATTGCCCGATCAATTTGGGATTCTCTATTTGCGCGGTTTTCAATAGTCCAAGTAAACCCGAGAAAAGCTCCTCTTCTCCTTGATTCGGGACTACAAGTTGAATGAGAATTTCTTTCTTTGGTTTCTCTTTTACCAGGCTTTGAATTTCTTCAAACACCCGGACCGCATGACTTTGGAAACGTTCTGCGATACTTTTCTGCGGCGATTGTAAGGTGACACATCGTACCCCGCTCATTCGCGCCTCCAGAGCTTCGGGGGTGACGCTACGCAGTTCACATAGGACAATCAGATGCTGAGCATACTCGATAGCAGAACTTTGGTGAACAGCCAACTGTTCTTCCCAGACTGGTTCAAGCATGAAAAGCTCTGCGGCTGCTTTGGTTTCTGTAGAACCAGCCTCTCCCTCCAGCCCTCTGGAGGAGAGCTCCTTCATCCGTATGCAGACATTGCCTTGCTCATCGCATAGATCAATATCTATTTTCCTT
>NZ_JBFNXH010000014.1:0-160763 GCF_040812395.1 Paenibacillus tabacirhizosphaerae | reverse complement strand
TCTCTGTACCTGTTCCTCCACGTATACGTGGAACGGCTTCTCCAGCAAATGCTCTTGGCCCTCCGCTCCCCTGCCGCTGAATGTCTCTATGAGCTGTGTATATTGCTGTGCAGTTACCAGCTTCAGCTCATTTACGCGAAGGCGTGGGTTTTCTGTTACTTGTTCCAGCATGTAAACCAAGTGATCAAACATGCGTTCTATGTTTGCCTCATCGTACACCAACCCGTTGTATTCGAAATCGATGCGAATGTCGTCTCCCGGAATAACATTCAGGTTAAAATCATAGTTCGTTTGCTCGCTCATCGCTGCATTGGCTATCGTAAGACCAGCTGAGTTGTCACTTCCGGTCTGTTCCATATGAAGTTCCAGGGGATAGTTCTCGAATACCATAATATGATTGATCAGATCTTGTTTTTGCTCCGTTAACGCTTGAATGTCATAAAGCGGGAACGTTTCGTAGTCGCGCGATGCCAACATCTGCTCCTGATTCCACTTAAGCACATCGCTAAAATGGGCATCTGCTTCGCAGCGAACGCGTACCGGCACCGTATTGATGAATAATCCGATCATCGTTTCAATACCGGGAATATCCGCCGCTCTGCCTGACACAACGCTGCCGAATACAACATCCTGATTATTGCTGTACTTCTGCAGAATGATGCCCCATACCGTTTGAAGCAGCGTATTAAGCGTGACTTGCTGCTGTCTGGCAGTTCGATTCATCTGTTCCGTTAACTTATGGCCGAGATTGTAAGCTCGCTTGATGGCCGCATAGCCTGCTGTCTTCTCCTGCAGGTTGGCTTTGGGCAACAGCGTCTGCTGATCGTAACCTGCCAGGTAGGAGTTCCAATAATCGGCCGCTTCTGTGCTGTCTTGTGCCTCCAGCCATGCAATATATTGGCTGTATGGGGTAACTTCGACAAGCTCAGGCCGGCGCTGCTCCAGAATGGCAAAGTACGTGTCGAACACTTCCTTGATGACCAAGGACAAGCACCAGCCGTCCATCACGATATGATGGAAGCTCCAGATAACATGATAGGACTTCTCGCCAGTGCGCAACAGCGTAACGCGCATCAATGTATCTTGCATCAAGTTAAAGCCCTGCGCCTTGTCATTCTCGGCAACGGCAGCCATATGAACTTGCCGCTCGGTTTCGTTCATTTCGCTTAAGTCTTCATAATGAAATCGAGCTTGCTTCGTGCGGTATACGACTTGCAAAGGCTGATCTTGCCAACCGTTATTAAAATTCGTTCGCAGTATCGGATGGCGTCCAATCAACGCCTGCATGCTTTGCTCAAAGGCTTCGACTTGGAAGCGTCCAAGCAGATCGAACGACGCTTGTTCGAAGTAAGCGCCCGATTGCGGGTTCATCAGTGTGTCGAACAGCATGCCTTTCTGCATTGGCGAAAGCGGGTAGATGTCCTCCATCTCGCCGAACGGACGGTTCAACATGACTAACCGATCCAATTCCTCCACCGTCAATCCCTTGAGATTAACATCGCTAGGTGTTAGCTCTGCATTCTCGCGAGACACGCAGTGCGCAACCACCTTGCGCAAGCTTTCCTGCAGCAAACCGGCCAATCGTTCTATCGTTTCGCTGCGATATTGTTTGATGCTGTAGCTAATTGTTAACGTTAAGGCTCTCCTTGCAATCATTCCGTTCAGATCGAGGGTGAATGGTCTCTTTGCGTTGCCGCTAACTGATGATCCGACTGGATAATGCGAAAATTGCATAGCGCTGCTCGCAAGATCCTGATCGAACTGTCCCAAATAGTTAAAGCCTATTTCTGCTTTTGCATGAAGTTCTTCGCACTCCCGAGGCTCTGACAAATAACGAAGAATACCGTAACCGATCCCTTTTTGTGGAATGCCTCGCAGTTCTTCCTTCACACTCTTGATCCGGTGGGACATTTCTTGATCCAAGCCGATCTCCAGTACAACCGGATACTGGCTCGTAAACCAGCCCACCGTGCGCGTGATATCCACGTCCGTTAGGATGTCTTCCCTGCCGTGACCTTCCATATTAACGGCGATGCGCTCCATGCCTGTCCATTCATGCAGCGCCGTGCCCAGCGCCGTTAAGAGCAGATCATTCACATCCGTATGATAAGCGCGATGCGCATGTTTCAATAACTGTTCCGTTTCAAGCTCTGTCCATTGAACGGTTACGATTTCGCTCTCAGAAACCAAGGATTCATTGTGAGCGAAGTCCTTTGGAAGTGGAGCGACGTCCGATTGGATGACCCGTTGCCAATAAGCCCGATCCTTTTCTAGCGCAGGACTGTTCGCATAGGTTGCCAGCTGTTCCGCCCATGTCTGGAATGAATCCGATTTCTGTGGCAAACGGATTTCTTCACCTTTTTCAAACTGTTCATAGCCCGCTGCTAGATCTTCAATCAGTATGCGCCACGATACACCGTCTACGACCAAATGGTGAATAACAATGAGCAAATGGTCGCCGTCTGCACAGTGGAACAGACCCAATTTTATTAACGGACCTTCGCTCAAATTAATGCTGCTTTGAAGCTCATTCGCCTTTGCCTCAATTGCTGCCGAACATTCCGCTTCGCCTCGAAGATCAAACACGTCCAAGCTGAACAGTTCGCCATCGTTCACACCACGGTTTCTTGCTTCATAGCTGCCGCTTTCCGACTTGTGGAATACCGCACGCAGCGCATCATGGTGCTTGGCAATCTTTGTTGCAACCTCACGAAGAATATCTTCATTAAATCCAAGCTCCCGATACAACATCAAAGCTTGGTTAAAGTGATGCCTATCTGACTCATTATGCTCAAAGAACCATAGCTGAACCGGCGTCAGCCCGACAGCTCCAACGACTTCACCCTGATCCGCCGTCCGGCTGACCGATTGGACAAGACCGCTGAGCTCCGCAATCGTCGGATGTTGAAAAAAGTCTTTCGTTTCAAGCTTATACCCCTCTTGATAGAGCCTTGAGGACACTTGGATCGATTTAATCGAGTCGCCCCCAAGTTCAAAGAAATTAGTATAAATTCCGACCTTAGCTGCTCCCAAAACCTTCTGCCAGATCGTTGCGAGCACTTGCTCTACCGGCGTGCGTGGAGCTGCATACTCCGTGCCGGTTTGCGCACTGTCCTGCGGCGCAGGCAGCGCTCTGCGATCGATCTTCCCATTCGGAGTGAGCGGCATTTGCTCCAGTTGAACAAAGTAGGAAGGGATCATGTATGCAGGCATCTCTTGTCCAAGAATCGCGCGCAGTTCACCGGAAGTCACAGATTGGGCTGCAACGAAATAAGCTGCAAGCTGCTTCTGACCCTTTTCATCGTCTTGAGCGATGACGATTGTTTCCTGAACGGAGTTCGCCTTCATGATCTGTGCTTCAATCTCGCTTAACTCGATGCGGTAACCGCGAATTTTAACTTGATGGTCAATCCTGCCTAAATATTCAATATTGCCGTCGGGCATCCACTTGGCCAAGTCGCCTGTTTTGTACATCCGTTCGCCTTGTATGAACGGATTCGCCACAAATTTCTCAGCGGTCATCTCCGGCAGATTCAGGTAACCTCTTGCAAGACCCTCGCCGGCAAGGCACAATTCTCCAGCTACACCGACAGGCAGCAGATTTTCATTGGCATCGACAATATAAATGTGATGATTGAAGATGGGACGGCCAATGGACACAAACTTGTGGGTTGCGAAAGCTGCTGAATAAGCCCAAATCGTCGAGCAGATCGAATCTTCCGTCGGACCATAGGCGTTGAAATATTGGACATGATCCTTCCAAGCCTGAACGAGCTCTACGGAAGGAGCTGAGCCGGCGGTAATCAACTTCTTCAAGCTCGGCATATTGGCAGGCTCTAAGTAAATAGCATAAGTGGGCGGCAAGGTCGCCACCGTTATGCCGTTATCGGTAATAAAGCGTTCAAATAAGCTATAATTGAAGATCACCGACGATGAGGGGATATATAAAGTTGCTCCCACATATAAAGCCATTAAAATTTCCCAACTGGACGCATCGAACGAAAAGCTGGCGAATTGCACAATTCTATCATTCGCATCGATCTGCAGCTCGCGATCAAAGAACGTTCTGAGACTGCCGAGTCCATGATGCTCGACCATGACCCCCTTCGGCCTGCCCGTCGTTCCCGATGTATAGATGACATAAGCCAGATCGCTTGACGTTGATAAAGCCTGGAGATTGGAGCCGTCCTCACTGAATGCATCCGGTTGATCCAAAGCAATGATCGTACCTGCGAATGAGACCCGGCCACGCAGACGATCCTGCAGTAAAAGCAGCTGAGCTCCCGAATCCTCCAACATATAGCGGATTCTTTCTTCCGGATATTCCGGATCGATGGGGATATAGGCGCCGCCGGCTTTCATAATGCCGAAAATACCAATGATCATGTCCAGCGAACGTTCAACCATGAGACCAACCAATTGACCTGCTCCCACACCTTCTGCCTGCAGTGTTCTTGCCAGACGGTTTGCCTGCTCGTTCAATTCCCGGTAAGTCAAGCGGTTGCCTTCAGATACGACAGCCCATTGTTCGGGTGTGCGTTCTACCTGCTCCTCGAACCATTGATGAATCGTTTTTTCGCTTGAATAATCCGCACTTATTGGGTTGAATACAGTTAATACCGTGTGAGCTTCTTCCTCGCTGATCAATGACAAATGCCCGATTTTACTATTCGGCTGCTGAATAATATGCTCTACAATCGTCATATATTGGCGGAAAATTTGCGCGATTTCGCCCGTATCGTACAATTGGGAACGGTAGTCAATATGTATGCGGAATTGCTGGTCATCCAGCATTTCCACAACATGAACGTCAAAATCATTCCCGGTATGCCCGGCAAAAGGAGCGTCGACTTGATAGTTGATTTCTTCGTGGTCCAGCCAACTGAGTGTACGATACTGCACAGTAATGCCAAAGAGACGTTGAATATCGCTATAGCTGTGTATGTCTTTCAAATCTTGTATGAGCTTGTTGTAGGGGTATCGCTGATGGCGTAGTATGGAAGCTTGCTCCTTAGCTATGTTTTGCAGGAAGGAAATCAGATCCGACTCGGGGTCGATAAACGCGCGGGTGGCAATCGTGCTGACATACATGCCGACTGTATCCTTTTCTTTCTTAGTCGTCCTGTTGGCATAAGCCGTACCGATTGCAATATCTTGCAGACTGGTTACTTTGTTCATATAGATATAGAAAGCAGCTAGAAAGAATGTAAACAGACTCACTTTGTAATTGGCGCAAAAAGCTTTTATGCCATCATAGATGTCGTCCCGGATCGTCATGGTTTCCCGTAACGCCTCGGTGCTCAGCGTGACCGGATTGTATAACTTGAGCCCGAGAGCTTCCGGCAAAGTGACGAACTTTTCAAACCAAAACGCTTTATCTTTTTGATAACGATCGGATGCTTCGTAATCCAGTTCAGTTTGCAAAAAGTCCAGATACGAATGACGCTCGTCTTCGCCCAGGCTTTCTCCCCTCATGTAATCCAGATAACACTGTGTAATTTGATTGATCACCATACTCATGGCAACGCCGTCGATCACGATATGATGAACTTTGATGTTATACCAATGCTCTTCATCACTGATTTTGAGAATCACGAATTCATACAGGTCCGCTTCCAGCAATTGTATCGGCTGCTGAATATGCTGCATAACCCATTCCGATGCAGATTGTCCACTTTGCTCCGCGCCAGAAAAATCAATACATTCAAAATCCTTGTTCGCGTGCTTCTCCACATATTGCTGCGGAATTTGGTTGTTTGTTGTTATTCTGATTTGCAAGCCATTGTGCTGCCGGATGATCTCGTTAAAGGCCATCTTTAGAACTGTGACATCAAGGGGGCCTTGAATTTTGATGGTCGCCGTCACAGTAGAGATACTTGTGCCGGGGTTCAATACATCCATGTACCAGATACGCTGCTGCGGCTGCGTTAATGGAAACAATTGTACCTGTTGCTTGCTCGCGTGGTTGTTGCTTTTTAACCCTCTAGTCATAATAAGGATGCACACTCCTGTCTAATATAGGGATGGATATTAGTTGGTTTTATGCTGGTTCTTTGACGGGATTTGAGTGGAATTGCAGATTGTATAGCTCAGCGTACAACCCATCCTTGGCAAGCAGCTCTTGATGCGTACCTTGTTCTTTCAATTGACCATCTGCAATCACGCAAATGGAATCAGCCTGCTCGACTGTTATCAGTCGGTGGGCGATAACAAGCGTCGTTCTATCCTTCATGAGCACCTGCAGCGCTTGCTGTACCTCATGTTCCGACTCCGGGTCCAGAGCAGAAGTCGCTTCGTCGAGCAGCAGGATTGGCGAATTTTTGAGCAGAGCTCTGGCAATTGCGATGCGCTGCCGCTGTCCGCCTGAGAGATTGGCTCCGCGTTCGCCCACGACCGCATTGTAGCTTCCTGGCAGCTCCGATATAAATGAATGGGCATTGGCTGCCTTCGTTGCAAGTTCTACTTCTTCATCTGTCGCGTCTTGACGTCCGATGCGGATATTTTCGGCAATGGTTCCGTGGAACAAAAAAGCTTCCTGGGGAACATAAGCTATTTTTTCTCTAATCTCAGCAAGTGAGTACTGCTCCGTATTCTTTCCCTGGATCAGCAATTCTCCGTCGTTCTGTGGATAAAAACCGAGCAGCACCTTCATGATTGTGCTTTTGCCGCCTCCGCTCGGACCGACGATAGCCGTCACGCTTCCTTCCTCTACGGTCATCGTCAAATTCCGCAGCACAGGCCGCTCCGGATCATATCCGAATGAAATGCTGCATAGTTCTACGGCAGGGTGCGGATGGACCGGTATATGTTGAACGAATGCAACCGTTTTCGCCGTATATTCCCCTTCGGTTGACTCTTCTAACAATTCACGAATTCGCGCAGCGCCGGCAAATGAGTTCTGCATAAGCGCAATGACGGCTCCCAATTGAAGAAAAGTATGGGAAATACCGCTCTGCAAATGTACGATTTGTCCAAGCACTCCCAACTCCATCTCTTGACGGGATACCATGTATAGACCAATGACGAGAATACCACCCATGCTTAGAAACTGGATGAGGAAGTTGCCCGCCTCAAGCAGACCGGATTGATGCCCCTGTTTCACACCAAACTCGCTTACATCATCGCTTGCTTTCATACATAGCCGGCCGATCGTGCTTTTCAGCCCGAATAGCTTGACCACCTGCAGTCCGGCGATTAAATCGCCCGACCGTTCAGTTAGCACGCTCATTTGCTTTTGCAGCTTATCGCTCACGTCACGCATCGGTGCAGCAAACCGTGTATTCAAGACCACGGTCAGAATGCCTAGAACGATAAGCACTAACGCGAAACGCCAGTCTACAATACATAAAACAACGATAGTTCCTACAAATGTAATCATTTGCGATACGATCGACTTTAGATGCTCATTGAACGTCTGCTCGATCGTCTGTACGTCATTCGTCATCCGCGAGAGAAGATCGCCGGAATGATGACGCTCAACAACCTGGTAGGACAGTTTCCCGATGTGCTGGTACAATTGAATCCGGATATCCCCTAACGTAATCTTAATGCTGCGCAGGAATAAATAATTGAATAATGGCGACAAGATGCTCAATCCCAACACAGAACCGCTAACCAGCCAAACCGCACGGGATAGCTCCTCCGTATTGCCGGAAACTGCGAAATTCAATAAATATTGGATGACGAATGATAATAATATGGTGAGACTTGAGGACACCAGGCTTTCGCCAATCAGCCCGGTAACATACATTTTTCTTTGAGGCCTTATGAAGGACATGAGCTGCCATAAATCAGTGAATGCCTGTCTGAAGGACACGATCCGTCCCCCTTTCTTGAAGCTCGTCAGCTCTCTCCGTCAATTGATACAAATATAGCTTCTTGTAAACACCGTTCATCTGAATGAGCTGATCATGCGTCCCGCTTTCCACGATTCGCCCCTGATCGAGTACAAGAATACGGTCTGCTTGCATCACCGTTGACAGTCGATGGGCAATAACGATCACAGTCCGGTCAGCCATCAACTGTTTCAACGCCGTTTGCACAAGTGCCTCGGACATCGTATCCAAAGCGGATGTAGGCTCATCCAACAGAAGCAACGGAGCCTCTTTCAGGAATGCTCTTGCAATGGCGATGCGTTGTTTTTGTCCGCCGGACAAACCGCCGCCACGTTCTCCAAGAGACGTCTCATAGCCTTGCGGAAGCTGCATGATAAACTCATGAGCATTCGCCGCCTTGGCAGCTGCGACAATTTCAGCGCGGGAAACATTGATTCGTCCGTAACCGATATTATCGGCGACAGTTGTCGGAAACAGATAAGAATCCTGGGAAACCACTGATATTTGGGACCGCAGTTCGGTCAAATCCCAATCGTCCACCGATCGATTAAACAGAGATATGATCCCATTGCCCTTCTCCGGCTCATAAAACCCGCAAAGTAGCTTGAAGATCGTGCTTTTGCCTCCTCCGCTGGCGCCGACGATGGCAAGCGTCTCTCCTTTTTTCAACTGAAAGCTGACTCCCTCCAAGACATTCGTCTTCCCATCGTAAGAGAAAGTCAGGTCTTCGAAGAGAACAGGGTCACTATCCAAGTCGACCTTCTCCTTTGCTTCGCCTGACCTTTCCAAAGGCCAATCAAGCGCTTCGAACAGTCTACGTGCGGCGCCAGAAGCTTCCTCGATTTGGGCGAGGATCGTTGGTGCCATACTGACAGGTTGCAGGATAAAAGCTAGAAGATACAGGAACAGAATAATGCCTCCTGCGTTCAATTCTCCTTGTTGAATCAAACGTCCACCATATATAATGACGAAAACGATTGGTGCCGAAAGGGAAATAATCGCAATGGGTCCGAGCGCAGCATACCGTCTTTCGAGCTTCAAGCTTTGATTTACTGCCTGCTGCATAAGCTGGCTGTATTTTCGGAAAAAGACCGCCTGCACGTTGAATGCTTTGATAATCGATAGCCCGCTGATGGAATCCTGAGCTAAAGCGTTTAATTGGCCGTATTTATCCCGCAGTTGTTCCGAAAACGACCGCATGGAATTCGTCAGTAAAGCGGCAATCGCCATCCCCAAAGGCAGCAGCACAAGGCTGGACAGCACCAGTTTCCAACTCGTGAGCAGAAGCATAATCAACGCTCCCGTAAAGACCACGGGTAAGTAGAACAAATTGGCAAAGTGCTGAATGAAAAAGTTTTGCAAAATTCCCGTATCGGAAGTCAGTCTGGAAAGTAAATCTCCTGTATATTTGCGTTCAACGCTTGCAACGGGCATATCACTAATGCTGTTTATAAGCTCGTTGCGCAGATCGCGGAGCGCCTTTACACTGAATTTGGCGGAAGCATATTTAATGAGATACCGGCATGGCATGCCGATCAAGATCATACCCGCAATGAGTATCAAGATCTCTAATGGAGAATCAATCAATCCTTCCACCATTCGTTCAAGATATTTGCCCAATATGATGTCTACTGCTGCCAAGGCTAGAGAAGCAACTACCGTAACTGCCACCCAGAAAGAATAAGGTTTGACATATCGGACTAATCTGCGAAATACTGGTGAGCGTTTGGACAAAATCTGTTCCCCCAATCGCTGGATATGCAAGCTTTAATTCGCGACCCATTCATACGTTCCAATCACTCGCTGCAGGGAATTCTTGATAAAGGTAACCCCATCCAAAGAAGTGCCAGCCCCCGTTCGAAGCGACTTCCTGCTCGTTGCAGACAAGCTGCCAAGGGACATGCCGTGAAACCCGCCCATGAATGCAAAGATACCTGTTCTTTTCTTCACTTTCCGGCCCAGCTTAAACGCAGCTTCCACCGAATTCGTTCCGGTCGCTCCGCAGAACTGCAGCTTATAATTCAAGCTTTTCGGCTTCAACACTTGGTCCGAGAACGTTCCGATAAACTCTTCCTTTGCTTTCGTGTACATATCCAATCCGTGCATGATGCGATCATTTTGCAAATAATCGATGACTTTCTCTTTGATGAAATCATTATTATGGCCATAGTTCAACGCCCCGGCGCCCGCAAAAAAATCGATGTAGGCGCTTTCTTCAACGGAATATAACAAGTCCCCCTTTGTTCGGTTAAAAGTTGCCGGAAAGCTTCTGCAATTCGATCTTTCATTTGATTCCAACTGTTCAAAAATATTCTTTTCACCTCATCCTCTACCCGTTTAAAATGTTTTTGTCTTTTCGATCCATGCCGCCTTTAACAATTTCTCAATATAGTAATATTGACTAAATTAAGATAATATTAACAAGGTAACATATAGTTAAAAATAACAGTTTATGGATTTATAGACAAGGAAATTATACCATTTTTTTGCTAAATGCAAGTCTAAACTTTATGTAAAACCCGAACTCCGAGAAAGTCCTTGATGAACTGCACATTGGCCGCCCCGTGTTCACTTTTCAGCATGTAAAAAAAACGGGCCCTCCCACTAACTCGGAGTGCCCGATCAAATAGTCAAAAAATTAGAATCACAGCAGAATCAAGATAACGAGCGCAGCGCTTCAGGTGTGAAAGGCTTCAGCTCGTCAAGCCGGCCATCGCGGACCTTAGCCGCCCATTCCGGATCAACCAGCAGCGCACGGCCGACTGCAACCAGATCGAACTCTTGATTGTTAAGCTTATCGGTCAAGGTATCCACGTTCGCCGTACCTGCATGTTCCCCTCTAAACGAAGATAGAAATTCATTATCCAGACCTACGGAGCCCACAGTGATTGTAGGTTTGCCGGTTAATTTTTTAACCCAGCCTGCGAAATTCAGATCGGAACCGGCGAACTCCGGTTCCCAGAAGCGGCGGGTCGAGCAGTGAAATACATCAACGCCCGCTTCTACAAGCGGCGCAAGGAATTTGGCCAGTTCATCCGGATTGGCTGCCAATTTCGCCTCGTAATCACTTGATTTCCATTGCGATATCCGCAGTAGGATAGGGAAATCGGGACCAACGGTGCGACGGCAAGCCGCAATAATTTCAGCCGCAAAACGGGTTCTTTTCACAAGGTCTCCGCCATAGCTGTCGGTGCGTTGGTTCGTTTTCTCCCAGAAAAACTGATCGATCAAATAGCCGTGAGCACCATGAAGCTCAATCCCGTCAAAGCCGATCCGTTTGGCATCCGCCGCTGCTTGTGCGTAAGCGGCAACAACGGAATCGATCCTTTCCTGACTCATCGGCTCACTGACTTTTTCCCCGGTCGCGAGATCCAAGCCTGAAGGTCCGATCGGCAACTCCTCCGGGTTCGTAACGGCTCCTACCTTACGGTCCGTGCCGATATGCCACAACTGCGGCATAATCAGCCCGCCAGCTTCATGTACTTCCGCGACGACGTTAGCCCAGCCCTTCAGTGCTTCCTCCCCATGGAAATTCGGAATATTCGGATTATTGGTGGCAGCCGGATCGTTAATCAGAGTGCCCTCCGTAATAATAAGCCCTACACCGTTCTCGGCACGGCGACGGTAATAAGCAGCCACATCAGGGCCCGGTACTCCTCCGGGAGAGAAGGCTCTCGTCATTGGAGCCATGATGACCCGGTTCTTTAGCTTCAAAGTACCAAACTTGAAGGACTCAAATAAAGGTCCTAGCTTGTAGGCAGGTTGGATTTTATGATTATTCATTCTAGCATTACCTCCATTATGAATAAATTCTGGTTTAATAAGACTCGCCAGTTAAACTGTCATATATATTATTACAGTTATTAAATTTACTATACCATACTATTTGCAAAAGCACTACTTTTTACATGCCGCCTACTTATTGTGAAAATAATTTATACTTAATTCTGAAATCAACTGGGTGTTTTCTAATTTCATCATAAGGTTTCCACTTTAACCGCCCCCTCCAAATTGAGGAGCCTACTCGCTGACAACCATCCGAATTTTTAACATATGCAGTTGACGAATACTGCCCGTTAGTCAAGATGCTATCGTTCCTCGTTAGAGCTTAATAAAAACGGCAACTGATTTTCTGATCAGCTGCCGTGGTATCCTTATTCAACGATCCTGCCCTGCCAAAGTATCGAAACGTGAATTCCCGAATAGACGATTGTAGTTCTACATTGATTTGGTATAAAATACCAACTAGAGGTTAGAAAACCTTTAAATAAATGGGACTGGAGTGATGTAATTCATGCTTTCGAATGCAAACCTTGATCTGTCGTCGCCTGAGTTCAAAAAAAATGCCCATGAGATTTACAAGCAACTCAGGCAAAATGATCCACTTCACGAAATTGCAATGCCGGATGGGCAGCGGGCATGGCTATCCACACGCTACGACGATGCCGTACAAATATTGAAAGATGACGAACGTTTTACGAAAAACTTGCATTCTCTTTCTCCTGAAGAATATGCGGCGATTATGCCCAAAAAGGAAATGGATCTGATCAGCAAACAGATGCTCTCCAGCGACCCACCTGATCATACCCGTCTTCGTTCCATCGTATCCAAAGCTTTTTCACCCCAGATGATTGAAAACATGCAAAATGAAATTCAGCGGATAACCGATGATCTAATCGACCGAGTTCAGGAAAAAGGGAGCATGGAGGTTATCGAAGACTTTGCCTTTCCGCTTCCAATCATCGTGATCAGCCAGATGCTGGGAATTCCAGAGAAGGATCATCATCTTTTTAAGAAATGGTCCGGTGATTTCATTAACGCTGCTAATGATCGTAATAAGATGAAAGAAGCATTCCCTTCCATCCAGGCTTTTGGCTGTTATATCGAAGAACTCATCACTGAGAGAAGGAAGTATCCCGGTTCCGATTTGATCAGCATGTTAATCCAAGTTAACGATAACAAAGAAAAGCTGACTGCTGCAGAGTTGTCCTCTACGATTTGGCTGCTCATTGTCGCCGGGCATGAAACGACTGTCAATCTGATCGGCAACGGATTGCTCGCATTACTTGAAAATCCCGAGCAATTTCGCTTGTGGCGTGACGATCCGGCCTATTCCCAATCGGGCATCGAAGAATTGCTTAGGTATTACAGTCCCGTCGAAATCGGCACATCCCGTTGGGCTAGACTCGACTTTACTTGGCATGGCAAAAATATCGGTAAAGGCGATTTGATTTTCGTAGGCTTGGCAGCTGCCAACCGCGATCCCGAGCAATTCGAGAATCCCAACCAGTTGGATATTACAAGAAAGAAAAATAAGCATATTGCTTTCGGAAACGGTATTCATTTCTGCCTCGGGGCCCCACTTGCGCGATTGGAAGGAAAAATCGCTTTATCGACATTGCTTCAACGATTGCCTAACCTTCGTATTGACACAACTTCTGAGGAACTTAAATGGCGATCGGGCATCTTGATGCGAGGTTTAGAGCGGTTTCCGGTCACATTTTGAATGTATTAAAATCGGCTTTATTATTTTTCATTAAGTTTCAAGCACTTCTTTTGTGTACTCCATGTTACAATTATTGCATCAAGTGTGACCAAACCAACAGTTAAATACCGGACAACGGCAGTCGATCGTGTACCGGCTGCCGTCATGTCGTGATTAAACTATCGTTTCCGTTAGCGCAACGACGTCTGTAACGGTAAGTTTTAAAAAAATGGCAATTCGGGCAAATTCCATCTGGATCTCGCAATTGAGCTGTACGAATCCCCCAATTTTAAATTCCTGTCTATAAATCGTATCGATTTTTTCTAACACAAAGCGACCTTGATCCATAAATTGCAACTCTGCAACTTTTCCCTTCATAAAGAAAACACCATTTAATACGCCATGTTGATCCAGCGCTGCATCATAAGTAGGAACGCTCCTTTACTAGGAGGGGAAAATAATCCGCCATCCGCCGCACCTTGCTTCTGATGGCCGACTCTTCTCTACTGTCCTTAATTTGAATAGCTGAAAATTGTGGGGCGAAAGCCTCTTGACCTTCGTCCATCAGCATCGTTATAAATCGCCCCAGTTCAACGGAAGAACCCGTTCCCATGTTCATGTTCCAAATATGACCCAATCATCCACTTATACTAGTTTTCACTTGATTCGTTAATAAATATTCCGCATAATCCGGATCCTCCAGGAACGGGCTACCGATGGCAATACAATCGGCTAATTGATCTTCTAGTATACGGTTAGCGAGACTGCGGGTATATATTTTTCCGACTGCAATAACGGGAATCTTGACATGTTGTTTGATTGCAGCAGCATGTGGCAGCTGATAACCAGGATGAACGTCACTTGGTTGTATAGGAAGAAGCCCTCCTGTTGAGACATGAATCGCATCCAAATCAGACTCAAGTGGCTTTAGCATTCGCACCCACTCCTGAGGGGTTAGCCCCCCTGTACAATAATCAGTCGCAGAAACCCTGATGGTAACCGGATATTGTCGACCGACTTCTCCCCTGATGGCCAGAAGAACCTCTTTCAAAAATCTTGCTCGGTTCTCCGAACTGCCACCATAGTCATCCGACCTCACATTGGATAGAGGTGAAAGAAACTGATGAATTAAAAAGCCATGTGCCGCATGAATTTCAATGCCATCGAACTCCGCTTTGACAGCTCTTTTTGCTGCAAGGCGGTATTCTTCTATTATGTTTTGAATACCCGCAGCAGACAGTGACTCGGGCTGACCATAATGCTTGTCGAACGCAATTGCGCTCGGCGCAACTAATGCATTCGTAACTTCGGGCGAGGATTTCCTTCCGCCATGCGACAATTGGATAAAGGCAGGGGTTTGATAGGCATGGATGGCGTCGGCAATTTTTCTTAGGCCCTCCACGTGCTGGTCTGTAAAAATCCCAATATCATTTTTCCACAGTCTTCCATTGGGAGAGATCGCGGTGGATTCCACGATAACAAGCCCCACTTGCTTCGCTCTTCGGCCATAATGTTCAAAGTGGTGGTCAATGGGAAACGCCTCAAGCGTGCCTTTATATTGTTGCAAAGGTGCCAGGATTAATCGGTTCCTCAGGCGTAAACTGCCCAGATCAATAGGGTCATCCAAGGTCCAAGTCATAACTATTCATTCTCCTTTGCAAATTATGTCCAACTTCATTATAGTGTTGATAACATGCAAAACACATAGTATTATTAAGATAAATAACATCTAATATCTAATTTATTAAGTTATTTATTGTATATAACCTTATATATTTAGGTGAGGTGAATTTGTTTGGACCAAATTGATTCTAAAATCTTATCGTTAATGCATGAAAATGCCAGGATTTCTATTTCTGAAATGAGCAAATTGATTGTCATGTCGCAGCCCGCTGTAACGGAAAGACTCCGGAAGCTGGAGGAGCAGGGAATCGTAACGGCTTATCGTGCGCAATTCTCCCCACAGAAGCTTGGCAAACATACATCTGCTTTTGTCATGTTTAAAACCAATTGTTGTCCGGACTTCGTCAAATTCTGCGAGGCTTCCCCTGAGATTGTCGATCTTTACAGAATCAGTGGAGATTATAACTTTCTATTAAAAGTGTTAACTGAAACAACAGAATCACTAGCACAATTTCTTGACGCTTGCAACCCTTATGGTTATTCAACGACTTTAATTGTGCTCTCGACGGCATTTGAAGACAAAAGTCTTGTACCAAGCAAGATGTAATAAGGGTCGGGTCAGATGGTGAGGAACGGAATATTCGGCTACTCTTCGTCCGCCTGACCGAGCGCCTCCATACAAAGATAGATGCAAGACGGCGCCAATCTTGAGCACGCATTTCGTTCTCATACTCTTCCACATGTACCTTCAGTCTCTTCGAGAGACTCATAGGCGGGCTTCCGCTTCCGTGTAAGCATATCGGCTGGCGGGAATTGGGAGTCCCAGATTACCGCGCAGCGTGTTCTCCTCGTACTTGATCCGATAAATTCCCCTCTCCTGCAAAATAGGAATGACAAGTTCGACGAATTCCTCCAAAGCCTTCGGTGTAACCGATTGAATAAAGAAACCGTCCGCCGCCCCTTCCTCATTCCAACGTTGAATCAGATCCGCAATATGCTCCGGTGTACCAACGAACTCTCCAGGCGGCATCACGGTACGAAGGGCAACTTGACGAAGCGTCAAATTTTCCTTTATCGAGATTCGTTTGATTCTGTCTGTGGTGCTTCTGTAGCTGTTGCTGCCCAGATCACCCAGATCGGGAAACGGCTCATCTAGCGGATATTGCGAGAAGTCATGGTGCTCATAAAATCTTCCTAGATGGGCAATCGCGCTTTCTATGGTAACCAAATTGGCAATTTCGTCATACTTAGCCCGGGCTTCCTCCTCGGATCGGCCAATAATCACCCCGATACCATGCATAATCACAAGATCATCCTCCGAACGTCCATATGCTCTGGCACGCTTTTTGACGTCTTGGTAGAAAGCTTTCGCCTGCTCGATATTCTCATGCTCCGTCAAAACAGCATCTGCCGATTTGGCAGCCAGATCTCTGCCCGATTCTGATGAACCTGCCTGAAAGATAACGGGCTGGCCTTGTTTCGAGCGTGCGATATTGAGCGGCCCTTGGACGTCGAAAAACTCACCTTTATGATGGAGGGTGTGCAACTTGGACTTGTCAAAAAACACACCGGATTTCTTGTCACGGATAAATGCGTCGTCTTCCCATGAATCCCATAATCCTCTCATGACTTCAATGTACTCCTCCGCCATGCGATAGCGTACAGTATGGGGTGGGTGGATCTCCTTGCCAAAGTTGCGAGCCGAACCTTCAAGTGGTGAAGTAACCACATTCCAACCAGCTCTCCCGGCACTGATATGATCCAGCGAGGCGAACTGCCTGGCCGCGTTGAATGGCTCACTATAAGATGTAGACAGTGTGCCAACCAATCCGATATGACTTGTCACAGCGGCCAAGGCGGAAAGAATGGTGATCGGCTCAAACCGATTCAGAAAGTGAGGAAGCGACTGCTCGGTAATATATAAACCGTCAGCGATAAAGACAAGATCAAATTTCCCTGCTTCGGCAACTAAAGCCTGATGCTTGTAAAAATCCAGGCTGACACTTGCGTCAACGGGCAGGTCCGGATGTCTCCATAAACCGGTATGGGCACCGACACCTTGTATAATTGCACCGAATTTGATTTCTTTTTTTTGGGGCATTTGTAATCACACTCCTCGTGAATATTCCATCTGATGAAGTTCAAAGCGGGTAATGACATGCCAAAACTATTAATTTGTTCTTAGCTCCTCTCTCCTTCTTACCGTTGATACTTAAACTATTACTTATCCCATCGATTTAATGAGAAATTACTTTACTCAGCTTATCACCGACTCTTCGCAACGGTCTATACGATTCTAAAGGAAAATACCGAGTTAAAATTTTAAAAAAACGGAAAAATAAACGATTTGCCTTAATAAATGTATGTTAATCATCTTATTAATTTAGTAAAATTAAGAATTAACTTTACAAGCATGAAGAAATGTTAGCGTGGCATGGAGGCTTTCCATACCGATTGGAGATTAACAAAGCCGATCTCAATGGATCGGCTTTGTTTGTCAAAATTTAGTGGCTAACACCCTGCATAGCTTTCTAAGTTCTTGAAGTTTTTTGAAAACCTATTGAAGCCTGACCTATATAAAGGATGCTGACGGAGTACACGATGGTCGCGAAACAACATATTGAGCTGTTCGCTTCCAGCATAAATGAGGCTGTTATTTCAGGGAAGGCCGCCGCTTACGTGGGAAGCCAGCTTTATTGCGAAGAGAATTTGCCGGGCGCGTCTTCCACCTTGACCAGCAAGAGAAGCTCGGTAACCTGGCTTCTGCTTTGCGCGAGTGGGTTTCGATCCAGACTGCAGTAAACGGGAGGTTTGTGAAATAGCCGACATGAGAAATGGCCCAACGCCTCTAACCCCCTTCGACGCCTAATTTTTCACCGTTATTATGGTACGGTTCCCCGTACATCGCTCACTGCTTTGTACTCATAGTTTTGTAAGTGCTATTCTAAATCCAAGATCATCTATCTTTAAATCAGGCATACTTTTCCGTCTAATCGTAGAACCGCAATTGTTTTCAACTTCAGCCCAACTGCCTCCCCGGAAGACTCTATAGTTCCCATATCTTTCAGTATCATATAGATCCCAGCACCATTCCCATACATTCCCAACCATATCGTAAACACCCCATGGATTAGGAAGCAGTTTTCCGACTTGATGAGCTGATCCATTAGAGTTTTCTTGATACCATGCAATCTTATCAATTCTTTCATACCGATATCCCTTGCTTCCCGCTTTGCACACATACTGCCATTCAGCGTCTGATAGTAATCGAAAGCCATCCGCTTTATTGTTATATATGGTGTTCTGACTTTCATTTGTGATTGTGTAGCATTCAGTCCTGCCAAGTATTCTGGACAATGCGTTACAAAAGACAATCGAATCCAACCACGAAACTTCCGTAATCGGCAGGTTATTCACATTCGGTTCTACTTTTTTATGCATGACAAAATGATACAAATGCTGTGTTACCGGATACTTCATCACATAGAAAGGTTCAATCGTTTCAGCCCATGCAATAACCTTTCTATCACTTCCTCTGCCAGGGTCTGCTAAAGTGTAATCAGAACTAAGCCATTTATTCATATTTACATAATCGCGTAATTCAACGGTTCCACCTTCTATTGGTACCATTAAATTCATTAAATCTTTTAGAAAACGCTCTCTGTCAATTTCGTACTTTTCGATTGTCATTTTAACCTCCTGTCTATTTCAATAGTTCCTACGATATAGACTACCCTCTTGCCCGATTCGATCCTGCCCTGATCATTCTGATTGATTACCCACCCTTGAATGACCTCTGCCACAATGCCAATGACGACTCCCACGAATAACAGCAACCCTGCAGTCGTCCCAATACGATTCGTCGCAATCGCCCACACGACACCGGCAATCAGCAGAATGGCTCCAATGAAAAATGAATGATCATGCTTTTTCACGAATTCTCAATCCTTTCGCATTTAAGATGGATAAACCTTCTTCAACAGTTCAATTGCTTCATCTAGGGTGAGACCAAAGGATTTGTAGTACTCTGTGTCGGTTGCCATTTGCTTGTAGACCATCTCGTTGCGCAATCGCAGCATCTCTTCGTGGGAGAATTCAGCCACGAAACACCCTTTGCCCGTTACCGTATTGATCAAGCCACATCGCTCCAGTTCTTCCCAAGCTTTCTTGACGGTGATAACACTAATGCGCAGCTCCTGGGCCGCCTGGCGAATAGGCGGGAGGATGTAGCCGCCCTCTAATTCGCCTTTCAGAATTTGAGCGCTGAGCTGTTCGAACAGCTGCTAATAAATCGGTTTTTTCGAAGTGTTCGATATCGAGATGTTCATTGGATCTCCACTCGAGGATGAGCAGCTTCGCGCCATGGGACAAAGCAAGGGCCAGGCTATACTTTACTTTCAGTCCCGTCGACAGTTCAGCGATCTTCTTGTTCTCATCCATTTTGAATCTTTCCAAATAGCTTTAGTAGGTCTCATCGTCCCAGTTCTTATAGAACTTCTTGATGACGTCGGTCAATGTCTTCCTTCTGCTTTGCGCATAAAAATCGATGCCACCGAATGCGAATCCGATCTCCTGATTCAATTCGAGCTCATGCTCAGCCATGTTCTTACCAAGAACGTGTACCTCGCCGCCGTCCAAATGAAGCATGTTCAAGATCGACTTGATGGTAGTTGTCTTACCTGCGCCGTTGGCGCCGATGAAGCCCATGATATACCCCTTTTCCAGATGGAACAACACATTTCTCAACTGAAAGTTTGGGTATTTCTTATTTAAATTGCGAATGTCCAACGCCAGCATACCGTACCTCTTGTGTATATCGTATATACACAATATATCGCCAGAGGTGTGTGAAGTCTACAGCCTGAGGACTATCTCAGGCTAGCATAAGCCCTTATTTATTTTCAAGATGGCATTCGTCTTCACTACAACCTCCACTTTCCGCTTTACCACTTGCGATGATACGGTTCAGCGCGCTGTTTGCACCGCCTTACCAGTAATTTGACGGTTCAAAAGGCTCTGAATTACCTTTGCAATATCGTCTCTTTTTCCTACCTGACTCTGCTCAACTAAATGATGCCACACTTGCTGAAGCATATATCCGTGCAAAGGTGGTGGTGTGAGAAGACAGGGGCTAGCCACCCCTACCTACTCGATTAAACGGCTGTGCCACTTCGGGCAAGCTTTCTTCTCATTAGAATCAGTCCGATGATGGTCAATATAAGAACTGCCAGTTGGCCGTACATATCGAGCCTGTCATTCGGATCGTAAACAACGCCCATACCTGCCAATGGATCCACTAAGAGCACGCCCGCTGCAAAGGCAAATTGCGTGTACCTGCTAATATGGAAGGACGGCAGCATCTTCACGAACAGGTAGACGAATCCGGTGGCGACGAGCACATTGGCAGCAGTGATTACTATAGGCGGAAATCCACTTGGCGCAAGCTCAAACATAAGCAGAAAAATGCCTAGCCAGACGGCTCCGAATAGAAAACCAAACGATGCCGCACGGACTGAGGCGCCGATGGCGTCCGTATGAATGGCGCGAGCTGCGGCGGACTGCCGCGGAAGCGGCAGAAAGAAAGCAATCACAGTCAGAACGACGATCACAAGAGCTGTAACGATCACCTGCGCAGCCGTGAAATGAAAGTGAGTCAGGTCGAATAAAGCGTAGCGAATTAAGATCGCTGACAATACATACAAAAGTCCGAACGCCGACAGTCCGAAGTTGCCCAGCCAAGCCTTGTCGGACTGTTTTGGGAACAACAATTCGGTGAGCATGATCGGAATGGTGACGCTCCATATTGCGTGATAGCCGATGATGGCAACGGCCCATACGTAGTTGAAGCCATGCAGCCAGCCGTATCCTGCCAAGGCATCTTTTCCAGGAAAATGAGGATCGAATATGCTGGATACGATCAAACCTTCTTCCGTTATTCCGTATACGATGCCTAGCAGCAGAATGGACAGCCATCCGAGGCTCCAGCGTCGCGAAATTTCGCGTATCAACAGTGCGCCGCCTCCGTAAAGGCCAATCTGCGGAATCAGCGTATAGATTTTGCTGATAGGCGTCGAACCGAGAAGCACCTCACCGATGATGGGCGATAGCAACAACAGCACAATTACAGGGTAGAAACGACGCATGGCGCACCCTCCTCTCGGAATGCTGCCGCATATGGCCGCTTAGACCGTATTCCTAACGGTACATCTTCACTGACAAGCCTCAAATTATCCGTCCATTTCATCCGAAATCACCCTCCGTCTTATTGAACACTGTTCAAGTTAAATCCATTATAATCCAAAGTTGAACACTGTTCAACGGTTTATTTTTCGTGTAGTATGGAGTTGAGGTGAAGACATGCAAATTAATCGCGAACTGGTTGTTCAATCGGCACTTACGATTATGGGTGAAACAGGTGTGGAAGGGATAACAATGCGCAAACTGGCCGCCAGCTTGAACGTGCAGCCCGGTGCCTTATACTGGCATTTCAAGAACAAGCAGGCTCTCCTCGCTGAGCTTGCGAATATCATTATGGCGGAGGTTTTGGCGGAACGTACGAAAACTGCGAATTGGCAGGATGAAGTCCGGCAGGCAGCGGTACGGCTGCGCCTCGTGCTTCTGAAATATCCGGATTCGGTGCGATTAATTACGATTAGCCCGTATTTGCTCGTACCGAACACACTGAAATTCGGTAAACAGCTGCTCAGCGCGTTTGCGGCATCGGGGCTTCCCGACGAGCACATGCGCCACTGCGCGGATACGTTATTGAGCTATGTCACTGGCTTTGTACTTCAGGAGCAGACCGCGAAGCAATTTGTTACGCCGGAGAAAGTTGCGCAGAGCGAAGAAAGCGACCCGGATCTGGTTCGGGAGTTTATTGAAGCTGATGCAGATGAGCAAGAGGACGTGGTTTTCGATAGGGGAATTGCCATTATAATCAAAGGAGTAGAGAGTTTGCTGCTATAGATGGGAATTGCCGCGTACGAGTACACTAAAACGACAATAATCGCGACGATATAGACGGCCAGGTGCGGCTAAGTTGTATACGCCTTGGTCAGGATTGCTTCCAACCGTGTGCCGCATGAACAAGAACTAACAAAAGAATATGCTAAATCAGCTCCCTCCGATAGGTGGGGGTTATTTGACGTTCGCTTTTCAAACGCAATAACCTCTTCCGCGAAACGGCCAAATCGCCGAGATTAACCCCCCTGGCCTTTTCTACAGGCAGCGCATGCAGGTGCGGAACGTTTTTTGCGATTTTTCTTCATGTATTACTTTCCCACTCTAGTTCTCTCAATTGCAACATGCGCATCCAACATGACGGGTACTTTCAGTACCAGTATAATCGTTAACTGTTTGCCCTGCCTTCAATGAATCATAATGGAGTCATCGGCAACATTCCCCAGATGGAGGTAAAGATGATGAATAGGCAAACTATAGATATTCCGCATTTTGGTGACCCTGTTGTTCCAGTTCTTCGCGAAAAGGCGATTCCCGAGCCAGGAGCGTTCAATGTCACTATCGACGTCGCCTATGATGGGTGTCAACTACGCCGAGGTCCTATTTCGTAAAGGCGTAGTCCCTACTCTCCCTCTCCCATTCGTACCCGACATTGAAGTATCGGCGCGATTCATGCCGTAGGTGAGTTCGTCACCCATCTCCGGATCGAAGAACGAATCACGAAAGGCAAGCTTGTGCTAAAAGCAAACGAATTCTAATAGGAGGTCATTACAATGACGAAAGAAACGACAACGAAGCAAACAATTCTGATCACGGGAGCAAGCAGCGGCATGGGCTTTGCGACCGCTTTGCATTTGGCCAGACTCGGTCACGCGGTGTTCGCGGGCGTTCGCGACATCGGCGGTAAAAACACCCTTAAAGCAGAGGAACTGGCATCCATCGCCAAAAAGGAAGGATTGGAGCTATACCTGGTCGAACTGGACGTCACGATTGACAATTCGATCCATATGGCAGTTCAATCGGTCGTTCTGCGAGCCGGTCGCATTGATGTGCTCATCAACAATGCCGGCATCATGTACGGCGGGATTACCGAGGCATACACCGTCGATCAGATCAAACGGATGATGGAGACAAATTACTTCGGTCCGATGCGAATGAATCGCGCCGTGTTGCCTTACATGCGGCAGCAAGGCAGCGGGCTGCTCATACAAATAAGCTCCTTGGCCGGCGGCTTTACCGTTCCGTTCTTCGCCCATTACAGCGCCACCAAGATGGCCGTCGAAGCGTTAGCGGAAGGATATTTTTACGAGCTAGCTCCACTTGGTATTGATTCTGTGCTATTGGAGCCCGGGCCATTCGGAACCGGTCTGCTCGCCAGCCAAGATGAGCCTGAGGATCAGGATCGTATAGCCGGGTACGCTGATCTGGCAGCCATCCCGCAGCAGATGTACCGCGACACTCAGAACATTAACGAATCCTCCGCCGCTCAGGACCCGCTTCTCGTGGCCGAAGCCATTGCTGGATTGATCGCCATGGCGCCGGGTACACGCCCGCTTCGCACCGTGCCGGGAAGCATTGATTTCGGCATCTCGTCGCTCAATCAGGCCAAGTTGCAGGCGCAACGATCACTTCTTGATGCTTGGGGACTCAAACAGCTGGTGCCGGCGTGGTTTGAGCATCCGACGGCTATAGAAGGTTGAACCGCCACAATCTGTCCATTTGCGAGAACGAGTTGATCTTGAAGCTCAGCAGACCGGCTTCCTTATGGCGAAATCCGATCGACCTGATCGTCTTCTCGGTAATGTCATGCGTCTGCCAAGCTCGCTGAATTCCGGGCTTACGCTATAAATTAAGCCCATTTGATGTGCTAATTTTCCGGACTTTTCAAAATTGAATCCCAAAGTTTATCTTCAGTTCATATAAGAATCCTAAAATGATTTTAACCAAATCGAACCTGAGGAGAGATAAAACATGGAGAACAAAGCGTTAATCGAAGCGATGGAAGGTTATTTTCAAGCGGGTGTCGCATTGGATCTGGATAGGCTGGAAGCGATCTATGCGCCCGACTTCGTCAATATTCGGACGGACAAGATAGGACGATCCATCTCGATTACGAAGGAGCAGTTCGTACAGACATTTCGCCGCATAAAAGAAAGGGGCGGGACGACGCTTGGAACTACCGAAGACGTGCAATACCTCACCACTACCGTCTACGACGATCACGGAGTTGTTGTTCTCCGCCGGGAAAAGGAGGGAAAGCCAGCGCTGTACAACTTCGTCTGGCGAATAAAGGACGGGCTGCCGACAGCTATCGTTCGAGAGTTCTCGGTGGAAGAAGATCTTAGTGCGCTAATCGGCATGATACGAGGGGAAGGCTGACGGTTGTTAGAAATTTCGCCCTAAGTCGGGTATCGGCTAAAGACCAAAATCCAGAACGGCACCTAATCAAGCTCCGGCAGTTAGGTGTTGATGATAGATATATATTTGTAGATAAGCAGAGTGGCAAGGATTTCGAGCGGCCACGCTATCAGGCTATGCGGATGATGCTCCGGGAGAGCGACCTGGTTTATGTGGATGCTCTAGATTGCTTCATTTGCCCCCAATTAAGGCTTAAATAGGTATTTCAAATATATTGCATTAATTTCGTTCTAACGATGTTTTGTTCCTGAACCCTCACGACCTTAAAGGAGCGTAGCGACTGGACGCGGTTAGGTGGTGCAAGGTTGTCTGCTGAATCCGCTTCCTCCAATTACCCTCTGCAGAGCAAGGGCCGTAAGGCCCGCAGCGTGAATTTGGTGTTATCAGAAGTCATTGTCTTCTCTGAAATACCCGAAAAATGTCCTTCATGTCTTTAAACTCACCGCAAAATGTTACCTCAACCTCCTTTTGGTGGAGCAGCGTTTTCATAATATCGACGGGGTTTTTTTCTGTTTGAACCGCATGTGATGGAAGCGGTATGACGCGAACCGGAATAGCTTTAATCGCAAAAACCGCCTGAAGGCTGCGTCAACCGATTCAGACGGTTTGGTTTGGAGAATGCGCTATTTACAGATGCCTACAGAAATATTTCCGCATTCTCTTGCAAAAACCTGTCCAGTGTTCGGGGCTGTCTACCGAGCAAACGCGTGACGTCGTCCGTCGGCCTTTCCGGCACCAACGTAGACATCGTCTGAATTTCCACAACGTGGTTTGCGAGCCATGGGGGCATGCGCACTTGCTCGATCAAATTGCGAAGCATCGCTTGAGGCTCCACGTTTATATAGCGAATCGTCTTGCCTAGCAAAGCGGATAGCTTATCCGCGATCTGCGGATAGCTGTAGATCTCCGAGCCGGTAAGCGTATAAATACGTCCGGGCGCCTCCCGGTTGGTCAGAACCTCTGCGGCAACGTCCGCGATATCCCGGGAATCGATGAAATTGCTAGGCGCATCGCCCATGACGCCGAAGAAAGCACCTTGAGCTGTAATTGTCGGTACATGGCGCAGCAAGTTTTGCATGAATGCATAGGGACGCAATACGGTGTGAGTCAAACCAGACTCGTCCAAAAAAGATTCGATATCGCGATGCCAGCCAGCGACTGCCACGGGCGAACGTTCTTCGAAGGCTGGACTGGATATTTTGACGATATGCTCGATGCCGGCTTCGGCGGCGAGGCGAATGATCGACGTTTCCATTTCGACCTGTCTCGGGCTGTTGGATATGGCCAAGAAGAGTTGCTTCGCTCCAGCAAACGCGCGGCGCAGCGATTCGGGATCGGCGGCTTCGGCCGCTGCCACCTCGATCGTGGGCTTAGCTGCATCTCCGAGCCGGTCGCGCAGCTTCTCCGGTTCCCTGCTTAGCGCCCGAGCGGGCACCCCAAGATCGGCCAAACGTTTCAAAAGTACGCTCCCTATCGTACCTGTTGCTCCAATAATCGCTATCATCTTCTATCTCCTCCGTTTGATGTGTAATTTTTTTCGAACGCCTTGCGCCAACGCCATGTCATGATCGTGCTTGCGATCGTGCCGGATAACGGAAAATCGATCCAGACGCGATCAAACCAAATCGAATAGTCGCTCAAACCAATCATATTCGGAACTCTGTTCGTCAACCATGCAGCGAAAAAGCCGAACGAAGCGCAGATTATCGCGAACATGACAACGACAAGCAAACGTGGCGGCCCGACAACCCATCGTTTGCTCCTCCCCCGTTTGCGCAGCCAAAGCCCCAACAGCCATGCGATCAGCGCGGACGTTCCCCCAATTGTGGTCAGTGCCGCGATCTGAAGGCTCCTGTCGCCCGTGATCAGTCCCCCTATGCCTGCCATGACGGCGGGCGAGACATATGCCATCAACACTTCGCGCCATAGCACAAAACCTTTCTCTTCGAAGCCCGCCGATGCAAGTGCATAAGCAGGATCCGTTTTGTGCGAATGCTTCACATTGCTCATGTTGTCACCCCTTTCTTCCATGATGTACTGCAACTGTTTATACCACCATATAATTAGTCGCCTAACTATATGGCTGTTAATAAGGGCTAGCATGACTAGCCCGTTTTACCCTTTCTGTATGCTTCCATTTCCCTTAGATGCGCCCGGATCGTCGGTCAATGCCGACATGCCTTGCGTCACCCGGCCTAGCAGATCGAGAAACACACCGCGCTCCTCAACCGTAAGCAAGCGGACCATCGCTTCCAGCTTCTCAAAGTGCTCCGAAGCCATGTCGCGAAGCTTACTCGCTCCATTCTCCGTTAAGATGACTGATTTCTGACGGCCGTCCGCCGAACTGGTTCGGCGCGATACGTAACCGTCCCGTTCGAGATTGTCGATAAGCCCCGTCACGGTAGCACGCGTTACGCCAAGATGCTCCGCCAATTGCGAGGGCAGCTCTTCACCCTGATGATCTTCAAGATCCGCCAATAAACGATACCTGCCTGTTGACAAACCGAATCTGGAAAAATGAATCTCCGCGGCATGTTCAAGCTTGGCTCCGGCGGTCATCAACCTAGACGCGACGAGTACGGCTTGCGCATCGACGTCCAACCCGTAGCGTTCAATCTGACGCTTCGTTTGGACAAGTGAAGGAACAGCATAACTATCCGTCATTACGTTTTTATCGTTTGTCATGTATATAGTATGGCACCTAATCATTTTTATGTCAACACATTATTGCTCTTTCCACCATAGCTCCCCACTGCCACAAACATCTCTGAGCCCGACGTGCGTATCGTCCAACTCTCCCTTTCACCGGAACTCAATATCGTTCCATCAAGCGAAACTCCTTAAGATATAGCTAATTTACTGACTACACTATTTGGACCTGAAAAAATGGAACTACCGTCACCGGGTCGTTCAGTGCGCCCCAGCTAGCCATTTCAATTAAAACAGGTATTAAATTCAGGCCTTTCTCAGTTAGTAAATAAACCTCTTTTCTCTTATCTGAGTCGTGGGACTTTTTAACAAGAACCCCTTTCTGCTCTAAATGTACCAGGTAGCTGGCGAGTATGTTTGATGAAATACCTATGCGGACATGGCGGAATTGGTAGACGCGCTGGATTCAGTTTCCAGTGAGCTAACCCCCCGTGGAGGTTCGAGTCCTCTCGTCTGCACCACTTATACAACCCCGAGAAGTCTTGGTATCCAAGGCTTCTTTTTTGTTTTGTCCGGATTTCTCCAGGATTCGTTTATTGATCTTCTATCTCCCCTTTCTCCTGCACTGCCATTTGCAGCCTTATATCGTCAACTCTGTTCTTGTAGGTTATTCCCCACTTCTTCATATCAAGGATGATCGGCTTCAACGTCACTCCGAATTCAGTCAGCGAGTATTCCACTTTAGGGGGCACCTGTTTATAAACTTCACGGTGAATAATGCCATCCCGTTCAAGATCACGGAGCTGCAAAGTAAGCATAAATTGCGTCATTCCCGGATAGAGCCGCCGGAATTCATTGAATCTCTTCGGGCCATCGATAAGATGAAACAGAATGATTGCTTTCCATTTACCCCCGATGACATCCAAAGTTGTTTCGACAGGACACACTTCCACTTTCGCTTCGCGCTTGTTTTTGCGATCTCCCATAGCCATGACCTCCATTAGTTTGTTTTTTAATACTATATTATAAAATTATGCGTACTTTTCTAAATTCAATATACATTATAACATAACACTCATACGGTACTTAATAAAGCGTCGTAAGCCAATACAAAGGGAGAGTGGCGTCATGTCAAAGAAGGTATTGATCGTTTATGCGCACCCCGAGCCCACTTCGTTAACTAGCCAGTTCGTTGAGACGGCTGTGCAAACACTTCAGGAGCAAGGGCACGAAGTCATGTTGTCCGATCTGTACGGAATGGACTGGAAGGCCGTGTTCGATGGGCGCGACTTCCCGGATCGAGCCAATCCAGAACGATTATCCTTTATTAAAGAGTCAGCGCACGCCTTTTCGACTGGCCATCAAACGGCAGACGTCGCATTGGAGCAACAGAAGCTTCTTGCTGCCGACGCGGTGATCTTGCAGTTTCCGCTGTGGTGGTTCAGCATGCCGGCTATTCTCAAGGGTTGGGTAGAACGGGTATTCGCTTTTGGTTTCGCATATGGCTTTAAAGGCGAAGGGAATCGCTATCGCTACGGCGATGGCATTCTAAAGGGGAAGCGGGCTATGCTGTCCGTGGCTGCCGGCGGGCCCGAGAAGGATTATTCGCCGCGAGGAATCAATGGACCGCTGGAGCAATTGCTGTTCCCCATTACTCACGGCATCCTCTTCTACCCCGGAATGGATGTGTTGCCTACCCATGCCGTCTACGGAACCGATCGCATGACGTCAGCCGACATAGTCACGGCAATGGCAGCCTGGCGCTTGCGTCTTGAGAACCTATTCGAGGAGGAGCCCATTCCGTTCCGACATCAGAACGGCGGGGATTATCCGGACAGCCATGTGCTTGCTAGCGACATCGCAATCGGACGGATCGGCTTAACGGCTCACATTGCCGAAGGTGCGCCCCCTCTATGACTGGAGCTTGATGGGGAGAGAGTAATCGCAATAGCCGAAAAGCACGGGCACCGGTTTGAACGCACCGACCCGACTCGCCATTCGGCCTTCCTCTCCTTTCAGAAAAACCATCTGGACCAGGCGCTTGCGTATGCGCTTCAAGCTTTGTCTCTTCGCGAAGAAGACAGTTTTACACCTTACCTTCCTCTGGATCACCGATTGCTCTGTGACATTTACCTGAAAAAAGAGATTTGGAAACGGCTTGCCGTTACTTATGGTACGGTTCACCGCGCTGTCTGTAACGGCAAAATTTAAGGCCATCCTTTACAGGATGGCCTTAAATCACATTATCTCTATGCTCCGTGACCGCTATCATTCGCATCTTTTTTTAGGTAAGTACCATGCTCCTGCGTCCACGTCCACATCGCTGCAAAAATAGGCTGCAGCGCTTGCCCACTCTCGGTAAATTCATATTCGACATGCAATGGCACGCCAGGATAAAGAGTGCGAGTGACGAGTCCTTTCTCCTCTAACAGCCGCAAACGGTCTGTCAATGTTTTCGGACTTATCGGTTGCAGCTTACGGCGTAGTTCCCCGAATCGCTTGGTCCCGCTAAACAGTTCGAATAAGAGAAGAAGCGTCCATTTTCCATCCAAAAGCTCCAGGATCGGCTCAACGACGCCAGGACAGGATCGATCCATCATTGTAATCACTCCATAGTTCAATTTTTGAAACTATTGCACTTTAATGTAACTACTTTTCAAATGTACCACAGATCAATTATGATGTAAAACAAGACGAGGGAAAAAATCCCAATTCGCCAAAAAGGAGGACACATCATGAATAGGCCATTTGAATTGGATCCGACGGAGTACCCGTTCACCGATCGCTGGCTGCCTTACCGTGACGGCCACATCCATTACCTTGATGAAGGGCAAGGACCAACGGTTCTTCTCCTCCACGGAAACCCTACGTGGTCATATCTTTATCGGAACGTTATCAAAGAGCTTCGCGAGGAATTCCGTCTTATCGCTCCCGATTACCCCGGATTCGGCATGTCGAAGGCACCTAGCGGATACCGCTTTACGCCGCAAGAGCAATCGGAAGCCGTTCAGGAGCTGATTTGGCAATTGGATCTAAAGGATTTTATCTTAGTCGTTCAGGATTGGGGAGGTCCTATCGGCCTGAACTACGCGGTACGGCATCGAAATAACTTGCGCGGTATCGTCGTGATGAATACGTGGGCCTGGCCTGCAGACATCTTACCAATGAAATTGTTTTCTCTCGCCATGGGAGGCTGGCCAATCGGGCGGTGGCTTCAGACACGCCACAACTTCTTCGCCAAAGTGATTGTTCCGCACGGGATACACCATGCCGAGAAAGTTACGGTTAGCTTGCGAAAAGCTTATACGGACCCGTTCCCGACCCCGAAGTCTAGGATGCCGACATGGGTATTTCCAAGGCACATTCGCAAATCACGAACATGGCTTGCCGACATTGAATCGAAGTTGCCGAATTTGCACAATTTGCCTGCACAAATATTATGGGGAACGAAAGACAGCGCAGGCTTCCCTCTCGAACAGATGGCCAAATGGCAAAGACACTTACCGTTGAACGAAACCGAGATTTTGGAAGATGCCTCACACTATGTGCAAGAGGATCGCCCAGACCGGGTAGCTGCATCCATCCGAAAAATACGGAATAGAACATGAGGAGGAATTTTATTATGAAAACAATTTTGTGGGCAACCTTAACAGCCAATGGCAATTATGCGCAATCCGGTCCCGAGAACCCGCCAAAAAAAGAAGCGTTGCATGACTTCGCGACACTCGCTAAAACTGCAGGAAATTTCATTGTCGGGCGTCGCACTTTCGAAGGTATGCGCGGAAACGGCGGCGCGGGGCCATTTGGCGAAGTCGACATCGTCGTCATTTCAAGAAATGCCTCCGAAATTTCGGGCGTCACGGTTGTGGGATCACCGCAGGAAGCCTTGGACTACTTGCTGCAAAAAGGCCATCAAACCGCTCTCATTAGCGGCGGCGCGGATATCCACAATTCATTTCTCGGCCAAGATCTTGTAGACGAAGTGATTTTCAATGTGGCGCCAGTGCTGGAAGGCAAGGGGTTAAATCTTTTAATCGACCAAGAAAATTACCGATATAAACATGTAAATCTGTTAGACTGCAAGCCCCTCGGCGGTGGCGTCGTTCAACTGCGCTACGCGATTGACCGATAATTGATCACCATGCGTCGAGTATCTGGGCATAGCATCCTCCGCCAATTGAGTGACTTTGTATTTCTCGTTTAAATTGAATTTATATACGCCTCTTATACTCCATATATCAGCAACAGCATTGATATTGTAGGAGGAGATCACGATGAAAGAACCACAATCGGATCATTTGCAACAAACGATTCAGGGCATGTTGGACGAATTAACGGGGAATGGATTGGAATCCGGCCTTCAAGTTGCGGCTTACCACAGAGGCAAACTGGTTTTAAATGCGCAATCGGGAATCATGAATGTCGCGACGAAGAAGCCTGTAACAAACGATACGCTCTTTATCAGCATGTCCAGCTGCAAAGGAATTACCGCAACGGTCATCCACATACTGGCGCAATCTGGCAAGCTGAGGTATGACGACAAGATAGCCAATTATTGGCCGGAGTTCGCAGTGAACGGAAAAACCGATATTACCATTCGCCAGGTACTGTGCCATGAAGCCGGCATTCCACAAATGCCGGAGCATATCGATATGGAAACCGTCTGCAATTGGGATGCCATGGTACATGAGATCGAACGGCTAACGCCTGTTTGGGAGCCTGGTACCAAGACCGGTTATCACGGCCTCACCATGGGCTGGATTCTGGGTGAAATGGCTGAACGCGCAGACGGGCGTCCATTTGCGCAAATTGTACAGGAAGAAATTTGTGCGCCTCTTGGCATCACAAGCGAGCTTTACTTCGGCGTTCCAGATGAAGCGGAGTCATGGATTGCCACGATTAGCGGGGAAGAATTGCCTTGGATTGATATGCCGGACGATATGCTGATTAAAAAAATGCTGCCGACCCCGATCATGCCAATCCAAAATGATGCTTGGAATGAACCTGCATTTCATCAAGCAGTTGTGCCTGCTGCTAATGCGTGCCTCACAGCTAACGCGCTTGCCCGCATATATGCCTCCTTGATCGGTGATGGAGTTGATGGCATTCGGCTATTGAACCCCACCCAATTAGAGCAAGCTACCCTCTTACAAACTAAGGAACCCGATGAAGTATTTATGGGGTTGGTCTCCATTCCCAAAGCCCTTGGTTATTGGCTTGGGAATAACGAGTCGGCGTTAGCCATGGGTGACAGCCTTCGTACTTTTGGCCATACCGGTATGGGCGGCTTGATTGGATTTGCCGATCAGGAACACCAGTTCTCTTTTGCCCTACTCAAAAATTCCCTTTCCTTCAATCGCGGGAATCAGGATACGGACGTACTCATAGCGAATAAAGTGCGTGAATGGCTGCACGCTTAAACGTTCTGCTGCTCAAAGCGAGATCGTTATCATCGCCGTTTTTACATTCTTATTTTGAATTGGCCCCTTCCGCCAAAACGGCTGAGGGGGATTCTTGCTTTTCGCAAGCAAAAGTCCCCCCGGGACCTCCATTTTACAATTGAGGCTTCTTCTATAGCCTTGATTTATGTCATAATACTACAATTTGTCATTGGAAACTTAACGCGAATACGGTGTTTATTATCCGAAGGAGCCTAATCATTGATTCTACTTTCAAAGTCACTTATGTAAATATTTTGTATTTTGTTTTTTCAATCATTCTGATTTTATGTGTTTTGCTTAAATATCTTCCTATAGATACTCCATTAGAGTTTTTACAATCAGCGGAGGAAGCCATATATCCATCTTGAAGTATGAAATTATATTCATCCTCTCCTGCTCCCTGCCCTATTCTAATATAAATCTTGTCTATTTCTTTATTGGTTATCGCCTCAATTAATTTTATTTCATTAATGTTAAACTTTTCAGTTTCTACAAATAAGATGTATTTTGTAATCATGCCCTCTTCTAGTCTCCAATAGTTCCCTATAGTGTATAACGAAACTATAAGAAAAATTGCAATGAAAAACACTGACTGTTGAATACTAATTCTTATTACAAAATAAATAAAACTCAGAAATATTACGTAAAGAATTAATTGTAAGTATATTGTTCTTCTTCTATGGAATATCATATTAATTCCTTTCAAAATCTATTTAAAGGTCCGATGGACTTAGTCAGTGCAGGGGTGTCTGCCTGAATTCTCTTCCTCGAATTGCTTCGGGCAGTCTAAGGAGCGTAAACTCCGCAGCGTGAATGCGGCGTTATAAGATGTCCCCACCCTTCGAAGCTCCATCTAAAGTTTCCCTCGTTTTTTGATCTATTTCACTTTAGCGTACAAATGCTACTATATTGTTCATTTTTTCTACATCACTTGGACCAATCTTTAATGTTGATTTGGAATATCCTGTTCCCCCATAAATATAAGAATAACGATTTAATTGGTTATCTATTATCGTTGGTAATCCATGCCCTATTAAAGGTACAGTTCCTATTGTATATCCCATAAATTGTTCTACTTCTTTCGGTTTGGCTAGTTTCAGTTCGTTACATTTCAATATTGCTTTCAGTCCCTCAAAATCTATACGTCCATAATCACCTGAAATAATTATTGCAAAATACTCTTTTTCCGATTTCATTACCAAAGTCGGGGCTGTTTGACCAATCTCAATTCCAAAATATTCAGCCCCTTCCTGGGCTGATTGAATAGAAAAATCATGATTAATTATTTCGAAATCAATCTTATTTTCTTTAAGAATTAATTCTAATTCACTCATAAAATATACTCCTTTGTCTATTTGTCTTTATGGGTTTGAAGTGCGGAGAGTTCTTATAACGTTCTTGTATTCATGAGCCCTTACTGGCTTAAGGTGCGTAGCACGGATCGTAAGACTTAGCCATTGCAGGGTTGTCTGCCTGAATCAGCTTCCCCGAAATCTCCGCGGGCAGACTAAGGGGCGAAAGCCCCTCAGCGTGAATACGGTGTTTTCGGATGGATACGCCTTCTTCGAGTTACCCGAAATATCTATTGCTGATTCTAATCAATGAGTCTATTGCTCGAAATAAATCCCAGTAATTAACATTACATTAGCACGGAATCAAAAAAATGAAAACACAAATTCACTGTATCTCCATTCACTATAAATGTTCGTATCTAGTTAAACGTTGGTTTCTTTTACTCTCCGGAAACTCCAGCATTCATTCCATTACCCTCGCAGAAGAGAAAATTTCGCGCCTGCCTGAAAACGACACTGGCGGGATTCCTGGACTCAAACAAAAGCGGTTAAAACTAGACACCTTCTTCGCTTAACCCTCTTCTTTGTATTGCGATTATCTTCTTTTCGACCGCCGGAAAGTGCTGCTGAGACACCCCGATCAGCCAAGTATACAAAGTCTGTGCATCTGAAAGAAACTTAACTTTACGAGCATATTCGAAAAGCAAAAAGGCGATATTAAGAAAAAAGCACGAGTACAATCTTGGTGAAAGAAGGCGGAAGAGATGAAAATGCTTGGGAAGTTTTTTTTGAAGATGCTGCTAAATGGAATTATTATTGTTCCCCTCTTGTTGTATCTAACACAAGCAACACTTACGGAGGCACTGCTTTGCTCGTATGCTTTTTCTATCCTCTCTTATTTTGCAATCGATCAACTAATATTAAGACTCACCAGTAATGGAGTCGCTACTCTTGCTGATGTAGGTCTGATCTTTGTGTTCCTTTGGATATTGGAAACGTTCCTCTTCAACTGGTCCTTAACATTTACGAATATGGCGATAGTTTCCGTAGTTTTTGGGATTATAGAATACTTCATGCATAGTTATTTTCAGAAGGATCCAGGCAGGATCGGGCGAAATTCTTTTGACGAAAACTAACATGAGAAAATACAGTTGCAGCAATAAACCATTGGCGTTGTTCAAAATTCCGGCACCTCTTTGCTGCTTGGAGGACCATTAACCCATGGTAATGGAATAATGCCGCTAATGCTCTATTCCTTTATCTTTTGCCATATTGCCACGTAAATTCTGCCTATAAATAGCAAAGAAACCGTGTAGCATCAAGCCTTCACGGTTTTAATAGATGACAGATTTTTTTAGTGTCAGATGACTTTCACATTGGGTGTCTGAGCTGATAGCTTTGATTGCTTCAGGGCTATCACCATATGCTCCAAAACTTCTTTCTCAAAGATGGCGAGTTGATCCAGCTCGTCTATTATTTTTTCAAGCAGGTGGTTGTCTTTGACTCTATCCTTTGAGGCTATGTATCTTAGTTGCGTGCTCCTCATAACCATGCAAGAGCGGACCATTTTACTATATGATTCATGTAAATAGGTATAGTCATCTTCAGTCAGGAAACCATGGTCCTTCAAATATTGTATCCTTGAAAGCATACAATTTTTATGCTCTAGCAACACATGCATTGGCCTGAAATCAGACCAGAAGTTCGGCAAATTCGCTTTCATCATGTTGTAAACTTCTAACCCAAAGACCAAATGTTTAAGACTATTATGAAACATACCGAATTTCCTGGTAGCATCTTTGGATTGAAGGAATTCTTCAATGGTGCTAATCACCAAATCGAGATCAAACGCATAGTTTCTTATAGGATCATCCGCACCATGATTCGCTTTACGAATTAGTAAAATTTGACTTCTCCAGTTATTATGATTCTGATCATCGCATTGTTCATAGGCTTCTTTAAATACTTCGAAACTGATTTCGGAAGCTTCAAATTTACGATTAGTCCCTTTAAAACCGATGATATTGAAAACCTTTCTTTCCAGATCATAGCCAAAAATTAAGTTCTCATGATCCCATTTCCTTCTTTTATAAGCCCATCGGTCTTCTAGATAAAATTCATCAATATGCAAGGCTACATATAGATTTTGTTCAATGCACGCAATGACATATTTAATAATATCTTCACACGTACTTTTTACTAATTGCCTTTCGGTACTCAGGAAAGATAACCAGCTCGCATTTGAATAATAATTAAAATCTTTCCTGGGTCCCATATAAAAATCTAGAGGCAAATCATAAGTGAGATTATAATCTTTCAGGCCACACAGTTGAATGTAATTACTATGAAACCAGGGTAGATAAGCATCATCAATTGAAAGAATAGACAATGCAGTCGCATGTGAAGAGTAAGCGTAAATACAAGGCTCCGCTAATGGTAGTATTTTCTTAGTTGTCATTAATTTCCCCCCAATATCTAATTTTTCATTTTCTATATCACTCCTTTAGTATAACCTAACTAACCTAGCTAACGTAATTATCCGTAAGGCTATTTATACTAACCGTTAGGCTACAATTTCTACTGAGATACTGATCATATACCCGCTATAGAATCCTGAGTGGTGCAGCACGATTAATTTGTCTGTTTGGCTATCGCTGCAAAATATTCTAAAACAACCTCACGGAATTCCAGAGCAGCCCGCGAAATGTACCGACTTTTATGCCTTAATAAAGCAATCTCCCGCACCAATTCGTGTTCCTCTACTTGGAGATAATGGATCCGTTCCTGTGAATTCATTGCCGTGCTTGGTATGAAGGCAATTCCAATTTCGGCTTCTACAAGAGCGCTTAACCTTGCAGGTTCATCACCCTCATACACATACTTAGGTACAAATCCAGCCGATTGGCATAAAGAGTCCACGAAATCGCGAGCACCGTAGCCTTTCTTTACACCTACGAACCATTCATCTCTTAGTTCTGTCAAGGATACGCTGCTCCGGTTTGCCAGCCGATGCCCCTTTGGAACCGCAACGATGATTGGGTCAATGAACACGATTTGACATTCAATGTCATCTCCTTGTATAGGAGGTGAGGACAAGCAGAAATCGACCTCTCCTCGATGAAGAAGCGTAATCATTTCCTGCGTGGTCAGCATTTGCACATGAAATTGGACATAAGGCCGCTTTTTCCGAAACTCTCGAAGGATATTTGGTAACGTGCTTGCGGTAGTCACTGCTAATTCGAGTGTGCCATGTTCCGGGCTGGATAAATCACTAATCTCTTGCTTCCCCTGTTCCAATTCAAACAACGCTCTTTCCGCACGGCGAAGGAATCTGCTTCCGAACTCATTCAAACGTAGATTCCTCCCTACTCGATCGAATAGAGGGACACCTAAATCCTCTTCTAAGCGCCCAATCGTTCTGCTTAGTGACGATTGAGTTACGTGCAGACTTCTTGCAGCTTCGGTTACATGTTCCAAACGAGCTACCGCGAGAAAATATTGCAGTTGAAGAAGTTCCATTTCACACACTCCATTCATTCCTTCAAGTCAATGAAATCATAACATAAAATGCATTGGAATAAATATACGACTTCAAGTACGATAACATTAATACGCTTTGGGGGGGATCAAAAATGAGTGTTCGCAATAGGTGGTTGATGATTTCCGTTGGGCTTGGGGTGCTATTGAACCCATTAAATTCTTCGATGATTTCTGTTGCTATTGTAAGGTTGCAAAATGTGTATCACCTTGATTTTACTGTTGTTTCCTGGATTATTTTTTCTTTCTACATTGCAAGCAGCATCGCTCAACCTGTCATGGGAAAAGCCAGTGATTTATTCGGCCGCAAGAAAATATTTCTTACCGGGCTTATTGTAGCTTTCGGTGCATCACTATTAGCTCCATTATCACCAAACTTTGGGTGGCTCATCGTATTTCGTATTGTGCAATCCATTGGAACAAGCATGATGGTTGCAGTTGGAATGGCCATTGTGCGAATTCATATTACGGAGAAACAAGCGACTGCACTGTCAGTTTTGTCCATATTCCTATCCGGAGCTGCAGCAATTGGACCTTTTATTGGTGGGGTCTTGCTCCACTTTTGGGATTGGCATGCTATTTTTTTCGTCAATATTCCGTTCGCGGTGGCGAGCTTTCTATTAGCTTGGAGGAATATTCCTAAGGACCAACCGCCAACATCCGCGCTATTAGGCATGTCCTTTCGTAAATGGCTGGATTTGATTGATGCGTCAGGGATCCTGCTCTTCACAGTGGGTCTGATTGCTCTACTCGCCTCCTTACTGTCAGTAAAATCATCAGGGCATGTCTCATTACTAAGTGCCATTGTCGGGCTGATAGGCCTCGTGCTACTTGTGGTTTTCGTACGACACGAGTTAACAACGAAGTCACCCTTTATTCCTTTGCACACATTTGCCAAATATCCTGCGATGACTTGGATCAATGTCGAATTCATGCTTGTTAACGTGCTTTTTTACTCGATCTTTTTCGGGCTTCCATCCTACTTGCAAATGGTACGTCATGTCAGCGAATTCCATACAGGGATTCTCATGCTAAGCTTGGGTTTGTGCTCGCTCGTTGTTTCTCCAATCGCAGGACGATGGATCGATAAATCAGGGCCCAGGCCGGCATTGCTAGTATCCGGAATACTGATGACACTTGGGTCAGTTTGGATCGTAACATTGAATCAAACTTCACCGGTTGTCAATGTGTGTTTTGCGTTAGCTGCATTCGGTATTAGCAACGGACTGAACAATGTCGGTATGCAAGCAGCCTTGTTCAGAAGTTCTCCAAAGGAAATTATCGGTGTAGCATCCGGAGTTTTTATGACATCAAGATACTTCGGTACCATTCTCTCTTCATTGTTGTTAGGCATCGTAATGGGTGATAAGTTCAGCTCAGGGGGTTTTCGACTCCTTGGGGCTATCCTCTCTGTAATTGCATTGTCCTTGGTATTTATGAGTTGGCGGCGCCGGGAAAGCCAGTTGATCAAAGAAACTAATGTCTAAATGAATTTCTGGAGGTGAAATGTTGGGGGCTATGGTTGCGATGGATGTATAGTTTTTCGCTTCGGTACAAATAACTAATAACCACCGGCCAAGGTCGGTGGTTATGTTTGTCGGAAATGGGATAAGGAAAAAGAAAAAAGCCTGCTGCCAATATTTGCAAGCTTGGTGTTCACGAATAGTTAAATCATAGCTGTTTATAGATATTCTATATATTACTCAATATGTTTCTACATCCTAAGAATTAACTACTATAGACTAGTTCTTCTTTACCTAAACAGAGCGTCTCTGCTGTTGAAGTATGGATTTCGTGCAGAAGCTCAGGATTTTCCATTAGTGACACGCCATAAGAAGGAATCATTTCTTTGATTTTCGGTTCCCACTCTTTCATATGTTGAGGGAAGCATTTTTCAAATACCTCAAGCATAACGTGAACAGCGGTAGAAGCACCTGGAGAAGCACCTAGCAATGCTGCAATCGAGCCATCAGAGGCACTAATAACTTCTGTTCCGAATTGAAGCGTTCCTTTGCCGCCAGCTTCAGTATCTTTGATAACTTGCACACGTTGGCCCGCTACTACCAAATCCCAATCCTCGCTTTTAGCGTTCGGGATAAACTCTCGCAACTCTTCCATGCGCTTTTCTTTCGATAACATCACTTGTTCGATCAGGTATTTTGTCAATGACATGTTTTTTGCGCCTGCCGACAGCATAGTTACGAGATTATCCGGTTTTACGGAAGTTACCAAATCAAACATGGAACCGGTTTTTAAAAACTTTGGCGAGAAGCCGGCAAACGGTCCAAATAGCAACGATTTTTTATTATCGATAAATCTTGTGTCCAGATGCGGAACAGACATTGGAGGAGCTCCGACCTTAGCTTTTCCGTATACTTTTGCATGATGCTGCGCTACAACATCCGGGTTCTTACAGACCATGAATATGCCGCTTACCGGGAATCCACCAATATGTTTTCCTTCAGGAATACCGGATTTTTGCAATAAATGCAGGCTTCCGCCTCCGCCTCCGATAAATACGAATTTTGCAGTATGGCGTTCGACGTTACCGTTGTCGTTTTTTATTTTCAATTCCCATGAGCCGTCGCTAGTACGTTTCATATTATCCACGCTATGTTTATATTTAATATCGACGTTTTTGCTCTTTAAGTGATCAAACAAAATGCGCGTTAATGCACCGAAGTTGACATCAGTACCAGTGTCGATTTTCGTTGCTGCGATAGGCTCATTAGATGGACGATCTTGTATAATAAGAGGAATCCATTCCTTCAGTTTTTCAGGGTCATCGGAAAATGCCATCCCTTGAAACAAAGGATTATTAGCCATCGCTTCAAAACGTTTCTTTAAAAACGTTACATTTTGTTCCCCTAGCACCATACTCATATGCGGCAAAGAAACGATAAATTCCTGCGGATTACCAATCAGCTTGCTGTTTACAAGATAGGACCAGAACTGCATGGAAAGCTGAAACTGTTCATTAATTTGGATCGCTTTGCTAATATCTACAGATCCGTCTGGTTTTTCGACCGTATAGTTTAGCTCACACAGTGCCGCATGCCCAGTTCCTGCATTATTCCACTCGTTAGAGCTTTCTTCTCCTGCATTTTCGAGCTTCTCAAACACTGTAATTTCCCACTCCGGCATTAATTCTTTCAGAAGCGTCCCTAAAGTCGCACTCATGATTCCGGCACCAATTAAGATTACGTCTGTTTTAGTTTCTCTGTTGCTCATTTTTACCATCCTTATACCCTAAAATTTGCAGAAAGGATGTAGGCGCTCCTGCTTTGGCGTCACACCAAGCCAGTGTGCCACCTAACTACACACCTTTTCTGGATCAATTATAACCCTATCATAGTATATTACAATTTTTTATAGATTTAAATAACTACTATTATCTGATAATTATAAGCTATTTAATAGCTCGTGAAAAGTGAGAAGTCCATCCACGAGAACCTGAAAACACACAAAAACGAAGACCTCAATCCAGTTTTTACAAGGATTGAGGCTTTGGTTTGCCGTTGCCAGCGGACCGCTTGCGCTAGTCCCCCGGCTAACGCTATTAAAAAAACGCTGGTTATTCACGAAACAGCAATAACTGTGTAGATTGACAACACAAAAAAATGTTAAGGCATGGACTTGTTTATCCATGTACCGACGGCTTGTTCCGGAGCCTGGATGAGGTCAAGGAAAGTTTCCTTTAAGTCTGCAAGCATTTGGCCGACGGATTCGTCACGGAAATAAGCTTTCAGATAAGTCATGAAAATTTGATAGCCTCCTGGTTCCGAGCACACATCGATACGCAGCGGGGTGCCTGAATCGAAAATGGCAAGTGCCTTGTGGTATTCGTTCTCCACAGGCAACCTCGCGACCCACTCAATGCCGCTTGTCGTTTCGAAGAAAGACTGGAGATTCTGGAAAATCATATAGGACTCAAAAAGCGGCTTGTTTTCCGCAATTCCAATCCATTCCCGGATTCCTCTGAGAGGCGTATAATCCCACTCAGTCAACAAGAGCTGCTTCTCTTGTATGCGCCGCAGGAGCTTAGGAACGCTTTCGTCTTCATCAAGGCGAATCCGTAGCGGCAACGTATTAATCGCAGGACCGACCAACTCCTCTGCGCCTTCATACTCCGCTTGCCTGCCAGTAGACATAACACCGAATAAGACATCGCGCTGACCTGTATAACGGGCTAACAGCAAAGTCCATACTAGTTGAAACAGCACATTCACGGTCACGCGGTTTCGTCCTGCAAATTCCTGCACTAACTGCGGCACGGCAAGCTCAATTTCCACGGCTTGTTTCGCAAAGCCATTCTCACGTGGTTCCTTATTAAATGGCGCATGCTGAATAAGCGGTGTCGCAGTGCGGAAATCTTCCAGTTCTTTACCCCAATACTCTCTCGGCTCTCCTAAGTCTCTGGTACGCAACCATGCCGCATATTGGCCATAATTTCGCACGGGTGGCAGTTCATAGGACTTTCCTTCAAGCAAGTTATAATAACATTTCAGCACATGGATCAGCACGATAAAATGGCTCCAGCCATCCATTAATAAGTATGAGCAGCTCATGACAAGTTGATGGTCATTGTCGCCAATCGTTGCAAACATGACCTCGTAGGTCGTTGGACGACGGATATAAGTAAGATCGCTGGCAATGAGTTGGCGGTCCTGATAACTCTTCAACGCTTCCTGCTGGCGGTCAGGACTCCATCCGCGCCAGTCGTGGTAATGGATGGGCACCTGGACATTCCTGCGTGTAACTTGCATGGGCTCCTCTAGTCCTTCGTCGGCGATGGAGGTTTTTGTGATTGCGAAATGGTTTGCGACAAGCTGCCAAGCCTGCGTCATAAGTACAGGATCAAGCCGATCTTTGAAGTGCATGACCATATTGACGAAAAATTGAGCCGGTTCGGGCCGTTGACGCAGTGTAGCCAGCATGTAATCTTGCAGTGGCGTAAGCGGATAAACGTCCTCGATCTCTTCCGGGTGGATGCCTGGGACACTGGCCAAGTCGTTCCGATTCAAACGTGACAGCGGAAAGTCAAATGCGGTCGAATGTCGCTCTGGCGATTCAGTTGAATCACGGATTGCCTGAATGCCCCAGGTGTCGGAAGCACAGGTCGTTTCACTACGAACCTCATCGGCAGGATGGCCGCTGCTGACAACTTGACTGAGCTCGGCAATCGTCTGGTACTGGAACACATGCTTCGGGATTACTGTAAGTCCTGCTTGTTTTGCCCTAGAGACGAACATCATCGTTTTGATCGAATCGCCTCCAATTTCAAAATAATTTTGGTGGATGCCCACCTTGTCGAGAACGAGCAGCTCTGCCCAGATATCGCAAAGCTTTTGTTCGACGGGATTGCGCGGTTCTTCGAACATATCGCGGAAAGCTTGGATCGTGTCTGGTTTTGGCAGGGCACCTCGATCGATTTTACCGTTTGATGTAAGCGGGAGACGCTCCAGCGTTACGAACGCCGAGGGTATCATATAGGCAGGCAAGAGCTCTTTTAGCCGTTGCCTGAGTGATTCGATGTCTGGAGACAGACCTGCTTCTGCCACCAAATATGCGGTGATCCGCTTATCCCCAGGAGCATCCTCGCGAACAATGACCACCGCTTCTTTCACGCTAGGTTGAATCGTAAGTACCGTTTGAATTTCATGTAACTCGACGCGGAATCCGCGGATTTTGACCTGCTCATCGGAACGGCCAAGATATTGAATGCGTCCATCGGGCAAATACCTTGCTGTGTCTCCGCTTCGATATAAAAGCTCGCCTTCCTGCGAAGTAAAAGGGTTCCGAATGAATTTCTCACGAGTCAGCGCATCCCTTCGCAAATAACCGCTCCCGACTACATGGCCTCCGATCATCAGTTCCCCCGGCACTCCAATCGGTACAGGATTTAGGCAGCGATCCAGAATATAGATGCGGGCATTGGAGATCGGCCTGCCGATATGCGGGGGCTGATGTGTCTCTCTACGATCTGCATCGATGATCCGATAGGTGCAAGCGATGGTACATTCTGTTGGGCCATACAGATCGTACACCGTAAACGGCAGACCTTGAGGCAGCTTCGCATTCCATTTATCTCCGCCTGTGAAAAGGCGCCGGAGCGGCGTTTGCAAAGGCCATGGCACGGAGATAAGCTGCTCGGCCAGCGGAGTGGGCAGAAAGGCGAACGTGATTTTGTTGTCCAGCATCCAGTCGCGCAACAGCTCAGGTTGCAGCCTGGTATCTTCAGGCGGGATCCATAACGAAGCCCCGGCGACCAAGGCGCCGAAAATTTCGGCTACGGATAGATCAAAGCCGATTCCCGAAGCAAAGCACACCCGGTCCGAGAACGACAAGGCTGAGGTTTCCCGGTACCACGACATGAAATTCACGATTGATTTATGTGGAATTAAGGTTCCTTTCGGTTGCCCGGTAGAACCTGACGTGTAGATGACATAAGCTATCGTATCCGCAGATTCTTGGTTTGCAAGCATCGTTTCTGTCAGGGTGTCGTCTTGGGTCAAATCGAAAGTCTGCGGAGAGGAGTCCTCAACCACATCGGCAACGATGGTTACAATTTCCATGGCAGCAAAGCGGGACTGCAGATGACCCTGGGTCAAAATCAGAGGGGCCTGTGAATCGGTTACGATATAAGCGATCCGTTCATTTGGCGTAGCAGGATCAATCGGCAAGTAAGCTCCACCTGTCAGGAGTATGGCTAACTGGGCGGTGACCAGCTCAAGCGAACGCTCCATGCATATAGCTGTAACAGTTCCAGGCTGGACCCCTAACCTTCGCAATCGACTGGCCAAGCATTCGGCTCGGCTGATAAGCTCGCCGTACGTCAAGACACGGTTTCCATCCACAACGGCAGGCAGTTCCGGCTGTTGGCCTGCTTGCCGAGCAACTATCCGGTCAAGCGTGGTGTCCGCAGGAAAGGGATGCGAATGCTCTTTCGCAGGCTCCGCCCGGCTCCAGCTATCTAGCAGCAGCTCTCTTTCTTCGGAAGATAGCAAGCAAAGCGTTTGCAGGGGAGCATCCGGCGTGTCGGCAATGCTTGCCAGCAGCACCACGAAATGCTCCGTCATCCTCTGAACGGTCGCTTCCTCAAAGAGGCTTTGGTTGTACTCCAAAGATCCCTCCCATCCCGCTTCCACCCTTACCATTTCGAGCGTAAGATCGAATTTGGATGTGCCCGTCTCGACTTCCAGCGGCTCAGCGGTTAAACCGGATAGCTCTAGGGGGACGGCTGGTGTATTTTGCAGCGTAAACATGACTTGGAACAAAGGGGAGTAGCTGATACTGCGCTGGCCGACCGTTTCATCGACCAACAGTTCGAACGGAACGTCTTGATGTGCATAGGCATCAAGCGCGTCCTTACGTACCTGCCGCATCAGTTGCCGGAAAGACAGTTCGGGGGTAACCTGTGACCGAATCACAAGGGTGTTCACGAAAAAACCGATCAGCGGTTCGACGTCCCTGTGATTTCTGCCGGATATTGCCGTACCTACGCACAGATCTTCCTCCCCCGAATAGCGGTGCAGCAGGGTTTGGAACGCCGCCATAAGCAGCATAAAGGGAGTTGCTTGCTCCTCTCCCGCGAAACGGATAAGACGCTCAGCAAGCGGCATTTGCACGGCGAAACGGACCTTCTTGCCCGTGTACCGCTGCTCGGAAGGGCGCGGGTAGTCCGTCGGAAGCTGGAGCAGTGCGGGGGCCCCTGCCAACTTTTTCTTCCAGTAGGATACCTGCTCCTGAAAGGCTTCTTCTTGAAGCCGCTCGCGCTGCCATTTGGCATAGTCGGCATACTGAATGCGAAGAGCAGGCAGTTGTTTTGCTTTGTTATGGCGATAAGCTTGGTAGAACTCCAGCAACTCACGGCCAAACCGATGATGCGACCAGCCGTCCGTAATAAGGTGATGAAATGCAAGCAGCAGAACATGCTCCTCTCCAGCAAGAGCAAGCAATGAAGCGCGGAGTAAGGGGCCTTCTTGAAGATCAAATGGCTTTTTCAGGCGGTCGATATGCGCATGGATCGACAACTCCTGTTCGCTTGGAGACAAGCTCCTCAAGTCTTCCAGCTTCAGCGGAACAGTCACCGTTTCCAGTACAAATTGATAGGCGTGCCCTCCTTCATCTCGGAATACAGTGCGCAGGATGTCATGACGTTCCACGATGGATTGCAAGCTTTGTTCCAAAGCTTCCTTATGGAGCGGTCCGTACAGCTTGACGCCGTACACCAAATGATAGAGCGGAGATAAAGGTTCCAGAGTGGAAAAGAACCAGAGCCGCTGCTGGGCATAAGATAGCGGGCTTCTTTTATCGTCCGGACGATGCTCGATTTCCATCTTTGTCATGGGAACGGGTGCGTTGGCAGAGCCTTTGAGAAGCTTGCTTAACAAAGCTCTCTTCTCTTCGGTCAATTGGGATTTGCGAGCCTCCAGTGAATTTTTATTCGCCATCTTTATCTACCCCTTCGCCTCATCTTGTTCCAGCAGTTCCAGAAAAGATAGTTCAATCGAATCAGCCAGCTCGGAAATCGTTTGTGACTCATACAAGCCTTTCACATTGAGCAGAATCGGATACGTTTCCTGAATCCGCGAGATAATCCGGATCATTGATAGCGAATCGGCTCCGAGCTCATAGAATGGAATATCTATACGGATCTCTTCCTGCGCCAATCCAAGCACTTCAACATGGAACTGGATCAGCCTTCTCTCAAGTGTCAGCCGGGGATCTTCGTCTTCCAAATCACAAATTGGCGTGGATACTCCCGACGTTGGCCGTAACGCAGTTTCCAGAGGCGAAGCGGAGATTTGAGAGGCTGTTTCCAAGCGTTGATGCTCGAGTCCATAATATTGACGTTCGAACGGATACGTAGGCAACGGCACCCGCCGCCGCTTCTCCAACAAGTAACGTGCTTGCCAATCGATCTCTGCACCATCCTCCCATAATGCAGCCAAGGTGTTCGTCCATGTGTGGCTATTAAAACAACTTAACACTGCTTTGTTCCTGGGGACATCCAAGTTCAACGGTGATCCGATAGCGATGGCCCGAATGCCTGGGTTCTGAAGCGCGTTCTGAAGCTCTATTAACTGCCAATCAACACCATTATTACGCAAAATTGAAGGGGATTGCGGCGAATCGGTCAGCTTTCTGTTCAGATAAGCAGTAAGGGGATGCGCTAAGCGAATGGCACCTGAAGCTGAATCATGCGTAGAGGTGGCGCTTATTTCGTGATGTCCCCTAGGGTCGACTACCAGTTGAAACGCCTCTTTCAAAGAGCAAATTCCTGCCATACAAGCCGCAGCATATTCGCCCTCCCCCTCTCCGCTAATGAAGTCAGGTTGCAATCCCAACTGGCTGAGCGTGAGAGCAAGACTATAAGAGGCTGCCAATGAAACAACCGCCATGGAGCGTCGGTCAAGCGTAAGCGGCCGATAATCGGGCTTGTCCGATGCCAGAGCAAAAAGAAGTTCGCTCAACCCCACGTCGCCAATTGATTCTGCTTTGCTTAACGTTTCGAGCCATATTTTACGAAAAATGGGCTCGGTCCGGGATAACTCCAGCAATCCTTCAAGGTTATCTTCCTTCAAGGCTAAGAGCAGCCATGCTGTCGGAGGATGCACCTCCGCTTCGCTTTCAGGCCATCTAGCCGTCTTGGAGGTTAGCAAGTGCACAGCTTCTGCAGCATCCCGGCAGACGAAAGTCCGACGAAATGCATAGCCTTTGCGCCCTACCTGCGTTGTGTAAGCGATTTCTTCCAATGCCTCCGGCTGTGGAAGATGAGATGATAGCTGTTCGGCGAGCCGCTCACAAGCTGCATCCAAAGCCTTCTCCGTTTTGCCGGAGACAAGCAAGGCATGCCACGGCCGAATGGCAATATCTCGTTTCATTGAAGGCGCTTCCTCCAACACGACGTGCGCATTGGTTGCGCCGATGCCGAAGGAGCTGACGCCCGCCCGCCTCGGTTGGCTATCGGCTGGCCAGTCGCTAAGCTCCGTTTGAACATAAAAGGGACTGTTCGCAAAATCAATCTGCGGATTCGCCACGCGATAATGCAGGGAAGGCGGAAGTTGGCGGTGGTACAGCGCTAACACCGTCTTAATCAGGCCGGCAACCCCAGCGGCACTGTCCAGATGGCCAATGCTGCTCTTGACCGAGCCTATTGCGCAATACCCGCTTCGATCCGTCCATTGCCGGAAGGCTCGGGTTAATCCGGCGATTTCGATCGGATCTCCCACGATCGTCGCCGTGCCGTGCGCTTCGACGTACGAAATGGTGTCCGGATGAACACTTGCGACTGCCAACGCGTCGGCGATGACTTCGGCCTGCCCTTCGGGGCTTGGTGCGGTAAATCCAGCCTTCAATCCGCCGTCGTTGTTGATCGCCGACCCGCGGATGACGGCATACACATGGTCTCCATCTGCTGCGGCCTGCTCCAGCCGTTTCAGAGCCACGACCCCGACGCCGTTCCCTGGTACTGTCCCCTGCGCTTCGCTGTCAAACGTGCGGCAAAAACCGTCCGGCGACATAATCATGCCATCCCGAAATCGATAACCCGTATAATTCGGGAACGAGACCGTGCTGCCACCCGCCAGCGCGATATCGCATTCCCCGCTGAGAAGCGACTGACAAGCCAGGTGGACCGCTACCAGCGACGTTGAGCATGCCGTCTGAACGGTTACGGCTGGACCTTTCAGGTTCAACTTGTACGCTACCCGGCTCGTCAAGAAATCCTTATCGTTGCCGAGAATTAGTGACGCCGCATCGTCCATCCGATGATAACTCTGGTGCAGAGCAATCTGGTTCAGTAAGTACGTGCTGATGGTGCAGCCGCCATACACACCGATTCGGCCCTTGTACGTATCGGGCACCCAGCCGGCCGTCTCCAATGCTTCGTACGAGCACTCAAGAAACAATCGCTGCTGAGGGTCAGTCCATTCCGCTTCGCGAGGGCTCATTCCAAAGAACGCGGCATCGAACAGTTCAGGTTCTTCCAACACCCCTTTTGCTTTGACATAGGAAGGATGGCTGAGTTCATCTTCCGGCAACCCGTTTTTCCTTAATTCCTCATCCGGGAAAAAGCGCACGCCATGCCTGCCTTGACTTAACAAATTCCAGAAGCTTTCCAGGTCTGGAGCGCCAGGGAATCGCCCGGACATGCCTATGACTGCGACCCCTTGCTCCCACAACGTATCTTCTTGCATGATCATTTTCCTCCTCCGCTAGTGTGCTTATGCTCTTGCATTGCTCCGGGATTCCCGCTGTTTTCTCATCAGCGCTTTTCGTCCTTCAGCGCGCTCTTCGGCGGCTGAAACCCGATCGCCGGCAGGAGGCTGCCCGAACAAACGATTTGCTAAAGATGCGATCGTCGGATACATGAAAAAGTCCGTCAACGAAAGATCCGCTTCCCGTTCCTTCCGAATGCTCTCTACCAACTGCGCTGCATGCAGCGAATGGCCTCCTAGTTCGAAAAAGTTATCGTGACGCCCGACTTCGCTGAGCCCTAATAGGTCTTTCCAAAGAGTCGACAAGATCCTCTCGCCTTCATTAAGGGGCACGGTATCTCGGGATTCCGGAACGATCGCCACTTCCGGGGAGGGCAGCGCCGCTTTATTAACTTTGCCGTTTGGCGTCATCGGCAGGCTTTCGAGTCTTATAAAATATGAAGGAACCATATACACGGGGAGCCGTCGTCTGATATATTCCCTGAGCTCACCTGCGGTGAGATCCTCATCCGATTCGTAATAAGCGGCCAAATAGGAATGGCCCCTTTCATCAGATCCGTCTACCACAACAATGGCGCGAATACGAGGATTGCGTGCTAACACTGCGGCAATCTCGCCTGGTTCAACCCGGTTGCCTCGGATTTTGACCTGGTCGTCCAGACGCCCTAGATACTCTATTGTTCCATCTGCCAAATAACAGGCGCGGTCACCGGTTCTGTACATCCGGGGTGCTTGACTGCCATCTTCCGCATCGATTAGAGGTTCCGGCAAAAACCGCTCCGCCGTCAGCTGCTGACGGTTGAAGTAGCCGCGGGCTACGCCCATGCCTGCGATGCACAGCTCTCCTGGTACGCCGATCGGCTGGAGCTCGCCGTAAGCATCGATAATATAAACACGCGTGTTGAGTATCGGGCTGCCGATCGTAATGCGCGAATCCGAGGTTACCTCCTTGACCGTGGACCAGACAGTCGTTTCCGTGGGTCCGTACATATTGAACAAGCGGGCTTGTGTTACTTCCCTTAGCTGCTGGAGCAAGGGCTCGGTCAGCCTTTCTCCACCGACCAGCACGCAGCGCATGGAAGCTAACGCCTCGGCCATCCGGCGATTGCCGAGCAGCATCCGCAATCGGGACGGAGTCGCTTGTAGCAGCTCCACTCGGTGCTGCAGACACAGTTTTGCAAGACGCTCCGCGTCGAGTTGCTCATCTTTCGTTGCGAGGACAACCGTGGAACCGAGCATGAGCGGAAGCAGCGTTTCGAGTACGAATATATCAAACGATACCGTCGTTAATGACAATACGGTGTTCATTTCGGCAAGCGGAATCTCTTCGATCATACCGAGGAGCAAATTTTGCACGGAACGATGTTCGATCATAACCCCCTTCGGCTTGCCAGTCGAACCTGAGGTATAAATGACATAGGCGAGATCATTCGGATGAACGGGCCGCGCACTCTGCCTTGACCCCAAGATTGAATGATCCAAACCAACGATTTCCTCAGACTGGCCTTTCTCTTCTCGGTCTAGCAGCACAGCCACCTTACCTTCTGTGCCCTTCCCGAGGTGAGTGTACTGAGTTAATACGACCCGGCAACTGCTGTCATCCAGCATCAGGCGAATACGCTCCTCCGGATAATCAGGATCAAGCGGAAGATAAGCCGCCCCTGCCTTATTAACAGCGAGTAGTCCCACAATAAGCTGAACAGAACGATCGGCGAGCAAAGCGACGACTTCGTCCCGCACAACCCCTTTTGTCCGCAGCTTGGCGGCAAGTCGGTCTGCCTTCCGGTTCAATTCGGCATAAGTGATTCGTTCCCCTCCGCAAACAAGGGCAATCCTCTCGGGCGTTCTCGCTGCCTGCTGCTCAAATAGTCCATGTAACGTTTGTTCTGTCTCGATGGGCGTCCGTTTGCTCAGGAATAACGCATTCAACTTTTGGAGTTCCGCTTCACCCATCAAGCTGATGCTGTGAAGCTCCCGCCCAGGACTCTTCACGATTTGCTGCAACAATTCCTTATAAAAGGCGGCCCACCGTTCTGCGGTATCCTGTGCAAAAAGCGCTGATGCGTATTCCAGATGGCAGGTCAAGCCATTTCCCTGTTCAATGATCGTGAGTGTAAGATCGAACTTGGCTATTGGGAATTCAAACGGATATGTAGTCAGATGAACGTCTTGCCAAGCGAGCTTCGGGGCCTCCGTATTTTGCAATATGAACATGGTATCGAACAGTGGATTGCGGCTCAAATCGCGGAGTGGCGCAACCCGTTCCACAAGCTCTTCGAAGGGATAGTCCTGATGCTCCAACGCTCCAAGTACCGTCTGCCTCACTTGCCGAAGATAACCTGCAAACGATTGTCCCCCCTCAGGATGCAAGCGCACGGGCAGCGTGTTCACGAACATGCCAATGAGATTCGCCGTATCTGCATGATTGCGCCCGGCAACCGGCGTTCCAACCATAATTTCATCCTGCCCGCTTAACTTGGCCAGCAGCAATCCATATGCCGCCAAGAGCAACGTGAACAGCGTAGTGTCCGTCAACCTGGCCAGTCTCTTGACTTCCTGCGTCAACTGGCCATCCAGTTCGAAATGCACGCGTCCTCCGACAAAATCTCGAAGCAACGGGCGCGGATGATCGAACGGCAGGTCCAGTACCGGGACCGATTTGCTAAATTGCTCCAGCCAGAACGCTTCCAACCGGCTGTGCGCCTCTGAACGCATATCCTGCTGCTGCCAGAACACAAAGTCTTTGTAGTGCAACTGCTGCTGCGGCAGCGGCATTCCCGCATAGAGCTGCGCCAATTCCTCCATTAACACAGCGAGCGACGTGCCGTCGGAAATGATATGATGCATATCGAATAGCACGAGATGGCGCTCAAACGCCCGCTTAATAAGAGCAACGCGCATCAGCGGTGCCTGGCTTAAATCAAAAGGCCGGATGAAAGCGCGGATGATTTCCTCTAAGCCCTCTCCTTGCGTCTCCTCTATATCGAAGTAAGCAAGCGAAAAGTCCACTTCCGTCTGCACCTGTTGTATCGGATTTCCATCCACGAATCCGAACTTGGTGCGCAGCATTTCGTGCCGGGTGATTAGCGCTCGCACGGCTTCTTCCAGCCTCGACCGATCGAGCGCGCCTTCCGCTTCGAGCACAGCTGGCATATTATAACTCAGCGCACCGCCTTTGAACTGCTGAAGCACATGAAGCCGCTTTTGCCCCGAGGATAGAGGGTAATAGTTTTGCTTTGGTGCGGGAAGAATGGGCTTATGCGCTTTAATCCCGGTCGATTGAACGAGTGGCGCCAAATTTTCGATCGTCAACAATCGGAACAGTTCGCCGAGTGATATTTCAACATGAAAAAGTTTATGAATACGAGACAACAATGTCATCGCCTTCAGGGAGTGACCGCCCAGTTCAAAGAAATTGTCGCGGATGCCCAATCTCTCTATGCCGAGAATTTCCTGCCACAGCTCAATGAGCAGTGACTCCGTCTCATTCCTGGGCGGGACGTACTCTTGCTGCAAACTTGCCATCCTGTCAGGTTGAGGCAATGATCGGCGATCTACCTTGCCGTTCGGCGTGAGAGGCAGCTCGTCGAGCTGCATGTAGAATGACGGCACCATATAACTGGGCAGCCGCTGCTCCAGAAAGCTCTTGACTTCCGCAACTTCCAAAGGTCGATGGGCCGTGTAATAGACGCACATCGCCCGAGCACCTGTACCGTCATCCAGATCGATTGTGACCGCTTGGGTCACGTCAGGATGGTTGACAACCCCACTATCGATCTCACCAAGCTCGATGCGGAAGCCCCGAATCTTCACCTGATGATCCTTACGCCCGAAAAATTCAATAAGCCCATCAGGCATCCATCGACCTAGATCGCCTGTCTTGTACAATCTCTGAACCTCTTGCGAGAACGGGTCATCTATGAACGCTGCGGCCGTGCGCTCTGGATCGTTTAAGTATCCACGGCCGACGCCGATTCCAGACACCCAGATCTCACCCTTTACCCCAATCGGACACAATTGACCCACTTCGTCAACGATATAGATGCGAAAGCCGGACAACGGTCGACCAATCGGGATCGTTTCTTGCGGAGGCGTTTCCCGCAAAATATGCAAGGTGATGTCATCCGACGCCTCAGTAGGTCCGTAAGCGTTTACAACAAGGATGTCCGGATACAGGGCGAACCAGCGTTTAAGCATATCCTGTTTTAACGCTTCCCCGGTCGGGATTAAATATCTTAGCTTGGACAAAGCACGGTGGCGACTCTCCAGCACTTCGAGCAGCACGGCCAAATAGGAAGGTACTACTTCCAGCACTGTGATTCCATCCTTAACCATCCGATCCAGAAACTCTTCCGAGCGCTGGAGCAGACTACTGCTGTATATGACCGTTTGACCGCCAGCACACATTCCGGCAAAAAATTGCCATACCGACACGTCAAAACAATGCGAAGCGTTCTGCGCAACCACACTGGACTCCGTCATATCGAGTTCCGCCGCCATTGCCGCCACATGGTTCATCATCCCCTTGTGCTCCAGCATAGCGCCCTTCGGACGGCCCGTGGAACCAGAAGTAAATAGGATATAAGCGAGGGAATCCAAACTTGGTACTCGGTTGAGGTTTTCAGCGGAGCGGGATTGTAACTCCGCATCGATTTCCTCCTGCACCAGCATCGTTATGTCTGTTAGAAGTTCACTGAGCTCTTCGCTTTTTTGCTCAGCGCCAATCAGCAGCAGCTTCACGCCCGCATCGCGGAGAATAACGATTGCCCGCTCAATTGGAGCGTCAGGATCAAGCGGAATATACGCACCGCCTGCCTTCCAGATACCTAAGATACTAGCCACCATTTGGATGGAACGGGGCATCAAAATACCGATCCTGTCCTCTGGCTCTAGCCCCTGCTCCAAGAGCAGTCTGGCTAGTCGATTGGCTTGGGCGTTCAATTCACCAAAGCTCCATGCTTCGTCTTCGTGGACAATTGCGATTCGATCCGGCCTCAGCTTCGCATGTTCTTCAATTCGCTCGAACACCGTCACAACAGGCGGTTCGCCCTCAGATTTACTGTTGAATTCGCCTAGAATGAGGTTCGTTTCCTCAGCGGAAATCATGGTCAGTTGCCTTAACGGAAGATCAGGCTGTGTCAAAGCACTCTGCATCAAACTGATCAAGTGGCTGTTAAAACGGGTTATTTCTTCATTGGTAAACCGTGAGGCGGAATAATGGAAGTGTATAAACATATCCTCTGTATGTACGTAATCATCGACAAAGATCGTCAATTCATTTCCCTGATGCCAGCTCGCGCCTCGTTCAACATGGTATTGAACAGGACCGTCAGGCAATGGGCTTTGCCATTCAATGGGGAGGTAATTCATGAACACTTCCAGAGGTTGATCGGAGATGCCGAACGACTCCCGCAGAGCAGGTACAACGAGGTTGTACGGATATTTCTGATGGCGAAAGATCTCATTCTGTTTACGCTTAACGAGTTGGATAAAATCGAGGAATGGGTCGGACTTATCGACGCTAATTCGAAAGGGAGTCGTGCTTACGAGCATGCCAACGATGCTTTTGGTTTCCCGGGAAGTTCGATTGCTCGAAAAGGTTCCCAGAAGCACCTCATCTTCGCCCGTTATGCGGGAGAACCAGATGGAGAGAATGGCCATGAACAGGACAGACGGTGAGACGCCTTGATCTCTACTGAATTCATAAAGCTTATTACGCAGTTCCGGTCCCACAGCAAAGTGGTTATTGCCGGCCTCCAGACCATCTTCCCCGTACAATTTTGGTTTCAATCGGCTGGTGGGTGGCATCGTCATAAATTGATCCTGCCAGTATTGGCGGTCCTTTACGAAACGGGGGCTTTCCATGTAAGTAGTTTCGCTGCGAACTTGTTCCAAGAAGGAAGGCGCGGGTTCCAAATCGGGAATGGCGTAACCGAGGGATTGTAGATACAAATGCTGCAACTCATCGCCGAGAATCGTGAGGGATAGTCCGTCGATGATGATGTGATGAGCGCATATCATTACTCGCGCTTCGTTCTCAGCCACCCGCAGCACGATAATGCGGATTAACATCCGGCTCGTTAACGAAATCGGCTGCTTTTCCTGTTGGTGCAATACTTCCTTCCATTCTTCCACACTTGCATCCCGGTAGTCGAAAGTTTCGATCGGAAATGAATCCAGAGAAAAGATGCCCATGGTCGGCTCCTCGTCACCTTCAGGCAGCACTAGCCTCATGCGCAAGGCATCGTGTCGAGCCACTAATTGTTGAATCGATTCTACCATCTTGCTCTGATCGATCAAACCGCGGAATACGAGAATTGTACTCAGCAAATGCAACGTCGTGTCAGCATGCATGAATTCCCCATACCAAATTCGCTTCTGCGCATGTGTCATGGGAAATAAGTGATCTGCACGATTCGAATCCGCAGATTGCATAAAATAATTGTCCTCCCATCTTTCCTAAAAATGGTATTTAATAGAATTATAATCCAATAATATAATAAATGCACATTTTTATCTAGGTGACTTTTATTAAGTTTTTACCTTCCCCGCTTCAAAACCTTGCAAAAAAACAACGCCCCAGCCTTAAACTAGGTTGGGGCTTCTGTTGTTCTTAGAACGTTTTGGCTAATTCACGCGCCTTAACGATTGCTTTCTCTTTTATTTCTGCAGCCTTCTCAGGGAACTGATTATGCCCTTCTACAAAAAGCCCTTCCGTTGACGGAATTCCGAAGAAGTTCATAATGATGCTGATATAGCGATGTCCTGACTCTATCTCAGCAGCAGGGCCTTCAGAGTATACGCCTCCTCGGGCCTGTATGTGCAAAGCTTTTTTACCCGTTAACAACCCAACAGGCCCACTCTCCGTGTATTTAAACGTTTTCCCCGCAACGCAGAGCGCGTCAAGGTATGCTTTCATGATCGGAGGGAAGGAAAAGTTCCACATGGGAGTTACGAATATATATTTGTCAGCTGCAATAAATTGTTCAGTTAGTTCGCCGAGTCTCCCCACTTTTTTCTGCTCGTCTTGGGTTAATGATGCGAAATCTGATCCACTTCGGAGTTTCCCCCACCCACTGAACACATCAGCATCAATATGTGGAATGTAGAGGTTGTACAGGTCGAGACGAATGATCTCATCATTTGGATTAGCCTCTCGGTAAGCATCAATAAATTCCTTGCCGACTGCCATGCTATAGGACGATTGATGGTCATGAGGATGAGCAGTAATATAAAGGACGCTTGTCATTGGAATGCCCCTCTCGAATTGAACTTTTATTTGACAGACGAAATATAGCATTTCCATTCGGTGGAGAAAGATGTATTCTTCTCACGAATATCTTTTCAAATCGATGACGTTCAGCTGATCGGCTAACCCGGATTCATTTGTTTGCAACCTTGATGAATTTCCGCAATATCTATGATGAAGTTTTTCTTAACGGTAAATTGGATAATCGAGTGCTGTATATCAGGTACCACAATAGGTTCGGTACGGACGAGTCGAATGCTCAGGAAGTGTTGAGTAATCTGCCTGTTCAGAGGAGTGCGCGAAGGGGCTTGAAAGAACATCAAGAAGCCGTTCCATCACGCTGTAATCTCCATGATCCACCGCGCTTTCTAATGCCTCTTCAACCCGATGGTTACGTGGGATTATGGCGGGATTGCTGTTGCGCATTAACTGATGCGAGGAGGCTATTGATTCTTGCTGTCTACTGAGTCTTGCCTGCCATAGCTCATGCCATTGATCAAATTCCGCGGTGCCAAACAGGACTGTATCTTCATGCTTACCAAAAGTTAATGAAAGGAAGGTATTGGTATAGTCCGCACGATACTTCTGCATCATACTAAGCAGGTCGTTAATAAGAGATTCATCCAATGGTTCTTCGTTAAAAATTCCCAGTTTTGCCCTCATACCCGCGAACCATTTACGGTGATAGAACTCGGAAAAACTTGCAATTGCATCCTCGGCCAATTTGACAGCCTGCGCCTCGTCGTCATGTAGCAACGGTAATAGGGTTTCAGCAAATCTAGCTAGATTCCATGCAGCAATATATGGCTGATTGCCATAAGCATAGCGGCCCTGCTTGTCAATGGAACTGAATACGGTTGCCGGATCATAGGCATCCATGAAAGCGCATGGACCATAATCAATCGTTTCTCCGCTAATCGCCATATTGTCAGTATTCATAACACCGTGAATAAAGCCAACAAGCTGCCATTTGGCGATCAGATCAGCCTGACGCTTGATTACTTCTTGAAGCAGGGCAAGATATCGGTTCCCATCAGCACTAATTTCCGGAAAATGCCTTTGCAAAGTATAGTCAGTCAAGGCTCGAAGATCCTCGGCAGAACCATACTGAGAGGCATATTGAAAGGTGCCGACGCGCAGATGACTGGCAGCTACACGGGTAAGAATTGCACCGGGATGCTCAGTTTCCCGGAATACGGAATCACCAGTTGTTACCACCGCTAGGCTGCGTGTCGTAGCAATGCCAAGGGCATGCATGGCTTCGCTGATGATGTATTCACGCAGCATCGGTCCAAGTGCCGCGCGACCATCGCCCCCGCGGGAGTAAGGCGTCCTGCCGGAACCCTTAAGCTGAATATCAACCCGTATGCCTTGGGGAGTGAGCTGTTCGCCAAGCAGAAGGGCACGGCCGTCCCCTAACCGGTTAAAATGCCCAAATTGATGACCCGCATAAGCTTGAGCAAGAGGTAGAGCGCCCTCAGGAATCCGGTTGCCTGCAAGCTCCGCTGTACCCTCAACGCTCTGCAACGCTTGGCCGTTTAACCCCAGGGAGGTTGCCAACTGTTCATTAAAAATGATTAACTTCGGCGAATATGCAGGGGCAGGATTCAGTCTGGTAAAAAATGTATGAGGCAGACGAGCATAAGTGTTGTCGAAGTTCCATCCTGGTTGAAAGATTTTTGTTTTCTCAGTCATCGTATCTCCTGTTTCATTTGTTATTTAAAATCTTCGTTTTTTCTTTTTCCTAAATCCAAGTTATTATACCCTGGTAGCACCATTCAACGCAGCAGCGATGCAGTCCCCTTACCAGCAGGCTCTAGCCTGCACGGATGGATCGCGGGAGAATTCTAATGAGATACGCTTATCGGTGCCCACGGAAGGTGCGGCGCAAGTCGTCAACCCAATTATGCGGAATTTCCCAGGGTATGAAGTGGCCGCCGCGCTCGTGAACGGTGATATTGACATGGTTGTACCAGGGCGCGCGGTCGCTGTCGAGAAAGCTTTGAACGCGCTTTTCAGTCGTAATGCCCGGAGGATTCTCATAACCCACGAAAGTTATGCCGGTGGGTGCTTCTATAACCGGCCATCGATCGTGAAAAGGTGTCCACGGATAACGGTTAGCGTTCGCGTAGACGCGCATCGAGGTTTCGATAGCGTTATTCACCCAAAAAATGGTCGCATGGGTGAGAATATCATCCTTCGAAAAGACATTTTCGATGTTACCTTCATTGTCGCTCCATCTTGCCCATCGTTCAAGGATCCATGCAAGCATGCCAACTGGCGAGTCGCTCAGCCCATAGGCGAGCGTGCTCGGATCAAGCACGTGCACGGCGAGATGCGAAGCAAAACGGCGATCGAACTTCAAGATCTCGGCCCGGATGTTCTCAGGGGTATTGTCAGGAATGGGCCGCCCGCCAGAGAGATCCCATGCGCGATCACCGGTGAATAAGCTCAGTTTTTGTGCAGATCCGATGTGAATCGCCTGGAGTTCGCTGCTATATTTGTGTCCGAGTTGTCCGGTCACGAGGGCGCCAACATCGCAGCCCCCTGCGGCGTACTTCTCATAACCAAGGATATCGGTCATGAGTACGTGCCAGAGATCGGCAACCTTCCAGAAGTTCATGTCCGGGTTGTTCGGGAGAGGCGTCGAGAAACCGAATCCAGGGAGAGAGGGTACAATGACGTCAAAGGCATCTTCGGGATCGCCGCCGAATGCGCCGGGGTTCGCAAGCGGATCGATGACCTTGGACCAATGCCAGAACGTCCACGGCCAGCCGTGCGTCAGAATCAGCGGGATAGGGTTCGGGCCAATACCCGGTTTGCGCATAAAGTGTACAGGAACTCCGTCAACGTTTACTTTGTAGTGTTCATAAACATTGATCGCTGCTTCGGATTTGGGCCAGTCAAATTCGTTGATCCAGTAGTCAACAAGTCCCTCCAGATAGCTCCGGCTAACGCCGTAATACCAGTCGTCATTTCCAGCATCAAGGGGCCATCTGGTGGATTCCAGTCGGCTTCTGAGATCATCGAGCAGATCGTCTGGAACACAAATAGAAATTGGTTCAAGTGCGAAAAAAGAGTCTTTCATAAGTTCTCCTCCTTGGACGATTAGAATGTACTCAAGGCTCTAAATCATGGCCTATTTTTGCGAATAAATGTGCACTCTTCCTTTCTTCAAATTCATTTTCTTCGTGTTTCATCCGCACTGGGGCGTGGAGTTGGCGCAGTCTTGACTATGCGTTTCCAATCTCCGCCAGACGTGTCAATGCAGGCAGTGCAGAAGCTATTGAATGTCTTTCCTCTGGGGAAAGGCCTTCAATAAATTTCGCGATCTGTATAATCCGATCAGATCGGCGTGACTCGATGACTTTCACGCCTAGCGATGTGATGTGTACGAGCACCACACGACCATCGCTCGGATCTGACCTGCGCTCAACCAACCCATCGCGCTCGAGCCGAGTCACCAACTGCGTGATTGCAGATTGTGTTACTTGTTCAGTCGCTATCAACTCATTCAGCCTCAAGGGACTTTTAAGAGACAGCGTGTGCAACACGGACAACGTGGTGAAACTTAGCTTTTCAATGGACGGCAACCGAATGAAAATCCTCGTTAAGTTTTCGATTGCGATAGCAAAGTCGCTAACATTCAGTTCAGTAAAGTTAGTTTTAGGTTCCATGGATTTAATTATATCAATAACTTATATAAGTGTCTAATGTAATTAAGTCGGGATATGTTCAATCTTTTCGGGATTCTCCGGAAGGCCACAGAAATAAATAGAACCATCCGCTAATTGGATGGTTCTTAGAACTTGTACCCAGATTATTTTTCGTAAGTGACTACAGATTGTGTTTCAGACTCCCGGTTAACAGCTGCTTTCAAGGCTTCACTTACAAACTGAACCGGTACAACCGTGCTGCCGTTCTCAATAGCCTCAAGCTCAGCTTTCATTTCAACAGTAAGGCGGGTATCGGATGTGACATTCTCTTCCAAATCAGCCTTTACTTTGAGATTTACATTCACTTTCACATGATCCGAATTTCCCTCATGCGCATTATTTGTTTCCGATTTTACTAATGCCGATCCTGCCATAAGGCCCGTTGCCAGGCTGTCTATCCAATTATCCTTCCGTATTCACATTCTCCTCTCGGGACATCGACGATGCTCTCCTGCCAGTCGACAATGATTTCGCTTGTTCCGCTTTCGGGTGCCGTAAAGCAATGAACATCTCCTCCCTCCCAAATCACATTGCTTATTCGATCTTTTTTAAAAAATTTAAAGGCTACCTGATGCCCAGACGGCACACTTACGTCATAGTACCAAGTAGGATAAAGATACACGACCTTATTAAAAAATGGACCAATGCCCCGGTCGGGATTCCACTCGCCTAACTCAAACAGATTGCCTGACAAATAGATATCCATACCGTAATCAGTCATGGCATGTCTAACCACAAACCGAACTGTCACAGGAACATCCGTCAGCACTTCCAAGTCCGTTAACTTATTGCTGCTTTGTCCATCAAACGTTATTGCTTGCAGGGGATGATATCCCGGCGCTAAATGCGGGCTCTTCACTTCAATACGATCGGCGTGCCAAGAAACGATTTCCGCAGGCTGTCCGCTGATTTCGAGCTTGCCTGGGACATTTCCTAATCCGTGTCCCTGAATGATGAGCAGCTGATCAGGAACAGTCATTCTGGGCATAAAACCAAATATTGAAGGAGCCGCTTGGCACGATGTATACGAATAAACAGAAACAGTCAGAGGCGGCAAGGAAACTGCGCAAACGTTTCCACATGAATCCACACGAATGCTTTCAGAATCAAACTGCTCCTGTAACACGCTGTAGTAATGTCCCTGAGGCAAAGCACTCCTCCATGGTTCGCACTCTGCCTTGGATTCGCCAAGATTGACCATGACAAGAAGTACATCCGAAGCCTGTTTCCGTTCATAAACGATCACCTTCCCGCTGCTAAACAAGATATTCGTATTTCCGTAAGTAGCTGCCCTATTATCGCTCCTTAAATGATTCAGTTTGGATATCACTTGGTAGGCCGTGGTCGTTCGGTCGAACGAGCTCATCAGCTTACGGTTATCGGGATCAACCTCGCCTGTCATGTATTGCTCCGTTCCATAATATATTAATGGGATCCCTTCGGATGTAAGCAGCAAAGCAAGAGCTATGTCAGTGCGGCGTGTATTTGCATGTTCCTTTGTCAATCTTCCCATATCGTGGTTGTCTAAAAAAATCACTTGATCCTGAGACCATTTGTAGTGCTCTTTGCTTTCTTCCAACCTGTCGATGAATTGGCCAAATTCAGCATTGCCATGTAGCATATTCCGCAACGCATGGCAGATTGTAAAGTTTAACAAGCTCATACCGCTTGTATTCGCGAAATCGGCATTTGTTTTGCAGCTTTCATGTTCGAGTAGAAACCACTCGCCAAAAATAAAAACAGGCTTGATGCCATATATGAAACCGGCAAACGATTTCAACCATCCCGGCGGCACATGCTTAGCTGCATCCATTCGTATTCCGTCCACTCCTCGATCCAGCCAAAATTGGATGCCTTCACGGAGTATCCGGTCGATGGCCGGATTCATGTGATCGAAGCTAGCAAGATCGTATAGATTGCGGTACAAAGAGTTCTCGTAGCTCAAGAAATCCGTACCGCCGTTATGGAGAAAAATACGTTCCACATCTCGCGAATAGGAGGATATCCATTTCCCATCATGATACAAAACGCCATTCTCTACATAATTCGGTTTCGTCTCCAAAGCCGGGGAAGTGTGATTAGGCGTAAAATCAATATATACGTTTAGGTGATGCGCATGGGCAACTTGAATGAGTTCATCGAACTTTTCAAGAGACCCGAAAAATCGGTTCGGCCTTAGAAAGTCTCTCGGCCAGTAGCCATGATAAGAGGTCGTGCCATGCTCATCATCCAAGCAACGATAAACATTTTCAACGGGCTGAGAGATCAATAAAGCCTGGATACCTAATTCTGTTAGATAACCGTCTTTTATTTTCTGGATAATGCCTTCCCAATTTCCGCCTAAGTATTTGTGTAGATGCGAACCGTCTTCGCTGATTAAATCGTCCGTTGGGATGAGGTCATGATCCCCATTGTAGAAACGATCGGTGACGATTTGATAGATGCTTCTTGAATTCACCATGCTATCCTCCTATGAGAGATGAGAAACTGAGAATAGAATATGAACCGGATCGTTCCGGCGGGGTCAGCAGCTGCAACGATCCGGTATGAGTCTTCGATATTTCAACGTCAACCTCAAGTTGACTAATGGTAGTGCTGTGCAAACGTTTCTATTTCGTTGATCAAAAAATTCTCTCGTTATAGCCCAGCAGACGTCTTCTTCTCGAATTCGCCCGTTCAATAATAGGTGCCGGCACTTGATAAACCGCATTATTGTCGTGAGACATATGCGACACAATAAATTTCTTTCGGTAGATAACTTGTTGAACATAACGCGGCGTATCGCTCAGATTGGGAGCGCCCCTATGCCACACTTGGCTGTTGAAGATGAGGCAATCTCCTGCCCTGGCCAAAATGGACACCGGCTCCTGTCCTTTGTACGGCGGAATGTCTTCGGTGAACTTCAAGTTTACGCCTGCGCGATGCGATCCTGGAACCACCTGAGTCGGCCCTAGTTCTTCCGTAATACCGTCCAAATAGTATAAAGCGTTCACCAAATAGACGGGCAGCCGTATCTGAGGATCGATTTCTATTCCATCCGGAAGCGGAAAGAACAACGCCTCGTCCACATGCCACTTGCTAACCCCATTGTTTTTCGTTGTCCGCATCCCGTTCATGCTGCTGAGTTGGCATTCTGGCCCCAAAATTTCCTCAATAAAATCAATAATTGCCGGATGATCGACGAGGTGTTCAAATATCTCGCCTTTCTCGAACATCGGTCCCTGAAGCATGACTTGATCGCCTTTTCTCTCAAAAGTGTGCTGGATCCCCTCTTTAACTTGCGTAATTTGCTGCGCGTCCAGTACGTTCCGAAACAACACATAACCGTCACGGTGAAGCTGATCTAATTCTTTCGAAAAATGCCCAAGCGTCGTTTGCATGCCATCCACCTCTTATTTGTAAATTGGATTTCTTATTTTTTTCATGCGGGTATTCGTTAGCGACTCTGCCGTAATGACGATCTTTTGCGGGATTTTGTAAGCAGGCAGCTTATCTTGGCAAAATTCCCAGATGTGACGACGAAGCTCGCTTAAGCTCATTTCCCGGCGAAGTCTGACCGTGGCCTTCACGAGTTGGCCAGAAACGCCGCTTGATTCTCCGTTAACCATTACCTCTTTGATGATGTCGATCATTTGAAGTACATTTTCAACTTCCGCCGGATAGACCTTCTCGCCTCCAACGTTGACAACATCTGACCGGCGTCCGAGTATGCGTAAATAGTCTCCTTCAATTTCGGCCTCATCACCCGTACGAAGCCACCCGTCTTCCGTAAACGGATCAGGCGCGTTCAAATATCCCACCATGACGGTGAGAGCTTTCACCTCAAGCATCCCGTCAACGATCCGGTAACGGGCTCCATCTCCCTTAAGCGAGAAAAGCAGCGAATCCGAACCTTTGGATTTTGTTGTCAGAATTCCCAATTCTGACATCCCGTAGGCTTGAACCATCCGTACATGCGGAAATTTTTCATTCCATGCGGCTAGCGTATTGACCGGCATGACCTCGGAACCGTATGAAACAATTTTCAAACTGGATAAATCGAACTCCTTATAAACGCCGCTAAGCAACAGCAAATTCAAAAATGTTGGCGACACAGGCAGCGCTTCAACATGATACTTCTCGATAGTCCGGCATACCTCGGCAGGTGAACGGTCTTGCAAGATACAGAGGCTTCCGCCGTTTGCCAGCGTTTGAAGGAGTGTATTCATGCCGCCAATATGATCGAACATCATGAAGGGAATTGTTCGCAGTGCCCGGCCCTCATTCAAATATTTTAATAACAACCGATCCAGGCGGTGAACGGCAGCCTTACTCTTGCCTGTTGAGCCCGAAGAGAAAACAACCATTCCAGGCATTTCCTCCCCAAGCAGGGAGACAAGATGATGATGACCGACCTCTCTCCGGCCGCACGATTGGACTTCGAGCCCTTCCTCCGCCGTCCGAATTCTTACTTGCACTTCGGCAATATCCAGGTATTCGGCCATCTTGGCTGCGACAAGCTTCCTATCCAGCGGGACAACGATACAATTCAGTTCGAATAAGGCGATCATGGCTGCGATCGCATAAGGAGAATAATCTTCCTCTAGCGAGACGACACTTCGCTCGATACCTTGCCCCCGCATCCGACTTTTCATGTGGTCGATACACGCTAGCAGCCAACCATATGTGTACTTGGTGTCGCGCCATACAAATGCCGTTCGGGATGCATACAGCTCGAACCGTTCCAAGAGAAAACTTCGCGACATGATTCCCCTCCTTATGCGGCTTCATGCAGTTGAGAGAGCAGATAACCGACGAAACTGCCTACCGTCCGGTACGGACTATCCGGCATGGCCGCCAGCGGCGTTTCCGACAGGGCAAGTTCGATTTCGAGTTCTTCTGCAATGTTCTGCTCTACGGATGCTAATAAAGTAACGAGACCAAGCGAGTCCAAATCCCCATTGCGCCCATAGAGCGGCGCCTGAAGCCCAAGCTCGACTGAAATCTTGCCGTTATGATACTGATTAATTTCCTTGCAACTGTCCAGCACGATACGCTCCACCGCTTTCCGACGAGCGGAATCCTTGCCTTCCTCCTGATTTGCTTGTTTGCCGAAAAGGCCGCAGTTCCGATGCTCAGACCAAAGCTTTTCGTACAGGTGAAGCTCGCGTAAACTTAACTTCTCAATGAACTCACTCATCATGTTTTGCCATTCCCCGCTCTTACGCGCCGCTGCTTTCCCTTGCACCATTTTATGCGCCTGCTCCCACTCCCTTAAAATCGCATGGAATTCGGCAGCATGTGTAGTGTAGGAAGATCCGAATCGGTCAGCCATCTCCTGAAGCAAATCCCGGAAAAAATATCGACTCCAACGCATGTCAAACAGAAAACCGGAAATTTGGTTCAGCGCGTAATCGCTGTTATCCGTTCCGAGATGCAGCTGCTTAAGAAGCTGAAGGGTTACAGCATGCCCGAAATAGTACGTCCGCTCTCCATCCCGAATCGCTTGAGCAGACAGAAATTCATAGGCCGTAGTGGCTAGCGTACGCAGAAACATTTCCTTGAGAATTGGAGGGGTCAGTTTCTCTTCAGACGCAATATCAATCGTGCAATACGTATGGAGCTCTTCTTTTCGTTTGGCCGTCGCCAATTCAGGGATACACTTGTTTCCTTTCCAGAAATCGTTAAAGGCTTTCCGTGATATTGGACCCGCATAGCGAGAAGGAACGGGGTCGTAAATGAATAACTTGTCGTTATGGATACCGTATACGGCGAGCCAGTGATCGACCAAGTAGAGCCGCGAATTCGGCTCGATCAGCTTTTCGATGTACTTGGGATTGAGATAATCTTCGCTATTGGGGAGAAAATAACTTGTTCCCGTTGCGAGGAATAGTTCACCTTCGCTGATGCGCTGCTGGATTTGTTTCAAACCCTCCTCCAAGTCCGAGAACTCTCTCTTCCCATTCATCTTCCAGACCGCTTGGGCGTAATCCAGTTTATTGAAGTATGTTTTGATAAGTCCTGAGTCTGAGCAAGATGGCAATCCGTACAGACGGGAATTAGCCAAAAGACTAAGACTGCTCTCCGAACCCTGCCTCGTTAATACTTCATGGATCAAGGGCAGATTGCACGGGTAATAATAAGGAATTTCCAACAACGGTTCAAAAGGTTGGATCTGCATGAGTCCTCCTGTCTGTCTTTTGCGAAGAAGCGTCGTCCCAACGTTCGACTTTGTAATGGAGAACTAAATCTTTATCAGCCCGAAAGTATCGATTAAGATTTACGTTCCCTGCCGCATCCAACTCGAATTTGCGGAAACCTTTCGTAAAGCGGAAGCGAAAGCCGCAATCTCTCGGAACGAGGAAACAGCCTGAATAACCATTCCCTCCCTGATACATCAGTTTCATGCCCATACCGCCATATATGTACTTAACCGGCGTCGAGTCATACGGCACCTCTACGTTCATACAGACCGTAACGTATTTTGGCAATTCCTGCACTACAGTGAAGGTTCTCGAAGCCTTCAGGCCGTCGGCGAACAGCGTCACCATAGTCGTACCGGTTCTCTTTGGCACAAGCGTGCCGTCCGGCAGCACCTCCAGCACGTCAGGATTCTCCACGTAATACGTTCCTTTTAGTTCGGTCATGGCAAATCCGCTATCGTAGCGAATAACAGCATTGATTTGGCATGTACGCTCTGTTCGTCCGACAATACCTCTGCCAATAAGCTCTAGGGAAACAGCCTTTCCTGGCCTTCCGAACATGTAAAGAAGCGGGATATGAACCCTTTTTCCCCAGTCTGCTTCTTGATGCGCCGCATCGGGCTGCTCCAGATAAGCAATTTCATCTCCATAGCGAAAACCAGCCTCTACCAGTTCACTCACGACTTTCCGAATATGGCGAGGGAGAAACAATCCTTCCGCGTCCCCGATATCCATCCATATTTTGAGCGGCGGCTTGTGCTTGCCGTCGAACGGGCGATAAAGCATCTCTTCTCGCAGCTTCCCCTCAAACGTATCATCCAGATGCGCCTTAATGAAATAAGGAGACAGCATGATCAACTTTCCGAATACATCTGAGCGGCGAAACCCGGTATGATACGTTGATAATCCGCCTGCGGACGAACCTATCAGTCCTGTATTTTCCTGATCCTGCATCGTTCGGAAACGAGCGTCCACATATGGTTTTAAATCATGAATAATAAAATCCTCATAATCCAGACCCGAGCATCGAATATTTGCCGCTTCCTCGACCGGAGCGGAGTAATGATAATATTCGTTAGACTCGACAGGCCTGACGTGGGCGATCGCAACGATGATGATTTCGTCCATCAAATCTTCTTTGATTAATCGGTCTGCTGCTTGATGAATGTTCCAGGACTCTGAACCGGGACTCACGGGCTCGAAGGCGCGTTGCCCGGCGTGCATATACAGAACGGGATAGTGCTTTGCAGTATTTCTTTTATAACTAGGCGGCAAATACACGAATATTTTTCTTTCGTTGTTTAGTTTGTGTGCGTGAAAACCATCGATGGTCACAATGCTAGAATGGTCGTGAACGGACAACAATGACGGCTCCTTTCCCAAACTTTCCAATTGGGTCATTCTTTTTAAATCCCCTCTGCTTCTACAGCCTCCCACCTCCCACGCATTCGATGCGGAGCTGCCCTCTCGTTCGAAAGAACGCAAAACAACCCCATCGCTCTTTATTAGAGACGGGGTTGTTTTAAAACATCAGCATGTTTTAAAAGGCATTGCCCTCAAACTGTAGGTCTAATTCCCAGTTAATGCCATCGCATGAACTAGTTACATCTTATTACCAGAATGTTCTATTTATGATCTCTTGCGTCGCATTAATTTTCAAATGCTGTGAGATTTCGCCTCCGCAAGCTTCGCAAGTAAACGGAGGAGGTACTGCCGGATCGCCAATTCTCCATGCACAGCGATATACACGGAACTATGATGCCTTATTCCATGGTAACGTCCCTTTTCTCCCCCGGAAGAGGATCTATGGTGCGTTAACTTAGCGTAAATGTGCCGAAAACCCCCGAAAACCCAGCATGTCCTGCTCATAACGTACGGTAGTTCCGCGAAATGTCCCTACAACCGAAAATACCGCCTGTTAACGCATCTTCGTTCCGCTCACCCGTGCGAAAAGACGATTTATCGCAGATCGAGGCGGGATAGGGTGATCCAAACCGCTGTGACACTTCCGGATTTTCTATGTCCATCCTGTCAAATGCTCGAACCAAACGATGCGTTCTGTAAAGGAGTTAAACATTCGAGCGTTAAATAAAACAAATCCAAAGTTCCGATTACAGGAAGCTTTGGATTTGTTTTTGTTTGTTTTAATTAGTTATCCGTCACTTGTGCGGAAATATTTCCTGTGCCACAGATCCTTTGGAGTTCTCCACCAGATGCGCGTGCTTTTATTTCGCCTGAATGTACCCTTCCGCTTTAAGCAGTTCGGCGATCAGGACTGCACCGCCTGCTGCTCCGCGCAATGTGTTATGCGATAGTCCTACAAATTTATAATCGTAAATGGAATCCTCGCGCAATCTACCTGCCGAAACGCCCATACCGCGCTCAATGTCACGATCAAGTTTCGTCTGTGGTCTGTTCTCTTCTTCAAAATACGTGATGAATTGCTTCGGTGCGCTTGGCAGACCAAGCTCCTGCGGCCGTCCTTTGAATTGCAGCCAGCGATTGAGGATTTCTTCTTTTGATGGCTTGTTCTCGAACGAAACAAATACCGTAGCCAAATGCCCATCCGTTACTGGAACGCGAATACATTGCGTTGTAATTAATGGTGCACTTGCTTTTATAATTTCGTTATTTCGTATACTGCCCCATATGCGCAACGGCTCTTGCTCGCTTTTTTCTTCCTCGCCGCCAATATAAGGGATGACGTTATCTAACATATCAGGCCAATCGGTAAAATTTTTGCCAGCTCCTGAAATCGCTTGATACGTCGATGCAACCACTTGGGTTGGTTTGAAATCCAGCAAGGCATGCAAGGCCGGCACATAGCTTTGAATAGAACAGTTTGGCTTAACAGCAATGAATCCAGTTGAGGTTCCCAACCGCTTTCTCTGCGCAGCGATCACCTCAATATGCCCTGGATTAATTTCCGGGATGACCATCGGGATGTCAGGCGTCCAGCGGTGAGCCGAATTATTGGAAACAACGGGCGTGCCCGTTTTTGCGTAGGCTTCTTCCAACGCTTGCGTTTCGTTCTTTTTCATATCAACCGCACAAAAAATAAAGTCGACCTGGGAGGCAACCTCTTCTACTTTCGAAGCATCCTGAATAACGATATTTTTCACATTTTCAGGAATCGGACTAGACAACTTCCATCTGCTTTGGACAGACTCTTCATAAGTTTTGCCTGCCGAACTGCTGCTAGCTGCAATAGCTGTTACTTGAAACCAGGGATGCTGATCCAGCAATTGAACAAACCGCTGACCAACCATGCCCGTTCCTCCGACAATACCAACTTTCAATTTCTCTGTCATAAGATATTCAAATCCTCTCAAAATGGTATGATTTATCGCATAACTATTCAAACTGTCCAATTTGGTGCCAACAAAAAAAATCCCACCCCCAAGACTTTAGTCAGTCTTAGGGACGAGATTTGTATACTCGCGGTACCACCCCAGATTCGCTAATATGTCGCCATATTAGCCTCCTCAAGTACGGCATTACACAGTAATGCTTATACTCTAGCTCTGTAACAGGAGCTCCTGGCACAACATCCCCTTGTATGAGGTTCCGATGTGCTGCTTCGAGGCTTTTTTCAATAAAGAACCCTTTACTCCTTTTCAGCTAACGGAGCTCTCTGTGAAAGAATTCATGTATTTACTCTTCTCTTCATCGCATTTGAATATTGCAATTATATTATCAAATAACCTTGGTGAGGTAAACATAATTTTTGAAAATTCGAAATCATGACAGGATGCAGCTTATTTGCAAGGGTCATTTATGAATCCATTTCTGTCCATTCGTGGTTCAGTTTTGCATTCAGAACATCCCGGTACGAGATCAACTCCCACTCCTTCTCATCGTTGTAATGCGCCTCCTTATCAAGACGAAAGCTATCTCGTTGGCTCCGGGTTACGACACCGCTGATCTGTCGATTCTCGAATTCGCCATACAATAACAGGTGGACCGTCTTAGCATGCACCTGAGACTGGCTCAGCGCAACGGATATGAGTTGTATCTCCAGTTCATCCAGCACCGGCCGTGACTGCCGTCGCGTTTCTTCCTGCGGTTCCAGAAAGGTAATCTTATGTTGTGTCAGCATCAACTGTGATGACTCCCGCAATCCATCGTCTTCTCGTTTTCCACTCATGCTACAGCCTCCAAATACAAGAACGTTTGTTTGTATATTATACATCAACGCCCTATTGGCTGCGCAAGTAAATTTTTATCAGCAGGAAGACCCATCATTCTAATATTTATGGCCGGTAGGCTGACAACGAGTCCACTTCCGAAAATCAAAATAAACTAGGAGAAGAAGTTCGAATTGTTTGCTCGGGAGTGAATTCATAATGAAAATTGATCTTGGCTGCGGGGCGAATAAACATCCCCACTATTTTGGCATTGATCTTAGACCGATGCCGGGCGTTGATTTGGTTTGTGATATTAATCGCCCACTCCCGCTTCCCGATGACTCGGTTTATTTTGTCATGGCCAGCCGCTCGCTGTGTTATGTGAACGATCTGATGGCTGTCATGGCCGAATTGTACCGGATCTGTACCCATAAGTCGATCGTTTGCATTTTAGCCCCCTATGCACACAGTTTTCCTCATATGTCCAATCCGTTTATCAAACAGAAGTTCGATGAATATACACCGCGTTATGTAACCTCGCATTTTTTTCAACCACCACATGGCCCAATATGCCCGCCTCTATCCGGTTACATGCCCGATCTGCCGGTCCCCATTGATTTTCGTTTATTGCAAATGGAATTTTTTTACCAAAGTCCTTTCCAGCAACCGCTATATGATCCAGATGAGCTGGAGGTGCTAAAAAGCTTGCAGGCCAACGTCGTTAACGAAATAATGTATCATTTTGTTGTTGTCAAGTACGCAATTACAACGGAGGAACTGGAGTGGTTAAGCAAACAAACGTACCCAGAGCCCTTGGCTGTGACAGAGCTTCGAAACAAAAAGGACGATGGAGGTTATTTGGTGTTTTAATCTTTTACTCATATTCCTTTCTATCCTCAGCATAAAATAAAATGACGCTTTGACGCAGGTGGGCACCGTCTACCCAACTTTATTTTTCCATCGGGGGGTGAACTCCATTCCACTCATTGTACGCGCCACATTCAATGCCACCGGAGCCATTACATTTACCGGCAATACGCTTGGTTTAAGCAGATCGGATACGGCAGGGGCTCCAGGAACAATGGATAGTATCGGTGCTTTTACTACGACAAACACCTCGTCGGTTTACGGGACATTTCCGAGCGGAACGACTAGCAACTATTTAAGCAATAGCTCATCTGCAATCTTGGTCCTCCCTGCAGGCAGCTCGGTGCTTTACGCCGAGTTAATCTGGGGAGGCTCTTACAAAAACGGTAATGTAAATTTGGTTTCAGTCATTAACAATCCAGTCACCTTCACAACTCCAGCGGGTACCTTCAGCATCTCACCCGATTCGGCTACAAGCAATCAGGTAGACCTGGGGAATGATGCTCTGGCCTATGTTCGATCAGCTAACGTCACCACTCTCATCCAGCAAGGAGGCGCAGGCACCTATACAACAGGCGGGGTTGCAGGCACCATTGTCATAAATGGCGATTCCACCGCCAATCATGCGGGTTGGACACTTGGCGTAATCTACCAGAATCCCTCACTTCCTTTTCGGAACATGTCACTGCGCGCAGGAGCCGTTCTGGTTCAAGCAACGTCAGATCCCGTTAACACCACTTTAACCGGGTTTGCTACGCCAGTCTCTGGCGCATTAGGAGGGCGTGCGCTTTTTAGCGCGCAAGAAGGCGATGCGAATCGAACCGGGGATCAGGCACTCTTTGGCCCAAACTCATCTTCCCTATCCGCCTTGTCCGGACTCAACAATTTTGCCAACAATTTTTTTGCTTCTCAAATCAATAATGATGCAGGTCAATTGAATACGACAGGAACTTTCGGTACCCGTAACCAGACGAACGGGGCGCCAGGTTCGAATATTAGCGGCGGACGTCAAGGCTGGGATATTACGAACGTTGATGTGTCCGCCAGGCTAGTTAACAATCAATCGAGCGCTGTACTGAGTTTAACGACTTCCGGCGACGCCTATGTGGTAAATGGCAACGCCATTCAAGTAGATATCAACGCCCCGAAAATCGGCGTTGTTAAAAGCGCGAATGTGTCTGGAGCTATTGTCGGAGACACAGTGACCTATACCGTCACGGTCAGCAATACCGGCACCGCGAATGCGGCGAGCATTGTCCTTTCGGATGCTTTGCCAAGCGGGTCTTCCTTCGTCAAGGGGAGTGTTACCGTTGCCGGCGTGGCCAAATCGACTTACGATATTACAGCTGGCGCTCCTTTGGGGTCGCTCAACTTGAACAGCTCTATTACCGCTACATATAAGGCTTTGATTAGCTCCCTGCCTAGTCCGCAGCAGATCGATAATACAGCGAATGCTGCATTTACTTTCCAGAGCGTTGCCGGAGGATCCATCATTTCCGGGGTTATTCCCTCTAATACCGTTTCGACGATCATCTACTCGCCTAAGCTGACAATAACGAAATCCGCCAGTACGCCGAATGCGTCTGTCGGCAGTCAGGTGCAGTATACGCTGCAAATCGTCAATAGCGGAAATATAGGGGCTGTTACGACGATTACAGATAATATCCCTGCGGGAAGTTCCTTTGTCACAGGAAGTTTTAGAGTCAATGGGACCGTAATCAGTGGCGCGAACCCCGCGGCTGGCGTAAACATTGGTACTGTGGCGGCTGGAGCGACGACGACCGTCACTTTTCAAGTGCAGGTCAACTCCCTTCCATCACCGCCTCAATTTGTGAATCAAGCAACAGCTGTGTACACCTTTCAACCGCCTGATGGGCGAACGGTGAGCGGAACGGCCGCTTCGAATACCGTTACAATCCCCGTAACCCTTCCGAATGTTACGGTTAACAAAATCGTAAACTCGTCGGAAGCGGTCGTTGGGGACTTGTTAACCTATACATCGGTGATCGCGAATAATGGTGTAGAGGGCGTTTCGAACGTAATCTTTACAGATCCGATTCCTATTGGTTCTACTTTTGTATCGGGCAGTGTCGTCGTTGCGGGTTCCTCCCGCCCCACAGCTTCACCGACTAGCGGTATTAGTGTCGGCACAATCCCGTCCGGGGGAAGTTTGACTGTGACTTTTCAAGTTACGGTGACCTCCCTTCCCAGTCCTGCCCAGCTTACTAATCAATCGTCTGTTTCATTCAGTTCAGGCACATTTTCAGGACTTACATTGTCCAATCAAACGACGACAGCCGTCTATCAACCGCAAATCTTGATCCGAAAAATGGCGAACATGACGAATTCGACTGTCGGCGATACGATTCTTTATAGCATAGTCGTTCAAAATACAGGGAACCTCACAGCCCAAGTTACAGTTACCGATCCAATCCCTGCCGGTAGCGAGTTTGTACCGAACAGTGTGACAATCAATGGAGTTACACTGCCAGGTTCCTCACCTCTCATCGGTATTTCCCTTGGAGGAGTTACTCCGGGCAGCAGCGTGACTGTCACATTCCAAATCGTGATCCATTCGCTGCCTTCTCCCGCATTTCTCGTTAACCAAGCGAGTGGGAGTTACACATATCAATTGCCAAGCGACAGGACGCTGTCAGGCTCAAGCAGCTCAAATACAGTCACGATAACCGTCTCTGCGCCTAATGTGACCCTTACAAAAACAGTGAATCACACAGCTGCAGCCGTGAACGAAGTGCTAACCTATACATTAGTTGCAACGAATAACGGGTTTGAAGCCGTCAATCAAGTTGTCGTCTCGGACACGATTCCGGCAGGCTCTGTATTTGTAACCGGCAGTGTGACGGTTAACGGTGTTGCTGCGCCCAATGCGAATCCGCTAAGCGGAATCCTGGTCGGTACGCTAAATCCGCTAGCCTCCGTAATCATCGGCTTTCAACTTCGTGTAACCAGCTTACCCGAACCTGCAGCATTAAGTAATCGGGCCAGCGTCAGCTTCACTTCCGGTTCCTTTCAAGGATCCTCCGTCTCCGACACTGTAGTTACGCCAATTTACCAGGCTATTATCGGTTTAAAGAAAAGCAGCAGCTCAGCAAATGCAACTGTGGGCGATACCCTTACCTACTTTATTCGCGTTGAAAATTCGGGCAATACAGCAGCAACCGTCAACGTAACCGACACGATTCCGGCAGGTGCCGCATTTGTCAGTAACAGCATCATCGTAGGCGCGACGCCGACGCCTGGCCTCAATCCTGTCACTGGGATCCCAATCGGCACATTACACCCAGGTGACGTCGTTACTGTGAGTTTCCTGATTACCGTCCAAACGCTTCCGCCTAACCAAAAGCTGTTGAATCAAGCGGGCAGCACCTTCAGTTTTGTCTTGCCGGACGGCAGGCAGGCAGGCGGTACCTCAAGCTCCAATAGCGTTACAGTGTCCGTCTCAGAACCGAATGTTTCCATTGCCCTAAGCGCTGCACCCTCGCTTGTCGTAACTGGCGATACCTTAACCTACACCTCCGTTGTTACGAATCAAGGGATTTCAAGCGTGAATAATGTTGTTCTGAGTGACTCTTTGCAGAACAACACCTCCTTTATTACCGGCAGTGTGCTTGTAGCCGGTATTTCCCGGCCGACTGCCAGTCCGTCCGCCGGCATTCCAATCGGAACCATAGCCTCCGGAGCTTCGGTTACCGTAACATTCGAGGTGAAGATCACTATGCCGAATCCGACTCAGGTTACGAATCAATCCGCGGTCAGTTTTACGTCGGGAACTTTCTCTGGTTCGTCTTTATCCAATATCACGACCACTCCGGTCACCCAGCCGCAAATCAATTTACAAAAAAGCGCTAGCATTCAAAACGCCACAGTCGGGGACTCGATCATTTATTCCATCATTGTCAACAATACTGGAAATTTGGATGCCACGGTTACTCTCACCGATACGATTCCGGCCGGTACTATCTTTTCCCAGAACAGCGTCAATGTTAATTCGGTTCCCCAACCCGGCATCTCGCCGACTCTTGGCATTTCTCTTGGGACCGTCTCGCCCGGTTCGCAAATACTCGTCACTTTCGAGGTTGTCGTAAATACCTTGCCGTCTCCGCAGCAATTGACGAATCAAGCTTTCGCGGACTACACGTTCACGCCGCCAGACGGCCGCACACTGGATGGTTCGGCATCATCCAATACAGTCACCATTCCGGTCTCTTCCCCCAATGTAACCCTGACCAAAAGTTCAATTGCCATCGCAGCAGCGCTCGGTGATACAATTGCGTATGCGGTCAATGTGACAAATAATGGTATCGAGGCCATCAATCATGTTTTATTTTCTGATCCGATCCCACAGGGAGCCACATTTGTGACGGGTAGTGTGAAGATCAACGGTGTTTCTTCACCGGCTTTGAATCCTGCCACCGGTTTTGCACTCGGCACGATTGCTCCATCAGCATCTGTTTTAGTGGAATTCAGCATACAAGTGGCGGCCATTCCGCCTTCGGGGCAAATAAGCAATCAGGCTAACGCCAATTTTACATCAGGCGCATTTTCGGGGCTTGCATTTTCAAATACGTTTTCTACCCCAGTCGACCAACCAGTTATCTCAATAACAAAATCCGCCAATACGAACAATGCAACCGTTGGCGACTCGGTCGCCTACACACTGATTATCAGTAATACGGGTACATTTGCTGCTTCCGTCACCGTTACCGATACAATCCCAGCAGGAAGTTCATTTGTACCGAATAGTGTATTGGTGAACGGCTTCCCATCCGCTACCAGCAACCCGACGACGGGAATCGCCATTGGCAGCCTTGCACCTGGCGCGTCGGCAACCGTACTGTTTACAGTCATTATCGATAGCTTGCCAACGCCTCAACAAATTAGCAACCAAGGGTTTGCCGCCTATTCCTTCACATTGCCCGACGGGCGAACCTTAACTGGGGCGGTCGCGTCGAATATCGTTTCATTTCCGGTATCCGCACCCAACGTCTCTGCTGCAAAAAGCACGCCGACCACGGCCTCCTATGTCGGCGATACGATAACCTATACGACAGCTATTACGAATAGCGGTATCGAATCGGTGAATAATGTAGTTTTCTCAGATCCCATTTCTACCAATTCTATCCTTGTCCCCGGTTCCGTAACAGTTGACGGTCTTGTAAGACCGAATGTAAACCCATCTCAAGGCATCACGATCGGTTCTATTGGACCAGGCGCAACCGTCTTGGTAGCGTTCAGTATTCAAGTCTCGGCACTGCCGTCTTCCGGAACCTTGAGCAACCAATCTTTCGTCAGCTTCACTTCCGGCACTTTTTCCGGCGCATCCTTCTCCAACACAATTGTCACTCCTGTCTATCAACCAATTCTTTCCGCGCAAAAATCAGCCAATACCGCCAATGCAACCGTTGGGGATACGGTCGTTTATACAGTCACCTTTACAAATACGGGCAATTATGGCGCCGCTGTCGTCTTGACGGATGTGATCTCTTCAGCGACGTCATTTGTTCCGAACAGCGTCATTATCGACGGGGCGCCCGCACCTGGTGCGGATCCTTCAGCCGGAATTCCTGTAGGAGACGTCACATCTACCACTACCGTCATGTTTTCCGTACTCCTCAATTCACTGCCGCCAGGGCAACAGCTAACCAATCAAGGTTCATCTGCGTATGCATTCACGCTCCCGGACGGCAGAATGTTTAATGGTTCCATCGCGACGAATATACTTACAATCCCGACGTCCTCACCGGAAGTCTCCGCAGCAAAATCAACGACAGTCACGGACGCTGTCGTAGGAGATGTTATTCCATATCGCATCGATATTACGAATAACGGCATTGAGAACGTAAATAACGTCGTGCTTACTGATATCGTACCTTCAGAAACCTCCTTCGTTACAGGAAGTGTTGTTGTTGGCGGGGCTGCACGTCCAGCAGCTAATCCCGCAACAGGTGTGCAGATTGGCACGATCGCGCCTGGCGCTACGGTGGCTGTTATTTTCAACGTAACTGTGAACACTCTGCCTGTATCCGGTCAAGTGAGCAACCGTTCATCCGTGAGCTTCACTTCAGGTGCGTTTTCCGGGTCGACCTTCTCGAATACGCTCGTTATACCTGTGTATCAACCAATTGTCATATTGGTAAAAAGTGCAGATACCAACAATGCTACGGTGGGAGATAATATTGTCTACATGCTTGACGTTCAAAATAACGGAAATCTGGATGCTAACGTCACCATCATCGACACCATCCCGAGCGGTGCGGCGTTTGTACCGAACAGCGTCATCATCGATGGCGTCCCTCAACCAGGTGCTAATCCATCTACAGGTATTGCGGTTGGGAATGTTCCCGCGAACGGCAGTGTGGCAGTGATGATTACCTTGGAAGTAACCTTAAATTCGCTTCCTTCTCCACAACAACTACGCAACCAGGCAACAGCCAATTACACATATAGCCCACCAGACGGACGACAATTGACCGGTTCTGTCAACTCGAATATCGTCACGATCCCTGTTTCTGCTCCAAATGTGATGGTGGTCAAAAGTGCACTGGCCGTTGATGCTGTTGTGGGCGATTTAATTCCGTATAATATTGTCGTTACAAATAGGGGGATCGAAACAGTACATAACGTCATTTTTATTGACGCCATTCCAGACGGAACCAATTTCGTTACAGGAAGCGTTACGGTTAATGGTGCAGCCAGACCAACGGCAAATCCGAACTCAGGCATCTCTATCGGCAGTATTGCCGCCGGAGCATCCGTCACGGTTATTTTCAATGTAATGGTGGTTCCACTATGAGGAAGAAATCTCAAACCCCGGTAACGCCGATCTTAAAGAATCAATCCCTTGTTGAATTTCATTTCGGTCTCGATCAACACATCTCCTATTCCAACAGCGTCATTACGCCGATAATCGGACCCATTGTCCGTTTAGAGAAATATGCAAACGAACAGCAAGTATCGCTTGGCAGCACGATCACATATGAACTTACTGTATCCAACACAGGGAACAGACCCGCGAACATCATCATTTATGATCCGATTCCTCAAGGTCTTTCTTTTCTTGCCAACAGTGTGCTAATTGACGGTATCCCCTTTCCCGGAGCCAACCCGGCTGCCGGGATTCCGCTAGGCGAGGTTGGTATCATGTCCGATGTACGTGCTGCTTTTCAATGCATTGTTATCACATTACCTAGTAATTTGATGATTACGAATCAAGCCAGTGCCCTTGTTTCCTTTAATGCCGAAGGGCGCACTGTGACCTCCGACATCGCATCCAATCCGATAACAACAACTGTCATCGGTTATCAAATTGACACCGCTCTGGAAGTGAATACGCAGGAGTCGTTTGTGGGTGACATCCTTGCTTATTCCGTATTTGTAGTAAATGATGGCAGTGTAACGATTCAGCAATTACTTGTTGAACTCCCGATTCCAGGCCATACCACGTTTATCCCCGGTAGTGTGACTATCGGGGATGTTTACACCCCGACGTCAACGCCCGAACGAGCGGTTCCGTTAGGTTCACTGAACCCCGGCATGAAAGCGTCGGTCAATTATCGTGTGCAAGTTACCAGCAATCCCTCTTCATCTGTGTTAACCAACCAATCATTCATCATCTATTCGATAGGAGATGAAGTGAAGAAACTAGCAACGAATACAGTTCAAGTCTTCGTATTTCAACCGCAACTCTCCTTGCGTCTTTCGGCAAAGCAGGATCGCGCCGTTACAGACGGTACCATTCAGTACGAACTCCTAGTCCTTAATCAAGGCAATTTGGGCGTTGAGGGCACTCTTTTGGATTTCCTCCCCGCAGGAACGCTCCTGGTTATGGATAGCATAAACTGGAACGGCAATTTCATAAGCGGCACTCCACCCGCTCAAAGTATTTACCTAGGCGCCATTACCGCTCAATCGAACAACCAATTGACCTACCAAATCGCAATCCCTTTATTTACAGACATTCAGGATTCAATAATCAATCAGATGTATGTGCAATATACGTTCCGACTTCCGGATGGACGGCTTGTACGACAGACGGTTTATTCGAATACAGTCTCTACACCGATTTACGTTCCTGCCCTCCAAATTCGTTGCACCGCTGAACCGATCATCACTGAACCCGGCGACCCTATCCGCTTTACTGTCTGGGTAATCAATAGCGGGAACTGCCCGCTGCGGGTTCGTCTGGAAGGACTTCTGCCGCCGGGTGTGACTTATGAGATGAACAGTTTACGTTGGATGGACTCCCCGATTGAAGTGTCCAAAAAATTAGACGGTTCACTTTCGCTCGGCACAATCAATCCGGATAACCTAATCAATTTCTATTATATCGTTCTGGTGAACTCGGACATTGCCGCCAAACAGATTTTATACGCGTTGACAGCCGTATATGAATTTAATGTGGATCAACAAACCTACACAAGGGAAATACGCTCCAATACGTGCATGATCAGGATTGAGGATCAATTCGAATAAAGGATACATCCAGTGCTTCTTCCCGACTCTATTCGATTTTATTCAGTGGCACTGAAAACTGCGCTTCAGTTATCCAACGCTGACGGTGAAAGTCCCGACCTTTAATCGCCACCTTGTCCTTATAGACCTCTACATACAACCCCTCGCTCTCGTCCGGTCCCGTCAGCATTTCGCCTCCGTGTCCGTCGTCTGTCAAGGGCTGCTCAACAGAAGACGAATTGACCATCGTGAACTTATCCCGCACAAGCGTATCCGGCAGCTTCAGCTCCCAATGGGTGTGGCCGGAGAAGAAGATCACCTGCGGATATGCCGACAATATCTTTCGCAGTTCCTCATGCTGGACAACAGCTCTGTTATTCGTGCAACAAAAATGCGTCCCTGCCACTGTATACGGCAAAGGTTGGTGCAAAAACACAAAGATCGGCTTCTTGGCGTCAGCTCCCTTCTTTAATGTCGCATTCAACCAATTGAGCTGATCTTGGGAGAGAGAGGCATCCTCAAGGTTCGCTTCATCAGATTGTCGGTACTGCTCCGACCCCAGGAAAATAAAGTGGTACCCTTTGATCATCCGATCATAGTAAATATGCTGTTCTCCAGTTAGCTGCAGGAAGCGGTCTATCGACGCCTGCTCCGTCTCTTTGTTCGGGAATGTATCGGGTTTCCACTGCGCGTTCGCATTGAACCAAGCTTTATAGAACTCATGATTCCCTATCGTATACTCAACATCCATCGGATGCGGATTTGTCTTCATCAATTCAGCCAATTTGTCATAATCCCTTGACATCCCATTCGTCAAATCCCCGTTAATGACTAGGGTATCGGACTCTGGATTCAACTGGTTTAAATCATGGAGTGCGGCAGCGAACTTGTGGTGAGACGCCTCATCCCAAGACTGCACGTGAATGTCACTGATAACGGGGAACGCCAGCTGAGGCTGATCTTCCTCTGTTTCCTTTTCCAAGTCCTGCTCCTTATGCGCTGTGACCGTTTCGTAGGCCAGAAGCTGATGAACCCTCTGAGCGACATCAGCATGTTCGAAATACTTGCTTCCCTTTTCAGGATCTCTGTGTTCCAAGGCTGGCGCAGCAGACGCCGGGTAGACGGTAACCGTGAGTAAAGCCAGCGATAATCCCAAAGACAGTAACCTAGTGTTCAACCTTATCACACTCCACTTCTAACAATTATGATATCCTTCATGAATTACCATAACTATTGTTTGTAAGGAGGGTGTTTAGCAGAACTAAAGCTTATATGAACACGACGGCTCTCTCCACATTCTCTTCACACAAGCTGAATTGAGCCGACCGCAATAAACTATTTTTGTTTCAGATCCAAATGCAAAAAAAGCGCACGCCCCATCACGAGTGTGCGCTTTTTCTAAATTTTTAACTGAATAGTTTTCGAGATATACCAACGAAAAGATCCGGTACGATAGCACGCATTTTTATGGTGAAAGGACCGAAAATTTTCGTTTCTACTACAGGGAACCGCAGCCTTTCGAACGTCAGCGTCACCCTGCTGTTTGTACTCTGTTCAAGCTGGTTAATCATCATGCCGAAGTCATTCTGAATTCTGTCTATAATTTGTTTGTTGAGCGTAGGCATCATATTGTGTATGCCTTGACGAAATTGCTTTGCTATTTCGTCCTTGCTTACAAACAGTCCGACGATAAAATCAGGTCCGGGCAGATCGATATCGATATTATCAACCTTTTCGCTGATAAAACTATTCAGATCTGGTCCTGTAAACGGACTTAGAAATAGGTCGGCTTTGAGTGTTGCTCCTCGGTCTTGACCCGTGATGCCGATAAACCCGTCGTTAATAAAAGCGGACAGATGATCCAGATGCATTTGTTGCCGGATGTCAGCAGTCATTTCGTTAATCTGTGCCTGCGAGAAGCTTTGCTGCGTCGTTCCCTCCGTTCGAATAACGTAAATATCCTGCACTTTGGCATTAATTTGACTGAATAGGAAGGTTTGTGACCGAAACACAGGCGCAAAGATGGGAACGTTCAATGGCGGGATCACTTTCATGATCGTATGCGTTGCTAATAAGTAGGCCTTGATTGTTTTTGGGAATCCATCCGGTACAAAGATTGTAAATGCGCCGTTTGCATCGGTTTTCGTTTGGAAGGAAAATCCCGGTATAAAACTGTTTGTAAAACCCGCAGGAAAGTCGGTCCCCAGAAATATCTGAGCCTCAGCCATAGGTTTAAAAGATGCCGGATTCGGATGCGCGGGATTCGCCGAGTAGCTGGAGATAAATAGTGGTATATTCGTGATTTCATGCAACTTTCCATTCACATTCATTCATGTATGCCTCCCTCATTTGGTTGGTTCGATCCTTATCGTAATCGAATTCAATGGGGAGAAATATACTTGAAATACTGATGATTGACAGCTATTGAACTCTACGCCCTTGGTCTCATCTGGTCTTATCGTTTAATTTTGCGACTTTTCGGCAAACGAATGGTGAAAGTCACACCTGTCTGTTCGCTTACAACTTCAATACTTCCGCCATGCTTTTGCAAAATTAGATAACAATAAGTCAAACCTAACCCGAAATTATTCTCCGGATGTTTAGTGGTAAAGAACGGCTCGAATAGCTGGGTGGCAGTTTCTTTATCCATTCCCTTCCCATTGTTGGTGAACTCAATCAAGATATCCTTTTTGCTCTCGTGAATTCTAATCCCAAGCATTCCGTTTGCTGAGTCCACGGCATCGATCGCATTGCGAATCAAGTTAGCGAACACTTCCTGCATATGAAGCTTATCGCACAGCAAAGGGTAAGATGGAGAATGATCGTAAACAACGGAAACCCCTTTTGCGTCAAGCAAATAGCGATTGGATTGAATCGCCTGATCCACAATAACGGACAAGTCGGCGAGGCCTTCTACAATCTCTATATCTTCGATATGCCTCTTGATCCGATTTACCATGTACATCATTTGCCTCGTTTCCGACTGGATATGTGCAATGTCTGTCTCTGCTTGTTCATGGAGTTGGGATAAGATGTTTTCCTTCATTCGGCCCGCCAGCATATCAATGTTGATGATGTGATTTTTAATCGCATGATTAAGCATCGCTGCTCCCGATACAAACCCCTTTATCGTCTGATCGTGTAATTGCTTTTCAAATTTAATTTTCACGCCAAGCGCTCCGAATCGGATCGCAGATACAATAAAAATAACAAAAGCCATCCCTACGAACATACTGATGTACCGATACCCCTCAAATGTTTGGATCGCTCTTTCCAAATGGTTTATCACGACAATAACGAGGACAGGTGGAACGACAAAGAAGATCGTAATAAGACGGTTTCTTTTTCTTACCCAAATGGTTTCTCTCCTATAAGAAAAAATAACCAAAAAACATCCAATGAGGTAATAGGGAACCGCCCAGAAAAACAAAATGAGGAAATCTAACTGAATACCATTCTTCATAGGAGTAATAAGAAGTGTTAGGATAATCGGCAACACAAGTGCACAAGCGAGCGCATTTTTGACTTGTCGTGTTGCCGGTACCGCATATACAATCGAGAACATAAGGAATCCGTAAGGGGTGCACGCTTGGAGGAAGAAGAAAAAAAGGCTGTGCCAAACAGGTTCAACAATTACATCGGAAAGGCTGCCCAAACCGGCGAAAACCAAAAATAATACCATCCACTTCGTCGCTTCCTGTTTACGTCCGTAAAAATAAAGCAGAACAGCGAGTAAAAGATCAATAATGGCTGAATAGATCATTGTTTTCCCACCCTAACGATATCAGGCAACCCCTTCTATTTCTATGATGCTTCCTCTTCCTAAAATTTCACCATCAGAGCGGTCATATACATCAACAAAATTCCTGCTGCTAATCCTCCGAAATTAAGCCAAGAAACAGGTGACAACCCTTTCTTTTCAGATTCTTTAAGAATCATTTTCGAAATGACATAAATAACCTGTAAAATAGCGCCGGCACCAATTCCAAAAAATAACGCCGCTAAAGTGTCATTAAAAATAAAACCTCCAACCCAGGTGCCCAGAATTGCTGGACCGCCTGCTATTGCCGCTAAAGAAACAAATGTTTTCCAATTGGGGCGATCCTTTAGTAGCGGTGCAGCAATTCCAACGCCTTCTGTGATATTGTGCAGTGTAAATCCGATGATGAGAAAAGTTCCTAAAGCCGCCTCTCCAACTGCGAATGCCGAACCAATCGCTAGTCCCTCGCCAAAATTATGAAGGCCAATGCCCGTTGCTATTTTGTTTGAAATTCTTCTGCCATCTAATGTCAATCGATTCAGCTTTCGTTCATTCGTCTGGTCAACAGCAATTAGAAATAAGCAGCTGAGCAGTGCTCCAAACCAAACCAATCCAGTCCCTTGAAAAGCGCCAGGGGCTTCAGATGCCATTTCAAAACCTTCTTCAAATGTATCAATCACAAGGAAAAACAAGAGCCCCACAGTCAATGCAAGAATAGCATGCATCCCTTTTGTTGAGAATCTTCGCAAAAAAGGATACCACATGAGCCCCAAACCAATCGGAATAATCCCCACATAAAAACCAATTACAGCATACTGCCAAAACAGTTTACCGCTAGCTTCGAGCGTTTCCGTCGCTGCTGCAACCTCACCTGAGAAAATTAATCCCTTAGTTGTAATCAGCTTGATCACATGAGGATCGCCTTGCACCCACGGATAAGGAATGTCAACAGTCACTTGGTCGAATCTTTTTAACGTGTCACTTGGTGAAAATTCCGCATTCCAAAAAGCGTCATCTACCACCACTTGAGCAATTGTAACTTCTTCCGGACCTGAGTTCAGTACTTTCAAATGAATTCCGTTATCATTTAAAGTTATTTTCTGAACATTGAGGACTTCAATCGGTGCGGCTGGTTCCGTTTCCACGCCAGTACCGACTCTGGCAATTATTGTTATGATAACTGCTAACAGCACAAGAGGAAGTATTCCCCACAAAATGGCACGAAGCCTATTTGTTGAAGTTTTTGATTCGATGTTTAGATTTTCATTTACACTCATGTTCATTAGCCTCCTTTCTTATTCCGCTATAAAGAACCCCATCCAACCCAACTCGGCAAACTCACTTTGATGGGCATGGAACATGTAACGTCCTGGTGATGGAAAAACAATCTCTATGATTCCTCTTTCGCCTTGGCACTGCATGATGGTATCTGTAAAGCTAGGACGTGCATCTGGATCTGCGCCTGTCGCATAATACTTAAAAAAGTTGGCATGAAGATGAAAAGAATTGATTAAATCAAATTCCGTTAAATTACTCAAATATATGCGGACAAGCTCGCCTGTCTTCACCCGGATAGGTGCTTGTTGATAAGCAAAGGCATAGCCATTCACCGTGTATATCTCGTTCTCTCCATCCAGGTCCAGATCGAAACCATTCATGACCATGCTGAATTCTTTTGCCGTTGCTCTTGGTTTCTGGGGATCAATAATGAAATTACCGTAAAGCCCTTTATGAATATGTCTGGCCAGGGGCGCAACATGACAATGATAGACATGCATGCCCGCCGGCTTAGCTTCGAACTCATAAGTAAAGGTATTCCCTGATGAAATAGCTTCAAGTCCATCCATATTGGTTGGATGCATGCCATGAAAATGAATGGAGTGAGGATGACTCGTAGCGTTGCCGAACTTAACGCGAATGACGTCCCCTTCTGTACATCGAATCGTCGGGCCTGGAATCGTTCCGTTATACGTCCAACCAGGAAACTTGATTCCTTTTGCAATCTCAACTTCAGTTTCACCAGCTGTTATTTCATATTCTCGCAATGTTCTTCCGTCAGGCAATTTGCTTACTTTCCCATAATCAAATGCAGTTAAAGCATGTTGAGCCGCCTTAAATCCCTCCGTTGCTTCAGTAGCCGGCACATACCCATGTTTCATTCCCTCATGCAACTGATCTTTCATGCTTGAATGAATGGCATGTTTATCCATTGCAGAGGCACTCTTTCCGAAAATGGAGGAAGGTTGAAGCAATGCACTTCCAATAACAGCAAATGCTCCTGCTGCTCCCATTTTTAAAACATTTCTTCTAGATACCTTCTCACCCTTTTTTCGAATCATCTTTCTTTACCTCCCAAAAAATTGCTTGTACACAATACTTTTGCTTAAAGGAAACATTTTGAACAAAAGTATAGTTTCCTTATGGACAAAATGTTTGCCTAAGGAAACTTAATAAGTTAAATATATGCCTAATTCTACTATTTGTAAACAAGAATTTTTTGAAATAAAGTTGGTGGGGAACTAGTAAGATTCCGGGTACATTTCGCCTTGGCAAGTTTCGCAAAAAACCGAGAAGATACTGCCGGATTGCCTATTCCCCATGCACAGCAATATCCACGGAACCACGATACCTTATTCCACGGCAACGTCCCTTTTCTACCCCTGAAGCGGAACTAGGATGCGCTAAATGAGCGAAAACGTGCCTGAAACCCAGCATTTCCTGCTCATAACGCACGGTAGTTCCGCGAAATATCCCTACAACCAAAATACCGCCTCTTAACGCACCTACGTTCCGCTCACCCGTTCAGAAAAGACAAGCTATCGCAGTTCGAGGCGACATTTCAACTCCAAACCGCTATGGCACTTCCGCTTCTGCATCCATCCTGTCAAATGCTCGCTCCTCTGGGCTTATCGAACTCGAAATCAGCAAACTCAGTATATGTACCGATAACATTTATTCTGATCTGCATGGGCAACGGTTCGTGTCCTTACGGCAGCCATCTATCGGCCGCCTTGTTCTTGCCAATCGGTATATGATCAATGCCAAGGCAGCCTTAGACTGCGCCAGAGCATTTTGTTATCACCCGAATGGCTCCTGTACTCCCTGCGAGCGGTTGATCGACATCAGCTGCTAAGTGGAAGGTGAAATTCTTACCGTTAAATGGATTGTTCAGATCAGCGCGCATACGCCATGAAATGGCGACTTTGAGCAGCTCCATTTGATAGTATCCTGGCTCATCGGTGACCCCAATTATGTTGCTGTCGTAAAATTCAAAAAAAAGACGCACAATATGTACGTCTTCGCTTTCTTTTCCGAGCCTAAATTGTTACCTTGATCGTCCGAATCTCATAAGGTTTTACGAACAACTCTAGTGTGTCTCCTTGGACGATGTCCCCTGTTGCTCGCTCCATGAGATCACATTCCTGCCAACATTTCACCTCAAATCCGCTTGTCAGTTTTATTGTATGACGTAAACCTGTATATTCATGAAGTCTGATGATCAATGCATGGCTGTCCTCAGCTTTTTTAATCGAATCCACAATGACATAATCCGATGAAAGCTGGAACATTGAACGCATGTCTATTAAATTATGACCGGCTGAATAATGCAGAGGATTGTTGAGCGACCACGCTTCTTTAACGGTTTCTCCAACCACCCAGTCGCCTTGATGTGGCAACAGCGAATACGTAAATTGATGTATCCCTTTATCGGCAAGAGGATCCGGATATATGGCCGATTTGATTAAGGACAGGCGGATTGTATGGTCTTTGATGTCATGCCCGTACTTGCAATCATTCAAGAGGCTAACACCGTAGCCGCGCTCGGACAAGTCAACCCATTGATGTCCTACGCTTTCGAATCGCGCATAATCCCAGCTTGTGTTCCAATGTGTTGGCCGTTTAACATTGCCAAACTGAATATCGTAGGTAGCTTCCGTCGAACGTACGGACACTGGGAACGCGACTTTTAGCAATTGCTGACGTTCTTGCCAATCAACGACTGTTGAAAAATCAATACGGCGGCTATTTGCATAGACGATCATCTCCTGCTTTATGACGGAATCCATATAAGTCCACTCAAAAATAACTACCGCCCGCAAGAGTCCGTTTACACTTACATGTGCGGATTGCAATGCAGTGATCTCACGTTGTTTCTCCTGATAAAAGATATCAATATCCCAAGCATCAAAGTCCTTCGGCTTATCTTCGAACACTTGAAATACATTGCCATTTTCGCCATCAGCCAGAACTTGTCGCCCGTTTATGCGGTCCCAAATGCTAGTCAGCTGTCCTGATTCATTCCATTGAATGTCATAGAAAGGCGTTGATATGCCACGGCCGTTGGCGTCCATTAAAAAAACTGACTCCTCCTTATCGGAACTAGCCGCTATTCCCTCACGGAAAAATACAGTCGCATAACCAAGAGAAGGGACATTGGGCACTTGGACTAGCCATTTATCATGCTCAAGCTGCGAACTTAAAACTTCCCCTGCGGCATCGACCCAATGAACTTGACTGCCTAAAGCCTCTATCGGTATTGTTACGATCTCAGATCTGACAAAAGATGAGCTGTTCCAAACCGTAATCGCCTTCACGTTCGCATCGCCTGCGGTGATAAGACCTGCCGCCGCTGCCTGGACAGCTTCGCGTCCAATTCGCTCTGCTTCCGCATACTCGATCCGAGAGTCCTCATATACTTCCGGAATTGAAGAACCTGGAATAATATCGTGGAACTGATTGCGCAGTACAATTTTCCAGCCTTCATAAAGTGCTTGCCCGGGATATCGGCTCCAATCAGCTTCCGTAACAGCGTACATAACTTGCAACCATTCCGCCTCACGGTACAGCAGCTCCAACTTTCTGTTCATCCGTTTGTTGTAAGCCTGGCTGGTGTATGTTCCCCGATGAAACTCGAGGTATAGCTCACCGTCCCAAGTATGAACATAGTTGTCTGTTTCTTTTACAGTCTCATGCAGCCTCTCGAAGTACTCATCAACGCGGCCTGTTACGACTTGCGGCAGTCCAGGCATTTTGTCCAGCCTTCGTCTCATTTCGAGCATATCCCGATTGACGCCACCACCACCATCTCCATACCCATAACACAGCAAAAGTTCTTGATTCACCCCTTTATCCCGGTATGAATCCCAAATGCCTTTAACGGAGAACGGTTCAACAACGCCATTATAAGTGTAAAACCACGCGGTCGAACCGGGCACATCCGGTGTAGTCACAAAATGTGTCAGCACTTCAGTACCGTCTATTCCCCTCCACTGGAACGTATCATGCGGCATCCGATTATACTGATTCCAGCTGATTTTAGTTGTCATGAACGTATGAATGCCCGACTTTTTCAGGATTTGGGGGAGAGCCCAGCTATAGCCGAACACATCGGGAAGCCACAAATAGGTACATTCCACACCAAATTCATTACGAAGGAACCTCGTACCGTAAAGCAACTGTCTAACCAGCGATTCGCCGCTCGTCAAATTACAGTCTGCTTCAAGCCACATCGAACCGTCTGCTTCCCAGCGTCCTTCCTTGATTCGTTCCTTCATTTGCTCATAAATGTCCGGATAGTCCGTTTTGATGTACTCATAGAGTTGCGGCTGTGTTTGCAGAAATACATACTCAGGATACCTCTCCATCAAGCGCAGCACCGTGGAAAATGACCGCGCCGACTTCTCCCTTGTATGCGTCAATCGCCACAACCAAGCTACATCAATATGCGTGTGACCAATGCAGCGTACCGTAACCGCATGCCGCTTTTCCCACGAAGCCACTTCTTTCGTCAAATCATCTTGCGCTTCTCTCACGGACTGATAAAAATCCTCCGAGCCAGGCCGGGACCAATCCAGTTTCAACAATGCACGATCAATTGCTCGCAGCAGTTCCTGATGCTCCGGCTGATTCTCGCTCAGCAATTTCGCCGTTTCAAGCACAGCTCTGCCGGTGTAATATAAATCGTCTGCCGCCTCATCAAGACATGCAATCTCAGCTTTTCGCAGCTCGTGTACCTGATCCTGATGAACGCCTCCGCCTTCCAGCCCGGACCAAAGGCGGAACAGCAGCTCAACTTGAGATCCGATAAACTCCGAAGGTAAAAATACCTCCTTATGATTAGCGTCAACCCCCTGAAAAGGCTTCCCATTTACAAAAAGCAAGGACTCGAACCCCGAGATGTTCCCGGCCCCCGTCTTGCCGAAGTCAAATAAACCGATCGGTGTCCGCCCCTCCCATTCAGACGGGATTGTTATGACTTGTTTCAGCCATAAATAACGGTCTCGGCCTTGCCATCGGTCTCCCAGTCTTAGGATGCTCCACTCATTGGAAATGGGTCCGCGCACACCGTTTTCCTTCTGTTCATCGATTTGACAAGCAAACTCTTTGATCGGCTGACTGTTGCGATAACGGAATGGTTCCAACTCCTGTATCCGTTTTGACAGTTTTTCAAGTGTCCAAAACATGCGCACCTCTCCTTAATAACACGTGTTATATTATACTAAAAAAATACCCGGTGAACGCTGCACGTGATTAACTGCTCTCACCAGGCTTAAGCTCCGCTTTAACCCAAAGCTTTGTGGGGGCGGACTGCACTGATTCCTGTTTTATTTGCTCATTTAGAGCATGTACGGCCATTTCACCCATGTGAACATATGGGATCTCCATCACAGACAACATAGGGACCATCGATTGATTATTTCGCAAGGTGTTATCCGCACTCATGATAAGTACATCTACGCCTATGCGGAGCTTAAGCTCATGGGCCTTACGATAAATTGTCGTCACACCTATTGACCAGTTGATTAAAATCGCAGGTACCACAGACGGATCATCAGAAGTTAACTCTTTCAGCAATTGCAACACGCCTTCTTCTTCTTCACCCATTGTTAGAAATCGAACCACTGGTGGAATGCCGCTCTGCCGGCACCATGCCAAATATGCTTCACGACGGTCTCGTTCTGCCCAGTTCTCAGTCTCTTCCGGATGCTTGAAAATCACATAAACCGGTTTCAGGCACGTACTCTTGTTCATATAGTTCAACGCTTGCTGCACACTTTGCCCATAATCGACGAGAATGGAAACCACTTCACACTGTTCCGCATATCCTTCGATGGAGACGAATGGAATCTTTGCGTTTTCCCGTTCTTTCATCCATTCCCCATCTGCATAATTAACGGAATCGAGCGAAATGATGCCGTCAATTCTGCGCTGAAAATACAAATCGGCTAGCTTACTCAGATTCTTGCCCGGATCCCCACTTAGCAGAATATGGAACCCATATTCCGCACAGGCACGCTGTATACCCTCGAGCACTTGTAGAAACAGCGGATTTCGCGTGTCGCCAAAAGCCGCTATACAGAAGCTCTTTCCCGTCTTCATCCCGCTTGCTCGGGCATCAACATGGTAATTCAGTTCACGAATTGCTTGCAATACAGCTTCCCGCTTCTCCCTGCTGACTCCAATGCCGGGCGTGTCGTTAAGTACAGCGGAAACAACACTGCGCGACACGCCTGCCCGCTTTGCAACGTCGAAGCTTGTTACTCTTTTTGTTGGCAATTTATAGCACCTCGAACACATCATAACACGTGTTATGATGGTTTGTAAATATAAATGAATGTATTCAAACACATGCGAACTTGACCGGCTAAACAAATGGTTTGATTGAGGAAATTGTACATAATGAAAAGGTCCAATAAGAGATAAATAATCATGATAGGGTGAGATATAGTTGTATATTGAGGCCATCGTTCGCATCGCACCATTCATCGATTTTACTCGCATGAATTGCATCTCAGTCTAGCATGGGGGTCAATATTCCAATTGCACTGGTCGCACCTCGCATCCGTGTGCCTAGCAAGCAAGATAAATTTCACTTTTTTTATGAACTTTGATTCTTAACTATCAAGAGTTTGTTATAATGTCAAAAACAGCCATTTAAATACACTAGAAGAGGAATGATTACAAAAATGACAGCAAGATTGAAGAGGAAGACCACATTGGCATTGTGGCTAAGTTGTTTACTGGTTTTAGGCATGTTAGCTATAAGTACAAGTAGTGCGTCTGCAGAAACTTCTTTGATTAAAGATCCGAATTTGGAGAAAGTCGTTCGCAACTCAATCGGGAAGCGGAGCGGGGTTATCACTGAGGAAGATATGTTGAAGCTGAAAAGTATTTTTGCCTTCAAAGATGAAGGAATTACTAGCCTGATAGGGCTTGAATACGCAAAAAACTTGCAGAAGCTTATCGTATCCAAACAGGAAATTTCTAGCTTGGAACCAATTGCTGGGCTTGAGAAGTTAACCTTCATAGATGCATCTAATACAAAAATTATGGATCTCACGCCTCTGAAGCAAGTAGATAAGCTGCAGCATTTGGCAATCGGAAATACGCATGTAGCGGATCTGAGCCCATTATCCAAGCTCGAGAACTTAACTGAATTATTTGCGGCCTCTACCGACATTTCTGATCTGAGCCCGTTGTCCAAATTACAGTTAACCTGGATCGAAGTTTCTGACAGCAAATTGACGGATATAAGTCCTCTTGGAATGATGAATAGTAGCTTGCGCCATATATTTATTAGCAGGAATCACATTCAGGATTTGGCTCCGATCATGAACAATTCCAAAGTCGAACACGTGTATACAGAAGGCAATCCACTTAATCGTAAGAGTGTAGCCTATATGAAGACGCTTAGCGTTCAAGGAATTGATGTCAAATATGATGATGTGGTTATTCCTCAAATCACTGTACAGATCGATGGAAAACCGTTGCAATTTCAGGATCAAGATCCGCAAAACTGGAATGGCAGCACATTTGTGCCAATGCGAGGGATCTTTGAAGCGTTAGGTGCGAAGATTGAATGGAATCAAGCCGATCGATCGGTTAGAGGTACAAAAAATAATTCTTCTGTGTGGCTGCAAATCGGTTCAACCGACGCATTGGTTAACGGCAAAGTGGTTGTTTTGGAAGTCGAGCCGCGTATCGTCAATAACACAACCATGGTGCCGGTGCGCCTCATCAGCGAGGCACTTGGAGCAACAGTAACGTGGGATGCCGAGCAGCAAATCGTTCAAATTCAAACAGTGAGTCAAGGTAACGCGAGGCAAGGGAATCCGGTAGCGCCTCAGCCAGCGTCATATGACTATCGATCGCAACCCCGGGCGGCATGGGCTTATCAGCCCAAGGTAGATTCCTCTAAAGTGTCGTCAAAAGGTAATACCAGCTTTTATCCGGCAGTTGTGCAGGGGGATACTGTGTATTACGCCGATTTAACGGCCGTTTATGCCATTAATGAAGCGAATGGTAATCTGATTTGGTCCTATCCAGTAGAACATATAAATGGTCTTACATTGGACGGCGGCATTCTATACTTCAGCGATACTAAGCAGCATTACGCGCTGGATACGAAAACAGGAAGCGAGATTTGGACAGCCAAAGGGTATTTGAGCAGCGGTCCGTTCTTCATTAATGGAACAACCGCGTACTTCTCCGAAGGGGGAAATGTGGTTGCTCTCGATGCGTTAACGGGAGAGCGTTTATGGGCGTATACGGGTGAGAGCAGCCTTACAGGCAATGCGATTGTTGCTTACAAAGACAGTGTGATTATCGGGGAATCTAAGGGCAGAATCCAAGTGCTTAATGCCAAATCTGGTAAAGAAGAATGGCATTTGGACTTCCCTCCTTATTTAAACTATGGCAACACATTTCCTTCATCTCCAAATCAGCTGTTGCTTAGCGGAAAAACGCTTGTTGTTGGAACACAAGACAATTTTGTGAATGCAATCGATATGGAAACTCATTCAATCCGATGGAAAAAGGAGCTTACGTCCACCTCTTCATCGCTTCTTGTTCAAAACAACGCGGTAGTTGCAGTAAGCGGTATTTTTGAACTTGTTTTTACGGAGTGGGATTTGGAAACGGGACAAGAACGGATGAAAAAACAGTTCGATGAGTATTTGGATGGTGGTTGGAATCGATTGAGTGTAACGGATGGCATGCTGATTTTACCAGTAAGAACCCTACATAACGATAACTTCCTGCTGGGGGTCGACCGACGTACTGGCGATCAGAAGTGGCTCCAGAGAACGACAAGCTTCGGTAACGCCCCTGCACTGACAAACGGTAGTATCTACATGTCGGATAATATGGGCAATTTGTCCAAATGGTCGGGAAAATAATAAATGTTTACTAGTACAGCGACAGTCTAAGACTCTATTTTCGAGTCCTAGTCTGCCGCTGTTTCAGGATAATTCAATTCATAAATCCCTTAACATTTTTCTACGATTAGCCGACGAACGGATTCCGGCTTCTATCTTGCGTTCGTTCTTTTTGTCGTGCCATTATTCCTCTGAGATGCGAAGCACTATGCGTCCCCGGCCATGCCCTCTTTGACTCCATTCATGAGCTTGCTTGGCCTCGCTTATTGAGAAAGTACGTTCAATAAACGTCTTTACAACGCCCTCATCGATCAATTGAGCAATATCCGCCAAATCTTGACTCGTCGCAAGACTTGATCTCATAGCCCTTATCCCTAACTCATGCGCCTTCTCCATCGGCAGCTGCCCAGCTATGGAAACCAAGCTCCCTCCTCGTCTGACAACTGGCCAGGAACGGTCAAGTGTCTCTCCGCCGATTGTATCCAGTACAAAATCGACTTCTTGCACGACTTGCTCAAAAGAAGTCGTTGTATAATCGATTGCTGTCTCAGCCCCCAAAGATTGAATGAACTCAATATTTGCTGGTCCGGCAGTGCCGATCACGTGCGCACCTTTCCATTTGGCAAATTGCACAGCGAACAAACCTACACCTCCTGCAGCGCCATGCACAAGTACACGGTCGCCAGCCTTCACTCCGCCATCACTGACTATAGCCCGCCATGCGGTTGTTGCACCGCCGGATAGCGTTGCTGCCTCATCAAAACGAATTGAACGGGGCTTGTGTGCGAGTGAATCTACAGGAACTGTCGTATACTCCGCATAAGTTCCCTTCGTACTTCTTCCGAAGACCGCCTGACCTTTCTGAAATCCAGTAACGTCAGCTCCTACTTCTTCGACTATTCCGGCCAGAGCTGTTCCCGGTATATATGGAAATTGTACGGGCATTGGTATTAATCCCTTACGTATTTTCCAATCAATTGGGAGTACACCGGCAGCAACGATCCGAACGAGCACTTCGCCAGCCTGAGGCACTGGTCGCGGTATCTGCTCAAGCTGTAAAACATCAGATCCTCCAAACTGATGATAACGGACTGCCTGCATCATTTTATCTGATATCATAAATATGCCTCCTTAGGACTCTTTTTTTAAAATCATCTTCTCATCTTCGTTTCTTGAATGATTCAAAATGTTTTTGCTGCTAATGTCGCTTGCTGAATCCCATCTCCAATGAGCTGTTCACTTCGATCAGAGTATCTTTGATGCCCTTCAACGATTACGGTTGTGACATCTGTAATGCCGAATAAATGCAAGTTCTTCAGCACAAAGTTGACAGCCATCTCGGAGGACGCCGATGTTTCTTGGGAATAGTCGCCTCCTCTTGCGTTTAACAGCGCGACCTTTTTATCCGTGACCAATCCTACTGAGCCTTGCTGTGTATACTTAAATGTTTTCCCGGCTCGATTCAAATAATCGATGTACGTGTGCAATACCGCAGGGACCGTAGTATTCCAGAGGGGAAAACCAATTACCACCTTATCTACGGACAAAAATTGATTCAAATAGCTATCAGCAACGGCGATTGCCTCTGTTTCTTCAGGTGTAAGCGGAATTCCCCGCGCGGATTTGAAACCGCCGCTAATCATATCCGAATCCAGGTAAGGCAAGTGTTCTTTGTATAAATCAAGTTCAATGACCGTATCTTCAGGATGGGATTCGATGTAGCTTTTCAAAAAGGCTTCGTACAATTTCACGCTTACTGAATACGCACTTGGTCGATTGTTAGCTTTTACAAACAAAATTGTGCTCATTGAGATTACCTCCAATTGTAATTTATAATTAGATAACGGTTAGTGATGTCTGACAACGTCTGTCACCCTATACAAGGGCAATACGAAGTTATTCATCTCCTTTCTTGATCATTCACTTTCCAGAAATCAAAACTTAGCGTAAAATTGATCTCAGGATTTACAAAGCATAAACATATTGTGTATACATAATATAATTTTATATAATGTGAGTATACTCACTAAATAAACATACGTCAAGGAGCATTGTCATGAGCAATTCAAACTTATTTTCTTCAGCGTCTTCCCCATCAGCTGGCATGGTCTTAGAAATGTTAATTAGAACCACCCACCAACTCCATCTTCAATTCGAAACGCATCTGTCCACTCTCGACATACCGGCCTACTTGACCGGACCAAGACTTCGACTTCTCGTGGCCATTTCGGAGGCAGGTAAAATTCGAATGAGTGAACTTGCCGCTAAATTAGGTATTAGTCCGCGTACGGTTACCCAATTCGTCGATTCCTTAGAACAAGAGAATCTACTTATCCGTATACCTGATCCAGATGACCGCCGTGCTACATTCCTGCAGCTTACCGAATCGGCACCCCCTCTTATGATTAAAGCGCGGGCCGCGATGAGCGAATCGGCTGAGCTCGTGCTGGCATCTATTCCTCCAGAGGCGCGCGCTCAATTGCTCGGACTTTTGAATCAACTTGCTCTACAAAAGAAATAAGCGGTGTATAAGGTGACCCTTATAAATTAAAATATCCACTACAGTTAAAACCGGTAGTGGATGAAGTACAACCGAAGATTTAAAATCCGATATCACCGAGCTGAGTTACTCCATAATATAATCGAAAACTATACGCAATTACTGCCGAACCTGCCACAATAAGCAGAAACACCGTATGTGCTATTCGGAAATGTTTGATTTGCAGCTGAAACAGTCAGACGATAGCAAACTTTTCCCTGCTAATAACGTAATACCCGCTGCACTAATACCAGAATCAAAATGATTCTTCTCCTTATGCTGCCAGGATTGGAAACCTGTCCGATAACAGCTAAATTGGTACAATAGGTAATTCGTGCAAATTGTTAAAGACTGGCTTTCCCTTTCTTTTTGCAACATTCATCATCTCATCTGCTCCCTGGGAGGGACCCCCTACACGGAGAACTGCATCGCAGAAATCCAGCAGTCTAACAGAAGAGGGATGGAAGATGCGATCGAAAACTTCGTCTCCTATACCTCTTGATCCTGCCGTAGCGATTAGTGGGAGAGCATGCCATTCGCCTAACACAGGCAAATGCCCCATTTCATATACCTTAAGAGCGATTTCGTTCATATAACGGACATGTTGCTCGATTAAATCCGGATTGTCGTCAGTCCCCGAGCGATAGGGACCGGCAATGAGAATATGCAAGGGCTTAGCAGCATTTTCAAAAAGGCCGTGAATTTGTGCGTACTGAAGCAGCATGATCGTTTTGCCATCTCGGATTTCTCCGCTTTGAATCATTTCTAATGCTTGGGTAAACGATAGTTCAAGAACTGCGATGTTCTCATGTTCGTCCTTTAGCCCTCCGCCTTCACCGGCTAGCATGTTCTCGCTATATTCAGCCGTGTAAAAATGTACGTTCTCCGTCACGGAGCCTGGAGACATATAGGCTTCGCCGACTTTAACAATCTCAGTAACGCGGTAGCCCGTCTCTTCCTCCGTTTCTCGAATAATGCTCGCTTCTGCCGTCTCATTGTCAAGCAAGCCTGCACACGTTTCAATAAGCATCCCTGTATCGTTACCATTCAGATAAGTCGGCATTCGGAACTGTTTGGTCAGTACAACGGTTTGCTTTAGCCGATTATAAAGAAGGATTGTGGCGCCATTTCCGCGATCATAAACTTCACGCGATTGGATATCCCAAGTCCCATCTTTTCCTTGGCACTCAAATGTCACGTTATGTAAGACATACCAATTGTCTGATAAAAGCTCTTTTTTCAATATTCGTATTTGCGGGTTCTCAAGGTTTAACATGTTAATTATTTCCTCCCTAATAAAATTCCAATATCTTTGGTAATATGAAGCTGTCCTTCACGTTCCAATAGAGCCTCTAAATAGCATGTAAAATGATGCAATTTGTCCCCAGTAAGCCGTTCTCGGGCATTCATGGGCGTTGAGGTCATGTAATAGATTAGTGGTTGAACTTCTGTAACTAGCAAATAATCGTCGTAACGAAATAATTCCACTTCACTGAACAAGTGGGATAGAATTTCCGAAGCATGATCCAGTTGGAATCGCTCAATCACACGATCCAGCACCTGAATTTCCGGGTCAAATGTTTGCGCCATTTCCTCCACTTCCTGGAGATGCCGTTTGCTCATCGTAGAGGTGCAAAATACGCCTCCATGTTTTAGAACACGATGGATTTCAGATAATGTTTTTGAAATGTCAGGAACATGATATAGCATGTTATTCGCAATCACGATATCAAATTGTTCGTCATGGAACGGAATATCCTGCGAATCGGCGAATAGGAACTTAAATTGCGAATGGTTTCCGGCAAGATTTCTTCGCGCTTCCTCCAGCATGCCATTCGAAATGTCAGAGATAGTAATCCTCCAATTCGGCGGAATCCGGTCTAAGTTCCTGCTCCACAATGCGCCGTCCCCACAACCGAGCTCTAATACATTGCATCCGGGAAGCTGAATCAAATACTCAAATAACCAACGATGCCATCCCATCTGGTTCACGCTAAATTTGTCATACAGCTGTATTCTCGTTTGCAGGCGCGTAGCTGTATGGTACTGTTCTACCCAATCTTTTTCTGTGTTAACGGCATGAATTAAATCGGTTAAATGGCTCCAATCCAGCTTCTTTGGACTGCCATTCATCATATTCATCGCTTGATGAATCGCTTTAAGCAAATATTCCATATGGGCAATTTTATGACGAAGGACCTCTCTTTGCACGCTTAGGGAGCTTCTAAGATCAAGTTCGGATTGCGATTCTTCCTTCATTACTCTCTTGATCTCTTGAAGGCTAAGTCCAATATACTTCAAGATCTGAATCTTCTGTAGCCGGATTAAGTCCTCTTTGCTGTACCTTCTGGCAGAAGTATCATTGATCTTTGGAGGAGACAGTAAACCGATCTGATCGTAATATCGTAAGGTCCTAAGCGTCATCCCTGTCCGTTGGGCAATTTGTCCTGTTGTTAGGAAAGCCTCCGATGCCATTTTCTTCCTCCTCATCTCAACATGGTGTCAACCTTATATTTAACATTATAGGAGGTTACGTAACGTCACCTGCAAGTCTTATTTTTCGAAAATTCTCAAACGAATACGCACTGAATGTGATAATAAATAAAACTCTCATCCACAAAAGGGACAAGAGTTCTAATGCTAATGGTTTATACTAGCCTATTGCGCTATCGGGATTGACGCACAAATTCTCGTGGTGTGACCCCCAGAATACGTTTGAAATGGCGATGCAAATGGCTCTGGTCGCTGAAACCTAGTGCTGCAGCAACGTCATGAACGGCCCCTATATTTATTGGGCCTGCAAATAGCGGAACCCTTCTTTGAAATTATCATACGTCCATTTGATATGTTCCTGATTATCATACTTTCGATAAGTGCATTCAATAACCAATATAAGATCCAAATATAGGTCGTACAGAGCTCTTCTTCTCCGCTCGGTATCCGTTTTCATACTTTTTCCATAGCCTTGTTCAAAAGCAATCGTTCTGCCAAGTCGGCCAAAATAAAACTCGATTAACGGTTCTCCCCAAAAAGCTCGTTCAAAATCGACAATGCCGGAAACATCTCCCTCATGAATAAACACATTTCCGTCCCATAAATCCCAATGTACCAGGCATGCATCCTTTACATCAGATAACGCATCCTGATTTCTGATGATTTCTTTCTCGATAACCGAATAAGGCACCGGCAAAATCACGTCAGCATCCTTCCCATCGCTTAGCACATCATCGATCATGGCCACGAATGCTTCCGACCATGTCATCTTCCGGCCGCCTTCCTTGTTGAAATAGCCGAATTGGGTACTTTTGTAAGTGTGAATCCAACTACTATACACGCCTAGCTGCTTTTCGATTTTTTCCTTTTCTTCGACTGTCAGGGACGATTTCACTTTATTCAGGGGGGTGCCCTTCACATACTCCATGAAGAAATATTCAGACGAAATCAAACTGCATGAAGGATCGTAAGCGTAGATTCGAGGAACGGGCAAACCTTCTGTCTGAGCAACTATCCGCAAAGCCTCAACTTCGGTGCTCATATTGTTTTTCTCACAGCGCATAAGAAGCCTATCTTTGGAAGGTGCCACCTTCAAGACTACGTCTCTTCCATCGTCTAATAAAATGGAATAAGCCATATTGGCCCACCCATCCGAGAGTTCTTTTGCAGATTGAAAGGATTGGCTAAAAGTTTGAAATACGACTGCTCTCATCTCTTTATCCGTTAATCTTTTTTTATTAAGACTCTCCATATAACACCTCTGCGATTAAATGAAACGTTTAGACTCGATATGAATTCGATGGTTTCCTTAATTATCCTGCTTTATTTACTTTTTTTTCCACAAGTCTGAACAAGTCAAAGGAGCAGCTGTTGTAGCTGCTCCTTTGTAAGAATGAGAAACAATGGTGTTTTTTGTATATCAGATCACTATGCAAATCTTGCCGAAATACGATCCATTCTCCAAGTAATCCAAAGCGTCAATAGCCTGATCAAATGGAAAAATGCGATCAACGACGGGACGAAGCTTATGCTGCGTAATTGCACGGTTCATGGATTCAAACATCTCTCTGCTTCCAACATTGATGGCCTGCAGCCGTGCCCTGCGCAAAATAGCGGGCACCACATTGAAGCCCTCCACCGAGCCGCCGGAAAGGAGTCCGACGATACTGATTTGACCGCCAACGCGAAGCGCTGTAATCGATTGATTCAGTGTTGCCGCCCCGCCCACATCAATAATATGGTCTGCGCCTCGGTTATTCGTAAGCTTCAGCACCTCTTTATCCCATTCAGGATTCAGCCTGTAATTGATGCCGAAATCCGCGCCAAGTTGACGTGCTTTCCCCAGCTTCTCGTCACTGCTCGACGTAACGATTACAGATGCGCCTTGTAGCTTGGCAATTTGAAGCGCGAACAAGGAGACGCCTCCAGTTCCTTGCACAACTACCGTATCCCCAGCTTTGACACCCCCTTGTTCGACAATCGCATGCCATGCCGTTACTCCGGCGCATGGAAGTGTCGCCGCCTCTGCATCTGACAAATAATTCGGCACATGCACGAGACCTTGCTCAGGTAAAACTACATATTCAGCCAGCATGCCATCTAGCGGACTGCCGAGCGTACTGATCCAGTTCGCTGTGGTCGCTTCGCCAGAAATCCAACTTTGAGTAAAAATGCCGCTAACCCTTTGGCCAATGGTAAACCTGGATACTTGATCTCCAAGAGCAACAACTTCTCCGACAGCGTCCGAAGTAAGTATAAGCGGGTTTGACAGATCAGGCTGATAATAACCTGCAATAACGCCAAGATCACGGGAATTCAGGGAAACGGCACGAATCTTGATCAGCACCTCATTCGGACCCAGAACTGGCATTTGACGTTCTGCCTGCTTGACATTTGTGAGACCATAACCACCTTGGATTTGAATAACTTTCATTTCGTGTTCTCTCCTTCATCGCTCGATATAGACATATAATAATTCATCAACTAAAATTAGGTAAGTAGGCACTTATTTGTTCACTGGTTACCAAAAAGTGCATAAGGAGGCAAACGATGTTTTCAACAAACAAAGGGAATCATCCGGACATTTCCTTAAAGGTTTGTGGCTATAGCAAAATGCTGGAGATCATTTCGAGCAAATGGACAGTACTGATCATCTATGCCATGGAGGATGGCCGTATTCGATTCGGAGAGATGGGAAGGCGTATAGAAGGTATTTCCAAAAAAATGCTGACTCAAACTTTACGCCAGTTGGAACGAGATGGCATCGTAACACGCGAACTGACGCCAACTATTCCACCTAGCGTTGACTATTCTCTGACTCCGCTCGGTGAAAGTCTGCTACAGCCAATGCGGGAACTTAATAAATGGGCAATTGAAAAATTTTCCGTCGTAGAGCAGGCAAGAGATCGATACGATCAAGCTGCTGAACCTCAGAATTTCGCTGAGAATGAATGAGGTAACAACGACACGAAAGGAGATAAGTAATTGTTTGAGAATCACGATATACAGGACCTTTTCTCGACTTTGCAAGCGGATTGTGAGAACTGCTTTGGCTTGTGCTGTGTCGCACTCCCCTTCGCAGCCTCGACAGATTTCGCAATGGATAAAAAAGCCGGTAATCCCTGTCCAAATCTGCAAGCGGACTTCCGTTGCGGCGTTCACACAAGTCTAAGGCAGCGCGGGTTTCGTGGATGTACGGTATTTGACTGCTTCGGCGCGGGGCAAAAGGTATCCCAAGTTACATTTGGTGAACGTGACTGGCGGCAAAATCCTGAATCTGCGAATCAAATGTTTGAAGTATTCCCTATTATGTGGCAGCTACATGAGCTGCTTTGGTACCTGACCGAGGCCCTATCGCTGAAACCGGCTCATCTGATCCATGATGAGCTCAGTTTGGCGCTCGAGGAAACGACACGTCTCACTTACTGCGGCCCCGAGGCGCTTATCGAACTAGACTTTGCAGCTCACCGGTCAAATGTAAATACACTGCTGCTAAGGACGAGCGAGCTTGTAAGGGATGAAGCTCACCGCCATTTGGGGGCCTCTCACGGACGTCATATCATGCATCATCGAGGAGCCGATTTGATCGGCGCTAACCTCAAGGGAGCAGATCTGCGCTGTGCAAACTTGAGAGGGGCTTACCTTATTGCCGCCGATCTTCGAGGAGCGGATCTTCGGGCGGCTGACCTCATCGGTGCTGATTTCCGAGACGCGAATCTTCGAGGGGCCGACCTCCGTGACAGTCTCTTTCTCACCCAAGCCCAGCTTAACGCTGCAAAAGGAGATGCCAACACCAAGTTGCCGTCATCGCTCGCACGCCCGGAACACTGGTCTAATTCCAGCAACTCACTTTGACGCATAGTTCCTTTGACGGTACTCAGCTGCCACCCCCCTGCTAATGGAAGCATCATCGAATGCGGCCTCTATCCCCGGATAGATCGGCCGCTTTGTTCATTTTATTTTGCCACCCGATCAGACAAATCCTGATCCATCGGCAACTTGCTCAGAACAGCCGCCGACACAGCGGCAGTCGTAATACCTCTCCCTTGAAATGGCGGTAGATCACTCCAAACGATTTCATTGGTGCTTTACCAATCGATCTTTTACCCGAGCGAGAGCGAGGTGTCCTGTAGCTTCGAAGCAGTATCTCATAATTTGTGGTGAAACTCACAGAAATTTCATTAAAGCTGTGATAGCATGTTACTAGGAGGTGAAGTTACTAATGATTAGTAAAACTTTACTGATAACATTTCTACTCACAATTTCCATCTCACTAATTTCCAGCATTGCTTTTGCAGAAACTGCTTCACGTCATGATACAACCAAGAATTCTATTGGAAATATACGGTAATATAATTTTTTGTTGACTCCTATCGAGTCAACTTTTTTTATTTCTTTCAATATGGAATGCATTTCCGTATTCACTCGTGTACTTCGCCCTCCGAGTTGTCCAAAACACCTTCGTCCAACCATTTCAGCAATTTCTTTCGGCTCAGTGCGTCGCATATATCCTTCCCTTTCTTTCAACTACGAACATTCGTATTTATTAAATAACTATCACGATATATCGGGATTGTTTGGTTCATTTATTAAGGTTTCAAGCATTGAACCGTGTAGCCAGGCTCTGCTAGTTTGAAAAATCTTGGACGGGCTAAAATGGGATGGTTATATGGTGGCGCTCTGGGATTAATAATGATAGACGGACATCCTGAACCCATTATTTGCTTACTAAATTTGAGAAACCATAAAAAAATGAGTAAACTATAATAAATGAAGGAGGAATGAAAATGGCCGATCAGTCAAACAACATGGAAATAGGAATCAGCACATTTTTGGAAACTACACCGGACATTGTGACGGGAAAGGTCATCAGCCATGCTGAACGTTTGCGCAATGCCGTTGAGGAGATCGTACTTGCCGATCAGGTTGGTTTGGATGTATATGGAATTGGCGAACACCATCGGGCTGATTACGCCGGTACTGCACCCGCTGTAGTGCTCGCAGCAGCCGCAGCAATGACGAAGCAAATACGGCTAACAAGTGCCGTCACCGTACTATCCTCAGACGACCCGGTTCGTGTCTATCAAGATTTTGCTACCTTAGATGGCATCTCTAACGGGCGAGCCGAAATTATGGCAGGCCGGGGTTCGTTCATTGAATCCTTCCCGCTTTTTGGGTATAGTCTGGAAGATTATGACGAATTGTTCGAGGAAAACCTTGAACTGTTGCTAGCGATCAGATCCTCGGAGAAAGTGACTTGGCGAGGGGGCCATCGTCCCGCTATCCATAATCTTGGCGTCTATCCCCGTCCCGTGCAGAGTCCGTTGCCGGTGTGGATTGCAAGCGGCGGGAATGCACAATCTGCTGTTCGGGCAGGCACGCTCGGACTTCCTATCGCTTTCGCCATCATTGGCGGAATGCCGGAGAGTTTTGCACCCTTAGTCGAGCTCTATAAGGAGGCAGCTGCTCGGGCTGGACACGATCCTGACAAGCTGCCCATAGCCACGCATTCTCACGGTTTTGTCGGAGAAACGACCGAACAGGCGGCCGAATTATTCTTTCCTCCTACACAAGCCCAAATGAATGTCATCGGGCGTGAGCGAGGTTGGGGACAGAATTACACCCGTTCCACTTACGATGCCGCGCGAAGCCTCCGGGGCGCACTCTATGTCGGCGATCCTGAATATGTTGCGGAAAAAATTATTCTGCTGCGCAAAAATTTGGGAGTTACTCGTTTTTTCCTGCATGTAAATGTAGGCACGATGCCGCACCTTGAAGTCATGCGAGCCATCGAACTTCTGGGCACCAAGGTTGCCCCAATTGTTCGCAAGGAAATTGCCCGAAACGCAGCCAAGCAGTAATCTCAGAAAATGAAAAGAAGTGTAGAAGCCAAAAGGCCCATACACTTCTTTTCTATGTATAGACAATCAAAAACTCACATAGTCGCCCATCCTCCTGCCATACTCTATATTTTCAGGTAACGATAATCGAAACTTCTACTCTTGCTTCTCTTACATTTCTTGTGCGGGCCATGTTTTCTAAGTAACTAAGCAAATCTTTACTCTTCATTTAACTATCCTCTTTTGTTAATTGGATGGTCTCTTCTTGATCGTTCCATTTTATATACAGTGTAAAATTAGTTTCATCCAAATAGGGCGTATCCAACGTCGACTTCCCGCTCATTTTCAGGTTCCGCGAGTGAGAATCGCTCTTCCCACTATTCTCAAAGTTTTTACTGTCGTTAAAGCGGAAGCTAACATCAGTTATAGGCTGATCTTTATTGCCGATATATTGAATGACATATGATTTGGTTTTCGCCGATAGCTGAACGGTGCAGCCTACACGCCAAAATTGACTTTTTCCGTTGAAATTTATTGACTTAGAGCATCCATTTAACCCCAGTAAGCTTACTAGGATCAGGACTAATAGCCATCGTCTCATGTCCAGAAGCCTCACTCCTTTTTCAATTGCTTCTGCTAGGCCAGCTTCAATTTCACATAAAAATGAATCTGCCCGCCGCTTTGCTCCGCCCAAATGAGGCCTTCGTGCGATTCCACGATACTTTTGGCGATGGCCAGACCAAGTCCTGAACCGCCTGTGTGAGAAGAACGCGAGGTGTCGACCCGATAGAATCGATCGAACAACTGTAGTAAATCCTCATTCGTAAGCTCTTCAGATTGATTGCTAACCCGCATCGTGACATGACGGTGGTCACGTATCGCAGTAACCGTAATCATGCCCGGTTTCAGGCTATATTTGAGGGCGTTCGTCATTAGATTTTCGAATACACGAATCATCTTGTCCACGTCGATATGAACTAACAGCTTCTCCTTCGTGATATGGCGGATGATCGTAAGCTGCTGCTCCTCCGCAGGGGTTACAAATTCTTCCAACAATTGATCTAAAAGCTCGTTAACAGGAACGCCTTCTTTGTATAAGGGGACATCACGATTAGACAGTTTCGTGTATTCGAACAAGTCGTCGATCAAAGACTTCAACTTCTCCGATTTATGATAAGCGATACCAATATAGTTGGCCGCCTGTTCCGGCGTTTCATACCCCTTGTCATGCAGCAGCCGCAAGTAGCCCATGATGAGGGTGAGCGGTGTGCGCAAGTCGTGGGAAACGTTCGTAATCAATTCGCTTTTCAAGCGTTCGTTCCGCCGTTCCTCCTCGATTCTTCGCTGTAAATCCTCAACCATCAGATTCATATCCCGGGCGAGTGAGCCCAGTTCATCAGCACTGCGCTCGATGACTCGATAATCGAGATTACCCGTTGCGATGATGCGCAGCCCGCTTGCCAACTCCTCGACATGGCGCATTTTCTTTTGTGTCAGGAAGTAGAACAAGAGGATGAAGATCGTAACAGCGAACATCAAGGATAACGGACTTTCCCCTTTTTGGTATGTAATATGCGGTTCTGGGATGCCCGATACGATCAAATACGCGTCATTTCCCTGATAGTTAATCGGGTAAAAACTGAAAAACTCCTGTCTCCCGAACGCTTGGTCCATTTGGGCATTCATCGCATTGGCGATCACGTTATGGATCTCAACTTGCGTTTCTGCCGCATTTTCACTTCGGAACCTGACTTTCCCCTCTAAGTCAGTTACGAGGACTTTGTATCGCAAATGAGTAGCCAGCGACTCCGCATGAATTTCAAAATAGGCCTTATCCTCCGACTCCAGATCCCGATTCAGACCGTAGGTCTCGTTAATGATTCTTTGAATCCCGTCTTTATAATCGATAACAGCCTCGCGACGAATTTCCCCGAACAGGTTCGCGCTGACGCCATAGGTAAGCGAAGAGGCGAGCAAACAGATGCAGAAAGTTAGCATTAATTGCATACGGATGCTTCGTTTCACATGGCTTGCGCCTAAGACAACTAGCCTATGTGCCAGCATAATCAGCTTTCGAAGCAAGTTAAACGGAAATGTCCTGAATGGAAACCTGTTTAACTTTGAGGACAATTCGGATTCATACGGATTAATCAACTTTGTAGCCAACCCCCCATACTGTTTTAATAAATCTGGGTTTACGCGGATTTTGCTCGATTTTTTCACGAATTTTGCGGATGTGGACCATGACCGTATTGTCGGAATCAAAATAAGCTTCCTTCCATACGGTTTCGTATATCTTCTCAATGTTCCACACCATGCCCCGGTTGCGTGCCAGGAGTTCAAGAATGGCAAATTCTCTCGGTGTCAGCTTAACTTCCCGGCCATCCAGCTTCACTTCATGCGTTTGTGTGTTGATCGTCAGCTCATCGACCTCGATCTCGTGATCCTTGTTAACCTGTGGCACATTTAGCCGGGTGTAACGGCGCAGTTGCGACTTGATTCGGGCAATAAGTTCCAATGGGTTGAACGGCTTGCTCAAGTAATCGTCTGCCCCCGAACTTAATCCCCAGATTTTGTCCATATCTTGACTCTTTGCGGATAGCATAATAATTGGCATGTTTTTTTGCTCTCTGATTTTGAGGCAGGCTTCGATCCCATCCATGTTAGGCATCATGATATCAAGCACGATCAAATCTACTGCTTCCTTCTGAAGCACCTGAAGCGCTTCCTTGCCGTCGGCAGCCCGAAGTAGATGATATCCTTCATTTTTCAAGTAAATCTCAAGCAAATCTATAATTTCTTTCTCATCATCGACCAGGAGTATCGAAGGTTGTGCCATATGAAATTCCCTCCTTATAAATCCAGCTTATTTCCATAAACGTACCAAGTAGAAACGGTAAATACAACCCGTATGTTGATGAGTTTTAGTATAGCCGCTGAATCTTAACAGATTGTAGGGATAATTCTTAAGATTGTCTTAACGACTGGTTCGAAATAAAAGAACCCGCCCCTCGTCATTACGACGCGAAGCGGGTCATCATTTTCAACACTCAGTATTTTGAACGTAATACGTCCAGCAATTCCTCATAAATACCAGGACACGCATAAACAATTTCGTCTCCGCATCATTCAGCGAAGGCTGCCCATTCGTTAGAAATCTCGATCAGATTCCCATCCGGATCTCTGATATACACAGATGTAATAGGAGCTACGGCTCCTGTTCGTTTAACAGGTCCTTCTTCAATCGTGACTCCGCAATGGCCTAAATGATGCATCACATCTGATAATTCAGTATCTGTAATAAAACAAAGATCAGCCGAGCCGGACATGGGCATTTTTGCTTTGGGTTCAAACTCTTTCCCTGCTTCATGCAAGTTGATTTTCTGCTGTCCGAAGCGTAGCGCTTTTCTTCCTTCTCCAAAGGTGACAACTTCCATCCCTAGTACTTGGCTGTAAAAATCACATGTGGAATCAATCTGTTTAACCGTCAAAACCAAGTGATCCAATCGAGAAATTTGAATTGCTATCAACCCCTTTCTACTTCCCACGATACGCTTTCTCGTGATACGCAGTAATGTAGGTGAATAAGATCTTACCGTCATCCATCGGAATGGCATCCTCATTCAAACTCATATACATAGCCCGATATGTTTCTGGTACCCAAATATAGGGCTGCACATAATCTGTCAACCGGAATCCAACTTTTTCCCAAAAGCGGATACGCTCCGCATTTTCCTGGGTCGGTTCAGCTTCAACCTCAATGACGATACATCGGCACTCTGTCTGGGTTTCTGCCCAGAACCGGACGTCTTCGATGCACTTTCGCCCTAATCCTTTGCCTCTCTGATCTTGACGCACCGCTATATAGTCGATAACCAGCACTCTTTCTTGGTGATTGCCTGCAGTTAGCGCCATCGCAACCACTTCCTTGCGATCCTCCCAAGTATGGAGCGTACAGATGCCTCTTTTGAACATACTGCGGATAAGTGCACGATTTTTCCGCCCGTGTTCGGGAAACGCTTCGTTGTACACAAGCTCCGCTTTTGACCATAAGGCTTCTTCCCACTCTGCCGTCGTTCGGTACACCAGCGTCATTTTCCTCACTCTTTTCTAATCGATCACTGTTTCATTAATCATAAACGATATCGCTCGATTTCACATCATCCGTATGTTGTAAATCATTGTCTTTTTCATTGGATCAAGTCCTGCCCAGCCCATAACCTCCTGTGACAATAAGTTCTTTGTCCGTCACTTGGAAAGGGCGCTACGGCAGTTGGCTTTGATAGGGCCAGACTTGTCCATTATCCATCTCAAAGGTGATCGGAAATGGTATGCCTTCATGCTCGGCTGTGGAGAGGTCACGGGCAAAATACGCTGCTCCATTATTTATGACACTTGATTAAACGAATAACAACGTGCTTTGTTTCATAAATTCAGTACTCATTGCATGATTGGTTAGAGGATTCAAGTAAAACAAAAAAATAAGCTTAGTCCGCAAATCTCAGACTAAGCTTACTTGATTAAGATTGAACAATAGCCGTTTCTTCCGGCATTTCCTTCTGCCGTTCGGGCCAGTTCGGGAGGGCATAGATCCAAGTTTGCGCGAATAGCTTCGAGCAGTGTACCCAGAAAATCATTCATTACTGAATAAATTTCCCCAGAGGTTAGCCGGATCGATCGCGGCAATCCATCAATCAAATCCCGTCCCCGAATATCGAGTGTACGCTCCCCGCAATTTGCGCGGCCGTACCAATTTGTTGTTTGATGGCTTCTGCGGTGCGTTCCCCAATCTCCAGATTATACTACCGCTTCACATAGTCTATAATGTCGCGATCAATCGACATGCCTGCCCGGTTAATCGTATGGCTGGCGACGATGCCTCCGAGCGATAAAATCGCCACTTGGCAGGTCCCGCCGCCAATATCGAGCACCGAATGCCCCATCGGCTCGTCGAGCCTGAGTCCTGCGCCCAGTGCTGCTGCCAAGGGCTCATCGACTGTAATCGCTTTTTTGGCTCCTATGTGAACGACTGTTTCTTCAATCGCCCTCTTCTGCACATTCGTGATCCCGCAGACACCAAAATGTAGATTTGAGAGCTTCTAAAGAAAGAGCCTCGACCTTGAATTTTTTTATAAAATATTGAAGCATTCTGCTCGTCTTGTCAAAACTCGCGATAACGCCATTCGTATAGTATTCTTGCCTACTTGCCGATTTGTGGGGGAAGGCTGTCGAAATGGAGGTCAGCATTTCACTTTTATCGTCTATGTTATGCTTTATTTCATGCCGGGCAAGCCCAGGCGATTTGCGGGAGTTATATAGGCGGTAGAAATCGATTCATTCGGATCCGCAGGTCGTTCAATCGATTGTAAACCATCAGCAAGTTCCTTAAACCACGCCGCGTCTAGCGCTGTTAGAGCAATATCAATAAGCGCTCTAGTGATCCCCTCATCCTTCAACGAAATCTCGGACTGCATTTTAAGCCGATGCCTAGGCACGCTTACCAAGGTTCCTATAATCTCTTCATTATCGGATTGAAGAACGTTAACGTTCACCTGCAAATCGTGAATCGATTCAATATAGCCTTGTATAAGCTCTCTAATTTCCGTTTTGCCTTTCACCCAATCGATTATCTCAAAAGTCGTCTTTCTACACCACCTGTCAGCAGATATTAAAATCTTCATTAAAGATAGAGCCTTTGAATGGGGCAATATTAAAATTTTAGTCACAATAAAAACGTTTCAGCTTATCTCCCGTATCCGTACCCGGCTGCGGCGTAAACACGGTCATAATCATGTTTTGGTCATCGGCCAGAATAAAGCTGTTATAGTCCATATAAAGCTCGCCCGCGACAGGATGATTCATGCTTTTATACCCTTCCGGAATACCGAAAACATCATGCCGCGGCCACCACGCTGCGAACTCACTGCTCGTCTCCATTAAACGGTTAACCAATTCGTTGTACCACGGATCATCCGAATATTTACCGTAAAAGCTTCTGAACTGCGCCAACATTCCTTTCGCCATGTTTTCCCAACCTTCGAATAGCTGTCGGTAATTGGACTTTGTAAACATACGCCAGATCAAATTGCGTTCGAAATCGTCGGTTTCATGCGTGTATCCGAACAGTTCGGACGCCAATCTGTTCCAAGCGATAATGTTCCACCTTCTGCCTATGATATAGGAGGGGTAATGGCGAAATTCATCGAGGATGAGCTGCAGGGCAGGCGAAATTCGTTCCTCATTTGAAGAGGCGGGGAGCGAGTCGTCAGGCAGCCATTGGCCGGCCAGTTGGAACAAGTAAGTGCGCTCGTCTTTGTCCAGTTTCAGCGTACGTGCTAAACTTTCAAGCACCTGATCGGACACGCGAATCGAACGGCCTTGTTCCAGATAGGTGTACCAAGCCAGCGATACGCCTGACAAGGCAGCAACCTCCTCCCTTCGTAAGCCGTCAATTCGGCGACGCGACGATTCGACATGCAGTCCAACCTCTTTAGGTGATAGCCGCATACGCCTTGTCCGTAGAAAATCTCCCAATTCTTTATATTTTGACGATTTTTGCATAGATGGTCAACCTTCCTCTCGTAAGCTGGTATTCCTAATCCTACGATCACAACTATGATGACTGCATCTGGCACAATAAACACTCTACTCTTTATTATACAGGAAATCATTTATGATGATATTATTCTGGATTGATGGGAGGTAAAAGTCGACTATGGACAAAATTGAGAATGAAGTGTTTCTGGTGACAGGTTCAACAGACGGCATTGGTAAACAGACCGCCATCTTCCTCGCTCAAAGGGGCTTTACCGTACTGCTGCACGGCAGAAACCGCGAAAAATGCGAAACGGTCATGGAGGAGATACGAAAACGCACAGGCAACGATAAACTTAGATATTACGTTGCGGATTTCGCCTCTCTTGATGAGGTTCGACGAACTGCAAAAGCGATCCGAAATCAGGAAGCCCGATTGGACGTCTTGATTAACAACGCAGGCATCGGTGCCGGCAAGCTCAGCGACAAGCAAAGGAAATTGAGCCAAGATAATTACGAACTTCGTTTCGCTGTCAATTACTTGGCGCCTTATTTGTTCACGCGCCTGCTTGTGCCTCTTCTGAAAGCATCCGCTCCCGCACGCATCGTCAATGTTGCTTCCGTCGGTCAAAAACAGATTGAGTTTGACAATATCATGCTGGAACGCGACTACGATCCTTTCGACGCTTATAAGCAAAGCAAGCTGGCGCTCGTGATGTTCACCTTCGATCTCGCCGCTCGGCTGGAAACGGAGGGCATTACCGTCAACTGCCTTCACCCGGGATCGCTGCTGAATACGAAGATGGTCCGCGAAAGCCTTCCAATTGGCTTCGGCAGTCCCAAATCGGGCGCGGAATGCGTCGTTCATTTAGCTGTTTCCCGCGATATGGAACAAACAACCGGGCGATATTTTGACAAGAAAAATGACGTTTCGGCCGAGCCTCAAGCTTATGACGCTGCCTTTCGCAGGAAATTGTGGAACTATAGCGAAGCGCTTACGCTGCTCGCTTCCGATGGAGAGAATGTGTTGTTATCCTAGCCGTACAAAAACGTCGTTATACCAATTGAAGATGGAGCGTGATCGTGATGGTACAAGTAAAAGACAGGGGAAGCATTTTTATTACTGGGGCGAACGGCGGCATCGGCTCCGACTGTGTTCGAAGATTCGCGAAAATGGGTTACACCGTGTTCGCGGGTGTTCGGGATATGGAACAGGGCAACCGGCTGAAAGAGACGATAGCCGGTTCGGTTGTCCCAATCGAAATCGATATTACCGTCCCTTCCTCAGTGATGTTGGCAGCACAGAAAGTGGCAGCAGCGCTTGGCAAAGAGGGGCTCTCCGGGCTCGTTAACAACGCGGGATGCATCGTGCAAGGCCCGCTGGAGCTGCTCACTTTGGAAGAAATCAAACAACAGTTTGACATTAATGTGTTCGGTCAAGTTGCCGTAACACAGGCGTTTCTTCCGTTGATTCGCAGGAAGAGCGGCCGCATCGTGAACGTTGGGGCGGTTACCGGAAAAACGGCCATGCCCTTCCTCGGTGCGCTTTCCGCCTCAAAGCACGCCATGGAAGCCATAACGGACGCGCTTCGAATGGAATTAAAGCCTTGGAATATTCATGTTGCGATCATCGAGCCGACCGCAATTCAAACCCGTATTTTCGATAAAGCCAATGCTGCTTCCGACCTATCGCTCAAGCAAGTTCCGGCCGATAAACGAGGGCTATATGTGCAAGCCGTGACAGCGATTCATGCTGCCATGGCCAAGCAGCCGATCTCGCCAACAGAGGTTGTGGTGGAAGCGATCATAGACGCGCTTACATCCGAAAAGCCCCGCACGCGATATGCAGTCGGCAAAGGTGCGCGTATGGTTGTCACTTTGAGCCATCTGCCGGACAAACTGAGGGACAGACTGCTTAGCAGTTCGCTCGGATTATCGAAGGTTACGCTGCAAAAACGGTAATACGCGCGAACTGGAGGCATAGCTGCAAGAACGCTTTACGATCCTACTTCGAAGGCTCTTGCTCTTTCTCCGCGCAATCCAAACATAGCAGGGTTTTGTCTTCCAATACAATACCGTTAAGAAACCCAGCCTGACAAAAAATCGGCTTCCTGCAAGTTTGACAATGACCAACAAGTTCCTGCATACGGATTGCCTCCTATTGAACTGTTTTTTTCACCTTATACGACCGGTAAGCTTCCTCAATTCAGTTTAGCCTCATACCTAATCGTTCCTTCACTCTGTCTTTTTCCATCTCGGGTTATGGCTCAGCCCTAGACGACGGAACTGCGATGTCTTATTTCTTTAAATGGCCCTATTTTCAACCATGACGGGGAATTATGGTGCGTTATACAGGCGCAAAGTGAACCTGTCCCCCTAATTTCTGGGGTATAGGGTCCTGTAGTTCCGCGAAATGGACATCAATGCGAAAATGATCGACCATAAGGTACTCTAGTTCCGCTTGCACGCTCGTGAATAACATTCTTCGAAAATTTGCCCGATTATCCGATGAGCCGCTTATTATGCCAACTCTACCCAGCCTTGCGTCCTCTCCCTAACACCAAATAAATTCTTATCTTTAAGAAAAACGCCTTTCGGCGTCCTTGGTGAAAACTGAGGCGGGATCTCGGGGTCTCCTCCATCCATGACATCAAAATTTTCAACTACGCTGAGCGGAATGTTTTCCGCTTCCTCGCAGCTCAAACAAATATAGTTCACGCTCTCTTTGGACAGCAGGTAGTTGCTTAACTTGGCAACTGCCTTTTCTTTTTCTTGACCACTTTTCGTTTCTTCGACACCGGTGACATGACTAATCATCATTTCTAAGCAAGCTCGAGAGGTCTTACAAACAGCATATTTCACGGTGAATTTCCCATCCTGAAGACAGGCCTCCCCCTTGTATTCATAATAGCATTCACATTTAGGGCATACCATCGGGTCTTTTCCCGTATGCTCTTTTACTTTTTCGTTCCACGTATTGCGCTTCATTACCTTTTTCGCTTTCACGATCCATCTCGGACTTCCTTTTGCCAAGCACTCACGAGCTTCTTACTCAGACTCTTTGTTCTACGGGAATACACGCCGTAATGCCGAATTGTCTTGAACTGCTCGTCCGGAATATGACGGATCAGTCTTGAAATGAACTCCTCTACCGTTACCGTTTCTCGTTTGTCTTGTCCATCTGTTTTGTCATGGTATCGAAAGGTTACATATTCTCCGTCATACGCTTCTATTCGGTTCACAGCAATTGCTGGTCTCCGAACTTGATAAGCCGAACCCCTTCATCCATAAAGAGACAAGACCCGCCTCCACTCTTCCGTTTCTCCGCATGAACACGTCGTGCAGAAACGTCCCTTGCACCGATAGGGCACCACCTTAAGATCGTGGCACCCTTCACATGCGAGCAGCTTAAACCCTTTTTTCGGGTCTCCACAATCTCGAAATTTTTGGATTTCTTTCAGCACTACGGGATGTATCTTTTTGCCATGCTTGCTTTTAAAGGCTTACCAGTGCTGATTCTCATCAAAGAAAATTCGGTGTAGGATGTCCTGTTTCTTATTCTAAATGTAGCAAAAAAATAAAAAAAACCGCGTTATACGCGATTTTTCAACATGTCATCTATAGGGTCATTTTCTCCTCATACCGCCCTGCTCGGTGCTCAAGCGCTGCGAAGAGCCTTTCAAAAGCAAAACAAATGATCCAATACACAATCGAAGCATCCAAATACATTTCCAAGTACCGATACCCGTCACCTGCCACAATTTTGGCTACAGCCATGATCTCGATCACTTTGACGGCGAAGGCTAACGATGTCCCTTTAATAAGCCCGATGAAAATATTGCCGAAGTTAGGTAAAGCGACAACTAAGGCCTGAGGAATAATAATGCGGAAAAGCCCTTGCCTGGTGGTCATCCCAATGGCATGCGCCGCCTCCATCTGCCCGCTATCCGTTGTTTTCAATGCGGAGCGTATAATCTCCGATTCATAGGCAGCCGCATTGATGGTGAACGCCAACAACGCAAAGGCAAGCGGCGATATGTCATTAGCCGGAAGATGCCAGCCGAATTGCCGATTCAATAACTCGAATAACGCTGGTGTGCCGTAGTAAATGACATAGATTTGCACAAGCAGCGGCGTTCCCCGGATGAAGGACACGTAGAGTGCAGCAAACCTTTGCAAAACTGGCACTTCATATAATCGGCAAAGCGCAATAAGAAAGCCGAAAACAAGTCCAAGCAGCATGGAAATGACTGCGACCAGCAGCGTCATCGGCACAGCTTTGAGAACTAGCGGAAACTGCTGAATAGCAAATTCCAAGCTAAAATTGATCAAGGACCTCTTCCCTCCCTTGGAATCCGGTATTATTTGGCGAAACCGATATAACCTTTTCTCAGATGTTTCTCATAACGGTCTGTTCCTTGTTCAATCGCAATGGAGATGATCCAATACATGAGGGAAATAATCAGGTAAACGACAAGAATGTTCGCCCCGTAATTATTGCCGAGGATAATGTTGGCCTGCCCCATAATATCGGTAATCCCGATCGAGAAGGCCAGCGAAGTCTCTTTCAGCAAAATGATCAGATTATTGCCCAGATTAGGCACCGCAATACCGAATGCTTGCGGTAGGATGATCCGCCTCAAGGATTGGAAATAGCTCATTCCCACACTGTAGGCGGCTTCCTGCTGCCCCCGGCCAACGGCCAAATAGGCAGCCCGAAATACTTCGGACAGGAAGGCGGCGCTATGCAGCGAAAAAGCGATAACCGCAAAGATCACTTTATTCCAGTCATTCACATCGATATGAAACAACATCAATAACTGCGGCAAGCCGTAGAAAATTAGAAAGAGCTGAACCAAAGTCGGCGTACATCGCATGAAAGAGAGATAAAAAGTTGCAATGGCATACGGGAGCGGCCTTTTTTGTATGCGGATCATGGCAATAATCAGCCCCAGCAGCACGCCAAAGCCCGATGAAAGAACAAGAATCGTTAGGGTGATGGGCAGTTTTTCTGCAATTTTCAAGGTCAACTGCAGTAAGGTATTCAGATCAGCACCTAAGCTCATAGGCCCCCCTTATTTGTCTTTTCTAAATTGATAACCTTGCTTGACGAAATCCAGGCTTTTAAAGAAATCAACCTTGAACCATTTTTCAGAAAGCTTGCCTAACGTGCCATCATTCGTTAGTTCTGCCGTTACCGCATCGATTTTTTTGGCCAGCTCACTTTGATTTTTGTTATAGAGGAACCACACCGGCTCTTTGGAAATAACCCCGCCTATTTTCAAATTTAGATTTAGTCGCTGCTTCACATCATCAAAACTAACGACATTAATAAAGTCCACGTCATATTTGCCGGAATCTACGAGCTTCAAATCGTCCGCTGTTGTCGTTTTGTCAATATCTTCGATTTTGATTTCTTTACCGGGATGCTTGATATTATAATCTTTAAGAATATAGCGCAAACCGTTCGCAGGCGTCATCGGCACGAGCTTCTTGCCGGGCAAATCGTCCAAGGTCTGGATATCGTTGCGGTCCGGTTTGACCGCGAGTGCCGTGACGGAATATCCATATTCATGCTCAGGATACAGGAACTTCTTCTCTCTCTCGGGGTTTCTGAACCAGAAATTGGCGGCAAAAGCGTATTTGCCCGTATCGGTTCCGATTAATTGACCATCGTTATCGACCGACTCGTATTGGAACTTGTACTCCGGCAGCTTCTTCTCCACTTCCTTCAAGTAATCGATCATATAGCCGACCGGCTCGTTCTTCTCATTGACAAAGCTGAACAAAGGCACGGGGATGCTATTCAGCGCAACTTTAACGACGGTGACGTCGCTTGATTTGCCGGTCTCAGCAGGCTTGGATGATGAGGTTGCGTTTGGCGACGCGCCGGTCGAAGCCCCCGTTGAATTGGCGCAGCCTGCCAGAAGTAAGGTTAAGGCGATTGATGCTGTGAAAATAGACCCGTTTTTTTTCATATCTATACCCTCCGATGATCTATAAAGTGATTTGTTGCTGGGCTTGCGGCGTCCACGGACTCGCCGGACGTTCCAAACCGAGATGCTCGCGCAGTGTATGTCCCGTATAGTCAATACGATGACGGCCTTTCTCCTGAAGCAGCGGCACAACCTGATCCACGAAAGCTTCCAATCCGCTTAAGTAGTGAGATGGCATGATCGTAAACCCGTCGCAAGCGTCTTGATCGATCCATGTTTCCATGTGATCAACCAGTTGCTCCGGTGTGCCCACGAAAGAATAGTGACCGCCTGCAGCAACAACATGCTTGCTTAGCTGGCGAATCGATAAATTTTCGCGCTGTGCCAAATCTTTGAGCAGTTGTACGCGGCTTTTCTTATTATTGTTCGTTTCGGCCTGAATCTCCGAGTAAGGCAGCGGACCATCTATCGGATAGACCGATAAATCGATATCCAGCGTTCCTGACAATACCTTGACGGCTGCTTCAGGCAAGATCAATTCGTTAAAATAGGCCTCCAGTTCCTTCGCCTCTTTGACCGTAGTACCCAGGATTGGCGATAACCCTGGCAGGATATGCAGTTGCTCGGATTTCCGGCCATACCGCGAGGTCAATGCTTTCAACTTGGCATAATAGGCCTGCGCATCCTGCAAATTATCCTGCGCAGTGAAGACAACTTCAGCTTTCTGCGCTGCAAAATGCAGCCCGCTTTCCGACGAACCCGCTTGGAACAACACGGGGTGGCCTTGAATCGGCCTGGGAATAGTAGAACGGCCTTCCACCGAGAAAAAGGCGCCTTTGTGGTGGATGTCATGCACTTTGCCGGGGTCGAAAAAGGCGCCTGAGCACTTATCGGCAAGGATCGCTTCCTCCTCCCAGCTATCCCACACCTTCTTGGCAACGTCGACAAATTCAGCCGCCCGCTGATAGCGGAGCGCATGATCCATATGAGCGTCCTTACTGTAGTTAAAAGCTACACGCGAGTCCTGTGACGTGACCATATTCCACCCTGCTCTGCCTCTGCTCAGGTGATCTATCGTGGCGAATCTCGCTGCGGTATGAAACGGATCATTGTACGTTGTCGACCAGGTAGCCGTTAAGCCGATTTTCTCCGTGACCGCTGCCATGACGCCGAGCAAGGTCAACGTATCCAGCGTCGGTATCGGCCGGTCTTCAATGACTTTGCCGTTCAGATCGCCGATCGCTAGCTGCTCCAGCACCAGGATGGTGTCGAATTTGCCTCGCTCCGCGATCTTCGCGAATTCCTGATAGAACCCGATATCCAGCAAACGGTCGGATTGCGTAGCAGGATGCCGCCAGCTCCCGGCATGCTGGCCGGGGCCGAACAGAAATACGCCCAAATGCACTTGCTTCTTGTTTAATACCATCTGATTACCTCCTGGCTGATATGTAGGTAGACGAAGCCGTCAAATCCAGATTTCCTCTCAGCGTCGTCTCACTGTAAGCCGTTCGAAACAACCCCCGTTCCTGCAGGAGCGGTACGACGTCATCAACAAACGTGTTCAATCCCTGCGTCAGGTCAGGCAATTGAAGAAGAAACCCGTCGCTGCCATAGCTGTTGAACCAGTCTTCCATCCAATTCACGAGCTGTGCAGGCGTTCCGACGAACACCTGCGTGCCCTGCAGTTCAGCTGCCCGGCGTCCCAGTTCCCGAATCGTCAGCCCCTCTTCTCGTGCCAGCTCCGTTATGAAACGAAGCTTGCCGGTAATTTTAGCTTTGGAAATACCAGGGATTTCAGGCAGCGGTCCATCTAGCGGATATATTGCAACATCATGCCCTAACAGATCAGACAAGATGGCGAGTCCAGCCTCTGGATGAATAAGTTCCCGATAGGCAGCAGCTTTATCCCATGCTTCCTGCTCTGTCGCGCCAAGTATAGGCGATAGATTCGTTAATACTTTTAACTCATTGGAGGAACGGTGTGCGTCTGCAATCCGTTTGTGCAGCCGGGCGTAAAAAGCGGATGCCTCCCGTAACGAACGCTGAGGGCTAAAGAGGAGGTCAATACCTGTCACATCAACATGATTCGGATCCGCTAATATCTGAAGCTGTTCAATGCGAACGGGGGACCCTTGCGGGGGTCTCGGCACGCTTAAAGGACCCCGTACTTTGAAATGCTTCCCGGCATGGTGAATAAATTGAACTTTATTGGCGTCAAGGAATCGTCCGCTGGCTTTATCTACCAATAAGGCATCCTCTTGCCAACTATTCCAAAGACTCTTCGTCACGTGCGTAAACTCCTGCGTTCGCAAGAACCGCTGCTCTTCTGACAATTCGCCGGTTTCTCCGTCCTGGCGACGCTTTGGCTCGTAGTGTTCGGTTGGCTCCGGCTGCCACGCCGTACGTCCATTGCTGAGGTGATCCAGCACCGCCAACGTGCGGGCAACGGCATAAGGCTCGCTTGTCGCAATGGCGACAGAAGCGCCGATTCCGATTCGTTCCGTAACGGAAATCAGCGAAGAAATGAGCGTCAGCGGCTCGAATAAGGCGCCCGGCTCCCGGCCAGTCGACCGAAGCTTCTCCCCACTTCCGGTATGATCAAGAAAGAGCAAATCAAATTTGCCCCTTTCTGCGGTTTTAGCCAAATGATGATAATAATCCGGATGATTCCACTCCGCCCTTTCGGTTTGCGAATGGCGCCAGCTGCCGGGGGAATAACCGCCGTTTTGCAAAGAAAGCGCCACATGCAGCTGCCCTTGTCTTTTGTCCATAGGCTTATCTCCTTTCACATAGAAAAAGGCTAAGTTTATACGCATGCTTCTCGCAGCGCACAACTTAGCCTCTAGACTTCCAGTCAGCTAGTTCTACTTATAATTCATTGTATTCACATTGGAATTATAAGTATCATAATAGATCCTGTCGTCCATGTCTAATTGAAGTTTTCTATTCAAGCGCCTGCCGTTCGACTAAGAGCGTGCCGGCGCTTCCTCTTGTTTTTGGGGCGCAACCTTTGCTTGTTGATTCAGCTTATCAACATTCGCGACCCCACTGCTCACCCACAGGAGAATGGACAGCAAGTAACAGATTCCCGTAAACACGATGACCGCGCTAAATCCGTTAAAGTGAGCGTACAGAAGTCCCGCCACATAAGCCCCAATCGTGGTTGCCGTATACATGACGGCATTGGAAAGCGAGGCGATCGTCCCTCGCGCCGTTGACGACAATGTTTGAAGAAGCGACATCATAACCGGAAAGATCGTACCTGCAACCATGTAAATCAAGAAATAGGAGCCTTTCACAATGACCGACGAGGAGGCAAAATTAAGTCCTGCGTAAAGAACCAGCATGAGCACGATGCCAAGCGGCAGCGCGATATGCCGGCCAACCTTTGCCACAACATTGCTGCCAAAAAAGCTGCCGACGATGTTCCCCAGTCCCAGGAAAATCAATACCCCGCCAATTTGGGTAAGGCTCATGCCAAATTTATCAGCGAGCCACGTGCCTAGAAACGTAAATGCGGCAAAATTACCGGTTTGGAAGGCAAAATAGGCAAAGAACGACTTCTGCGACTTGCCTTCATTCAATAAAGCAGCGTAGCGTCCCGCAATGGAGGGCTGTTTACCTGAAACGGCAGGTTTAAAATCGGGCACGAACGTTACAATGAACAGCAGCAGGATGAGTGAGCAGCCGCCAATGATGAAGAAAGGCATGCTCCAGGATCCGACAGCCAGATAGGTGCCAATCGGAACCCCCAGGGTCTGCGAAACAGCCAGCCCCGCGGTTGCAATCCCCATCGATTTCACAATCTTATTCGGCGGAACCAGCATCGGAATGGTCGCCCATACTTGTGGCGACGTGAAAGCTGCGCAAATGCCCGCTAATGCACGGAACGCAATCATAGACCAGAAATCGAAGGCAAAGCCGCACAAAAAGGTCGATACTGCAAAGCCCAGCATGCCGTAAAACATGACCTTCCGGCGATTCCAACCGTCCGATAACGGCCCTGCAATCAGCGCGAACAATGCGTAGCCCAGCGCATAAGCTCCCATCATCCAGCCCGATGCTTCAATGCTGACCCCGAATTCGTTTCGTAGTGTCGGCAGCAAGGGGGATATTAGGAACGTATCCGTCCCGATGACAAACATAATTAAGAAATACAAGCTTAACACTTTAGCCATTGTGATTAACTCTCCTCATCTGAAATTGTGGTGCTCCACTCATCCCGCCCGTTAACCGAAAATTCAGGTGGCAACTTGCCTGCTTGGGGTGAACTCATGAAGAAATAGCTTTTGCAAATACTGTTTATACTCGCTTTTCGGCATCCGCTGAATATTCGCTTCCAACTGGGATAGCGAAATGTAGCCCATCCGATAAGCAATTTCCTCCAGACAAGCTATCTTTAATCCTTGTCTTTTCTCAATAGCCGCAACGAAACTGGAAGCTTCAAGCAAGCTTTCCGGTGTACCGGTATCCAACCAGGCAATCCCCCTGCCAATTAGCTCTACCTGCAGCAATTTTTGCTCCAAATACACCTTGTTAATGTCTGTAATCTCCAGTTCGCCTCGTTCGGAAGGCAGCAGATTTTTAGCGATGTCCAGGACATTATTGTCATAGACATACAATCCGGGAATCACGTAGTTCGATTTTGGGCGATCAGGTTTCTCTTCAATCCCGATAATTCGCTTGTTTTCGTCGAACTCAATAACCCCGTAACGTTCGGGGTCGTTGACCCAATAACCTAACACATGAGCCCCTTCTCTTCTCTCATGCATATTCCGAAGTTGGCTCTCGAATCCGTTCCCGTAGAAAATATTGTCTCCCAGTATGAGACATACGGAATCGCCCTTGATATAAGGTTCAGCGATCAGAAAGGATTGCGCGATGCCTTCCGGTTTCACCTGAATTTCAAAATGAATCTTGATCCCCAGATGCGAACCGTCACCGAGCAATCTTTGAAATAAGGGGAGATCGTGCGGTGTCGAAATCAGGACAACCTCGCGAATACCGGAAAGCATAAGCGTAGAAAGCGGATAATAAATCATCGGCTTATCGTAGATGCAAGCCAGATGCTTACTGGCAGAGCTCGTAATCGGATACAGCCTGGACCCTTGTCCTCCGGCGAGTAGAATGCCTTTCATCCTGCTAACACCTCCGTTTGCAAATAGTCCGGATTCGCTAAATACCATTGTACTGTTTTGCGCAGTCCGGTTTGGATCGTCTCAGACGGCTCCCATCCGAGCTCGGATCTGATTTTAGACGCATCGATGGCATAACGCAGATCATGACCGGGGCGATCCGCAACGAAGGTGATCAGATTCTTTAAGGCCCGGGGATCTTGATCTGTCAATTCGGCGAAGAGTTCGCATAATTCAATCGCGAGTTGAAGATTCGTTTTCTCATTGTTGCCTCCGATCAGATACGTTTCGCCTCTGCGTCCCTCATGAATGACTTTCCAGATGGCCTCGCAATGATCTTCGACATAGAGCCAGTCTCTGACGTTTCCCCCGATGCCGTAGATGGGAACGGGTTCGCCCAGCCTCAGCTTGCGAAGCACAGTTGGAATCAGTTTTTCGCCATGTTGAAAGGGGCCGTAATTGTTGGAACAATTCGTCACCGTAACCGGCAAACCATACGTATTTGCATAAGCTCCTACAAGATGATCGCTGCTTGCCTTCGAAGCGGAATATGGACTATTCGGCGCATAGGGCGATCGTTCAGTGAAATATCCCTCCTTTCCCAGAGTGCCAAACACTTCATCCGTGCTGACATGATGGAACAAATGATTGCCATTCTGCTTCCAGTGACGCCGCGCCTGTTCCAGCAGTTGATATGTGCCTACAACATTCGTCCACACAAATGCCTCCGGATCCGCAATACTGCGATCAACGTGGCTTTCAGCGGCAAAATGAACGATAATCTCAGGGTGATAGTTGCGGAAAATCGCCTCCACGCTGTGTTTATCGGCAATATCAGCAGCCTCGAAAACATAATTGGGAAGCTGCGACGTTTCTTTCAAATTGCCAATATTCCCGGCGTAGGTTAGCAAATCCACATTGAGAAACTCATGCTGAGGATTCTCTCGCACAAACCGATTTAAAAAATTGGCGCCAATGAATCCCGCCCCGCCGGTCACCAAGTACCTCATCTGTTTCACCGTCCTTAAATAATGTTTTCATTCAGATCCGACACCATATACTTCATAATCGTGTGCATATGAAACACTTCCGTGATATAGAACCACCATTGTCCTTCACGAATCATCACGTATTTTTTCAATGGATATTCGGTTTCGGAAAACTCGGCAGGATGAAACACAGTGTGATCCTTGTTAAAATCCTCGTAACCGGCGAACAGGATTTGCCTCCGATACTCCATTTCTTTGATCAGCTTGCCGAGAGGTATTGTCCCTTGTTGAAGCTGCTCCTGCAGCTTGCTGGAGATCACTTCCGGGTTGCCGAAAACCAGATTTGTTGAAATCACTTCATCCCGGTAATAAAGCGAGGTGACTCTGCGGATGAACGGCCCTGCGCCTTCAATCGGAAAATGATAGGCAGGCGGTAATTCGTTGCGAAATATCCAGCCTTGATCATGAACCTTTACTGTAACCTCGCCGCCTACAATCAATTCCAGCATCTTCGTGGTCGAACCGTCGCTCTGAAGAAGGATCTCCTCGAATCTTCCGCCTACGGATTTGCCTGATTTCCCTCGGTATTCAAACAAATAATCAGTATTGGCTCTCATTTTCCGATCCCTCCTGAATCTATATTTATGAAACGATTGCCGTCCAATAGCGGCTAAGCTTGCCATCCAGCATATAAGCGGCATGAAGGCAAATGAAGCCCTCATCGGTTGTGTCCGAAACGCCGCCCAACTGACGGCCGAAGCCGCCGTCCGGATTCTGGTGGGCGGCCATCCATGACTTGCAGGCTTCGGCATCATCCGGCAGCTCGCCCAGCAGATAAAGCGCTGCAATTGCATGATAGCTGCCAACAAAGCTGCGGGCGCGGCCCGGACGATAAACGAAACCGCCTTCGCTCGTTTGGCAGCTCTTTAACCACTGGGCTGTAAGCTCGGCATGCGGCGGTTCATAACCCAAGAGATACAGGGAGCTGATTGCTCTGTACGCGGAAAAAGTTTCCGTTGGGGCGCCCGGATGAATGCCATACGCTCCTTGCTCATCTGCGCAGGAAACAATAAATCGAACGGCTGCCGCTTTATCAAGCGGTTCTGCGCCTAATGCGGTAAGAGCTGCTACGGAGAGATTGGTATGCCAGACGTCGCTTCGATAACCAGGTGCATTGCCAAAGCCGCCGTCCGGATTCTGACAGCTCTGCAAGTATGTAATGCATGCCTCAGGCTGCGAAGGCAGTTCGCCCAAAATATAGAGCGATAAGACGCCGCAATACGTCGTGAACGATTCGCTCGGATGCCCTGGCTGTTCGCCAAAGCCGCCATCCGGATTCTGGCAGACGCGGATGGTGCTGGCTAAAAATGCCTGATCCGGAATTTCTTCTTTCAGGACATGGAAGTCAGCGAGCACATGAAGCGTCGAGAACACTTGACTGGATCGGTCCGAGCGAAACCCAAGCGGCGACCGATATGGCGTAAGGCCGTAGCCTCCGCCGCTCTTCGTCAATTTAAGCCATTTGATATAGCTTGGAATGTCAATGCGCGGATCCGTCAAAGACGTTAAGGAACTTTTGGCCTTCTCTTCCACGATCACTTCCCGGAGCGTGAGCGGCTCAGTATTCCGGATACTCTCGGAAGCAGCTTTCTCCAGCGAAGGATTACCGGCCGTTTCCAGTGCGAGTCCAACCCACGCTTGCGTATAAGCTTGCTTTTGCTGCAGCGGCACATAAGCAAAATTGCCGGCATGAAACGCGCCTGGCGTGTGCGGCGGCACCCAGAAATGCCTGCCTAGCGGAACTGTCGGATCAACAGGCGTTGAGAACCAGTTGCCTTGACCGAGAAACACACCGCCGGATCTTCTGTCTGTATAGAGATCAATAATGGTGAGTGCTGTTTTCGCAACAGCCTGATGCGCCGGTTTATTGCTTTGCTGGCTAATTTCATGCAAAGCAAGCAGCAAGATCGCATGATCGCTTACTTTAAGCACAGGAAATGGCGATGCGCTGCCAAAATACCCTTGAGTGCCATCGACTTGAACGGTCCCGTCCGATCTCGACCTATCCCAATAACCGCCATACATCGGGTGCGGCAAATGCTTGGCAATGAAGTCAATCAGCTGTTCAGCTATGAGAAGCAGATCGGGCCTCTGATGGCTTCGCGCATAGCGCGCCAGCGCAAAAGCGGCTAATGCTTGCGATTCAAGCCGTTTGCCGCCGAGCAGAATCGGATTTCCCTCAGCGGTCAGCTTATCGTGCGCGCCGCCATGCGTATCATCCAGGAACAATTGCAGGTTGGGCAGCAACTGGTCCCAGTACGCGCCTAAATCCAGATGCGGATGCAGATTTTCTGCCTTTTCCAGCGCAAGTACAGCAAGCGCGGCTGTTTTCAAATCGCGCTTGTCATCAAGCGGTCGGCTCCAGTCTCTGTCCAGCAATCGGGCAAAGCGATGTTCCCGAAGGGCGTCCAGAATCTTCTCTAATAAAAGCAAGCCTTCTTGCACGCGATCCGTCTGTTTAGCTTTGGATCCATACTCCAGGAAAGCAAGCGAAGCAAGCAGCTGATGACTGACCGTTTTGACGTAGCCTGGGGCATGGGGTCTCCAGTAACGATCCGTCAGCTCGACATACCCTGCATAATCAGGGTCTTTGAGCTTGGATAAGCTTTGAACCAAAGACGCGGTTTTCTCCAAATGAATGCTAGAATGAGTGAGCGCAATGACAGCCAATGCCTGATCCTCAAGCTGCTTGTCATCGCAAATAAAATCAACGCCGCTCGCGTCTACCGCTGTGAGTACGCCTCCGTGCGCATGATCAACCAACGCATTCCATAAATAGTCCAATTGACTCTCTCTTTGCAACGTTACACTCATCTCACACCTATCCTTTTCCGCTTATTTGTATGCGATATGCGTTTTCTGATCAGCTGGCCGCTTGCCCAAAAGAAACATGCTGATAGCGGCAATCAAGATGGCCGTACCACAAAACAGGCCGATGCCCATAAAATCAAATTGCAGGTACAGCCAACCGTTGATTGCAACGCCGAGCGTGGTTCCCAGATACATAGCGGAATTGTTTAAAGACATCACCGTGCCGCGGACGGACGGATCAAGTTCGCTGAGCACCGCGTTGAACGCGACAAGCGATGCGCCTCCGCTGAGCTGCCAAACAAAAATAAACATCAAGGCTAGCCCTAGAGATGCAGAGGCATAAGGCAAAGCAAACAGGCTGGCTGCCATCAGCAGCAAAAAAATCAAAGCTGTTTTACGCTTCCCCCATTGGTCGGATGTAAAGCCGCCTGCCAGATTGCCGGTTAAATTGCCTAGTCCGACTACGACAATAGAAACGCCGATATCGCTCAATGTCATATTGAAGTAATCTGATAAATATACCCCGATATAGGTGTACATGCCGAGACTTCCCATGCTCATGCCTAACATGACGCCTAGTCCGACTAACGCGCTTCGATTCCGAACGGCGCGCATTAAACGAGAAACAATGACGGCAGTAATGGATTCTTGCGCATCACCTTTCGTTAAAGCATGCTGCAACCGCGGAAAACCGAATATAAATGCGATGCCTCCCATTAAGGAAACAGCCGCTACAATGATGATGGAGGCACGCCATCCCCACAGCGAGGCAGTGAGTGCTGCCAGCGGCACGCCGAGAATTTGCGAGATTGAAAGCGCCGAAGTCACGATTCCCAGCACCTTTCCCCGCTTTTCATAAGGAAATAGATCGCCGATGGAAGCCCAAACTTGCGGAGACACCGCCGCAGCCGCTACACCAGATAAAGCCCGAAAAAGAAGCATGGACTCGTAATTCCAGGATAGCCCGCATAAGGTGGTGAAGATCGTAAAAGCAGTAATACCGCCTTGCAGCATACGCCTGCGTCCGATTCGATCGGAAAGCGGACCTAGCACGATTGCTGAAACTGCGTATGATAACGCATAGGCGAGAACAAAATGGCCGCCTGCGGCTTCTGTGACACCGAACGAATGGGCCAGCGTCGGTATGAATGGCGCGACAAGGAACGTATCGCAGCCGATCGCGAAGATGAGCACGAACATAATGGCCGTGATGCGAGCCTCTTGAACCGGAGCAGCCGGATTCATTACAGCGACACGGGTTGTGCCGAGGCAACGGCTGCCTGCTTTGCCGCCTTCCGAATCCATTCGGCGGCGCGCTGCGCGCCTTCAGTATCCGGGGCTACCTTCGCGTATGACGCATCCAGCTTCTCGACCTCTTGCGGATCGCTCAGCCGCAAAATCTTGCTCGTCAACGACTCGCTATCCAGCCCTAGCTGTACAACATATCCAAGCAGTTCTAAACGGCGGAAGGCTTCTAACTCGTGATATTCTTTTGGCGAACTAAGCAGAAATACCGTTGGAATTCGCAGTGCCGAAATCTCCGTCACCGTGATCCAGCCCGGGTGAGCCAGCACGACGTCCGCTGAGCGGAGCAGCGGAATCCAATTGGGCACGTAGGTTACGCAGACAACGCCTTCCGGAACCTCAATATTTTCGCGGGCGATGATAATTATTCTCGCTTGTGGAATCTTCTGTTTCAAGCGGGCAAATGTTTGTAAATAAGCTTCCTGCATAGCCACCATATTTTCACGGAACATCGAGGTGCCGCCCATTGTGGCAATGACCAGAAAGTCATCCTCGCCGATGCCGAATTGCTCACGCTCCTGGCGTTGGTTGAGCACCTTGTCGATGGGCCTGATCATGGGGCCGACAAACTGCATTTTGCCTTCATCAATGAGCTTATGGGCTAACGTACCTTGGTCGATTTGTGCCAAGTAGGGTTTGTCTGTCAATACATAGGTAGCAGACTGCGTAAGATTGTCGAATAGCTGGTTCAATACCGTGCGAATCTGCTGAAGCTCTTCGGAATGGATTTGAAATCCTGCTTGCAGCAACTCTTCATCGGTAGTGCTCGTAATTGTGAAGTTGTACCTTTCAGTCACAAGCACGCTGGGAATTCCGGCAATTTGCGCTGCGGCCAGCGCGCTGAAGTCATAGTCCGACACAACAACGTCAGGTCTTGATTGCAGCAACAGATTGGTTAAGCGCAGGATGCGCTGAGAATTATAAAACGTTGGTGAAAGATAGCCCTCTAGCATAGTAGTCCAATCTAAATAGTCGGATAAATGAGAGTGCTTCGCGTGATCAACTGCTTTTTTCGGGGATAAATCCGTGACCTTCACGCCAATTTCATCGAAAAGCGGTGTAAATATCGATTGCAGCGAACCTAAGTAAACTTCGATTTCAAGGGAAGCATCTAAGCGCAGCAGCGCCTTGGCTAAAGCATAGATTCTCATATTATGGCCTGAACCTGTTACAATAGGAATTAAGGTTATTCGCAAATGCATCATCTCCGTTTATTATTGGATAGGGCTGGCCTCAAGAACCGCGGCTTTGGCTGGAACGCCTGACACGGTTTCGTAAGGACCTACATTTTTTATAACTAGTGACCCCGGTAGAACGGTAGCCCCTTCGCCTATGGTTACACCTCCTATGATGATACTTTCATTGCCAATACGCGCATTGGACGCGATCACGATTGGCTGTCTCAGCTGCGGCAAGCTCAGTAAGCCGTAATCATGCGTTGTCGTTACCATAAGCACGTCATCGCCAATATGGACATGATCCCCAATATGGATCCCTCCAAGAGCCTCAAGAATGACGCGGTCTCCAATCTCGACATGGGCGCCTGCATGAATGCCGCCATTCCCTTCCGCATTCGTCCGTCCGATTAGCATACATTGATGTCCGACTCGCAGGCGGTCGCCCGATTGCACCGTCGCGGTAATGAAATTCCCCTCGCCAATTTGAGCATCTTCGTTATATGCAGGAGTCGTAACGGGTTGATGACGAATGAATGCCAAGAAATCAGCGAACTCCGGTATACCGTCCTTGATCACCTCGCGCTTTCTCAATAGTTTTGCCGGCTTTCCCGCGGCAATCGTATAGTCCGGCACATCCGCAGTGACGTGGCTGCCGGCTCCGACAACTGCGCCTTCGCCAATCCGCACGCCAGGGTCCACTGTGACGCCGGCGCCAAGCCAACTATATGCTCCGACAGAGATCGGATTCGCCTCCGTGCCGAGCAATCGGCATTTGGCTCCCAGCATAGATGCCTCGTACAACTCTGCATATAGCAGCTGGCACTGAAATCCAATAAAGATGCCGCCACTGATGCGGGAATGGGCAATACGCGTGCCTCTGCGAATCCAACTGCAACGATCATTGATGTAGGAGCTTACCACAATAACGGTAGGTTCAACCCATGTGGAAACGTGTTTATTCATGCCTCCTCTCCTCCTCCTCGCATTGTTGGTTAATTCTGTATGTGATAAAAAACATAACATTATAAAATGCGATAGTCAATAATTATGTTATAGTTTCTATGCACAAAAAATGTTCACTCTTTCCAATAGTGTCGCTGTTAAGCCGATTAGGTTATAATGATTCGTAGATCCCCCATAGGCTGAGGTGTCCTCCATGTTGTCTTTAGAAAAACAAATTCTGTATATGATTCGGCATCGACGCGAAATGACAACTTCCGAAATGATTCATATTTATAAAGAACGCGGGAAAAGCGAACAGATTATCCGCAACACGCTTTCTTCCTTGAAGCAAAAGGGCTATATAACCGCAGAAGATCGCACCTACACGATTACGGATGCTGGGTTGCACGTCATCTTAAGTCTGCAAATCAAAATGAACGGCGGCGAACAACCTTGGGATGGGCGCTGGCATCTTGTTATGTTCAGCTTCCCTGAGCAGCAGCGATCGCTCCGCAATGCGTTCCGCCGTGAGCTGGTTGGCATCGGATACGGACTTCTGTATGATGGCGTGTTCATTTGTCCCTTTAACCGGCAAGAAGCCGTTCTCGCGTTCGCTGAGCGGCACGAATTAGAATCCATGATCCGCATGGTCCATGGCGATATGGATTTTGGCGGTGTCACGCCATCGCAAGCGCTGCACATATGGCCGATCCTCGCCATTCAAGAAAAATACGAGAAATTTATTGCATGGGCCGCTACTAAGCAAAATCAATTGAGCCTAACGTTAGAGCATGAATCTTCAAGTTCTGCTTGGAAAATATTGCTTGAAATTTTAGAGCTAGGCGAAGCTTTTGGCGAAATATTGCTGGAAGATCCCTTTCTTCCCCAAGACCTTCTGCCCGGCGACTGGGCGATGAAGCTGGCTTGGGATGCATACAACCAGTATCTGCAACAGCTGATTCCACACCTGCAGGAAGACACCGAGCTGCTCTCCCTGATCTTACCCACTTCCTGATTCCATAGCGTCAAGAAGCCCTCCGTGCTTATCATGGAGGGCTTCTTGCTTCTTGATGTTTTTAATTATTGTTGGATATCCCACTCTTGGACATTATTGAACATGCCGATTCGCAGCGGTTTACCGCCGATGACTTGTTTGTTAACCGCCTGCAATCTCCTCTCGGAATATATACCTAGCGCAGGCAAGTCGTTATGAAGCACTTCCTGAAGCTGATTGTAAATTTCTTTCCGCTTATTCGGAATGACCTCCGTTTCGCCTTTGAGGATTAAATCGTCGGCAAGCGGGTTCTTGTATTTGAACCAGTTGTTCGGACCATCACTTTTGAAAAATGTGAAATACGAGCTTGGTTCCACGTAGAACCCGCGGTTAAAGATCGTTAAATCAAACTCAACTTTACGGACTTTTTGAATCAGCGTCGGGAAATCGTATTTCTGCACCTCAATTTTCAGACCTACCGCCTCCAAATTTTGTGCCAAAATATCTGCTGCCTGCTCACGAATCTTATTGCCGACGGGAATTAAGAATACAAGCGGCTTGCTGAAGTCCCACTTTGCTTCCTGCAGCAGCTTCTTCGCTTTTTCAGGATCGTAAGTATACGATTCAATCTTTGTATTGGCATAGGGATGCGTGGGGGGCAACGCCCCATCAACGACTTCTCCCTGCCCTTTCAACAACTGTTCCACAATAAGTTTGCGATTAAGCGCATAGGCGATGGCCTGACGAGCTTTTTCAGGAATTTTCTCCGTATTGAAAAACAGTTCAACGGGCTCCGTAGGTTCGGACGTTGTCACATCGATGTTCGGTAAACCCTTCACTTTCTCATAATCGGTAATAGGAATAAGTCCGAAAGGCAGGGAATTCATATGAATTTCGCCTGTTTGAAGTTGGGCGACCAGGTTTGTGGCTGGCAGTACCTTAACGAAAATTTTATCAAGCTTAGGCACGCCTAAATAATAATTCGTGTTTTTCGAAAGTTCTGTGTAGGAACCTTTGACGAATTTACTCAATTTAAATGCGCCGATTGTCACTTCCGGATTTTGAAAGTATGGGTTTGTATTGATTTGCTCAGGCGGGATATCCTTCAAAATGTGCTTAGGCAGAAAATAAATCTTCGTCGCGAACCGTTCTTTGAACACGAGCGGATCGACGGGCGTCTTCGTTCGGATTTCAAAGGTTTTGTCATCGATGATGTTCAGGCCGCTAATGTCTGTTTTACCCTCGTCCAGCTTTCCTGCGGCATTCAAGCCTTCAATAAAATTGAAGGTAAAATTGGTGTCGACCTTCGCATGCAAGGCGGTTCTCAATGTAAATTCAACATCTGCCGCCGTGAAAGGCTGACCGTCGTTCCACTTGGCTGCAGGGTTCAATTTGACGGTATACGTCTGGTTGTCTTTCGTTTCAACGGACTGGGCGATTTTCGGTAAAAACTCAAGCTTATCATTAACATCCATTAATGAATCGTTATACAAGCTGTAAACGACAGCGGATGCTCCGTCGCTTTGAGTGTTTATTTGGTTGACGCTTGCGGGCGGATTCACTGTGGCGACGTAGAGAATTTTTTCTGCTTGGGCGTTGCCGCTCTGTCCCTTCGCAGCTTCCGCAGCAGGCGGAGAAGCTGCGGCCGTCGGCGTTGCCGGCGGAGTGGAAATCGACGAAGCGCAAGCCGAAAGGAGAAGCACCAGTGCTATGAAAACAGAAAATAAGGTGGATCGGTATGACCGCTTAAAAAATCTCATTACAATCAATCACTCCTTCTGAGGTTAAATGTTCTATATTTGATGATCAAGCCAAAAAAATATGAAAAGCTGAGGTTTTTCCTCCCTTCGGCGCCTCCCTCCTCTTAACTTCGTTCTCCTTGCAACGCTTCGTGTTGATATAGGTTAATTCGTATTATTCCTATGATTTATATATGAATTATCCTAAAATTTACCACTCGTCCTTCTATCTGTCAATTGAAATATTGGAACCTATCGTATTTATTGACTTCCGGCACTATAATAGATGTGTTAGCATTCTTTCATTTTTACCAAGGAGCGTTCCAATGACTCTTCCCGTATTAAACGATGAACAATGGCTGAAGCTGCTTGAAGCCATATCAGTAACCTTCAATGAAGTTACACTCAGCCGAGGGTTTACTTACTATAAACAACAACGGGTAGCCTCGCTGTCCCTGTCAGATAACCGAACAGTTCTAGCGAAAGTAGACGGTTCGGAGGACTATAGCATCACTCTCACTTTGGAGAAGATTCAGTCAAGCCGCTGTTCGTGTCCGGTCCACACCTCATGCAAACACATGGCAGCCGTGTTGATGGAACTTGCAGATCGGATGGGTTACCCCGTTTCACAAATTGTAAACGCCAAACATTATCTCAAAAGATCCACAACTATTTCCACCGCGGAGCAGGATCTCATGCAATTACCTGCTAAGGATGTAACCGGCTGGCACCAATTTTTGCATATTTTCACGTCCTCCATTAAGCCTTCCTATGATCAAGGCTATTATTCGGATATGCTGCGCAATCATTTGCAATCCCTTCGGAAGATCTCGCTTCCTTTTACGGATACCGACCGCATCTATTTTGATCTGCATCAAGAGTTATTTATCCTTAGGAAAATAAAAGAGCAGCACGCACAAGGTGGCGTAAGTTACTTTTCCTCTTCCTTTGTGTACCGGTTATACGATGAGATTCAAGCTTGGCTGAAACAACATTCAGCTGCATTCCGTTTGACTCAGTCAAGTGAGCGCTTCGCACAAACGTTAAGCTATTTAAGACAGCAAATGGCTGAAGAATTACGGCATACGTACCAGAGTTATGGCGTATATACGAAGCTGTGGAAAATAGGGGTAACCGGTCATCCCGAAGTTGAACAATGGCTAACAGTCGAAATGGACGCTCTGAAACAGTTGTTAAGTGACTCTTCTTCCCCTTCGCTTAAAGCCGCTATGGCATTCATGCATTTGCAAGCGTCCAGGAGCAGGGATGCTTGGAAGGCTTTAGAAGAGAGCGGTACATTGAAAGAAGCGCCGGTTGCTCTGTTTATGCCTTTCCTTGACCATCTCGATGAAACTCAAAATGGGGAAGATCTCCTGTATTGGTTACAAAACTCGGCACCTTATTTCTCTGGCAAAAAGGCGAATGACCTCAATGCTTACTTGGGTTATTGGAAAAGGGTCATTGAACACTTTCCTGAGGCGGAGGAAATCTTATGGCGGATTCTGGAGGAGATGCTTCCTCATTCTTTGAAGCCCATTGAGGAATTGGTGTACGAACAAAGAAAATGGAAGATTTGGGTAGAGATGCAAATCGTCCAAGGACATGATCCGCTCTACCATCGGGTTAGCGTTTTGCAGCCAATCGAAAAAGAATCTCCACACTTGCTTCTCCCCTACTACCATCAAGCTGTGGACCATTATGTTTCCTTAAAAAACAGGCATGATTATAAATTGGCGGTCAAGCTGCTTAAACGACTGGAGAAGGTATATAAAAGGATGAAGCAAGCCGGGCGCTGGGAAATCTTCTTGGCAGGCTTTGCGGAACGCCATAGCCGTCTGCGAGCGCTGCATGAAGAGCTGAAGAAAGGAAAGCTGTTAGCATGAACGCACTTTTGTATGAGATGACGTTATTTGTAAATTTAACCGAGAGCGGAGATGCATTACTTTGGGGACAACAGGACGGACGCGATGTATCAGGCGATAAATTCCGAAAGGTTTTGTTCGCGTGGCACGAGCCATCCTTCTATGGAACCGTACTGGACGTGCAGCAAGCGGGTGAAATCACAGTCACGATCCTGCCAGCGGAGATGGTGCTCCCTTTCTTTGCTGAGCCGCTATTCATGGACGTCCTTAGCTGGGCTGGCGGCAACGAAGCGGCTAAGACTATACTCCAGGTTGCGAAAGTACTCTATCAAGAAGCAATAGAAGGTCGTTACGCGCCAAGCTACCAAGCTTTCCGAAATGGCAAGCTGCAATGGACTTGGGATGCCGAGTCGGATGCTCTGCAGAAGCTTGATTGGGAAAAGGTAAGCAGCTCGGCTGGTTTAGGCGAAGATCTATCAGGATTGCGCGCCGCCTTCTCCGCTGTGGTTTCAGCGGAGCATTATGCAAGTGATGCGGCCCTTTCGGATCTTCGCCGGGAATATCCTGCGTTATTCCAGGAGGCAAAAGCGGCAGCGGCCCTATCGTCTGACGCCTACTCGGAAGAAGAATGGCTCGTTGCACTGGGCTGGCGGCCTGATATGGCTCCCTTCCGCCCTGCTCTGCAGTTGATGGAGCCTGATGAGATCGAAGAAAACTGGCGGCTACGCTTGGTACTTCAGGATAAGCATGAAGCAGCGGTACTCAAGCCGATTCGCCTTACCGCTTCCGGGCTGGCTTCCGGCACTTGGGCTGCTGATTGGAGTCCATATATTCAGGAGCGTTCTCTGGGCTGGGCAACTAGACTACAGGCGGTCCTGCCTGACTGGAACAGCGGTGGCGAGCTCTTTGCCAAGCCATTAAGCGACGAAGCCGCTTGGACATTCCTGACAACAGCAAGCCGCCAATTGTTGAACGACGGCTGGAGTGTCATGCTGCCCAGCTGGTGGGAAGCGGCTTCGAAACGCAAACCGCGGTTAAGCGCGCGGGTATCCCCAGGCGCCGGCGGGAAAAACCAGTCGCTCTTTGGCCTGAACGCTTTGGTAGACTTCGACTGGCGCATTGCCATTGGCGATACGGACCTGAGCGAAGCCGAATTCGCGAGTCTGCTCAGCCGCAATGAACGGCTTATTCGCTTTCGCGGACAATGGGTTTACTTGGATCCGGCTCTCATGGAGCAGATCCGTAAGCTCATGGCAAGCGTGAATCCGGAAGATGGCTTGTCCTTACAGGATGTTATTCAACTGCATTTATTAACTGAACTGGAGAAAAGCAAGCCGCTGAACGATAACCCATCCGAGGAAGAAGATGCTGAAAGCGAGCAACGGCTGAAACTGGAAGTCGAACTGAATGCTCACCTGTTAGCGCTGCTGCGTCAGCTTGGACAGCCTTCGGAATTGAAAGTGCTTGACGTACCCAAAGGGCTTCATGCGGAACTGCGCGGCTATCAAGTGGAAGGGTTCACGTGGTTGAGCTTCCTGAGACAAAACGGGCTTGGCGCCTGTTTAGCCGATGACATGGGCCTTGGGAAAACGATACAATTCATCACCTACTTACTGCATCATCGCGAAGAATCGGAGCATCCTGCCCTGCTCGTCTGCCCCACATCCGTACTGGGCAACTGGCAGAAGGAAATCGCCCGCTTCGCTCCCGACTTGAGGGTTCATCTTCATTATGGCAAGGGACGCTTAAGCGGCGAGCCTTTCACAGCGGCTTTGTCAGATGTGGATGTTGTGATTACCTCTTATACGACGGCACTGCTAGATCAAGACAACCTACAAGAAATCATGTGGAGCTCCCTCTGTCTGGACGAAGCCCAGAACATCAAGAATGCCCAAAACAAGCAATCGGGCGCTGTACGATCCTTCCAGGCAAAGCACCGCATAGCGTTGACAGGAACACCCATTGAGAACCGTCTTTCCGAGCTCTGGTCGATTTATGATTTCCTTAATCCCGGTTACCTGGGGAACCAGCGCGGGTTTCAGCATCGGTTCGCGAATCCGATTGAGAAGCACCATGACGAGGAGCGAACCGCGCAGCTCCAGAAGCTGGTCAAGCCTTTTATGCTGCGCAGAAAAAAGAAAGATCCCGCGATTCAGCTCGATTTGCCGGATAAGCTGGAGATGAAAGTCTATATCAACTTGACCGCCGAGCAAGGAGCGCTCTATGAGCAGGCCGTCAAGGACCTCATGGCCCGTATGCAAAAGCTGGAAGGCATGGAGCGCAAAGGCGCGATTCTAGCTGCCTTAACCCAGCTGAAACAGCTTTGCAACCATCCTGTGCTGCTCACGAAGGAGGCAGGCCTATCGGAGGACGCTTTGCGATCCGAAGACAATCGAGAAGCATTCATCACAAGATCAGCAAAGCTGGAGCGTTTAGTTGCAATGGTCAGCGAGCTTCGGGACGAAGGCGATTCCTGCCTGATTTTCACTCAATACGTTGGCATGGGTCGTCTCATTGCTGACATTTTGCAAGCCCATCGAGGCGAGAATGTGCTGTACCTCAACGGCAGCACGCCTAAAACAGAACGCGACAAGATGATTGATACATTCCAGTCATCAGAAGCTTCGAGTCCCGGAATTTTTGTGTTATCGCTGAAAGCTGGCGGGGTCGGACTCAATTTGACCGCAGCCAACCATGTCTTTCATTTCGACCGCTGGTGGAACCCTGCCGTAGAGAATCAGGCCACAGATCGTGCCTACCGGATGGGACAAACTCGCAATGTACAAGTGCATAAGTACATCTCTCTTGGCACCTTGGAGGAGCGGATTGACGAGATGCTTGAAAGCAAGATGAGCCTCAGTGAGAACGTCATCTCAACCTCTGAAGGCTGGATTACGGAACTCTCGAACGAGGAGCTGCGCGATTTGTTTACGCTGCGTCAAACATGGTAAGTTCATCTTAATCCAAGTTTCACAAACACCCTTCTATAGGCGAACACATAGGATACCTTATTGGATTCTAATTTCATCTGAAGGGCAGGAATTTCCGCATGGCGACTTCCTATATGGATTACACCTCACCAAACGCGCAGTTCACATATGATTTGAACAATACGGTGTTTTACAAGAAAAATAACCGAAATACGATTAATGAGCTGTCCATTCACCAACTCAACACATTAGGCAACACCTCATTACTGGATATTTACTTAAGCACTGGCGGGGTAGTCGAACCTCATATCCATCAAAATGCCTCTGAGCTCGTTTATTGTATTGCCGGCGCCGCTGTTGTCTCGTTAATCAATCCATTTACAAAAGAGCTTCTCAACTTCCCGATAACTCCCGGGCAAGTTGCGAATGTACCCCAAGGGTGGTGGCATTATGAGATTGCCTCTGTAGATGATACCCATCTGCTCGCCATCTTTGATGCGCCTGTGCCTGAAGCCATCTTTGGATCCGATATTTTCAGGCTGACACCGGCCAGTGTATTAGCCCATACCTATTGCCTCAATGAAGCGGCTGTCAAACAAGCCTTTGCTCCAATTACAGAAACCGTCGTCATTGGGCCGCCAAGCAACTGCAAAAACAAGCAAACTCGCTTTGAACCGCACGACAGGCAGCAAAGCGCACAGCCAGTGCGAGAAATGCAACGGGATCCGATCCATCAAGCGCCTTACTATCAGAATCAAAGTTTTGGCTCGCAGTCGCAGCGCCCTCTTCCCTATCCCGGTTATCCGTATCAACAATCGCATCGCTGAATTTACCCCCCTAGCAGCTCGAGTCCTTTGTCTGAGCTGCTAGGGGGGTATTTCGTTTGTAGGTTGCCGGGTTCCGCGCTTCAACATTTTTACGATTGAGTTGTCTGCACCTTAGCGCTTATAATAAAACGAGTAAAAAGTTTAAAAGAAAAGGTGTCATGCATGAGTATATTAAACGTAGAACGATTAAGTCATGGTTTCGGAGATCGCGCGATCTTCAACGACGTATCCTTCCGCCTCCTCAAAGGCGAGCACATCGGGCTTATTGGGGCTAATGGCGAGGGTAAGTCCACATTTATGAACATTATTACAGGCAAGCTTCAACCGGATGACGGCAAAGTCGAATGGTCCAAACGCATGCGCGTTGGCTATCTCGATCAGCACGCGGTACTGAGCAAAGGTTTATCCATCCGCGACGTCTTGAAGGGAGCCTTTCAATACCTGTTCGATATGGAACAAGAAATGAACGACATGTACGCCAAGATGGGCGACGTATCGCCGGAAGAACTTGAGGCGCTCCTTGAAGATGTCGGAACGATTCAGGATACCTTAACGAATCAGGATTTCTACATGATCGATGCCAAAATTGAAGAAACGGCTCGAGGTCTTGGACTAACTGATATCGGGCTGGATAAAGACGTAAACGAGCTTAGCGGCGGCCAGCGGACAAAGGTACTGCTGGCGAAACTGCTGCTTGAAAAGCCGGACATCCTCCTCCTTGACGAGCCGACGAACTATCTCGATGAGCAGCATATCGAATGGTTGAAACGTTACCTGCAAGAATATGAGAATGCCTTCATTCTCATTTCGCACGATATTCCATTCCTGAACAGCGTAATTAACCTGATCTACCATATGGAGAATCAGGAGCTTAACCGCTATGTTGGCGATTACGATTATTTCATGCAAGTCCATGAAATGAAAAAGCAGCAGCTTGAATCGGCGTACAAGCGCCAGCAGCAGGAAATTGCGGATTTGAAAGATTTCGTAGCCCGGAACAAAGCAAGTGTCGCGACGCGGAACATGGCGATGTCCAGACAAAAGAAGCTCGACAAGATGGATGTCATCGAGCTTGCGAAGGAAAAACCGAAGCCGCAGTTCAATTTCAAAGAGGCGAGAACGTCCGGCAAGCTGATTTTTGAAGCTACGGATCTCGTCATCGGGTATGAAGAGCCGCTGTCAAGACCGCTTAACCTCCGAATGGAGCGCGGTCAGAAGATCGCTCTAGTCGGTGCCAACGGGATCGGTAAAACGACGCTGTTGCGGAGTATTTTGGGTGAGATCAAGGCGCTTTCCGGCTCCGTACAGCTAGGTGAAAACCAGCATATCGGCTATTTCCAACAGGAAATGAAGGATGCCAATTACAATTCCTGCATCGAGGAAGTATGGAACGAATTCCCTTCCTACTCGCAATTCGAAGTACGCGCGGCTCTTGCCAAATGTGGACTCACAACCAAGCATATCGAGAGCAAGATTGCCGTGTTGAGTGGCGGTGAGAAAGCAAAGGTGCGTCTCTGTAAGCTGATCAATCGCGAAACGAATCTGCTCGTGCTCGATGAGCCTACCAATCACCTGGACGTGGATGCCAAGGATGAGCTGAAGCGCGCCCTCAAAGCCTATAAAGGCAGCATCCTGCTCATTTCCCATGAACCGGAATTTTATCGTGATGTCGTAACAGACACATGGAATTGTGAATCCTGGACAACAAAAGTATTTTAAAAAGAGGTTTGAGTTTATCCAGCCTGTCTAATCGTTTGCGTTTAGACAGGCTTTATTCGCTTTTGGCATTTAGCTTAAGAAATTTTGAATAAACGAGAACGACAAACGATGAAGCATTGACAAGTCCACTACTAAACATCATGAATATCATTTTTTTGTAAATATAGAATGCATAAATTGCAAACGTATGTTCCTTATTGTATACTAAATAAGTAAGTAACTAGTTAATCAAAGGAGCTGTGGATAATGACTTTACGTTTAATCCCCTACTTAATCATGGAAGGCAATGCGAAGGAAGCTATTCAGTTTTATGAAACGGCGCTAGATGCTAAAGTTCTGTTCAGCACAACGTTTGGAGACATGCCGGAAAACCCTGAATTCCCTTTATCCGCAGATGCCAAACAGCTTATTGCGCATGCCTTGTTAAAAGTTGGCGAATCCGATCTCATGTTTAGCGACACTTTCCCTGGTGCACCTTATAACAAGGGAGATCATGTTACGATTTGTATTACGCTAAGCGATGCAGAGAAAGCGAAACAAATTTTTGAAGCTTTGCAGCAAGGCGGACAGGTGACCATGCCGCTGCAAGAAACTTCTTTCAGTCCGGCCTATGGAACGATCACGGACAAGTACGGCATACCTTTTCAAATTTTTACGGAAGCCAAGCGTTAATTCATTCTCACGTTAGCCGTTTCTGCTAAAGACTCTGTTCGCATCACTGCGACAGAGTCTTTTCTATTTCAAGTATCGGTCATTCATCACGAAATATTTTCATTATTCTGGTCCTTGCAACAAATACTAAGCTTCATCCGTTAGTGATTATGAACAGCATACAACTCTACATACAGAAAGGAATTACAACGATGAATCAAATCATGAAAAAAAGCCTTTCCTTGCTTGTCCTCTCCACAATGATGTCCACTGGGGCAGCCTACGCGGAATCCAATGAATCCCTGAACGCTGCAGAACAATCATCCATTTCGATACAAATGAATGGCGAAACGCTCGCTGAGCATGGTTACCAGCCATCGCCATCGACTGGCACTGAACCCATGCTGCCGCTTCGTGCCGTTGCAGAAGGCTTAGGCTTTACACTGGCGTGGAATCCAGAAAGCTTATCTGTGGATTTAAATAAAAGGAACATCTTTACAACAGTGAAAACAGGTGAAGACCGCTATACCATCAACAAAATGTACACAACTCTCGGCACAGCTCCTGTTCTGTTGGATAGCAAACTCTACGTACCTGCTTCCTTTGTTAACAAAGTGCTGCATGGATCGGTTACGACGCAAGGTAACTCCCTATCTATCTCCACAGACGAACAACAAAAGAAAATCCAAGTTACCGGCGTCATTACTTCGATCACAACGTCAGGCGACCAAGGTTTGATTCATATTCAAGGCATTGGGACCGATGGCATTGTGCTGAATGTGGGCAAGGATACGGTCTATCGCATGCTCGACGATACGAAACTCAGTCTCTCCGACCTTCATATCGGGTTGACCGTCTCCGCTGAACATTCCATGATTGCAACCATGAGTTTGCCGCCGCAAACGCCTACCTCGCGGATCACGGTTCTGGATGCGAAGCTTCAATCCGATCTCATTGGCACTGCAGGTGAAATTGCAGAGGTTCGTAATGACGATAGCGGTAAAACTAGCCTCCTGATCAAGGGTACTGGATTAAGCGATACTTCGCCTAGTGAAGTCGTTTTGCAGCTCTCGGATGACACCGTTTTGATTCGTCAGGATGGCGAGAAAATAGAGAAAAGCGCACTCGTCAAAGGTGCCCAAGTCATCGGCTTCTACAAGCCTATGTTGACCAAAAGCCTTCCGCCAATCGGCCAAGCCTGGAAAATTGTCTTGGACGAAAACAAAGAAAAATAAACAAAAAAGAGCCATCTGCGGATTTGAGCGGATGGCTCTTTTTGTAAGTGTTCATGAAGTTTGTTTTGGATGCTCCCTCAACCAAATGAGCATATCATCTAACGTTTGGACAGGTACAATCTGTAGATCGGGTGCTCCCTTCCTAGCCTCATCTTCATTTTGAGCGGGTACGAAAAACACATCTGCCTCTGTCCTGCTGACCGTATAGGCTTTCTGTTCCAGCCCTCCAACAGGTCCGACGGAACCGTCAGGTTCTATAGTCCCCGTCCCTGCAACCTGATGACCATTCAAAATACCGGAAGGTGTGAGCTGGTCGATCAACGTAAGCGCAAGCATCGCTCCGTGTGACGGACCGCCTTCGTGAAGCAAATAATTATGATAATTCACAGTCTCGGGAATGTCGTATTGCAATTGATTACTAATATAGATCCCAAGCGCAGCCCGGTTCGGATCATCCGTAGAGGCGCGTGTCCCCATCTTCAACGAAATTGGTTTACCTTCCCGCAGCAACCCGATGTCCACTTGATCGCCAGGTTTAGCTGTACCCATGCGGGCACTCAATTCTCGAACGTTTGTAACCGTTTGTCCGCTAACTGACGCAATCACATCACCTCGCTGCAGGATACCTTCAGCCGGACTATTTTTTACAATTCCTGTGACAAGGATGCCGGTCGAAGTAATTCCCTTCCCTCTGCCCAGCTTTTGCAAGGCAATAGCGCTTCCCGCGGCGTTTGCATCCACTTTCTCTGTGTGCACTTCCTGGTTGTACTCACCGATTGAAATACCCATACGATTAACTTCGATAGAATAATGAGGAAATAATTTGGCGTACACCCAGTCTACTGGGAATGCAGGACGGTCAAAAACGAGCACGCCTGAAATGTCTCCATGCTGACTCCCGCCTTGTATTTGGGCATACCGGTTCATATTAAGCGTAATTCCCGGATAGGTGACCAAATAACCGGTCGGGCAGAATAAACCGAGCAGCACACCGACGGTTAAAACAAATGCGGATATACTTCTATATGGAACCTTTCGCACTTTGCACTCACTAAAAAACAAATCTATAAACACTAATAACCATGACAGGGCGAGTGCGCTCACAGAAAACGGCAGCTGCTTCGGTATCGTAAGAATGATGATCATCGCAATCAAGCCGACAATGAAAACAGCGCCTGCTCTAATTTTTGACCAAAATGAAAAATCTATTCGGGGAGCTTTTCCTTTTCTAAACAACATGACGGCAGAAGTAACGATCCAAATAAGCGGAACAAGCGCCAGCACATACACCAGAAAATCAAGCGCATCAATCCAATAGAGTCCTCTTCCGAACCGGATCGGATCCGGCAGCCATACCAATTCTCCAACGATAATTAGCGCTATCGCTAGTGCCATACCCAAGTAATACAGCCTGTGCAATTGTTTCATACTTTCTATCCCCAGTCATAAGGACTTCAACATCTACCTACTGTAACATGAAACGTATTCACTGACAAAAAGAAGAAAAATGCACGAAAAGAGACAAACTGTTTATGACAGTTGTCTCTTAGCATAGAAATTAGTAAGAATTCGGGAGCTCATTGGTACCCGGGACAGGAAATCTCATGATTCTGTCATCATCTTTGATGATTATGTCTGTTGCAGACATTGTGCCGAGCGATGCTCCACTTGGGTTTGAAAGTTTCAGGACAAACTTCTTCTGCGGCTCCATTCTTTTGTCATCAATGATTTCCACTTGAATCGTTTTATTGGTTTCTCCATCTTCAAAAGTTACCGTGCCAGAGGCTTCCACATAATCGCTTCCTTCATGAGCAGTTCCGCTAACGGCATTATATGCCACAGTTGCTCTTCCAGCGTTACTACCTGAACGAACAAGCTCAACATTAACCGTTCCATCGTTTTCATTGACTGTATAAGAAGCAGCTTCGAACTGAAGCTTGGCTTTGCGGCCAATGATCGGATCGTTATCTTGATTGCATCGCATAATCGAAACCGCTGATTGCTGATCCGTCACCCGTGTCATAACGAACGCTAACTTCTTTGTCAGATGGATTCGATCGTGTAACGGTCAAATAAATGGAGCCCCCTGATTCCAAGATTGAATAACTGGAGCTTTCTAAAGAAATCACATCTGAAGCAGGATCCGCATGAACAACATGAGCTGTATGTGGAATAAGGATAAGCATAGCCGCAAGGGTTGAAGCAATAACTTTTTGAGTCTGATTTCTTTTGATTGTGGACAACAACTTTTTCATTGATAATAACCTCCAAATATATGAATTCAAACAAGCCAAGTACAATAAGGGAAGCTTTCCTCCTCTACCTTCTAATTGATCGATCACCTTTGTGATTATAGCGCACACCATCCGATACATTCCGTATCATTACTCACAAATCATCTGTGTATTTTTTCACGTATCCACCACACAAAAAACCACTTTCCCCCATGGACCTGGCCAGTGGTGAAAAGTGGTTCTATTGGGGCAGCTAAACGGCGATGTCAGCAACGATTTCTTCGTCCAATGCAAGCTGGATTTGATCCCAAAATACACGAGTCTCGTATTGGTTGTACACATATTGCACGATGGCTTCAAGCAGATTGGCTTGTGTAAGGATTTGACTGCGTCCCTCTGCAAAAATTTCTGCAGAAAAGCCTAAATCTTCGTCCCACATCATTTCAACATCCACATCCGTTGGTTGAAGCCGTTTGCGCTCTGCCATATGCAAGCAGATAGCGTTAATGATTTCTTGTTCGCTGAGGCGCATATTAATACCTCTTCGGATCCCGGTTTCTGCGTTGCTTGAAGAATGAAACGATCTTCATGATGACAACAATCAAAATAACGATAGCTAGCACATTGACTAATAGACCTAGTATATTGCCCAGTGCTCCCATGCCGCCAAATAACCCTCCGAACAGGAGGCCGGCCATTCCTCCGATAAGCAATCCTCTCATAAGGCCCCCGCTAAAAAATCCAGGTTTTTTGACAGGCGTTGTCGCTCCTGGCGTTTTGGCGGTAGAGGAACTTGGTTCATTTTTGGAAACGTTATTGGCAGGCGCTTTTTGCTGTTCTGTAGGCGTGTAGCTTTTGCGCGGCGCTTTGTAGGAAGATTTTGCTTCAACCAGCGTTGGCATCGTAATCGCAAACACCAGCATGCTTGCCATCAGCAGCATGACTAATTTTTTAAACATAACGTTGTGACCCTCCAGTTGTATGGTTAATATGAAAGTTTGTACACTTTCGCCCCATACTATACGCTCGAGTCTAAGTTTGGTTTCAACTACATCCCGTTCGATTGGGCTGGCTTGTCATTTTTGCAGGTCGTTTGCCTCCGGCAAATTGAATGCAAACATAACACACAAGGAACAATACCATGAAACCTGCCGAATAACGGTACATCATGGCATATCCGTACAGGGATGAGATGGCGCCAAGCAGAAGCGCACCTAAGGCAACACCTAGATCCGTAGAATTATAAAACATACTGTTGGCCATGCCATGCTGCTCTTGTGGCGTTGATCGCAGCATCCATGCTTGGATGGTCGGTTGGATAGCGCCGAAGCCCAAGCCATAAAGCAGTGCCGATAAGATCAGCATTGGCATTGAAGTTGCAAAAGAGAGAATGATCATACTTGCAACTACACTAATTGCTGCCGGAATCAGAACAGCGCCATGCCCCTTTTTATCGAATAGCTTACCCGATATAGGACGAATCATAATAATGGTGATGGCATTGAACATGAAGAAGAGGCCAACCTGTTCGATATGAACTGCTTCGCCAAACAAAGCTATAAAGCTCAATAAACCGCTGTAAGTGACCGACAAAAGCACATTTAACAGTGCAGGCGCGATTAACTTGGCACTAAACGATGGTTGCTTTCCATCCGTTTTGACGGAAGAAACCTCTTTTCTTGGCTCAGGTGGAATCGAACGCGTTAGCAACAGAAGGGGAAAAATGATCAACAAGGTGAACGAACCTATCACAGTAAGCGTAGAAAATCCGAATTGTTTCATCACATTCAAGCCGATCATCGGCCCCATGGACATCGCCAGACTCGTCGAAAGACCAAAATAACCGATGCCCTCCCCCATCCTTCTTCCCGGAATAATTTGTGAGACAAGAGTAGGAATAATTGTACTCGCCATACCGAACCCTATTCCATAACCCACACGCATAACAAGCAGCGAGCCTACCGAATCTGCCCATACATACAAACCTGTAACAATAGCGGCTACCAACAACCCTATATACAGAATGACTTTACGCTGCACTTTGCGAATCAGTACAGCGGTTAGAAAGCGCGTGGCAATTGCGGATAAAGCAAATACACTGGTAACTAGACTTACCGTTAAGTCTCCAGCGTGAAAGTTTTCTTTGACAAAGGCCGGAAATGAGGAAAGTAACATTTGTAAATTTAAAAATAAAAGAAACGAGCCTATCGTTAAGCTAATAAACGATCTCGTCCATAGTTTGTGTATTTCCTGACTGTGCATGATGTTTTCTCCTATTCTGTTTCTGTAAGTTCACTCACCTGGTTGCTAACGCGAATAAGAAGGTTCATTAACAGGTTATATTCCTCATTCGACATGCATTGCCTGACGTCTGTAATGACTTTCTGTTCGATCGGAATCGTCTCTTGCATCAATGAACTGCCTTTATCCGTGATATAAACCAGGAATGAACGACGATCATTCTCTCCCGTTTTCTTATAGACATACCCCTTGCCTTCCAATTGATCAAGAATCCTTGTTGTCGTAGGTCTGTCTTTCCCAACACGCTCGGCAATCTCTTTCTGCATCAAACCATCCGCCTTGTCGATCTGATACAGAACCGACCACTGTTCGGGCGTAATGTCATACACCTTCAGACGCTGCTGCAGCAAGTTCGAAAGTTTGCGATAAGTCAGCCCCATATTGAAACCAATGGAATGGTCTAAATGGCTGCCGGTTGTCTTCATGACTTCGTCCTTCTTTCGCAAAAATTAGTTGTTACAACAATTATATGTTAGACAACAATTACTGTCAAATGAGCAACAAAAAAAGCTTGATTGCTCAAGCTTTCTCCTTATTAAATAATTTCATCAATGATGCCAAGAGATAAAGCATCCTCTGGATTAATAAACCAATCACGCTGATGTTCCTGAACGTTGACCAAATCCTCTAGCTGAAATTTACTTTTCGATAACAAATATTGATCATATACTTGCTGCAGTCTTTGCGTTTCATCCAGCCTATTTTTTAAATGCTCCATATGTCCACCAATGTGATTGGAAACCGAATGATACATAAACGTGCTTAATCGGCCTGCATACCGCTTATGACCGCTCGCGGCGATCAATAGGCTCATACTCGCTGCGAGTCCGAACACATACGTATGAACGGGTGTCTTGCTGTTATCAATTACATTAATAAGGCCAAGCCCGTCGTACACGCTGCCACCGTTACTATTTATGATTAAGTCGATGGGAGCACGCTTATACTCTTTCTCTTTCTTATCCTTGTCATCATCAAATTGATTAATTTTGAATATATGTTCAATAACTGTTTTCACGGAGCTTTTATTTATGCCATCAAATAAATATAAGGTTCTTTCATTCATGTATCAGCCTCCACTCTGTTCACGGCTTACTGATACAGTTACTATATTCCCCTCTTTCAAACTGTGTAACTGTTTTTTTCATTCTTTTCAAAGTTATAGGCATAAAATCCCCGACCGGATTTGCGCCCTAAACGTCCGGCTTTTACGTATTTGCGCAGCAGTGGACATGGACGGTACTTCGAATCTTTAAAACCTTCATATAAAATATCCATAATTGAGAGGCAGGTATCGAGCCCGATAAAGTCGGCAAGCTCCAGCGGTCCCATCGGATGACGCATGCCTAACTTCATTACGGTATCCACCGCTTCCACCGAAGCAACCCCTTCATAAACGGCATACACGGCTTCATTAATCATAGGCATCAAGATTCGATTCGAAACAAAACCGGGGAAGTCGTTCACCTCCACCGGCGTTTTTCCCCATTTCTTGGCAAGGCCGAAGACAGCTTCAAACGTTTCCTGTGACGTTTCCAAGCCCCTGATCACTTCAACCAGTGGTATTACGGGCACTGGGTTCATGAAATGCATCCCGATGACCTGTGTAGATCTGCCAGTCACAGCCGCAAGTTCGGTGATAGGAAGCGCGGACGTATTCGTTGCGAATAGGACCGAGGGTGGACAAATGACGTCCAACTTTTGAAAAAGGGACGCTTTCTGCTCCCTATTTTCCGATATCGCTTCAATAATAAAATCAGTCTGATCCGCTTGTTCCAAATACTCCGAGGGCTCAATGCAGCTAAGGATACTCGTTTTCCTTTCCTCCGAAAGCTTCCCGCTCTCAACACTCCGGGCTAGATGATTGGTTATCGCGGCTACCCCCTTGGTGACGGATTCGGGGGAAAGATCATGCAGCAGCACCTTGACACCAGCCGCTGCGGCAACTTGCGCGATGCCGCTGCCCATTTGCCCTGCGCCTACAACCATGATAGTTCGTATGTCCATTTGGATGATCCTCCTTATACGTCCACACGCAAAAGAATGGCATCCCCCTGCGCGGCGCCGCTGCATATCGCTGCGATCCCATAACCGCCTCCGATCCTGCGCAGTTCGTGGATGAGCGTTAATATGATTCTTGTTCCGCTGGCAGCAATAGGATGGCCAAGCGCAACAGCGCCGCCATTCACATTTACCCTTTCGGCATCCCAACCGAGCAGCTTTCCGCAGATTAAGGGTACGGCAGCGAAAGCTTCATTGACTTCAAACCGGTCAATCTGGCTCAGCTTCATAGACGTTATCTTTAATAGTTTCTGAATAGCGAGTGCTGGTGTAGTCGCAATATAAGGCGCTCTGTCTCCAACGGATGTATGACCGAGAATAACAGCTAACGGACATACCCCTGCAGACCGCGCTTTATCCAAGGACATGATCGACAATGCCGCAGCCCCGTCATTCACGCCTGGGGCGTTGCCCGCCGTTATTGTCCCATCCGAAGCATGCAAAGGAGTCAAAGCGGCAAGTTTTTCGAGGCTCGTGTCTGGCCGCGCCGCTTCATCGCTAATGATTTCTACAGTGCCTCCCACTCTGCTTATTGGGACCGAACCGATTTCTTCTGCCATGAAGCCTTTGTTAATCGCTTGTATAGCGCGTTGATGGCTGCGCAGCGCCCACTCGTCCTGCTCACTGCGGCTGATTCCAAATTCAGCTGCCACATGGCTGCCATGCACGATCATCGGCACTTTTTCGAATGCACACAGGAGTCCGTCATGCGCCATGGCATCAACCATCTCCTGATTCCCCATACGTGCTCCCCAACGCGCGCTTTGCAGCATATACGGCGCGTTGCTCATGCTTTCCATACCGCCTGCCACAATCGTGTCGGCATCGCCTGAACGGATGATCTGATCCGCAAGCGTCACGCTCCGCATACCGGAAGCGCATACTTTGTTTATCGTCTCAGTTGTCACCTGCCAGCTTAACCCTGCAAGTCTCGCCGCCTGTCGGGAAGGAATTTGGCCGGCGCCCGCTTGCAGCACCATGCCCATGAGCACTTCATCGATATCGGCAGCTTCAAGCGAAGCACGCGCAATAGCTTCTTTTATTGCAATTCCGCCCAGCTCTACAGCTCTTGCTTCTTTCAACGCGCCTCCGAATTTGCCGAAAGGCGTTCGCGCCCCGCTGACGATAACACTTTCCCGCATGAGAACCTCCTCCTTCAGCGATCAGCTACTCTTTCTCCGGCAGTAAGGTTTTGGCTATACGCGCATCCAAATCTTCATAATCCTCATAACGAATGGCGTCATACAGTTCCTTCCGCGTTTGCATGTCTCCCAATGAATCCTTCTGCGTCCCGGATTGCTTGATTTCATTGAACACGCGTTCATAGGCTTTGGCAGCGACGCGCAATGAAGTCACTGGATAGATGGCCATGCGAAATCCCCAGCTTTCGAATTGCTCAGCCGTATAGTAAGGCGTCTTGCCGAATTCCGTCATATTCGCTAAAAGTGGCGCTTTGATCTCTCGGCCGAAACACTGATATTCTTCTTCGCTCTCCAAGGCTTCGGGAAAAATGCCATCCGCACCCGCGCTGATATAATGCTTTGCTCGATCGATAGCAGCGTCGATCCCTTCGACGCTCCTGGCATCTGTTCGAGCCAGTATGAATAGAGTCGGGCTGGTTACTTTGATCGTTTGAATTTTCTGAACCATTTCCTGGATCGATACCAGCTTCTTGCCATTTAAATGCCCGCATTTTTTCGGCATTTCCTGATCTTCAATCTGAACGGCAGCCACCTTTGCCTCGACCATTTCTTTGGCTGTTCGGGCCACATTCAACGGACCGCCAAACCCGGTATCGATATCAACCAGCAGAGGGAGTCCCGATGCGCGGATTAATTCACGGGCACGTTCTGCGACCTCGTTGGAATAGATAATGCCTAAGTCCGGTAGTCCCCGGCTGGCGGTGAATGCCGCACCGGAAAGATATATCGCTTGGAACTGACATTGCTTCGCTATTCTGGCTGCCATGCCGTCATGAGCGCCGGGAATTTGCACGAAGGGGCCCGCTTCCACGAGCTTGCGGAAATCAGCAGCCAACTCTGCTTGATTGGGTTCCTTTTCGACCAGCCACGCCATACATTCTTCCCCCTCCGTTCAAATGACAAATTGGGCCATAAATTCATGCACAGGCATTTGAATAAGCCGATCGTAATCCAGCGAGAGCTTCAGGATTTGCGCGGACTTTTTCCGAGGAAACCGGGTAAGCAAGTTGGATTCATATTTCTGAACAATTTTCGGCAACCCTTCCTCGCGGCGTCTGCGATGTCCAATCGGGTATTCACAGACCACTTTGTCTGTCTTCGTCCCGTCCTTGAACGAAATCTCGATCCCGTTAGCAATGGAGCGTTTCTCGGGATCGAGGTAATCATGACTGTACTGATCCTCCTCTAGTACGACCATTTTCTCCCTAAGTGCGTCTATTCTCGGATCGCTCGCCGCTTCTGCTTCGTAGTGCTCAGCGGTTAATGTCCCGAAAAGCAAAGCAACCGCAACCATGTATTGCAGACAATGATCACGGTCAGCCGGATTTTTCAGCGGTCCCCGCTTGTCGATGATGCGAATCGCTGATTGATGAGTGAACAGCGTAATTTGGTGGATCTCGTCCAGTCGCCCGATCACCGAATGATGCAGATCACATGCGCATTCCACCGCGGTTTGCGCATGAAACTCAGCAGGAAACGAAATTTTAAATAATATATTTTCCATCACATATGACCCTAGAGCTCGCCCTAACGTCAAAACTTTGCCTTTAAATAACACATCTTGGAACCCCCAGCTTTTCGCGGATAAGGCTGAGGCATAGCCCATTTCCCCGCCTACTGCCATTAACGCCAATCGCACGGCTCGGCTTGTGGCGTCTCCGGCTGCCCAAGATTTACGCGACCCCGTATTCGGGGCATGGCGGTAAGTTCTTAAGCTTGCGCCGTCGATCCATGCGTTGGAGAGCGCGTTCAGGAGCTCCTCTTTGTTCCCCCCTAACATCGCAGTGACTACAACGGTCGAAGCGATTTTCACAAAATGCACATGATCGAGCCCAACCCGATTTAAACTGTTGTCGAGAGCTAGAACACCTTGAATTTCATGCGCTTTAATCGCCATTGTCAGAACGTCTTTCATAAGCAGCGGCGCTTTACCCTCCGCTATTCGGCTGCGGCTGAGATAATCGGCAGTTGCCAGGATGCTGCCCAAATTATCGGAAGGATGCCCCCATTCGGCTGCAAGCCAAGTATCGTTATAATCGAGCCAACGGATCATGCATCCGATGTTGAATGCGGCTTGAACCGGGTCGAGCTCAAGTCTAGTCCCTGGCACCCTGGCGCCTCCAGGCAGATCAGCCCCTGGGACAATCGGCCCCAAAAGTTTGGTGCAATCAGGAAAACGAAGCGCCAAAAGCCCGGTTCCAAGCGAATCCATCAGCACATATTGAGCAATCCGATAAGCTTCATCACTCTCTATCACATAATCGAGCGTGTAATCCGCAATAGCGACGAGCAATGGATCGAATTCTCTTTCTCTAACAGAAGCGTGTTCGGTACCGCTCATCGATGTTCATCCCCCTTGGGCGATGGATGCAAATCGCGTGGCCCATTATACAGAACACGCGGCCTGTAAAGGCGATTGTTTGCATGTTGTTCGATCACATGAGCGCTGATTCCGATCGTGCGGGCAGCGAGAAATACTGGTGTAAAGCATGCTATCGGTATGCCGAGCAAATGATACACCGGAGCGGCATAGTAGTCTAAATTCGGATACAGCTGTTTCTCCCGTTCCATCACTTTTTCCCCGGCGACACACATTTCATAGCGTTCAGGCTGACACTTAGCCGCCGAGAGGTTTGCCAACGCTTCTTTCATAAGAATGGCGCGCGGATCCGGCTTTTTCATATATACCCGGTGTCCGAAGCCCATAATCCGCTGCTTCTGCTGCAATTTCTTCAGCATGAACGCTTCAAGTTGTTCCGCTGAACCTGCCTCAAGCAGCATGAGCATGACCGCTTCATTCGCACCGCCATGCAAGGTGCCTTTTAACGAGGCGACTGCTCCTGTCAAAGCACCGTAAATATCCGCTTGGGTTGAAGCAATAACCCGGGCTGCAAATGTGGAGTTCGGCATTTCATGCTCGCTGTATACGATTAAGGACTGATCGAACACTTCTTCTTCCATCTGAGACGGAACATGCCCGGTTATCATATATAAAAAGTTTGCCGTATAGGACAAGTCCTTACGAGGCTCAATAAATGGCAGACTCGCCGTTGCCCGGTATCCGTTCGCTAGGATCTGCGGCACTTTGGCGAGCAAACGAATCGCTTTCCGGGTATTCGCTTCACGGGAACGATCATCAAGCTCAGGATCGAAAGCGGCAATAGCCGAAATGCCAGTGCGCAGAACATCCATCAGGTTCGCATGGTCTGGAAGCAACTGCAAGATAGCGAGCACAGATTGGGGGAACTCATATTCCGATTTAATTTTGTCTTCCAAGGCGCGTCGTGCTTCCGGTGAAGGCAGTTCGCCATCAAGCAGCAGAGCTGCGATATCCATGTACTTCACCTGCCGCGCAAGCTCAATCAGGTCATAGCCGCGCAGCACAATCTCTTCTTTCTCAACATCCAGAAACGAAATATCCGTTTCGCTGGCAATCACATTTTCAAGTCCGGGCCGTAGACGCTCATCCATCTATTTCCTCTCCCTTCCTCTGACGCATTGCCTCTTCCATCAATCGGCTAGAAGCATTTTGGAAATAACCAGACGCTGAATTTCGTTCGTTCCTTCATAAATTTGCGTAACCTTTGCATCGCGTAAATAGCGTTCAACCGGGAAATCCTTGGTATATCCATAGCCTCCGAAAATTTGCACGGCCTCTACAGTTACCTGTACAGCCGTATCGCTGGCGAAAAGCTTGGCATAAGCGGATTCTTTGCCGTAGGACATCCCCTTGCTTTCTCGCCAAGCCGCTTGATAGGTCAACAGTCTCGCTGCCTCAATCTTGGTTGCCATATCCGCGAGCTTAAAAGCGATAGCCTGCTGCTGGCCAATCAGCTTGCCGAACTGCCTTCTCTCCTTCGCATAAGTGAGAGATGCATCCAGCGCTCCTTGTGCGATGCCAAGCGCTTGCGCAGCAATGCCATTTCGCCCCCCATCCAGCGCCTTCATTGCAAGGGTAAACCCTTCCCCTTCCTTGCCTAGAAGATTTTCTGCAGGAACACGGCAATTGTCGAACACAATCTCCATCGTTGGCGATGAGCGGATGCCTAACTTTCTTTCCTTTTTCCCAAAAGAAAACCCGGGAGAACCTTTATCAACGATAAAAGCGCTGCATCCTTTATGCTTGGCCTCCGGGTCGGTAAGCGCGAAAACGATGTAAATTTCGGCTTCTCCCGCATTGGTCACAAAGATTTTGGATCCGCTAAGTACATAAGCGTCCCCGTCTCTCTTCGCCGTTGTTCGCATTGCTCCGGCATCAGAGCCTGAACTGCTTTCGGTCAAGCAATAGGCGCCGAGACGCTTTCCTTGTGCAATCGGCCGCAGGTACGTTTGCTTCTGTTCCTCCGTTCCATACTTATTTAAGGACCAGCCGACAAGTGATGTATGTACGGACAGCATCACGCCAGTGGAGGCGCACACTCGCGACAATTCTTCAATGACCATCACATACGTAACGAAATCCGACCCCAGTCCGCCGTAGTCTTCTCCCCACGGAATTCCAGTCAAGCCTAGTTCCCCCATTTTATCGAAAATGGACCGATCAAACCTCTCTTCTTCATCTCGCTGAGCAGCTGTTGGTTCAATCTCACGTACAGCGAAATCCCGCACCATCCGGCGAATCATTTCTTGCTCATCCGACCATTGAAAGTACATGCCCTAGCCCCCTTCAACATGGTAGCCATAACTTTAGCTGCAGCGAAGACTATTGCGTAACTAGCTTTTTGTACAAACCCTTAAAGCGCTTGCATCTTTGTGGGCTCATTCTATATATACACGGGTGAAAGAAGCTTATAACTTCTATTTAGGAAAAGAACGTGAACAGCATGCAGAGAAGGCCTGCCTCCTGGCCTATTTCCAGTATCGCTGGGCAGGCGCTCAGGATTGCGGGATTTGCTCCACATACCATAAGTGATGACGGGAAAGGGATTTCGCGATGTGGTTTAGCCTGTTCAATTCAAACCAAAAAGGAGGGACATTTTATGAAGATATTATTTCTGGAGAATCACCCCATGTGGATTCACGGCCTTCCGAATGGATTTCGCGATGCCGGCCATCAAGTCAAAATTTCCGGTCGCTTAACGCCTCAAAAAATACCCAGGCTGATTGCCAGTTTCCGGCCTGATTTGATCATTACTTTAGGATGGACGCGCGAGCATCAACCAAAAAAACGAAAATGGATTCGGAAATATGTGAAGCAATCGGGCATCCCCCATGTATACTGGGCAACGGAAGATCCCACGCATACCCAGACCTTTACTTTGCCTTACATTCGCCAGGTGAAACCAGATTTTATTTTCACGATTTGCCAGCGAAGAGTCGGCGAATACCAGAAGATGGGTTTCAAAGCTGCCCATTTGGATTTCGGCTATCATCCCAGGGTACACCACCCCGTCCCGGTAAATGCGAAATACCGCGCCGATGTTGCAATCGTAGCGAATGCATATCCTCACATCCTCGCCAAATATACGCGACATCATCGCATTAAGTCCCTGCACCAACTTATTAGTCCTCTCGTTAAAAATAAAATCCCCATCGCTTTATGGGGAAGGCAATGGAGTCAGATGAAACGGTTGCTCGGCGCACCAATTCCAAGAAAATGGATACGCGGCTACCTGCATTATACGAAAGCGAATCAAGTATACAGCTCAGCCCAAATTATCCTCGGCCTACAAAACCAACTTACTCAAGTTACCCAGCGCACATATGAAATACTAGGGTCGGGTGGGTTTCTAATTACAAGCGATACCCCAGAAATCAGAAGGCTGTTTAAACCTGGCAAGCATTTAATCACTTCCAAATCGCCGCACGATACTCTCCGTCTAGTCCGCTACTATTTAAATCATCCTCAGAAAATGAGGCAAATCCGTACGGCCGGGAAAAAAGCCGCCGCCGCTCATTCTTATAAACAGCGTGCTCTGTATATGATTCGGTCATTAACGAATCAAGGGATTCTCTCGCCAAGCAGCACACGTAAACGTTAGCCCGCTTAGACAAACAAGAAGAACGCCTAGCGGCGTCCCTTGGTATAAGCCATATGTTAGCGCATGGGGAGTGCGACAGCCGCCATGCGGTGGCGCACAACGCGCGCCCGAGGAGGTACTGTGGGACTGCCTTTCTCCATATACAGCGATATCGACGGAACTACGATGCCTTATTCCAGGGTAACGCCCCTTTTCTTCCTCTGAAGCGGAACTAGGGTGCGTTAAATGACCCCATACGTGCCTACAACCCAGCATTTCCCACTCATAACACACTGTAGTTCCGCGAAATGTCCCCACGACCATAAATTCCGCCTCTTAACGCACCCACGTTCCACTCACCCCTGCAAAAACACGATCTCTCGCAGATCGAATCGCGTTTTGAGTGATCTTGGGTGATCCAATCCGTTGTGGCACATCCGTATGTCCATCATGTCAAATGCGCGTACCACACGATACGAGCGGAAACTCTCCGCTCTGCGAGCTCGTCACGCACAAACCTGACGACATCTGCTTTCGTAGAAAAAGACTGCCTATTCAGCAGTCCTCCGTTATAAATCCCTTAAAAATCCTTCTTCTTGCATGTATTCTTCAACTTCTTCATACGTTTCAAAGGCGGCATCCAGATTCTTTCCGGCATGAACGTACCACAAGTCTTCGACAAAGGTAACGGTCAGGATATGATCATCCTCGTCAATCCAACGTTCCTCGCCATCTATTTTCTTGCCGCCTGCCTTGTCACCTGATCTTGTGAGGGATTGAATGGACTTCTCAACAAGGGCTCGCAGCTCGTCGGCTGTACATTCACGGATATTTACGAACCCTTTTTCATCAGTCGCATAACCCTTCATCTGGCCTGCGTACACAAATCCGTTTCCATTCGGATGGATGTGGTAGGCCACTATTTTTTTATCAAAGGCGCTTTCCTCGTAATGAAAATTAACCCGTCCAAGCGACACATCTTTGCGTTCTAATTCCGGAAAAGATGCCAGAATCTCTAACTTTTGCTGGAAACTAAGCATAAAGGCCCCCGTATCCCTATTTAAGGACTTCTAATTTAAAAATGTTCTCTAATTTGCCGTCCGTCCGTTTCTTTAGAGGAACTTTAATATCTCTGCCCAGCTCTTTAAAGAAGGTTTCTACGTCGCAGTTAACGTTGGATAGCTCAACCTTAACCGTGCCCTCTTCTACGATCGTCTGATTGTCTTCAGCGGGAACAACAACATCCACAGCGTACTTCTTTGTAAGTGTGTTGATGTATCTGCTGAAAATTTCAAGCAGCTCTTCGTTGTTGAAATTTTCAATGACCACTTTCCCTTTATTCGTAAAATTCAATTTAACTCTCACTGATTACTTCCCCTTTTCTATGAAGCTGATTATTTTCGTGTGGGTCGTGAATGGCTTGATCTTAGAGTTGCTAGCAAGAAAAGGTTTCATTTCCCCGTGAGTGATGAGTAACGCTCTCATCACACTTCTTATCTATTCTACTTGTTTCTATAGGTCCGAAGCAATATAAATATATCCTTTTGCTTTCTTTGTAACCAAAAAAGAAGCAGGTTAAACCCCTGCTCCGTGATTTCCTTGATTCAAAAATTGGCGCTGTGAAGGATATCCATCAAGCTCAACTTACGTGGTATACTAGTTTCATTACATGCACTTCTAAAGGATGGACACCTACATGGCATTTGGCATACGGAGAGCAGAATTGCATTCATGGCAAGAGGCCGTACTTCGCGGCGAAATCGCTTTTTTAACCCATTACTGGCTGGATGAACGATTTGCGGGCATTCGAACCGTAACGAAGGTTGGCTGTGCCAATTTGGAACGTTTATCGGCATGGTGTGTTGCGAACGGTCTCAATCCTCGTTATATTCATAACCGGCCTCCCTACCCCCACTTCGATCTGATCGGACCGAAGCAGAGAGAGATCTTGGAGAGAGAGGAACAGTGGGAGCAAATCTCGCGATTCCGAATTTAAATGCCCGCTACGATTCGCTTGGCGCGCACAGATACTTGATTTAGCAGTTCACCTTCATCGATGGTAAGTAACTCTCGATGTCTCATCAGGATTTTTCCATTCACGATTGTCGTGTCCACATCTGCTCCATTCACGCAGTAGGACAGCAAAGACTCCGGATTATGCGCTGGTTGTAAATGGGGTTTATTCATGTCAATTAAGATGATGTCCGCTTTTTTCCCAACTTCAAGCGTGCCGACTTGCTTATCGATTTGCAGCAGCTTGGCGCTTTCTACTGTTGCCATACGTAGCGCAGTGACCGCGGGAAGTACTGTAGGATCTCCGTAATCCAGTTTCTGCAGCCATGCTGCTGCCTTTATCTCCTCGAACATATCCAGTGTTGATGCGCTTCCCGCTCCATCCGTTCCGAGTCCAACCGTTATGCCTTGATGCATCAATTCCACGATGGGCGCAATGCCGCAACCCAGCTTCAAATTGCTCACAGGATTATGGGCGACACCGCCGCGCATCCCTTTCAACCATTGGATATCTCGATGATTCAAATGAACCCCGTGCGCCAGAAGCACGTGATCATGTTCGAAAAGACCTATCTGATACAAATATTCAGTAGGCGTCTGATTATAGGTCTCTCTCATCTTGATCACTTCTTCTTTCGTTTCCGCCAAATGAATATGAATCGGAACCTTTTTCTCACGTGCAAGGCGGATGACTTCTTTCAAAGGTTCAGGCGGACATGTATAAGGAGCATGCGGACCGATCATCGTCGTTATTCGGCCATCTGCCCGTCCACTCCAGCGATCAATTAAATCTATGGCTTCGGTTAATCTCTTCCCTTGGTCATCTTCCAGAAAGACCAGTCCTCTCGTTAAGGAAGCTCGCATGCCAACTTCTACTACAGCCTCGGCAATTTCATTCATATAAATATACATATCGGCGAATGCCGTTGTGCCTGATCTAATCATTTCTGCCATCGCCAGCTTGGCTCCCCAGTAGATGTCCTCTGGGGTCATATTAGCTTCTGCCGGAAGCATTTTTTTACTGAGCCAATCCATCAGCTTAAGATCATCTGAAAAGCCTCGCAGCAAGCTCATGGGCGTATGCTGATGCGAATTTATGAGTCCAGGCATAGCAAGCATCCCTTTGCCATCGATAACCGTATCCGCTTCCGCATGTTCATCCGGACCCATGTTTGCAATTTCCTCTCCCTCTATCACAATTTGACCAAAATACGGGACCTCAGCTTCTTTCATCGTGTGAATCATAACGTTATGAATGACTATGTTCATCGAAAAAACCTCCTAGATTTGTAATAGCTAGAAGGTTAAACGATAACGTAAGGTTAAGGTCAAGCGGACGGCAGCCTTAGAATTGAAGTTTTGCGTCTATTGAAACCAGCCAATAAGCAGCGGGGTTATGCATAAGGTGACGAACGCGGTCACCAGCATGGCAATTCCGGCAACAGAGCCTGTAAGAGCATCATATTCGAATGCTTTGCTAATCCCTGCCGAATGTGCGCTTGTACCTAACAAGACACCACGGGCCACAGGCCCTCGAATTCGGAACCATTTTACGATATAAGGGCCTAGGACAAGCCCCAGAACGCCTGTAATTAATGTGGCAACTGCGGTTATCGTAGGCAAACCGCCAATGCCATGAGAAATGGAGATGGCGATTGGCGTCGTAGCCGAGCGCGGCGCTAAACTATCTACAATTTCGGTGCTTAAGCCGAATAGATGAGCTAAACCCGCTGATGTGACAATGGATGCGACAGCCCCGCAGCCGACACTAGCCATAATAACGAATGCATGTTTTTTCATAACATCGAAATGTTTATAGAGCATAACCGCAAGCGCAATGGTGGCAGGTTCAACCATTTGGCTAAGCCAGCCAGCCCCTTCGTTGTACGCATCGAACTTGACGCCGCTAATGGAAATGACGGCGATGATGACGATCGGAGCCACGAGCAGCGGCGTCAGATATATTTTTGGATATGCCCGATAAAGCCGTTTTGACGCCCAGTAGCAGGCAATGGTTCCACAGAACCAGATTATGGCCCATAATGCAGCTGTCATGCCACCTCCCTCCTTTTTCGATGATGTTTTGCTGCCCATTCCCCCATTAAGCCCGCACACAGCATCACGACGATTGTGCTGCCAACAATCGTGATTGTGATCGATAGTCCGCTGTGAATCACTAACGATTTGTAGTTCATAATCCCGACCGCCGCGGGGATGAAAAATAGCAGCATCTCGCCAAGCAGCCAGGAAGAGCCCTTTTCAACCCAATGGAGTCGAATGATCTTCGTTTTGAGGAGGCCAAACAACAACACGATGCCGACAATACTGCCAGGTACAGGAATATGCAGCCAGCGTACAAGAGCATCGGAAAATTTTGCTATACCGATAAATAGTGCGATTTGAATCATCGTTTGAAATAAGCTTCTCATACACGTCCGCCCCTCTCTGTTCATTCAGTATACAAAATGAATTATCATGGGTAAAATGAATTTAAGTTATGATTTTCATTCCATTTATCTATGAAAGAAGGGGTTTCGTGGATATCCGCCATATGCAATATGTAAATGAAATTGTTCGTGCTAACAGCTTTACCAAAGCGGCGCAAGCTTTGCACATTACTCAGCCAACGATTTCCAAAGCCATTCGAAATTTAGAAAACGAGCTTAACGTCGAGTTGTTCATCCGGGATGGCAAACAAATTAAACTAACGGATGCAGGCCAAGCGATTTGTACTTACGCCCAGCCTATCCTACAACTGTTCGACCAGTTGCAGGCCGAACTCAATGACATGACTTTTTTGAACAAAGGAAGCATTCGAATTGGACTTCCGCCTATGGCAGGTTCGAACTTTTTTCCGAACGTGTTTAAAAAGTTTCAAGACCGCTATCCAGGCATCATGATCAAAATGATTGAAGATGGAGCTAATAAAATCGAGGAATACGCAGCAGACGGTACGATAGATGTGGGTGTTATGTTGGCGCCCATTCAGCAGGAGCTGTTTGATTCGTATTCGTTATTCGAGGATCAACTAAAGGTCATTATGCATCCTTCTCACAGGCTGGTAAACCAAGAGAAAATTGAACTTGCAGAACTAGCGAACGAGCGCTTCATTTTATTTAATAGCGATTTTGCCCTGCATGGCCGAATTATTGCTGCATGCCGCTCAGTTGGTTTCGAACCTCATATCGTCTATGAAAGCTCACAGTGGGACTTTATAGGCGAGATGGTTGGAGCTGAATTAGGTATTGCAATGCTGCCTAGTACAATCTGTCAATTGCTTAAACCTGGCAAAATTGCGGTTGTTCCCTTGGTTCAACCAACAATTCCATGGCAGTTAGTCATGGCGTGGCGCAAAGATGGCTACCTTTCTTTAGCAGCGAGGGAATGGATACGATTCACAAAAGATATTTTCACAAATCCTGTTGCTCAATCTTCAGAACATTCATACTAATTGCTTGCATACCTTAAGTATGTTATTTTTAAGTTCATCTTACAGATGTACATACGACCATTCTTTCATACACAGGTGATTGCCTCATGACCCCTAAGTTAAAAGTTACATTCGTTTTCATGCTCAGTATCTTCTCTTTCCTTTGCTTTCTCTGTATTGCTTCTCTGTTCAGCGGGCAACTGGTTAAGCAATTTGACAGCACGATTATTGCTTTCATTCAAGGTATGGAAGCACCATGGTTGACGGTTATTATGAAAATCTTTACTTTCATTGGATCAACAAAGACGGTCGTAATCCTCTCGTTAGGCCTAATCGTTTTTCTTTATAAAGTGCTGCATCACCGGCTTGAACTTACGCTACTTGTGATGATACTTGCCGGAACCGCCATCTTCAATCAAATTCTCAAGTCCATTTTCACCCGGGAACGCCCAAGCTTGCACCGCCTCATCACCGAGACGGGTTATAGCTTTCCTAGCGGCCATTCCATGGAAGCATTTGCGCTGTATGCCACAATCGCATTTCTCCTATGGAGGCATATGGCCACACGCCGCGGTAGAACTACACTGGTCGTTTTCAGCGTTTGCATGATTGTCCTTATAGGAATAAGTCGCATTTATTTAGGGGTTCATTATCCCAGCGATGTCATCGGCGCTTATTTCGCAAGCGGCTTTTGGTTTGCTATCATGGTTTGGCTCTTCCAATGGTACAAAGAATTTCGCTACTCTAATAAAAAAGTTAAAGAAAGAACCTCCAATTCCACAAAATAAGAGGCCACTGAAAAAGTCCCATTATGAGGTACTGTAACTCAATTCTATTGAGGGAGCAGTACC
>NZ_JBFNXH010000013.1:15479-178071 GCF_040812395.1 Paenibacillus tabacirhizosphaerae | reverse complement strand
GTACAGCCTCCTCCATTTTCTTGAAGGACTGTACCTTTTTCGTATGAAAGGACTTTTTCAGTGGCCTCCTTTATAGTCGGGTCACCTTTTTTTCGTAGCTATAAACACTTTAAACAGCTCACTCATCTGATCGCTCAATAGCAACTGCCGAATCGCTCGATTTCGTTTGGATACATCACTAAACGGATTGGGGTCATAATGATCCCGTAGCTTATCTAAAATCCCCTGCTCAACAAGGAATTCACGTTGGGTTTCCAGGGTATAGCTTGTGAATCCACTCTGAAGAACCGCGCTCATGCACATACTGAAGTTTACATGTGATGTAATGTCCTGCCCTCCAGCATAAACGAAAGGATTGTCATGTGCCTGATGGTTGCGATAACACATCAAGGTGCCTCGGTGCCGGTGCGCAGCATACAACTCCTCAGACCGGTCGCCGTAATCAATCATGATGCAGCTACCGCTGTGCATTTGTTTAGCTATAGCACCAATCCAAACTTCTGCGTCGAGATTCAACTCCGCAATTTGTCCATCGATCCATTGAACTTTTAATCGTTCTATATAGTCTAATAGGGGTGCTGAATCAAGCAATAGCCATCTTTCTTGGAAAGCTTGACTTTGTTCGTGCCAGTGAACGAAAGATTCATAAAACTTGCCTTCTTTGTACTGGACCCGGTGAACAGGAAATGCATCGAGCAGTTCGTTCGCAAGGACATAAACGTTTTCACACGGGCTTTCGGCAAACCATTTTGCATCGTCCATAAAACGAACAATACCCAGGTGCGGCGCTAAATTGTGCCGCTGTACTCCCCTATGGTATGAACTTGACTCAATCATGGTATACATCAACTTTTCATATAAAGCAGGGGCTATCGCTTTTAATTCATCCAGCACATGAAGAGCTAGACGGCCTGTGCCTCCTCCCCATTCCACCAAATGAATCACCTGACTTTCGGCACCTGCCGCATTCTCTTGCTTGTAAATGAAGGATGCCACCATCTCTCCCATCACAGTGCCGATTGAGGAACTGGTGTAGAAATCCCCTTCTTTGCCGATTTTGGGACGCTCACTTCGATAATAACCGTCGGCTTCATGGTATAAACATACTTGCATATAATCCCGAAATGAGATCATTTGCTTTTCACTTTGGCTTATTAACGTTCTTAAAGCAATGACAACACCCGGAACTCCGAGCTCTGCGTTCAAATGAACCCCTCCAATTGTTTACTTGAAGACAAAAGAGCAGGAAAGCTTTATAATAAAGAAGCATTTACGGAAGGAGAGACATACTAGCATGTCCAACAAATGGTTTGCCTTAACGGTGATAACGGCCCTCAGTGTAACATCGTTAACCGCATGTACTGACAACACGAAAATTAAAGAAGCAGTCGAAACAGCGCTCAACAAGCAAAAGGAAATGAAATCATTTACGTTTGAAGGCAACTCAACGTTATCGATTAGCGATGCCTTATTGAAGTCTCCTAATCCACTGACGAATGGCTTATTATCTCTATTCAGGGAAAGCACCCTGGAATGGAAGGGGATTAGCAACATCGACCCTCTTCAATTTCAAACGGACTTCAAATTAACACCTAAGGGCTCTACATCCCCTTTCGAGATTCCAGTTCTCATTAAAGATAACAAAATGTATTTTAATATGCCAGCATTAAATAAAGCGCCTGACGAGTACTACGCTATTGATTTGCAGCAGATGAGCCAAAATAGCAAGACACCGTTAACGCTAGATAGCTTGAAAAATACATCACAGCTAACAACCTCGCTTGCCGGATTGCTATTTAGTGGAACAGACGCCAAATGGTTTAAACAAGAAAAAGATCCTGTTAAACTAAAGGACGGAACTATGGCTACATCGATAAGTATCGACTTAACAAGCAAAAATGAAAAAGAATTGAATGCCGTGCTTCAAACAAAAATGCCCGAACTCATCGGCCTGCTTCAGAATAACGGATTCCTCACCGCCGACAAAGCCGAACAGATGAAGAAAAATCAAACGCAACTGCAAGCGCCTGGCAAATGGCAGATCGCGATTGATCAGCAGGGTTTTATCCGCGATGAATCGATTGATCTCCACTTCTCTGTTACTGGAGATGACGGGAAAGCAGCAAACAATCAAATTTCTATACACCAAGCCTATGATGCTGTTAATCAAGCAACACCTTTAACAAAGGAAGTACCAAAAAACATTAAAAGTTTCGATGAAATTCTTAAATTAATTACGCCTGCAAAAAAATAATCGAAACCCGAAATACTTGCCCCTTTCCTGGGGTAAGTATTTTTTTGTGCTTCATTTAATAGAAATATATGATAATCTGTTCATAGGGGGAGAGTATGTTTAGATGAAATATAAAATAACTGCCATTCTCATGTCAGCCATTGTGTTGTTATACATTGCGTTTCCAACGTGTGCCGTTTGGGCGGAAGAAACGAAGGAGCCAATTAGTGAAGCAAAAGAGCTCGTACAAAAAGGATTGACCATTTACGAAATCGACAAAGAGGTAGCTCGATTAAACGAGCAAGACGCCAATATCGTAGAACAAATCCAACGAAATGAACAAGAGATAGAGAAGCAGGACAGAGATGTCCAAACCACGCGGAAACATGCCGCCAAAGTGCTAAGAGCTTATTATACGGGGGATCGTGATTCTATCTGGATGCTGATCTTCTCGGTAAACTCATTTGCCGATGCGCTAAAAATGTTTGAGTATTTACAAATGATTCTGAATAATGATCATCGGTCTTTATCTACTTTTACTGAATCGTTTACGAAGCTAAAAAACTTGCAGATTGACCTCGTTGCCAATCGCGGCGAGCTACAGAAAACAAAAGATAAGTATATGCTTCAACGCGAACGGATTGTTCGCCTACAGGAAGAGTTGGATAAACAATTAGCGGTCAGCGCACAAGCTAACGTGATTGAAGATCAAATAAAAAGCTTAAATACGCAGTGGAAGGAGCAAGGCGTTCCTCTTTTTCGAGAGTACCTGACGAATCTGTCCATCGCTTTCAATGAGCTTCCACATTATGTTACAGAAGGAAGCAACAAATACTTGGACTTATCCAACATTAAAAATCCAGTTATTACGATTACGGATGCTGATTTTAATACATATATTCATAATAAGAACGAATTGCTGCAGAACTTGCAATTTGAATTTACCGATGACCATATCATCGCCAAAGGAAAAAAAGACACCATCAGCATTAACCTTCAAGGGAATTTCATACTAAAAGAAAAACCGGATATGAATGAAGTTCATTTCATCGTCAATCAGCTTGAATTTAACGGATACCAATTGCCTGATACGACGATCGAAGATTTTATGAAAGAATTTCAGTTGGGGTTCGTACCTAAGAAATATATTAATTATTTAGATGTCGTAGGCGTCGAAACAAAGAACGGCTCTGCCATTGTGAAGTTAAAGCTAACATTATAAAGCGAAGCTAAACCCATCTCATTTGCATATGAATGGTGAATTCGTAATAATAAGACGTACGTCAAGTTGAAGTGAGGAAAGTAACAAATGGAACCCAAAATTGGATTGTTGATGGACCTGCCAGAAGGCAAAATTCCCGGATTCTACGCCCAAGTCATCAAGGCCCTCGCCGGCAAAGTCGAGTTATTTGATAGAGACAAAGACATGCTCATCGTGAACAATGAAGCGCAACTGACAGCCGCGCTAGGCGTAATGTCCCAATTTCATATTGAAACAGAACTCATGCAGCTTACTTTGTTGCCAGACGAATCGGAACTAACTGATTTATTTAGCGATTACGGGTTTATCAGCCGCGCAGAGCACTTCTATTTATATGCCAAGCTCGTCTGCTCGTTCATCTTCGCACCAAATAGCCCCCAAGGAGACACCGAGCAAGCGGTGCTGCAAATGGAGGAACATCTCATCGCGCAATACGAACATCAAGGTCAAAATGTGTACGTTGCTGATCGGCAGCTTACTGAGCTTATGCAAGGAATAGCGAAAGCTTACCGTTGTCAAATCGACATACGGAGTTAATCAAAGATAAGCCCCCATCCACTCGGACGGGGGCTTTTTTTCGTGCACTATAGCAAATCCGCAGCCAGTTGGGCTAAATGGGAACGTTCCCCGCGCTCAAGTGTAATATGGCCGCTAATTCCTTCCTGTTTAAAGCGTTCGACAACATAGGTAAGTCCATTGCTGGAGGCATCGAGATAAGGATGATCAATTTGATCAGGATCTCCAAGCAGAACGATTTTACTGCCTTCTCCAACACGGGATACAATCGTTTTCACCTCATGCTTGGATAGGTTTTGCGCCTCATCAATAATAATAAACTGGCCTGGAATCGAGCGGCCGCGAATGTAAGTCAAGGCTTCGACTTGGATGCTGCCCAGACCGGCAAGTATTTTTTCAATGTCTCCCGGTTTTTTCGTATCGAACAAATACTCTAAATTATCATAGATCGGCTGCATCCAGGGACGCAGCTTTTCATCTTTTTCACCAGGCAGATAACCAATATCTTTCCCCATTGGAACGACAGGCCGAGCGATCAGGAGCTTCTTGTATTTGCGTTCATCTTCAATTTTCATGAGGCCTGAAGCAAGGGTAAGCAGCGTCTTCCCTGTTCCGGCTTTCCCCGTTAGGGTAACAAGCGGAATATCGTCATTGAGCAAAAGTTCCAGCGCCATGCGCTGCTGTGCGTTGCGTGCCGCTATGCCCCAGATAGGCTCATTGCTCATAAACAGCGGCTCCAACTTTTTCCCTTCGGCATTTACTTTTAATAAAGCAGATTTGGAAGTGCCAAGCTCGTCACGTAAAATCACGAATTCATGAGGATGCAGCATATAACCTAAATTAAGTGAATTTACACTTAAGAACCGATAGGAGTAAAATTCATCAATGATAGACGGATGTACATGAAGCGTTATATACCCTGTGTACATATCCGTTTGGGCAACAATTCGGTCCGTCAAATAATCTTGGGCAGTCAAGCCAAGCACATCAGCTTTAATGCGAACCAGCGTATCTTTACTAACGATCACAACTGGTCTTGGCAGATCGCTCTCTTGTTCCTCCAAGTGATAATTAAGCGCTACAGCAAGAATCCGATTATCATTGGTAAGCTCTGCGAATGTCTCCTGCAGCTTTGCAAAACTTCTATGATTGAGCTCCACTTTAATGCTGCCGCCTTGTTCAAGGGTAATGCCATCAGACAAAGTCCCCTTTGCCCTTAGCCCATCCAACAACCTCGACACATGTCTTGCATTTCGGCCAATCTCATCAGCATTTCGTTTCTTTGAATCAATTTCCTCCAACACCACGGCGGGTATGACTACTTCATTGTCTTCAAACGCGAATAGTGCATTAGGGTCTTGAAGCAGTACATTGGTATCTAACACGTAAATTTTTTTCATATGTGTGTCCCCTCCCAGATTTGGCGTCAGATATTCGGTTGACATGGATGCATACATACAACCTAACTGTGCAGGACAAACTAAACGCGAGATTCAAGGAAAAGAAAGGAACGATGCTAGTGAGACTATTCTACCTAATGCTGTTGGTACTTTCCCTCGCTGCTGGCTGTAGTCAAGCGCCTAAGAATGGTGCTGCCCCCCCTCAAGATCCAACTAAAAATCAAGTTAAAGTGCAACAAATCGCTCCGCAAAAGCTTGAAATCAAAGATTCCAAAGCCGTCGCAGAACGTCTGGAGCAACTGGCCACCAGCATTCCTCAGGTCGAAAGCGCACATTGCGTAGTATTCGGCAATACCGCAGTCGTTGGAATCAATATTAAGAAAGACATGGATCGAGCAAGGGTTGGTACTGTGAAATATTCTGTAGCGGAAGCGCTCAAGAAGGATCCCTATGGCGTCAACGCCATCGTTACTGCCGATATGGACCTAGATCAACGCTTGCGTAACATACGCGATAATGTCAAAGCTGGAAGGCCCGTTACCGGATTCGCGGAGCAGATGGCCGATATTATGGGTCGCATCATGCCGCAGCTGCCTCGTGATATCCGCAACCCACCCAATAACCCAGTACCTAACGATACCAATCAAGTAGGAAACCCTAATCTCTGATTGCCGGAAAGATAACAAAAAGCCTGACTGCACACGCAGATCCAGGCTTTTTTTATGGCAACATAAACTTGTCCGTCCAGCTCCTTAGCTGCGCGGAACGCATTCGTTTTAACAGCATAATGCAGCGTAGTCATATCTTTGGCACTACCAGAAATAATCGCAAAAAGGCGATCATTTGCGTTCAAATGCAGAAACATCTCACTTGGCAGGACTGAGTTCAGTTGCTCCGGTAAAGTAGTGATGAGTTCAGCCATGTCGTTTGCGCCTCCTACTAGGTGGTTAGAAACGATCCTACGCTTTCAGTATAGCATAGCTAGGGGCAAGCCATCCAGCATTATGTATCCTATTTTCCAATCATGCAAACACTCCTTTAATCCCAGATATACCTTATTGTACGTTGGAATAATAAAGTTATGTCGCATAAGATTTGCGGCTATTGATTATTATATTTCGGATTGGAGCCAATGTCCGCTAGCAGTTTCTCCGCAGATTCACGATCAAATTGCTGCATTTTGCTAATCCCTTCTTGCTCGTAAGCAATTTGGATCGATCGTGCATTCTCTTGCTTTATGATATGATAGTTGCTAATGAAATGATCCTCTTCCAATATCACAGCGAAAAAATCGCGCGTCTCCCGAGCAGCCTCATCATCCGGTCTAGCTTCCAAAACAATATGCATTTGGAGCCAATTGAACAGCGCATCCTGCAGCTTCATGTTAGACCCCATCCTCTCTTAGCAAAATAACGTCCCAACCCGCTTCCAGCCAATTCAGCCAACTTCTCATCCAAAGCTGATGTAACTCACTCTGATTTCCGCTGTTATCAAGTGAAGCAACCAAACCGCAGGCTTCAAAAGTATCCAACATTCGATCCAAAAAGGCTGAAGCGCAATGTGATAAATGCAAAGGCTCTCCATCAAACACAATATCCATGGGGGTTCCTAATTCCAGCTGGACCAGCTCCGAACCGCATTGTTCCTCATCATCGCTCAATAAAAGGCTTGATTTAAACATCGGCAGCAGCCGGGGATGTAACTGATGAGCCGCATCCCGCAATTTGTTTAATTCGAGACTAGGTTCGCAGCAAATGCGTGAAGCCCCGAAACAAAGAGGCGATTTGTTAATAATTGGTGTCAACCAATATCGGGTCATGCATCCCACCTCCCCATGTTATTGACTGGGTCTCTTGCCGCTTCTCTTCTCAACAAAATAACGGACACGGACAAGCAACATGAGAAACACAGCTACTGCCAAGCTTAAAACAATGGGTAATCCAGCGACTTGGAAGAAAAGAAGCATGGCCGAGCCTACAGCAAGGAGTACATAAATAATAAGCGCCTTCAAGACAGGCAGCTTGCGTGTCCGAAACACTTTATTATACACATACGTCATAAAAACAAAAATTAACAGATAGGTAATGTAAATGTGATTACCAAACCATTCGGTTAACATCACGTTCACCCCATTCTTTCGTAGTTAAAATGAATACATACGAGCCCATACATACAGGGAAAGGGAAACGCGGCACTATACCGACATTTCCCTTTTCATTATGGAGCTTGCTCCTGAACTTACACGCTTGCTTCAGCTGTTTTACGTTGTTTCTCTGCGCGCTCGCGCTCGCTTTTGTTCAGGATCTTCTTACGAAGACGAACCGATTTCGGCGTGATTTCACAGTATTCATCATCATTCAAATATTCAAGCGCCTGCTCCAAAGAGTAAACGCGTGGAGTCTTCATTTTAACAGTCTCTTCTTTATTCGCTGAGCGAATGTTATTGACTGCTTTCTCTTTACAAATGTTGACGATGATATCGTTGTCGCGCGTATGCTCGCCGACGATCATGCCTTCGTATACTTCTGTTTGCGGATGCACGAACAGAATTCCGCGATCTTCAACAGACAGGATGCCGTACAACGTGGATGTGCCTGTTTCACTGGAAACAAGTACTCCCTCGTGACGTCCGCCAACGCCAGCCCCTTGATAAGGACCGTAGCTGTCAAAGGCATGGTTCATAATTCCGTAGCCGCGAGTCAGTGTCAAGAAGTTCGTTCTGTAACCGATCAAGCCTCTTGCAGGAATGAGGAACTCAAGACGTACGTTGCCGCTTCCGTTGTTAATCATGTTGACCATCTCAGCTTTGCGCGATCCGAGACTTTCCATTACGGAACCCATGCTGTCTTCAGGCACATCGATGATCAGACGCTCGATTGGTTCCATTCTTTGTCCGTCTACGACACGAATAATAACCTCTGGCTTGGAAACTTGGATTTCAAAGCCTTCGCGGCGCATGTTCTCGATCAAAATTCCTAAGTGCAGCTCACCGCGTCCCGATACGACGAAAGCATCCGGGCTATCCGTATCTTCAACACGCAAGCTCACGTCTGTTTCAAGCTCTTTATAAAGACGCTCGCGAATTTTACGGGAAGTTACCCATTTACCTTCACGACCCGCGAATGGACTGTTGTTCACAAGGAACGTCATTTGCAACGTCGGCTCGTCAATTTTGAGAACAGGCAACGCTTCAGGGTTAGCTGGATCTGCTACGGTTTCACCGATATTAATATCTTTGATACCCGAGATCGCAATGATATCTCCGGCAGCAGCTTCTTCAATCTCGATTCGCTTCAAGCCTGTGAAACCAAATAACTTCTCGATTCTTGCTTGTTTTGTTCCGCCTTCGCGCGTCATAACCGCTACCGTTTGACCTGCGCGGATTTTACCCCGGTTCACACGGCCTACACCGATACGGCCTAGGTATTCATTATAGTCCATCAAGGTAACGAGGAATTGCAGCGGTTGTTCTACATCCTCCGTCGGTGATGGGATATGGTTAACGATGGTCTCGTAGATAGCCGACATGTTCTCATCTTGCTTGTCAGGGTCTAGGCTGGAAGTCCCTTGAAGAGCGGACGCATACACCACATGGAAATCAAGCTGCTCGTCTGTCGCGCCAAGCTCAATGAACAGATCCAAAACTTCATCCACAACTTCAGCAGGGCGGGCGTTAGGACGGTCAATTTTGTTAACGACAACGACCGGAGACAGGTTGCTCTCAAGCGCTTTACGAAGAACGAACTTCGTTTGCGGCATCGTGCCTTCAAATGCGTCAACAACGAGCAAAACGCCGTCAACCATTTTCATGATACGTTCTACCTCACCGCCAAAGTCAGCATGTCCAGGTGTATCCACGATGTTAATCAAATAATCTTTATAGGAAATTGCTGTATTTTTCGCCAAAATGGTAATTCCGCGTTCTCTTTCAAGATCGTTGGAGTCCATTGCTCTCTCTTGAATAGCTTCGTTGTCGCGGAACGTACCCGACTGTTGAAGCAGTTTATCTACGAGCGTTGTTTTTCCGTGGTCAACGTGCGCGATAATGGCGATATTGCGAATCTTGTCTCTTGCATGCATGAATGTCAAACCCTCTCTACCCTATAATTTTCGTCTCTGTCCACAAAAGAAGCGTCGGACAAAAGCGCCGACGCTTGACATTTACACTTATTATACGCATATTCTCGACAATATGCAAGATAAAAGGCAATTACCATAAAATCTTTACAAGCTTAAATCTGCGTTTACCATACTTTGGGCTTCCGGAAAATCATCACGGCTCCTGCTAAAACAAGCAGCACAGCAATCACATAAATGCCGAGTTTAAACAGCAGCGTCATTCCAAAGAACACAGCAGCAATAATGCCCAAGACCATGGCTCCAATCCAAACGCCGCGATCGCTGCTCCGATCAAAGAGATGCAGCTCATATAAACCGACTGCTACGCCGAGAATGAACCCCGGCCACAAATAGCTCATCGAGCCCCAGCCAAATATATTGCAAAAGAAAAACATCAGTGAGTAAGTAGTTAAAATGCCACCCGGCACAAGCACGCCTGCCGGCAAGGAACGGTTAAAGAACAAGAAATGAAACAATAGTCCGGGTATGAGCAGTACAAGCGGCCACAGAAAATAAGCAAGAAAATGAAATACGCCGAGCTTACCCAGCAGCAATAGGACGGCCACACCGATTAAAAGAATCCCAATGGAATAGCTATTTCTAGCCAATTGAATCCCTCCTAATTCACATAAAGTGCGTTAGCTTTTCAGAACCGAGAAGGTAAACCGATTTGTCGGAAACGGATCGCCGCCGTATTCGACATCCTTCTACAAGTAGTGTATCGCACCTTGCCATAAATTGCTAGGCAGTTATTTGCTTCGGCGCCGCTTGGCTTCCAGCAAGCGGCTCATCGCGTCCGGCGGCGCTTCGCTCGCCGCCGAAGGCTCGGCTGCAGTCGCGCCAGGCGCCGACTGCGCGGGCTCAGTCCGCTGCTGCGCAGCAGCGGACCCTGCCGCTGGAGCGCCGCCTTCGGCGCGGCGCTCGCTCCCTAGCCGCAACTTGTGCTCCGCAAGCTGCTTCCTTTCCCGGAGACGCGCAAGCGGCGTCTCCGCCTTCGCCAGCGGGCCTGCCAGGACGGCCCGCTTCGTCCTTGCTGCCGCCCGGGCCCACAGGCCGGGCGGCAGCGAAATGCGGCGCGCTGCGATGTCGAGCAGCAGCAACAGAAGTGCAGCCATCAGCAGGTACTCGCTGATGGGCGTGAGCCGCTTCTGCGCAGCGGCAGCGAACGCGAAGGCTTCTTCCGGATGCTCTAGCGAAAGCATCCGGCCGCCTGTCAGTTCGGCAAGCTGCTTCAGCTTGCTGTACCCTTGGCCCTCCGTAATTCGATATTCCGGAGAATAAGGGATCACGAAACCGGAGGTGGAGCTGCCGATGACGCGCTTTTCCGTGCCTGCCGCACCGGCTTCTTCTGCAAGGAGTTCTGTCTTAGCGATATAGACGCCTGGCTTATCCACAGATAGTTGAGCTGAATATTCACCAGGCGCAGTCTGGTTAAAAGAAATTTCGCGTGACCCTAAGGACTCATCTGTTACCACGGCCCTCAGCTCTCCGCGGTTGGGAAGCCCGCTTTCACTTCCTATCTTCGCCTCCAGCGTCCATTCATTGCCGGACAAATGGCCGCTAAGCTCAAGCGGCGAAGCCTGGAATTGCGGAAAAGTCCATTTAATCATTTGCGTGAGCATTTGAGAAAATGCCGGCCATGCCACCCAATTCGCCGACCACGCCCCGGTAACATCACTCGTCCAAGCGACAGAGCGTCCTGAACCATACTGCCATCTTGCCAGTATCGGATCAGGCTCCGGACTTGAGAGCACTACCTCCGCCGCTTCTTTCGCGGTTGTTGCGATATATCCGTTCAGCACCGGCAGCCCCCCGCCAAGAAACCTGCTCCAATCGGATGCGCCGGAAAAAGCAGGGACAAAAGGTTGATTCACGACGTAGGTTCTGGAAATTAATACAGCTTCCCTGCTGAAAATAGCTGGAATTGTCGTCTGGTCCACAGCAGCATAGTATCTGCCTCTGGCCAATTCAGCAAGCTGCTTAAGTAAATTTTGATCTGCGTCCGTACCAATGGCAACGGTCGACATCGTAATGTTCTCTTTTTGCATACCCGCAGTCAAGGCCTCATAGCTTTGGTTCGTCGAGGATTGTCCATCCGTCAGCAAAATAATATGCTTTCGCTGCGCATCTACCTTTGACAACTTCGAGTATGCCTCCTCCACCGCGGTATAAATTTCGGTTCCGCCATCGGCCGGTATGGAATTAATTTTACGTAATACCCCCGCTTTGTCGCTTAGTTTTTGCGGCTCCACATACCATTGGGGCGACGAATCAAACCCAAGCACGCCGATCGTATCTTTGTCACGAAGCAAGTCTACGGTGCGGGAAGCCGCTTCTTGCGCTAACTTGATTTTATCACCGGCCATACTTCCGGACTTGTCGATAACGAGGACAATACCCAGTGACGGAATTTCACGCTTCCCCCGCAAATCCATATAAACTGGGAGCGCTCGCTCTATTGGCGTTTTGAAATAACCGCCAAGGCCATAACTGTCTTCGCCTCCCAGCATCAGAAGTCCAACGCTGTAATCACGAACAGCCTGCTCGATCATTTCCATCTTAGCTTGCGGAATTTGTGTAGCGGCCACATTGTTTAGAACGATGCTTTCATAACTTGCATAAGTCACAAAATCATTCGATAATAGCTCAGGCGGTATCGTATCGAAAGGGATAAGCGCAGATTGAAGCGCTGCCTCTACATTATGCGAGATACCAGGCTTCCCCTCCACGATAAGCACCTTCGGCGGTCCCTGCACCTTGCTAAACGCATAGTTCGTGTTATTAGCCGAAAGCTCGTCGCCGTCCACATATATTTCAGCCCGATATCGATGAAAGCCCGCTTCTTTTGCAAGCGACTGAACCGCATACCGATTCTCGCCTTTGTTCAGCGTTACCGCTTGGTTTGTCATTTCCCGGTCATCCTCAAATATGCGCAGCTGCGCCGAACCAGCTGTAGTCGATCGAATGACAGCTTCCAATGTATAGGCTTCCGCTTGATAAAGCTTATCCGGAACTCGCAGAATTTCAACAGCTGCATCTTTTTTTTCTTTGGAGGGAATAGGCACCACATCGACCCGCACCCCACGGTCACGCAGCAGCCTGCCTTGGCGCAATACATCGCCAACATTCTCTTCCCCATCCGATAACAAAATGACGTGGCCTTCCTGCCTGTTACTTAAAAGGCTCGAGGCAAGCTGCAAACCAGAAGCTATATTCGTAAACTGCGGATTCGTCTGTGAGCTGAATTGGAGGCCGTCCATTTTTCGAGCATCCAGAGATTTCTCCAAGGCCGCCTTCAAACCCAATGAAACGACACCTGCTTCATCTTCAGCCGAGCGAATCTGTACAGCCTCCCGAATCCACGCCGCTTCACTGCCCACTGTTTTGACGCTTGCAGAACGGTCAACAGCAAATACAACACTCTTGCGATTCATTAATGTGTACCACTGCGTACCCGCCAAGGCTAGCACCAGAAGAACCAGTACCGCCGACCGCAGAACGACAACGACTTTCTTCCGCCAACCCTGAAGCCTGTGAAGACCTCTCCACAACCACCCTATATAGAAGAATAGCGGTACCAGCGCTAACAGCGCCCACCATCGTTCAAACTGTATGCCCACGCCGGTACACCTCCCATTCCAGCAGCAACAAAATGAGCAGAGCTATCATCATCCATGGGACTAACGTCACTTCATAGCTGACTTCTTTTCCTTGCTCAACTGCTACATCAGGGTTATCTGCATTCAGCTTCATTTCTGTCTTTGCATTCACGTTTGATTCCCGCGCATCCATATAAACCTGAAGCATACGGGATTGAACCACACGGCCCTCTTTATTCATCTCGATGAATTGATAGAGCCCCGGCTCTGAGGGAACCGTTTGGTTCGCTAAAAGGACATCGGCATTTCGTTCCGCCGGCCATTCCTTTCCTTTTCCTGATTCCGGCTTCCACAATGCGTCCGCCGCCTCTGGATGCAGGGCGATTTCTTTTCTTTCCCCTGCAAGGCTTCTGCCTAAACTGCTTTCATGCGACTGCATCAGCCAATTCACTGTATTTTGAACGAGAACAGGGAATTCGGAACGCAAAGCAAAATCCGATTGCTGCAAAGAAAAGGTAAACGTTACTTGAGGAATACCCTCTTCCGTTCCAGCAAGGAGTAATGCGGTTGAATCCGAGGATACAATCGCTTTCTCCCAAGGGCGTAAGTTGTATGTCTTAGCGCCGGTTACATGGACATCCTTAAGATGCACATAGCGAGTTAGCGGGTGATCGGCAACCGTATAGGGCGGCATTGCGGCAGCGCCTTTCGTATCGCCTGCCTCTATGGGAGAAGCGAATCTCCAAACCGGAGTTGAAGCAACTAGCTGTTTCCAAAGGTCTCCCTGCAACGCCGGCGCTTCCACACCATCCATAACAAGAATGTCAGGCTTATTTCCCAGCGGGAAGGGATAGGTCCCGTCCGCGCTCTTCTGAATCGAAAGTACATCAACCTTAGCTATGGCTAATGCTTTTTCTAGAAAGAGATTGCCTTCACCTATATATGCTGCGACTGCCGGGCCGCTATTTTCCGGGAAAGCATACGACGTATTGTCGGCTTCCAACCCGTCTTTGGTATCAATTTGCAGCTTGTAAACGCGTCCTCGAGATAAATGATCGATATAAATCGATTTCTGTTCTCCTGCCTGCAGTTCCGTCATTTCGACGTGCGCCGCTTTGGCATCTATCGAAAGGGTCGTTTGCACAGAAACGGGTGCGGATCCCCAATTTTTCAAAGCTGCCGCAGCTTGGAACTCAGATCCATCCGGGAGACCTTTTACCCCAAACTGAGGAATGCTTACATTAGATGCGGAGGTCTGATCAACTAACTCCATGAAGAGCGGCACAGAAAAAGAAGGACGATCAACTCCATCCGTCCATTGCCCATCCGTGTAGACACGGATCTCTGCATTCGTTTCCTTCTTAGTTAACGCTGCGGCAAGAGACAACGCTTCTTCTGTTTTTGTTTTTCCGTAAAAGGGAGCAATTGTACTCAGAGCCTTCTGCAGCGCCGAGAGGCCGTTTTGCTTTTCTAAAAGAACTTCCGGCTCATCTTTCATCACTAGCAAAGAAAACGCGCTGTCCGAAGCTTTTTCTCGGGCATAGGTCAGCATCGCCGCCTTCGCCTGATCGAGCCTTGTGCCATTTTCGGTAGAGGTTTGCATACTGGCAGATGCGTCAAGCACAAAAAACACATGAGCTTTCGCTGTGATTTTTCCCCGAATGAAAGGCTGCATCAGCGCAAGAACAAAAAGTAATGCCGCTAGCAGCTGCAGCCATAATAAAAGCTGGCGGCGCAGCCTTTGCCAAGGTCGATTAGCTTCTTGTTCGCGAAGCACGCGCTGCCATAGCAGGTGGCTCGAAACCTCTGTATCGACATAGCGCCGTTTCAGCAAATAAAGCAGGACAATGAAGAGCGCTGATAACGAAAACCAGAGCCCGCCTAGGAATGCGAAATGCATATGGCTCACCTTTCTGAACATATCTATGCGTTCGTATGCTGCGTTTGATTTCTTCAGCTGGGTATACTACCCGTTAGGTTACAATCATGGGAGGTAGCATGAAACGAACAGTTGCCGTCAACCGTAAGAAACCGCTTTGGACAAAAACTTTTTTGCTTACGTCCTTATCGAATTTGCTGCTATTTTTCAGCTTTCAAATGCTGATTCCGACGATTCCCACACATATCGCCCAACTGGGCGGCGATGATTTGCAAGTTGGACTCGTCATTGGCATATTTACGATTTCATCGTTATTGACCCGGCCTTTTGCAGGCAAAGCGCTTGATCTGCTTGGCAGAAAGCACGTTTTGCTGGTAGGATTGTCTATTTGCGCCTTATCCATTGCCGGGTACTCCTATATGGCTGCCGTTGCCCTGATACTTGCCGCCCGCTTCGTCCATGGCATTGGTTGGGGCATGTCAACGACTTCTTTAGGCACAGTAATCGCTGATGTCATCCCTGCGGAAAGACGCGGAGAGGGAATGGGCTACTATGGCTTGTCCAATACGTTTGCGCTCGCCCTCGCTCCATTAACCGGTTTATGGATCATGCATACATACGGCTTCCCGCGTGTGCTGCTGTTGTCCACCTGCCTAGCCGTGCTATCGATCTTCAGCTCGCTATTTATCTCCTATCCGAAGCCGATACCACTCGAAAAGCCGGCTCAAAGGCCAAAACTAATTGACCGCTTGTTTGAACGCTCTGCCATCATGCCATCTGCGCTGCTGTTCTTTACGGCAGTCTGTTATGGCGGCATTGTTACATTCATTACGCTGTTCGGCCGGGAAGCCGGCATTTCGAATGTCGGTTGGTTCTTCCTTTGCAATGCATCCATGGTGCTAATCGTTCGCCCAGTGACAGGCGTTCTCTTTGATCGGAAAGGGCCCGAATGGGTGCTTCTTCCAGGTGCATGTTTTACGATTGGAGGCTTGCTGCTGCTTTCCTATGCGCACTCGGAAGCAAGCCTGGCTGTTGCGGCTCTCTGCTATGGAATTGGCTTTGGCTCTTTGCAACCTGCGCTGCAAGCATGGACAATTGCCCGAGCAGCTCCGAATCGCAGGGGAGCTGCTAACGGTACGTTCTTCTCCGCAAATGATTTAGGCATTGGCGCAGGCGCGATGCTTTTGGGGACAATTGCCACGATTAGCGGCAGCTATGCGCTTATGTATCGCTATTCCGTCCTCTTGATGATCGCATTCCTGCTCATCTATGGATGGTGCCTCTGGCAGTCCAAACGAGGGATCCGATTCGTTCAGGGCGAGAGAGCTCCCAATTAACATAATCTACTATTCAATCTATCGGACCAGCCCGCTGCGCCGGAGTTCGCTTAGCAGGAAATCCTCTACCGGCACGCTCGTCGAGGCCAGCATATAAGTAATGCCTCGCTCATAACAAAATGCCCGCAGCTTTGACGTGTATTGCTCAGCGACTTCCCGATATGCCTCAAGCACCTTCCGGCTCATCGCCACTTCTTTGGCAGCTCCAGTTTCACTGTCAATGAGACGAAGCTCTCCGAGCAGCTCCGGAGCCAGCTCTTCAGGTGCCAGAATTTGTACGGCGACAACTTCCTGTTTAGCTGCAAGCAGGTAGGTCAAAGCTTCTTCTACACCTTGTTCATACAAAAAATCAGAGAACAACCAAGTCATCCCGGGTTGTTTGGGAAGATTCGATGGTTGGCGGAAGACAGCCCCTACATCTCCTGCACCCTCTGCCTGACACCCTGCCAGGAATTCAAATAACCTTACTGCGCTTCCTTTGCCGCGAAGCAGCCCAAGCTGTTTCGCAATGTCAGTTGTGAAAGCCGTCGCACTAACGCGATCATACCGGTTTAGGGATGTATAGCCAATTGCTGCGGCAAGCTGTCTGGCGTACTCCCATTTCCCCGCAAAATCCATGGATTTTGTTGCATCCAGGCACAGGTTAACCCGTAATTCCTGCTCATCCATAAAAAGCTTAATGAACGGCCTGCCCGTCCTCCCGTATGCGTGCCAATCCAGCTGACGCGTATCATCCCCAGGGGCGTACAGCCGATAATCGGCAAATTCCAGTGAAGAGCCATAAGCGGATGATCGCCTTTTCCCCTGCATCGTTCCTCGGATCCGATGCTTTGCTGCGATGCTTATCTGTTCCAAACGCAGCATAAGGGAGGGGCTAAGCAGATTCAATCTATCGCTCATCGGGCAGGCTCCGACGCGCTAATTACGGCTTGGATGATCGCATCCGGTGAAATGCCCATGGCTTGGCCTTCAAAATTCAGAAATAACCGATGCCTTAGCGCCGGAAATGCGACAGCTGCGAGATCCTGCTTTGAAACGTGAAAGCGGCCTCCCAAGAAAGCACGGACTTTGGAGACAGCAACCATCGATTGAACACCGCGGGGGCCGGAACCGAAACGTACGTATTTTTTGACAAAATCGGGCGCTGTCACTTCTTCGGGATGGGTATTCATCAGTAATTGGATAGCATAGTCCAGTACATCTTCAGCAACAAGGATGTCCTTCAATCCTTGTTGAATGTCTAGTAACAGATCACCATCTGCTACTTGCTCGGCACGGTGTTCCAGCGAAGATGTCGTACGCAGCACGATTTCTTTGAGTTCAGACTTCGTTGGATAGGTCACATGAATTTTGAGCAAAAATCGATCCAGCTGAGCCTCCGGCAGGGGGTATGTACCTTCTTGCTCCAGCGGATTCTGCGTCGCTAATACAAAAAAAGGAGCTGGCAGCCGATAGGTTTCAGAGCCGACCGTTACCGTTTTCTCCTGCATGGCTTCGAGCAGCGCGCTTTGGGTCTTGGGCGTAGCCCGGTTGATTTCGTCCGCGAGCACAACATGACCGAACAAGGGACCACGTTGAAACCGGTAAGTGGTCTCTCCGTGCGTGCCGAACTGAATGACATTCGTGCCCGTAATATCAGCTGGCATCAAATCCGGTGTAAATTGAATCCTGGCAAAGGTGAGATCAACCGTATCGGCGATCGTTTTGATCAGCATCGTTTTGCCGAGACCTGGAATGCCCTCCAGCAGCGCATGGCCGCCAGCCAGCATACACCACAGCAATTGTTCCACAACCTCTTGCTGGCCGACGATGACGCGCCCAATCTGATCTTTCATCTGGTTGACTGCCAGTCTCCAAGCTTCTAACTGCTCCTTTGATTCGATCATGGTCTCTTCTCTCTCCTCTTCAACCCTTGTTAAGCTGATTATCGTTGCGGTTGAATTTCCAAAAAATAATCCCGCACCAAGCTCTGCATCTGTTGCGGCAAATCCGACCGATTCAAGGAACTGGCCGCCTCCGCTGCATAATCGGCATATACGTCCTCGTACGGCCGCGATGCTCCATCCAAGGCCGGCACGGAGCCGCCTTGGCTCACTTCGCCGCCGCTGCCGCTCGTCGGACCGCCGTCAGCGAACGTGCCGCCTGTGCCGGAGCGCTCGCGCGGCGTCGCTACCAGCCCGCGCGAGCCTGCGCCGGTACCGCCCTGCGTGCCGCCTGCCCCGCTGCTGCCGCCAGTACCGCCTCCAGCTGGCCCGCTGCCGGACGCTCCGCCTGCGGCACCCGCCGCCGCACCCGCCGAGCCAGCTGCGTTGGCGCTACCGCGCAGCGCAGAGCTAGCCCCTGCTGCTGCGCTGGCAGGCACTGCGCTTGCGCCAGGCGAAGATGCGCCTGCAGCGAGCTGCTCTGCGAGGCCGGCTGGCGCCCACGCCTGGCCGGACTGCGCGCCGCTGGCGGCAAGCTTGCGGGCCTGCGGCAGCGCACCTGCGGCAAGGCTGGCCGCGGCTCCAGCCGCTTGTGCCTGCTGCTGCGCAAGCGCTTGCTGCTCCGCAGCGGCAGCCGCGAAGCCGGCCTGCAGCTGTGCGAGCGCAGCTTCTTCGCCAGCGCCGCTGCGCAGCGCGCTGGCAGCCTGCTGAAGCTGCTCGCGGAGCTGCTGTTCCGTCTGTGGCGATGCCGCGGCAGCCGACTCTGCAAGTCGCTCAAGCTCACTGGCAAGCTGCTGCTTCTGCTGAGGCGTCATCTGCTGCACCTGCTCACGTAGATTCGCCATCTCCTGCGGGATTCTCTCCTCTGCCTTTTGCTGCATCGCTTGCCCCAACTGGCGCAGTGCTTCTGTACGCTGCATGGCTTCAGCCAATTGCTCAGATCGAAGCTTCTGCTTTTCCAGATCATTCAACCCGCTTTGCAGCTTTTTCAGCGCTTTTTCCATGTCCTCCAGCGCTTTGGCAGAGGTGGAAGTTTGTGCAAGTTTCTGTTCTAATTCTTGCAAGGCTTCTGTCATCTGCTTCACAGCCGGGAGCGGCGATGGATGGGATTCCGCCTTTTTCACAAGCTCCTCGACTTCTTTCTTTTGCTCCTTCACCCATGCCTGCTCCTTAAGCGCTTGAGCCAGGATTGTGTCATTTGGATTGGGCAGAAGCAGAAGCACTCCGTAAACAACTGCTGCGCTTACTCCAACCAGACACTGGCGCCGCGTTAAACTTAGCGGTAAAAGATTGTTCAGCTCCGTCTCCACAAATTTGGAGACTCTTTCTTCCGCATCTTCGCGCTGTAGTTTGGCTAAGAGTGTAGTTTGGTCCCTATAGGCTAGCGCAGTAGATACGCTGTCATCCAGTCCGTTTTGATCAAGAAGTTTGGCCGCAGCCGTAGCATCCGGTCGGCGTAGTAGAAAATAGGCAGCTCCCATAATGAGCAGCGTGACCGCACTCCATACCGCCCCATATCGGTAGCCGGGAACGAGCAGCCATCGTCCAAGCAGCAGCCACAAGCATGCTGCACTAATAGCCATAGTAACGCTCAAGGTTAGAACTTTTAACCCCAAGGTTTTCCACATACGATTTCGAACGGGCTGCAGTAAGACATGCAAGTTGCTCAGCTTCACAATGGACCCTCTCCCTTCCATGTTTGTCCGCTTCTCAAAAGACGGACCTGCACTACTTTCCACGTTTCATAATCGGCCGCAGATAACGGATACTGAGCCAAATCAACAATACGGAAACCAAGGTGTACGCGCCGATAAACAGATGCCACATTTGCAGCCAAGTATGCCCTTTGAATAGTTGCTTCGCAAAATCAGGAATCATAATGCTTATCAACACGGCCATTGGATTAAAGCTCAGGAAGTATCCAAGTGTTTCCTCATTCATGCCCTTCCCACTGAACTGTCCGAAGAACAGGCCCGCCAGCGCGGTGAATCCAAAAATAAACAGAACAAAGCCATACGTAGCAATGACCGAGATGACCGTTTTTTTCAGAATGGTTGAGAAAAAGATACCAACAGCTCCAAACAGCAGCATAACAAACACATAAAACAGGAAAACGGATAAGAGCTGCCAAGGCGATACGCCTCCAAACAAAAAGACAATGCTGTAGAGCGGCATTGAGGCAACTACAGTCAAAAGCATAAAGCTAAGGGAGGAAAACAACTTGCTTAAAATAATCGCGCTCGAGCTTTGCTGCGTCGTCAGCAGCATATTTAAGGTCTGTTTCTCGCGCTCGCCACTTACGACTCCTGCGGTTAACCCCGGCGTCATGAACGCAATCAGCACCAGCTGAGCGCCGCTCAAGAAATAAAACAGCTCACTGCTCTTGGTTGTACTAAGCGCCCCGCCAGGTCGATTGCCCATCGAAATATAAGCAAAGCCAAGCGCCAGAAGACCGATGGCGAGTAAATAGACAAGGATCGAGATGGGAGATCGAACCGTTCGCATCCGCAAGCGGAATTCTTTCTCCATCACCGGATTAATCCAACTTAATTTGCTGCTCATCGTGCGCCCCGCCTCCCTTCGTTATTTCTAAGAATACATCTTCCAAATTAGTCAGCGCTTCATTGAAAGAAACAACTTGAAACCCCTTCTCGACAAGTTTCAAAAGTAACAGCGACTGGTCCTCGTCCCCGCCCCCAAAATGAACGTGAATTCCTTTCTCATCCGTAAAAACCATCGAAACGTGCGGCTGGTGTTCAAGGAATTCCGCAGCTTCTTCCCGCTGCCCGACGACTCGCACATGCAGGACGCGATTGGCTTTCATCCGATTCTGAATATCCGCCACTTTCCCTTTTGCGATCAGCTTGCCGTACTCAATAACGCCAATTTCATCAACCATTTCCGCTAGCTCCGGCAAAATATGCGAGGAGATGATGATCGTTTTCCCCATTGCCTTCAGTTCCTTCAAAATTTCCCGCATCTCAATGCGAGCTCGCGGATCCAAGCCCGATGCGGGTTCATCGAGAATCAACACTTCCGGCTCGTGTACAAGACATCGCGCTAAACAAAGGCGCTGTTTCATCCCCCTGGATAAGGAATCCACGTAAAAATCCGCTTTTTCTGATAAATTGACAAGATCAAGCAGCTGTGGAATAAGCTTCAACCGCTCCGCTCTCGGAATGCCATAGCTGGCGCCATAGAAATCCAGATATTCCGTAGCCTTAAAATTATCATAGACGCCAAAAAAGTCAGGCATATAACCAATTAACTTGCGAACTTCCTTCGGCTTTTCAGTAACATCGTAACCCCCAACCTTCGCAGTTCCCGAAGTCGGACTGAGCAGCGTGGCCAAAATGGACATCGTAGTCGATTTACCAGCCCCGTTAGGCCCGACAAACCCGAATACAGTACCTTTATCAATCTGCATCGTCAACGTATCCAGAGCTGTGAAATTGCCATACCTTTTCGTTAACGCTTGAATATCAATCATGGCTTTACTCTCCCTTCCATCGAAACTCCGGGGATACGAAACATCGTGTTATTTTGCAGCGTAGACGCCTTCATGCGTATGGAATTCCCTTCCAAAAGATAGGTCTGCAACTTTTCTTCTTCAAAGTCCATGTTTGGTTTCAAATCAAGCGTCTCCCATGCCTTGGATTGCGCATTCCAGATCTCAACATTCACGTCTTTATTAGGTTCACTTTGAATGTTCATCTTTTGGTAGGCGGCCCCAACGATAGCAGGCAATTTGTAGTCAAACGTAATTTCTCCTTCACCCATTTGCATATACGGGCCATTCTGGAAATTAAATGAGCTCACTTTCAAATGATTATCTGTAATTTCCGGAACCAAGAGTGAACTAGGGAGTACGATCTTCCCATCTGTCGCAACATAATCCATTTTCATATGTTGTACGACTAACGTCAACTGCTCTGCGGGCAGCTTCTTGCCGCTAGCAAGGGCTAGCGGTGTGTTATCCTTCATCCACCCCAAGATCATCGGTTCGAATCCGCCGGTCAATTTCGCTTTATCAAATAGATAGGCATCCAAGAGCGATCGTTGATGCAACCCGGCATCTATTCCACCGGATGAAGAATTCGGGAAAGCAACATTGGCAACATCCTGCGCATACGAAATGCCCCAGCCGGCAGCTGAGTCGAACGCCGCCGTGGCCCCTGCTTTAATGGTTCCAATTCGGATATACGATCGATTGATAAGAACAGCCGCATCCTCAAGATCCTGCTTAGTCGAATTGGTAACCTCGCCTTTAGCCGAGTTCCCTGAAGACATAGTTACTTTATAAGCCAAATTTCCGATTGGGACGGGGCTGTCTTCATCGATAACCATTTTACTTAGCGAAGAATAAGGAATGTTTTGCAAACGAACTTGCGTTTTCTCCTGCCCCGAACGAATGACAAGTTCGCTCTCTTCATTTATTTGCTGCATCGTATACACATCATTTTGCAAGAAAGGCCGTACTTCCGTAAGATGCGGGAATTCCATGTCCAGCTGACCGCCCTTGGGCAGGAAAACAGAGACCAAGGAATGCTTAACGCCTGACCCAGAGCCATCCATTTCAATCGTATGAAAAGCTTGAGCCATCATATTTCCCCGATTCGTTGCTCCGAATTGAAAAATGCCGATGCTCGTTACAATAGCGGCAACCGGAATAACCACCCAAGCCCACTCTCTCCGATCCAAGCGCCGTAGGACGAAATAGAGCAACGGCCCAACAACGATCGCATAGAATAGCATCACCCAAGCTAAAACAGCCAATTTAGGCGTCTGCAGCTCAGGGAAATATTCCAATGCATTATTCAGTTCCCAGTACGGTTCATTGCCTCGCATCTGATTCATCGAGTTCAAATTTGAGCGGTCCAAAGGCACGGCAAGTACCTGATCCCATAGCTTAGGGTTTCCATTCCAGGAGGCAAGCGGGTTTAAGGATAAATCATAGGCTGCATAAATAATCGAACCTGTTCCATAGGATTTTTGAGCATAGACCGGAATGCCACCTTCAGCTATAAAAGTTTCAGCGCCTGTCGTAAGCTGAGCAAGTGAAAGTGTGAATGGCTGCGGGATAAGCAGCTCTTTTTCACCCTTTTTCGCTAATTGAGGCAGATCTTGTACGGTTAGCGTACTTTTATAAACAACGGGAGCCATTTCGGCAAATGGCGCTGCAGTTTTAGGGTAACCCGCGCCCCCAGCCAAAATAAGCGATCCCCCTCGCTTTGTCCACCCCTGTATAGCCTGCACTTGTCCCTGAGTCAGCGTATCCGATGCGAAATCGTTGAGCACGATCACATCAAGACCGTCTAGTCCAAGCGCGGTTTCAGGAATGTCTGTTTGTTTCAGGTGCAGGACATTTACCTTTTTCCCCGATTGGTTGAGAAGCGCAAGGAAATTTAATGTATCTGCATCTCTCGCTAATACGCCAACTTGGATCGTGTCTCTGGGAATGTTGGAAGCCTCCAGATATGTATTCCCATCCAGTGTAAGCTTTTTGCCATTTTGAACCGAGTTTTCATAAAAGGATATTCGATTATTCCCCTTGGTATAAGGATAGCTTGGCAAATTCAGCTTAATCTCCTTCGTGCTGCCCTGTGGAAGCTCCACATGCTGTGCATAGCTGAAATCCTTAGCTCCGTTTGGATTGCCGATTTGAATAACAAGATCGCCAGATACAGCGCCCCCCGCATTTCGAAGCGTGATGACCGCAGGCGTCTCCCTTCCCTGTTTCACATTGGATGTCCCGAATCCCACTTGCGTTTGAATCTCAATTTTAGCTTCTTCTGCTTGTGCTGTGCCGCTAAAGATTGGATTCAGCTGAATCAGCAAGGCAAGCACCATTCCCAGTAAGATGCCGGTCATCCAAAAGGATTGTCCCCATTTACGACTTAAATTCACTTGTCAAACTCCCTTCTTGTCTTCAACCATCTACCTATCTAGACGGTAAAAATGGAAAAAAGTTTCAATAACAAAAAAACGCCAAGCTGGGATAAAGCTCAGCCTGGCGTTCATGACCACTATTCGTTTCTTGTTTTCATCTTATATGCGCGTGCCCATTTGATTGTAAAACCGATGCCAACAACCAGAACAGTTGTTGCGATCGGAATCAAAACATGGAGAAATTCATAGTCGATTAGGAACCAATCTATCATTTTCTCATCTTTGACGAACATTTCTCCCGCGGTATATCCAAGTATCGCAGAACCGATGTAGATCAGAATCGGATATTTATGCAGCAAGTTCATAACCAAGGTACTGCCCCAGATGATGATGGGAATACTGAGACCAATACCAAGAATTATGACTGTATTATTGCCATTACCCTTGGCGGCGATAGCGAGTACATTATCTAAGCTCATCACGAAATCCGCAACAATAATCGTCCAGATAGCTTTACCTAGCGTCGAAGCCTCACGTACGTTCGCATGACTATCGTCGTCGGTCAGCAGCTTGACCGCAATCCAGAACAGCAAGATCGAGCCCCCAGCTTGGATATATGGAATATCCAGCAAGCTCACGGCTACGAGTGTAAGAACTAAACGCAAGGCAATAGCGCCGAAAGCCCCCCACCAAATGGCGCGTTTGCGATCCTTCAGCGGGAGATTTTTGCTTGCCAACGCAATCACAACGGCATTGTCCCCACTCAACACAATATTAATCAACATAATTTGTAAAAACAAAATGAGCGCATCTATCATCATTCATAACCTCCACGGATGTGCTTAATTTGGGTGAATCATTTATTCGTTATTTTAAAACAAATGTTGTTCGGCAGACTCTTCCTTCTGGTTATGAACAATTGTTATCGTTTCTGTTCGCTGAACGGCTTGTTCGATAAGCTCCGGTAAGAAGGTCATGCTGTCCTCGATCTTTTCCACCATCCGCAAGTTCGGATTCGTACTAGGCGACGGCGGCAGGAACAACGTACAGCAGTCTTCGTAAGGCAAGATCGAAATGGGAAACGTCCCTATGTTCTCTGCGATCCGGACAATCTCTTGCTTGTCCATCATCATGAGCGGCTGCAAAATCGGCAGCGTGACGACCCGCCCGATTGCGTTCAAACTTGGCAACGTTTGACTTGCGACCTGTCCCAAGCTTTCGCCCGTAACAAGCGCCTCCAGACCTTCGCGGTCTGCAACCTTCTCAGCGATGCGGTACATCGCTCGGCGAATCAAAGTAACTAATAAATTATCCTGATATACCTTGTGGATAGATGTCTGAACTTCCGTAAACGGCACCATATGTAAGGTAATGGAAGTTGTGTAGCCCGCAAGCTGACGAGCTAACTCGATGACCTTCTCCTTGGCTCGCTCGCTAGTAAAGGGCATGCTGTGGAAATGAATGGCTTCGATTTCCAGCCCCTTTCGCATACCCAGCCAGCCGGCAACAGGGCTATCGATCCCGCCCGACAGCAAAAGAAGCGCCTTGCCGCTCGTTCCCAGCGGGAATCCCCCGGCACCATCCACGACTTCGGCGTATAGAAGGGCTCTTTCCTCGCGCAGCTCGATTCGAAGCTCCACCTCTGGATGGCGGACATCTACCTGTAAGCCAGGACAAGCTTGCAGCACGTAGCCTCCGACCAAATAATTCATTCGCTGAGAATCATGCGGGAATGATTTATTCACCCTTCGCACGCTTACCTTGAAAGTAGCTGGCTGTTTGGGCAAATCCTGCATCATGCGGAGCGCTAGCTCCTGAATGGCCTCCAGCTCAAGCGGAGCGTGATAGGCGGGACTAAAAGATGAAAGCCCAAAAACTTTGATTAAAGCGGCAGAAGCCTTCTCAAACGGCGCTCCCCCTAGCTCCACATATACGCGTCCATACTCAGGAATATACCTCAAATCGGGAAACGAAGCCAGTACCTTGCGAATCTGTGCCATGACACTATGCTCAAAGCGTTTGCGATTCCTGCCCTTAAGCGTCAATTCCCCTAGTCGTAAAATCATACAATCTGGTTTCATAATCGTTTTCCCCTTCTTGCTGTTGATCTCCTAAGCATTGGGGCAAGCTCATCCACAACTTGCCTTAGCGCACTAATAAATTCATCCGCTTCCGCTTCTGTATGTTCCTCTGAGAAGCTTACGCGGAGCCCGCTTAAAGCCAGTTCTCGGGTGCAGCCCATTGCCAGCATAACCTCACTAGGATCCGCTTCACCTGATGCACAAGCAGACTTCGTCGAAATGTAAATATTTCTTTGCTCTAAAGCATGCACCACAACCTCAGCCTTCATACCGGCAAAAGCAAAATGGACAATATGCGGGGCCATTTCGACTGCTAGGTCAGAGCCCGTTAACGTTAATTCAGGTATAGACGCGATTCCTTCTACGATTCGCCGTCTGACTGCGTAACGCCGCTCCGTTTTCGCCCCCCTATCCGCCAAGGTAAGTCTTAGCGCTTTCGCCATCCCGACAAGCAGCGGAACATTTTCCGTTCCGGACCGCAAGCCGTATTCCTGACCTCCGCCGGCTAGCAGCGGCTGCAGCAGCACCCCTTGTCTGCGGTATAGAAATCCCACACCTTTCGGGCCCCTGAATTTATGAGCGGATGCGCTGCATAAATCTATCCTGCATGCCTGAGGCAGAAATGGCAAATTTCCTATCGCCTGTATGGCATCTACGTGGAATACGACTTTCGGATACCCCGCCAGTATGGCACCTATCTCACGAATGGGCTGGATACTGCCCACCTCATTGTTTACATGCATGACACTTACAAGAATCGTTTCCTCGCAGAGCGCTTCTCGCAAAGCCTCCAGCTTGACTACGCCTTTATGGTTCACCGGCAGATAAGTGACACGAAATCCTTCGCGCTCTAGCTGTCGGAACACCTCACGAACAGATGGATGCTCGATTTGCGTCGTAATCAAATGGTTTCCGCGATTCCTGTAGCTATACGCTGCTCCTTTAATCGCAAGATTGTTGCTTTCCGTCCCGCAAGACGTAAAAATGAGTTCGTCCGGCTGAATGCCTAGTACCCCAGCCATGACCTCTTTCGAGTTTTGCAGCAGCTTCTCCGCCTGCATGCCCAACCGATGGATCGAAGATGGGTTCCCATAATGACCCTTCATTACTTCTGTTACGGCATCGATGACTTCCTCATAAGGCGGGGTTGTCGCCGCATAATCCAGATAAAGCATATGTTCTTGATTCCCCTCTATCTCTTTCCATTCCCACAATCATTCTCTTCACCATTAAAACGTAAAATCAACAATAACTCAAACATTCTATATCATTTGATCAAAAACACAAAAATAAGGAGCAGCGTGCGCCCCTTATTTCATAATTTTATAATGAAAAGCCCCGCTTGTAGCCGAGCACTTTATTGACATACGTTTGCGTCTCTTTCGGCAGTAAATGAAGTTTGTTCGCCAAATCTTGATCATCTCGAATACCTAGACGGTCTACACGATTAGGCCCTGCATTATAAGCGGCAAGCGCGACTCCTTCATTTCCATTGTACTTCTTTATTAATGAACTTAAGAAATGCGTGCCTGCATCCACATTTTGCTGAGGATCAAAGGGATTCGTCACGCCATACCCGCTGCCGGTTCCGTCCATGAGCTGCATCAAGCCTTTAGCGCCTGCTGAGGATACCGCACGATGATTGAAATCAGACTCCTGCTGAATCACCGCTTTGACAAGAGATGTATCTACACCATAACGCTTACTAGCGGCATGAATCAACTCGTCATACTGAGCGGCTGTCGACGCTTTGCTAACCGTTTGCAGAGGTGTGTAAGATTTACCTAAGGCACTTAGTGAATTGGGTAGCGAACTGCTTGCGGTTCCCAGCAAGGTCGATAGCTGGTCTTGGCCATCGCTGCCCGCTCCTGAGGTTCTTCCCATTACAGTGTCCAAAAGAGAGCTGAAGTCGCTCGAATCTTCTGTACTTGAAGTCGATGATCCCCCTGTTAATAAGCTGCTCTTATTTAACAGCTGAAGTTGCAGAAGTTCTTTCATAACTCTAGGATCAATGGCGTTCACCCTGAGACCTCGTTTCTGTCAAATGTTGTTGCTTCCATTGTACACGATTTGAGCCCTGACGACTAGACAAAAAAAGAAACAGCCCTCAGGCTGTCCCTTTCCCTTTTCAAGATATGTTCTGTTGCAGCAGCTCGGTTTGTTCGGTCATCTTCCGCACAATTACCCGCGAGATGCGCAAATGATCGGTCTCCTCCACGATGAACATTAATTCATCATTGTAAACAACTTGCTGATTTTTACTTGGCGGTATCTCAGTCTGTGAATAAATCCACCCGCCGATTGTATCGTAATCATCCGACTCAATACCGACACCAAAGTATTCGTTCACTTCATCAATTAACAGCAGTCCGTCAATCGAAAATGTGTTTTCATCCTTTATTTCAATCGTCGGGCGCTCTTCATCGAACTCATCTTGAATCTCGCCTACGATTTCTTCCATAATATCCTCCAGCGTCACTAAACCTGAAGTACCCCCGTATTCATCAATCAGAAGCGCCATTTGGCTCTTCCGTTTCTGCATCATTTTAAGTAAATCGCTAATATGAATAGAGTCCGGGACCGTCGTAATCGGTCGAATAATTTTTTTAATGCCTTTAAGGTTCGCATCTGGCTTTAACAGATCTTTAATATGGACGAAACCAATAATATTGTCTTTGTCCGGATCGCAAACGGGATAGCGTGTACGCATTTCTTTTATCGCAATCGCAAGATTTTCCGCATACGTGAGACCCGCGTACAGGCATTCCATTTCCGTTCTTGGAATCATAATTTCTCGGGCGGTCGTCTCTGCGAACTCAAATATATTATCAACAAGCGTAAGCTCTGTATTATCAATATGCCCTCTTTTGTGGCTTTCTTTCATCAGAACTCGAATTTCTTCCTCCGTATGGGCGACCTCGTGTTCAGTCGTCGGTTCAATCCCTGCACGTCGAAGCATCCAATTGGAAACCCCGTTCAGCATCCAGATGAAGGGATACATCATTTTGTGAAACACGACTAAAGGGCCAGAAGCAATTAACGTTACCTGTTCCGGTTTTCGAATCGCATACGTCTTAGGAAACTGCTCACCCAAAGTAATATGGAGTGTTGTCATCAACGAGAAAGCAATGATAAACGTAATGGTATGGAAGACGGAATCCGGTAAATGCAGCGGACCGAGAATCGGTTCCAATATTTTGGCAAACGTCGGCTCACCGACATAACCAAGTCCGAGCGATGTAAGCGTGATGCCTAGCTGACAAGCAGATAAATATGCATCGAGATTATTCATAATGCCTTTGGCAAATTTCGCATTTCGGTGACCTTCTTCTGCGAGCGAATCGATTCGGCTTCCTCTAACTTTCACCATCGCAAATTCTGCTGCCACGAAAAAAGCGTTCAATAATACCAGTCCGAGCATTAATAAAAAACTAATCAACGTTGCGGGTAAAGGATCATCCAATACCTTACCTATCCCCTATAAAGTGCTTCTATCACACCAAGGAGAGTAGGTACACCTCCCTTAAATGTCAATTTAAATTTTAAATATTACTTTTCATTATATAATAATACTGTAAGCAATCAAAGGTGCGTTTATGTCACCTGACGCCAAAAAGTACGAGCAAACGGGAGCATAGGGGCTAAAATGAGCCAACAACGGTACCTTACCCGCCATAGATCCTTCTGAAACCCGAATCTTCCGTTTTTTCATTTATAAACAAAAGAAAACAAGCCGATGGACTCGGCTTGCTTCGTATAACGATTATGCATATGGAATTAACAAAAAATAGGCAGCAACAGCGACTAACCCAAGCCCAATAGACCAGGAGCCAAGCGCTTTATTGCCGAAAAAAACCGCGATAATGCCTAAGATTACGCCTGAGACGCCTAATAAAACAGGCCACACAAAGAGAGAGGCTAACGCTACGAATAGCGCGATATAGCCGACTGCTTTGTTGCGAGTTACGGATTCGACCAGCTCCTCGATCTCTTCATCCTCCACAGGATCTGTGCGTGCGTCTCTTGCATTCGCTTTTGCAGAGCGGTATTGTTCCGCATAAGTAATTTTTCGCGCCGGAGCAGTAATCTCAGCCGCGTACTCTTCCTTATGGTTGAGTCCGCTCTCCATGCGAAGCTGGTCCTGCTGGAAGCGCTCCTTCGCTATTTTATCGAAGGGGACGTCGTCTGTTTTCATATGGCCTCCGCGACACTTCAGCTATTTGCTTTTTTTGGGCTCGAACGTATGGCAGCACGTATTCGCAGCTTTGCTTGCAGTATCCTGATGTTCGGAACCAAACGATTCTCCAGCAAATTCCTCATTGTAGTTGATGTTCGCGTGCTGATCCACTTCAATCATGATCGAATTCGCGTTGCAATTGTTGCCTTGCGTCCAATATTCGCAATTGGCAACTGCACATTTGACATCCGGCATAATGATCACCCCCCTAACAATTTGCCCGTCATCAAGGGGACCTATGCCTATTTCAGTTTGTTAGATAGCACCAAAAACATAGCTTGCGACCATAAGAGCGGCAGTGCAGGTTCCCCCCATTTGGTAACCCACTCTTCATAAGCAGAAGGATCGCGAAGATAGTCCGCTACCTGTTCAGGCAGTCTTCCCAGATCGTCAGCCTTACTGATGATCCATTCTAAACATTTAATTGCCTCTGGGCGGTCTCCCGTTTCAGCTTTCAACCAGCCATACCATGCGGTCAGAAGAATCCACTCTCCTCCCCCGTAATAAGTATCGGCAGCGTATCGCTGAATGCCTCCATGTTTCAGATCTTGCTCTATTGCCTGGACTGTTTGCTGCATGATCGGATCCTCAGGTCGACATACACCAAATGGAACTGATAACCATAATAAGCTAGCGTCCACCCCTGACAGCACAGGTTGCCAGACTTCATTCACACATTGAATTGACTTCACAAACCGACCGTCCTGAACGGCATGCGCCAATAAGAAGGCTTGAATCTGTTCAGCTCTCTCAAGTAAAGCCGGACGATGCTCAAGCTCTCCAATAGCTTTTAACCCGCCATAGACACAAGCTAAGGTAGCTGGATGTACAAAGTCGGGGAACTCTTCCCAACAGTCGAAATTGGGGTAATGCCAGAAGGTCATTAAATAATCGACCGTGATCTCAACACTTTCCCGAAGCTCTTCAAGAAGTGCACGATTCCCTGTAGACCGTATATGTTCTGTCAATCCCCACAACCAGGCGCCATAGCCATCCAACTGGAAATGCCCCCACTCGGAGCGGTCATCCCGGCCATCCAAGTAATAGCGCGTTCCGAGAAATTCGCTGCGATCAATCCATTCCTTCCGCTCATGCTTACCGATCAAAGCATCGACAATACTGCGCTTGTCCTTCAATACACGGTGTACCCAGCGATAAAACTTCTCCGAGCTTTCCTTTTCACCGGCCTGATCCATTCCGTAGGCAATGAAGGTCCCATCTCTGAGCCAACTATATGTATAATGGGTAAATAAAGGTGATGCGGCATACCCTCCCCGGGGATGCTGATTAAGTTTAATAATCGCCGTGCTGTTTGCAATCAATAGATCACGATCCATGGACATGCCTCCCTATAAGAAAAGAGATGCGCTTATAAAGTCGCATCTCTTGTTAGTCATTGTGTCTATAAACTCAACCAACTATACTTTTTCGCCTTGCATACGGCGTTGTGTAATATAGTCTGTTTCATAATAAGCCAAGTCTTCGCGCAGCTCTTCAAAAACTTTGGAAAGCTCAATCGTCAGATCGCGCACTTCGCGGGAAGGCTTTTTGCGGAAGCGAATAGCATCTTGTCCTGTATAGGCATAGCGGCCATCCTCGGAATAGCACTCGTTTTTGGGATAGAAAAATGTATTTACGCATGTATGATACACTTCATAAAGTACTTTTTCAGAAAAATCCACGTTAAACGTCGGACGACGCAAACAAACGCCTAATTTCTCATAGGCAACTTCGCAAAATACAAGCAGATGGCGTGTATCTTGCAAATAACCACGGTAAAACTCATCCATCGCCGGGTCATTTTCCACATTTAATTGGTTAAGTGAATGTTGATTTAGAAACAGCTCCATTTTGGCAGTTGTTTCTTTCAGTTTCGTACGCGTAGAATCACAAATATTTTTGACATTAAAAACAGCCATTCATGAAGACCTCCTCTAATTGCGCTATTCCTATCCTACCATAAAAAAGTCAGAAAAGGTATATGCAAAACTCTAGTTGGCATGCATAAATCAAAGCTCTGCACCTCACCCTAAAACTACAAAAGCGTTCAACCCGAGGAGGCCTATTTCATGTGGCGTTATGTATGTACATTCCTATTTGTATTAGGTTTAGGCATTTTCATGTTCACCGATCGGCACAATCCCCAAACAACGCCTGGACCTGAAGTCTATAGGGCAAAGTATGAAACTGCCAGCAAACAAACACTTCTGGATCAAGATGTCAAGCTCACCGATGATTTATGCAGAAGCCAATGCTCACTTGATTTCGCCAAAATGATCGGACGGATCGAAACCGGGGAGCCCGCCGCCCATGTGCTTAAGCAAATGAAATCCGGACATGAGAAGATGGATGTGCTCATTTGGTCGAAGCGCAATCAAGCATTAGATCAAGGCATAAAGGAAGGCGACCTGCCAAAAGTTAATACAGACCAGACTTCAAACTTCATGAAAGAGGCAAAAACAGCGGTTGATGCAGGCAAACATTATCAATCGCCGCAATTCGGCCAAGGCCAACACATCTACTTCGTGTTAGGACTGCCTTCAGATAAGGCCGATGGTTCTTTGATTGGCGTGATTCACCAGGATATTTTGCATCAGGTTGCCGATCATCAACGCAAAAATTTGCGGCTTGAGCCTTATCCAAATGAAAATCGATGGAAAGTGGAATCCGTCGATACGGACACATTGCAAGATAAAGTTGTTGATCATCCCGAAGATAATCAAGGCACGAGTCATTATCAGCAAAACGAAGTCGTCGTTCGTTTCAAGCAAAATCCTAGCGATGCTCAGCTTGCGCAAATAAAATCCGAAATCAAAGCTAACTATGTGCAAAAACTCGGATATACTTATGTATTTCGTACGGAAGGCATGGAAGCGAAACAATTAATGGCCTATTTTAAGAAATGGGATGTCGCTTATGTGGAGCCTCATTTCTTATATTTGACGAATGGCTATACCCACAGCGATCCCGCCAGCACCAGATCAGATGATTATTATTCAGATAGCACCTCTGCAAATTCAAGCACAATCAGCCAGAATTTCATGCCCAATGATAATTTGTACAGTAAATATCAATGGAACTTGCCTCTCATTGAGACGGTGCAAGGATGGCAGCTTAACCGCGGGGCCAAAGACGTGGTAGTCGCTGTTGTTGATACCGGCGTTGACTTGCAGCATCCAGACCTTCAGGGGCAACTGCTGCCCGGCTATAATGTGATCAGCGGCACCGATACTCCACAGGATGATGTCGGGCATGGCACTCATGTAACCGGCGTGATCGCAGCGCTCGTCAACAATAATTTAGGTGTTGCCGGCATGACTTGGTACAATAAAGTTCTTCCTGTTAAAGTGCTGGATCAAACTGGAGCCGGCAGCACATATTCGGTCGCTCAAGGTATTATCTGGGCCGCTGACCATGGCGCCAAAGTAATGAACTTAAGTCTCGGCAATTACGCGGATTCCGGCTTTCTTCACGATGCCATCAAATACGCCTATGATAAAGATGTTGCCCTTATTGCAGCTAGCGGAAATGACAATACGGAACGCCCAGGTTTCCCGGCGGCCTACCCGGAAGTGTTCGCAGTGGCTGCGACAGACGCTGAAAATAATAAAGCGCCATTTTCCAATTATGGCGACTATATCGATGTAGCTGCACCGGGGGTAAGCATTGCCAGCACATACCCGGGCAACCAATACGCAGCCCTGTCGGGAACGTCTATGGCTAGCCCGCATGTGACTGCCCTCGCTGCCTTGATTCGCTCAACGAATCCTGCACTTAAAAACACGGAAGTCTATGAGATTATGAGACAATCGGCTCAAGATTTAGGTTCTCCTGGAAGGGATGTCTATTTTGGTTTTGGATTAATCGACGTTGTCAAAGCCGTTCAGCTCGCCCAACAAGCAAAGGGCACAACAGCAACCTCGACCTCAACCTCAACTTCTTTTTTACCGCAAAGCCTGTCCCGCCAAATGGAGCAAATCCTCCAAAAATATACGTCTTAAGTGAATATGCAGAAACGCCACCCGATACGGATGGCGTTTTTGTATTCGCTGTAATCTTATTTATTCTCCCCTTTTAGAAAAAGCAGGCTTGTTTGGAGTAATCTAACGAGCTCTCTGCTATCTTTTTCACCCAGATGAGCGGCCAGCCCTTTAAACACATCAAAAAAATGCGCTTCCGTCACTTTGATCTGTTCTTCGCCCGATGTCGTAAGCCGCACTAATACAATTCTGCGGTCGACCGGGTCGGCTAATCGTTCCAGAAACCCGTTTTCCTCAAGCGCGCTTACAAGATGCGTCGCTCCCGCCGGCGTCATTTTCATAGCTTTGCTAAGTTCGGATATTTTGATGCCCGCAGAGTCAGGGCCAGCGTAATAGGACACTGTCGTCAACAGTCTGAACTCGCTTTGCCGCAAGCCTTTAAAGGACGCACTCGTATTGCTGGACCGTGTCAATTGACCAAATATGCATGCTAGTTCTTGAACAAGAACTGTCGATTCATCGTGAAGGTGATGATCACTCATGATAAGCCTCCCATTCGTTTAGCAAATAAATATGTACGAACTATATTAATGACGATTTGAAATGAATGTCAACAATGAGATTGGTATAACCACTCAGAAAAGTAAAACCCGCAAAGCGCGAAGCCTTGCGGGTAACCGACAGTATGGAAAGTTTGCCGTAAGCCGGGTTCTGTACTTCCAGTGGTCGTAACGGGCGTCTGCTCCCCTGCCACCATTGAAGCGACAATCATCTATCTAGGCCATACATTGCTGTACAGCTCAAGCGACCAACCCGAACGCGTCTCGGGCTAAGACTGCCGCTTCGAGAGCGGCTTGCGTTCCTCTAGGTCTTGCTCCAAGTGGGGTTTACCAGGATCTATGTCACCATAGAACCTCGTGGTCTCTTACACCACGGTTCCACCCTTGCCTGTGCGGTTGCAACCATAAGGTTGTCAACATCCGCAGTCATGAGACGGCGGCGCCATCGGCGGTCCATTTCTGTGGCCCTATCCTTCAACTCGCGTTGACTGGACGTTATCCAGCACCCTGCCCTATGGAGCCCGGACTTTCCTCTCGCATGTCGCCATGCCAGCGATTGTCTGTCAAACTTTCCGATGCATAGGCTAGTATACAAGGAATGCACATGAATTACAACTGTTGTTCGTTCCCTCGCTATCCAATATGAGCCTAGAGGAATTGAAATGGCTCCGTGTTTACTTCAGACGCGAGCACTTGCGTGTCTGTCTTTAGCAGCTGCGCGGCGAGATACTCAGCCACGCCGCGCTTCATGATCTTCTCGACGTTATGACCAACGTCGATGAGCGCAATCCCCGCCGCAAGCGCATCGTGCGCGGTGTGGTAGTCGATGTCGCCGGTGACGAGCACATCAGCGCCGGCAAACATGGCGTGCCGCATGTAGCGGCCGCCAGAACCGCCCAGCACGGCCACCTTGCGTATGGGCCGGGCCAGATCGCCGACGACGCGCACCGCCGGCACGTCGAACACCCGCTTCGCGAGCTCTGTTAGCTCGCGGAGCGTCGTCGCCGCGGGCAGCTTGCCCGCGCGGCCCAGACCGAACACTCTACCCTTGAGGTCCATCGGGTAGAGGTCATAGGCCACCTCCTCATAGGGGTGGGCCTTCAGCATAGCTTGAACCGCCTTGCGCTGTACGCTGGCGGTTACGATCGTCTCAACGCGTACTTCCTGTACGCGTTCCAGCTTGCCCGCCTCCCCGATATACGGGTGCGTTCCTTCCTGCGGCAGGAACGTACCCGTGCCGGGGATGTTGAAGCTGCAGTGGCTGTACTGCCCGATCCACCCCGCGCCCGCGATGAAGAGGGCATCCAGCACTTGCTGGTGGTGCGTCTCCGGGACGAACACTACCAGCTTCTGCAGCTTCTCCGTGTGGACATCTTCGAGATGCGTAAGGTCGGTGAGGCCTAGCGACGCCGCCATCATATCGTTGATGCCGCCTTCCGCCACATCAAGGTTCGTATGAGCGATATAGACGGCAATATCGTGCTTAATTAGTTTTTCGTATAACCGACCGGCCGGCGTATCAGTCTGCAGATGCGCAAGCGGACGGAAAATGATCGCATGGTGGGCAATAATGAGGTTTGCCTCAAGGCGAATCGCCTCTTCGACCACCTCATCGGTTACATCCAGAGCGACAAGCACTTTTTTGATCTCCTTTTGCAAGGATCCAAGCTGTAGGCCGATTTTATCGTCAGGCATCGCATAATGCTTGGGTGCCAGCTGCTCAAACAGCTGGATTACGGTTTGACCTTTTGCAAACAAGCGAGGACCTCCTTGATTTCGCGAATCTCCTGGCCGATTTGTTCAGCTTTGACTTTGGATGCTTCAGCCGAGGAATGTGATAATTGAGTCTGTATCATGTTCAGCTTTTCCAGCTCACTCTCCCATTTCTTAAACCAGACAGCGGGAGCCTCCGTTACCAAATATGGCCCCATTTGAAGAAGACGGAATTTGTCCACTGTCTTATGGCCAGGCAAGCTGCGGTTCTGGTAAAGCGACTGCAATTGATCTTTCAACTGTTTCTCATTTGGAACCGCCGTCAAGATTTCGTATATCTTCCCATCTTCCTCCAGAATAGCCTCTGTCTCCAGAAACCAGCCCTGCTCATCCAGCCAGCGCCTAACCTGATCTTCTCCCACATTAGGCTGTAAAATGAGTTTAGACACACCTTGCAGCTTTTCTTTGCCCGCATCCAAAATGCTGGCCATCAGACTTCCGCCCATACCTGCAATCGTAATCACATCCACTTCACCGGGCTCAATGACCGCTAAGCCATCACCGGATCTTACACTAATTGTTTTAGACAATCCACTTTCCAGAACTTGCCGCTTTGCCGCCTCATAAGGCCCTGGATTCACTTCCCCTGCCACAGCAAAGGTAACAACGCCATTCTGTGCCAAATAAGTCGGAAGCAGCGCGTGATCTGAACCAATATCGGCGAGCCTCGAACCTTGAGGAACCCGCTCCGCAATCATTTGAAGTCTTTCTGATAATTTCACCATGCTTCACATTACCCACTCTACCCATTTTTTACGTAACAAAAATAACGCGATTCCCGCTGAGACCAATTTCCCTGTAAACGATAATTGAATAACACGCGAGCTCATATCCACATCTACCAAAAAAGTTACCGCTTCAGGGGCAAACCAAACTAAACCACCGACCACCAGAAGAATTCCTGCTGCCTGCTTATTCGTATGATGCACAAGCCAAGCGATCCATATAAGTACTATACTAACTGGAATCCAGCTAATTTCAAGAGAAAACCATCCGGGGTACTCAAGCTTCTGGAGGAGCATCCATCCATATACAGCAACAAGCCCAATCCAACCGCAGAATTGAAAAATAGCCATACGCCCGGTCAGACCATTGATCAGCCAAACCAAACTACAGAAAGCAATATACCCCACATACACATATGACGAACTTACATCATAGCTGTGCATTAAGTACATACCAATAAAAAGCAATGAACTGGAAGCAAGACCATAAATCAGGTAACTTATAACAGGAGCTTTACTCTTTTGCTTGTATCCAAAAAAGTAACAAATCACGACAAAAAGAGTGGAAATTCCAATTTGCATTGGCATTCCAAAAGAGTTAAAATTAAGAGCAGATAAGGCTAGAGCGGTAATTACCGCCAAAGCGATTATCCAAATTTTCCAATTAATGTTTACTACTGAGGATGCGGATACACCCATTACCGATTTCGTTTTTTCCATTCCTTCGTCTACATATAAATTCATCAGAAAATCACAATAATGCTCTGGCAGCAGCCTGCTTCTACGCCAATGCTCGATTTCTTTTACAATTATTTTTCGTTTTTCGGCATCCATAGTACGCTCACCTTCCTACCTAGCTACTATATCGGAGAAATACAATAAAGCTATTAGGGGTTGTTTACACAAATAAGCAAAAAAAGACCCCACCACTTCGATGGGGCAGAGCTAAACACCTTATTCCAAGAAATCCTTTAATCTTTTGCTTCGGCTAGGATGTCTTAGTTTACGAAGCGCCTTCGCTTCAATTTGACGAATCCGTTCACGTGTAACGCCAAATACTTTACCAACTTCTTCAAGTGTGCGCGTACGTCCGTCATCCAATCCGAAACGCAAACGCAGCACATTTTCTTCCCGCTCGGTCAACGTATCCAGAACATCCTCAAGCTGCTCTTTCAGAAGCTCGTAAGCTGCTGCATCCGCTGGTGCCAATGCTTCTTGATCCTCGATGAAATCACCCAAGTGAGAATCGTCCTCTTCGCCGATTGGCGTTTCGAGCGAAACAGGTTCTTGTGCAATTTTCATAATTTCTCTGACTTTATCCGTACTCAAGTCCATCTCTTTGGCAATCTCTTCAGGTGTCGGTTCACGCCCAAGCTCTTGCAATAATTGACGAGAAACCCGAATCAGCTTATTAATCGTCTCGACCATATGTACCGGAATTCGAATCGTTCTCGCTTGGTCCGCGATTGCGCGTGTGATCGCTTGACGAATCCACCAAGTAGCATACGTACTGAACTTATAACCCTTGGTATGATCGAACTTTTCAACAGCTTTAATAAGCCCCATGTTGCCTTCCTGAATTAAATCCAAGAACAACATACCCCGACCTACATAACGTTTAGCAATGCTGACTACGAGTCTAAGGTTAGCTTCGGCTAAGCGTCTTTTTGCTTCCTCGTCGCCATTTTCAATCCGCTTGGCCAAATCCACTTCATCATCCGCAGAAAGAAGCGGTACACGGCCAATTTCTTTCAAATACATACGAACAGGATCGTTAATCTTAATGCCTGGCGGTAAAGCCAGATCATCATCGAAGTTAAATTCATCGCGTTCTTGCTCGTCAGGATTCATCGACATCTCATCGTCCGATTCATTACCTACATCGATGCCATGCTCGGAGAGCTGTTCGAAAAACTCATCGATTTGTTCCGGATCCTGATCGAAGGGAGCCAATTTCTCCATAATATCCTTGTAAGTCAGTGAGGACCGCTTTTTCCCCTGCTCGATAAGCTGGTCTTTCACCTGGTCCAGGGTTAATTCTGTCTCTAGTTCTGTACGCTGATCATTCGCCATAGTACGGACTCCCTCCTCCCTAGTCATACAGCAGTTCTAAGTTGACTTCAATTTCTTTTCTAGGGCAATAATCTCAATTGCAATTTGTGCAGCTCTTAGATGGTCGCCCGCGCGCTGGGCACGGACACTTTCCTCTTTTTTTCGTTCAATCTCTTCTTGCATCGGAACTTTGCGAATTTGGCGAATATAGTCGTCAATCACTTGTTCATTCATTCCGTGACCGGCTCCCATCATAACAATGGAGCTGGCTAAGCTCTCAAGCTGCTCATCCTGCAGCATGGCAATGTATCGGCTTGCGTCGGGCTCAGAGTTCTGAGCGTAGTAAGCATATAAATAAGCAGCTAATACTGCGTGAGCTTCAACATTAAATTCATCGCCTAATTGGGCTTCCACTTGATTACTTACGTCACGATCATGCATCATGATGGCTAGAAGCAGTCTTTCTGCATTGTGATAAGCGGGTAAAAGCGATGGTGTTTTCGTTCGTGTTCGTTCCGCTGTTCTCCCATTATTCATAACATTATTCCACAGATTTGGTTTCTTATCCCCGTCTGGCCGGTTTTTTTCCGATTGCAGCAAGATTTCATGAAGATCCAGCTTCATGGATTCGAAGGAAGAATCAGGAAATTCAGAAGCGAGCTGTTTCAAATAATGTTCACGTTCCATGGGCGAGTGAAGATCGGCAATCATCTTAACTGCGGTTTGCAGATAGCGAAGTCGGTCACCGTCCTCATGCAGCTTGAAATTTTTACGAACATACAAAAGCTTATATTTCATCGATGGCACGGCAGGCTCTATGATCTCCCGTACAAATCGGTCAAAACCGTAATTTCTAACATAATCATCCGGATCTTTACCGTCAGGCAGCATGGCTACATTAACCTGGCAGCCTGCTTCTTCCAGAATCGGAACACTCTTGAAAGCCGCGGATTGTCCGGCATTATCTCCGTCATAGCATACGACGACTTTGTCCGCATTGCGGTTCAATACTGCCGCGTGCTCCTTTGTGAGTGCGGTACCCATGGTGGCGACTCCGTTACTGACGCCTGCCTCCCAAGCTTTAATCACATCTACATAACCTTCAAAAAGCACCGCTTGTTGGAGCTTGCGCATATGCGGTCTTGCCTGATGCATGTTGTACATGGTCCGGCTTTTGTTAAAAAGTATGGATTCTGGACTGTTTAGGTATTTGGGCTGCGCATCGCCCATGGATCTTCCGCCGAATGCGATAACTTTACCGGCTGAGTCGCAAATAGGGAACATAATGCGTTCTCGGAATTTGTCCAAGAAACCATTGCCCTCTTGTCTTGCCGATATGAGTCCGCTCTTCTCCATTAACGGCAATGAAAATCCGCGTTTCTCCAACTGTTGAACAAGCGTATCCCACATCGCAGGAGCATAACCAATCCTAAACGTATCAATTAGCTTATCGGAAATTCCCCGCGAGACTAAATAGCCTTTAGCTACTTTGCCTTGCTCCGTATTGCCTAATATATAATGATACAAATTTGCAGCAAATTCATAAGCTTTCAGCATGGTTGCTTTCTCTGCCTGCAGCTCGCTCTGCTCTTCTGTTGTTTCCTCCCAAGTAATCGGAATATCGCTTTCTTCAGCCAGCTTAGTTACGGCTTCTGAGAAACTAAGACCTTCAATTTCCATTAGAAAACGGATGATGTTACCACCCGCACCGCAGCCAAAGCATCGATAGATCTGTTTCTCCGGCGTTACGGTAAAGGAAGGGCTTTTCTCCGAGTGGAAAGGACATAATCCTTTCATATAATGCCCTTGCTTGCTCAAATGTACATGCCGGCCAATCACATCAACGATGTCATGGCGCTTGAGGACAGCATCGATGACCTCTTCAGGTATGCGTCCGTACCTCATGTTGTTCCACCTGCAATTCATGTCGGTATTTCCGACTCATTACTATTCGCTACTAGATTTCAATTTCCTGCAACTGAACTAAAAGTTTTGTCAAACCATGTAGAAAATATTGGCGATCCTCATCAGTAAAAGGTTTCGGCCCCTTGCTGTGCTTGCCGCTTCTCCGCATTTTGGCAGAAGTATGACGGCGATCAAGTAAAAAATCAATCGTACTATCCGTATATTGCTGCCCTCGATTTGTTAAGCAAAACGAGCCTTTGGCCAGCCCCAACGCGGCAAGTCCGAAATCCTGCGTCACCAAAATATCGCCGCTATGAATATGATTGGCAATATAGAGGTCTACGGATTGATCAGAGCGATCCACCTGAACAATTTTGACGCCTGAACCTTCCTTCATCCGGTGATCAAAGGAAGCAACAAGCAATACTTGCACACCGAATTGCCTGCCTGCCTGCTCAATTTCAGCTTTTACCGGACAAGCATCCGCATCGACGATAATCGTTCTAGCCCGCATCTCACATCCTCCGATGCTCTGTCGAAATCTCTCCGTACTATTATATACGATGAACTTGTAAAAAATCCTGCTAGTAGGATGAGAAAACCTCTACTGGATTCGTTCGATATGATCCATGATCAGGCTAGCCGTCTCTTCAACCGCACGATTGGAAACGTCGAAAATGACACAGCCGATTTTACTCATAATTTTATCAGCGAAAGCCAGTTCTATTTTAATACGTTCCACATTCGCATAGGTTGCATTTTCTGCTAAACCAAGCGTTCGCAGACGCTCCTGCCGAATAACGTTCAATTTATCGGGGTCAATCCGAAGGCCGATAATCTTTTCTTTCGGAACCGAATATATAGCGGAAGGCGGCTGCATTTCCGGTACAAGCGGCACATTGGCGACTTTAAATCGTTTATGCGCCAAGTACATGGACAATGGGGTTTTCGAGGTTCGTGAAACGCCAAGCAGCACGATGTCCGCCTTTAGTATTCCGCTAAAATCTCGACCGTCATCATATTTGACAGCAAATTCTACGGCCTCGACCTTTTTGAAATAATCCTCGTCCAGCGGATGTATCATGCCTGGCTGCCTGCGCGGCTCTTGGTGCAGCGCTTGGCCGAGTGTGGACACGATAGGTCCTAGCAAATCAATATAAGGAATCTCGTATTCCTTTGCTTTGCTGATCAAATCGTCTCGAAGCTCTGGAACGACCAACGTGAAGACGACTATGCCGCCATGAGCCCGGATCGATTGCAGCACGCGATTAATTCCTTCGAAATCATGAATGAACGGCGCGCGCACGATTTCCACTGGCGCCGGGTAAAATTGCATGGCTGCCGCTCGCACGACAGATTCCCCTGTTTCCCCTACCGAATCTGAGACTACATAGACGCGAGTTGGTAATTGTTGATCCATCATATCCTTGTTCTCCTTCCTTTAGGGGTGGGGCCCTACATTAGTCATTAGTATGTATGCTTGGCTAGAACAGAACGAAAGCACAAGAAAAACCTCTACCGGGGTCTTACGAAGATGAGCGACCGCGTTTAGAGGCAGACTTTGATCACCAATATGCAGATGCATCCTTGATGAGACATTTTTCCACAAATAATATCAGAGCGTGATGCACATGTCAAACGGCGTTTATTTTGTCAGATGTTATACTTTTCCATTTGCTCAATAAATCCTCGCGATTTCCACTGTACACCGACATGCACATCCATATATGTGCGCATGCACTGTTTCAGTTGGGCCTTCGTTTCTTCTTTCACCTGCACGGCACCTAGCCTTCGCATATCCAATCTCGGGAATAATCTCAGCAGCTTTAAGGTCCCCTCCCAAATGGGGATGGAACCTGCATCTTTATGCCGGCAGCGCATGCACAACACCCCTCCCATTGCAGGGCTGAAGCTCGTAATCCCCGAATCCGCACCACAAGAGACGCAGGCATCCGTAACCGGCAGATAACCCGCCAAATCAAACATCTTCATCTCATATAGATGAATAACGATTTGCATATCTTTGCCTTCCTCGATGGCTGACAACCCCGCTTTAACTTGTTCAAACAAATAAGTACTGCCTTCTTCGTCGCCCAGCATCTTATCTGTCATCTCTACGAGATATGAGGCGTAAGCAGACATATGCAAATCCTCTCGCAAGGCATGATGGGCTTGGGTGATTTCCGCACTATTCAGTGAACCCATTTGGCCGCTTTGCTTGAAAAACACAAAATCGCCGTACGTGAAAAGCTGCGTAACGGCGGCATGTCTACTCTTTACTTTCTTGGCCCCCCGAGCCATGATGCTGACTTTGCCAAGCTCGGGAGTAAACAGACTAATGATCTTGTTCCCCTCTCCGTAGTCCATACTACGAAGCACGATCCCCTGTACACTGCGCAGCAAAATTGACATCCCCCATGAACGCCGCTCAGGACCTGATATCAGGCTTCCAGCCCTTCAAGCGGCTCTTCGTTACTTTGATCCTCTTCCTGTATATCCGTATCCATTCCAGGTTCTACGGTCACATGTTTATACAGTAGGTAAGCATCTACATCACCGGTCATTGAAAAATACTTCCACGAAAAGTCTTTCATGTGCAGCATCCTCCCCATCGATCGTGATAGACATAGGATGGTACGGAGGAGGTTTATCTATGCCTTGCAATTACTGGTATTGCGCATTGCCATAACAAGACTGATTATTCGTGGCGGAAACCGAGATCACGCAGAACGCGGTCTTGATTCCGCCAATCCTTTTTGACCTTGACCCATAGCTCAAGAAATGTTTTGGAACCCAATAATGTTTCGATATCTTTGCGGGCTTGTTTTCCGATCTCTTTGAGCAGACTGCCCTGCTTGCCGATAATAATTCCTTTTTGCGAGTCTCTTTCGACGTAAATAACGGCAGAAATACGAACCAATCCGCTTTCTTCGACGCGCATATCTTCAATCTGTACCGCGATGGAATGCGGAATCTCCTCCCGTGTCAGGTGGAGAATTTTCTCACGCACAAGCTCCGCGCAAACGAATTGCTCCGGATGGTCGGTAATTTGATCAGCAGGATAATACTGCGGTCCTTCCGGTAAATAGCGAACAATTTGCTCCAGCAAGGTTGTTACATTATTGCCTTTAAGCGCTGAAATGGGGATTATTTCGGCAAAGTTATAGAGGTCTTTATAACTAACGATAATTGGCAGCAATTCTTCCGGCTGAACGCGATCAATTTTGTTTAGAACCAGAATGACCGGTGTTTCCACATGTTTCAGCTGCTCAATGATGTAGCGATCGCCGCCGCCAATGCCTTCGGCAACATCGACAAGAAACAAAATGGCATCGACCTCTCCCAGCGTACCGTGAGCAACTTTGCTCATATAATCGCCTAGTTTAGAAGTCGGCTTATGAATACCCGGTGTGTCCAGGAAGACGATCTGGCCATTGTCCGACGTGTAAACACCATGAATTTTATTGCGCGTAGTCTGCGGCTTGTCCGACATGATAGCAATTTTCTGTCCGATAATTTGGTTCATCAATGTCGATTTGCCCACATTTGGACGCCCGATAATGGCAACGAAGCCTGATTTAAACTCTTTTTTGGTCACTGCTTTTCCTCCATTGAATGCAAATCTTTTGTTGTGAAAGCACCTGGCAATAACTCAGCGACAGTCGTCTGTAAAAAGTCGCCCTTTAGATTCCCCAAATATACGGGCATGTCCGGCTTGCAGAGCTCAACGAGGACTTGTCTGCAAACGCCGCACGGTGAAATCGGCCCTTCGGTATCTCCCATCACAGCAATCGCTTGAAAAGAGCCTGCTTGATTCCCGTCAGCAATGGCACGGAATAACGCCGTTCGCTCAGCACAATTCGTAGGCCCGTAAGCCGCATTTTCTACATTACAGCCGTGATGCACATGACCGTCCGCTCCCAGCAGCGCGGCACCCACTTGAAATTTTGAATAAGGCACATAAGCTTTTTTCATTGCTTCTGCAGCCTGTTGAATGAGTTCTTTAGGATCCATAGACACCATCCTTTCTGTTTATACTACCATTCCAGCCTATGCAAACAAATAAAAGCGAGAATGGTTACTACGGTACCAATCATTGCCCCCAGCAATAAAGCAGGGAATGCTCTCGTCTTTTTATCATATAAAATCATAAAAATAAGTGCAGATAGCGTATAAGCAAGCAGCGCCACAATCGTCATCTCGACGAATATCGCAATAACTGTAGACGCTGCAAAGGCAAGCGCGGCCAGCAAGCTGGGTCGCACGAGCTTCCCTTTATCAGAAAAACGCGTCTCAATAACAATGACAGTAAGAATAACGAGTGCGATCAACACCCAGATCGTCCCGGCTGAAACGGGCGTATCCTGCAGCTTCGTCTTGTGGAACCAGTAATCAATCGGCTCGTAGAAAACAACCATTCCAACGATGACGGCAAAACCCGCAGACACCAAGACGGACGCCGCGGCGACGTCCTTCGCAATCTTGGCAAGCGGGTGCCGGTCAGGCATTGCCAAATCCACCGTTTTTTCCACGGCTGTGTTGATAAGCTCCGTGACGATCATTAAAGTGACGGCTAATAAAATAAACAAGATATCCGTTCTGGGCAGCTGAAAAAACAGGGCAGCCAGTAAAACAAGAAAAGCAACGCAAAAATGGAATTTCATATTGCGCTGCGTATCAAGGGCATATTTGATTCCTTCGTATGCATACCGGAAGCTCCTGCGCCATTTACGGAAGCCGTCTGTCATTAGCGAGTCAGACCTGCTTTCTGCAAAATATCCTCCTGCTTGGCAAACATGGTTTTCTCTTCCTCATCGGTTTGATGATCATAGCCAATCAGATGCAGGAAGCCATGCACGAACAAGAATCCTAACTCGCGCTCAACGGAATGCCCGTACTCTTCTGCCTGGGCAATAGCGCGAGGCACGGAGATGATAATATCGCCCAAGGGCTCGATGAATGCTTCCGAGGCAGCCTCATCCTCATCGCCGGCTTCTTCCCCGTCCTCGTAATTGATTTGGATCTCATCTTCGCCAAACTCACTCATAGCGAAGGAAAGCACATCGGTAGGTTTGTCCATGTCGCGATATTGCTTGTTCAGCTCATGAATCGCTTCATCATCAACGAACGTAAGCGCTACTTCCCCTGCTGTTACACCTTCCAGCTCGCCTGCCAAGCTCAGCAATTCCTCAAGCTTTTGGATAAATTCGGGAGTGATCTCTTTGTCGTCTTGCTCGCTGCTCCATTCCAGCGTTAAATCCACACTTGCCATTGCAGCCGCCCCCTTCGAGTTTTCGCCAGAAAACTGGCTTCGTAAGCATGAGCTTAAAGATTTCGCCAGAAAATTGGCTTCGCAGCTTAAGCTCAGAATTTTTTATCAGCATTAGCTCCCCGTCTTTTTCGACGCCAGCTCATTCGGATATTCAATCCTTGAATGAAAAATGCCAAGCAGCGTTTCATTTAACGTTTTGGCGATCGTGTCCAGTTCCTTCAATGTTAAATCACATTCGTTGAATTGACCGTCGTCCAATCGTGATTTAATAATTTTGTGAACCATCGAGTCAATCTGCTCTAGGGTTGGATTGCGCAGGGATCGAACTGCTGCCTCGACACTGTCGGCAATACCAACAATAGCCGCCTCTTTCGACTGCGCCTTGGGTCCCGGATAGCGGAAATCCTCCTCGCGGAACGTCTTGTCATTATCCTCAGATTCGGCCAGTTTCAAGGCCTTGTGATAAAAATAATGCAGCAGTGTCGTTCCATGATGCTGCTCAGCAATGTCGCGAATAGGCTTAGGCATTTTGTAGTCCTTAAGCATTTCAACACCATCGCGCGGATGGGCAATAATAATCGATTTGCTCAAATTCGGATCAATTCGATCATGCGGATTCTCAATATTCGTTTGATTTTCGATAAAATAGCTCGGACGCTTGGTCTTCCCAATATCGTGATAATACGAGCCGACCCTGCACAGCAGCCCGTCAGCTCCAATCGATTCCGCAGCCGCTTCCGACAGGTTCCCAACCATCACGCTATGGTGATACGTACCTGGCGTTTCGGTTAGCAGCTTGCGCAGCAAAGGATGATTCGGATTGGACAACTCCACCAGTTTCAATGGGGAGAGAATGCCGAATGCGACTTCGAAAAAGGGGAGCAGCCCAATAACGAAAACAACCGTGAGAAGACCGCCTGCCGCAGCGAAGGAAAGCGACATGATCGCCTCCTTCTGGATGAAGTGATCTTCCATGAGCATCATGGCTGTAATCGTCAGCATCGAGAAGAAGGAAATCATAAGTCCCGCCTTCAGAATCGTTGCCCGTTGGCTCGCTCGCTGAATCGTAAACACAGCGCTAAAACATATGACTAAACTGACCAAACCATAACGAAAATCAAAAAGCAGCACATGCTCCGTATTAAAAATAATACTCGCCATTAAAGCAAACAAAACGGAGGAAATGAAAGCAATATGGGCGTCCAGCAGTATGGCGATTAAAATGCTTCCCAATGCCGTCGGAGCCAAATAGCCAATATACGGATAGTCCAAGTTCTGGCCCAGAGAAATAATTTTCATGCCAATAATATTAATGACAAAAATAAGAATAAACATTACAAGCTGAGAATTGTTATAAGTAATCGGCTGAGAACTCTGTCTCACGAACATGTAAATCACAAAAGAGAGCAAAGTCGCTAGTATCGCTAAACCTAACTGCGGGAGATGATTCGCCTTATCTTTCAGCAGCTCAAGCTTATCCAGTCTTGCATAGATCTCATCCGTGATCTTATCGCCAACATTCACCAACACTTCATTTTTGTTGATATAGACTGGCTTCACGCTTTCTCTAGCTTGTCCTTTGGCATCATCCGTACCCTTTTGGTCAAAAAATTTATTTGGCGTTATGACAGCCCGCACAATCTCCGTCACTAGTTCTCTTGACGTATTTTTCGTGAGATTCGAAGTATTCACAAGCTCTGCTACTTTCGCCCTCGCCGTTTGCGCGTCAAGAATCTGATCGTTCATCAGCTTCGATACAATTTCCTTGGTAACAGGCAGCATTGCCGTCAAGTCTTCCTTGGTCAAACGGGGAAGCTTGAAGTAAGCTTCTTCCGGCAAAGGGTACTGCTGTTCAGCAAGCCCCTGCTGCACTTGTTCGAGCAGCGAATCATTGTATTGACCGCTTTCGCGCAGCGATTTAATCGATTGATTTTCCAAATCGTTAATCAACTGCGGAATGACTCGGCGGTAAATGCTCACCTTGTCGTCGAATTTCACTTCTTCATCTGCGTTAATTTGCAATAATTTATCGAAAATAGCATCAATGAGCGCATCATTCTTCAAATTCACAACCCGATAGACAGGTTGAACGCGTTTGGCGGCATCTTCTTTCGCCTGTTCGGTAGCGACAGCATTCTCGATTTGTCTGGGTGCGTAGATCGTTTTCTCGCTGGTCGCGCCTAGCTGAATATCATAGACTTGCGGGACAAGCTTAGCATATAACGACATATAAAAAATGAGCGCGAGCAGGAGAAACAACACCAAGCGTACCCATGTGCTGTATTTCCATCCGATCAGCTGGTAATGAAATTTGCCTTTAACATGCACTTCATTTTTCATCACGGAGGTCATTCCTCTCTACATATCCACCGAGCAGGTTCATTTATCCTTTTCTTCGTTATAGGCCACTATAATTTTCTGTACGAGCGAATGGCGAACAACGTCCTGCTCATCAAAATGAATAAAGCCAATTTCCTCAATATCGCGAAGTATTCGGTTTGCTTCCACAAGACCGGAGTTCTTGCCGCGAGGCAAATCAATCTGAGTCACATCCCCGGTAATAACCATTTTGGAGCCGAAACCAAGACGGGTTAGAAACATTTTCATCTGCTCTGGCGTCGTGTTCTGCGCTTCATCCAAAATAATAAACGAGTCATCCAGTGTTCGACCGCGCATGTAGGCGAGCGGAGCGATCTCGATTAATCCTCTTTCAAGCGACTTCGCTACTTGATCTGGGCCTAACACATCGTTAAGAGCATCATACAATGGGCGCAAATACGGGTCAACTTTTTCCTGCAGATCGCCTGGCAAGAAGCCCAGGCTTTCCCCTGCTTCAACAGCTGGCCGTGTAAGTACGATTCGTTTGACCGCGCCTTCTTTCAGTCTCGTCACCGCCAGTACGACAGCCAGATAGGTTTTCCCTGTGCCTGCCGGGCCGATACCAAAGACGATGTCTTTCTTCTTGATCGTGGCCACATACTGGCGCTGTCCCATCGTCTTGACGCGGATCGGTTTCCCCCGATGGGTAGTTGTGATTTCGCCTTTGAACAAATCGAGCAATTGGTCCGCTTTCATTTGTTTCGCAAGTTCCACCGCATATTGAACATCGCGTTCTGTCAGTGTGTAATTATTGCGGATAAGCTGCAAAAGAACCTCAAAAAGCTGCTGAAGGGAGTTTACTTCGGCAGCAGCGCCTTGAATCGTTATTTCTTCTTCACGAGTAAAAATCTGCGCTTGAATTTCACGCTCGATCAGATGCAGAAACTTGTCCTGCGGCCCGAATAAAGCAAGCCCTTCAGCCGGATTTTTCAATGTTAATTTCACGGATTGCGCGTTTTCTACCAACAGGCCTCATTCTCCTCGTATCACAATGGGTTGTTCTTCAGCGATATTTTCTTCCACTTCAAAATGCACTTCCATATAAACTTTACCATTCTCTGTTTTCTCATGCAAAATTTTTTCGCCGGCCATGCGAGAATCCGTCCCCGCAGCCTGAAGCAATTCGGCTCTCGCCTGCTCTAAACTGTTCTTCTTGACAGTCGCTTCTTCGATGGGCTCTTCCGTATAATGAACCTCCATGACCTTCTCATGAAGCCACCCGATCGGCAGAGTAAAAGAGCGCCACTCCAACGTTTTGCGTTCAGAAAGTGTTTCGTATTTCTCAAATAGAAGCTTGCCGTATCCGCTTACCTGCAGCGCTCTTGTCCCAAAAACAAGATAATTGCGGGCTTTGGATTCTCCTGTGAATGCTTTATATGTTTTCGTTAAAGGCGCTTCGATTCGGGAGGTATACCACACAATCCCTCTCACCTTCCCGTTTGCTACCACAACTTGATTGTTCTGCTCGTCGCCGATGACCCCTGAAATGAGCACATCGCCTTTTCTCACATAGGTGTTCGGCTTAACCATAGGCCTGCCTTTCACCGATAAAATTTCAGTTACAAGCGCATTTTTCGATGCAACCAAATTTCGGGGATTCATCAGCGGCCCTTTATCCGGTATCGTCGCCTCCACGACTTTAATCGTAACATGCGTACCGCGAATTTCGACACCGACCCAAGCAGCATTCGGCAGCATTCCCTGAATTTCGCGCGATAGCTCCTCTGTATTTTTCAATCTAAATTTCCATTGGAATGTATGAATCCCTTGTTTGGAAGCTGCTTGCAGGATGTCCGCCTCTGCGATTCGTTCATTGCCCTCTACCGATATCTGCCAGACAAGCGAGGACAGGACGTACAGCGCAATGACGAATGCAGCCATCCCGCCTAAGAAAAGCTTGCGCCTGCCCAGCCTTTCCATAAAAAAAGGAAGCCCATGCCGCGACAGGACATGCACTCGACAGCCTGTCCGCTTCAACAGCGGCCGCAGCCGAAAAAAATCCCTTATGAGGATATACATTTCAAGCTTGCTGTCTCTCACGGGCTCGATATCCCACATCGATAATCCGCTTTCCATCATCGGATTAATGATACTGTCACAATCTTTGCCTCGCAATTGTATGCGCACATACCCTCTCAGCCGGGCAATGAAAATCGATTGCTTCATGAGGAAGCCTCCTTAAAGTTTTCGCCAGAAAACTGGCTTCGTAAGCTTTCATGGTATATACTTCACATCGTCGATTCTACCTTCGATAAACACTTCCTCAGGCAGGATCGCACGAATCACCAACTGGTTTCCGCTCACTTCCAGCTTGCCTTTCGTTAATTGGAGCTTCAAGGTTTCGCTTGAGAAATGAAGCACTCCCCGGTGATTCTCCACATAAAGCTGCATATTGCCGATCATCGTGATGCGCGGCAAGTCCTGTACGACATCCTGGGGGAGATCGAGGATTTTAGCTGTGAACTGGTTCCATTTGCGGGTCAAGCGACGCATAGCTGGGCAGTACCCCCTCTAACTAGATGATCATGGCGGCAGGAGCGCGCATAGACTTTCTACCAAATTATGCTGGAAGACCATGATTTATGTGAAAAAGATCCTGCCCCAGCATCGCGCCAGATAGTCAACAGATCAGCACAAAAAAGCCCCGTCTCCTTAAACAGGAGAGGGACCTGAGAATAGACCATTCGATTAACGGCGAAAAGGTTTCTTAGCTCTTGGCGGGCCGAGAATTTCTGACCATATCACACCTTGCAAAATTTGCTGACCTGTTGGTTGGTCGGGAAACAACCCAGGATTGGATAGCGATTCTGCAGGCATTAAAGCACTTTCAGGAGCAATTGAAGCTGTAGAGCCAAATGGCGATTCCTTCTTCTTCGGATTCGTCGAAGCTACCGCCGGCTCGGCGCCAGGTCGCATATACTCGCTCTGCTGCCTTATTGGCTGCATCGGTGATGCTTTGGGACTTGGCGCCAGTTTCGGTCTCTCTACGGGCTTACTCGCGTCCCCAGGACTCCCGCCGAATGAGGGCATTCCCTGCGGCTTAAAAGTTCTTTTATCCGCATGTACCCATTTATTTCTTATTTGGTAGAAGAGCGTCACAAGAATAATCGCAAGGTACCAATGTTTGAACAAGAACAAGATCAACTGTTCCACCGAGCACCCCCTTTAGATTTCTAACAAAAGCTTGTTATCATCAAACGTCAAGTAAACATCCCATTATATCTTATCGTTCTTATCCTCATTTAATTTGCCAAGTGTAGAGCGCATTTGCGTATCGGATTCAATGTTTTTAAGATTCATGTAATCCATCACGCCTAGTTTACCGCTCCGTAGCGCTTCCGCCATAGCTAAAGGCACCTGAGATTCAGATTCGACAACTTTTGCGCGCATCTCGACAACTTTCGCCTTCATTTCTTGCTCAGCAGCCACCGCCATAGCGCGTCTTTCCTCTGCCTTAGCTTGAGCGATCCGTTTATCAGCTTCCGCCTGCTCGGTTTGTAAGTTTGCCCCAATGTTTTTACCTACATCTACGTCAGCAATATCGATAGACAGGATTTCAAATGCAGTTCCCGCATCCAAGCCTTTGCCCAGCACCGTTCGGGAGATCAAATCAGGATTTTCCAATACATCCTTATGCGAATCGCTGGAACCGACAGTTGTAACAATCCCTTCCCCGACACGAGCAATAATCGTTTCCTCGCCTGCGCCCCCAACTAAACGGTCGATATTGGCACGAACCGTTACCCGTGCAATAACCTTGACTTCAATCCCGTTTTTCGCAACGGCGGATACATTTGGCGTTTCAATCACACGAGGGTTTACGCTCATCTGAACAGCCAACAATACATCGCGCCCCGCGAGATCAATAGCTGCTGCACGTTCAAATTCCAAATGAATTTTTGCACGGTGCGCTGCAATCAACGCGTTAACAACGCGGTCTACATTACCGCCTGCAAGAAAATGGCTCTCAAGTTGATTAATACTTAGATCAATGCCCGCTTTGGTGGCCTTAATCATCGGGTTTACAATTCTACTTGGCGTCACGCGGCGAAGCCTCATAGCGATTAATGTAATAATGCTGATGCGCACTCCCGATGCGAGTGCCGAAATCCATAACATAACTGGCACGACGCTTAGTAAAATGGCAAGCGCAATAATAATGACCGCCGCGAGAAGCAAGAAATACAAGCTTGGTTCCATAAAAGTAAATCCTCCTCATAGTTCGTTAATTAAGTTTTCGAAAAATTTACTCATAGCCAATTTCACTTACATCGACTGATCGATTTCTCTAACGACAACCCGCGTTCCCTCAACTTGTATGACAAGAACGGATTTGCCATTCGCAATAAAGGTCCCATCTGCAACGACATCGACCCTTTCTCCACCGATTTGGGCTGTCCCAGCTGGCCGCAATGGAGTCAAGGCTTCACCTTTCATCCCAACGAGATACGAATGATCAGGGCTGGAAATAAACCCCTTTTCCGTTGTCAACTGTTCTTTCAAAATAAAACGATTCCAAATGCCGCGATGCTTAAAGTATTTAATGGCGAATGCGATCGCGATAACAGCGATCAACAATGCTACGCCTAGCATGATGGCTGCTTCTTTGGGATCTGATGCCGCCATCAGAACTCCGCCAAATAGGCAGATTGCGCCTAACACACTTAAAATCCCGAAGCTAGGTACAACGAGTTCTAAAATCAAAAGCACGATACCAATGCCGAAGATCGCCAAATCGCCAAAGCCTGCGTAACCCGCTAAATAATAACCTAAAAAATAAAGCGCGAAACCGGCAATTCCTGCTGCGGCTAGCAGACCGCCGCTGAAAAAAAGCAGTTCCAGCGCAATGCCAACAATACCAACCACCAAGAGTACGGTTGCGGTAACCGGATGAGTCAGAAAGGCAGATAAATGATCAGCAAACATTGTCGTTCACTCCCTCCCTTAATTTTTCTCAGATCGTTTATCAATACTATGTACGTTTGAATAAGAGAACTGTTTCGTTTCCTTGGTAAAAAATAACAAAAGACCAGGAGAAATTACTTTCACCTGGCCTTTTCATACATATTTTCATTTTAGCCTAACAATTGTTGAACCAACTGATTGATAAGTTTACCATCAGCGCGTCCTTTTACCTGAGGCATTAATGCCGTCATCACTTTGCCCATGTCCGCTTTGGAAGAAGCACCAACTTGCTGGATGGTCTGCTGTACAATGGCTTTCACTTCTTCCTCAGAAAGCTGTTGCGGCATGTACTCAGCTAGAATAACAAGTTCTGCCTTCAGGTTGTCGGCCAGATCGTCTCTGCCGGCTTTCGTAAATTCTTGGAGGGAATCCTTACGCTGTTTGATCTCACGAGTAAGAACATCAAGCACTTCATTGTCATCTAAGGCTCTCTTCAGATCTATCTCTGAATTCTTGATAGTAGAACGAACCATACGGATCACAGAGAGTTTGAACTTGTCCTGACTCTTCATCGCTTGCTTCATATCTTCGTTCAATCTTTCGCTTAAGCTCATGTTGCCTCCTAGAACTTTCTCTTACGAGCAGCCTCTGACTTTTTCTTACGCTTAACGCTAGGCTTCTCATAATGTTTGCGTTTTTTAACCTCTGCTAGAACGCCATCCTTAGCGATGGAACGCTTAAAGCGACGAAGTGCAGCATCTATAGTTTCGTTCTTGCGAACTCGAGTTTCTGACACCAGTTTTCCCTCCCTCCGAACAGACCGTCCAAGACAAAGCGGTTCATCAAATCTCATTATAGGTTATAGTAATTAGAGTGTCAATCTGAAACTCACCAAGATTTTTTCTACCTTAGTTTGCGACTCCTAATGGAGCCAATTTGGCCCCTCCCATAAGATGATAATGGAGATGATGTACGATTTGTCCTGCGTTAGCTCCTATATTAGTAACAACGCGATAACCCGATTCTTCGACGCCTAATTCGCGAGCAATTTGCTGCGCGGCTTTCTGAATTTGACCAAGCACAGCCCAATCTTCCGAGGATGCAGCATCCAATGAAGGAATATGCTTTTTAGGAATAATCAGCACATGAATCGGAGCGCCTGGTTCAATATCGTAAAAGCCAAGCACCTCATCGTCTTCGTAAACTTTCTTTGAAGGAAGCACACCCTCAACAATTTTGCAAAAAATACAATCGCTCATCGTCTACACACTCCTACACATCGATAAAAACATCGCTACTTTATATTTTATCGAAATGCGAAAAAAAAAGCCAGTTTACCAATCTGTTTTTCATGGGCTAACTGTCAATCCATTCCTGTGCCAGATCAAGCGCCCGCTTAAAGCGTGATCGACCTTGATTAATCAGTGATTGCTGCGCTTTTTCATACTCACCCTGAAGCACCCATTTCGCATTCTGTTCCTTGACTTCATGAAAGGATTGCCAAGCCTCCTGCAACTTTCGAAAATATTGCAAATCTTCAGGCCTCATACTAGCGCCCGAAAGCTTCGCCGTACAAATTTGCAGCTCATTTTCAAGCACTGTTTTTTCTTCGTACCAGAGCCGGGAACGAACCTGATCACGGGATTCAATCATTTCCACCATAACAGCGCGGATACCGATTGCACGTTCAATCCAGGCATCCACATATGTTTTAAGCGGATGTGCATGGGCCGTTTGGGGCAGCTTGAACTGGGATACAGCTGATCTCAGCGACAAACTGCTGCGCCGCGCACCACGTATAGTTTCATTCATGGTTACGATACCGCGCTGCTGCAGCTCTGCGGATGCCAGCACTTCTTCGCTTCCTGCGGCTATCTGTTCAAACAGAGCGGACGTTCGATGCACCGTATCCGATACAGCCACAGTGCTGTCAGTAACGTCCGATATGGATTGATCCACGCTGTTTATACGGACGCACAGTCTTGTAATAAAAGCCTCCACCTTGCTGTACCGCTCGAATCCCTTGTCCATGACTTCCGCACCTGATTCGGCAGTATCCTTAATTCCATTTACGGAATTGGCGAGTGTATGCGCATAAGCATCTATGGTATGCAGATGTTCGCTGATATGTGAGGTTGCCATCTTCGATTGGACGGCAAGTCTGGATATTTCTTGCGCCACCACTGCGAATCCTTTGCCGTGTTCACCGGCTCTGGCAGCTTCAATATTGGCATTCAATGACAACAATTGCGTCTGGCCTGAAATCTCTTCCACCATTTTCGTTATTTCCGCGATTTTACCCAATGCTACGTTAAATTGCCCCATAGCTGTATGCATCTCTTTACTGTCTGCACTCAAATGACGCATACGTTCAGCCGCATCAGCGATTTCCTGCTTCCCTTCAACAAGCTCGTCCGATACACCAACCGCCCCCGATACAACGATTTCATTGTCGCGGCGTATTTGACCCAAGAGAGAGTGAATCTGACTCATTTGTGAAGCAGCTTCTTGGATCTGTTCAGCGGAATCTTGAATGCCTATTGTAATCTCCCGAATGGTGCTTGTCACACCTTCAACCTGATGAGAGATTGTGTCCGAGGAGGATCGAATAATCTCCATTTGATCATCCAGCTGTGATGAGGAACGGTCAACAATGCGAATAAGCGACTTCAAGCCCTGCGCGGTTTGATGTACCAAATCCGTGAACGCACGCTTCTTGCGGGGAGGCTCACTCTGTAGAATGGTCAAATCCCCAGAAGCTAACCGCGTGAGCAGTTCTGTTGAATGCTGCTTTGAAGAGGTCGAAAAGGAAATCATTTTCATAGAACTTCTCCCTTATGTCATATTTATGTTCACTTTAAAACGAAACACCAATATGTATGTAATGTTTTATTACACAATAATATAGCAATCTCTGCTGATTAAGACAATAAGTTTTCGAAAATATCCCAACTTCGGATTTTTATGTGACACTCAACTAACATGTATTGCGATAAACACTCAAACTAACGGGAAATTTGCACTAAATTCAAGCGTTAGGAAGTGAGGAAAGCAAAAAACGCCACGATTCATTCACCGTGACGCTCCCAAGTTAATATTTAGTAATATGTCAATATATGGTAACGCCAACAACCCTGCTAGCGGCACTACACAACGTACAAATCTTCGCCTAGGAACCCATAACCCGGACAAGAATACGGAAAACCATAGTATGGATACGCATACTCTGCCAACCGCATATTCATCTGTAGACAGATGGCTACTTGGAGCTGAAGAAATAGGCTTAATTAGCGATTGCGCTGACTTTTGGCCGCCTGATGGATCTTCTTCCATTTCGCTTTCTCGGCTGCTTGAAGCCCTTTATCTTCTTTACGCGCCAAATAAGCGAGTTCTTTTTGAAGCTTAAGGTAGCTGTTGAAGCGTTCCTGCTCAAGATCCCCCGTTAGGAGCGCCTGTTTAACGGCGCACCTGGGTTCGTTCTCATGTCTGCAATCTTGATAGAAACAATTAGCTCCTAGTTCTTCGATATCTTGAAAAGAAGCACTAAGCCCCTCGGAAGCATCCCACAACTGCAGCTCACGCATACCCGGCGTGTCGATCAGTATCCCTCCCCCCGGCAATGCAATCAGCTCACGGTGCGTCGTCGTATGTTTTCCTTTATCGTCGCCGTCGCGAATATCGCCGGTTTCCAAAATTTCCTTGCCATAAATGCGATTAACTAACGTGGACTTCCCGACGCCAGATGAGCCCAGCAGCGCAACGGTCTGGCCTTTGCCTACATAAGCAGCCAGTTCCGTTAGGCCGCGATTCTCGGCAGAGCTGATAATATGAATGGGAACGCCAACTGCTATCTCCGCTACCTTTGCGGCTTTGGCTTCTGAATCCTGGCATAAATCCGCCTTGCTCAGAACAATAACCGGATTCGCGCCACTCTCCCACGCCAAAACGAGATACCTTTCGATTCGCCGCACATTAAAATCAAGATTTAACGCAGTAACTAGAAATACGGTGTTTACATTCGTAGCGACTATTTGTTCATCTGTGACTTCGCCTGCTACTTTGCGGGAAAACTTACTCTTGCGCGGCAGAACAACATGAATCGTTGCCCGCCGTTCCTCTGCGCGTACAGAAAGCGCAACCCAGTCTCCTACGGCCGGATAATCCTCGCGACGCATGGCCAGATGGCGCATCTTGCCGGATACTTCAGCCAACGCTTCACCTGTTTCGGTTTGGACGCGGTACATATGTTTATGCTCTAAGGAAACCCGCCCCACACAGTATCCTTCTTGTTTATAGGGTTCAAAAGCTTCTTCAAAAAAGGGATTCCATCCCAAATCTATTAGGTTCAAACGTCGTATTCATCCTTTCCTGTGCATCTAACCCAAAGTATAGACTGAAGCATACGGCACTACACGGGAAACAATCGTTGTAAATTATTTTTTCTCCTTTATCAAAACAGGCTTAACAACGGTCAATTCTATTGTAGACTGACAGTCTAATTAGGCATATAATAAAAATAAATCGTGGTTGGAATGGAGTGAGCCGATGAGTCAGTTCATGAGAGCTTCCACCCGCAAAAAGCGGGATATGATGATGGAAGCCGCTTTAACCATGTTTATGGAGAAAGGGTACGAGAACGTATCCGTAGACGACATTATTGCTTCAACGAGTACGTCAAAGGGAACCTTTTATCACTATTTCAAAAGTAAAGACGCCATTATTTCAGCCATCTACAGCAAACAAATTGAATTGATCAGAGAATGGGTGAAACAGCCTCCTTCAAGGGTGCAATCGCTTGAAGGTCATATCAACCGGTTATTTGTAGACTTAGCGTCCAACATTTGCCAATATCCTAGGCTCATCCGCAGTTTACAAGCACTAGCTCTACAAAACGACACGGTCAAAGCGGAAGATCAGCTCCAAATGCGCATACTATCTGAAAGCTTGCTTCATTGGCTGCCTGAACCGAGAAAAATCGATCTGCTCGTAGGTATGTATCAAGGAACCATTCTCAAATGGTGCATCCAGGATAACGAAGATTTACTCTCCATGATAAGAAGCAACTTAGCCTGGCTATGGGCTGGCCTCCGTTCTGAGGAGCCCTACGCACAACTGCAGGTAGAACCAGTCCCCAAGGAGGAAAACAAAATGAAAGTAGCGATTATTGGCGGCGGCTTGGCCGGATTGACCGCGGCAGCTTATTTATCTGAAAATCCGCATGTTGAAGGTATCTTATTCGAACGTAGTCCGCAGCTTGGCGGGCGCGCGTTTACTTATGAAAAGGCGGGCTTTACCCTTAACTATGGCGCCCATGCCGTTTATGGCATCGACCGCCATACCTTATCATCCATGGAAAAAGAACTCGGGCTTTCCTTCAGTTCTAAACAGGTGGATAAACGAAAAGTGTTTTATGCCAAACATAACCAATTGACTCCTGCACCGCTAGACGCCATAAACCTACTCAGAACGGATCTGCTTAACACAGCTCAAAAAGTTCGTTTCGTAGGTGAAATTGCCGCTATCATCGCTAATATTCATAATTTGAAAAACTACGCAACATTGGCTGACTACTTAGCGGAATCGAATGCCGATGAGGATGTAAAAGAGTTGTGGGAACATCTCGTCTGCTCCAATTTCTTCATCGCGCCGGAAGATGCGCGCAACGTGTCCGGCGCAGTCATCAGTGAGTATTATCACAACCTGTTTCTTTCCAGTAAACCGGTGAACTACGTGCTAGGCAGCTGGGCGGTTATCACCAACCAATTAAAACAAAAAATGACTAGTTCCGGCAGATGGGAACTCGCTATTCAAGAAGGCGTTGACAGCCTGCGCTATGCGGATCGCAAGTTTATTTTGCAAACGAAAAACCGTGAAGAAGCCTTTGACAAGGTTATTTTCGCGATGCCGGTGCAACAGGTTGTGAAGCTGCTTAAAGCCACCGCATGGGAGCCATTCCTTGCCCCGTACGAATCGAATACGGCAACGGAAGTCATGGTGTATGATGTTGGACTTAGCCGCGTAGTCGCCAGACCTTTCAGCTACATCAGCGATATGGACAACAAACTGTTTATCAGCGACGTTTCGGCAACGGATCATACGCTCGTGCCAGAAGGCGGGCAGCTGCTGCAAGGTATCGCTTACTTGAGCGACCGTTTCGACAATGAGGAAGAGCGTAAAGCCTACCTGGAGAAAAAGACACTCCAAATGGAAGCTCTGTTCGATATGCATTATCCCGGCTGGCGCGATGTTACAGCGGTTAAACGGGTTTCAAAGAAGGCGATGGTTTCCAGCGTGAAAAACATTGCTTCCAACAACCTTTTGCCTACTCGCGTGGAGAATGTGCCCTTCTACTTCTGCGGAGACGGTTGCACAGGCAAAGGCGAACTTGCAGAACGCGCATTTTCCAGCGCCCGCAGCGCAGCCCTGTCCATTGTCGAAGAAGTCCAGCATGCGCTTCAAAACGCTTAATCAACAGCAAAAAAAGAGACCCACAGCAACGGGCTGGGGTCTAAGGTTATATATTTAAAAGGGGGTCGAGTTTTATTATAAACATGTTTCATTAATCTAAGATGAAAATTAGATTTCATTCCGATTACAAATAAAGTGAATTAGATTGCATCGATGACTAGTGCGCTAAGATTCAGAGGACCTATCACAGTAGCAGACAGGCCTGGTGTCAAAGACTCGACGGATAACGTATAACCATGGGAACCGAGAGGCGCAACGACATCAATTGCTTGCAGCGTAATCAGATAGTATTTTTCATAGCCCGATTCCAATCCTTGACGCCCGTAGTAGATTTCTTGAGCATCGCGGAAAATACGGAATAAAATGCTGCCTGTACCTGCATCGGCTCGCACACCCACAGTTGCTTTCAGCTCGACGACATTGGGGAATGCGCTGGTAATATTCACTCTGACTGCGGCAATTCCAACTCCTGCCGGCGTTTGAGGGACTGGGATTTGTACACCGTCGGTAACAGGGGTGACAGTAACACCTTCGTAGCTCAAAATTTGATTTGCCATATTCTATCAACTCCTCTCTTTGAAGATACTATATGTTATGAGAGTCATAGAGAGATAGATTGGACAAAACCATTAATTGCATGGTGCAAATGAGCACATTTCTCTTAAATGAACTAATAATCGTAAATAACATCTCGAGATAGAGAGAAGAAATATGTGTTATTACCGAATTGCACATCTGCCGTATGCGTTAATCGCATGTATGCATAGGTATAGTATGATTTCACCGCCGTCCCCGGCTGAAATCTTGCATGATATGGAGGATTAGTCAATTGCCAATATACGGTTTCCTCCGAATTCGTGAGCTTCTGCGAAGTAAAACTAAGGTCTCCATAACTGCTTGAATACCAAGAAACATTCCAAGGCAGCTTAACTGGATAATACCTCCACTCGCCATCTATGATTCTCGTATTGCTATCCAAAGGCCCCCATCCAGCAATGTCATCTTTCTGATAATAGGGAAGTTGGTGATATACGGCCAATTTTTTACCATAAGCCCCGTTATAACTATCTAAATACACGCTATCGTTGATGTAAAAAAGATCGTAATTGCTTCCTGTATCATGGCTGAAATTTCTATTTAAACTCCATTCGCTATAAAGCACCGATGCAATCACAGAAGCTCCTTCATAGTTTACATATAAATAATTCGCGTCGGTTCCTGTCAAGACGACAGCATCCGGTTCCGGTTCGGGATTACACTTCATACAAGGGTAGGGTCCATCGCCATCGCCTGGGGGGAGCATAGAGGCAACAGGTTCTCTATGTTTTCGTGCAATCATACTGACTGCGGAGAGCACAGATTGAATGCCTTCGTCATGACGAAGGGCAGAAGAAGTACTGGCGCCTTCTTCACCAGCTAATGTAATTTGTCCCATAAATAATTGATTCAAATGCCCATCTTTTTTTATTCCGAAAATTTGCAAATCTTTTACTTGCTTATCTTTGATTATTTTCTCTTTATTTTCAGGTACAAGCGTTATCCCAAACAAATGTTCGGCTGTAATAACTTTTATATGTTGGCCATACAAAAAAATCTGCTTTCCTTGATCGTACCAAGCTTTCACGGATTCTTGCAGGCCTTTAACTTCCAATAGTTCCCGTTCATTTACAGCAATCGTTCTCGGGGTATCACCGACTCCTTGCAGCAGACTTTTTATGGAATCGGAATCTTGATAAGAAGGTGACAGTTCCAGAAGAGCTTTTTGAAGTGTCTCATCCGACTTCCCTTTTATTGCTGTCAAACGCTCTATGGATTCCTTTGCTTGGCTATCAATGATCAACAATGGCGTCTTAGTTGCAGGAAGTTCCTTGCTTTCAGCCGCATGAACGGACGACATGCTAAATAGTAAACTTAAACAAATCAAGATAAATAACGTTTTATTCATTTTATGGACGTTCAATTCGCAAGAAGTAGAACCTGAGGTTGTGCCTCAGGTTCTTGTTCTAAACCCCTACGTCCAGTCATGGGGAGTGAATTGGGTATGGATTGGGCATGGGTTCCAACCGCTTTTTCCACCCCATACCCATTCCCTTTCTGCTCTACTTTGTGCTGCCTTCTTCTTCTCTTCCCCTAACCCGTCTTCCATCCGGTATTCCTATCCATGAACACCCCTATAAGAGTACGATTCCAGGTCCATTTCGCCTCCGCAAGCTTCGCAAAAAAGGTGCTGCCGGACCGCCTATTCCCCTTGCACAGCGATATCGACGGAACTACGGAGCCTTATTCCACGATAACGTCCCTTTTCTCCTCCTGAAGGGGAACTAGGGTGCGTTAAATGAGCGAAACGGTGCCTACAACCCAGCATTTCCTGCTCATAACGCACGGTAGTTCCGCGAAATGTCCCTACAACCGAAAGTACCGCCTCTTAACGCACCCACGTTCCGCTCACCCGTGCAAAAGACAAGCAATAACAGATCAAGGCGGCCTGACGACGGAGGCTATCTGTGAAAAAGACCCTTAGTAGTAACTAAGGGTCTCCAAGCTTTCCGTTTTTGATATATCCTCGAGTAGGCTGATCTCGTCATGGTTTTGTCGTCATGGTCACCGTCCGTACAGCACCGTCCCAAGTCACATTGGCTCCAAAAGCCTCCCCAACGAATCTCGCAGGTGCAACCGTGAATCCATTCACCAACTGCGCTGCCTCGTCTAATTGAAAAGCTTTCCCGTTCTTATAAGCGGTAGTCTGGCCCAGCGATAACTGGAGGGTTGTGCCGCTTTTTCTAGCTGTAATACTATGAGAAGCCGCATTATATTCTACAGTTGCTCCCAGAGCCTCAAAGATGGCGCGAAGCGGAGCCATTGTCGAGCCGTTCACGATAACAGGCGCTTGCTCAAACTTCCGCTCTTCTCCATCGATAACAATGGACACCTGTGAGGCAAGTTCGAAAGAACGAACAGCAACAAGATGATCCGATTTGTTGTATACACGCAGCTGAATCACGGAGTTTTCCGGAACTTGCCCCGCTTGCAGCTCCAATCCGTAAGGCATTTCCGTCTGTGACGCGATGACGCGGCCATTAAGTAGATACTCCACTTTAGCTATGTAAACATCGGGTATTTTCACAAAAGGAATCACCTTTGTCTGCTTCGTAAATGTTTGATGCCTGTCATCAATGGGCACATAACCTATGCCATCCGCCGGTTTAGCGCCTTGTGACACCTTCGACAGCAAATAAGGATTAGCGATTAGTTTGCTGTAATAGTTTTGTATAGCAGGCGAGTCGCTTAACGAATAGTCGTTCTTCGCATTCTCCATTTTTTGATCAACATTAAAATAAGTGATGGCTTTTAATCTCGGATATTTATAAGGCATAATCTCGTATAATCGTTGCAAATTGAGCTTGGCCCACTCCGTAAAATCCTCATCCGCCGAATGAGCGTAGTGCGGGACACCCGTTTCACTTAGCATTAGCGGCTTACGGTCCGCATAGGTGCTGTAAAGCCTGGCTAATCGCTCAACGCTGCTAGTCGCAATCATCGAGGGCAAGGAAGGATCACCATTCTCATAAGGTTCAATGTATAAGCTAACTCCCACCCAATCGACATAAGCATCACCCGGATAGTAAGGGTCGATATCGTTCGCTGGCACGTCCCCTGGACTCCATACCATCGCAATATTAGGAGCTTCCTCGGCGAACACGTCATGCAGCATGCGAAACTTCTCGATATACGCACTTGGATTGCCATTCCACGGCACCCATGCTCCATTCATTTCGCCGGCAAAACGCAAAAAGATCGGGATGCCAGCCGTTTTCGCGTCCTGCGCCCATTTATGCAAGTAACTGCCCTCCGACACAGGATCTAACCCGTCATCAGGCTCCCAAGCGATTTGCAAAGCAGCTCCTGCTTCTTTGGCTCTTCGGGCATACGCAGCCGGAAACGCTTGTCCCCAATGAGCATAAGCCAAATAAATGGCGTGCTTTTTGCCATAGACACCTTCTGTTTTTGTAAATAAATTGCCTACTTTAGGGTCCTGTTCGGCATACATGCCAAGGTAAGTGCCGAAAGCAGGCTCAAATTTGGCAAGTTGACCGTTACTAGGAAGTGCTGACGCTTGCAAATCCGTCTGATTCGCCTCTTGACGGTACAATTCTACGGTTGTTCGAATTTGATCTGCCCGCTGCAGCTTCACAGCTCCCCAATCTTTTCCCGCCTTCACCCAATTCTCGTTTTCCAATTCATAATAGCGAATGGCTTGGCCATAGTCGCCAATCTCATCAAAGTAAGCATCCAGCTTACCGTAAAAGAGCGCAGCGTTTTCCCACTCTCCTGTATCGCTGTAATAATTGGCCAAATATACCCAATGTTCCACAGCTCCCGCCCGATTTCCGCTTGCGACGAGAGAATCCGCCAATTGCCAATGATCCCACACCGCATCTGCACGGGCAGGAGCCGGAGCGATTGCCAGACTGGCAGCGAGCACACCAATGGCCAGAGCCTTTATGCCCGGTAGTTTCCTGACGTATTTAATCATGCAAAAAGACACCCCATTCTGTATGACGATCTAGTCTCTGTCAGTTGATACGCCGCGAATGCATAAAAGTAGCACGACCACACCCAGAAAACCACCGAGTGGGACTCGCTGGTTTCGAGAAAAGGTGCGATCGCGCTATTTGGACGATTTCACAAGCGTGGCGCGCGTCCGTTTATGCTGTTCCATCGTGAGAGGCTGTACATACAATTGTTTAGTGGCCGGAACAACCTTCACTGAACCTTCTTTGAACGTCCCTCCCGCAGCAGGAAGCGCCACTCGAACGCCATATGTGGATAGCACAACATCAATGGGGTTGGAAATTGAGCGTTTGCCATCCTCCGTACCCGCGAAGTTAAGCGCCGCCGCGTAACGGTCACTGGCCCGCAACCACACAGAACCGGAATCGCCTGGCAACGAAACAGCGCCGCTATCCCCTACGATGACAGATTGATTTCGGAATAGCAGCGTCCCCAGCGAACCTCCATAACTGACTCTAACGTCAACGTTGTTCGATTCTACAGTCCCGGTCACATATCCTGACGTCCGCCCGGATTTCACTAATTTCTGACCCACCGGATAGCTGGTCAAATGACCGGGAACCGTCACTAATTGGCCCGTGGAACTAATTAAATACCGAGGATTCAACAACCGATTGGCCCTAGGGATGGCAATAGCCGAATCTTGAAAATTATCTTGTCCCGCACGCAGCTTAACAAATTGATAAGCCCGTCCAATCGTGTCACGTCCAAGTACGCCTCCGTCAACAACGCCTGGCTGGACCGTTTCCGAGAATTCCGTGCTGTTGTCTTTTACAAGGACATGGTTATTGCTCAGGACGAACAGCCTGTTATTCTTTGTCACAATGAGCCCTGCTGTTCCCGTTGCGCCCATTTCCCGTTTGCCAATGCTGACACCTCCGGACACTGGCCGATATTTGCGTTTAGAAACATTTGCATTCGGCTGCGCCTTGAGATCGTGCTTTTTGAAAACGCCTGATGAAACAAAGCGAACGGGTATGGAAGTGCCGGCTTTAATCATGGTTGATTTAAGGTTATTTAAACTGGATGACATGATTTTCTTTTCTGTATACACGATAACGCTTGCTCCCAAGGCCGGTTTTTTGGGATCCGCATAACCGACTCCTACCGCAACAATCTCAGCTCTTTTCAGCAAAACGGGGGACAATCTGTTCTTGTGCTTCACAGCCTCATAAAAAGTCGCCATCGCTCTTCTCCTCTTCTGGTAAAGATGGTGCAGTGTATGCCAACTTGTACGATTTGGATTGAGGAGTTTACCTACAAGGCTTCTTATGCAAACAAAAAAAGGCTAACCGACAGATGAATCCGCCAGCAGCCTTATCGTTAAGTTTTGGTTGGAATGAATTTCTACTAAAGTTCTTCCACCACAATGCGGCTCCCTCGACCAGAAGGCTCAGCCGGATGGACGATAAGCTTACGAGGAAGTCTAGCTCTCAGTTCCGGCACGTGAGAAATAACACCAACCGCCAGTCGGTCCATATGCAGCTTCTCCAGCGCCCCAATTACCATGTCCAGCAGCTCTTGATCAAGTGTGCCAAATCCCTCGTCCAGGAAGAAAAACTCCAGGGGATACTCCCCCTTCAGCTGGATCTGAGCGGATAGCGCGAGCGCCAGCGCCAGCGAGGTGAGAAAAGTTTCACCGCCCGATAACGTGCTGACCGGGCGTTTGACTCCGCCGTTGGCATCATCGCGGATGACAAAGCCTCCCCCGGAGTCGACCTCAATCGCATAGCGTCGACGCGTTAATTCACCCAGCCGCTCCGAAGCGGCGCGGCTGACCTGCATGAGCTGCTCTTCGGCGAGGTACTCGACGAAGGCATTGGCCTTGAGCACGGCTTGCAGCTTGCCGAGCCTTTCCAGCAGCGCCGCCTGTTCCATCCGGCGCGTCTCCAGCTCACGCCATCGCGCATGCCGCGCAGTAAGCTCAGCTTCGCCCTGAACCGCTGTCGCGCGCGCCTCCAGCGCCGCCTCCGCCTGCGCCTTCGCGTTGCTCAGCTGCGCTTGCGACTGCGCCCACTCGGCCGCGCTCAGCACGCGGCCCTGCAGCTTCGCATCCAGCTGCGCCAGCTGGACGCGAAGCGCCTGCTCGCGCTCGCGGTGCTCGGCCGCGAGTGCAGCCCATTCGCGACGCTGTTCCGGCGCCAGCGTCGCAGCTGCAGCGGCTTCGCGCGAGGCGAAGCCGTTCTCTGCGAGCGCGGCGTGAATGCCGCGCTCGGTCTGCGCCAGCTGCCGCATGGCAGCGGCAGCGGCTTCAGTGGCGGCGCTGAGCTTCTGCGCCGCCAGTTGCTGTGCAGCGAGCGCCTCGGCGTGCGCAAGCTTGGTCATCTGCGCGAGCGAGCGCAGCCGTTCCAGCGCGGAGGTCGCCTCCGCGATGAGCTGCGGCACCGGCGCGCCGGGCGCGCGCTGGGCGAGCTGCCGCGACTTGTCGGCGGCGAGCTGCGCAAGACCCTGCAGCCGCTCGTGCAGCTGCAGGGCGGTCTTGTCCTGCTCCAGCGCGCTTAGCTGGAGCTCCTCGATCTTGACGAGCAGCCCGTCGAGGAACGGGATGCTCTTATCGATCCGGCCGCGCAGCTCGTCCGCGACAAGCTCGCCCGCGAGGAGCTGCTGAAGCTGCCCCTCCAGCGTATCCCACGACAGCTCCGCGTAGCGGTCGTGCCAATGGCCTAGCCGCTGGCTAGCGGCTAACGAAGCGGCGGCCAGCTTGCTTTCCAGCTCCGCATGCATGCCAACAGCCGCTTGTTCTTGCGCAGAAGCTTGAACAGCCTGTTGATCAACGATTTGGAACTCTTTTCGCAAATTGAGTAAGCGTTGCTCCAACTCATCCACTTGCCATTTATTGGCATCAAGAGCAGATTCAATCAACTTCCACGATGCTGAAACTGCCTCTATGCTTGTCTCCTGATCAAACAGACTCGCACTAGCCAAAGCCGCTATCTCACGGTCAGCAGCTGCTTCTCCCAGAAAAAGCTCGTTGCCGAGCCCAGCAACGACTTCCCCTAATCCAGGTTCATCTTCATGGCCAAGCGCTTTCGCTTGCTGGCTTAGCGATTCCGTTCTTTGCAGCAGCTGCGCATGCGTAAAATGCAGCTCCTTTGCAGCTTGCAAAAGTTCCTGTATTTGCTGAATCGACTCTTCCGTTATCTCGATTAAACCGTCCGATTTACTTCTTAATCCTTCTTGACTCACAAGGCGTCTGGGAGAAGGGTGCTCTGTTGATCCGCAGACCGCACAAGCTTCGCCCTTCACAAGCCCTTCGGCCAAAACTGCGGCAAGCGACTCTCTTTCATGCTGCTTCCACATGATCTTGCGTGCATCCAAATACACTTGAAGAGCAGGAATGAAAGCATTCAGCTCGCTATGATGTGCGTGAAGATCAGAACGAACACCCTCGGATTGCCGCAGCCATGCCGACATGTTCTTGCGGAAATCCTGCCGCTTGGCTGCCAGCTCTTCCTGGTTTCTTTTGCATGCCGCCAAGATCGTCGCCTTCTCATCCCGCTCTTTGCACAGCTCTCGTTCCTGGTCCTGCAAAAGCCCGATCGCTTTTTTCTCTTGCACCGCTTCTTGTAAATGCTGGCGGGAACTGGCGCTTGTCTCCACAAGCTTCAACTGCTCTTTGAGCTCGGCTTGTTTCGCAAGCGCTTTTTGTTTCGTTTCATTGGCCTTGCTTCGTTCAGCCTGAATAAGCTCATAACTTGCTCTCGCTGCTCGTTCCTGATTCTGCGCTTCCTGGATGTGAAGCTGCACTTGGTCTAACTCCAGCTGCAGCACCAAAGCTTGCTGCAACTGATCCAGCCGCAGCAGAAGCGGCCCCTCGTTGGCTGCCAGATCCTGCTGCGCTTGTTCGAAGGCAGCATTCGCCTGTGCGTAGCCAGTCTCCGCCGCTTTTTGATTTCGCTCAGCGATTTCGAGCTGAGCTTGCGCGTTCTGCACTTCTTTCGAGGCTAACGCCTGCTGTTCCAAATAGGGCCGTACACGTTCCGCTTGCTCCGCTTTTTGCAGCAGCGCTTCTTTCTCCCTAATCTCAGGTTCTTGATCATGCTGCTGCGCCGCTTCTTTTTCAAAAGCCGCCTTCTCGGACTGCAACTGAAATACCTGCTTCGCTTCTTCATAGACGACCTCTTGGCGTTCTAACGCTTTACGGCTGCGTTCCGCCTCTTGCTCTGCGGCCAAACGCCTGGCCTGAGCTTCCTCCAAAGCTTTCCCGGAGGCGTCGCCAAGTCCTTGCTGTTCAGCTGCCAATTGTTTGACGACACTGTCTGTTTCTTTCGCTTTGGAACTGACTTTCCCGCTAAGATGATCGCCATAATGCTCTAAATGGAACAATCTTTGCAGCATTTGCCGGCGATCTTTGCCTGTAAGCGTTAGAAATTCCGCGAACTTTCCTTGAGGCAAAACAACGGCTCGTGTAAAATCCTGCATGGACAGCCCTAATACGCCCTGTACTTGTTGATTCACTTCCCCCGCTTTATCGGCAAGAACAATCGTTTCTTCTCCCCTGATATGTAAAAGCCGGGCAATCGTACCGTTAATCGATAGCTCTGAACCGCGTTTGAATTGCCTCTCAACCCGATATCGTTCCGTGCCGGCTCCATTCGTCAGCTCAAAGGTAAAGGAGACGAACAACGTTTGCTCCGCATGATTCATAATCGCCTGCGTGCCTCCGCTGGCTCGCTCCACCTTGCCATACAACGCTAATGTGATGGCGTCTAGAATCGACGATTTCCCGCTGCCTGTAGGACCGAATATTCCGAACACGCCTGCATCGACCAGCTGGCTGAAATCGATCGTCTGCAACTCGCGGTAGCTTTGCAAACCGGACAATTGTAACTGGATTGGACGCATTGTTCACTTCCTCCTAAGTGCTTTCCTTGTAGAAAAGCTAGCTTTGCAAGCAGTAGCTGAGTTAGGTTCGCAAGGTTGATACCTTGCATAATTCTTGCAACTAGACTTCTGCCGCATCATTTTCCTGCAACAGCTCCAGAAATAGCCGCACCAATTCCGGCTCAGGCTGAGCCCCCCCGGTTTGACGCGCGTAAAAGCGCGTAAAATGCTCTTCCATCGAAAGCGCTGCAATTGGCGCAGCAACCCTTGCCGCTTCGATCTCCGGATAGACCGGACGAATATGAATAAAGCCGTCAAAGGCTTTGCGCAGCGACTGAATCTGTTCGATCGACATGGCTTCACTCATCGTAATTTCCAGGTCGATCCAAGCGGTCGCATCACGCCCTTCTTCCAGCCACTGGTAAACCTGCTGGACGCCTTCCTTTGCTTTCCAGCTTACAAGCGGACGGCCCGCTGCAATAAATATTTCCTGCGGCTCTGCCGTTTGACCCGGAGCTAAATCGAGCACGGTCACCGACTTCGCTTGGCCCGCTTCTGAAAAGCTGTATGCGATCGGAGATCCGCAGTATCGGATAGGTGAAGCGGCTTTCACGTTTTGCGGCCGATGCAAATGGCCAAGCGCGACATACTGCGCCCCTGCGCTCAGCGCTTGTGTGTCAACCGTGTAGGCGCCGCCAACTTGAATAGGTCGCTCCGACTCCGTTTCCTGACCCCCAAGGACATACAAATGACTCATAATCAGATTCACCGTACCCTTTTCGAAAAAATCCGCCTGGCGCCGAATGAGCGCCCCGACGCGTTCCGAATATTTACTGCGCAGCGCTTCCTCTTCCGCTACGTCGGAGAGCAGCTCTTTCAGCCGTGATTCCGATGGATACGGCAGCGCGATCACTTTGGCTAGTTCACCCGTTCTTGCGATGCCTATCGATTGAATATCCGGCACAGGCAGTCCAACGAGCGTAATTCCCTGTTTCGCAGCAAGCGGCCCGGAAGCTGCAAGGCGATCCGGATGATCATGATTGCCCGAAATGATGGCGACATGACGTTTACCCCCGCCCGATAACCTCGCAATCCCTTCATAGAAGAGCTGTTCGGCCACTGCCGGAGGATTCACCGAATCGTAAATATCACCGGCTACCAGGACAAGATCAATTCGCTGATCTTCAACGATGTTCACAAGCTCGTCTATGAACGCGATCTGCTCATCGATCCGGCTACGTCCTTCCAGCGTTCGGCCAAAGTGCCAATCGCCGGTGTGTAAAATTCGCATCCCTCAGTTCCCCCTTCCTCGCACTCACATTTCCAACAACATGGCCCCATCAAAGAAATATAAGTATTTGCCCGTTACTGAACGCTTCCAAATATGTTCCACGGCCTGCGTATATAACGTAATTTGCGTGTCATACCGCGCTCGCAGGTCTTCCTTGCTACTGCCCCTTACCGCATCTGTTTTATAATCAACCAGCACAAGCCCCTGCTCATCCTCGAACAAGCAGTCAATAACCCCTTGAACAAGTACGGTTTCTCCAGTCGTGGAACAATCCGAAGCCGTGTATACGTCGTCAGCCGGCAAGCCGTAACTGAATGGCACTTCGCGTTGAACGTTCGCCGCTAGCAGCATGCGCTGTCCGATTTCTGTTTGAAAAAAGTTCAAAATGACAGGAATGTCGACCACTTCACTCTGCCGCACAGTTAACGTTTGTTTGCCCAGCATGTCGTCTAATGTTCCTCTAACGCTGGCTTCCGTTGGCATGGCGCCTAGCGACAGATTCTGCATGACCGCGTGGACAACGGTTCCTTTTTCAGCGGCTGTCAGTTTTTTCTCCTCCATGAATCGAGGCCTTCGCCATAGGATGGACGCTGATTTCGACGGAGATTCCATGGACGCATTACCCATTAGGGTTTCTGTCTCTACCAAAGGGAACTCAAGCTCACCAACTACCCTGTTTTGTTCAGACAAACGCTTCATTTCCGACACAGTCGTTTTAGCAAAAAGCTTGTGGGCATCCGGGTAAGCATACGACCAGGAAAGCTGTTCCTGAAGCCACGATCCCCAGTTACCGGAAACCGTCATCGGCTGAATGCGGCGAATAGCTTCCATGCGCCCCTCATCAGGGAGCAGCTGTTCTTGCTCCTCGCTTTCGGCAGTTTGCAAGCTCTCCGGTGTAATCACCGTCAACTTCCACTCGGAAGCGTCATGCAGAAGTTTCACTTCCGGCGATGCCTCGCTGATGCCAAGACGCTCCCTCCACGGCGCAGCATCCGGATGGCGCAGCACAGCGGGGCCGACCCAATCGAGGTAGCTTTTGGCTTTAGCCAATTCAAAGTCCGGCAGATACCATTCTGTTCTGGATAAATGACGTCCCCATTGGCGCAGCTGTTTGTCGAGCGATTTGACGGTGCCAAGCAAATACAGCTTCTCTCTGGCTCTCGTCAACGCTACATACAGAACGCGCATTTCCTCGGCAAGCAGTTCCAGCTTCATGCGCCTTTTGATCGCAAGCGAAGGCAAAGTCGGATAGCTGACCCTGAGCGCCGTATCGACAAAGCGAGGGCCAAACCCCAGCTCCTTATGCAGCAGGAACGCGTCATTCAAATCACGCTGGTTGAACATTTTCGCCATCCCCGCTACGAAAACGACCGGAAACTCCAGCCCTTTACTTTTGTGAATGGACATGATTCTAACTACATCTTCCTGCTCACCTAGCGCTCTCGCCGTTCCAAGATCGCCTCCGCTCTCTTTCATCCGTTCGATAAATCGCAAAAAGCGGAACAGCCCGCGTAAGGATGTGCTTTCATACTGTCTGGCCCGGTCGTACAAAGCTCTTAAATTCGCTTGTCGCTGCAGCCCGCCAGGCAGCCCGCCGGCAAAATCATAATAGCCTGTTTGCCTATAGATGTTCCAAATCAGATCAGCCAGCGAGCCCTGTCTCGCCTCATGACGCCACAGCTCCAGCTGATTCAGGAAATGAGTCACTTTTTCCAGCAATATGGATGGCTCGCTTTCCTCAATTCCGCGCTTCGCTTCCTGGGCAAACTGCTGCACCGCTTCAAAGAAAGGCGCCGACTTATTCGCAACCCGCACTTGCGCCAGCTCTTCAGCCGTTAGCTGCACAACCGGCGAACGCAGAACTGCCGCCAGCGGCACATCCTGATACGGATTGTCAATCACCTTAAGCAGAGAAAGCATGACCTCGACTTCTGTCGCGGAAAAATAACCCGTGCTCAAATCCGCGTAGGCGGGAATGCCCTGCCGCTTGAGCTCCTCAATAATGACTGGCGACCACATCTGGGTAGCCCGGAGCAGAATGACAATGTCCCGATACGTTACGGGACGAGTGCCGCCTGTCCGTTTATCAAATGCTTGGAAAGGCTCCTGCTTGCCCCCATCGCCCAAAAGCTGCCGAATATGACGCGCGATCGTGCGCGCTTCTAATTGGGCTGTCTCCAGCTCCTGCGCTTCTTGCACAGGATCCAAAGCAGCAGCCGAAGCCTCTCCGCCTTGATCAGCCTCGGTACTTTCTTGATCTTCCGACTCGCTTTCAAACGCATCGCTTTTGTCCAGCGCATCTGCCGCACGATCGACGATGAGCATTTCAACCGAGCAATCCGAGCCGGGAGCTGGATAGCCCGCTCCATAAACAAGCTCTGCCCGTTTGTCATATGCGATCTCTCCAACCGTTTCATTCATGATTTGCTTAAACAAAAAGTTGACCGCATCGACAACTTGAATCCGGCTGCGGAAGTTGCGCGCCAGATCAATTCTGCCGCCTTGGCCCAATTCCAAGGCATCCTCTTTATTGGACCGATACGCTTTATATTTTTCGAGAAACAGCTCAGGCTCGGCGAGACGGAACTTGTAGATACTTTGCTTGACATCGCCTACCATGAAACGGTTGCCCGGTTTTGTATTCGAAATTAATAAAACAATGGCTTCCTGCACGCGATTCGTGTCCTGATACTCGTCAAGCAGCACCTCCGCGAATTGCTTGCGATAGGCAAGTGCCGGTTCCGAAGGATAAAGCTCATCAGGCGTTGAACCCTCCGCACACAAAATTTGCAAACAATAATGCTCCAAATCGGCAAAATCAATTAACCCTTTCGTCGCTTTCGCTTCTTGATACCGCCTGCCGAAATCGAGCACAAGATCAACCAAGGTATGAAGCACTGGAGCGAGCTCGGCGATTTCTTCCCCAAACTGTTCCGGCGTCCTTCCAAAAAGCTCCTCTTTGATTTTGTTCACTTGCTCCTTCGCCCGATTGCGCAGCTCCTTCACTTCTTCTTGAAGCTCCTTGTCGTAATCGTAGCCTTTGCACGCTTTCAGCTTTCCGAATTCTACGGTCTGAAAACCTCGGTACAAAACGGACCACGGATAATCCGTCGTCTCAAGCAAATTCTCCACCAGCAGCAAATCCTCGCGCAGGTTGTCCAAATAGGGAGCCGGCCCGCCGGGCAGCTCAGCCAGCTGCTGCGCCTGACGTAGCAAGTCTGCCGCTCCTTCCAGCTCCAGAGACAGGTCGCGGATCAGACTCCGCTCCCAAATTGAATAATCCGCCGGCGCCATCGCAGCGGCTACATAAGGCAGCGCCTCCTGCATAGCAGAGGCCGCTTCATCGCTCGCCTCCTGAGGAACCGGCGGCGGCCCAAACATCGAAGCCGTCGTCCGCAGCCAATGCTCTGGCCACGGATGGCTGCGTGACACATCATACAGCTTTTGCACAAGCTGCATAATCGCGTCGTCGTTACGCTCGCCGCTGAACGAATCGACCAGCCGCCAGAAGGCGCTGTTCTCTCCGCTCGCAGCGTAGTACTGCTCCAGCATCTCGCCCAGCAGATCCTGCCGCAGCAGCTCGGCTTCCGTTTCGTTCGCGATCCGAAATCCGGGGTCCAAGCGGATGAGGCTGAAATAGCGCTGCACAACTTCCAGGCAGAAAGAATGCAGCGTCGTGATCGAAGCGCGCCCCATCAAAGCCAGTTGCTTGCGCAAATGCTGAGAACCTGGCTGCTTCGTCAGCTCCTTTTCCAACGCTTCGCGAATGCGGTGCTTCATCTCCGATGCCGCTGCTTTCGTAAAGGTCGCGACAAGCAAGCGATCTACATCTATCGGCTCCCATTCGTTCGAAATGCGGCGAATGATCCGCTCTACAAGCACCGCCGTTTTACCTGAACCGGCCGCAGCGGCTACGAGCATATTTTGACCGCCGAGTGTGATGGCGTCCCACTGGTCATCCGTCCATGTGCTGCCCGGCGGCTTTGGTTGCTGTTTATTCACTTCGCATCTCCTTCCTGCTGCTTCGGTCACGTGCCCGCGCTTTGCTCCAGTTCGGACCAGAGCTGCTCTTTGCCACGCTGCCTCCATACGTTGATTTCATTGCCTTCGAATAAAGGATCAAACTGACAAACCGATTTATACGAACAGTGCAAACAGGCCGTCTTTTTGCCCAACCGGTACGGCGCGATATCGACATGTCCGTCGGTAATGCCCGTCCCGATCATCTTGACCTGCTTGCGCACATATTTACGAAGCGTATCCCACTGCGCATCCGTAGCGACGGAGGAACTGGAATAAAAGCTGCCGTCTTTTTTCAAAGCGACCGGAATGAGCTGGGAATGACCTGCGGCATGAATGAGCTGCTCGTCCATCAGACCGGCAACTTCAGCGTCAGCTGTGATCAAACCTTTCATTTTATACCGCTTGCGCAGCTCCTTCTCTACCTCCGCGGGATCCAGCGCATTTTTTTGCTGAAGCATCGGGTTATGCACGTGGAAATAAAGCACACCCGCCGGCTTCGCCGGGATACCGAGCCACTGCTCGGCATGTGTAATGATAACGTCCAGATACGTCAGCATTTGGAGCGAAAGGCCGTAGTACACCTCAGAAAGCTGCAATGAGGTTTGACTCGATTTATAATCGATGACGCGCAGCAGCACGCCTTGTTCGCCATCCGCCCGATCCACCCGATCGATACGACCGATAATTTCCATTGTGCAGCCGTTGTCCAATTGGAACGTAAGTGGCGGCAGCTCCTTGCCTGGCCCAAAATCGATTTCCAGCCCCAGCGGCTGAAATTGTCCGCGTTTCGCATGCTCGCCCAGAACAACAGCCGCTCGTCCCACGACCTGCTTCAGCTTCCTGGCGATGTAAGCGTAGCGGCTTGAGCTGAGCAGAATTTCTCCCTGCAGCCTCGGAGCGAGCTCGTCCACGACTTGAGCGGAACGCTCCATACAGGCTTCCGCAGTAAGCGAGCCCCAGTCAAGCTGGTCCTGCTGGAGATTTTGCACAAATTGATTCAGCGCCGCATGAAATAATTGCCCGATGTCCGGAGCATCCAGCCGGTATACACGTCTCTCTTTCAGTCGAAGACCGTGAGAGAGGAAGTGTGAAAACGGGCAAGCCACGTATTTCTCCATCCGCGAAACGCTCGCCCGCAAATGCTGTCCGTACAAAAGTTGCCTTGTCGAAGCGCTGAGACCAGCCTCTTTATTCGTATACTGCAGCGCGCCCGACAGGGATTGCAGCTTCATTCGCCACTCCGGCTGTGCCACATACCAGTTGTATGTTTCCCACCAGAGGTCAGCCATGCGCCCTCCCAACATCCAATGCTTCATGCGAACAGCCAAATAGGAAATCGCTTGGCTCGGATGCGCAATGTAAGCCGCTTGCTCCATCTCCGCCGATTCGTTCGAAGGCTCAGCGAGCAGAAGCGGCTGCTCCGTACCGGGAAACAGTTGGCGCATTTGTTTAATCAGCTCCGAAGGAAGCAGCGATTTCCCCTCTTCATCAGCGAGCGGATAGCTCATCCACAATCTTTTGCCTGGGACGGTCAGGGACGTATAGATGATGAACTGCTCGTCCAGCAGTTTGCGCCTGCTGCCATCAGCCATCGGCAACCCGGAGTCTGCCAGCACTTCCCGCTCCGCTTCGGTGAGGACGCCTTTTTCAATCATCTGAGCGGGAATAACGCCGTCGGTAACGCCCAGCATATACGCATAGCGAATACCGCTGGAACGCGTCCGATCCATGCTGCCGATCAGAAGTTGATCCATAGATGGCGGTACTAATCCCAGCTTCATGCTCTCCATGCCGGTCTCAATCAGTCCCGTGAAAAGCTCCAACGGCAGATGATCCTCTCCCATCGTCTCAACGAGCTGGTCGAGCATATCCATGACGCTGTTCCACATTTGCCCATGCTCGCGGGCTTTTTCGGGCTTGCCGTCCTCCAAAGCCGATTGACGCCAAGCCTCCATTTTGTCGGGGGCCTGCACTTCAACCAGAAGTTCGTACAGTGCCTCGACCTGATCTTTCACGGAATGTGCTTGTTCCAGACGTTTGGAAAATGTGAGCAAGGGCTTTACAATCCATTCCTTGCTCAGATTCAACTGCTGCAGTGCCTCAGTTTCGTCAAGAAGACTCTCATCCGTTTGCTCCAAATTCGCCCGGAGCTTATAGGTCCATGGCTTTCCGTCCGTCCATCTGTAGCCTCCAATGCCAAAAGCCAGCACATAGTTTTCCAGCTTGTCCATGTGGTGACGTTTGGACGCGGCCTCTACCGGGAGCAGCAGATCTGTTTTCACACACCGGAATATGGCATCGTAATGCCAGTTATGCTGCACAACCTCCAAAGCCGAACGGATGAATTCAACAAGCGGATGATGAAGCACCGTTCGCTTCTGGTCAAAAAAATGAGGGATGTCATAATCGGTTAGAACCGCCTTCAATAGATCCTGATACCCTTCCATGTTGCGCACCATGATCGCGATATCCCGCCAGCGCACGCCATGTTCCCGCACAAGCTGCAGCATATCCCTCACTGCGCCTTCGACTTCAGCCCGGCGATGCACAGCCTCTTGAATCACCAACTGGTCGCTTAACTTCTCGTTGGGAGATGGCATATATCGCTTAGCGCCCCCCCCAATCCGCCGATCAAACATACGTTCCAAATACGCGAGCGCAGGACTGTCCTGGAAACGAGGGGAGCTTTCCGGTGCAAGGAGCAGCACTTCAGCGGCGTCCAGCCCCAGCTGCCATATCTTCTCTTGCAGGCGCACCATCGTTGTCGCTGTCGGATGAAACAAATCCAACTCATCCGGCGTATCGCCCGCTTCCAGTGACCGATCCAGACAAAGCGTAATCGTTACGTCCTTACAAGTGGCAAAAAGCGCTCCCAGCACAGCGAATTCCTGCGGTGTGAAGCCGTGAAAGCCGTCGATCCAAATCGATGCCGAGCGCAAATAAGCGGAATGCGGAATCTGTTCCGCCAGCAGCGTTAAGTAATCCTCCCCATCCAGATACTGTTTAGCAAGCTCCGACTGAAACGCTCGATAAACAAGTCGGATATCGGACATTTTATCCCGAAGCAGGCCGCTTTCTCCTAGGGTGGTCACTCGCTTGGTTTCATGCTCATCGAGCTGTTCCGCGGTGACGCAATAGCGCTTTAATTCTGTAAATAGTTGATTAAGCCGATCGACAAAACCCATTTGCTCAGCCGAGTGCCCGAATAAGCGAAGCTGATCTTTCTGTTTATGTAAAATGCTCGTCAGGAGCAATTTTTTTCCTGTGTCGTCAATTGGAAGTCTGGCCGTACCGCCTTCCTCCTGCATCACCCGCCAAGCTAGGCGGTGAAAGCTCAGCACCTGCGCGCGAATCATTCCGCCAATATGCGGATCGGACACAAGCGCATGCTCCGCCTGGAACGTCGCTTGCTCAGGCACAAGCAGAATAAGAGGATCGCCTTCAGGCTCTGCGGTCAATCGCTGCTTCATCTCTTCCAGGCAGCGTGCGCTTTTCCCGCTTCCCGCTCGGCCGATCACAAATCGAATAGACATGCATGTGCCTCCTTAAAGGTTTGCTATATTAGCAAACCTAGCATCGTAAGGATACTCAAAGGTTTGCTTTAGCAACTAGTGTTCTCTTATTCTATCACATTTCTAGCAGGAAGGAGGGGTAGCAGATGATGGGGCTGATCTTTGACAAAGGCATCCTTGACATTCCTCCCCGCTGTAATTAAAATATGTACAACAAAGAGGGTGAAACTTATGAAAAAGTTCAGCAGCCGCTTCACCATTGGTGTCCATATCTTGTCGCTCATTGATATGGAAAAAGGCGAACACTGTACATCAGAATTCATTGCCGGCAGCATTAACGTCAACCCTGTCATCGTGCGCAAGGTGAGCGGGATGCTCAAAAAAGCAGGACTTCTCCATGTTAGACAAGGCGTCGGCGGAGCCACGCTGGCCAAACAGCCGGACGCAATCACATTGCTTGATATTTACCGCGCGGTCGAAGTGGCTGAAGAAACGGACTTATTCCAGTTTCATGAGCAGCCCAATCCGAATTGTCCGGTCGGCAGCAACATACAATCTGTCCTGCAGTTGAAGCTGCAGCAGGCGCAAGCTGCGCTTGAGCAGGAATTAGCGCATGTCACTTTAGATCAGGTCGTGCATGACCTGGCAGACAAAATCAGCTCCTTGAAGAGCTGATTTTTTTATGCCTGCTACGCTTCAGACTACTGCATAGTAAGTGAAGAGCCTGGTACGCCTGGGTTTAACAATATCCTACTACAGCCCGTCGAAAGCTTCTATGGAGATGAAGCAACCACAAACTACACGTGTACGGCTTGAAACCAACATGATGAAACATGTCTGCGGAACACAGGGATCTTATTTCTGTGTGTAATCGATTACAATTTGTGTCCGCGGAACATAGATGCCTTATTTCTGCAAATAACTCGATTTTTATACGAAAACAACTAGAATAGCGAACCTATAATCCCTCCCCCTACCAAAAGGGAGTTGCTTCATCAAATAAAGGATCTATGTTCCGCAACATCTCCGCCTTGCTGCACCTCAAGGGCTACTACGCAGAAAAGCTGTCTACAGCACCACGAACCATTGGTGTGATCGACAGCTTTTCGAAAAACAAGATCAAATTTACAAACCCACATATCAACCAAATACTCTACTCTGGCATTTTCCCAACATACACGGACTGCGGCCGGAAAATGCGATTGCAGCTCGCTTGTTCAAGCAAGTGCGCTGTCCACCCAATGATTCGGCTTACCGTAAAGGTTGGCGTGAACAGCGGCTTTGGCATGGCAACTGCGCGAAGAACAGAAGCCGCGTAAAACTCCACATTCGTATAGAGCTTTCTTCCTGGTTTGAATGCTTGGAGCAAATCAACAGCTGTCTTCTCGACATGAATGGCTAGTTGGAACCACGGATCCTCCGAAGATAATTCCGTCGTAATCGTACGCAGCGCTTCTGCCCGAGGATCCAACGTCTTATAGATGCGATGCCCAAAGCCCATCAGCCGCTCGCCAGCTTCAAGCTGCCGACGGAGCCATTGTTCCGCATGTTCCTTCGTTCCGATCTCGTCCAGCATATGAACAACCTCTGAAGGTGCACCCCCATGAAGCGGACCTTTCATCGCTCCGATTGAAGCGCAAAGCGCTGAGGCAATATCCGATTGCGTGGACAACACCACGCGTCCGGCAAATGTAGAGGCATTCATTCCATGTTCCATCGCCAATATGAAGTAGACCGTTAGCGCCTTCACATGCGCTGGCTGCGGAACAGTTCCGGTGAGCATGTAAAGGTAATTCGCCACATGGTCAAGATCTGGGTGCGGCTCAAGGGGAGGCAGACCCAAAGATTTCCGATAACGGTAGGCGATAATGGTGGGCAGGAGCGCCGAATATCGCAGAGCGGCCTCTGATTGGGGCGGCCAAGATCGGCTTATGCGATCTGCCGCGCCCGACGCGGATACCGCGGTTCGCAATACGTTCATCATGTCGCATTCTGCAGGTAGCAAATCCAGGATTGCAGTTAGCTCAACTGGAAGCTCACGGCAGCCTTTCCATTTTGCACAGAAATTTTGAAGTTCTCTCTCTGAGGGAAGCTCTCCGGTCCACAATAAATAAGCCGCTTCTTCAAAGCTTGCTCGAAGCGCGAGCTCTTTTGCCTCGTGGCCTCGATAAATTAACAAGCCTTTCTCCCCATCAACCAATGACAATTCAGTCTCTGCAGCAACAATGCCTTCTAAACCTGTAACGGATGCCATCTTATTGTCCTCTCCTTCAGATGAAGCTGAAATCACTTGATTTTCTTCATCTTACTGGAGGTTTACAACTTTATCCAATTCATCTTTTCTTACCGTGTGATAAATAAAAATATATTAAATAATTTTATCGATCATATTATTTTATCAAATCACTTTCTTTCACGCGCACTTCTGCCTTACGCTCCATGTGCAGCATCAATCGGAATGTACAGGTCTAACTCGGGGCTCTCCTCCATCGGATCATTAAATCTTTCGCCATACCACTCCAAATCGATGCCCTTCACAACTTTATAGCCATTTTACGGCACGGGAACAACCTCATCGTACTGGCTTGCCCTTAGGCAATGTCAAGCGCACAAAAAAGCAAGGCTTCACAGCCCTGCTTCGAAATACCGTTATTTGCTGCGCACCTCAAAAATGGCAAATTTCAAATAATGCCCCTCATCGACGCCCAGGATACGAGGATGATCCATACCCGCTCCGCGGAACTCGACCAAACGCAAAATTTTCCCGGCATCCGTCGCCGCAGCGTGTATGGTCTCCAGGAACAGCTCTGGTCGCATATGATAGGAGCAGCTTGCCGTAACTAAATAGCCACCTTCATTCACGAGCTTTAGCCCATGGAGGTTAATATCCTTGTAGCCGCGGCACGCGCCTTCTACGGCACTTTTGGTTTTGGCGAAAGCTGGCGGATCCAAAATAACGACGTCCCATGAACGCCCGCCGCTGACCGGCTTCGATGTATCCACTTTGGACTGGCCGACGTTTGCAGATGCGCGTATTTTCCGTTCATCCAACCCCTTGACCTGCTGGCGCAAATATTCGAACGCGTCCGCGACGACGTATTCTACACGATCCTCAAAGCCATTTAGCCGGACATTCGTTCTTGCGCTTTCTATCGCGTGCTCCGAAATATCGAGACAAGTCACTTTTTTGGCTCCGTATTTGCAGGCATTCAGCGTGAAGCTGCCCGTGTGAGAGAAGCATTCCAGAACGGTTGCGCCATCCCAGAAAGGGAAAGTTACAACTTTGCCGTTTGCATTAACTGGCAGCTCCTGGCTAACGCCACCTTCTTCAACTTGCTTCAACTCGATACCACTGCGAACGCCCCAGCCTGTCATCAGCGGAGCGATCGATGCGCGGTTTTCTCTTTGATCGAAGAAATAACCCGTCTTCTGTCCCTCTTCAATGTCGACGCGAATGCGCAAGCCGTTTTCCAAAATATCCACATGTTTCGGACAATCGCCATAGAGCAGGCCCTTGGTCATCTTCAGACCTTCCAACTCGCGAACGGAAACATCGCTGCGCTCATAAATGCCAACTGGGTTCATCACTTGAACTAATGCATCCACGATTTGTTGTCTGCATTGATCCATTCCCAAAGTAAGCAGTTGAACAACCAGTGTGTCGGCGAACTTATCAACGATCAGGCCGGGTAAAAAGTCCGCCTCCCCATAAACCAACCGATAGGAAGCCGCATCTTCCAAAAAGCGTTTGCGATGGAGCAAGCATTTCGTGATTCGTTCAACAAAAACTTCGGTCGTCAGTGCCTCAAGCGGTTGATACGATACGATTCGGACCGTTATTTGGGAAGCTTCATTGTAATAACCTGTGCCGAGATATTGCCCGAGATGCGTATGGACAGGCACCAGCTGTCCCGGTATAAGCTCGCCTTCCACACGCTCAATTTCGCTGCGGAACACCCATGGATGTCCTTGCTCCAAGCGCGGTTTCCTTTTTTTATGTAAAATTACTGCTGCCATTGTCGGGTATGCCTTCCTTTGCGTGAAACCGTTCTCTCTCGCCAGCTTGTCATGCTTGTCTGTACGGCCACATATATTAGTTGAAAAATAGTGCAAGTCCGCGAAGGAGATTCGCTGCTTATGATGACAACAATCGTTCTGCCTGTACTCGCAGGCTTAGCTTTATTCCTGTTCGGGATGAGGCTGATGGAAACTGCGCTTCAGCATTGGGCTGGCGCCCGCCTCCAATTGTGGCTGGAGCGCTTTACCCGCACCCCTGTGCGCGGCCTCGCCACTGGCACCCTGCTAACGGCAGCGCTGCAGAGCAGCACGGCCATCACGGTTATCGCCATCGGCCTCGTAAACGCCGGTGTGCTTACCCTCCCGAGAACGCTCGGCATCATTCTCGGCACGAACATCGGCACGTGCCTGACCACCGAGCTGATTGGACTCAGCATCGGCGGCATCGGCGTGCCAATGCTGCTCGCGAGTGCAGGCGTCTGGCTCGCGAGCTGGTTCGCCGGGCCCCTGCCGCCAGCGGCGCAGGGGCTAGGGCTGGACCAGACCGCCTCTGCCTCGCCAGGCAGTCGCCCTTGGCTGCGCAGCGTGCGGTATGGCTCGCTGGCAGTGGCAGGTTTCGCTCTCGTGCTGCTTGGCATCGAGATCATGCAAACGATCGGGCCGGCGCTGCAGTCCCGCGGGCTGTTCGCTTGGTTCGTGCTCCAAGCGAAAACAAGCCTGCTCTGGGGCGTCATCGCAGGCGCCGCCGTCACCGCGCTCGTGCACAGCAGCGCGGCCGTCATTGCGATGGCGATGGGCCTCGCCACCATCCAGGGCATTCCCGTCGAGCTGGGCGTTGCGATCACCATCGGCGCCAATATCGGCACCTGCGTGACCGCACTCATCGCCGGGATGAGCGGTTTACGCGCCGGCCGGTACGTCGCTTGGTCGCACATCCTCCTTAACGTCGGAGGCGCGATCCTTTTCTACCCATGGATTGCTCAGCTCGTCCATGTATCAGCCTTCATGGCAGGGAACGCATCGGAACAAATCGCTCGCGCGCAAACCATTTTCAATGTCATCAGCTCTTTGCTCGCACTGCCGCTTTGTTATTTAAGCAAATGGAATCGTATAGATTTCCGATCCTAATCTCAGCTCGATCTGAGTTCTTTGTATCTCTGTGTTGGGGTCACTACATGGAGTTTCTCCATCTAATCCAGGCTCTATCAGTTGCTCACTTCCATTTACATGGAATATCTGCCGTTAATTCAACGACGCCTATCGAATCCAACGGCAATAGCCGAATTTTACGGGAGGAATTCCTGTTATTCTACCGATATTGCCATTTTCGATCCCTATTAGATGTAGGTTTTCCAGTTATTCAGTTATTCGATTGTTATTCAATTGTTACTCAACAACCCAACTGCTCCGCCTTAAACCTCAATACCTAATTTGTACAAGGCTTTGCTAAGCACAATATTGTTGTTATCGTAGCCGGACTCATTTTGCTGGCGCCATGCTTCTTGCGGCTCCAGCCACTCCACTCCCCGTATTTCTTCAACTTGAGCCTGCAAGGCGCCGTCTAAAGCTTCGACCAAATAGTAGTGCACTTCCTTGTCTACTACGCCCAGCGTTGGATGATTGTATTGATAAGCGATCATTTCGACAGGCGCCACAATGCGGCCATGAATGCCTGTTTCCTCCAATATTTCACGAAGCGCCGTTTGTTCCACAGTTTCTCCAGGCTCCATTTTACCTTTGGCCAGTGTAATTTTACCGTAACGATCCTGTATCATTTGCACCCGCACTTGCCCTTCTTGTTTCCGGTATACAACACCGCCAGCTGAAATCTCCTTCATAAAGCCATCCCCCTACTAGGTATCAAATGACGACGAAGAAGAGGATACCACCCCACCTCCGGGCGGAATGGAATCCTCAAGCTTGTCTCTATAAATTCACAACATGAGCGGGTTCGACGATTCGAACGAGATGCCCTTTGCTTTCGTTAACGCCTGCTTCTGTTACTTGTACGCGGCATACCTGGCCAATCATGCTCTCTGAACCTTCGAACACCAACTGCACATAATTATCGGAATAGCCCATGTATAGCCCGCTGTTCGGCTCGCCTTTGTGGGCGCGTTCTGGAATGACTTCCAGCACCTGACCTACAAACTTCTGCGCATAAGCCAGCTGCATGTTCTCCGAAAGATCAATCAATTCGTGCACGCGTGCATTTTTAACTTCTTCATCTACTTGATCTTCCATGCGCGCAGCGGGCGTACCTGTCCGCTTCGAATAAGGAAATACGTGCATTTCTGAAAACTTCATCCGTTCCATGAATTTGACGCCATTCTGGAACATCTCCTCGGTTTCCCCAGGGAACCCTACGATCACATCCGTTGTAATCGCGACATCCGGCATAATTTCATGCAAACGTTCGATTTTGCGGGCGAACTCGGCCGTTGTGTACTTTCTGCGCATCCGCGCCAGTACTTGATCGTCTCCCGCTTGCAGCGGAATGTGCAAATGGCGGCACATTTTATCAGAGGATTTCAGCACTTCAATCACTTCGTCCGTAATTTGGCTTGCTTCAATAGAGGAGATGCGGATTCGCTTCAAACCTTCCACTTTGTCCAAATCCCAGAGCAGCTTCGCTAAACTGTAATCCTCAATATCCTCGCCATATCCGCCCGTATGAATACCTGTCAGCACGATTTCCTGATAGCCCGCTTCAACAAGCTGTTTAGCTTGCTGGATGACGCTTTGCGGCTCACGGCTGCGCATCAATCCGCGCGACCAAGGAATAATGCAGAATGTGCAGAAGTTATTGCAGCCTTCCTGAATTTTCAGAAAAGCCCGCGTACGATCAGCAAAATCCGGAACATCTAATTCCTCGAACTGACGTGTTTTCATAATATTTCGCACCGCGTTAATCGGCTGACGATCCTGCTCCAGCTGTTTCACAAGCGGAATAATTTTGTCCCTGTCCTGTGTCCCAATGACCATATCGACACCAGGAATAGCCAGAATTTCAGCTGGAGACGTCTGCGCATAGCATCCGGTTACCGCGACAATCGCTTCCGGATTGCGACGGATCGCTCTACGAATCATTTGGCGGCTTTTCTTGTCGCCTGTATTCGTAACCGTACATGTATTCACCACATACACATCGGCGGTTTGCTCGAAATCTACCTGCTCATAACCCTCATGTTTGAACAACTGCCAAATGGCCTCTGTATCATAGAAATTCACTTTACATCCTAATGTATGAAACGCTACCGTTGCCATAATGCTTATCCTCCCATCTCTCCGGTCTCATAGAAAAGGCACGTGAGCCCTACCATCGCAGCAGTCTCCGTGCGTAAAATGCGTGCTCCCAGCGATACCGAGCGAAATCCTGCCTCCTCGGCCTGTCTGATCTCCTGCTCCGTAAACCCGCCCTCCGGCCCAACTGCGATCAGGACTCGTTTGCCCCGTTCCAGCTTGCCGGAGGCTGCTGCTTGCTGAATAGCGGGCCTCAACTGCTGACCGTCTTCCTTCTCATAACAGATCCAGGCGCAATCCACATCCTTCAGCTGAGCAAGCAGCTGCTTCCAAGTAAGTACGCCTGCTACTTGCGGTACACGATTCCGGTGGGCCTGCTCGGCCGCCTCTTTGGCGATCTTCTGCCACCGCTCGGTGCGTTTCGCTTCCTTCTTCGCGTCGTACTGCACAACGGTACGCTCCGATAAAAAAGGAAGAAACCGGGCTGCCCCGATCTCGGTCCCTTTTTGTATGACCGTCTCCATCTTATCGCCTTTGGGCAAGCTCTGTGCCACCCAAACCTCGACAGCCGCTTCAGCATTCATCGGCAGATCCTCGACAACTTCGGCAGTCACACATCCCTTGTCCAGCTCCGTAATGCGAACTAACGCCTCGCGGTTCACGCCGTTGCTGCAGATCACTTTGTCTCCGATTTCCGCACGCATCACACGCTGCAAATGATGAGCATCGTCGCCCTCAATCGTGACTGTATGAGCCGTCCCTTGAAATTTCTCAGGAGGCAAAAAATATCGCTGCATAGGGTCTAGCCTCTCTATCTTCATAAATTACGCATTTTAGAGGAAATTTGAAAAATTCAATGAAAACTTCCACTCACCATCATACCTGTTTTGAGCATGAAAATCTACATTGGGTTGCTGGCAAGTCTAACCACCTAAAATCCAGGCAATCGGAACCTGTAGAATTGCCAATATATCATTGCCTAGTCCTAGATAAGGGTCCAATGTCACGGCTCGTAATGGTCTTACAAAAACGACCAATAAAAAAATAACGGACGCCCATTGTTCAAATTTAACAAGGGATTCGCTGTATCTTAAATCAACTAAATCTTGAATAATTCGATAACCGTCAAGCGGAGGAATCGGTATTAAGTTAAATAAGAATAATGTGAGATTCGTGCCCACCATCAAATTCAAAAAGATTTTAATCGCTTTCGCACTGCCGTCGGACATCCCACTGAACCAACCAAACTTCAAAAATGCCATAAAAATAAAAGCACTGATAAAGACCAAAATCAAGTTCGAAATCGGCCCAGCCGCCGTTACAATAATCCCCATCAAGCGAGGCTTCTTAAAATTCCCGCGATTGACCGGCACCGGCTTCGCCCAACCGAATCCGGCAATGAGCAGCATGATCGTACCGAATAAATCCAGATGAACCATTGGATTCAGCGAGACTCTCCCGAATTGGTAAGCGGTAGAGTCCCCTAATTTATACGCGCTGTATGCATGCGCAAATTCGTGGATTGTAAACGAAATAATTAAGACTAGAATAACAAACGGAAGCGTACTCCAGTCATAAAACAATAATCCTCCCATGCACGGCCTCCTACAGCTTTCTAGCGATAATGACTACCCAGTCCGAATCGTAGCTTTTGTCTACAATCGTAAAGTTCGCAGCGACTAGCGCTTTTTCCACATCGGCTTCTTTGCTCGTAATGATGCCTGAAGCCACATAATAACCGCCAGGCTGTAACACCTCATAAACGTCATTCACGAAAAGCAAAATGATCTCCGCCAAAATGTTTGCAACGACAACCTGCACTGGAAGCGTTACGCCGAGTTGGCCCGATGCATCCGTCTCGCTTGCTTTCAGAACGCCAAGTAAATCGCTGAGTTTAACGGTAATCTTGCTCTCTAGCTGGTTCAGTCTTGTATTCTCTGTCGCACTCGAAACCGCCACAGGATCCAAATCAACGGCAAGAACGTGCTTAGCCCCTAATTTCGCGGCTGCTATGGACAAAATGCCGGAACCGGTTCCTACGTCAATCACATCGTCACCTGGTTGAACCACTTTCTCCAGCGTTTTCAAACAGAGCGCCGTTGTTGCATGAGTCCCCGTGCCGAATGCCATGCCCGGATCGAGCTCAAGAATTAATTCTTCCGGCGAAGCTGTATAGTCTTCCCACGTTGGTTTAATCGTCAAGCGTTCGGATACGCGGATCGGTTTGAAATACTGCTTCCAGGCATTCGCCCAGTCCTCGTCATCCACTTCTCTAAGCTCATAGGTCGGGCTGCCTGTGTCAATATCGAAGTCACCTAGCTGCTCAATGGAAGCCTTGAGGTTTTCCATTATCGTATCCATATCGTTATCTTGGGAAAAGTAACCTTTGATCACGGCTCTGCCTTCCGGAATATCGTTCAGCGGCAGCTCGTACCATTGGCCGAGCGAGGTATCTCTTTCTTTATTCAGCGTGCCGGACTCTTCAATCGATACGCCTCCGGCGCCAAGCTCATGAACAAAGTTGGAAATCATTTCTATTGCTTCTTCAGTCGTATGTACAGTAATTTCGTGCCAACGCATGGGTGTTGCTCCTCCTTTATTTACCCCACAAAGTGAAGTATTGCTTCGAAGTTTAATCCGATTACTTTGCGGGGAGCCCCAATTTCGGGATCTCTGAGCGCTGCTCAAAGTCTCTCCTTTTGTTAAACCATAAATTCACAATGATTATTGTACTACACTTCGGTTCCCCTAGTAAAATCAATCACTGAAACGATAATAAGCATCTGTCAGCCTGTGCTTTCCGCACGAGTTAACAGATGCTTATTTGAACTAGACGTTGCCTCCGGCGCTCTCGATAACGCGAATGGCCTGTTCATAGACTTCCTCATGAACGACAGCGGCAAGAACAACATCGAGTCCCGTTACGCCTCCGCCTCCGCCATCACTCATTCCGCTTGCTGCCGGATCGGCCGCCGTTAAAATGCCCTCATCCGGCGTCGAAATATCGGAAGCCTGCGTCAGTGTACCCAGGCTGCCGAAATCTCCCGCGTACGGGTTCATGACGGACTGCAAGCCGCTTCCTGGATATCGGCCAAATCTGTCCACCGATACGTCAATCGCGCGCAGCGCCTTCAGCTTGGAAGCCGCTCCTTCCGCTTGCTCAGGCGAATGAAAATAGGCGAGAATGCCTTTCTCCGCCATTATTCTTGTTCCTGTCTGTAGTCTGCCGCTTGCGCTCTTTCCGCCGCTTCGAAATCATCTTCGTCCGCGACCTCAGCGGCAAATTCGACATCTTCATTTTTTACAATGGGCAACTCTGATTGCTGCTTGTTATTCTCGCTCATCGCTGAACCTCCTAAGCCTGTATAAGTAAACCAGTTTTATTGTTCCTATGAGCGTGAGTTTTATGCGAGCGAGCCCCTGGCTATTCTTTTATTTTCTCAAAAGAAGCGTCATATAAGCGAAACATCGTTTTATAACCTGACTCATCCAGTTTTATGCCAACATCCAGCTTGCCCGTTATCATTAAGGGTCCCGATGTATAACGCAGCTTCACATTGTCCGGCACAAAAACAATCATAATTTTGTTCCAATACGTCTCATCGCCATTATCAAAAGGACACTCCGCCCCAGGCTTAGGAATCAGGAGAAACCAATGTTTGTCAAAGGAAAGCACTTCGCCCATAAACCCTTTAATCTGCACCGTTTTGCCGCTCATGCCCCAGAAATGTTCAGATGGCTTATCCTGCTTGTCATCATCGAAAAACTGCGACCAGTTAATTTCATTTGAAGGACTCTCAGCCTTCGGCTTTGCGCTTGGCAGAGCCTCGGTCATCTTAAGCTCAGAGGCAGGCGCAGTCGTCGGACTTGGCACATTGGCCTCTGTCACCGCTGCGGGGATTGGACTTGACGCTGCCTTCGGCTGCTCTGACGGCATCGCCGTTGATGCCGTAGCTTCCGTCAATTTTGCAGCTGGCTGAATGGCTGACGCAGTTTCTGCGGCAGGAGTAGGGGACGGCGCTGCCGAAGGAGGCTGCAGCTCGACTGCCTGAGCCTCTTTAGCGCTCTCCTTCGGGCTGGAGGCAGCACTTGGACCAGGAGTCGCAGAAGGCGCAACAGTAGCTGCACTTACTGCGCTGCCGAAGGACTCTCCGGCGGTTTCGACTTTCTTTTGACCGCAGCCGCAAGCCGTTAACAGGAGTGCAGCAGTTACGACCCCTATCATAGATTTCTTCATGTACATTCCCATCACCTCAAGACCTGAATAATTGCAAAGGATCGACGCGATAAGCTTGTAACGCCGGTCCAACTGAAGCTAATACGCCGATAAGTAATGTGCCTGCAACTAGCAGCCACTCGCCCGGCATCCAATGCCAGGATTGAATTTGCAGCCCCGAGTATTCAAACACCGACTCACGACTGAAAAATCCCCCGACATGCCCGATCACTAATCCCGCAAAAAGTCCTATCAGCGTTAATAAAATGCCTTCGCCAAGGAGTGCCGCCCAAATAAATGCCTTGGATTTGCCGATTAACCGCAATAACCCGACATCCTTTTTGCGCTCGTTAACCGCAGCGATTAAGGATAAGAGAATCGAACCTGCGGCAAGCAAAATGCAGATCGCCGTGACGACGCTGAGCGCTTGTGTGCCTTTGTCCACCACATTGACGACATCCGCTATGGCTTTACTTGTATAGATGGCTTGAACGTTGCTCATTTGGCCATACTTGGTCTTAATGGATTGAGCGCCCAGCAGAGATTTCGGCTTTACGAGAATCGTAGTGACGTCTTTATGATCCGACTGCTGACTTTCGTGAACGGCCCACGCATAATCGAGCGTTGTGAAGATTGCGCGATCGTCCGAAGTCATAAGCGGCGGTAAAATCCCTACAATCGTATAGGAAAAACTATGATGGTGGTCGTGTTCCTCAGCACCGTCGCCGTCCTCCTCCTCTTGTTCGTCCGAAGTGCCCTTCACAAGCCCGTGAGCACCCTGAAACTTATCGCCGACATGCAGCCCAAGTGCGCTCGCCACATGGGAACCGACAACAGCTTCGCCTAACGCACCATAGAGCTTGCCTTTTGCCAACTGCTTTTCCGAGCCATAACGTGTGACAAAATAACCGGGTTCCATACCGACAATAGGGAACCCATTGTAGTTGTCCCCTGTTGTCATCGCATAGGCGCTTTCCACCTGCGCATCTTTACGAACCTCATCTAACAGTGAAAAAGGAATATTGCCCGTTGGAGCACCGATATGATAGTACGTATTCAAAGCTAGCTGGGAAGCACTTCCTTTCGCTCCAATCGTAACCTCGAAGGGACCATAACCCTTTTCCGCCCCCTGCTCGACGCCTTGGCTGCAAAGTAGAAGGAAAACGACAAGCGCAACTGTGACCGCTACGGAAAAAATCGTGAGGAGCGATAATGTTTTACGGTGAAGGATATTATTCCATAGTAACGAGGCCAGTCTCATCCCGCTTCTCTCCTTATAAGTTCATTCAATTCCTTGATATGGACACGTTTGGGGTACATTTCAGCCAAATGCAGATCATGCGTTACAGTCAACAAAGTTAATTTCTCCGCTTCGCAAATCTCCAGCAAGAGCGACATGATATCCCCCGCTGTTTCCCAATCCAGACTGCCTGTAGGTTCATCAGCCAGAATTAACGGCGGCTTCGCAATTAATGCGCGGACAATCGCAGCCCGCTGCTGCTGACCGCGAGATAACTGGGAGGGCAAATGGTGCTGGCGATCTTTCAGGCCTACGCGCTCGAACCAAAAATCCAGTTCTTCACTGCTCTTTCGCTTCGACCATTCCCGTGGAACAATCAGTTCCACATTCTGCTTAGCCGTCAATGAAGAAATTAAATGGAAGTCCTGAAAAATATAGCCGACCTTCCCCGCCCGGTACAAATCCCTCTTCGCTTCCGAATATTGGTGAAGCGGCTCGCCTCCAACCCAAATCTCACCCTCATCCGGCGTCATAACACCGCTAAGCAGGTGAAGCAGTGTGCTTTTCCCGCTCCCGCTTGGTCCAATTAGCGCCATGCGCTCACCTTGCTGAATCTGCCAATGCCCAACATTCAAAATGGGCAAACTTTTCCCGTTGACCGTAAATGATTTGCTGACTCCCTTTAGTTCGATCATGCGACCACTCCCTCTAATGTACTGAAACAGGAAAAGAGGACAGGGGCAACATAATCCCCTGTCCACGCTTTTCACCTATACAATTAGTTTTTCAAAAGACGCTCGTTGAAGGAATCCCATGTAAAGTTTTTACCTGTCAATTTGTTGAAAGCTTCCAAAGGCAGGTACAACTTGCCATTGTCTACATTACCAACCAGCGCGCTTGCTGCGCCATCTTCCGTAATCGCCCCTGTTTCAACGGAAACAGCTAATTTATGGCTGTCTTTAGCAAGGGTAACCGTCTTCGTTGATTCATCCCAAGTGACTTTAATATCCAGCGCTTCAGCAAGGGACTTCGCTGTAAACAATGTTTTGTTGTCGCGTGTTACTTTGAACAGCGGGTACAAATACTTGTCTTGCAGCTCTTTCGTTGCTGCTGTCAGGTCTGCGCCGATGACTTTAGCGCCGCTTTTTGCGATATCCGTATTATCGACATCACCTTTGACCAGAGAAGCAATCGGGCCGTATGCCCATACGCCTACGTCAACTCCAGTGTGACCGTGACCCGTCCAACCAACAGCCAGACGCTTGGAAACCACGGCATTGTAACCGCCTGCACGGCCATAAGAGGAACCGTCGCCTTTCAAAATCAATGCAACTTCATCATCCGTTAAATCCGTGAATCCGATGTTATCAGCTACGATTTTACGAATATCATCAGCTGTTTCCGCTTTTTTCAAAATACCGTCTAACACTTCATAGGAATGCTTCTCTTTGTTGAAAAGGTCCACATTCAGTTCATATACGTTGTCTCTAGCAAGCGACAATCCGCCTGTTTCGTGGTCAGCCGTTACAACAACGGATGTGTTGCCGTCTTTTTTCGCGAAATCGACCATTGTCTTGAACGTTGCGTCAAGTTCCAGCATTTCTTGAATGTTTGCCGGGAGGTCGTTCGCATGGCCAGCGTGGTCGATACGGCCTGCCTCCACCATCAACACGAAGCCGCTTTTATTTTTGGATAAAATATCAATCGCTTTCTGCGTCATTTGAGGTAAGCTAGGCGTTTTGTCGTCACGGTCAAGCACGTAAGGAATCTCAGGTCCAGCAAAAAGACCAAGGACTTTGTCCGTTGTTGCAGGAATGGCGTCCAAGCCGTTTTTGTCGTAAACCGTTTTATAGCCTTTTGCTTCGAAATCAGGAATGATGTTCTTATCTGTACGCTTGCCTTTTTCCTCTTTGGTCGTAAAGTTGATTTTACCGCCGCCGAAGAACACATTAACGCCGCTGTTCAAGTATTGCGAAGCGATCGCATTTTGATTGCTGCGTTGACGCACGTGGGAAGCCCATACAGCTGGCGTAGCGCCTGTAATGTTGTCAGTCGTTACAAGGCCTGTCGCTTTGCCTTGCTTGATCGCAGCTTCGATTACGGAAGCGTACGGTTTTGCAACGTCGCCATTAGACACGGAGATTGCATTGTTGTACGTTTTATTTCCTGTAGAGAAAGCTGTACCGGCTGCCGCAGAATCTGTTACCGCGCCGGATTCAGTTGAATAAGGGCCCGGTTGGGAGAATGTAGTCGCTTTACCGACGTAGAAACCGCCATCCAGTTCCAGATGTTCTTTATTTAAAAACTTTTTAGAATAATAACGAGCTGCCGTTACTTCAGCCGGGCCCATGCCGTCGCCGATTAATACAATCAAGTTCTTGGATGGAGCTGCTGCCGTTTCAGTTGCTTTCGTTGTCGTATCAGCTGCAAAAGCCGCTCCGCAAACACTTAAAGAAAGCAAGGAAACCGTTAAACCGGATCCAACGATTTGTTTCAACCCTTTTTTCATATGTATACCCTCCAACAATAATATGACAACATCATTATCATAGAGTTCATAGATTCAGAGAGTATTACTATAGTATTTGTGCAATGTAAAATGTTTGGAATTATGTTTTTGGATTGTAAAGAAAACCTGAGGCTGTGCTCAGATCCTTGCCTAAACCCATACGTTGGGGCATGGGGAGGGAATTGGGCCTGGGCTTCCAACCGTTATCGCTTTCCACCCCCTATCCATTCCCTCTTCGTTTTATCAGGTTAGCCAGAAATATCTGGTTGGCCTTTTCTGTTCGATTTTGTGCTGCCTTCTACTTCTCTCTTAACTAACCTGTCTTCGGTATTCCTATCCATCAACACCCCTGTAAGATTCCGAGGACATTTCGCCTTCGCAAGAAAACTTGAAACAGCCGCCATGCGGCGGCGTACAACGCGCGCCCGAGGAGGTACTGACGGACCGCCAATTCCCGATGCTCAGCGATATCGACGGAACTACGATGCCTTATTCCACGGTAACGCCCCTTTTCTCCCCCTGAAGCGGAACTAAGGTGCGTTAAATGAGCGAAAATGTGCCTACACCTCAGCATTTCCTGCTCATAACGCACGGTAGTTCCGCGAAATTTCCCTACAACCGAAAATACCGCCTCCTAACGCATCTACGTTCCGCTCACCCGTGCAAAAAAAGCTCTCGCAGATCGAAGCTGTGACAGCCGCCATGCGGCGGCGACGCAACGCGCGCACAGAATCCGCGCGCAGTATGGGGGGATCCAAACCGCTGTGGGCACTTCCGGATCTTCTACGCCGCCCATCATGCCAATTGCTCGTACCGCACGATGCGTGCGGAATTTCTCCGCTCTGTGGGCTCGTCACACACATACCTGACGACATATGCTTTCTCTGTTAGAAAGGGTATCCCTAGCGCTTTAGTTCTGTAAAGGATCTATTCTAGCAAAAAAACTCCGCTGGAAGAGTTCGGCAGATCTTAAAGTCTGCGAACTCCTCTAACGGAGCTTTTCATCCATTTCCCCCTTATTAATCGCCTAAAAACGCTCTTTTCATACGCTCAAAAATCGATTGATTTTGTTCATGCGTATGTTCGCCGTTCTCTTTGCCGAACTGACGAAGCAATTCCTTCTGATCGTCGGTCAGGTTCGTCGGCGTCACGACAATCACTTTCACGTGCTGGTCGCCCTGTCCATAGCCGCGCAGACGCGGAACCCCTTTTCCTTTCAAACGGAAATAGGTATCGGTTTGCGTACCGGCTGGAATTTTGAGCTTAACCTTCTCAGTCAAGGTTGGAATTTCGATCTCGTCGCCGAGCGCTGCCTGCATGAAGGTGAGTGGCACTTCGCAGTAGACATCGTCGCCTTCGCGTTCGAAGAATTCATGCGTTTTCACACGAATGACGACGTACAAATCGCCTGCAGGACCGCCGCGCGTACCGCCTTCCCCTTCGCCGGATACACGAAGCTGTGCGCCGTCATCCACGCCCGCAGGAATCTTGATGTGAATCGTACGCTGCTTCTTCACTTTACCTGCGCCGTGGCAGGTACCGCATTTTTCTTTAATAATTTGCCCTTGGCCATTACACGCCGAACATACGCGTCGGTTGACGATACGGCCGAAAGCCGTGTTTTGCACAACCTCTTGCTGTCCACTGCCGTGACACGTACCGCACGTTTGCGGCTTCGTTCCCGCCTTGGCGCCAGATCCGTGACACGTATCGCAATTTTCGGTCCGTGGAATATGGATATCGGTTTCTTTCCCGAATACCGCTTCCTTGAACTCGATTGTCATCGTGTACTGCAAATCGTTGCCACGCTGCGGCGCATTCGGATTGCGTCGATTTCCGCCGCCCCCGCCGCCGAAGAACATGTCAAAGATGTCGCCGAAGCCGCCGAAGTCTTGACCGCCCATGCCACCCATGCCTTGGTTAGGATCCACGTGGCCGAAACGGTCATACTGCGCCTTTTTCTGGTCGTCGCTCAGAACGTCATATGCTTCCTTCGCTTCTTTGAACTTATCTTCAGCATCCGCCGCTTTGTTGACGTCTGGGTGATACTGGCGAGCCATTTTACGATAAGCCTTCTTAATATCTTCGGCCGAGGAATCTTTACCGACCCCAAGCACCTCATAATAATCGCGTTTGCTCATTGTTCCACTCCCATGTTCAAGACTACAAACGGAAAGTCAAAGCCATGGAGAAACTCCAACCGGCTTTGACTTCACCCGCCCACTATATCTTAAAATTCGCGTCTAAAAAGACGGGCTCTTTAAACTTCCTTACAATAGGATATGTTTACTTTTTGTCTTCGTCAACTACTTCGTAGTCAGCGTCAACAACATTTTCTCTGCCTTTTGCGCCTTCGCCGGCTCCAGCGCCGCCTTCAGGACCTGCGCCTTGCGCCTGAGCCGCTTGCTCATAGAGCTTCACGGACAGCTGTTGAATAATTTCTGTCAGCTCAGCTGTTGCTGCTTTGATCGCTTCCAGTTCGTTGCTTTCAAGCGCAGCTGTTACTTTCTCTTTCGCTGCGTTCGCTTTATCGATCTCGCCTTGGTCGACTTTGTCACCAAGATCTTTGATCGTTTTGTCAACAGAGTACACCAGTTGATCCGCTTCGTTGCGAGCTTCAACAAGCTCTTTGCGAATGCGGTCTTCTTCTGCATGTGCTTCCGCATCTCTCATCATTTGTTCAACTTCAGCATCGCTCAAGCCGCTGGATGATGTGATTGTGATTTTTTGGCTTTTGCCTGTGCCTTTGTCAAGCGCAGACACGTTAACGATACCGTTGGCATCGATATCGAAGCTAACTTCGATTTGCGGAATACCGCGCGGAGCCGGAGGAATATCGCCAAGCATGAAGCGGCCCAATGTTTTGTTGCCGTTTGCCATGGAACGCTCACCTTGAAGAACGTGGATCTCTACGCTTGTTTGGTTATCCGCATATGTGGAGTACACTTGCGATTTGGTCGTAGGAATCGTTGTATTGCGATCGATCATTTTCGTGAACACGCCGCCAGCCGTTTCGATACCGAGGGAAAGCGGAGTTACGTCAAGAAGAACGACGTCTTTCACTTCGCCTGTCAATACGCCAGCTTGAACAGCCGCGCCAAGCGCAACAACTTCATCCGGGTTAACGCCTTTGTGAGGCTCTTTTCCGGTCAATTTTTTGATAGCTTCAACAACAGCCGGAATACGTGTGGAACCGCCGACAAGAACAACTTTATCGATTTGGCTAGTGGACAAACCGGAATCGCTAAGCGCTTGACGAGTCGGACCGAGCGTTCTTTCTACAAGCGCAGCGGAAAGCTCTTCGAATTTCGCACGAGTCAGGTTTAACTCCAAATGCTGCGGAACGCCGTCAGCGACTGTGATGAATGGCAAGGATACCGTTGTTGTCAGAACGCCGGAAAGTTCTTTTTTCGCTTTTTCAGCTGCGTCTTTCAGACGTTGTACCGCTGCTTTATCTTTGCTCAGGTCAATGCCCTGATCTTTTTTGAATTCAGCTACAAGATAGTCAATGATGACTTGGTCGAAGTCGTCTCCGCCCAGCTTGTTGTCCCCGCTAGTCGCTTTAACTTCGAAGAAGCCGTCGCCCAGCTCAAGGATCGATACGTCAAACGTACCGCCGCCAAGGTCATATACGAGAATCGTTTGGTCTTCTGTTTTCTCCAAGCCATAAGCAAGTGCTGCCGCAGTCGGCTCGTTGACGATACGCAAAACTTCCAGACCAGCGATTTTACCGGCATCTTTCGTTGCTTGACGCTGGCTGTCATTGAAGTAAGCAGGTACTGTAATAACTGCTTGCGTTACGGTTTGGCCGAGGTAAGCTTCTGCATCGGACTTCAGCTTTTGCAAGATGATCGCAGAAATTTCTTGTGGCGTGTACTCTTTGCCATCAATGTTTTCTTTATGATTCGTACCGATGAAACGTTTGATGGAGGAAATTGTTTTATCCGGGTTTGTGATCGCTTGGCGTTTCGCTGTTTCGCCGACAACGCGCTCGCCGTCTTTCTTGAAACCGACAACGGATGGCGTTGTGCGATTGCCTTCCGGATTAGGGATAACTACGGCCTCTCCGCCTTCCATAACGGCTACGCAAGAGTTTGTTGTACCTAAGTCAATACCAATTACTTTACTCATGAAAAGCTGCCTCCTTTGCTCCTGTGGAACATATTCTTGTTTAAATTTTGTATGATAAGATCAATTACACACTTACTTTAACCATAGCTGGTCGAATGACTTTATCTTTCAGCGTGTAGCCCTTTTGCAACTCTTCCACGACAATGCCTTCCTCGTGCTCATCGGATTCGACCTGCATAACCGCTTGGTGGAATTCCGGATTAAAAGGCTGACCTACCGCTTCGATGGGCTTAAGACCTTCACCCGTTAATATGCCGTCAAATTGACGGAACGTCATGTCCAAACCTTTGACCAGCGAATCGAAATCCTTCGTTTCCTTGCTGGAAGACAGCGCACGATCGAAGTTATCGACAACAGGCAAAAGCTGCTCAATCAATTTAAGAGAAGCGTATTTCGCGATATCTTCCTTCTCGACTCTCGCACGACGGCGGAAGTTGTCGAAGTCCGCTTGAACGCGTAATAAACGCTGATTGTTTTCCTCTAACTGCACACGCAGTTGATCTGCTTCGCTTAGTTCTACAGCTTCCTCGGATGCTTCCCCTTCGTTCTGGGCGAATTGATCTTGTTCTTCTGCGTATGTAGCTTTCAAATCTTGCTCATCTGTTTTTTGATTCCCAGTACTCAATTGTCCTTCACCTCCTTATAAAACTTACCTACATGACATATTCTTTAAAAATTTACCTGGCAAAGTCTCTTGCCGTCAGTGTGCCCATCTTTACGCATCTTCAAAAGGCTGCTTCATTTTGATTACCGTATGAATGCGCAGCACAGCGGCGGCTACCTCGCCAGCCGCTTGCAGGGCATGGATTTTCACATCAGCCGGGTCTACAATGCCTGCATGAACGAAATCAGTCACTTGGCCCGTGTCGCAATCGATGCCAAGGCAGTCGCTGTCTCCGGCAATCTGAGCAGCTTTCAGCTCCTCTACCTTCTCCAGCGGGTTGTAACCTGCGTTGACGACAATTTGCGACAACGGCTTCCGCAGCGCCCCCGCAACAGCGGCTACGCCGAAGCCTTCCATGCCCTTCATCGTCTCGCGCAGCCGCTCCAGATCGCGCGCGACCGCCATCTCGACAGCGCCGCCGCCGGGCAAGTACCCGCCGCGCACCGCGGCTTGGACGGCTGACGCGGCATCCTTCGCGATGCGCGAGCGCTCATGCGCCGCTTCGCGCGTCGCCGCGCCTACGATGACGGTCACGTGCTGGTCGCCGCGACCGCGGCTGACGCGCACGCGCTCCAGCCGCTCATCGTAGGCGGCGTAGCCCGCGTGTCCAAGCGCGGCGCCGAACTCTTGCGCGCTCTTGCGCAGCGCCGTGCGCCGCACCGGCCTGGCGCCGGTGTGCTCGCTTAACCGCTGCAGGTCCCGGAGGGACAGCCGCTGCAGCACGAGAATGCCATGGTCGGAGCAAAACTGCTCCGCCTCCGGATCGACCCCGCGGTCTGATGCAATCAGCCCGACGCCGAGCTCCCGCAGCAAGCCAAGGCTGCTGCGGAACTGCTCTCGCAGCTGCATATAGCGCTGGAAGCCTGCCTCGGTGGTCAGCGATTCCTCGCTGACCGCCTCAGGCTCCAAAGCGTCATGCAGCACGAGAATACGGGCATCGCGGAGCTCATGCCCCGGATGCAGGTTCATCGGCTTCTGGTTCAGCAGAATACCGGGCCAAACTTCACTGTTCGCCTCTTCATGAGCGATCACGCTGTCCGCGAAGCGGTAACCGTCTTCTCGCAGCTTCACTTCGCCGACCGCTTCAGCCGCAGCAACAATCAGCTTCGCAATATCCGATTGCTCGCGTCCCGCGGTAATGGCAATGCGCTTTAGCGCCGCGTCGCCCAAACCGCTTATTGCCCTGCTTCTGCGCTGCAGATTCGCCACGGCCTGCGCGATGCCATGTTGCATGCCGCTTACGACCTTAGCCACCGGAACGCCCCGCGTCACTTGAGCGACGCCTTCCTGAACAAGAGCTCCAGCAAGCACCGTCGCCGTTGTCGTGCCATCGCCGATTTGCCTTTGCTGGCTTTTCGCTACTTGAATCAGAAGCCTCGCGGCAGGATGCGTGACGTCCATCTTTTCCAAAATGGTGACGCCGTCATTCGTAATAATGACTTCACCCTGCGCGCCGACGAGCATCGTATCCAGCCCCTTCGGGCCAAGCGTGCCCTCTACCGCAGAGCAGATCGCTCTGACCGCAGCTGCGTTGTTCACTAGCGTAGAAAAACGTTCCTCGCCTTCGTTATGCATAGGATGAATCCCCGTCATTTGCCATACCACCGGCCTAAAATTACTTCCATGTGTCTAGATAAATGATCGAGTAAATTTATGACTCTGCCATATTCCATGCGGGTCGGTCCCAGAATGCCGATCGTACCCAAAGGCTTATCGCCAATCGAATAAGAGGCAGTAATCAGGCTGCAATTATTAATCGCTTCGATGCTATTCTCAGTACCAATTTTGACCTCGATACCTTCATTCGACGACGGTGTAAATAATTTAATGAGCGTCGGAGCTTCTTCCAATAAATCTAAAATGCTTTTTACTTTATCAACATCCTTGAATTCGGGTTGAATGAGCATATTCGTCATGCCGCTAAGAAATATGCGATCCTTCTCATCATTCTCCAGAACACTCTCCACAACGGAAACGAGTTCTTGATACCCGTTCACATATTTGCTCAATTCACTGGAAATTTCGTTATAAAGCTTGGATTTGAACTGAATCAACGGCACATTTTTAAGCCGCGTATTCAGGATATTCACCACTTTTTCAATTTCGGACATCGGTACGCCTTCGGGAATGGAAACTGTTTTGTTCTCCACATGCCCTGTATTCATCACGATAATGGCGACCGCCGTCGTTTCCGTTAACGGAACGATCTGGAGATGCTTCAGCGTCGTGCTGAACACCTCAGGCCCTAGAACGATTGATGTATAATTCGTTAGAGAAGAGAGCATTCCGGCAACATGCTGAATCACATCTTCCATCTCTTGAATTCGTTGTGCAAAAACCACCTTCATCGCATCTAGCTCATGCGTTTGCAAGGAGCCGTGCTGCAGCAGATGGTCGACATAATAGCGATAACCTTTATTGGAGGGAATACGACCAGCAGACGTATGCGGTTGTTCGAGAAAGCCCATCTCTTCCAGATCGGACATTTCATTCCGAATCGTAGCCGGACTGAACCCAACGTTACCCCGCTTCGAAATACTTCTTGAACCGATCGGCTCTGCTGAGCGAACATAATCGTCAATGATTGCACTTAGAATCATGCGCTGGCGTTCCGACAACATAAGTATCCCCCCTAAAAGTTTTCTATAAAAACCCGCATCTAAGTTTAGACTTTTATTCCTTTTTTATGAAGGAAGCAGGCATCGCTTTATCTGTGATTTACCACCGTCGTTAGCACTCCTATTTAGTGAGTGCTAAATCCTAATACAAAAATAACAGACCCTAAGGTCTGTTGTCAAGTCAATCCAATCGTTTAAGCACGGCAATTTCATCGCAGCAATACTGCTTTTTGCAATGCATACAATCCTTCCAAACCTTCTCTGGGAAAATCTCTTTCGGCACTAGCGTGAACCCATTTTTTTGAAAGAAGCCAACCTCGTAGGTGAGCGCCATAACCTTAATGATCCCTTGGCTTCTTGCCTCTTCAACCAGAAAATCGACAAGTTTGCCCCCGATCCCTTGTCCTTTATAGCCAGGCGTCATGCCGAGCGAGCGAATCTCAACCAAATCAGGTCCCAAACGCGTTAAGGAGCCGCAGCCGATAAGCAATGTGTCATGCTCCGCTACAACAAATGTGTCGATTTGTTCCTCCAGCACTTCTCGCGTTCGCGGCAGCATAATCCCTTGTTTGGCATAGCCTTGTATAATATCATACAGCTTCTCGATATCGTTCACGGAAGCTTTTCTAACGGTTACTGTCGTTGAACTCATCATTATCCCACCAGTCGCGATAAAAAATGCATAAAACCCACGACAGCGCCATTGCGGTTTACCGCTTCATCGCTAGTGGATTCATGTATAAATATACAGCAAAACGTATATTTGCACAAGCGTTATTTATATCGGCATTCAGACGGATGACGGTTTATTTCTAAGAAAGAAAAGAAGCAAAAACTTCATTTCCCAGCAAAATGCCTTGCTTCGAAAGCCTGTACCCCTCAGCCGTCCGCTCAAGCAGTTGCTTGCCCAGCCACCGATCCAGCGTATCCCCGAATTGTGATTCAATCGTCGTGCCGAATTGTTCCTTAAAATCAGTGTTCCTTACGCCTTCAAGCAAGCGCAGGCCAACCATCATGAAATCCTCCATGGCTTCCTGGCGGGTTACTTCGAACTGTTCCATTATCGGCAGGCCCGTCATCGACGCATCGATATAAGGTTGAATCCCTTTGATATTGACATGGCGCTGACCGTTCATATACCCATGGGCTCCCGCACCAAGGCCGTAATACGAGCGATTGCGCCAATACATGGAATTATGCCTGCTTTCATAGCCATTCTTTGCAAAATTGCTAATTTCATACTGCTTATAATCGGCCTCTTCCAGCCTGCTCATGATGAGTTCATACATATCAACTTCCTCATCTTCACTTGGAAGCGGCAGTTGATTTTTATTAAATAATGTGTGGAACAAAGTATTCTCCTCTACTTTCAAGCTGTAGATAGAGTAATGCTGCAGATCGAGCGAAAGAGCTTCATTTAAAGTTGCCTGCATAATTTCTACGGTTTGCTTCGGCAATCCGAACATCAAGTCGATCGATAAGTTGCGAAAGCCAAGTTTTTTCGCATTCTGGATACTTCTGTGCACGTCATCCGTGTTGTGTATACGTCCGATAGCCGCGAGCAACTCGTTATTGAAAGACTGTACGCCGAAGCTAATGCGGTTTACGCCGCCTTCTTTCATAACAGCCAGCTTGTCCTCGTCTGTCGTTCCCGGGTTCGCTTCCATCGAAAACTCAACAGCCTCGCTATCAGCGGGAAAGTAAGTTCGAACCATTCGCAGAAACCGCTCCATTTGATCCGGCAGCAGTACGGTAGGCGTCCCGCCTCCCACAAAAATGGTTTCCACCTGCGTCGGCGGGTTCTGTTTCACGGTGAGCTCCATCTCGCGCTCAAGGGCGTCCAGATAGGCCATTACCGGCTGTCCTTTAAGCACATAGGAGTTGAAATCGCAATAGTGGCATTTGTTTGTGCAAAATGGAATATGAATATAAACGGCTGTTGGGGCCGCGTAATTTACCAGCATAAGGTCTTTCCTTCCTTCTTAAGAAAAAGCCAAGGGGCAGCGTACTCTGCCACCCTGGCTTTTTAAGTGTTTGCCTACTCGTCGATTTTGAGCACGGCCATGAATGCTTCCTGCGGCACTTCGACACTGCCGACCTGCTTCATGCGTTTCTTACCTTCTTTTTGCTTATCAAGCAGCTTACGCTTACGGGAAATGTCACCGCCGTAACACTTGGCGAGAACGTTCTTACGCATCGCTTTTACCGTTTCGCGCGCTACGATCTTTTGTCCGATCGCGGCTTGGATCGGCACTTCGAACATTTGCCGCGGGATGAGTTCCTTCAATTTATCGCAAATGATTTTGCCACGGTTATAGGCTGTATCACGGTGAACGATGAAGGAAAGCGCATCGACCTGCTCGTTATTTAGCAAGATGTCCATCTTCACGAGGTTGGACTTCTTATAGCCAGTTACTTCATAGTCGAAAGATGCGTACCCTTTCGTTCTTGATTTCAATTGATCGAAGAAGTCATAAACGATTTCGGACAATGGAAGATCGTAAGTCAAGGTAACACGGTTGGAGTCCAAATACTCCATATTAATGTACTCGCCGCGTTTGCCTTGGCACAGCTCCATAATGGTTCCTACGTAATCGTTTGGCACGATCACCGATGCTTTGACATACGGCTCTTCAACATACTCGATCCGCTGCGGATCCGGGTAGTTCGAAGGGTTATCAATGTCCATCACATCGCCATTCGTTAACTTCACGCGGTAAATAACGCTAGGAGCTGTTGTAATCAACGGGATATTGAATTCCCGCTCAATCCGTTCCTGAATAATTTCCATATGCAGCAGTCCCAAGAAACCACAGCGGAAACCGAAACCTAGCGCCGTTGATGTCTCCGGCTCGAAACGCAATGACGCGTCATTCAGCTCCAGCTTTTGCAGCGCTTCGCGCAGATCGTTGTAATCGGATGTTTCGATCGGGTACAGTCCGCAGAATACCATCGGATTGATACGGCGATAACCTGGCAGCGCCTCAGGAGCCGGACGGCCTGCTTCGGTAACGGTATCCCCGACGCGTGTGTCTCCAACGTTCTTGATACCGGCGACGATAAAACCTACATCCCCCACATCAAGTGAGTCAACAATCGACATCCTTGGCTTAAACGCGCCAACTTCAATGACTTCAAACGTTTTGTTCGTCGCCATCATCTTGATCTTGGAACCTGCTTTAATGGAGCCGTCCACGACCCGCACATAAACGATAACACCTTTGTAGGCATCGTAGTGGGAATCGAAAATCAACGCTTTCAGTGGTTGATCCGGATCGCCTTCCGGTGCGGGCACCTTCTGGCACACCTGCTCCAAAATTTCTTTAATGCCGATTCCAGCCTTCGCAGAAGCAAGAACAGCTTCGCTGGCGTCAAGTCCGATAACGTCCTCAACTTCCTGCTTCACTCTTTCGGGATCTGCGCTCGGCAGATCGATTTTATTAATGACAGGCAGGATTTCTAAATTGTTGTCCAGTGCCAAGTACACATTGGCAAGCGTTTGCGCTTCAATGCCTTGAGCAGCGTCAACAACGAGCAGTGCCCCCTCACAAGCCGCCAGGCTTCGGGATACCTCGTATGTAAAGTCGACGTGTCCAGGCGTATCAATCAGATTTAGAATATATTGCTCTCCGTCATCCGCTCGATAAGTTAATCTGACTGCTTGAAGCTTAATCGTAATCCCGCGCTCCCGCTCCAAATCCATCTGATCGAGTACCTGCTCCTGCATTTCACGGGAAGACAGTGCTCCTGTATATTCCAAAATGCGGTCGGCAAGCGTAGACTTGCCATGATCGATATGTGCGATAATCGAAAAGTTGCGAATTCTTTTTTGTCTGGCCCGAATGTCCGTCATGCTTAAGGCTAACCCCCACTAATGCAAATAATTTTCATTATAGCAGTTGTGGGAAGTCGCAGCAATGCACACTCGTTTATCCTTTGCCGAGAACGGCGTCAAATAAGGATACAAACAGCTTAATACCATGGTGCGCCACGATCTGCAGCAGGCTGCCTAACTTATTGCCGACATGGTTTAGCGAGTTATCGTGATCAGCAACCGGGTCTATCTTGGTTCCCGCTTGGTCTTTCGTGTTCCCCGTCATCTTAACGGTTTTCGCTTGGCTTTCTAGTTTGGCAGCAGCTCCTTCTGCGGCAAGTGCCGTTGCTTTCGCTTTCTGCTTTGCCGCCTCCTCTTGCGCCACCTTGGGGGATGGAGATAGCGGTCCTTGAATACGTTCTACTCCGCTTGTCGCGAGGCTGACGCCGAAGAGAATACAGAACAGAAGCAGCAGTCCGAACAGTCCGGCTTTGAGATAAAAATGTTTCACGCCCGTTCCTCCCTTCAGGATTGCTTCGGCGCCGGCACCGGCGCGTCCACTTTTTTTGCATTTAGAATCACTTCGGAAATCGCTTCAGCCAGCCAATCCGTCGTTCGGTAACATTCTTCAAGCGTATTATAAGGACCGCCGACCTCAATTAGGATGCTGTTCGGCGAAAAGTTTTGATTGTATAAGCCGTTCCCTTCACTGGCTTCCTTTGCATGTATCCCCTTGGATATACCGGGATGCTTAGCTTCCAGCACTTGATGAATGTTATTCGCGAACTCTTCATTTTTCTTCCAGTTCGGATTCTTGCCACCGATAATAAAATACACCTGGGCATAATCTTTCCCCTCGATCGTTGTCGTCGTTTTACTCCGGGCAGCGGAATCGCGATGAATATCGAAATAGTATTGAAGATCTGGATGGGAAGCTGCGGCTTCTTGCAGCGTCTTCAAGGAATATTTGTAAGAGTACGGATATTCGAAATTTTTGACTGTACTCGGATATACCGTTTCAGAATGGACAGCGCCGATGCCGTCCTTCTCCAAATTTTGAGCTAACCGCTTGCCGACGGAAATGATATTGACTTTGTCACTATAAGCTCTGTCTGGGTCTGTGGTTCCCTTGAGCTCGGGCAAGAAGGATTCATTGCTGTGGGTTTGATATACAAAGGCAATATTGCTGCCAGCCGTTCTCGGCGGTTGTGCAACAGCAGAGGTCGTCTGCGTAGGAGGTGTTACAGCGATCTGCTCGGGCATTGGCGTAGGGAGCGCCGTCTGAGCCTGTCCCTCCAAATCTTTGGCATCCGGCGTGTACTTATAGTAATCGATGGGCTCGCTCGGATTCGTAGCGCTACCCTTCACTAAAACTGTCGTTTTGTTGACATCCATGCCCGGCACCTCGCTAGCAAGCAGGCTCTTAGGATCGCCCGGATTGATATCGGTCACGAAGCGGAATGCAAAATTAAAAACATTGTGCTGTGAGAAGGTGAATTTCTTCTGATCTGTATGCAGATGTGGCACCTCCATGCCCAACATATCGATAAAAAATTGATTTGTGACGGACGCGGCAAGACCTTTCATCGAAGAAACGGGAGAGCTTGTCATCACTCGGGCCTGCAGAAAGCCTCCAACCCCGAGAAGAACGAACATAGCAAGCGTGGCTGAGCTGAGCACAAAAAAGGTTTTTCCTACGGCTCCTGCACTCTGGAACGCTTTGCGAGCATGGCTTAGATTTAGTGTGGCTGAAGTCCATTTCATAGTGTGATTCCTCCTAAGAGTTTTGCGACAGCAAAACTTTCTTCGTAAGCATCGGCTGAGTTTTGCGACAGCTTGTCTTTCTCCGTAAGCGACGGCGAATCTAGCTTACTTTAATCTATGAAATGGGACTCTTCGGTAGAACCGGTTATCGTAGATTTTTGATAGAGATGAAATCAAAGAACCCCTTGGAGGGGTTCGCCATTTGCCTTTAATTCTATTAGGAAGCACAAAAAAACGCCGCATATCCGCGAGGATATCGACGTTTGAATACGTTTATTAGAATGAGCTACACGACCGATTCGAAATCAAAGTTACCCTTTGCTACGATCATTACCCCGCTAGTCTTGTTAAGTACAGTCGGCCCGTTAAACAATTTCACGAGAGCGGCGGTATTGGAGGACTGCTCACTTTTATGCGTGCGATATTTGTTACGAACTTTCTTCATGTGCTTCAACATATTGAATCCTTCCTTTCACGATGGATTTGAGTGAAGACACTAATTTCGCGTTTCGTTCAGATAGCTCCATCATGACTTGATAATGATGCCTTGATGGAATGTCCGTCTTCGTTTTGAAATGTATCGATGAAATAATCGTAGGATGCAGTTTGACACAGTAAATGTACTCAAATTCGCCATCCTCTTTATCTTTCGCACGGCCTAAATATATGTTCGTTTCCTGGCTGCGATAACACTCTGCCATGTAACTGATGGGGTCGTTGATATCAAACTGATGCTGATTGCCCACTTGACCGGCTCGGCCGAATTGTTTCAAGGTGACGCCGTCATCCAAAAGCTCAAACAAGGTTGCTGCAGTCACTTCTTGAAGTTCAAATATACCACAATTGGAATCAAATGTCTTATGAAATTTATCCAAAACTCGGTCATAGTCCACACTGGAGACGCTGAGCGAATCCAATGAGTCGAACAAGAAGCCCCGCAGCGCCTCGTTCTTTTTAATATCGGACATTTTATAGCGCTTTTTTTGATGTCCGACACTCGATTTTAGCGCATAGAGATGAGGACCCGCCATCTGCTCTAACGGTTTACTCGCATCTTGCTCATCTATCGTCAGAGGGTGATAGCCTTCGAGATAGTCAGGCAGCGAGCAGTCTTTGGACATCATAATAAACGTTCGGCTATGCCCTAATTCGCCAATACATAAGCCGATTAGTAGGAGAAGGTTGTGGTAGATAGCTGGCTGCATATAATCGGTGCTCGTCACAATAATTAGCCCAAAGTCCGCATCTTCCATATGTTTTTTCAGCATATGCAATTTGTGATTGGAGGCTGACAGTACCCCTTGATGGATAACCGTTACTTCAGCGGCGGCTGACAACTGCGTTTGATAGAATTCCGCCCAGATGGCGCTCATTTGCGAGCATCCGATAAATAGTTTAGGTTTCATTTGGCTCTCAGTCCCAGCTCGGCAAGCATTCGTTTCAACCTGTATGCAGCCGGTCCCAGCCCCGCCATTAGACCCGCGCTGTGCTGCGGATTATAGGTAAGTGGAGTTAACCCTAGCAAATCCGTTGCCAAATGAAAATCCTCGCCTTCGGGAACTAGAAAGTACGTTCTTTCCAGTCCAATAAGGCCTATGAATATACCAAGCTCCAGAATCACATTATCTCGAACTGCGTTTACGACAGTCTCTCTGAATAGAAGCAAATCATTGGGCTGAAAAACAAAAACAGCAAAATCTGAACGCGTAGCCTGTTTAATCAAAGGTGCCAATGTCGTTTGCGAAGGAGGAAACAAAAGCTGGCTCCACACCGTCACATCGAACGAAAAGTGAAGATTAGACTGCAGCGCTTCTGCGACTTCCAGGCTTTCTGCTGAAGACCCGATGAAGAGACTCGCTTTTTCTGAATGGTTCACAAAACCACTTCCTAACTGACAATATGCAATGTCAACTCTTTCGACATCCCCATCCTTTCTCCTTCATAAATCTAACTAAAATTTAACAATTTAAGTAAAATAGAGCTGACTCTGCTACAGCAAGCAGAAACAGCTCCTTATCCATTCAGTGCGTATAGGCAGCTACATTATCGACGCTGACAGCGTCATGAAGCGCTGCATTTAAGCCGCTGGCAATGATATTGGCAATATCCTCAATAAATTGGTCGATTTCCTTCGGGGTGACAAGCAGATCATGCCCGACCGGGTTGAGCACTTCCTTAACCAACAGAAGGCGTTCCTCTTCCTGCATGCCATCAAGCAATCCGAGAATTTGACCTGTATGGCTTGTCTGTTCGCTAAAATGTTTCTGCATTAAATCAAACGCATTGTTGACAATCGTGGAGGCATAAACAACTGTCGGAACACCAATTGCAACTACGGGAACACCCAATTCTTCCTTCGTTAGCCCTTTACGCTTATTCCCGATGCCCGACCCCGGGTGAATGCCTGTATCGGCGATTTGAATCGTCGTGTTGACCCGCTCGAGCGATCTGGAGGCCAGCGCATCGATAGCAATAATAAAGTCCGGCTTTGACTTTTCCACGATCCCTTGTACAATCTCACTGCTTTCAATCCCTGTAGTTCCCAGAACGCCTGGCGCGACGGCGCTGACAGCACGATAGCCGGGTCCCACATCGTCAGGCATCAGCTCAAAGTAATGACGGGTCACCATCACATTATCGACTACAAGTGGACCGAGAGCATCGGGTGTCACATTCGAGTTGCCAAGACCGATGATTAAGGCCTTCGCATCTTTAGCAATACCGATCTCGCGTAGAAACGGCCCGAACTCTTGGGCGAACTTTGTCGCGACACGATCCTGCAATTGGCTGTCCTTTTGCCGAAGAGCAGGCACTTCAATCGTTATGTAATGACCGGGAAGCTTGCCAAGCGCTTTGGAGCCTTCTTCATTCAGCACGTTGATCTTCGTCACCCGAATCCCATTTTCTCGTTTCGAATCTGTTTCAATCCCAGGTATCGCTTGTCCCTTACTGGCAGCCTCTGCCATATCTCTAGCATCTAAAGCAAGGTCGGTATGTGTGGAATATGAGCTTAAATCCATCGTCGTTCCCCTTTCTCAGGTAGCCATGCATAGCTTATTGTGCAACGAACGATGAACCGTTATGCAAAATCGCGACTACCCAACAACCTTCGTAGAGGTCTTGCATTTTACATATTCCCATGATAAAATACATAAAGTTGTCAGCAAACATGCAAATGTAACGTTGAACGTGTTTTATGAAGTAGGAGGTGAATTTCATGCCAAACATTAAATCCGCTATTAAACGAGTAAAAGTTAGCGAAAAGCGCCGTCTTCGCAACGCTTCCCAAAAGTCCGCACTGCGTACTGCTGTGAAAGCTTTCGAAACAGCTGCTAGCAATAATGTAGAATCTGCCAAAGATGCTCTGATTAACGCTTCTAAGAAATTAGACAAAGCAGCTTCTAAAGGTTTAATCCATAAAAATGCCGCTAACCGCAAGAAGTCCCGTCTGGCTAAAAAGCTAAACGCTCTTACGGCTCAAGCGTAAACCAAGAACATACAAGCAAAAGTCCAGTTCTCCTCCAAGAGAAATGGACTTTTTTCGTTTTGTCTGGGAAAGCCCCGCTCAGACTGCAAGTCTGAGCAGAAACATTTCGAGCCCTAACACTTTATCGATTTTCCCGCTTTTCATCTGGAAATCCAGATCAGCCAGCTGCGCCATAATCGTGCCAAGCTTGTCAGCCTCATACTTCCGCGCTTGACCTTCGGCCACTTTGACTGCAAACGGATGAAGCCCGATTTGCGAAGCCATCTGCTGCTGCGAATACCCCATCTTGCTGAGCTCCTTCACCTGCAGCATGATGCGGAACTGCCTGGCGATCAGCGCCGCAATTTTGATAGGCTCCTCTCGCTGCTTCAGCAGCTCTTCCAAGATAACAAAGGCCCGTTCCAATCGGAGATTCACGATATCCTCGATCAGAATAAATACATTCTGCTCCGTGCTCCGCGACACCAATTGATCAATCGTATCCGGCGATGCCGTCCCCCCATCTCCCACATATAACGAAATTTTCTCGATTTCCGCCGATAAGGATTGCAGATTACCGCCCGTATACAGAATAAGCTGATCCGAAGCGCCGCCGGTAAATGAAAAATTCAACTTCTCAGCTTGTTTGGTTACCCATTGTTGCAGTTCTTCTCCGGTTAACGTCAGAAACGGGACAGCCGCCTCACGCTCTTTGAGCGCTTTGACGACTTTCTTGCGCTCATCCAGCTTATCCGCGTCAACCGTGAAGATGATAACAGCATGATCTGCCGGAGACTTTAAATAGTCAATCAGGCGGTCCAGATGATGCTCTACCTTCGAGCTTTCCTTCGCACCTGTGAAAAATAAAGCGTTCGTGGCAATGACCAGCTTCTTCGGCACCATAAAAGGCAGCGTCTCCGCGTCTTCAAGCACAGCGGAAAGGCTGATTTCCCCCAGATCAAAACGGCTTACCGCAAACTCTCTATGTTCGGGTTCAATCAGGGAGTCCGATAAAATTTGGATAAACTCTCTCATTTTATATTTCTCAGGTCCGTAGCATAAGTAAACCGGCGCCGGCCGACCTGCTTGTATATCTTTCAAAGCTTTCTTAACATCCATGTCTCTCGCACACTCCCAAAAGTTTTCCATAGGGAAACTTGCATCGTAAGCATAATCCTCACCCCCATCTTACCAACAACAAAGGGATTGCGTCAAAGTCCGAAGACGTTGACACAATCCCTTTGCCGAGCAACAGGAAGAATTTGTCCCGTAAGATTAGCCCCTACGGAAACAGCATCTATTTAAACACCGGCACAAAGGCTCTAGAAACCTTTGGCCGAGTGACGAACCGCCGAACAATCGCAGTGCTCATAAGACATCATACGCACAACCGACTGATTGGTGCATCCGTTTTGCAAATAATCATGGGGAAATTTCTTTTTTTGTATTCATATCAATCACAAAGGTCTTCGATATTCCTCCATTTTGAACCTCATAAGACAATTTATCATCTTTGGACCATTCGAGTATCGTCATCTCATCTGATTGCTGCCCTACATGCTTGGATTCAAAAACGATTTCTTGCGTAGAACTATCACGAATAACGATATGCTTATCTTCTATAACGGCCTCATAGGTGCCTGTCACCGATTTCACAGGAGGATTCACGGACGGAACAACGAGCGAAAACAGGCCCGCCTTGGGCTCCACACCCACATTTGGATCGGCTTTCCTTAACGCAGACGATGCGGGATCAGCGGATTTCAATGCTGCTGCACCCTTAGGCTCTTCCTGAGGTTTATCGGACAAATTCGACTCCGGTGTCGACGTCTTCGCTGGATTGGGTTCAGGCTCTTTCTCGTAAGATCCGGTTGCGGCGGTCTCATTCATCCGCGCAGGCTCCGAGGTTGCCGGCACCATCTTGCCTAATGCCGCGGAATCTTGCGCCAGCCCCTTGGAAGTCGCAGATCTTTCCATAGCTTGCGGCTTCTCCAGCTTCGCATCCGTCGTAGCCTGAGCAGGGCTGACAGGCAATGCATCCGATGCTTTAGCCTTATCCTGTTTTTCCTCTGGCGTCGCTGGCGTTGCAGTGACTATCGTATCGTTCATCGCCGATTTCTTATCGGCTGCTCCGGCGCTTGTGCCGGCTGCCGGGGCACTTTGGGCCATATTTGAAGAGTCTGTTTTAGCTTTCAGCGGAAGCAAACCATCGGCCTGGTCCAGCAGCGGATGCTTCATGTTGAATGCGAAAAATCCAATAATAAGACCCGCGGCTACGACGCCGCCAGCGAACTTCCAAGAAAACTGAGATCCGATACGTCGGGTCCAAGGCAGTCGAGGAGGTTGTCCTGCTGGCGTTGACTGCGATTGCGCGCCAAAAACAGCCGTCGGTTCGGTAATGGATGCCTCAGCAAGCCGATCGATCTCTCCCAACTGCGGCAAAATAGCGTCAACCAAGCTGTATGGAGGAACGACCTTCGGCAACTGGGTCAGCTCATCAGACAACCGCTGCAACCGTTCAAACATCAACGCGCAGTCTAAACAATGCAGCAAGTGAGCCTGAAGCTCATCTTCTTCCTCTGCATGCAAATCTCCATCCAGTTGTCTCTGCATAAGCTCCATCACCTCTTGACAATTCATCCCCGAACACCTCCTTTCTGATATTCTTGGAGCAGCGACTGTAATTGCTGTCTAGCTCGAAATAAGTAAGACTTCACCGTATTCAGCGGTAAGTTCAAAGATTCGGCAATTTCATGATACGAAAAGTCCTGCAAATAGCGAAGAACAACAACAGATCGGTGGTGGTCGGGAAGCTTATCGATCGCTTCACGAATATCTTTTGCAAGATATCCGGTCATAATTTCATTTTCTACATTGTGTTCTGCCGTAAATGTCATTTCATGCTCATCAATAGAAACCGTTGGTTTCGCCTTGCGAAATTTATCGATGCAGATGTTGGTTACAATCCGCTGCACCCACGTCTTGAACAACGCTTTTTCCTCGTAAGAATTAATTTTGCTATAAATCCGAAGTAGCGCCTCCTGTGAAGCGTCGAGGGCATCTTGTTCATTGCTCAAAATATAATAAGCGGTTCGATAGACGTGAGCTTCAATTTCTCGCAATAGGGTAATGAGAGCATCACGGTCACCGGCTTGAGCGGCTCTTACCAGTTCGGGTGCTACCACTGGGATCCCTCCCCCTTGCAATCTTACAGACGCAGTTGCCTCTCATAAGGTTGCAATATTTAGAATAAAAAAACATTGGTTGTTTGGCAACAACAAAAATTACCAACTGTCCATATATACGATTCCTGCAATATGAATGAGTCCATAACTAATACGTTCATTCGGACTTTACGTTGCGCTAGTATGTAAATTAGACGCAGAGTGACGCTTTTGGTTTACTGACTGTGCGACAAAACCATACAGCCCCTTTCTGGGCAGCAGTCAAACAACTCTTCAATATATGCTTTATTCTAAGCCATTTGAGCAAAAGACATAGTACTATGTTTAGGTAGTACCCACAAGAGCAGTCTCTCATCTATTAAGTTTTCGGCAGACGCTGTCCCTTAAGCATATACAAAACAGCGGCCGGTTTGCTTTTCTCTTCTTCTAGTCCTATCGTGAATCGCACCTCATTCTAATTCACGCATATCATCTCTTTCGCATGACAATTGTCATATCCGTTTAATTCCAATTGAAGAAGAGAATATTGATAAGAGGCATTGTCGAAAGTGAGGAAAACCTACACCATGTTTAAACAATTATTCGGCAGAAAGTCGTTGGCACGAAGAACTGTGGCATCGGCGCAAGCCCCTTCATCCACTGCCAATCAGAATCAAATCTTACATCTGCAACTGAATGAAAACCTGAATACAATTAAAGTTCTTTTGCATACGCCCAGCGATTTGATGATTAGACAATTCGCCATCGGGGAAGCCAACTACCCATGCGCACTTGTAAGTATAGATGGGCTTGTAGATACGGCACTTATTAATGAGCAGTTGCTTAAACCCATGCTCCAATCTTTTCATTATCCGGTCAATTCTCCAGCAGACCTGCTCGTCACGTTGGAACAGCATGTGCTTACGACATATAAACTGGAGCATGCACAACTATTGGATGAGGCTCTGCATGCCATTTTATCTGGGGACACCCTGCTTATGGTGGATGGGAGCGCGCAAGCGTTAGTCGTCAGCAGCAACGGCTGGAGCTCGCGATCCATTGAGGAACCGCAAACCGAATCCATCATACGCGGGCCAAGGGTGGGATTTACCGAGGATCTGCGCACCAATACAGCGATGCTGAGGAAAAGAATGAAAGAGCCGAACCTTGTCTTCGATTCATACAAACTCGGAAAACGGAGCAAAAGCGAAGTCATCGTTGCTTATATCGCCGGCATTGTACATCCCGACCTTGTCAGCGAAGTTACCACGCGAATCCAATCTGTCGATATTGACGACATTGAAGGCTCCGGGTTTTTGGAACAGTGGATTTCGGACAGTTTCTTGAGTCCTTTTCCGCTTATTTTAAATACGGAACGTCCTGATAAGGTATCCGGCGCACTTCTCCAAGGGCGCATAGCTGTTTTAGTCGACGGAGATCCCTTTGCGCTAATACTGCCAATTACTTTCTCTTCCAGTCTGCAGTCGCCTGAAGATTACAATCAGCATTGGATGGTCTCCACACTCACACGGATTCTGCGCTTAATCGCTGCGTTCGTTGCAACCTTTTTGCCTGCACTTTATATTGCCTTGCTGGAATTCCATCATGGGATGATCCCTTCCAAGCTTGCATTTTCCATTGCCGGAGCGCGGGAAGGGGTCCCGTTCCCGGCTGTTATTGAAGCTTTCGCCATGGAATTTACGCTTGAATTATTACGGGAAGCCGGGCTTCGCTTACCTAAACCGATAGGCCAAACCATCGGAATCGTAGGCGGCTTGGTTATTGGCGAAGCTGCAGTCGCGGCCGGGATCGTCAGTCCAGTCATGGTCATCGTGGTCGCTGTTACAGCGATATCTTCCTTTGCCCTGCCTTCCTATTCGTTTGCCATTACCCTGCGCATGCTCCGGTTCGGCATTATGATTGCCGCGGCCTTCTTCGGCCTGTACGGGATCATTTTGGCCTATATTATGATTAACATTCATCTTGTTAACCTGATGAGCTTCGGCATACCCTATTCAACGCCGTTCGCGCCTCTCTTTTTTGGAGATTGGAAAGATTTGGTATTGCGTTCCCCGATCATGTTTATGAAAAACCGACCTAAGTTGATGCAAACCCAAGATCCAGACAGACTAAAAAAAGGAAACCGGTGAAACCATGAAGTATTTTGAATACGGGGATGGCAAAATAAGTTCCCTAGATATGGCAATTACGATTTCGTCCATGATTTTAGGTGTTGGCGTGTTAGTTTTACCTCGCGATTTAGCCAAGTCGACGCTATCCTCAGACGGGTGGATTTCCTTGACAGCTGCTGGCCTTCTTGCAATCGCCATTGCATGGCTATTAGCCAAAATTTCACATCACTTTAGCCGTCAAGGCTTTTTTAATTATGTAGCAAATGCCGTTACTAAGCCTGTTGCTTATGTCATTACGGCAGGGCTTGCTCTCTATTTTTTTTCATTTTGCGGTTACGAAATTGGATCCATCGCGAATATCTCCAAGCAGTACTTATTTGAACGGACGCCGGTTGAAGCGATCTCTCTGACGTTTTTAATGGTCATCGTATACGCAGTATCAGGCAGACGTGTCGGGCTGATCCGCCTCAATACTTTATTTTTACCTTTTATTCTCGTCATCACGATCATCGTACTTGTTTTTAGTTTAGGGATATTGGACCACGAGAATTTGAAGCCGATGTTCATAACCGATTGGAAAAAGCTGAGCCTTAGCATCAAAGACGGCACCTTTTCCTTCCTCGGCTTCGAAGTGATTCTCTTCTATATCACACTCATGAAAAAGCCCAAGGACGCTCCCAAAGCAGTTGCGATTGGCGTAGCGATTCCACTCCTGCTTTACATAGCTATCTATTTGGTTTGCATCGGGGTTTTCTCGCAATTTGCCTTGCAAGAAATAACGTACCCTGCAGTTGAATTAGCGAAAGAAATGCAAATACCCGGGGAATTCTTCGAACGCTTTGAGTCGATATTTTTTACAATCTGGGTCATGGCCGTGTTTACGACAACCTGCATGGCCTTAGATTGCACGATCTATGCTCTTAGATCGATGTTCCCAAAGATTAGCCATATGACATCGATGATGATCCTGAGTCCCATTATTTACATCATATGCATGATGCCACGTAACACATCAGACTTCTCTACATTTAGCAGCGTGATCAGCTATACAGGCTTAGTCGTCGCCATTGTCATTCCCGTACTTGTTCATATCATCGCCAAGCTTCGCGGGGTAAAAAGCGATGCTTCTTAAACGTATCGCCTTCCTATTATTCCTTGGCGGCATGGGAGCTCTCCTGACAAGCTGCTGGGACCGGGTGGAAATCGATCAGCGCGGCTTTGTGGTAGGCGTTGCGATTGATCAAGCCGAACCCAATGATAAGAACCATAAATATACAGGCACCTATCAAATCGTAATTCCTGGAGGAATTAAGCAAAGTAACCGCGGTGCAAGCGGCGGCTCCTCTGGAAAGGCCTACTTCAACATTACGACTACTGAAAATTCAATGCCGGCCCTTTCTGCCAAAATGTCATCAAAAACGAGCCGTTCCCCTTATTTTGAGCATTTAAAAATGATCGTCATCTCGCAAGAGCTTGCCAAAAAAAATTCAAATTTTGCCGATTTATTAGATTATTTTTTGAGAAACAACGAAATGCGCAGAGGGGTGCAAGTGTTAATATCGGGCGAAAAAGCATCCAAAATTTTCGAGATCAAGAGCAATAATGAATCCATGCCGATCGATTATTTGAGTTCAATCGCAAAAAATAATAGAAGAACAAATTTCATGCTGCCGCAAACGCGTATCGGAGATGTGCATGAAAAGCTCGTCCAGAACCAAAGCTTTGCGATTCAAACGGTAAATATAGAGAAAGGCGATGATGGTGTTTCTCTGGCAGGGAGCGCTATATTCGCAGGCAATTCAAAGAAGTTCGTCGGGTTGTTGAACGGAAAGGAGACGGAAGGGTTGAATTTTATGACCAATCAGATAAATGGCGGCATTATTGAAGCCAAGATTGACGATTCCGTTGTAGTCTTTCTAATCGAACGCTCAAAGCGCTCCATTTCCTTAGCTTCCCAAGACCCCGGTCACTTCAAATTTCTCATCCGAATAGATGCCCAAGGCACCCTTGACAAATCGGTTGCAGGTGAAGATCCGTCCGAAGCTAAAACCATCCAGAGTTTGGAAGCCAGCATTAAACAGGTGATTGAGGGCAACGCCCTCCTGGCCGTGCAAAAGCTTCAACAAACGTACAAAAAAGATGCTATAGGGCTAGGCGCTTTTTTGTATCAAAATCATTATAAAATATGGAAATCAGTAGAGAAGAATTGGGAAAATGGACTCAACCTGTTTACACAAGCTGAGATTAACGTTCAAGCCAAAGTGACGATCCATCGAATTGGCAACATCAAAGAAATAGTGAAGGAGTAACTAACGATGTGGAATACTTTCATTGGGATGCTGCCCTCTACGCTAGTAATCATTTGCACGATCCTTGCATTTCTGATTCCATTCAGCGTGTATTGGATCAATACACAACTACACATTCATGGCGACCCGCCATGGAAGGTGAAGAACCAGGAAGATGAAAAACAAGATCCGCAACAGAATGATCCTTAACAGAGCGTTTCACAGCGGATCTTCCAAAGGACTACAACCTTGTGTTAAACGAAATGACCCCTTCATCAATTTGCAGTTGGATTTCGCCCATCTCGTCCGTCCGAAATACGCTCGCACCGCTTTGCTTCAAGCGCTGGACGACATCCGCAGACGGGTGGCCGTATACATTATTCACCCCAACGGAAATGACCGCAAGAGAAGGCTTCCAAAAGTCGAGCCACGCCTGCGTTGTCGACGTTTTGCTGCCATGATGAGCCACTTTTAACACGTCGATCTTGCCGGAACTCAGCTGCGATTCTCCCCCCTCATTCCAATCGGCAGATGCGCCGCCTTGCTGGAAATTGCGCAATAAAAGCTCTTCCGTCTTTTTTTCCATATCGCCCGTAAATAGCCACCGCGTTCCTTGCATTTCCAGTAAACATACAACGGACTGATCATTCTGTTCTTGAACAACAGCTACCTGATTCTTCATGTCAAGCGAAGGGTATAACACTTGCAACCTTGTCTCGGGATCAATGTCGATCCATCTGTGCGGCTTAGCTGTCAGCAGTGGAACCTGTCTCGCCAAAGCTGTTGCGAAAAGCTTTTCAATGCCGGCATTCGGCTTGTACGTTCCATTAAAAAGAAATTGTTTGACCGGAATTTGCTCGATCACCGCCTGCAAGCCTCCACTGTGGTCCGCATCTTCATGCGTCAAAACAAGGAGATCCAACGCGTGAACCCCGCGTTTTTTGAGCAGTGGCACGACCAACTTCCGACCAACCTCATAGGGATCTTTGCGCGCTTTCCATGAGTCCCCCGGTTTCTGAAAAGAAAGCGTCCCTCCTCCATCAATGAGGATTTGTTTGCCATACGGCGTGCGAATCAGAATACTGTCGCCTTGCCCCACATCAATAAATTGGACGAGCCCCGCACGGTCGAATCGGTTTGGCGAATAGCCATGCCACAGTAAAAGAGCGAAACTTGCGGCGCTGCCGATCAGACACACCTGCAGGCATCTCATTTGCAGCTGGGATGAAGCCGCTATCACAATCGGATTATCCTTTCTTTGACCTTGAAGGATTTCATGGAGAACGAGATACATGAGTACCAACAGCATGTAAAACGCAATTATCCATCCCAAACTTGGGGATGGCCACACCAGTTTGAACATCCGCAGCGTTTGCAGCTTATCGATAATCCAAAATACAGCTTCATTCAGCCAGGATAAAAGCCACCCTACTCCCTTACCGGCCGGCAGATACAGAAGTCCTGCCACTAAAGCAAGAAGCCCCGCCGGGAACACAATCATGCTGATTACCGGAACTAGTGCCGCATTAGCAAGCCACGACAATAGAGAGAATTGGTTAAAATAATAAATGGATACGGGGAAAGAAATGCATTGGGAAACTAGCGTAATAGAAACCGTATTGCGTATGACTTGCGAGGATATTCGCCGCTCCAGCAACTCATTGACCCGCTGAACGCCGATGATGAGTCCTAGGGTGACCAGAAAAGAAAGCTGAAAGCTGACATCCCACACGTAGTACGGATCCCAGAGCAGCATAAGCCAAGCGACAAGCGCCAGAATATGAAGAATATCCTTCATTAGCCCCTTTCTGGCTGCATATAGGGCGACAATCGCCATAAGACCAGCACGGACAATGGATGGCGAAGCCCCCGTCACGAGTATGTAGAAAGGCAGCAGCAGCATAGCGATGAGAAGGTAAGTTTCTTTGGCCAGCTTAAATCGCCGCATCACCCAGATGCAAACACCAAGAAAGACGGCAACATTGAGACCCGAGATTGCTAGTATATGAGTCAAGCCCAGCTCCGAAAATTGCTGGAAGCGTTCGGGGTCCAGATCGTCTTGCATGCCGATCAGCATGCTTTTCATGAACCCCGCTTGCGATGCGGGGAAAATCTGGTCCATGCGCCTGCTGAGAGCGTCGCGAAGCGCGTCGTTCCAGCGCAGCAGCTGAACGACGCTTACGCGCGCAGCCGCAGGCTCGACCTGCGCCTGATCCACCCCTTTGGCTGTCAGCAGCCAATGGGTGTGGTGAAGGCGCAAATATCGGCGGTAATCGAAACCGCCGAAGTTGCGGGCTGGGGACGGGCTCCGCAGCGTCCCGTGCAGCGTCAGGGCGTCGCCCCGGCGCCAGCCCGCCGCCTGCGCCTGCTGCTTCTGCTCCAGCAGGCGCAGCGAAACCTGAACGCTTTCCCCGCCTAGCGGGAAAGCGTCGGACGCCCGGAAGCGGATGGACTCCGCTTCCACAGCGAAGCTGGCCCTGTCGCCGTCGACGGAGACAGGGCCGGCAATGCGCCCGAGCAGCGTCACCTCGCTGCCGTCAAGCTGCACTTGCTGCTGCGCAAGCGGCAGCAGCGCGGACACATTCCGCTGGTCGGACCAGTGGTAGTAGCCATAGGCTACACCGACCAGCAGCAAAGCCCCCGCCTGCACCCTGCCAGGCAGGCGGAAAGCAAACATCGCGATGAGCGCGCCAAGCATAAGCGCGCTCACCGTCAAGGATAACCAAGGCAGCTCGATGTAAAGCGCGAGCACATAGCCAGTTATCCACAGACAACACCCTAGAACAACAGGTCGTTTCATTCGAATCTTGAACCTCCTCCTATGAAAACTGTTCATTTCTCTCTTGCAGACCAAGCAGACACAACAAAAAACCTCCTCCCAGGCGACGTAAAACGCCGTCTGTAGAAGAGGTTCTTCCTCATGCTTTTATGCTTTTTACGATTAATTGATCACTTCCGTCAGGGTACCCTGCGGCGGCTCATAAGCCTCCATTTTGCGAAAAGAAATGCCCCTCGCCAGCATGAGACTGCTTACTTTCTCATGATCCTTCGGATATCCGCGATGGAACACAATTTCTGACACACCGCTGTTGGCAAGCATGTTCGCGCAAGTCCAGCAGGGTTGATCCGTCACATATACGGTTGACCCTTCACGGTCTTCACGATCTGTAAATAGCAAAAGATTTTGCTCAGCGTGAATCGTGCGTATGCAGCGTTGTTTACGCAAAACTTCCTCTTTATCCTCGACGACCTTCAGTTCAATCTCTTCAACGAGCATGCAGCCCGCCTCACTGCAATCAGGCACGCCCATCGGAGCCCCGTTGTAGGCCGTTCCGAGCAGCTTTTTACCTTGCACCAGCACGGTTCCCACATGTCTGCGGCTGCACCGAGACCGAGTCGAGGCCATATAAGCGATATCCATGAAATAGGTGTCCCAGTCCTTGCGGTTACTCATAGCTTCTCTTCGTATCTCCTTTATTTCTGACTCGCTTGAATCGCTTGTTCCAAATCATAAATAATATCGTCAATGCCTTCTGTACCGATCGAAAGACGAATCATTCCCGGTGAAACGCCGGCTGAAACCTGCTCTTCTTCACCTAACTGCTGATGCGTTGTGCTGGCCGGATGAATGATCAGCGACTTGGAGTCGCCCACATTGGCCAAATGGGAAAATAAACGAACGGCATCAATGACTTTGCGTCCTGCTTCAAGCCCGCCCTTAATGCCGAATGTAAGAATAGCTCCTTGACCTCTCGGCAAATATTTTTGTGCGAGCTGGTATGACGGGTGACTCGCTAGTCCTGGATAGTTGACCCATTCCACCGCTTCGTTTTTTTCCAGAAACTCAGCTACTTTCAGCGCATTCGAGCTGTGTCGTTCCATGCGAAGATGCAGCGTTTCCAGCCCTTGCAGCAGCATGAAAGAGTTAAATGGCGAGATCGCCGCTCCCATATCCCGCAATAGCTGCACTCTGGCTTTGATAATATAAGCAATAGGTCCTACTGCCGTCGTATAAACGACGCCATGATAGCTTGGATCCGGTTCAGTCAGGCCCGGGAACTTCCCGCTGGCTTGCCAATCGAATTTCCCGCCATCGACGATGACGCCGCCAATTGAAGTTCCGTGTCCGCCAATAAACTTCGTTGCGGAATGTACAACGATATCAGCGCCATGCTCAATAGGGCGAAGCAGATAAGGGCTTGGGAATGTATTGTCTACAATGAGCGGTATTCCGTGTTCGTGGGCAATGGCCGCTACTGCTTCGATATCTAGGATGTCGCCCTTCGGATTGCCGATCGTTTCCGCATAAAGCGCTTTCGTGCGTTCTGTGATCGCAGCCCTGAAATTTTCGGGATTGCTTGGATCGACAAAGGCAACATGAATGCCCAGCTTCGGAAGTGTTGTAGAAAATAAATTATAGGTGCCGCCGTATAAGCTCGCAGCAGATACAATTTCATCGCCGGCTCCGGCAATGTTAAGAATTGAATACGTAATAGCCGCTTGACCGGAAGCTGTCGCAAGTGCAGCTGGCGCGCCTTCAAGCGCAGCAACGCGCTTTTCAAAAACATCTGTCGTCGGATTCATCAAACGCGTATAAATATTGCCGAATTCTTTCAGGGCAAACAAATTTGCGGCATGCTCGGTGTCACGGAAACCATAGGACGTTGTTTGATACAAAGGAACGGCTCTCGATAGTGTGGTTGGATCGATTTCCTGACCTGCGTGTACGGCAAGTGTTTCGATGGACAATTTACGGTCTGTAGACATCTGTATTCATTCCTCCCAAGAGTTTTGCATACGAAAACTTCGTTCGTTGGCATTTGTTCAATGCTTATATGTAAGATTTCCCTATTATTCTCTCACAATTTCTAGCAAAATAAAAGATTCACTGCGGTTGAGCAATATAAACAAGAGGCTTCAGCTTCTCCAGCATTTTTTCACCGATTCCTTTCACTTCTGCCAGTTGTTCGATTCGCTCAAATCGCCCTTTTTGACTTCGAAAATCAATAATGGCCTTTGCTTTGCTTGCCCCGATGCCAGGCAGCCTGTCAAGCTGCTCCAAAGTGGCTGTGTTCAGATTCAATCGCTTGTCCGAAGGGCTTTCAAAGTTAGAGGAGCTGATCTTGGATTCTGATTCCGTACTTAGTGGGGTTTCTATTGCAGAATTCTTTATTGGCATGTCTGTAGAGGTTGGTGTTGCTGTTGCCTTTACTGTCGGAGATACGGTCTCCGTGTTATGAGCGGCTCCTTTCTTCGTAAGATCAAGCTCGTATTCCGGCTCTTTTTTCGAGGATACATGATTTTTCTCTGCCGATTGCGCGATAAGCTTCTGCATTTGTTCATTCACAGGCAGGAAATCATTCGAATTCCTTGAACGCCCTCCAAATGCAAACTGCCAAATCACATATCCGAATAAACCTACGGTAAGGGCCGAAAGTACGATGAAGCTTCTTCGTTTACCAAAAAAATCCACAAATTCTCTCCTTTCATGACATGATTGCTTGCATACTTGCATATAGATGAAAAAACATCTGAATGGAATTCAAAGCATGGACCCAGTTCTTACCAACTGTATGAGGGACAACAAGGATACCAGCCAGGGTGACTGAACTTTTTCGGGAGGGATTACTTGATGAAAGCAGGATTCATCGGTACTGGGAGTATGGGAAGTATACTGATTGAGGCGTTCATTCATTCCGGCGCTTGTAATCCGGAGCAAATCATTGCGGGTAATCGTACGATTAGTAAAGTCGAGCATCTGGCGCAGACCTATCCGGGACTTCAGGTTGCCCGATCTAATAGAGAAGTCGTTGCTCAAAGCGATCTTGTTTTCCTATGTGTAAAGCCTTCCGAGTTCAAGAAAGTTATTGATGAAATCAAAGAGGACGTGCTTCCTTCTCATATGATTGTTTCGATTACAAGCCCTGTACTCCTCAAACACTTGGAAGGTCATCTGCCAGCGAAAATCAGCAAGATCATACCCAGTATTACAAACTATGTGCTCAGCGGCGCTACACTCTGCATTCATGGCAACCGTATGCAACCGGAGGACAAGGAATGGTTAGAAAATCTGTTCACTCATATTTCTACGCCTATTCGGGTCTCCGAAAATTACACGCGCATTTCTTCTGATTTATCTAGCTGCGGACCCGCTTTCCTTGCTTACTTCATTCAATCATTTATTGATGCCGCGGTAGAGGAAACAGGCATTTCCAAAGAAGAAGCCACGCTTCTCGCCAGCGAAATGACGCTCGGCACCGGGAAACTGCTCACAACCGGAGGATTCAATCCCGTCTCGTTGCAAAAACGCGTATCTGTCCCAGGCGGTATTACTGCTGAAGGGTTGCGTATTATGGAAAATGAAATGACGGGGCTATTCCAAAACATCATCCGCGCCACACATACCAAATACAAAGAAGACCTTGAGAAGGCTGAGCTGCTTCTTGCTATCAAACAGCAGCCTTCCCAATAGCTTTCTTTTGTAATTAGCCTACTACGATATTAACCAGTTTGCCTTTAACGACAATCAATTTGCGAACGGCCTTTCCGGCGGTCGCTTCTTTGACTTTATCCAGACCAAGCGCCAATTGTTCCATCGCCGCTTCATCTGTATCTTTGGAGATGAGAACGCGATCTACGATCTTGCCATTCACCTGAACGACAATCTCAATCTCGTTATCCACGGTCCAAGCCTCCTCATAAGTTGGCCACGGCACGTAAGTAATGGATTCCGTTCCCCCAAGCTTCTCCCACAGCTCTTCGGCAAGATGCGGTGCAAGCGGAGATAGCATTTGCGCGAAATTTTTCATCGCTTCCAGCGGCAAACGCTCTGTTTTGTAAGCTTCATTGACGAAAATCATCAATTGACTAATAGCTGTATTAAACCGTAGAGCGTCGAGATCCTCGGTTATTTTTTTGATTGAACGATGCCATGTACGTTTAAAAGCATCGCTGCCCAACGTTTCATCGGCGCTGATTTTGGCGTGAAGCTGACCGTTATCATCAACGAAAAGTCTCCAAATCCGGCTCAAATAACGGTAAATTCCGTCTACTCCGGTTGTATTCCAAGGCTTAGTCGCTTCGAGCGGACCCATGAACATTTCGTACACACGCAATGTATCGGCACCTTGCTCACTTACGATATCATCGGGATTGACGACGTTACCGCGGGATTTACTCATTTTCTCCATGTTCTCGCCAAGAATCATACCTTGATTCACAAGTTTGTGAAACGGTTCTTTCGTATGAACGACACCAAGATCGTACAGTACTTTATGCCAGAAACGGGCATATAAAAGGTGAAGCACAGCGTGTTCCGCCCCGCCGATATACAGATCTACCGGAAGCCATTGCTGTTGCAGATCATGCGAGCAAAGCTCTTTATCATTGCGAGGATCGATGAAACGCAGATAGTACCAGCAGCTGCCCGCCCATTGCGGCATCGTATTCGTCTCGCGGCGAGCTTTCATACCCGTCTCGGGATCAATCGTATTTACCCACTCGGACACGTTTGCGAGCGGTGATTCTCCTGTGCCTGACGGTTTGATTTCGTCGACTTGAGGCAGCAGCAAAGGCAATTGATCTTCAGGTACCGGCTTCATGGTGCCATCTTCCAAGTGAAGAATCGGGATCGGTTCACCCCAGTATCTTTGACGGCTGAACAGCCAATCTCTGAGACGGTACGTGACCTTTCCGCGGCCCTTGCCGTTTTGCTCCAGCCACTCGATCATGCGGCTAATGCCCTGTTCGTTGTTCAAGCCATTAATCAATTCAGAGTTAACATGCGCGCCGTCGCCCGCATAAGCCTCTTTTTCGACATTGCCGCCCTGTACGACTTCAATAATCGGCAAATCGAACTGCTTCGCAAATTCCCAGTCACGCTGGTCATGGCCCGGAACAGCCATGATAGCTCCTGTACCGTAACCGCCAAGGACGTAATCAGCGATCCAGATTGGCACTTTCGCGCCATTGACCGGGTTGATTGCGTAAGCGCCCGTGAAGACGCCGGTTTTGTCTTTGGCCAAATCAGTTCGCTCTAAGTCACTCTTGCGAGCCGCTTTCTCCTGGTATTCCTTAATTGCCGCTTGTTGTGCGTCCGTTGTAATAACCGCTACGAGTTCGTGCTCAGGAGCCAGAACGCAGTACGTCGCTCCGAATAATGTATCCGGCCGTGTTGTAAACACAGTCAGATTCTTCTCGGAATGGCCGTCAATGGCGAATTGGACTTCTGCGCCGGTTGATTTACCGATCCAGTTGCGCTGCATATCCTTGATGCTTTCCGACCAATCAAGCTCCTCAAGGTCTTCCAGAAGACGCTCCGCATACTCGGTAATTTTCAGAATCCATTGGCGCATCGGCTTGCGGATAACCGGATGGCTGCCGCGTTCGCTCAGACCGTCAATGACTTCCTCATTCGCCAGCACCGTTCCCAGCGCGGGACACCAGTTCACAGGCACTTCATCGACATACGCGAGGCCTTTTTTATACAGCTGAATGAAAATCCATTGTGTCCATTTGTAATACTCTGGATCCGTCGTGCTGATTTCACGGTCCCAATCATAAGAGAAACCGAGCGACTTAATTTGACGGCGGAACGTGTCGATATTTTTGTTCGTGAAATCGCGCGGATCGTTCCCTGTGTCAAGCGCGTACTGCTCAGCCGGCAAGCCAAAGGCGTCCCACCCCATAGGGTGAAGCACGTTATAGCCTCTCATCCGTTTGAACCTTGAAACGATATCTGTTGCCGTATAGCCTTCCGGATGCCCTACATGCAAACCTGCTCCGGACGGGTAAGGGAACATATCGAGCGCATAAAATTTAGGCTTATCCGAATTTTCCAATACTTTAAATGTTTTCTTAGCATCCCAATACGCTTGCCATTTTGGCTCAATCGCTTGCGGGTTATAGCCAAGCTGCTCTCTTGATTCTTTAACTTCCTGTGACATGTGTAAAATCCTCCCTGAGGTAAGACAACTCCCTACCTGATCTCATGAAATCTGCAAAAAAACCCCTCATCCCTAGCGGATATCGCTAGGGACGAGAGGTTAACATTCTCGTGGTACCACCCTAGTTAACACACGGCATTCTTCGCCTGTGTTCACTCTGCCCCTTAACGCGGGTGAAACGATCCGGCTAGCACCGCTCCATACAGCGGCGTTTCACCTTCTGGCTCGGAGGCGAGTTCGCGTGGCAAGATTCACCGGCTCACACCAAAGGCCCGGCTCTCTGAAAAATGCTGCACACAGCTACTAATCCTCTTCAAAGCTTTATTAACATCCAATTAGCTATGATTATATGTAAAATAATGCCGTACTGTCAAGCCGCCTTAACCATGAAAGTCACACGATTTCCTCGCTGCGAAGAAAGCGCGTTCCGTCTTTGCCGTCGGCGACTCCCAGGTAAAGTCCGATAGCATGTAAACTTCCGTAAACCCAACCTCGATCAGCTTCTGTTCCAACCATCCTAGAGGATAAGCACGCTGCACATGTATTTCGTCAATTCTCCTGAATGTCTCCGAGCCTTCTCTCTCCTGAACGAAGATCGTTAAATTGTGTTCAATTTGTACGCGGTTCTCGTCCAGCTCACTCGTCCAGATGTACGAAACGTCATCCTCGTCCAAAAAGAATGGCTGAGACTCCGCATAGGAGAATAACTGCTCCGGAGTGTGGACGTCAAACAAAAACAAGCCTCCCGGCTTCAATCCGTCAAACGTGCACGTAAACATTTGAACGATATCGTCCTCTTCCAGCAAATAATTCACACAGTCGCAGAACGAGAGCGCTGCATCCACCTGTTCGTCGAGGTCCCACTCGCGCAAATCCTGCTGTATCCAGCGCAGCGCCCCGTTTTTCAGGATGCTGCCATGCTGCTCTGCTTTTTGCTCCGCAACGGCAAGCATGTCCTCCGACAAATCGATGCCCGTTACCCGATATCCTTCAAGCGCAAGCGGAATAGCCAGCGTTCCGGTTCCGCAGCCTAAATCGGCTATGGTCTTAGGCTCAATGCCATATCGTTTAAAGCTGTCCCTGGCAAAGCGCAGCCACTCGCCATAAGGCATGCTTTCCATCAAGCGATCGTATGTGTAGGCAAATCTCTCGTAGCTCATCCTAGCCCTGTGTCTCCTCTTGTTTCAAATAGGTCCAGTTCTCCTCTTGATAAACGAGGCCTTCTTTCATAAGCTTGCCTAGGGCTCGTTTGAAGGCGGATTTGCTCATGCCGAAACGGTCTTTAATCATGTCCGCGGTTGTCTGATCCGAAAAAGGCATCGCGCCGTTAGGGCGTTCACGGAGGACGCTCAGAATGCGCTCAGCATCCTCATCGCGGCCTTTTTCCTTGGGAAGCCTCATGGACAGATTGACGCGTCCGTCTTCCTCGCGGACAAAAGACACCCGCACTTGCACGAATTCGCCTACACGCAGCAATCGTGTCCGTTCCGGAGCAGCAATCAGCCCGATGACCCCATATCCGAGAACACCGGCATCGCAAATAACAAAGGTGCCTATTTGCAGTGGGCGATACACACGGGCGCTTACCCATTGATTGCTCCAGGAGGATGGGGCTCTAACGCACAGCGGAGCCAAGTCTTCCTCCAGCGCCAGCTTCGCGATCAAGCGTCCTTGTCGATCATGCGCCATCGTAGCAAACACTTTATCCCCGACTTGAGGACGCAGCGTTTCCAATTCTGGTACATGCCGATAAGGAAGCAGTAAGTGGCGGCCTAATCCCATTTCAAGAAAGTATCCAAACCGAGGGTGAATGTCCACAACTTCAAGCAAGCCAACCTCGCCAAGTATCAAATGAGGACGTTTCATCGTCGCCATCATGCGATCTTGCGTATCGTGGAACATAAACACTTCCACTTGGTCCCCTGGCTTAATCTTTCCGACGATTTCAGCATATGGAATCAGGACATCCTCATGACCATCGGTCAAGAAATAACCGTTAGGCGGGACTTCTCTCGCCACTTCAAGAGAGACGAGCGTTCCCGCTTCCATCCTCATACGCGTTCCACAACTTTGGCATCCGACCAAAGCCTCTCGATATTGTAATATTCGCGATCATCACGGTGGAATACATGAAGAACTACATCCCCCAGATCCAGCAGCACCCATCTTGCGGTATCAACGCCTTCATAGCCTCTGATCCGCACGCCGTACTCCTGCGCTTTTTTTCTGGCTTCGGTGGCAATAGCTTGCACCTGTGTCTCTGAATTACCGTGACAAATAACGAAATAATCGGCCACTAACGAAATGCCCTGCAAGTTTAGCGCCACCACGTTCATCGCTTTTTTGTCTTCTGCCGCTTCCACCACGAAAGCCATAATTGCTTCTGGGGTCATGCTCATTCCATCATCCTCCTAGTAGTTAGGAACCTTTGAGCCCAGCTCAAAGTCTCTTATTTTCGTGCTATTACGCTTGCACTTGTTCAAGCAAATCATTTCTTGTCAAAATCGTCAGCGGATAAATCCGTTTCCCTTTGGAGACTAAAAAGCTGATCGTAGCGTCGAAGCCGGCAATAAGCGCCTTCTCAAGACTATGTTCAGCGATTTCACGAATATTATGCACACCTGGGAAATCACGGCCAGGCTCCATGTAGTCTGCCAAGCAAACAACTTTGTCCAGCAAGGTCATGCGCTCGCGGCCAGACGTGTGATAGCGGATTGCATCTAGTATTTCCTCATCGTTAATCCCGAATTGTGTTTGGGCTATAAAAGCTCCGGCATGCGAATGCCAAAGTTCTTTGTCATACATGAGCAGGTCCTGCGGAAGATCGTTCTCGCGAATAATTTTCGCCTGTTCCTGCACGGGCCAATATTTGCAATAGTCGTGGAGAATCGCGGCCAAATCCGCTTTCACCGGATCAGCTCCGAAACGCTCCGCCAGGATAACGGAGGTTTCCATCACGCCAAGCGTATGCAGCCAGCGCTTCTCGGGCATCTGTTCCTTGACGGCAGCCATTAGTTGTTCACGCTTCATACAAGCGGTTCACCTCCATGTAGTCGTGCACAGCTTCTGTTACAAGATAGCGTACCGAACCGCCTCGCAGTCTTTCCTCCCGAATAGCTGTTGAGGAAATTTCGACGAGAGGCATGGGTACAATCGTAACCGCTGATCGGATATGCGGCGGTATTTTATCCAAATCAAGTTCATAGCCCGGCCGGGCTAAACCGACAAACCTAATTTGCCGCACAATGTCGTCGATTCGGTGCCACTTCGGCAAATACAAGACCATATCTGCGCCGATAATGTAGACGAAATCCGTATCCGGGTACTGTAAACGAAGCAGTTCTACGGTTTCGATACTGTAGGATACGCCGCCTTTGCTGATTTCGATATCAATCCCCCGAAAAAAAGGATTCCCCTCCGCTGCCAGGCATACCATCTCCCAGCGCTGCCGGGTTGTCGCTTTAGGCGGGTTCGGCTTGTGCGGCGGTACCCCCGCCGGCATCAGCCACACTTCGTCCAGTCCTACCTCCACCCGCGCCCGCTCCGCTGCGATCAAATGACCGGTATGGATCGGGTCGAAGGTGCCTCCCATGATTCCGACCAGCATGCTTCCACCTCTTTAACGCGGCAGTTCGATTTTTTTATTATCGCGTGACTCTTTGTACAGGACGACGATTTTACCAATGACTTGCACGAGCTCAGCGCCCGACTTCTCCGATAGCTCAGCGCCCACTTCATTTCGGTCTTCCCCGCTATTATTGAGTACCGTAATTTTAAGTAACTCTCGAACTTCAATTGCTTCTTGAATATGGCGAATCAAATGATCGTTGACGCCGCCTTTTCCAACTTGGAAAATCGGATCTAAATGATGCGCGAGTGAGCGCAAATAACGTTTCTGCTTACCTGTTAACATGGATGTCCCTCTATTCTTATTCAGCTAACGACTGTTCTACCACTTGTCTCATCGCCGCAACGGGCGCAGCGGTGCCAGTCCAATATTCAAATGCAAAGGCGCCTTGATAAATAAACATGCCAAGCCCACCGTGAATGCGCGCGCCTTTCAGCTCAGCTTCCCGAAGAAATCGCGTAATACGCGGATTATAGATTAAATCGCTAACCAAATGGCGCTCGCTCAGAGAATCGATCGGCATCGGCAGCTCGTCTACATTGGGATGCATGCCTGCTGAGGTTGTATTCACAACCAATACAGCCTCGTGTACGGCACGATCGATCTCATCCAGGCCAATACCTTCAGTTCGCGTAAATGAGCTGATCGCATCGGCAAGTTCTAAGGCCCGCTCTTTAGTGCGGTTGGCGATATAAATGCATGCCGCTCCCTCTTTGGCGAGCGCATAAGCAACGCCTCTTGCAGCGCCACCGGCGCCAAGCAGGAGTACGGTTTTCCCCTGAAGCTCAATGCCTGTTTCTTCCTTCAACGATCGCACATAGCCGATTCCGTCCGTATTGTAGCCTTTCAGTCGGCCATTATCATTCACAATCGTATTTACAGCCCCGATGACCTGCGCGCCTTCATCGATTTCATCAAGGTACTGCATGACTTCCACTTTGTGCGGTATTGTCACATTCACGCCACGGTAGCCCAGAGCGCGAATGCCGCGAATCGCATCCCCAAGCTCTAACGGGCTAACGTGAAAGGCTGCGTAAGCTGCGTTCAAGCCCGTCTCCTGGAAAGCCCGATTCAGCATGATCGGCGAACGCGAATGCCGAATCGGATCTCCGAATACCCCATATAAAATCGTATGGCTGTCTAACGTCCGGTTGTTCTCCATGCGAAGATTCCCCCTATATTAGCGACTCACGCGCGATAACCTTAATTCCCTTCGGTGCGTGAACAGCAAGATCAGCTCCTGCTTCACTATTTACTTTGATCCAGCCAAGCCCTGAAATCAGCACATCCAGCTTCTTCCCTTTCGGAATATGAATGGGGTGCTTAACCAGCTTAGGAAGCTCATCCAAGTCGGCTAGCCGAGGTGGAGCAAGCATTTCCCCCTTATGCCCTTCATATAATTCATCCGCCTTCTCCAGCTTTGTGCGGTGAATTTGAATGGCATTTGACGTATAGCATGTAAAGGATTGATGTTCACCTCTAATAAAATCAAAACGGGCCATCGCCCCAAAGAACAGCGACTGGCTCTCGTTCAATTGAAAGACCATTGGCTTGAGCGGCTTATCCGGCATAATTTGCGACAAATCACGCTTCGTCACCACTTCAGTCAAGCGATGCGCATAGACAATCCCTGGCGTATCTACAATAAAACAACCGTCGTCCAGCGGTATTTTCACCAGATCGAGCGTCGTCCCCGGATATTGGGAGGTGGTCAGCTCGGCATCCAGATCACTGTAATCGCTGATCAAACGGTTTATGAGTGTTGATTTCCCAACATTCGTTGCGCCTACCACGTAGACATCATGTTTGCCGCGATACTCAGCAATAGCTGAAATCACGCGCTCAAAACCCATGTTCTTCTTCGCACTGCACAGCACGATGTCTACCACACGAAGATTTTGCTCCTTTGCCCGGCGCTGAACCCAATTAATGATTTTATTCGGATTCGTCACCTTGGGCAGCAAATCAATTTTGTTAACAACCAGCAGAATGGGATTATTCCCGACAAATCGGGCCAAGCTGGAGATCATGCTGCCTTCTAAATCAAAGATATCAACAATATTGACAACCAATGCCTTTGTATGGCCTACATGGCCTAACAGTTTAAGGAAATCGTCCTGTTTCAGCGTAATGCTCGATGACTCGTTATAATGCTTAATACGGTAACAGCGTTGGCAGATTACCGGCTCCTTCTGGACAGCTCCTGCAGGCACATAGCCAAGCTTGCCCGAATCTTCCGTCTGCAGCACGATGCCGCAACCGGCACAGTGCGTAGCTTCGTTTTTACTCATGAATCCTCCTAAGCGTTATTTCTTCATCATGGATAAGGCCAATTTTTCAATGCGGCGATTGATTTTCGTAAAAAAGCCTTCGTCCCGGATTGAAATCGGCTGAACCAGAATCGTATAGAGTCCCATTCGATTGCCGCCTAGGACATCCGTCAGCATTTGATCGCCAATGACGGCCGTTTGCCGTGCGTTCGTTCCAAGCAATTGCATCGCCTTGTGAAAGGAGACATTCGTTGGCTTCTTGGCACGATAAATAAACGGTATGCTGAGTGGCTCTGCGAAGGTGGAGACTCGTCCACGATGATTATTCGATACAATCACAACCTTGAACCCTAATTGCTGTACGCGTTTCAGCCACTCTATCAGCTCTGGCGTCGCATGCGGGTCGCGCGCGCCAACGAGCGTATTATCCAGATCTGTAATGATGCCACGAACGCCGAAACTCCATAAATGGTCGACATCGATATCATAAATCGTGTGCACGGACTGTCTGGGCACGAGCTTTTTCAGCAAACCAATTCCCTCCACCTGATTCCTCGACATATAGATGAAACTATACCATAGTGACCCTTTTGTTGCAAAAAGAAAAGAACATATTTTCCCACGGGATGCGGCTAATTCCCCATCACTCCTATCACTTATCCGGAAGGGGAAGCCTGCTTAGCGTGGATTATTTTCTCCTCTTATAGGGAAAACCACCCCCTTCGTGGCGAGTGGCTTCTGTCCCTATTTCATTTGTTCTTTTAGTTTGATTACAGATTGGGTTACCTGCAAGTAGTCTTGCTCCGTGGAGTTTGCCTGGCTGTACTTCGCGCGTTCGAAGAGCAGCAGAACCGTGTCCAGCTCCTGTTTCATCCATTTGCTTTGTTTCGACCATCGCGCCGTAGCTTCGCGCATCGTTTCATGCTCAAATCGTATGAAGCCTTTTCGTCTGCTGATACGAAGCAGCTTTTCAAATTCAATAATAATCTTCTGGTTAAAATTAATCGCATGCGCATGCTTCCGGCGTGTTCGCCAAACTTTCCAAGTGTTGCTTCTACGAAGGAACACTACTGCGACAACCAGAATGACAAGCGCGACTAGAACAAACGCCAGCCATAACCAGAAAATAGCCTTCCCTCCACCCGTTTCAGTGGTGCCCGCCGGGATATTCGTTTCCGCGGACAGGTCAATCGGATCCGCCTTCACTTCAGGAAATACTTTGGGAAGCGTAAATCCCGATGTCGGTTCGAAGGGAATCCAGCCATAGCCATCAAAATAAACTTCCACCCAAGAATGGGCATCTGAATTTCTAACCGTATAGGTGCCGGCTGCATCTGGATCGATGTCTGGGCCGAATTGACTCAAAGCGCCGTAATCCCTGAGATAATCAGGAATCGGAGTCGTGCCAGACGAGTAGCCTTTAACCCAGCGGGCCGGAAGCCCAATGCTTCGCGCGAGCACAGTCATCGACGTAGAGTAGTAATCGCAGTAGCCTTGCTTAACTTCAAACAAGAAGCGATCTACGAAATCTTTGCTCTTTCCCTTGCTTTCATCCGGCGTATTCGTGTAGGGGAAGTGCTCCTTCAAATATCTCTCAATAAGCCTCGCCTGATCATAGGGATTCGTTCCCGTCTTCGTGATTTCGACTGCTAGCTGCTTGACTCGCTCAGGAAGCTCAGCTGGGAGTTGCAAATATTCATTCCATTCTGGACGCTGCGCATAGTCTGACGTCACTTGTCGAAGCCCCGGTTCATCGAGGATCGGTTCCTGCGTTGTAATTTTATAGTCTTTGGGATAATTGCCTTTGTCTGCGAAACGAAGCTCAGATTGACGTGAAGACCACTTCAACTGCTGAAAGGGGTTTTCTCCCTTATTCATCTCTTCAACCTTTTGAATCGCAAAGCCTCCAAACAGGACAGGGAAAACTTCATCTCTGTTCATGGTCACGCTCTGCGTGACCTCTTTCGTGGTCAATAGCGATACATTCCATCGTTCATCAACCGCAAGCGGATTACTGCCCACGCCAGTAAACGTAAGCTTCTTCTCGGCAGCGCTTAGCTCCCAGCCCTTTCCATTATACAAGGAACGAGTCTCGCCTCTGAAGTAGGTTCGTTTACTCGTATCTACTGTCATAACTGGCGTATAGTCGTACCGGAATCCGCCGCCCAATTTACTGTCATCCCGGCTGTAACCAGAGGACGCGTCCATGGTTGAGGCGGAAGTGCTAATGCCCTTGCCCAACATAGGAACAGACTCGCCGTGGCTTATTTTCCAAGCGGTATAAGGATCTGTTAGAATCGGACTCATCGTCGGTGAAATCGCGCCAACACATAAGGTCGCTGCAATAATAAGCACAATTGGCACTCCAATGGAAGCTGGATATTCAATAATGGTTTCCCAGATGACTGGCGCCCGCTGCTTTAAATTTGTAAAATGGCGCAAAATGAGAAGCGTAAACCCGCAGAAAAGCACAATCGCCACTTGCTGCCAAAGAAAAACAACACTAAATGAATCCCGGACGGCAAAAAATAAAACACTTATCAAAATCATCACAAAAATGCGGAATTTGGTTTGTACAGCCCACATTGCGAATTCATAAATGAGCCATGCCGATAAGCTAAACCAGATGAATGGACCCATTTGTCCGGCGTTGATTACGAACCACGTCAGGATATCTTTCCAGGACTTCAGCTTAATGGCGAGGAAATGATAGTCCAGCGCGAAAGCATGCATCGCCACGATAACAACCAATTGAACCAGAAGCCGCCACACCTGTGGCAAACGCGGTACCATATAAGCCAGAATACTGATGCATAATGTCCCGCTGACTAGTGCAGACGTTACCGGCAGCCAAAGACCATCTTCTTTTTGAATCCAGAACACGAATTGAAAGAGGAACAGGCCGGTTATTATGGCCGTCAATCGCCTAGGCCAGTCACTCAGAATAGCTCTAACCCAAATGGAGTTATGCATATCGCTTCACCCCTCCCAACAAGTTGGAGAGTTCGTTCAGCTGCCTGACTTCATAGCCTGTGTAGCCTTGCGCGCGCATGATCTTGATCCAGTCCTCTTGTCCGTTTGCGGGGTTTGCCGTTTGCGCTTTGACTGCTCCGGAAGCCGCGCCATGAATCCAAATATGGCAAGGATTCATATGTAGATGCTCAAGGTGGTTCAGCGCCTGCATCATCACGGATCCCTTTTGCGGAGAAATGAGAACAAAGAAGCTGCCTGCCGGCATTTGGCGGGATTTCTCTTTCACGGTATGAATTAAGGGATGAGTCCCGTCCGCTTCGACGCCTACCAGGTGGCTCATGATTTGTTTGTGATGATTCTGGCTCATCTTAGCTTCCAAATAGGTGGCATCCTTGCCGATAGACAACAGCCCTAACGCAAGCTCGCGACTTGAGGCGTATCGAAACAACGAAGCGGCCACCGACACGGCGAGTTCAAACTCCGCCGCATCCCGATAAGCCCGGGCGGTTCGATCCAACATGATGATCGTCTTCGGTAAGGATTCCCTCTCAAACTCTTTAGATTTCCACGTGCCCGTTTTCGCTGTCGCATTCCAATGAATGCGCGACAAGCGATCTCCATAGATGTACTCCCGAACGCCGTTGATTTGCGTTGTTTCCCGGTGTACGCGCGTTGTTGCGGAGTGGTGCTGGATGCCTTTTAACATCTGATGAAATTGAACCCATTCCCGAATCGGCACGGTTTGCGGATAGACGGTCACCTGGTCCTGCAGCTCTAAACGGCCTTTATGCTGGAAAAAGCCAAAAACATCCTCCGTCAAGCACTCGATCGTGCCAAATCGATATAATCCGCGCCGTAATGGCGGCGTGCTGTAAACAAGCTCACCTCTTCGTTTCCAGTCCGGAACCAAAGACCCCTCGAAGACCGACTCTTCCCCGTTCTGGCGGATAAGTCTATCTCTGATCATGACGTAAGGAATCGGCCAAAATCCTGGTATTTGCACCTGAACGCCAATCTGAAGGGACTGTCCTGCTTCAATTGCAGCATCCTGCTGAGCATTCGGAAGCCGGCGTACCCCCTGCGTGTTTTTGACTCCGCTCCAATTGCCCAATATCAGATAGACAGATAGAACCGTTATGATGATAAACAGCATGGAAGCCAGTTTCCCCCCTTGAAACAGGAGGAAAAACAAGCTTCCGATCAAACAGGAAACAAGCAGCCATAAAGCTCCCGACATACGGGGACGCTCCCCAAATCGCTTCAAGAAAAGACGCTTCATGCGGCTCACTTCTCCAATCGCACCGGCACACGCACCTGCTCGAAAATGGATCCCAGAACAGAGGCGACGGTTGTTCCATCCATCCGGGCTTCAGAATGCAGGATCATTCTGTGTCCGAGAACGTAAGGCGCCAAATATTTTATATCGTCAGGGATGACATAATCCCTTCCGTTCAGGAAGGCATACGCTTTGGAGGCAAGTACGAGCGATAAAGTCGCCCGCGGGCTGGCTCCAAGGAAAACGCCTTTGTGTTCCCGAGTCTTTCTTGATATCGTCACGAGATATTCAGCCACAGCATCGTCCATATGCACATTGCGAACGGCTTCCCGTATCACGAGCACATGCCCCGTCTCCATGACAGTCTGGAGATGCTCAATCGGATGTGACTTGCTTTGCGACACGATCATCATCTTCTCGGCCGCTTCATTCGGATACCCCAGACTGAGCTTGATCATGAATCGATCTAACTGCGCCTCCGGCAGGACATAAGTTCCTTCAAAATCAATCGGATTCTGCGTCGCCAGCATCATGAATGGATTGGGCAGTTCGTACAAATCCCCGTCCACGGTAATATGCTGCTCCTCCATAGCTTCTAACAGCGCAGATTGCGTCTTGGTTGTAGCCCGGTTTATTTCATCAACAAGGAGAATGTTGGTCATAATCGGACCGGAACGGAATAAGAACTTTTCTTCTTTAGGATGATATATGGAAACACCTGTAATATCGGAAGGCAATAAGTCCGGATTACACTGGATGCGGCGGAATTGTCCGTCAATCGAGCGAGCTAAGGCTTTAATTAAAACCGTTTTGCCCGTTCCTGGCACATCCTCGAGCAATACATGACCGCCGGCCAGCATCGCGGTGATCAACAATTCGATCTCTACGCTTTTGCCGAGAATGCATGTTTCTAAATTGGCTTTGAGTCTAGCTAGAACTTCTACGTGATGCCCAGTGGCAGTTTCCATGTCTGATCCTCCTTATCGTGAGAAAGCGCTTGCTTTTTATAACCTGAATTCACGGGTGTTAGCCAATATTCTTTAGAAAATATAGGTAATCCAGTGTAAATCTAGTGTACAGGAAAGTTTTTCGTCCGTATACTTGTAATTTCTCTAAATTTCTTTGTTAAATATAACCATTTTGCTTCTTACGAAGGTATAGACGCAGGACAAGCCCCTTCGGTTTCATCCGAAGAGGCTTGTCTTTCCTATTTTTTAAAGCTGCTCGTTCAGCCTTTGGGCTTAACCAGAATGGCCGCAATAAAAGAAAAAATAATCGCCGCAGAGACGCCAGCGCTCGTTACTTTAAAAATACCGGTAATGATCCCAATATAGCCATCTTTGTGCAACTCCTCTAGAGCGCCGTGTACGAGCGCATTGCCGAAGCTTGTGATCGGCACCGTTGCTCCTGCACCTGCAAATTCGATGAACGGATCATAGAGGTTGCATCCGTCCGCGATGGCGCCCAACACGACAAGGGTGCTCATCGTATGCGCCGGGGTGAGCTTGCCAACATCCATCAGCAGCTGACCAAATACACAAATTGCGCCTCCAATCACAAATGCCCAAAAAAAACTCATGCGTACAGCCCTCCAGACTCTATTGAAACGGCGTGTGCAATACAGGGAATGCTCTCTCCTTGTTGAAAAGAGAGCGGCGACAGCAGCGCTCCGGTTGCTACGACAAGGATTCGTTTCAGCTCGCCTTTCTTGATCCGCTTAAGCAGATGCGCGTAAGTCACTGTCGCCGAGCAGGCGCAGCCGCTCCCTCCGGCTTGCACAGCCTGTTTGTCTACATCATAGATGATTAATCCGCAATCGTCGTAAGTCGTCTGCTCGATAGGAAAATGGTGCTTCTTGAACAGTTCATTCGCAATATTATGCCCTACAGTGGCCAGATCGCCGGTCACGATCAGGTCGTAATAACCGGGCTCTCTGCCCAGATCACGACAGTGAGCCTGAATCGTATCAACGGCAGCCGGGGCCATCGCGGCTCCCATATTGAACGGATCCTTAATGCCCATATCGACGATCCGGCCAATCGTAGCCGAGGTGACGACAGGGCCGTCCCCCTTTTTGCCCAGCACGGCGACGCCGGCGCCGGTCACGGTATACTGCGCCGTCGGCGGCTTCTGCGAGCCGTACTCCGTCGGATACCGGAACTGCTTCTCCGCTGTGCAGTTGTGGCTGCAGGTCCCCGCCATCACGTAGTTGGCGGCGCCTGAGTCCAGCAGCTGCGCAGCTACCGCCAGCCCTTCCATTGACGTCGAGCAGGCGCCAAATATGCCGAGATACGGCATGTTCAGCGTCCGCGCAGCGAACGTATTGGAGATGATCTGATTCATCAGATCACCCCCGACGTAGAACTGGATCTGCCCGCCAGTCAAACCGGCGTTGTCAAGCGCACGCTGCGCCGCCTCTTCGAGCAGCGCCTTCTCAGCTTTCTCCCACGTTTTCTGGCCTACCGTCAGATCGCCGTGAACGATATCAAAATCATCACCGATGGGACCCAGTCCCTCATCAGGTCCAACGACCGTTCCCGTGGCAAGAATGACCGGCCGATTTTCGAAAATCCAGCTTTGATGCCCCTTCAGCATGATCTCATCTCCCTCCCATAAAGATAAGATGCACAATGCCCACGAAGAAAGCTGCGACTGTCCCGAACACAATGACGGAACCTGCGAGCTTGAACATATTCCCGCCAATGCCAAGCACCCATCCTTCGGCGCGATGTTCGATAGCGGCTGAGCATAGCGAGTTGGCGAAGCCGGTAACGGGAACGCCAGTCCCCGCTCCTGCCCACTGCGCAATTTTATCGTAGATGCCAAAGCTGGTTAACACGACAGAAATAAAAATCAACACAGCAACCGTCGGATTGCCTGCCGTTTTTTCTGTAAAGCCAAACCATTTAATAAACATCTGCATCAGACATTCGCCGATCAAGCAAATAAAGCCGCCAACTATAAATGCACGAATACAGTTTTGCAAAACAGGTCGCTTCGGCTCTTTTTCCTTGGCCAGCTTTTGATATTCCTGCTGCGTCATCGTCATATTTTTCTTTTTGTTGTTGGCCATACGTTCCCTCCTGCTCTACATTCTTAGAATCGTGCTCATTTGCTGAATGACCTTTTGCATCTGCTCCGAGCAATCGCTATACATTTGTTTGGCCCCGGGATGTCGGGTGGTAAGCGAGAATAGCTCTAAATCCGCTTCACATTTCTTTAAGGTGGCGAGAAGCATTGGCTTTTGCGTCGGTTCCGGCACTTTGAGCTTGTCGTCATACAGATCTACTGTTAAATCCCCATGTGTATCCACTTGGGCGAGGAACACATTTTCTTTCGTTACCCCGATCTTCTCCAGTTCTGCCCGGAGCCACCCCCGTCCTTTGCCAGCAGCAGCGAGCGGCTCGTCCTGAATAACGCCGTCCATAATGACGGCTTGCGCTGGCTTGTCCGCTACAAGCTTCATGCCGATATGTTTGGGCGTCAACGGCTGGTATTCGCTCTTAAGCAGGACACTCAAATCCCCGCTAGCCTCCAGCATCGCAAACTCTACATCCGCTACCCGGAATACGCTTTTGGTGCGGAGCTGCTCAAGCAGTTCGTCAGCGGTGTACCGTTCTTTTTTCAAATTGTCTTCCAGTATTTTGCCGTCTTTTATCATAACGGTCCCTTTACCTTCGAACCAGATCCGCAGCGTTTTGCTTTTGAGCGTCAATATTTCCAGAATATAGGGGACAAAGCACCAAACAAGGATAGCAATGATCCCATGTCCAAAGTGACTCTCCACATCCGTCGAAATGTTACCAGCTAAATCACCGAGCGTGATGCCTATGACATATTCAAAAAAAGTAAGTTGGGATATTTGTTTTTTCCCCAGAATCCTTGTTAATACAAATAAAAAAATGAGCGTGGTCAATGCTCTGATTACAATATGCAGCCAATCCGGCACAACTTTTCCTCCCTTGCCTTTTGCTCCAGTCAAAATCATTATGCGCTGATTAAAGAGCAACTATCATCATTTCAGGAAGGATTTATTTTCCAATTATGGAGATCACCAATACGGGCATATTAATGAGCGCAATTGTTTTTTGCTGAACATAGAACGCAGTTATGTTGCTACGTTAATGTGTCTGGCAGAACCAACTAACGAAGGAGGTGATTATCCTGACTGTAGCTGCACAAGTGAAAACGACGCTGGCCTCCCTTAAAAGCGCTCAAGCGAGCTTAGAAACTTTTGCATTAAGCACACAGAACCAAGAAGCAAAACAGCTTTTTGAAACTGCCGCCAAATCGACGCAAGACATCGTCGATCAAGTTTCCTCCCGCGTTTCACAATTAGAATCCGAAGAGCCTCAATACAAAGGCTTCTAAGGCCATTATTCACAAACAGCCTGCTGCGGTGGTTCATTCGCAGCAGGCTGTTATTTTAAAAGATTAGCGCCAGAATCAAACTCAATAATATAAACAAAATCAAGACAAGCAGCACATACGTCTCTTTTGGCATCAAAGCCGCCCCTCATTCCTGGAGTTTATCCATCATCAAGAAAGCGGTTGTCCGGAAGCTTTCCGCAACTCGTTCGCCAGCCGGTGAAATTCCGCTCTTGCTTCGTCATCCTGTGTAGCATTATAAGCAGCGGATAGAAATTCGATTATTGTGTTTGCATCCTGAACACTTAGCATGGGGTTCATCTCCTCTGGATTATTTCATGGATATACTTGATTGTATTCACCCATAGGCAAGAGCGTGCAAATCGGAATTGCTTTACGATTTCATAAGTTCACATTGCCTGTACATTTGAAAATAGCATTTCTCTTCGACTGATAACAAAAATGAAGGCCTCGTGCAAATAAAAAAACCAGTCTCAGGATGAGGACTGGTTTTAGCTTTACAGGTGAGCTTTTATTTTGACGAAAAGCTCTGACAATGTCGTCTGCTCTTCCGATGTGAGCGATTGTGTAATGCGCTGGACGAAGCACTCGCAGTGTTGCGGAAAATTTTCCATCAACTGGTGCGCCTTCTCTGTGGGAGAAATGATAAAACTTCTGCGGTCGCAAGGATCGAGCTTGCGCTCGATGTAGCTTTTCTGCTCTAGGCTATCCAGCAGCCTGGTTAGCGTGCTCAGGGAAACAGCGGGTAATTCATGCGCGATTTCTTTCACGACAATAGCCCCCCGCAGCCGAAGAATGTATAACACGTTGAATTCGTGTCGGGATAGCTCCGCGCTGCACGCAAAACTGTACTGATACTGCTGTAAGGATTGCCCCATATGAAGGAGAAATTCTCTGATGATTTCTGCTTGTTGTTGTTCCGTTCGCAGCGGCATAAGGACAGCCCTTTCGTACCCTTGTTTGAATTCAAATTACTAGATGTTGTTTGATAAGTCAATGGGGTCGGGCAGAAAGTTCATATTCTGCGCCCTATATGATAGAATACGAGAATCAAAGCGTATAGAAGAAAGGGTTGTTGTCGATATGCAGGCAATCGAACTATTGAAGCAGCGCAGAGCAGTGAGAAACTATGAAGGGCGCGAGATTGAAGACAGCAAAATTGCATTGCTGCTTGAAGCCGCAACTTGGGCTCCGAATGACCGTCTGCGGGAGCCTTGGCACTTTTATGTCATTCGCGGCGAAGCCAAATCCAAGTACGAGCTATTAGCCAAGCAATTTCTCGAAGAACGTTTCCCAACGAAGCCACATTTGGTGAAAGAATCACTGCTTGTGTTAGAAAACACGCCCCTCGTTATCGTGGTTACTGCCGATCTCATTCCCGGCGACGAAGCCTCTTCCGAAGATAATGAGTATGCGGCTGCCTGTGCCATTCATTCCATGTGGCTTGCCGCGCAGGAGCTTGGTCTCGGGCTTGTTTGGCGAACGCGCGGCATTGGCCTCGTGCGGGATGAACGGCTGCATCAATTCCTCGGCTCCCCCGAAAATAAAAAAGTAGTCGGAACCGTCTTTATCGGATATCCATCTTCTGAAACGCCTACGACGACACGAACTTCCTATGAACAGAAGACGACTTATCTATAGATGATTCTACGATGAGAAAGAATCTTCATAACCACGATCATGTCCCGCCGCGTGAACAAGCGAGCTGTAAGCGCCTTTTGGGACCTTTCAGCGGTCCCAAACATGCGAGACTAGCCTGTAGCGCCCCTAAAGGGCGTTAGAGGCTTGTTCACCCGCTGGCAGCTCGGGACAAGCGAGCTGTAAGCGCCTTTTGGGACCTTTCGGCGGTCCCAAACATGCGAGCCCTAGCCCGTAGCGCCCCTAAAGGGCGTTACGGGCTTGTTCACCCGCTGGCAGCTCGGGACAAGCGAGCTGTAAGCGCCTTTTGGGACCTTTCGGCGGTCCCAAACATGCGAGCCCTAGCCCGTAGCGCCCCTAAAGGGCGTTACGGGCTTGTTCACCCGCTGGCAGCTCGGGACAAGCGAGCTGTAAGCGCCTTTTGGGACCTTTCGGCCGGTCCCAAACATGCGAGCCCTAGCCTGTAGCGCCCCAAATGGGCGTTACGGGCTTGTTCACCCGCTGGCAGCTCGGGACAAGCGAGCTGAGTTTACTCGTTGATCGTCACGGTAACCGGCGACCATTCGCCAATTATCGTTTGGCCGTGAAGCGAGACGCTGCCTTGAGGTGTTAGATCCTTTTCGGTCATGAGCCCCAGCGCAACCGTAAAACGGTTGAACTTAATCGGCACATCCTTTTCCCTGCGGACTTCTTGTCCATTGAGATAGAAGACGACTTCGTCGTTTCCGCGGTGATACGTAATTTTGTACGTATTGAACTCGCGCGGGATAAAGTTTGTTTCTTCTTTAAAAATACAAAAAAACCGCGTTTTATCCGTTTCCGGCACTTGTACGCCTGGGAACGGCAGGACCGCATAGACGCTTGCGTACTTATCGTTGCCGGCAAAAAAGTCCAGCGCCGCGCCAGTCGTGAAATCAAGCAAATTTAGCGATACAAATCCGTCATATAAATCGTTCGGCGCTGTGTTTTGGGTGCGTGCGCGGATTTGCAGTTCGAAGCTGATTTCGCCTGTTTGCGGCACATCGATTTCTTGAGCCGAATAGTACATATGCTTGGCATTGTCCAGAAACTGAATATGATCGTTTTTACGGCTTAGCGGAGCGCGAGCATACAGGATACCATTGCGTACAATAACAACCGCATTCGGTTCGCGGAACTCCCAGAATGTCCCGTCCGGCAGCGGGAAGCCACCAATTTTCCATACTTCGCCTTCGGATAATATCGTGTGAAAATCACCAATCGTTATTTGCTTTTCCATAAATGGGATCCTCGCTTTGTCTGAATTATTGGTTAAATGAAGGCTTTCAACAGTAAAGCCAATATCATAATGATACCACTGCGCGTCGTCGCTTTCACAGATGCGCCCATTAGCGGCAAATAAGCGTGAGAAACATTCTCGGCTTTCAAACTTCCATATACGCGCAACAAGGGCAGGACGGGTATAAGTGCAAGAAGTCCATAATAAGGAAAGATGTTTAGAACGGCGCATCCTATTAGAGCAAGACAAGCTATCGCTAGCAGAAATTTGGAAAAACGTAACGCCTTCTTTTCACCCCAGACCACAACCAAGGTGCGTTTGCCTGAAATTTGGTCAGCTTGCCAGTGCAAAAAATGGTGATTAAATAAAATTAATGTGGTCAGCAGCCCAATTGGAAGCGAGAGCAACAGCAGACGGACATCGAAATGCATCGTTTGTACGTAATAGCTTCCCATCGTAGGCAAAATGCCAAAAGACGCCAAAATCGCAACCTCGCTGAAACCTTTCCCGCGATAGCCGAACTTAATTGGCGGAGCCACATAAAAATAGGCAATTAGTGCGCCTATCGCGCCAAGAAGCAGCACCCACCAGCCGCTTGTAACGCTTAAAATAATACCACAAATGAGAGCTACTCCGAAAAGTGCCCAAGTCAGGTTGCTAAACGTGCGCTCAGCCAACGTCCCATTTGCCAGAAAGCCCGAATTCGTCGAAATGGTAGCCGTTGTTTCTTTGGCAGCCGTATCAATCCCGTTACGAAAATCCCATAAATCGTTAATCATGTTTGAAAACAAATGTGTAGCAATCGCCCCAATCAATGTAAGCAGAAAAAGCACCGGATGAAAGGTTTGATTCCACACTAGCGCGCCCAATCCGCCCAAAATAACCGGAATGATCATCACAGGAACAACCCTAAATCTGGATGCCTTCATAAATAGTGCAAATGCATTCATGCCTAACATTTCCTTCCATATAAAATAAAAATAATGATGAGCTATGTTCCCCATACTATAACATCCCTAGTCCTTGTTCAAGTAAGTTTCTATTACCAAAATAAATAGACAGACCCCTGTCTCTTGTAAGACTTGAGCCTGCCTATATAGAGGAAACAGCTAGCGAAGGTAAAGCGCCAGAGGCATGATTTGCTGCTCTTTGATGCATGCCGCTACGAGCTTCGCCACTGCGACGCCGCCCCGTTCCTGGAAATGAGTGTTGTCTTCTACTCCCTTGGGGAAATACTGAAATTCGCCCGGCAGCGTCGACATGAACAAGGATTTTGTTTTGCGCCTTGCTCCCGTAACGACCTAAAAGGGCGTTACGGGTCGATTTTTCCGCCTCCGGCGCGGCATCCGCTTCCGTAAAGGCCCTTTTGGGCCATTCGACCACTGTAGCGCGGCGCTTTGATCCCGTAACGACCATTTTGGGCGTTACGGGTCGATTTTTCCGCCGCCGGCGCGGCACCCGCTTCCGTAAAGGCCTTTTTGGGCCTTTCGGCCGCGGTAGCGCGGCGCTTTGCTCCCGTAACGCCCAAAAAGGGCGTTACGGATCGGTTTTTCCACCTCCGGCGCGGCATCCGCTTCCGTAAAGGCCTTTTGGGGCCTTTCGACCGCGGCAGCGCGGCGCTTTGATCCCGTAACGCCCAAAAAGGGCGTTACGGTTCGGTTTTTCCGCCTTCGGCGCGGCATCCGCTTCCATAAAGGCCTTTTGGGGCCTTTCGACCGCGGCAGCGCGGCGCCTTGCTCCCGTAACGCCCAAAAAGGGCGTTACGGTTCGGTTTTTCCGCCTTCGGCGCGGTATCCGCTTCCGTAAAGGCCTTTTGGGGCCTTTCGACCACGGTAGCGCGGCGCTTTGCTCCCGTAACGCCCAAAAGGGGCGTTACGGTTCGGTTTTTCCGCCTTCGGCGCGGCATCCGCTTCCGTAAAGGCCTTTTGGGGCCTTTCGACCGCGGTAGCGCGGCGCTTTGATCCCGTAACGCCCTTTTAGGGCGTTACGGTTCGATTTTTCCGCCCCCGCCGCGGCATCCGCTTCCATAAAGGCCTTTTGGGGCCTTTCGACCGTGGGCGGCGCGGCGCTTTGATCCCGTAACGACCAAAAAGGGCGTTACGGGTCGATTTTTCTGCCGCCGGCGCGGCATCCGCTTCCGTAAAGGCCCTTTTGGGCCTTTCGACCGCAGCATCGCGGCGCTTTGATCCCGTAACGACCAAAAAGGGCGTTACGGGTCGGTTTTTCCACCGCCGCCGCGGTATCCGCTTCCGTAAAGGCCTTTTCGGGCCTTTCGACCGCGGCGGCGCGGCGCTTTGCTCCCTATTTTCTGGCGTACAGTACTTCCGTTTGCCCGCCCGCACATGAATAACATCTTTCGAGGATAAGTCCGATGTCTGGGGTCATTTCCTGCCGCGTTTTAATACGCGAACGCCGAAAGGCGCAAGTATCAAACTAGACGTTAGCCCGGATTCAGACTCGGACAATAAATCTGTATAAGATCTTTCGTCCAGCGCTATAGCCTGCTCCTTGCTGCTAAAATTCAAAACAAACACATAATCATTGACACCGTCGGTACGCAGTTGGCAAGTCACCTCAGGCGGCAGCTCGTTCCGCAGAGCGCCTTCGACACCCGCTTCTAGCATAACCTGCTTATAGAAGGCACGATTGAAAGACGCTTCTGTGCGAGCCGCAATGTAATATGCTTTTCCTTTACCAAACTGATGAACAGTCACCGCCGGGCGGCCTGCGTAGAAATCATCCCCATAAACCGCGATCGCTTCCGCTCCTTCGGTATGGATCAGGTCGCATAATTCCCTTACTTCATACTCGCCCGAAAGGTTGAGCGCATTCCCCTCATTCCAAACCATCCGATTCACTTCGTGGTCATGCAAGCCATCGATTTCCTCGGACCAGATGCCAAGTGTTTTGCGTAATGGGCCGGGGAAGCCGCCTTGGAAACAAAGGTCGTTCTCGTCCACGATGCCTGACCAGTATGTCGTCACAAAGGTACCTCCAGCAGCAACAAACTTCTCGATTCGTTCTCCGACACCCGGACGGACTAAGTACAGCATTGGCGCAACAATCAGCTTGTATTTGCCGAAATCGCAGTCCATGTCGATCACGTCCGTCGGTACGCCTTGATCCCAGAATGCCCGGTAATGGCTCAGAACCGTTTCCTCGTATTTGATGCCCATATTGCGAGGACCTTGCGAATCCTTGACGGCCCAACGATTCTCCCAGTCGAATAGGATCGCTGTTTCCGCAGGGACCGTTGTGCCCCTTATTTCCGCAAGCTTCTCCAAGGCGCCGCCAAGCTGGGCAACATCTTGAAATACACGAGTATGCTCATGGCCCACATGATCAATAACCGCTCCGTGCAGCTTCTCGCTAGCGCCTCTGCTTTTTCTCCATTGGAAATATTGCACAGAGTCAGAGCCATGCGCGACAGCCTGCATGGAAGCTAACAGGTGCATGCCCGGTTTCTTCAACTTGGAAACTCCCTGCCAGTTCGTCAAGCTGGGGGTGCTTTCCATCAGCAAAAAAGGCTGGCCTCCCTTAAGGGAACGGAAAATATCGTGATTGAGGGAGAACCATGCCGCCAGATTGCTTTGATCTGCGGCGTCATGCCACGTCGGATACGCATCCCACGATACGACATCCAGCACATCGGCGAACTTCCAGTAATTCAGTCCTTCATAGGCATCCATGAGATTCGTTGTCACCGGCAAATCTGGATTTTTAGCCTTTAGCGGCGCAATTTCCTGCGCGCAAAAGTTGACGGTTTGATCGGTTACAAACCGTTTCCAGTCCAGATTCATCGCATGCACAAGATTCTCGCCATGCGGAGCCGGGGATTCGATTTGCGACCAGCTCGTATAAGTGTGGCTCCAAAATGCGGTCCACCACGCCATGTTCAGGGCTTCTAATGTAACATACTTGCGTTTCAACCAGTCGCGGAACGCTTCCTGGCAATAATCGCAATGACATTCGCCGCCATATTCATTGGAAATATGCCAGCCAACAACAGCTGGATGATACGCATATCGATCAGCCAGCTTGCTGTTCATGATTTCCACTTTCTTCCTGTAGGCTGGCGATGTATAGCAATGATTATGACGCGCGCCGAATAAGTTGCGCACACGATTGCTGCCTACCCGCAGCACTTCCGGGTATTGCTCTGCCATCCATGCCGGTCTGGCACCGCTTGGCGTTGCCAGCCAGGCATAGATACCGTTTGCCGCGAACGTGTCAAGCACACGATCCAGCCAGCCGAACGTAAATACGCCCTCCTCAGGCTCAAGAGCCGACCAAGCAAAGATGCCGATTGCCATGACATTGCATTTGGCAAGCTTCATCATGCGTATATCTTCTTCCAGCACCTGCGGATCGTGCTGCCATTGATCAGGGTTGTAGTCTGCACCATGCATAAATACCGGTAATTTCGGGCTTATGGGAGGATACTTTTGCGACAAGATGATCACCTCTAGGTTAGATTAAAGGGCAAAATCCAGCCCAATTTAATGTTTCCCCCAAAGTTTAGCAGGTTCAATTCAACAATCGTACCCGACAAAATATCGATTATCTGTGCTTTCTTTAGATGGGATTTCCTACCAATTGATCCGTAATAAGCTGTAAATCGATGATGTCAATAAGACCGTCATTGTTTAAATCAGCGGTTTTTGCCGCTTCCCAGCCGTCAGCACTGGGCGTTGAGCCGAGATAATAGACGGCGAAAGCGACATCGGCAACATTCACTTGTTGATCCCCATTCAAATCAGCGGATTTCATTTCAACCGTTATGTTCGCAATAGCCCGCGCGTCCGTACCCATAAGCGTACCCATGACCTGAAAAGTGCCGGGACGAGCATAAACCGCTTCATTCAAAGGCGCCCACACGACGGGGACGTTCTTGTATGAACGATCATCCTCATACACCGATCTGACCACGGAAGGAAGATCCGGAGGCGTATGGATAAACGTATTCACCTGAACGGGATCTATCGTAACTGCCGCTGAACTGCTGTCCAAATCGCCAATCCTGGTGAACGCAACATCATCTAGCGAACCCCAGTTGTTTGGGTTTCCTTCCACCTCGACGCCAACCGTGCACGTCCCGTTGATAACGTTAATTTGAATATGCGAGATCTTCGGTTGGCTCCACAAATCATACCCCGTATTGGTAAAATCCGCGTAAAGCTGCTCGCCGCCATAATCTTTAGCAAATAAGCGGGAGACTTTCTCACCGCCACCGCCCTGCGACCAAGCTGTAAGCACATATCGTCCGTCTGCTAAACCTTCAATCCTTTGCGAAACGCTGAATTGAAAGGAGGAATCGGACCAGTATGCCACGGAATGGGGGCCTCCTTGCGTATGATTGTCTTTCGCTTGAATGCTAACGGCCGAGCTTGTGCCCGAAATGACCCAAGGCGATGGGTCGGCAGCCTCAAAGCCGGGATCTTGGAGCAAATTAACCGTATCGAGCTGGGTTGCCCCCACAGGGTTACCCCCTGACCATTGACCCAACAGCAAGAAAGCTGTCAATAGACTCGTTTGTATGAATCGGCGAATCTTCATCGGGAAACCTCCTCTTCTTCGTGCAACACTCTATAAATGATTACCGCCGCTTCGGCTCTTGTCGTGCTTTCGCGAGGCGAAATACCGTCAGGATTGCCGCCTACGATGCCTCTCGTTACCAAAGCAGCAACCGAAGGGGCGGCATATGCAGAGATGCTCGCATGATCCTTGAACGCGTTCAGTGTAGAGCTGTCATTGGGCAATCGCAGTTTCTTGGAGATTTGCAGCGCTCTTGCCGTAAGAACCATGAGATCCTCTCGGGCGATGGATGCCTTGGGATCGAATCGATTTTCTCCAACCCCGTCAGTAATGCCTAGACCTTTCAAAATCCCTAATGCTTCGTTGTAGTAATCCGTAGATTGCACATCGTCAAAATTGGAAACCGTTTTATCGGCGGTTAATCCAAGCGCCTTGACCAGCATGACCGCAAAGTCTGCGCGAGAAACCTGCAGCTCCGGGGAAAACGTATCTGGCGAAGTGCCATCGGTCACGCCTTTCGAGGCCAGAACTTCTACTGCCTTGCGCGCCCATTCATAGGCAGTCAAATCGCTGAACGAATGTTTAACGAATGCAGCGGCGTATGTGCTGAAATGCGTAGTCGTGAACACGATACGATTGGTACCGGAATCATACTTAGCGTTTGGAACTGCTACAGCATCTCCGCTTCCATCCAAATACCACACAACGATGTGATCCGGATCTCGTAGCTCCTCTGCGGAAGGCGTATACGGTATTGAAACCGTTACTGGAACGTGAGGATTGTTCCACGGAATGGTTTGACCTCCAGATTTGAAATGCAGATCAATGATTGGTTTATCACCGATCTTAGCTTTCAAGCTCGCTGGCACTGTGGCAGGATCTACAGTGCCTATGAATAAGCTAATGCCGTCTTTGTCTTTCAATCCGCCAGCGCTCCATGTCTGACTTGGCAGTGAAACGTTGCCAAGCGGCGTTACAATCTCTATCCGGCTATTCTCCTGAGCCGATTGCTGAGCTTCTTTGGGCATCAGCAGCTCGTAAGCAGATGCGCCTTCTGCTTTTGCAATCTGCAGCACGATTTTTTTCTCGCCTTCCGAATTCGCTTTCGCTTGCTCGATCAATTGTTTCCAAGTCTCTGCGGATAAGGAGGCAGCAGCTGTTTGATTCGCATCCAGCGTCGGCGTTCGAACGATGGATGCCGCACCGTCAGAGCCAACTTGGATAGCGGTATACGGTGTTGCCGGGCTAGCGTCCGATCCTGAGCTAGAGCTTGAGCTTGAGTTAGAGCCTGTGCCATTGCCATTGCCTGAACCGGTGCTGCCACCAGTTCCAGTTCCAGTTCCATTGTCCGTGCCGGAATCGGCGCCAGTGTTAGTCCCTGTTCCTGAGCCAGCTTCAGAGCCGCTGCCGCTTTCACCATTTCCACTGCTTTCACTCGTAAAAGCAATCGTGGCGGAACCAAGCGAAGCAGGCGCAATAACCGCCCCGCCAGGCGCGGTGCCCCAACTCGCTTTTCCAATGGCAATCGTGCCTTGAGCAGCGTCAGCAGCTGTCGTTGATTTAAACGTGACATTCAGCGATTTTGTATTCAACTGCTTTCCTCCACGATGGGCGACAACGAGCCTGACTATTCCAGGAACGCTATGATCCGCACGCAAAACTAACACATTATCGACCGCAGGTTGAGCTGCCACATATGCAAACTTTGATGCGTCATAGTTGACCGTCACGTCTTCCGCATAAATCGTGTCCACCAGCCCGCTATTGCCGATGCTTACCGTAAATGGAGCACCCTTGCGCACGCTAACCGGAGCAACCAGGGTCTCTGCCGAATTATCTGTGTAAAACTCGAAATCGTCGATATTCCCCCAATTACCGGCATTCCCATCGGCTTCGACACCAATCGTTGCCTCATGATTCGTAACTTTAATGTCCACCACGATCGGATGCTTCCATTCCAGCCATTTCGTATTGCGAATATCCGCCGTGACTTCTTCTCCGCCATAATTTTTGGCAAACAGCTTCAAGCTGTTCTCGCCACCGCCGCCGTGGGACCACACTTTTAACGTGTAGGTGCCATTAGCCAAGCCTGTAATCCTTTGCTCTGCCAAGAAAGGCATCGCTTGCGGCAGCGAATAATGCAGCGCATAGCTGCTTGCGTGAGCATTCGCGCTGTCAGAAACCACTTTTACCGCGCTGCTGTCGCCTGTTATCGTCCAATTGCTGCCATCTCCGCTTTCAAAGCCCGGATTTTTCACAAAGTTCGTTGCGCCTTGTACCGTAATCGTACCTGTCGCCTTCAGGGAAACACCGGCTACAGTTCCTTGAAGCGCCAGCGTTCCGGGATGGGTAAGCGCATCCGCAGTTGGCTCCTCCCACACAACCGGCATCTCTCTCACCGAGTCGTCCGTGTAGTCGACCTTCACTTTAGCGGGAAGCAGCAATGTCCCTCCAACCGTTACGTTGACCTCTACGGGATGGATCGCTGCAGCTTCAGCCACGAAAGGCGCTCCGTTCGCCGACGCCGAGACACGGCTAAATACATCCAGGGATGGCAGCGCATTTCCGTTAAAATCAAACATCGCCTGATTCTCCCAGCCGTTTCCTTCGCCTGGCCTCGAACTCCATTCGGCCCCTTTCACCGGTATCCAATCGGGTTCCCAATAAAACACGCCAAGCCCTTTATTTCCATCTAGGTGGGCTACTGCATTCATCACGTCGCGTACTTCTTGCGCTTGCCCCTGCACGGTAGCCTTATAGCCGCCAAGCTTCTCCTGGCCGGGTCCGAAATTGTTTGAAAAGTTATCCCCATCATCGAGTGTATAGGCGTAAGCATTCTCAGCTACAAGCACTTCTTTGTTGTAGCGCTTCGAGATATCTTCCATATTGCTTTTAAGCTGATCCAGCGGACCATGCCAATACGGATAGTAGGAAAAACCAATCACATCATAATCCACATTCCGCGCTTGCAGTTGATCGAAGTTTCGGCGATACAGTTCGCTATTGCCGCCATCGGCGAGATGAATCATAATCTTCGTTCTTTTCGTCGCATCAAGGGCATTCGGATCGTTGTCTCTTACCGCTTGAACGCCTTGTTTCACTAAATTAGCCCAGCCATCATAGCCGCCGATTCCTGTCGTTTGACCATCCGGCCAAACCATGCCGGTGTTCGTCTCATTGCCGATTTGCACCATTTCAGGCATAGCGCCGGCTGCTTTCATGCCTTGGATTACATCAGCTGTGTAGTCGTACAAAGCCTGCTGAAGCTGATCTGTATTAAGCCCCGCCCACTCGGCCGGCTTATTCTGTTTCTCCGGATCAGCCCAGAAATCGCTGTAATGAAAGTCCAGCAGCACTTTAAGCCCAAGGTCATGCGCCCTCTTGGCGATCTCATTCGTTTTCGCCTTATCGTTATTCCCTCCGCCAAGCGGTTTCCCGTCTTGATCGAATGGATGGTTCCAAATCCGCAGCCGAACCCAGTTAACGCCATGATCCTTCAAAATTTGAAGCGCTTCCTTTTCCACGCCGCCATCATAAAAGCGGCCCCCGCTTACTTCGATCTGCTTCAGCATCGATACGTCGGCGCCTTTAATAAAATCGGGGGAAATGTTTTCGATCGGGTTAATGCGAATTCCTGTTGTGGCTGAAGCTGCAGGCTCTGAAGCATAAGCGGCCGGAACCATCACAGAAGTTAGCGCCAATCCCAGCATGATCGCTAAAGGTTTCTTCATGTTTTCAATTCCTTTCCTGTCATAAAATGATAGCGCTTTATATCTTTGGCGAAAAAAATCCGCCTCACCCGAGAGCATGAAGCGGATCTACTTTCCTATTATTTTTTCGTGATTAACGGATTCGCCTGATTTTGCATCTCCGCAATGACTTTATCAATGCCCGCTTGTTTCAGCTTGTCATTAAACACTTTCAAGCCATGCGCAGCATCACTCGGATCAACGAGACCGTAAAAGAGCGGCTTGCCGAATGTGTCCATGACGTTGGAGACAGCAGCAACCTCGTTTTTCACTTTGGAATCGTCGAAAGTAAATGTTTCTAAAGGATGGTTCACAGTAACGGTTTTTTTCCAGTTATCTGTAAATTTTTGCGTTTCAGCGGCAACTGTGGAATCCAAACGCTCATGCAAGGAGTTCCAGCCCCATGGATCCGTACCGGACGGAGGGAAATCGGCAGAAGCAGCCAGCGGTTTAAATTGATCAGCGCCAACCGGCTCATAGTGTTTGCCTTTGATCCCGTAGTTCGTCAGATCATGAATTTCCGGATCATAGCGAAGCAAGTCGATCGCCATTAAAGCACGTTCTGCATTCTTGGTTCCAGCATGGATCGACATCCCGTTATTGATGAAAGGATTCGACAGACGTTTTTTGTCTGCGCTCAAATCGTAAAGTTCCACTTTCCAATCCGGATGCGTCGTTTGCATTTCAGATTTCGTGCGAAGCAGTGTGCCCAGGTTCCACTCAACAGAAGCTAATTTGCCGTCTTTGAACGCTTGCGTTTTGTCCACTTTATTCGCGATAGCGTCTCTGGACCATGCGCCTACTTTTTGCGTATCATTCATTTTCTTCGCGAAATCAGCAAATTCCGGTGTATCGACATAATTAAATAGTTTGCCAGATCCATCCGTTACTTTGTAAGCAATCGGGAGCTGCGGCACGACCCAGTTCCATTCATTCGGTTGAATCAATTCCACCGAGTTAAATTCGCTGGCGCCAATGCTAGGCTTGAAGTCCTTCTCTTTCTCAGCAACCGTTTTCAAAAATGTCACGTAGTCATCATAGGTTTTCAGCTCTGGCAAATTGTACTTCTGACGCAAATCGCCGCGAATGCCGACCATATGATAGCTGTACTCGAAGTTGTTTTGCGGAACCATGTATATTTTTCCATTGATCTTCGCTTGTTCCCAAGCCACTTTTGGCTCTTCCGCCCACGTTTTAGGCGCAAATTTCTTAATCATATCTTCCGTCAGCTCCATGTAGCCGTTCTTTGTGGCTTGCTGAGCGTAGTAGGACCAAGTCGCCGAAAAAACGAGATCGAAATCTTCGTTCGCTGCGAACATCAGCGGGTATTTCTGTTGATACTCGCCCCAATCCAGGAAGCTGACATCGAGGGTCGCATTAATTTTTTGTTTCATTAATTTGTTTACTTCACTGTAAACTTCATCGAAAGCTTTGGGTTTAGAGCCGAGCAAAACCATTTTCAGTTTTACTTCTTTACTTGTATCGATACCTGTGGAGCTAGTAGCCGAAGCGCTCACTTGAGGCGCCGTAGATGCGCCTGGAGTCGGAGCTGCGTCTTTGCTGCCGCATGCCGATAGAACAGTACCCATGACGAAAAGCGATGCGAGACCTAACTTAGCAAATTTCTTGGTGTGTGCCATCTTTCTTCTCCCCTTAAAAAAAATGATAGATGATGTATGATAACCGGGAATATCGAATTCCCGGGATTATCCTTTCACTGCGCCTACGGTCAAGCCTTGGACGAAGTAACGCTGAACAAACGGATACAAGAAAATAATCGGGCCTGTCACGAGAATCGCAAGCGCCATTTTCAAGCTTTCGCCCGGCAAATCGGCTACATGCATACCGGATATCGCCATGACTTTGCGGATGCCTTCGAGATTGCCAAGCATTTTATAAAGTAAATATTGCAGCGTATACAATTTATCATTCTGTACGAACAGCAACGAATTAAACCAGTCATTCCAGTAATTTAGCGCTGTAAACAAGCCAATCGTAGCGAGCCCCGGCTTCGCCAGCGGCAGAATCAAACGAACGAAGATGGTAAAATCGCCGGCGCCGTCAATTTTCGCGGATTCGGTAATCGCATCCGGGATGCTCCGCAAGAATGTTCTCAAGATGATAATATAGAACACATTGAGAAGCGGAGGCAACAGCAGGGACCAAAACGTATTCTTCATGTGCAGATAGTTCACCATTAAGATGTACCAGGGAACAAGCCCGCCATTAAACAGCGTCGTGAAGTAGAAAAAGAAAGCGAATCCGCCGCGCCATTCAAAATCTTGACGCTGCAGCACGTAGGCCGCCATCGCCGAGATAAAGAGTCCCACGATCGTACCTGTAACGGTTAACGCAATGGTCAACACATAGGCGCTGACGAACTGCTGCGGATATTTCAAAGCAAATGCATAGGCATCAAGTGAGAACTCCTTAGGCCATAAACGAAAGCCTTCGCTCGTAATCGATGATTCACTGGTCAAGGAACCGCTGATAATGAGAAGGAATGGAATCAGACAAGCCAGACAGATCAGGCCGATAAACACATAGCCAATCACATCAAGCACTCGCTGGTCCATATTGGATTTTTTTACACGCATCGAATTCATAGTTTCACCCCACAGAAGACTTTAGGTTTAAAATAGTGCATTGTCTTTATCCGATTTACTCACTAGGAAATTCGTAACCATAATCGTGACAAAACAAAGGACGGATTGATAGAAGCCGATTGCCGACGACATGCCGATTTCATTATTTACCAAAAGAGAGCGGTACACATACGTATCGATGACGTCCGTCGCTCCATACAGTAGTCCATTGCTGCCTACCAACTGATAGAATAGACCAAAGTCGCCGCGGAAAATACCGCCAATCGCTAGCAACACTAAGATCGTTATGGTTGGACGCAAGGATGGAAGTGTAATGCGCATAATGCGCTGGAAAATATTAGCCCCGTCAATTTCCGCTGCCTCATAGGTCTCGCGGTCAATGCTCAAGATCGAAGCCATGTAGAATACCGCGCCATATCCAACGGCTTTCCAGGCAGAGAAGAATACCAAAATATATTTCCAATACTCCGGTGTGGTATAAATATCGAGTGCCGGAATATGGAGTGATTTCAGCAGCGTGTTTACGGTGCCATGCTCATAATTGAACAAATTGTACGCGACTGCACCCACGACAACCCATGAAAGGAAGTAAGGCAGAAACATAATCGTTTGCGCCGTTTTGCGAAACAGCTTGGAGCCAATCTCGGCCATGAAAATGGCAACGACAATTTGCAGCACATTATTAATGACAATAAACGCCGCATTGTACAGCATCGTATTTCGCGTCACTTTGAAGGCATCGCCGGTCATAAAGAAAAATTTGAAGTTATCGAGTCCGACCCAAGGCGAACCTAGAATGCCTAAATCATATCGATACTGCTTGAATGCCAGCACAATGCCAGCCATGGGTACATAACTGAAAAGCAAGAAATAAATGACCGCTGGTGCGATCATGAACAGCAGTGTTTTTTTGGCTTTAATGCGGTATAGAAGCCCTCTAGTCATCTCCATCCATTCCCCCGTCCGGTTCTAGTTGTCTCTCCTGTATCTAAATTATCAGGTTGTATTTCATGTGATAACCCGATAAAATATCGATTCCCTGTAAGTTTTGCAGATGTCCCCAAAGATAGTAGCAATGCGGATGCAGATACGCTAATCTATAGCTACATCTAGAAAACTTCTAGACTTAATCTTCCGTTTCCACGGAATCGTTAAGGAGGAAAAAGCTTGAAACTTCTTTTCGCAGAAGATGAAAAATTTACGAGGGAAGGCATTCGCAAGTCTATCCCTTGGAGGGACCTCGGAATTACCGAACTTGTCGATGCTGTTGACGGTCTGGAGGCAGTCGCGTTAGCCGAAAATTTCCAGCCGGACATTGTACTTACCGATATACGAATGCCTCGCATGGACGGCATAGAACTAGCTTCCCACCTTCGGCGGAAGTACCCTCAGTGCAAAATTGTTTTTATGAGCGGATATGCAGATAAAGAGTATTTGAAAGCGGCCATTTCGTTAAAAGCGGTTAGCTATGTGGAGAAGCCGATCGATATTGATGAACTTCAGGAAGCCTTGCAAAGCGCGATTGCCATCTGCAGGGAAGAGCAAAGACATTTGGCTAACGATGCCGTAGTCAAGGAAAACAAGGGCTATATGAAGCAGGAGGCGGCACTGCAGCTAATTCGCGGGGGATTTGACGAAGAATTGCTTAACAAACGACTGCTTGCAGCCGGATTCGAAGCAGCTCTTCATGCTCCGGCAGTTACCATCATGGCCAAATTGGTTGCACCGCAACCGACGAAAGATCTGGTCGGCAATATGATTGAAACGACAATGTCTTCGTTCGAGCTGCCTTATTTGTACGCGTTGAAGGATGACAACCATTTGATCCTCCAACTTTTTTCACATGGCCAAATATCCGTTGAAAGCAATGTTTTGCATCACATTTGCTACGCCCTTTCGACCGCATGCAAAAAGGAATTTCACCTGTTTTCAATCGCTGCCGGCAAAATCGTTCCTTCCGCAAGGAGACTCCAGGAATCGTATGCGAGCGCCGTTCTGCGCTTACAGGAAGCTTTTTTTCATAAATCAGGCTCTGTGGCGCTCTATGACAGCTATGGCAGTGAAACGCATTCCCAGCATTATCAAGTAGAATCCGAGCTGCTAAGCCGGTTCCAGGAAGCCCTTGCCGAAGAGGATTTCGAGGCTGCCTCACACTTGCTGAGTGCGGTTACCGCGGATATACGTCAACATCCGGGAACGCTGATCGTGAGCGTTAAAGAGCTTTATTATCGTTTTATGCTCGATATGGATAAGTTCGCTCGCAGTCGGAATGTGACTCTATTCAGCGCAGAGGAAGAAAATGAAATTCCCTGGAAGCTCATTTTGGAATGCCACTTTCTGGACGATATTCTTCGCGTCGTCCTCCAGAAGTTGAATGAATTGAAGGGGAACATCAAAGAGCGCGGGAATGGACAAATGTCCTCAACCAGTTCCCGCATCATCCGCTATATTCACCAGCATTTTGCGAGTGATGATCTATCCGTACAGGAAGTAAGCGATCATATGCAAATGACAGCGTCTCATCTCATTTCGATTTTCAAAGAAGCAACGGGCAAGACCATTAAACAATATGTCACGGAATACCGGATGGAGAAAGCCAAGGATCTGCTGAGAACGAATCGCCTCAAGGTGCTCGACGTCGCTACTCAGGTCGGATTCAAAGACGGAGAGCATTTCGCCAAAATATTTCGTAAATATACGGGGATGACGCCCACCGAATATCGGGAGCGATGCCAGACATGATCTTCTCCTTCATTCAATTCCTGCGTAAATGGCTATACAATACCAAACTCCGGCATAAAATCATGTACACCTATTTACTACTTATTATGGTGCCGCTCGGCTTCTATCAGTTCATCGCTTCGGAAAAGATGTCAGACATTATCATTAACCATGTGACCTATTCAGCCAAGCAAGGCTTCGACCAAACCTATTCTTTCCTGAGTTACCGGGTGCAGCGGATTGCGGAAACAACGAATGTGCTCGTGTCCAATTCCACCATTTCCGGCATTTTAATGGACACGAATGTCATTCAGGACATTAACCGTGAGCTGCAGGATTATAGCAATCTCAAACAATTGCTTCGCTCGATGCAGGACAGCCTCGATATCTCCCGGGTCGTTCTTTATGTGCCTAAGGCGTTTATTTTCTCTAACGAATCGGAAAATTTCCTGCCTCTGGATCAGACCGTCGACAGCCCTTGCTTTGCCCGGTTGAACGAACAGCATGCCAAATATATGTGGTGTTCACCTAACGAACTTGGCGTTCATGCGACCCGTGACAGTGACTCGTTATACGTTGTAAGAAGTATTCTCGATCCCAACAACTACGCCGTGCCGATCGGTCAGCTGCGTGTGGATGTCCAGGCCGAGACCATTCGAACGATGCTGAAAAAAGCCAATGTGGTGAAGAAAAGCGCCACCTTCCTGGTCGACCAAAATCATCAAATCGTGCTCTCGTCCGAGCCGATTCCTTTCACGGATATGAAGCTGCCGGACACCGTAAGCGATTCGGCTACAGTCAATTGGCAGAACGAAAATAACTATTATTTGTACAGGCAGCTGTCTTCCAATTGGGGCATGGTTACCGTCATTCCACTGGATGAAGTCGTCCAGCAGAGCCATCAGCTGCGCAATGATTTGCTTGTGATCCTGCTCATCGTCACCGTCGTCGCTTACTTCCTTGCCTATCTGTTCTCCTTCTCCGTCACCCGGCGAATTACGCAGCTGACAAGCCGTTTGCGTGATGTGCAGAAAGGAAATCTCATCGCACTCGCCCAAACGCAGGGCAAGGATGAGATCGGCGAGCTGATTCAAACGTACAACTACATGGTTGAGAAGATCAGCTCCATGAACAAGGAGCAATATCGGCTTGGGCAAGAGGTGAAAAATGCCGAGCTGAAAGCGCTCCAGTCGCAGATTAACCCGCACTTTCTATACAACACGCTGGATCTAATCAATTGGATGGCTGACAGCGGTCTCAATACTGATATCAAAAAGGTGGTCAAAGCGTTAGCCCGCTTTTACAAGGTCAGCTTAAGCAGCGGCAAAGATATCATTACGCTGCGCGAGGAACTGCAGCATGTTTCTTTTTATGTGCAAATTCAAAATATCCGGTTTGAGAATAAAATCGACTTTCAAATCAACGTAGAGGACGAGCTTCTCGACAACTCGATTCCGAAAATCACGCTGCAGCCGATTGTTGAAAATGCCATCCTGCACGGCATTCTGGGCCGCACCCATCGTGAAGGCACGATTACCATCACTGGCAGCAGGCAGGAAAATACCCTTCACCTCGTCATCAAAGACAATGGCGTTGGGATGCGCCCGAATCAGGTTGACGACATCATGGCAGGCATCTCCCGGAATAAAATCGGCGGCAGCGGCTACGGCGTCAAAAACGTCATCGAGCGCATCCGGCACTACTTCGGCGAACCCTATAATCTGACGTATCGTAGCCAATTGGGGGAAGGAACAGAGGTTGAAATAACGATACCGGTTACGGAGCGCGGTGCGTAGTTACGGCGTTATGGGGGTTATGGGAGTTATGGGAGTTATGGGAGTTATGGGAGTTATGGGAGTTATGGCGTCTGAAGTCTGAAGTCTAGAGTCCCCAAGTGCCAAAAGCTATTGTAGTTCCGGTATTTTGTTAGTTCCAATAGTGCTTGTAGCTCCAACAGCGCTTTTATGGTACAATTTCCATCAAATGGTTGTGAAGCACACGCCGCTTTCCTTCGATCAGCACTTGCTGTTCTTGGAGAGCGGCTTATTTGTTTCCAAAGGAGTGTACAGTCGTATGGAATCATTTGATACTATGCATGAAAATTACATGAGGCACCATATCCGTGTCCGCAAAGGTGAACGGTTACGGAGGCTCAAAGAAGGGCATGGACATGCCGAGAGACTATTTCTCCAGCAAGTGTGGTTGAAAGCATTTGGAGACTTTCAGGACCTGCATCCCGAATATGAAGTGAAGGATTTTCGCGATGGCACCCGTTTTATTGACTTCGCTTTTACCCGTCATTCCCTTCGAATTGCGATCGAGATCGACGGGTACAGCACGCATGGAGCTTCTATAAGCCGCACGCAATTCTCCGACCAGTTGATGCGCCAAAATCACTTGGTCATCGACGGGTGGAAGGTTCTGCGATTCGCTTATGACGATGTGAAAGATCGGCCCCGGATGTGCGAGCAGTTGCTCCTGCAATTTATGGGGAAGTATTTGGGAGAGCCGCACCTATCCGTCGGTGAGATGAGTTTTATCGAAAAAGAAATCTGCCGATTCGCACTGGTCAGCAATAGATTTATTAAACCTAACGACATATGCGATTTGCTGCGCATCGGTCATAAGAAATCTCGTCGCATATTGCATGAGATGACGGAAAAGAGCTTGCTTCTGCCGGCAGGGGAAGGTCAGCAGCGAATTAAAAGCTACCGGCTGCACCCATCCACTATTTCAACATTAACTTGTTGAAGTAGGATTGGCCTTTCACGCTCTGCCGCGCGGCGCGCTGCTCCCGTAACGCCCCTTTGGGCCGTTACCGCTCGCTCTTTACACCTACGCCGCTCGCTTCGCCTTCCGTAAGGCCCATTTCGGGCCTTTCACACTTCGCCGCACGGCGTGCTGCTCCCGTAACGCCCTTTTGGGCCGTTACCGCTCGCTCTTCACACCCTCGCCGCTCGCTTCGCCTTCCGTAAGGCCCATTTCGGGCCTTTCACCCTCCGCCGCGTGGCGTACTGCTCCCGTAACGCCCCTTTGGGCCGTTACCGCTCGCTCTTCACACCCTCGCCGCTCGCTTCGCCTTCCGTAAGGCCCATTTCGGGCCTTTCACCCTCCGCCGCGTGGCGTACTGCTCCCGTAACGCCCCTTTGGGCCGTTACCGCTCGCTCTTCACACCCTCGCCGCTCGCTTCGCCTTCCGTAAGGCCCCTTTCGGGCCTTTCACGCTGCGCCGCGCGGCGTGCTGCTCCCGTAACGCCCCTTTGGGCCGTTACCGCTCGCTCTTCACACCCTCGCCGCTTCGCTTCGCCTTCCGTAAGGCCCATTTCGGGCCTTTCACGCTCCTCCGCGCGGCGTGCTGCTCCCATAACGCCCCTTTGGGCCGTTACCGCTCGCTCTTCACCCCTCGCCGCTCGCTTCGCCTTCCGTAAGGCCCTTTTCGGGCCTTTCACGCTCTCCCGCGCGGCGCGCTGCTCCTGTAACGCCCTTTTGGGCCGTTACCGCTCGCTCTTCACACCCTCGCCGCTCGCTTCGCTTTCCGTAAGGCCCATTTCGGGCCTTTCACGTTCCGCCGCGCGGCGTGCTGCTCCCGTAACGCCCCTTTGGGCCGTTACCGCTCGCTCTTCAC
>NZ_JBFNXH010000013.1:0-15403 GCF_040812395.1 Paenibacillus tabacirhizosphaerae | reverse complement strand
GTAACGCCCCTTTGGGCCGTTACCGCTCGCTCTTCACACCCTCGCCGCTCGCTTCGCCTTCCGTAAGGCCCATTTCGGGCCTTTCACGCTCCGCCGCGCGGCGTGCTGCTCCCGTAACGCCCTTTTGGGCCGTTACAGTTCGCTCTTCACACCCTCGCCGCTCTCCTCGCCTTCCGTAAGGCCCATTTCGGGCCTTTCACGTTCCGCCGCGCGGCGTGCTGCTCCCGTAACGCCCCTTTGGGCCGTTACCGCTCGCTCTTCACACCCTCGCCGCTCGCTTCGCCTTCCGTAAGGCCCATTTCGGGCCTTTCACGCTCTGCCGCGCGGCGTGCTGCTCCTGTAACGCCCCTTTGGGCCGTTACCGCTAGCTCTTTACCCGCGCCCAATCAAAAAAGGAGTCCCAGAAGCAACAGCTCCCCCAGGACTCCCACTCTCTTATTTCAAATACCTCGCACATCGGCGTTATCGGCACCGCTTCACGGAAGTCGAAAGAGCCAACAACCAATCTGCGAGGTAACCCGCATGTTGTTAAACTTTGTTTTCTTTTGTCCTGAAGAAGTCACGATGCTGTTGCTGATTTGGTTTTCTTTCATGAGCATCGCCATCGCCTTTCGCGAAAAACTGGGATCTTTCAGCTTCTGTTGGTCGTTGACATCTTCTACCTTATTGCTCACTTTGAGAGATCGCGTCTTCTGCCAACGCCCAGGTTGTCATCGCCTCGAAAATAGGGCGCAAACGTTGCCCTCGCTCCGTCAGCTCATATTCGACGTGGAGCGGAACCTCCGAGTAGACCGTGCGCGTCACGATGCCATGCTCTTCCAGTAAACGCAGCCGATCCGTTAGCGTTTTTGGGCTTATGGGAGCCAACGAACGACGAAACTCTCCAAAACGTTTGATTCCGCTAAACAGGTCACGCAGAATAAGAATAGTCCACTTGCCCTCTAAGATCTCCACTGTATGTCCGATTGGCTGAAAACAAGAAATGTCAGTCATCACTTTTGCTGGCTCCTTACTAGTTCATTTTTTGAAACTATTGCACTTTTTTGTAACTACTTTACAAGAAATACCAGAAAGCTCTACGCTTATCAACAAGACAAAAAATTTGTCTTCCCTGAGTGCCATGAGATGTGGATACATGTCTCTATTCAATTCAGAATACGTTTTGAAAAATAAAGGAGGAAAAACTATGGCAGCCTATCTTGTCTTTGATGTCGAGAAAATAACTGATTTTGAGAGGATGATGGAATATCGTCGGCTCGCCGCGCCAACACTTAAAGAATACGGCGTCAAATTCCTGCTAGAAGGAGGCGGCCCATATGAAGTAATTGAAGGGGATAGGCCGACGTTAGGGTTGGTTATCCTGCAATTTGAGGATGCAGATCACTTCAGACGCTGGTACAATTCATCTGAATATCAGGAAGCAAGCAAGCTCCGTCTCCAGTCATCCACTTCTCAAGTAATTCTTATCGAGGGGCAGTAATCGGCCTTGAAAAGTTGTATATTTTCTTCATATCGCTCTCATTACCTTTTTCACTCCATTTAACACAATATGGAATTAAACTAACTGCCCATTCAACGTTTATGCAAAAAAGACGCGCCCTTGAAGCTAGATGAAAACAAAACGCTGTATTTTTAGCCGTTCTGTTTTCATAAGCAGCACTAGCCCATACGGCCTATCGCCCGTCTGAGCTTGGTAGGAGCCGCTTTCCTGCTGTAAAATCCACCCAAATTGATTCCAGGCCGCAAGTGACCCCGATATTGGACATAATCTTCTTCCCCGTTATGTCACATTGTAGCAACGAATCTTCTAAAAAAAAGAAAAGGACCAAGCGGTTCATTCCGCTTGGTTCCTCTATTATAATTCATATGACCCCATATGAATAAACCAACTCATGAAAGTGCGGCTGCGCGATCTTTCCCCTTATCGGCTTCGCCGGCATTTTTATTAGCGGCTTCCAGATCCTGCTGCATCTCTTCCACCGTTTTGACTTTCAAACGGGCCGCGCCTGCATAATCGCGCGTCGGCAGTAGATTGCCGGCGGCAAGACGCTGCTTCGCCTCCTCAATGGCGGCGCCATACTGCGGCAGCCAAGCTGCTCCGGCAACGAGCATTTCGTCGACCATTTGCCAAATTTCTTTGGGGTTGCATACAGCCCCGACGAGCGGGTCCATCATGAAAGCTTGCCGCAGCAGCTTATCGTCGCCATGGACGGCTGCCTCAACGGCAAGGCGCTGCACAGAGATGGAGACGCTGCATACAGCAGCAGGTCCGAGCGGCAGATCGCCGACATGCGGCATCGCAATGCCGTTACGGTCGACGAAGCCCGGCGCTTCAATAACCGCGTCATTCGGCAGGTTCGATATGACGCCATTGTTCACTAGGTTGAAGTGACCGCGATACACGCGGCCAGTCTCAAGCGCCTCAATGATGTAGGAGCCATGCTCTTGGCTGCGATTCTCCTGCGTATAGACGAATGCAGGATCGTTCATCCAGTTCGGGAAATCCGTTTCGAACCAGCTGCGTCCTTCGGTACAGACACGCAGATAGCCGCCGGTCTCTCCATTGATCCAGTTGCCCATATCAATCCAGTCCTGAATTTCGCTCGGCCGCTTTCGGTACCAAGGTACATATTCGCTTAAGTGACCGTTGGATTCCGTACTGTAAAAGCCAAATCGGCGCAGCATATCGATACGCACCTTTTCCGTACGCGCAAACTCCGGGTGGCGCTCGAAAGCATCCAGAAGCCTTCCCGTTAAATCTTCACCCTTATGGCGAATTTGAACGTACCACGTCTGATGATTGATGCCGGCGCAGATGATATCGACCTCGGATTGCTCTAATCCGAAAGCCTCGGCGATTTGGTGATGCCCATGCTGTACGCCGTGGCAAAGCCCGATCGTTCTGACACCGCCGTACTTATTGCAAGCCCAGGTCAGCATCGCCATCGGATTCGCATAGTTCAGAAGCAGCACATCCGGTGCGGCTGCCTCGCGAATATCTTTGCAAATGGCCAGCATTTCGGCAATGCCCCTCTGCCCGTACATAATGCCGCCGGCACACAAAGTGTCCCCGACACATTGATCTACGCCGTATTTAAGCGGGATATCCACATCCGTCGCGAAGGCCTCCAGACCCCCTACCCGAATCGTGCAAAGAACATAGTTAGCATTCTTCAACGCTTCCCGGCGGTCCGTCGTCGCTTGAATCGTAATCGACAAGCCGTTTTCCCGAATATCTCGCTGACACAGCTCGGTCACCATCTCCAAATTAGGTGAGTTAATGTCTGTAAAAGTAACTTGAACGCTGTGAAACTCCGGTACAGCTAACAAATCCTTCAATAGTCCCCGTGTAAATCCGATGCTCCCAGCTCCAATGAAAACAACTTTAAATGACATCTTTCTCATCCTCTCCGCTAATGATTACTGATCCAATTGTAGCAATCGGCGAGAGGGAAGCGTTATCAATTTTCTCACTAATTCGAAATCCAATTGTCTAAAATTCTAACTTCCTTCAGGGTACTCCCATTTCGATGCATCGATAGATTTACGATAATCAAGCGGCGTTAGATGCGTATGTGCTTTAAATAACATATGAAAATAAGATCGGCTGCCCACTCCAACATAATCGCAAATGTCAGCAATAGGGACGTCCGTTTCGAGCAGCAGCATCTTTGCCTTCTCCATGCGTATGCCTGTCAAATAGGCCATTAGCGTTTGTTTCATATGCAGCTTGAAAATCCGCTGCAAGTAGCCGGGATGCAAATTGACCGCACCAGCAACATCCTTCACTTGCATATTTCGGTCATAGTTCTGGCGCAGGAAAGCGACACTCTGTTTAACGTACCATTCGGTTTGTGGCAGCTCGCTGTTCACCGCTTCCTCATGAAGTCTGGCAATGCGAATCAGCAGCTGCGCAATGAGCAATTGAACCATTGTTTCACTTCTCGCCGGCGTTTTATCGAGCTCCAGAACAAGGCTTTTCATGATATGATACACCTCATCCGGATCTCGCAGCACAACATACAGAGATTGCACAGCCAATAAGGAAGCCAACACCTGCTCCTCAGCAGCTAGCCGTTGAATGGACGGAAACCCGCCTTCGCCTTCCATAAAACGAAACTCGACATTGAGCATTCTGCAAGGGGTGGCTGCATCTACGAGCAAGCGGTGCGGCACATTGGCGTCCAGCATAATAAACTCGCCTTTTTTCAGGCTCACGCTTTCAGGAGGCTCATGATCGATTTGAATCTCCACCCTGCAGGAGCCGTGAATCGCATACATAATTTCTATAGCGTCATGGCGATGAAACGGCATTTCAAAACCATTCCATTGCTTGAAATAATACGCAACAACGTGCGGATAATAGTCCCGCTCCGTTAAAGTCTGTTGAAATAGGCAGCTGTTCATCAGGGTTTTCCTCCTATACAGGCAAGTTCACATTCATTGTAACTCCCGCCTGTCAAAAAGAAAATCCCGACGTCATGGAACGTCAGGATAGGGATGGGTTCATTTATTGCGGCTTTAGCACTTCATCCATCACTTGGCCAAAGATGGTCATCATCTCGTCGATATCTGCTTTGGATACGATCAAGGCCGGCATCAAACGAATCGTTCGAGGATTCGGAGCATTGATCAACAGCCCAGCGTTCATGCAGGCTGACACGAGCTCAGCCCCTTTTGGCTCAGGGAGATCGAAGGCAAGCAGCAAACCTGTGCCGCGAATATGCTGCAGCCCATACTCGGACTGTTTATCGCGGAGTTGAGCCAGCAAGTATTCCCCTTGAACAGCTGCCTGATCGGCCAAATTTTGGCGGATGACTTCCCCAACTACAGCTAGGCCTGCCGCCATGGCCAAAGGTTGGCCCGTGTAGGTGCCGCCTTGATCGCCTGCTTCGAACAAATTGTAGGCTTCCTTCGCCAGCATGGCGGAAAGCGGAAAGCCGCCGCCGATTCCTTTTGCCAGTGTCAGAATATCAGGCTGTATGCCGTAATGTTCAAAGGCAAACATTTTACCGGTGCGGCCAATGCCGGTTTGAATTTCATCAAATATGAGCAAAATCCCCTGTTCATCGCAAAGCTTGCGCAGCTGTGCCAAATATGCGGTATCCACCGCGTGCACGCCGCCTTCTCCTTGGATGAGCTCCAACATAATTGCGCACGTGTTCGGGCTAATGGCCTTCGTCATGGCTTCCATATCGTTCAGCGGAACATGCAAAAAGCCGGGCAATTTCGGTGCAAATAGCTGCTGCCATTGCGCCTTGCCCGTCGCCGACATCATCGCTAAGGTGCGGCCATGAAAGCTGTTTGTCGTTGTAATGATCTCGAACGCGCCATTTTTCCGCACCGTTCCATATTTCCGAGCCAGTTTAATCGCGCTTTCATTCGCCTCAGCTCCGCTGCTTCCAAAAAAGACCCGGTCTAAACCGGACAGCTCCGTCAGCATCCCGGCAAACTCAATCATCGGCTTGTTAAAAAAAGCCGGGCTTACATTCACCAACTGAGCTGCCTGCTTTTGCAATGCATCCCTCAGAACAGCGGGCGAATGCCCCAGGCAGGTAACCGCCCAGCCACCCATAAAGTCCAGATAACGCTTGCCTTCCGTATCCCATACATACATGCCTGCTCCGTGTTCCATAACGACCGGCGGACGCTTTGCTGTAAATAATAGGGATGTTTCCGCCTCCGCTAACAGTTCTTGCGTTTTGCTCTCATCTTGCTCAATCACACCATCACCTCATCAACAATAATGAATAATTATACATTTTAAAGTATTTTTATTCAATATGTGATTCAAAAAAGAGCTGCTCCTCTCAGGAACAACTCTCAAATTCCTTTCATATCTGACCGTGCAGGCCTTCTTAATCTCGATCTTCCTGATCGCCTACAGAAAATGCCCTCTTCACATTATCCATAATCTCTTCAATGGCCTCGCTGACCATATCGGTTGCGGTTGTACTTTCTTCCTCCGGTTTGGTCGGAATCGTATCATTGCAAACGTGATCGAAATAGTGGCTATTATCCATGCGTGTATTCCTCCTGAAAGTCATCCATCATCTTTGTCCATGTAGTTGTTCGCTGTTTGGTCATCTTTTATTCACGGAGAGCTATTTTCTAATCTCCCTCTCATTCACCACTTGCGTAAACCACTTTTTTGGAGTAACTTAAACTTATATGAACGTATATAAACGTTTTTGAACCCAATAACGAGGAGAGATTTCACATGGACATGGATATTCGCTATGCTTCGCACCCAAGAGAAGTTAAACACTTTGATACAGACCGCCTGCGTGAAGAGTTCTTAATCAACACTTTGTTTGCGCCAAATGAAGTAAAAACCGTTTACTCGCATGTGGACCGTTTTATCGTCGGCGGCATCGTGCCGGTTGATACTCCTCTTCAATTAGAAGCAAATAAAAAAGATATGGCTGCCGACTACTTCCTGGAGCGCCGCGAAATCGGTATCATTAATATCGGCGCTAAAGGTACGGTAACTGTTGATGGAACTGTTTACGCAATGGACAATAAAGACGGTCTTTACATCGGCCGTGGCTCTAAAGAAATTATTTTCACAAGCGTAAACAGCGCTGATCCGGCGAAGTTCTATTTCAACTCCACGCCTGCTCACGCAACGCACCCAACAGTGAAAATCGCGATCAACGAAGCATCCCCGAACCATTTGGGAAGCATCACGAATTCCAACGAGCGCACCATCTACCGCTATATCCACACGGGCGGCGTGCAGAGCTGTCAACTTGTTATGGGCATGACGCTACTGAAGCCGGGCAACATGTGGAACACCATGCCTTCACACACACATAACCGTCGTTCCGAAGTTTATCTGTACTTCGATATGCCGGAAGACGGCGTAGTTTTCCATATGATGGGCGAACCTCAGGAAACTCGCCATGTGGTGATGCGCAACGAGCAAGCGGTCATCTCCCCTAGCTGGTCCATCCATAGCGGTGTAGGCACAAGCAACTATACATTCATCTGGGGCATGGCAGGCGAAAATCAAATTTTCGAAGATATGGACGCCGTTGCTATGAAAGATTTAAAATAATCGGTATACCTTTTAGAAACGGATGAGAATCGATGACACCTTTACGTAGATATGAAACCATCATGGAAGTGCTTCTGGCGCAAAAAGAAGTGACCGTTGCCGAGCTAAGCGAACGGCTTGAGGTTACAGGAAAAACGATTCGCGAAGATTTGGCGAAGCTCGAAGAAAAAGGGCTCCTCGTGCGAATTCACGGCGGTGCCATGCTCGCACAGAGCGACCAGCTCGGCATTCTGTCGGCGAAAGAACCGATCGTCAAGCATGCGGACGAGAAGACCGAAATCGCCGAAATTGCGCTGCGTTACATTCAGCCGCACGATATTATCGCGCTTGACGGCGGCAGCACAACGCTGGAAATTGCCAGACGGATCCCCAATCAGCCTTTGACCGTGGTGACGAACGATCTCTATATCATCTCGGAGCTGGTGCACAAGAATGAAATCCGACTTGTCGTCCCTGGAGGTTATCGTTTGCGCAATATGCTGGCAGGACCGGAAGCCGCTGCTTACGTGAGCAAGCTCAACATTCAGAAATCGTTTCTTGCTGCGACGGGTGTGCACTTGCAGCATGGTTTTACGATCTATACGAGCGATCTCGTTGATTACAAACGGGCGTTAATTCAATCCAGCGCTGTCGTCTACGGCGTAGCTGATCATTACAAATTCGGACAATGCGCACTACGAACATTCGCCGCATTGTCCGAGATTTCGATGATCTTGACCGACAGTGCGCTTCCCGCAGAAACGGCCGAGCAATTCCGCCAAGCGGGAATCCGGTTAGAAACCCATTGATGCGAAAAGGGAGTGCCTCTCATGAATATATTTGATTTAACGGGTAAAACAGCGCTGGTTACCGGAGCATCCGGCGGCTTGGGGCAAGCCATGGCGATCGGGCTCGCTGAAGCTGGCGCGAACGTTATCGCCGTCTCTTCCTCCGAAAGCGTGCATACGGTCGAAGCTATTCGGGCGCTCGGCGGACAAGCTGAGTTCATCGCTGCTGACCTAAGCAATGAAGAGATTCTGGAGGATGTTGTGAGTAAAGCCTTGGGCTTCTATGGCCGCATTGACATTCTCGTAAATAATGCCGGCATCATTCGCCGTACGCCAGCGGCCGACCACGCCCGCCAGGATTGGCACGATGTCATTGATTTGAACCTCAATTCCGCCTTTTTCCTGTGTCAGCTAATCGGCAGACATATGATTGAACGCGGCAGCGGCAAAATTATTAACATCGCTTCCATGCTAACCTACCAAGGCGGCATTAATGTTCCTGGATACACAGCAAGCAAGCACGCAATTGCAGGGATTACCAAAGCGCTTGCCAATGAATGGGCTGGAAAAGGCATTCAAATTAACGCCATCGCTCCCGGCTACATGACGACGAATAATACGGGGCCGATTCTGAAAGATGAAAAGCGCACACAATCCATCACCGATCGTATTCCTGCCGGACGTTGGGGATCGCCAGAGGACCTGAAAGGGCCAGTTGTGTTCTTATCCTCTGCGTCTTCCGATTATATGAACGGTCACGTGCTTTGCGTGGACGGCGGATGGATGGCTAGATAGATGGGCATTGGCACTCTTGCTCACACCCTTCATAAGCTCCTTCAACATAAGCCGGGTATCGACATTTCGTTAGAACAGCTTTCCGATGAAACGGTTGATGAGACGATTCAATACGTCAGAAATCTTTTGCCCTAATAAAACGAAGCCCCCCGTTCACTCTCATGGCTGAGGAACGGGGGGCTCTTTGTTCAATTATATAATGCGCACCGTGAACATCGATCTCGCCACTCGTCTTGAACCGTACGATAGGTGAGAATCCATCGAAGCGTTTCTCTTTTCTATTTCTTAATATCCGGCTCGGTCATGACCTCATAGCCATTTCCCAAAAAGTTTTGGAGCGCCTTTAACGCCGCTACGCCGACTGCAATGTCTTGCTCGCCATTCCCTCCGCTAACCCCAACACCGCCGATGACACTCCCATTCACGACAATGGGAAAACCGCCAACGAAAATTGCAAACTTTCCCGGCATCATCGCGTGAATCCCGAACGCCTCGCCCATCGGTGTCGCCGGACCGCCAGGCTGATTGAACAAGTGCGTAGACCGCTTATGTCCGCTGGCAGTAAAGGCCTTGGCCATCGCCATTTCCGGGCTCGTATTGCGCCCGCCGTTCATTCGCTCCAAAGCGATTACATAACCGCCGTCATCGACGATGCATATCGTCTCAAGCGCATTGGCCTCTTGAGCCGTCTTTATACCGGCCGCGACCATTACTCTCGCTTCTTCCAATTCAAGCTTCAGCACGGATTTCATGAAAGCCCTCCTTTGGGACCGTTGACATTCCACGATTCACCTCATAAGCCAAATTCCCAAATCAGCGGAACTCCACTTTGTTTCATCATATGGGGGAGGTAGGGATCGTTATTCGCGTAATACGAAAAACCGCCTGATATCCAGGCGGCTCATCCAACTTAGCAAGTGCAAACGTTTGAATCAAACTGCAAAGTAGACATTCTGAGAAAACAGAATCAGCTTTTGCGCACAGCAGAACACAAGGCCGTATAGCTGACAATCAATTCATCAAGTTCAAGAGAGACCTTTAGAAGTTCCGATACCTCTAAATTTTTCTTTTCTCCGTAACCATTTAAAATGGATCGTTTCTCCTCAATCATTCTCTGCAATTCATCCAAATCAACGGTCATAGCTATCTCCTTGAGATTTATTAGCTTACCCCATCATTCACACAGAAATGTAAACGCTTTATCCATGTAACAATCATACATGATGCCTTGCAAAATGTAAAAACGTTTGCACATTATATTCCAGGAACAACCAAATAATCACTTTCATTTACTCGCGTTCTCTCTCGTTTTCTAAGTATTTCACATTAAATTTCCTGCAAGCCTGATCTCGCGCGCGCCATTTCCGTGCGCTGCTCATCATACATTCTGCCAAAAACGAACATACAATTCCCGCACTGTATCTTAGCAAATCTGCAAATAAGAAACCTTTTCCCAATATTAATGATCCTACCAACGTGTTTCTAATGTAATTGATCCACGCGGCTTGATAGAGTTGGCTGCATTCAATGCCAAAACAAAAAATAAAACTGAAGCAAACGGCAAAAGCCGGCTTCTTAGCAGGCCATACGCCACGAACGCCAAAATAAACCATGCTCGCCCATAAGGCATCGCCAAAGTGCTTTGAAACCAGTAGAGGCAAGTAATCGCTGAAAGACCTTGAACTTATGCCTAACCCAATTGCGGTTAGTACGGCAACCAAATAATAAACTCGGATTCTCAATGGCTCCTCCTCTATCAGCTATTATTTCTTAGCCCTTAAGATGACTGTTTAATTCTCTGATCCATTTAAAAATGGCAACTTTATTTTGTTTGAAAACTAAAACTAACACGAAACCAGTCACAAGTACAAGAATAGCGGCAGCGGAGTAATGAGAAATGAGCTGGAGCAGTTGTTCAATTTTTTGCCCGAACAGTTTGCCGATCATCACATAAATCAATACCCAAACGAATCCCCCCGCATAGTTATATAACAAAAAAGTACGCAGGCGAACTTTCAAAATACCGGATACGTAACCAGTGAAATGCCTGAGTCCCGGAATAAAATAGCTCACAAGAATCAGCTTGTTTCCGTATTTATCGAACCATTTCGTTATTTTAGCCAAGCGGTCGCGGTTCATAAAAAAGAATTTCCCGTATTTATCAAAAAATGGCGTGCCCAGCTTATACCCGAGATAATAAGTAAACGTTGTGCCGATAATAGCTCCTATATAGGAATAAAAGATGATGAGTAGAATGCTGTAGTTTCCTATTGTAGATAAATGACCGGATACAGCCATAGCCAATTCTCCTGGAAAAGGCAAAGCTAATGATTCAGCAAATAATCCAAGAAATAAAACCAAATATCCATACTGATCAAAAAGTGTGTTCATCCATTCCATTGTTCAAGCTCCCCACTGGCCGCTGCATACCTTTATTTACTAACCAGTTTAGCTTAAAAGCTTGTTATCCATAACTGTCTGAGGTTTAGTTTTGTACTGGACTTTGGTCTTGCGCATCGCCATAAATTTACGGTTTATAGGAAAGTAAACGCATGCGAAGCCAAAAAATGATAAAATAGGTTTGTATGAAAAGAAAGGCGGAGAAAATATGGTACATACGTTTATTATCGAGCCCAGTACGTATAGCGCCTTCGATAACGAGGCGGAACAACTTGAGAAATGCAAGGAATGGAATCTGCTCTCGGAGAAAGCTTCCAAAGCGAAAGCTTTTTTCTACAAAGGCAATGGCAGGAATCTAGCTTGCACTATTATCGGGTTCGTCGATAAAATGACCGCGGTAATTGAATTCGATAACAAACAGAAGCACTGCATCCATCCTTCCTACTTGAAGGAGATGCAAGCAGCGAATTATGGTCAGAAGCTTACATCCGCTCCCGAAGAAGCCATAGAACCAGAGACCGTAGAGGCTGCCGTTGAGGCTTCGACGCAACAAGAAGAAGCGCCACAGGCAGTGGAAGCCAATGCAAAAGAACCTAAGATTGAAGAAGCGCCAAAAGGAAAAGCAAAAAAAGAAAAAGCGCCTAAGCTGGAGCTTCCTGAAGAAAAGGTTAAAATGCGCGCTACCGTAAAGGAATTTACGACAGTACCCAACCATTTCTCCGACAATGAAGATGAAGTCGTGATCTATGAGTCGGTTTTCATAACAGAACCGGAAACCGAAATTGGCACCGCCTGGTCCAGCCACAGTGCCACGCTAAAAAAAATGGAGCTTGCCATCGGGGATACCCTTACGTTCGAAGCAAAAATTGCTGCGAAGAAGTTGACCAAGCATCCTGTGCCGTACAAGATCAACAATCCTGCTAAATTAAAAAAAGAAGAAGCCTAAAATCAAAGTGAAGGGGAGCATGCAAACGCGCATACTCCCCTTCATATTATCCAGTTGACTGCTCTCCACCTTCAATAAACTGCGCTAGCGTGAGCAATTTCTGCTCTGTGAGCAAGCCTGTGTTGTCCATATATAGAATGGAAGAAGGCGGCAGCTGCCATGTGATTTCCCCTCGGCGCAAGGATGGGCTGAAGCTGCTCCAGTTATCGAGCTTCCAAGCGTCCAGGACGGAAGCTCTTTCAATTAAACGCAAGCGGTAGGCATGTTCGTCAGGCAGATAGACGTAAACAGCTTTCACATCAACATCGGCAAAGGATGCGCCAATTCGCGCAAGTTCATTCTCCAGCCAAAAAGGATCGGCAATCTCTTTGGTAAACGGTCCGACAACACAGGCATCGGTGCCCAGCTCCAAGTTATCCAGCGCTCCGTCCATGGTGATCCGATAACCGAGGTCGCGGCAGTACTTTTTATAGGCAGGCGAATCCCGATCATTGGGATCGAGTCCGGATAAGGACATAATCGTTTCAGCTGCAGGCCTGAGCAGCGTATCCATATCAAAAAAAGCCATGCGGCTTTTTTTTGCGTACATTTTGGCAAGCGATGTCTTCCCGGCAGCCGCAGGCCCCACGAAGAATACTAGCTTTCGCATGCGGAGCCTCCCCATGCCTCATGAAAGATCAGATCATCCAGTTTTCTTCGTTTCTCCCAATTGGCTGATTCCAAGATCGGTTTAGAGGGATAATTCTCTGTATATCCGATTGAAAGCAGCGCAAGCGGCTCGATGTGAGGAGGGATTCCCAGAATATCGCGCACATCCGCTTTTTTATAAAAACTGACCCAGCCAAGCGCCAAGCCTTCCACACAGGCAGCCAGCCACATGTTTTGAATCGCGCATGCGGTGGACAGCGCATCCGTTTCCGGTATCGAATTTCGTCCCAGCACATGGGAACCGCCGCGAGTCGGGTCACAAGTGACGCAGATCGTCAGCGGCGCTTGCTTGAGCCCTTCTATTTTTAATCCCAGAAACTGGTCCTGCCGATTGTCTTCGTAATGGATAGCCAGCGCCCTTCTTTCTTTGTCCGCTGCCCACGCCAACCGTTCCTTAATCGCTTCTTTGGTAATGAGAATAAAACTCCAAGGCTGCATGAAGCCGACCGAAGGGCCATGATGCGCCGCTTCCAACAACTTCATGATGATCTCTGATGGAATAGGCGTATTCAAAAACGTTCTGATATCTCTTCTCGCGTTGATAATCTTATATAAGGCATCTTTATCTTGTTCGCTAAACATGTGCATACCTCCGTGGAAACGCATTCTTCCTTGCAAACAGTATACAGATAAACACCCCCAAATAACAGTAACATACGTACTTGCAGCCAAATAATGCATGTATGCCCCAGATTGAATATGTTGCTTCCGAAGGTGATTTGATACACTGGACTAAATTCGAGAGGAGTGAGCTTATGACCTTTTTATCATTAACTTCATGGAGTTTGCATCGAAATCTGGGTCCGCTGCGCTGGACGCACTGGGACGAACAAACAGGCCGTACCTGCACGGCTGTTCAAGAGGAGCCGGAACACTTAACACTCCTTGAATTGCCGTCGGTACTTGCCCAGAAAGGATTCGCGGCCGCGGAAATCTGCCATTTTCATTTTCCGGATACGAGCGAAGCGTATTTAAAATCACTTGGAAGCGCATTCGCCGAAGCTGGAATCCGCTTCTATACGCTGCTGCTAGAGTACGGCGATATCTCCAGTGTGGACGAGCTCCGCAGGCAGACGGACATCGCCTGGAGTCAGCGCTGGATTGATATTGCCGCTGCGGCGGGCGCTGAGCGGGTGCGCGTTATTGCAGGCGATGCGCAGCCTGACGATCAAGCAGCTTTGAAACGCTCGGCGGACGCCTTGTCCTCCTTGTGCGATTACGCTGCGGCAAGAGGCGTCCGCGTTGTTACGGAAAATTTTCATGCGCTGACTTCGGTTTCGGAGAACTGCCTGTCGTTAATCGATGCATGCGGTGAGCGGCTTGGACTAACCTCTGATTTCGGCAACTTCCAAGGGCCACGGAAGTACGAAATGCTTGCGCAAATTGTTCCCCATAGCGAATCCATACATGCCAAATCCCAAACCGATGAGCACGGCATTCCCGATGCTGCCGAGTTTGAGTCCTGCATGCAAATTGTCAAACAGTCCGGCTATGAAGGACCGATCACGATCGTTTATGACGGACCCGGCGATATGTGGGATGGCATTGATCGGGTGCGAAAGCTAGTTACGGCTTCACTTTCCTAAGCACATTAGCTGGCTTCGATGACCATTTTTTCGCCTGGAGCAAGCAACCGCCCTCTTAAGCCACGCTCTTCAAGCTGCTGTACGAATGCCTGCGCGTCCTGCCTGATAACAGGAAAGCTGTTGTAGTGCACTGGAATGACCAGCTTGGCCTTGTACCATTCCGCAGCTTGAAGTGCGTCTTCAGGGCCCATTGTATAGTTATCTCCTATCGGAATAAATGCAACGTCAATGGGATGCCGCTCGCCTATCAATTTCATATCGCTGAACAACGCAGTGTCACCGGCATGCAGAATCGTCAAGCCCTCGGCTTGGATCAAGTAACCGGAAGGCATCCCGCCATATACGATGCGCTGCTCTTCATGGAGCACAATCCCTGAGCTATGGAAGGCCTGAACCATTTTGGCCTTGGCAAAGCCAAGATCGACGGTTCCCCCGATATTCATCTCCTTTGTTTTTACCCCTTTCCAAGTCATGTACGCGGCAAGTTCCGGATTCGCAACGACAGGGATATCATTGGCTTTAGCGATCGGCTCAGCATCCAAAATATGATCCATGTGAGCGTGAGTGAGCAGGATGTAGTCCGTTTTAATATCGGCGGGACGAGTAACGGCCAATTCGTTGCCTCTCAAAAAAGGATCAATAACCAGAGACTTTGAGCCAACAAAGATTTGTAGACAAGAATGACCGTGGTACATAATTTCCAAGCACATTCGCCTCCTCAATATCATTTAATCAGTTATACATTCATTTTCTATGATTCTGAACATTTGGTCAAATAATCCCAAAAATTTGTAATTACCTCTTAATGTCAACATATTCTCCCCCTTTGTGCAATAATTTCACCTGTCATATTTATACAAAAGAATTAGAATTAATAAAGTAAACGTTTACTTTTACCGAAATTTGTCGCAACGTCCCTTTGTCCCTAACATGACGACCGCTATAGGCCGCCGTTTCACAGGCTTCAACATCTCATGATACATTTGGTATTCATCAGAGGAGTGAAGTTTTTTTTGCGCTGTAAAGAAACCGGTTTCACGAGAAGAAGGAGGATGTTATTTTGTATTCGAGTAAACTAGTTTGGCGGAAAAGTTGTATGCTGCTGCTTGGCTTTTTCGTGTTCATTTCCACTTTTCTAGGC
>NZ_JBFNXH010000012.1:0-182551 GCF_040812395.1 Paenibacillus tabacirhizosphaerae | reverse complement strand
GATCGGGAACATTCACCGCTTCCCGACACCGCAAAAGCTGGCCATGTACGCCGGAATCGCTCCGGTGATGCGCGCTTCTGGCAACAAGTTCGCCATGCGGAAGAATCACTTCGGCAATCGGGAGCTACACGACTTGTTCCACAAGCTGGCGATCAAGCAAATCACCGTGCCGAAGAACCGAAAGCAAGCCACGAATCCGCATCTTCATGCCTACTTCGAAAGCAAGATGCGGCAAGGAAAGACACGTCAGCAGGCTTATGTATGCGTGATGCGGAAGCTGGTGAACATCGTGTATTACCTGATGACCACGAAGCAAGCCTATGTGATGCCAGAAGAACCGCTACCACAAGCACAGTGAGCCGTAAAACAAACAATCCTATGGGAGTTTATGTTAAAATGGAGGGGTGAGCGAGACTCATCCCTTGTTTTATGGCCGTGAAAGGTATTATAGATAGAATGGTCATGGCGATGTAGTTAATCTCATGGATGCAACGGGTACGACGAAGCTTAATTCGTACCAGTATGACATCTTTGGAAATATTGTTAGTCAGCAGGAGAACCTGCCACAGCCGTTTAAGTATAGCGGTGAAATGATGGATGATAAGGTTGGGCTGCAATATTTAAGGGCTCGATGGTATGACCCGAGTATGGGGCGGTTTGTTGGGGAGGATACGTATGCTGGGCAAATCAGCAATCCTTTGAGTCAGAATAGGTTTTCTTATGTAAAGAATAATCCACTTATTTATACTGATCCTAGTGGTCATGATATACTTTCTTTAATTTCAGCACTAGAAGGTATTTTGGCAGGTTCTGCTGCTCTTAGTGCAACTCCAGTAAAAAGTAGTGGTTATACACCTGCACAAGCTGGGTATGACGCTATGCGTGCTAGCGTAATTGTTGGATTTAGTATGGTTTGGGGAAAAGTAAAAGCTGCTTTTAATAGCGATAGCAGTGAGGGTAAAAAAGAAGATAGCCATGAAGAAGAACGAACTCCAGAAGATGAAGGTAAACTTACAGATTCACAGGCAGCTTCGCTTAAAAGGGCTGCTGCGAATCTCCCCCATTTAGATGATAGACATTTAGAAGCATATGAAAGGGATCTGAATGGAGATCCCATACTCGATGAAGACGGTGAGCCATGGGATCACAAAACTGAGGTTGAGAATGCTGCTGCGGGATTAAGGAAAGCCGTACGTGGTCTGGAAGGTAGTTTAAATAATCCTAAATTAAATCCGGAAATAAGAAAGAAATTTGAAGAAGCGGTTAGTCAAGGAAAAGAGATACTTGATAGAGTCGATAAAATAAAGGAAAAGTACCCTCAAAAATAGTAAGGGAGTTGGATATTCAATGATTGATAGAGGACTAACTATCTCGGCAATTAGAAAAATTGAGGGGCTAACTTTCCATGTGAAAACAATTGAATCAGCTCCTTTATCAGAATGGTATCAAAGTATTCTTGATTTCTCACTAGAAAAACTTCCCGATGGTGATCTTGCAAGACTTATCAGACAAAAAAAACATCTTAACTTTGTACTCTGGGAGGCACTGATCAGAATCTCTAATAATCCTATTGTAGGTGAATTATATGATGGTGAAGTTATCAATTCTTTAAATAAAGTGACATCAGAATATTGGAATGATAATATCAGATTGCTCGATGATTTTTTGGTAACTCTTAGTAGAGCTTATATAGCAAGGAAAGAAAATTCATTCACTTTTAATGAAAAAATCGATGAAGAAGAGTATTATTCTATGTTGGATGTAACAATAAGTTATTTACAAGAAATACGAAATAGAAACTAACCGTCTACCGCCTTGCGACTATCGCTTGGCGGTTTTCTTTTTCTGCCGCTGTATCGCTAACAACATAATAACCGCTCAGAGAGTTATGAGAGGGATAATGATTGCTTAAATCTCCAATTTCATGTGAAGCATAGAATAGCAAATATAATGAAATCAGACGCTCTAAGATCACTTTTAAGCGTTTTTTTGTGTAAGCGGATAGTCCAAAGCTGTACATATCATGGCGACGATTCAAGCTGATGGTCATACTGAATCTGATTTCCAAGCAAAGCGTAACGAAATGGTACGTTCGTTAGTACGCAATATTCGCCACTACCAACAGGAAGTTAAAGGTATGGAAAGGGAACTAAAAAAGCTGGTAAAAACACTGGGCTCTCAGCTTGAAACCATGACAGGCATGGAATTCCTTACTGCATGTGCATTCATCAGTGAAATTGTGACATTAACCGCTTCACTACGGCTGATAGTGTTTGCTATGTATGCTGGGCATTGCTCCAATTGTTCGTGGAACAGGTGGCAAGTACGAAATGAAGAAGAATCTTTATGGGAATAGAATTTTGCATGATCTATTCTATAGGCTTGCAATAAAGCAGATTACCGTACCTAAGAACAGGAAAGAAGCCACGAATCCAGTTTTATACGCTTACTTTGAGAGCAAACAGAAACAAGGTAAGACCAAACATCAAGCCTATGTATGCGTCATGCGTAAATTGGCTAATGTCGTACAGTGGATGATGAGAATAAAGCAAGCGTATCTGATGCCAGCGCAGACAGAAGTTAATTGATGTAGTAAGATGGAATTATCTCACTATTATTGGAAGGGACGAACGTAATTGAAACTATTCTCATTTTGGGGGCTAGTTGTAGTGGCAGTTGCTTCGTTATTCATCTACCGCTATCTTAGAGGATTCAGGAACGCTGTTCTATGGGCTATCTATTATTTTAGACGATCCAGAAAATAGCCGTTCTTTCTTTTTATCCATTCAAGGTACCATAGATAAAACGGACACGGTGACGACGAAGCTTAGCATTGAGATGATGGATAATAAGATTGGGCTGCAATATTTAAGGGCTAGATGGTATGATCCGTCGATGTGAAGGTTTGTTGGAGAGGATAGTTACGAAGGGCAGATTGATAATCCGCTGAGTCAGAATAGGTTTACTTATGTTGAGAATAATCCATTGACGAATGTTGATCCTACGGGTAATTGGTGCGAATCAACAGTGAATGGAGTTAATTATTCACATTCAGGAGCTTGTGACTATGGTGGGGGCAGTGCCCAAACAAATACGCATTATGAGAGTGACTTAGCTCATTATGCAAAAGGTGTAGGCGAAAAAATATCCAAGACACTAAAAGAAATCTTAAATCCTACTCCAAGCACACCACAACCTGTAGGTGGTAAATCAGCAAATTTAGGTGCTATTTCCTTACCCCAATCTGGTAGTAGTATTAATTGGGGCGGTGTAGGAGAATCCCTAGGAAATCTTGGGAATGCTCTGGTATTTGGATTAAGATATTCTCCTTTTGTTCTGTTGTTGGGAATGGAAGGTGATACTCCGCAAGAAGGACCAGTAAAAGAAAAACAAGAGAAATTTAAGAAAAACTTAGAAGATATCGAGAATAATCCAGATGATTGGGAAGAAACTGCTGAAACAACTTCACCAACAACTGGTATGAGAAATAAAGGCGGTCAAAGTATTGAAAAGGAATTTACAAATAAGAATACTGGAGAAAAAATCTACGAGCATATTTTGAAGAAAAAAGATGGTAGTAATTATGAAGCACCTCATTACAGACCTTACCCAAAACAAAAGTAGGTGAAATATGATCAATCTAAATATTAAGCATGGACTGTTATTAGATTCTTTAGCTGATGATGGTGAAAGTATTGTTCAAATAGAACATTATTTTATTACTGAGAATGAAATAATAACTTTAGATGAATTAAAGCAGTTGATTATCGAATTAGTAACGCTTAAATACATGTTTATTGCTTATCCAGAGGAGGCAACTATGGACGATTTAGTCGCTTCATATGATGATAATTTTGATGGATTCTGGTTTGAACAAACAAAAGAAGGTCGTGCTTACTGGCAGAAAATTGTGCTATAAGCTAATGTACTCTCAACCGCCTTGCGACTATCGCTGGGCGTAGTAGGAAGAGGTGTATTTAAATGGATTTAATAATAGAAAACAGCTTTCCAGCAATCACTTCGGATCATCTTGATGCTGTAGAGAAACGGTATGGGATCAAACTACCTGAGGATTATAAACAATTCTTGTTAAAACAAAATGGGGGAAGTCCATCAATAAGTAAGTTCTCCACAAAAGATGGTAAGGTAACAAGCTTTTCAATGAATTTTTTGCCCTTAATTGATAAAGGGCCGAGCTTGGTTGCTAACTATTTAGTATTCAATAGGGACGGTAAACTCCCCTCAAATATAATCGCAATTGGTGAAGATCCTATTAAAAATTTGGTTTGTATTTCAGTAGACGGTAGTGATCGTGGTTCTATTTACTATTGGGACTTTTTACATGATGAAGAAATAAAACCATCATATAATTATTTGCTTCGAATTTCAGATAGTTTTACTGATTTCATCGAAGGACTTCAACCGGATTAAGTATTAAACTGACCGCCTTGCGACTATCGCTTGGCGGTTCATCTTTTTCTGCTGCTGTATCGATAGTTGGTATAGGCGGAACAACGGTTGGAACCCCATGCCCAAGCCACTCCCATGCGCAATCGAATGGGTCTATGTACGCACTTGCGTATTGTCTGGTTTTTCCTAATTTGTAGAGATGCGGGTTGACGAATAACCATAATCATCATATGGTAATTATAGGACAGAACTCGACAGATACGGACAACAAGGAGAACTCTCCCTATGATACATAAAAAACTCATCTTTGTTCTCTTGCTCATGCTCGTTCTAACAGGCTGCGCTTTGCAAACAGAGGATGTTGGGGCAAGTTTACAGGCAAAAAACGGTATTTTGGATGTGTCGCAACCGCAAAGCATAAATCAACTGGTGAAGGTAAACGGAGATTGGGAATTTTTCTGGAATCAGCTCATAACGCCCGAGGAATTTAAAAAGGGGAACCCGCCGTTAACGGGCTTTATCCGTCTTCCTGATAATTGGGATGCCTTCAAGGTGGATGGCAAGGAACTTCCTCGTACCGGGTATGCCACATTCAGGGTTACGCTTATATTGGACGACCCGGAAGAACTGAAGGGGCTATTGGTTCCGGTTATGTATTCCAATTATAAGCTCTGGGTAGACGGCAAGCTCTTGGCTGCCAGCGGCAAAGTGGGTACAGATCCCCTGAGCAGCGTTCCACAGAAGCTTTCGCAAGTCGTTTACTTCCAGCCTAAGTCCGATCAGATGCAAATGGTCCTTCAAATATCCAATTATCATAATTTTAAAGGTGGGATGTGGGAGCCTATCCTGTATGGGCCTTCTTCCGCGATTCAAGCCAGCCATGACCGCAATATGGTCTTTGAAGCTATTCTCTTGGGCGTATTGAGCATGGCAGGAATCTATCATGTGGGTCTCAGCTTTTATCGCAAAAAGGACATGTCTACTTTATACTTTGGGTTGTTTTGCCTCATTGTTGCATTGAGGGATCTCATGGTTGGGAACGTTTTCCTAACCAAGATTGCGCCTGACATTCCCTGGGAACCCGCCATGAAGCTAGAATACATATGTATGTATCTTACAGTTCCGATAATGGCAGCCTTTCTAAGTAAGCTGTTTCCAACCGAGATCTCATCTTATTTCGTTAAGATAAGCGTAAGCCTTTCTTCTCTCTATATCATATTTACCTTACTATTTAAGGCGAATGTGTATTTTCAGATTTTGTTGGTTTTCCAGATTTTCATGGTGCTGTCATTGGCCTATGCGCTAATAAGTTTAATCGTGGCAACCTTTCGTAAGAAAGAAGGGGGCCTGTTCGCCTTGATCGGCTTTTTGATATTAATAATCGCTGTGTTGTTTGATATTTTCGGCTTTGTTCTAAGTTATTCCGAATTTAACCTGAATTCGTTAGGTGTAACGGCTTTTACGATTTGTTTCTCGCTTGTATTGTCTAAGAAGCTGTCCACTGCCTTCCATACAACCGAAAATTTAGCCGCACAATTGGCTGAAATGAATGACAGCCTGGAAGCAAAAGTAGGGGAGCGGACCGCAGAACTGGCCCAAACTAATGGCATGCTGGAGGCGTTGAATGGGCAGCTTAGAGAATGGTCTATTACAGACGGACTGACAAATATTTATAATCGCAGACACCTGGATAACGAATTAATCCAACAGTTTGCCAAATGCCAAGCAGAGAAAGCACCTATTGCGCTGCTGCTGATCGATATCGATTATTTCAAGCTGTATAACGATACTTATGGTCATCAGCAAGGGGATCAATGCCTCCGAGAAGTAGCGCGGGCGCTGACTTCCACCTTACTTACGTCAAGGGGGCTTTTAGCCCGATATGGCGGAGAAGAATTCGGGGTGCTGCTGTTCGGGTCGCATGAGACGGATTTAGTTGCCATCGCGCAAGCTTTGTGCGACGCAGTAAAGCGATTGAATATTCCGCATACCGGTTCGAAAGCGGCTGACTGCGTAACCGTAAGTATTGGGGGGGATTCCGTTATCCCTGAACAAGGCATGAAGGCTGACGAACTAGTTGCTTTAGCCGATAAGCATTTGTACGAGGCGAAAACCAGAGGGCGGAATCAAGTTTATTGTGGTTGAATAGTAAACGATTCATGAGCAGGGTATATTCTTCTTCGGTGATGTTGAGATCCGGAGGGGCCCTGCTCTTTTTTTTCAACTTTCAAGTTTTTGAAGGTATGCTAGGGGATCGTTTCTAAATCTTCTCCGAAGTACACTTTCGTTAAGTCTTCCTGTTCAAATGCATCATCAACAAGTACTACATACTCTCCATTGCGAAGTATATATTCATCCCAACTGCGACGGCCTATCATACGCCGGTGGCGGGTCTTCGTCTGCCTGAAATTTTAGGCGTTTATCTCCTTGACGCAAAGGGGCGCGCACCTTCCATTTCATTCGTCGATAGGCAAGATACGAGGCTAAATCCAGAGGGAGGGATCAAGTTTACCATGGCTGATTGGTCATTTTGTAGACGACGAATCAGAAACTGGTTTTTTTGACATTTTATTCTGTAAATTGTTAGCTTGGAATACTAACAAATAAATATCTTTTCGAAAAAAATGCAAATATATTTCATTTTTCGTCAAAAAATACTGTACAATTTAATTTAGAGCGCTTACAATTTAAATATGCGAAATTATTTGTTATTTTTTAGTGCTAACAAAATTGAATGATTGGAGGTAGGAGTATTAAAAAAGTTAGAATGTGTGTTTATAAATCTAGTCCGTAATTTTTCATCCATCGACAAAAATCGATAGCAATTTATCAGAGGGGGATATGCAATGATAGCAAGGAAATGGAAAAAGGGATTTGCCACATGGCTCAGCGTACTTCTTGTGCTGACTTTAGTGCCATTTGGTCTTGTTCCCGCCAATGTTGCTCACGCAGCGGCAGCAAGCATTAATTATGACTTTGAAGATGGAACGGTTCAAGGATGGGGTCCTGCATGGGGCGGTGCGTCGAATCCGGTAGCGGTAAACGAGGATATGTCGGTAACAGGAAACACCTATTCATTGGCGATCCCGGTGGTCTTCAATGGAGGAAACTGGCAGGATGCTGTGGTTGGCATAAATGTAAACGGTTCCTCCGCGATCGATTTAAGCCAGTACAGCAAGCTTGATCTGGATGTATATGTTCCGACATCGTTAACAGGCAAGTTTGCCGTTGAGTTAGCGATGAATGATCCGAGTTGGGAAAAGTTTGCAGCGAATTACAATATTACAATCAACCAAAGCCCTGTCTACAAGCAGGTCAACGGCGTTGATTATCAAAAACTTCATGTAACGACAGATTTCTCGACCATTTCGGCCGCCAAGCTAGCTATATTCAAGCAGCTTGTTGTGAAGCTGGCGGGACAATCTGCTACTTTCACCGGCAATTTGTATATCGACAACATCAAGTTAACTTCCAAAAGCGACATCTCCTATGACTTTGAAGCCGGAGCGGTTCAAGGATGGGGACCTGCATGGGGCGGTGCGTCGAATCCGGTAGCGGTAAACGAGGATATGTCGGTAACAGGAAACACCTATTCATTGGCGGTTCCGGTGGACTTCAATGGAGGAAGCTGGCAGGAGGCCGCGGTTGGCATAAATGTAAACGGTTCCTCCGCCATCGATTTAAGCCAGTATAGCAAGCTTGATCTGGATGTATATGTTCCGACATCGTTAACAGGCAAGTTTGCCCTTCAGTTGGGGATGAACGATCCAAGTTGGCAACAATTTAAAGATAGCTATAATATTACAATCAACCAAAGCCCGGTCTACAAGCAGGTTAACGGCGTTGATTATCAGAAGCTTCATGTATCGACTGATTTCTCGGGCATTCCGACCGCCAAGCTAGCTACATTCAAGCAGCTTGTTGTGAAGCTGGCGGGACAATCCGCTACTTTCAGCGGCAATTTGTATATGGACAACATTACTTTGGCATCCAACGGTTCGAATACGGAACCGACTACGCCGAAACCTCCTTCGCAGAAGGAAGCGCCTGCAACCGATTATACCAAACCGGTACCTGGCAGTGATTATACTTATACATTCGATACGAACAACAACGGTTGGTTTGATGCATGGGGAGGCGCGTTTCAAACCAATTATCCTGTAAAATACAGCAATGATCTGACGGATGGCGCACTACAAGTTAATGTCGATTTTACAGGCGGAAACTTTGATGAAACGAACATCGGAACTTGGATATCCGGAGAAGCTAACTCGAAATTTGATTTATCGACTTATGAGAAAGTTGAATACGACGTCTTTTTACCAATCGAAATCAAAGCAAAATCTCCAAACGGCATTGCCAAGATCGGAACTGTATTGGATAAGAATTATTATGAATTTCAGGCTCACCGAGACTACAAGTTGTCGGAGCTGACACCTATTACGATAGGTGATAAGCAATATCTAAAGACACACGTAACAGCTCCACTGAATAGTACCAAACGCAATGACAGTGGTCAGCTCATTATCCGATTGGCCGGATACTTCATCACATATTCAGGCCCTATATATGTGGACAACGTACAACTGATTACCTATAAGACATTCCAATCCAATATCACTGCCCCAGCCGCCAACGATAAGGTGTCCGGCACCGTGAATCTGGAAGCGAACCTGCTAGTGCCTCCGGGTCAGCAGGTGGAATCTGCAATGATCGTAACACCGACAGGCAACGTGCCGCTGACGTTGACAAACGGCAAATATGTTGGTCAGTGGGACAGCACAGCAGTTCAAGACGGCTTTTACAAACTGACACTGCAAGCAGCCTCCAGTACTGGTGCAACAACCAGCCAGGAACTGGAAGTTCAAGTTAAAAACAGTGCGACGAATATCGCCTTTGTCAATCCAGAAGCATATTCAGTTATTTCAAGTGTATATGACGTTACGGCTGACATCGTGAACCCGGCCGGCATCCATTCAGCGACTCTTGAAGTGAATGGCACTAAATATCCAATGACATTATCGTCTGGCAACCGATACAGCGCTTCATTCGATACAACTTCGCTGGCTGATGGCGTCTATACACTTATCATTGACGTCAAGGACAACCAAGGCCAGTTAACGACCGAATTTATCGACGTTATTGTACACAATGGCACGAGCGATGCTCCTATGGTTACGCGAAACGGATCGGATTTTATGCTTGGACAGAAGAAATTTGATTTTGTCGGATATAATACTTACAATCTTCCGTTCTTCTATCCGAGTACGACTGGCAGCAACCAAAAAGTCGTCGAATTTACGACGGATGGCCGCAAACTAGAGAAAGTGATTCCTACAGGTACTAGCATCACTTTTGAACAACTTGTCAATATGAACTTTTCCGAAGCTCAAAAACTGGGCATGACAGTCGTAAGAACCTGGCTGTTCAACACGAATCTTTCTGACAAATATACTTTCTATAATGGAGATTACAGCACTTTTAACGAAGATCAGTTCAAACGTTTTGACTATATTTTAAACACGGCCAAACGTTATAATTTGAAGGTGATTCCAACACTTTCCAATTATTGGGGAGACTATGGCGGCATGCGCGCTATTGCCAAATCGCTCAATATTGACGTATTGAACTTCTACTCAAACGAGGCAGCTCAAACGATTTTCAAAAATTACATCGACTATGTAACGAACCGTACGAATACTGCGAATAATTTGAAGTACAAGGATGATCCGACGATCTTTGCTTGGGACATCATGAATGAACCGAGAATGGATCGAAGCGACGATAAGTCATCTGATCTGTCCCAATGGGACCCGACTGGCGAGAAGATGGGATCATGGCTTAACTCCATCGCTGGTTATATTAAATCCAAAGATAGCAACCATCTTGTGATCGCAGGCGCCGAAGGCCAGGGCTATCAAGGTTTTGCAGGGCTTACATCAGGCTTCGGCCAAAACCCTGTGCTGACGCAAATCCAGGACAATCTGGATAGCGTTTCATTTCACCCGTATCCGAATGAACATTGGGCAACCGTAAATGACATTATGTCTTACTTCAAAATGGACGACTTTGTTACGAACTTTGCGCAAGAAGCCAAGAAAAACAATCGTCCTGTCCTGTTACAGGAGTTCGGGCTGAGAGCGACAAATGCAATCCGTGATTTGACAGGCCATGAAGTAGAACCAAGCGATGCACATTATCAAGCGATCAAGGACGTATGGTACAAAATGATGCTTGCACAGTTCCGCAGAGCAGGCGGCAACGGCAGCAACATCTGGATGTTTCAGGCATTCCAGCAACAAGATACGGCATTCGCCGTGAGTGCTCTTATGGAAGATAAAATCGTTGATAAGGATTATCGGATTCTGAAAATCATGAAAGACGAGTCTAAACTTCTGGAAGCGATCAGCGGGAAGGTATTGTTTGCCGATACTGCAAACGATTCTCGACTCAGCTACATCAATGAAGCTGTGCATCTCGGCTATATGAGCGGAGTAGACAGCGATCATTTCAAACCGGCAGACACCATGTCCGCAATGGAATTTGCTGCGGTATTGAGTAATGCCAAGATCGGTGGCAGCATCACAGCAAATACCGGCAACCTCACTGCCAATACCGCGTTGAAAATGCTGGGAAGCGCGCTTGGCGTGGATGTCAGCGCCGTATCCAACACGCTTTATGATGCTAATAAACTGCTGACAAGAGCGGAAGCAGCCGAATTGGTTATCAGAATGGCTGACGTGGTGAATCCGGCAGGTCAAGGAAGCTACGACCGCGTGAACTTGGACAGCGTAAGTCTGAACAACGTGGTAACAAAAACGCTTGTGAAAGGAAGCGTCCTTACTGAAGTTTCTTATCCTGTAAAGGATGTTTCTGTAACCAATCAGCTTTCGATCGAATTCACTGCACAATCCGGTGCACAGGTGCAAGTATTTAATGACAACGTAAAACTATATGAGACCGTGGCGTCCGGAAGCCAGCAAACCATCAACATTTCATTGCCGAGTGGAGTTTACGCCGCCAATCAGTTGGCGCTCGTGGTGAAGAACACCCTTGGACAGTTCGAGAAAGTTTACTTGCCGACAGTTACGGTCAGCACTTCCAGTTCATCTTCAAGAAATGAATCGTCAACAACGATTAATGCTGCTCTTGGATCGAACAACAACAATGATACCAAGGTAATTGTAGACGAGGCTGCGTTAAAAACAGCTTCAAATGGTAGAGTCTTGATTACGGTAGATCAAGGGAAAAAGGAGATTCTTCTGCCAGTGAATGCGGCACAGATCGTAGGCGACAACAAGCTAACGATTCAACATCAGAATGTCTCCATTGACCTGCCAAAGCAAACGCTTGAAGCTCTGCGGAAATTGGCGGCTGGCAAGGGCATTACTGACGGAAATATCCAATTGTTGATAACCAGCGTCTCTGGGCAGGATCAAACCACGTTATTAGGCAAATCCAGCGAGAAGGCCCGTGCAGTGTTAACGGCCCCAGGTGAGGTTCTAGAGTTTACTTTGGCGATTGTGGGCAAAGACGGCTCACAGACAAAGCTGAGCCAATTTGACACCCCTGTTACTCTACGGTTTAAGGTAAAAGAGGGAGTCTCCAAAGACCTCTTGGGCGTGTACTATATTGCAGATGACGGAACGCTGGAATATGTGCCTAGCCGTTTCGAAGACGGATATCTTGTCGTTGAAGTCTCCCACTTCAGCAAGTATGCCGTTCTGGAGTATAAAAAGTCGTTCTCAGACGTTGCTTCTACTAGTTGGGCAGCGAATGCTATCCTCAAGATGGCGGCAAAGCATGTCATTGAAGGCGTATCAGACGATACCTTCGAACCAAACAGAAACGTAACACGCGCAGAGTTTGCCAGCATGATCGTTCGTGCACTTGAGATAAAAGCTAAATCCCAGCATGAATTCAAAGATGTTGCTGCAGGAGCCTGGTATGCATCTGCATTGTCCGCCGCATATGAATCCGGATTGATTCAAGGCTACGACAGTGACACTTTTGCTCCAAACGCAGCGATCAGCCGTGAAGAAATGGCAGTTATCCTCGTGCGAGCGTATGAGATGAAAACCGGTACGAAGCTGTCCTCGGACACTCCAGCAGAATATACCGATCAAGCATCCATCAGTCCATGGGCTATTCATCAAGTGAGTGCAGCATTCGCAAAAGGACTTCTTCAGGGTAGAGATCAAGGACTATTCGCTCCATCGAGCAACCTTTCCCGCGCTGAAGCGGCGCAAGCATTAACCAACATTCTAGAAAAATAAAGTAGATACCACCTACGGCCTTTCGCTTGCTCTAGCATGCGAAAAGGCTGTTTTTTCTAATAGAGGTTGCGAGTTGATGAACAGGCTAACAATCGAACAGCCCTTGGATGCAAATCTTGCATCCAAGGGTTGTTCGGTGTCTGCCTCCAAACCATCCGAAACGGAAGAGACGGTTGTTCCAACCAAACTGCCGGAGCCGAAAATCGGAGAAGTTATCGACAATGTTCACGTATTTTCTCTCAACAATGAATTTCTGAAATCAGTCCGTGGTGCTTTGCGATGTTAATAGCTTCTACCCTAGACCGGACATTTAATTTACTGAATATTTGAGTCAAATGGTATTCAACTGCTCTTTGGCTCATTAATAAGGTGGATGCTACTTCTTTGTTGCTCTTGCCTTTAATGACTTCTTGAAGGATTGCTTGTTCCTTTTCGTTGATAGATATTTCTTCCGCGGCAGTCCCTTCTCCTGAGAGCATGACTCGAATATCGGTTCTTCTTAGTTGCTTGAAAAGCAAGGTAGGAATGACGGTCTCCCCGTGATGCGCACATCGGATAGCGGTAATAAGTTGTTCCCTGGTAGATTTTTTGCTTAAAAAACCCGATATGCCTGATTCGACAAGAAGATTATAATATGGGCTTAAATCAAAGCCGGAATAAATGAGAATGGGGGTTTTATCATATAGGGCATGAACCTGACGAGTGGATTCGATCTCATGAATAATCGATTTTTTGACATCAATCAAAATGACATCAATCGTTCTTTTTCGCATATGTTCCAAAGTTTCCAGTATGGAAGATACTACCGTAACGCCCATGTCATCCTCTTGTTCAATTAAGGTTTTCAAACCCTCGCCAACTAATGAGTAGTCATCAACGATCATAATTTGAACCATGCTTATCTCCTCGCAACAGTTATTTTTCTACATACTTTGAAAAACGAAGCTGTGAAAGTCGAGCAGTCCTGTTCGAACAGGTCCATTTCTAATTTTTCAAGGAGAATGGCTGAATATGCTGAGATAACGATAAAAGAACCTATTTGTTTGTTATGAATACCCCCTTTAACCTATCTTTTATCATAATTAATCATCCCCTTCATCCAGAAATTGTCGATTACAATACGCAAATTTTGATACAAAACGTATCTATTTGTAGGTGGAGATGCTAATTATCTGACGCTGCAATGTAAGGAAAATTGCGTTACACTAGTAAATCCGCATGGCATAAATAGAATCTATGATAATTAGAAAAAAATGTCAATACAATTAACGATAATTTAGCGTGGAAATTTAACTATTATTTACCATGGAATTTATTGACACGTAATTCCTGATTATGCATAATATAAATAGCAATATTTTGATTGACTGATCGATCAATCTGAATATTTTGAAGGAGGTGAATTTGTTATGGGCCAAGAAGATCACAAATATGAGAAAAAACATGAAATTAATCATAGGAGCAGTAAATTGACAGAAATCACAGAAGATAATCAATCAAGCAAGTTGCTTGTTATCCAGCGTAATAAAATACTCGGTTCCGCCTTAAGCAATTTCGTCCACACAGGTTATTTAGGCACAAAAATATCTAGCATTGCAGCAGAAGCCGGAGTTAGTTATGGGTTGGTTCACCACTACTACGGTTCCAAGGCGCAGTTGTTTACGGCCACCGTTGAATCGGGATTTACTTATCTGCAGCAGGTGCGTTGCCTTGCTCTTTCAAGCAGCGATAATCCTGAAGATCAGCTTCGTGGCTGGGTATTTACGATCACCAATATTCTTGCCCAGACCGATATTTATCATCTCTACAATCGTTTGGTCATGCAATTATTAGGTTCTCCGGCGAGACATCCGCCCGAAAGTATTGAAGTGTTAAACCGCTATACACAGACTGAAGTTGAGACCTTGACTAACGTATTAATCCAAGCTGGCCGATCGCATACCGAAGCGCTCAAGATGAGTTGCATTGCCTTTAACACGCTGCTTGGCAGCCAGATGATAGGCGCTTGGCGTCCAGAGTACTTGGAAGTTTTATATGAAATAGGCTGCAACATTCTCAATATCTCCAAAGATCCGCGTCCCGCACCTCATGTTTTGCCACCGATTCCATGGCTTGCCGAAATTGAAAAGGATAACCGTTTCAGTAGTAACTAGCACGCTTTAGTTCAATAGGAAAGGGTGGTTTCCGTGTCCAGCGTCGCTTATAAAATTAACAATCTCGTTAAGTATTACCAGTCCAATAAATCGCCGGCTAATGATAACCTCAGCTTTACGATTAATCAAGGGCAAGTCTTTGGTCTGCTTGGACCGAACGGCGCAGGGAAGTCCACATTAGTTCGTCAACTGGCGGGTTTGATCAAACCATCAAGCGGAAGTATTGAGTTATTCAATATTGATCTGATTCAAAATGCCAAACAGGCCAGCAATTGGGTTGTTATGCAACCGCAAAGCGTATGGCTGCCGATGCAGACCAAGCCTCACGAGATTATTTCAACGACCGGACGATTGCGCGGACTTTCCTGGGCCAAAGCTCGCCAGGATGCTGATCGATTTATGGAGGATTTCAATCTAATTCCTCATGCAGATAAAAAAATACAATTTCTCTCAGGTGGCTTGCGAAGACTTGTCGCCATTGCCATTACGCTAATTGGAGACCGCCCGATCGTGATTCTGGATGAACCGACGAATGATCTCGATCCGGAAATCCGGCGTGTTGTGTGGAAACGTATCCGGGAAGCAGCCAATTCTGGAAGAACTGTTATTCTCGTTACGCATAATGTTGTAGAAGCAGAACAAACGCTCGATCAGGTAGCGATTATGCAAAATGGCCGAATCATTGTTCAAGGAACGCCATCTGAATTAAAAGCGGAGACAGATCAACAGATACGGCTGGAGCTGATATCTCGCTCCGATTCGGAGAAAAAGGTGGCAGATTTGCTGCACAAATGGCCAAATGTGCTGCATTCCAGCCAAAATCGCCATATTATCATGCTTCCGCAGGCTAAAGTAGAAGAAGCAATCACTTACCTGCTCCCTAATCTGAGTGCACTGGAAGACTTCAGGATTATTACGCCAAATCTAGAGGATATTTATTTTGAAATAAGCGGGAGGGAGAAAATTGGAAGCTAAAGCTTTGTCTTACACGGCGTCTGTATCTTCGGTCCAAACGAGGTTATCCTGGTTTCACCAATTCGGTTTATTGTTAAGGGTGCTGGTTACAGATATTCGTTCGGCGGCTCCATTCTTATTGTTAATGGGGATCGTACTCCCGCTGGGGTTATTCTGGATCATGAACAAGTATGTTGGCGTTGGCCCTGAATCCCATTGGCTGCTTGCCGGGAATATTGTCATGACGGTCAGTTTTGGAAGTGTGAGCTTCTCCATTCAACGAACGGCTCTGATGAAAATTGAAGGAGAGCTCGACTATTATGGCAGCTTATCTGTTCATAAAGGCGCATTTATGGCCGCCGTTTTTGTTGAATCTATTATTTTTGCGATACCTGCACTACTGAGCAGCTTAGTCATTGGATATGTGTTTCTTGGCGTACCTTTGGCTACGCTGCTCATCGTCGCACCGATCGCGATGCTCGCTGCCAGCAGTATGACGATAGTGGGAAATACGTTAGGAAGCCATGCGAAGCATATGGGGCATTTCGCCATATTTTCATACCTGCCTTATCTGGCTGTAACATTCCTCAGTCCTGTGCTTCTGCCATTGGAGCAATTGCCGGTGTTCTTGAAAATAACCTCCTACCTCCTCCCGACCGGGGAAGCAGCTCTTGTCTTGACGGAAGTCCTTAACAACACATTCGAAATGAAATTTTGGATATTTCTTGGGGCGTTGCTTCTCTGGTTATTCATTGCAATATTCATCGCTTCGCGCAAACTAGATTGGCGTTCAAATTAAATCAAGATAAGGAAGTGGATCTAATAAAAAAGGAGGATTTAATCAGAAAATTCGATAAGCAAGCCGGCATGTACGAAGAGAACCGGAAAAAAATGATTTTGTCGCATTGGAGGAGTCAATTACTTCAAGATGTTAAAGGGGATGTACTCGAGGTAGGGGTCGGTGCAGGAGCCAATTTCCCTTACTACGATCCGTCTCTAACGAGGATAAATGCTGTCGATTTTAGCCCGGAGATGCTTATAAGAGCCAAAAGGGCAGCCGAAGAGTTTGGGTTATGTGCTGCTTTTTTGCAAAGTGACATAGAGACGCTTGAATGTCATGAAAACTCGTTCGACACCATTGTCTCCACACTTTCCTTATGCAGTTATTCAAACCCGGAGCTAGTTCTACGCAAATTCCAAGGCTGGTGCCGAAAAGATGGTCGTATATTGCTCATGGAACATGGAATCGGCGCGAATCCGATCCTTGGCACTCTCCAAAAAATATCAAATCCGGTTGTAAGCAAATTTTCCGGATGCCGTATTGACAGAGACATGATGAAGATCATTGAACAATCAGGCATGATTGTTGAGCGAGCGGAGCATTACTTTTTCGGCACGATCCATTTGGTCTGGGCTAGACCTGGTGTGCCTAACTCGTAAGATCATCTCAGTATGAAGCATCCCTGTTCATAGCTCAACCAGCAGCTAAAGTCTGCCCTTTTTTGGGGCAGACTTTTTGGCGTGGGCGGAGCGCATCATGGAACTGACGGGGAAACGGTCAAGTACATAGGTGTGAATTGCGCCCTGAAAGCAGAACAGAGGAGGGGATGGATATAGGGCGGATACCACAAAAAATGATTCGGGTAACAGGAGTTTCAACAGCGCCTGGAGCCCTGTATCCGGTTTAGACAATGACCTGGCCGCAGGCTAGGTTGTTCTTAAGGCAGGCAAGAGATTCCGCACGCATCGTGTGGCGCGGGCATTTGGCAGGATGGACGTCGAAGATCCAGAAGTGCCACTGCGGTTTGGAGTATTGAAATACCGCCTCGACTGCGATGGATCGTCTTTTGGCATGGGTGAGCGGAACGTAGATGCGTTATGCGGCGGTATTTTCGGTTGTATGGACATTTCGCGGAACTACAGTGCGTTATGAGCAGGAAATGCTGGGTTTCAGGCATGTTTTCGCTCATTTAACGCACCACAGTTCCTCTTCAGGGGGAGAAAAGGGACGTTATCGTGGAATAAGGCACCGTAGTTCCATCGATATCGCTGTGCATGAGGAATTGGCGGTCCGGCAGTACCTCCTCGGCTTTCCTGCGAAGCTTACGGAGGCGAAATGTACCCGGAATCTTACTCTTACAGGGGAGTTCATGGATATGAATACCGGATTGAAGACAGGTTAGGGGAAAGAGAAGTGGAAGTTAGCACAAAGTAGAACAGAAGTGGGAATGGGTGTGGGGTGAAAAAGCGATAGCGGCCGCCTTTAAAGTCGTGTTCGCACCACCTTGTCCAATCAAGGAACACGACTTTAACAGCGGTTGGAACCCCATACTTAAGTTCCCTCCATTTGCGCAAACGTAACGCATAGCACAGTAAAGCAAAGGACCTAGCGGTGATTTTCTGCTAGGTTTTTCCTGCGTCTCTAATTGACATGCATACGCGGGCATTAGCCGAATAAAGTGGGTTCATCTGCGGAAACCTGCAAATAATATGCGGTCTTGTTCACTACAATTTTCGGTGAGAAAGGACGAAATCCTTGTTATTCTAAACATAGAACAAAGCATTATTTTGTTGAAATTAGAAATATTTACAAGAAATTAATAAAAGATTAAGGGAGAGAACTGAATGGGACAAATGCCTTTGCAACAAGGATTTGCAGGGAATCAACGGAATCTTGCGGTCGACGAATTTCATCCATTAAGCTTCGGTCAACGAGCGCTTTGGTTTATTTACCAGTTGTCTCCGGAGAGCTCGTCGTACAATATGCATTTCGCTGCGAGAACGACATCCGAAGTGAATACAGCTGCTTTACAGAGCGCATTTGCTGCGTTGATGGCCCGGCATCCCGCCCTTCGAACGACTTATGCCATTCAACATGGCACACCCATGCAAAAAGTTCACGAACGTATGCCGGTTCCTTTTGAACAAATTAATGCCGCTGATCAGGAGGAAGAGACGTTCAGACAAAGTCTGACTGATGAACTGCACGCTCCTTTCGATCTTGAAAAGGGTCCAGTATTCAGAGTCAAACTATTTAACCGACCCGGCGAGCAGGTTATCTTGGCAAATTTTCATCATATCGCGATTGACTTCTGGTCATTGGCCGTCATTCTGGATGAACTGTGCGTGCTCTATGCAGCAAAGGAGTTCGGAATGGACGCTGCTTTACCCCCTCTTACCGCAACATATATCGATTTCATTCAATGGCAAAATGAGCTGCTGTCCGGACCGCAAGCCAAACGCTCTTGGGATTATTGGCAAGTCCAATTAGGCGGAGAATTACCGAAATTAAATTTTCCTCCTGTAAGGTCGAAACGGAAAGATTTGGCCGCTACGTATAAATTTCAAATAAACCCGGCGCTGGGACGGGAATTAGAGATCCTTGGGAAAAAGCTGGGCATTACACTTAACACGATTTTGTTGAGTGCTTATCAAATCCTGCTCAGCCGTTATACAGGCCAACACGATGTCATTGTGGGAACCCCGGTCGCAGGAAGAAGCAGAAGCGATTTTCGAGGTGTAGTGGGCTATTTTGTCAATCCAATCGTTGTGCGTTCAGACCTCGGCAGCGATCCTGTTTGCAACCAATACCTAGGTCAGGTTTGGAACAAACTGTTAGCTTCCATCGAGCATCAAGACTATCCTTTTCCGCTTTTGGTTGAGAAGCTGCAACCTGAGCGTGACTCCAATCATTCTCCGATTATTCAATCGCTTTTTGTTTATCAGAGAGCTCCCAGACTTGAAGCGAATGAGCTAACTTCTTTTATTATAGGCGATCCTAATGCGCGACTGGCATGGGGAGGGCTTACGCTGGAGCCTCTGGATCTCCCGCAACTGGAAGGTCAATTTGATTTAACTTTACAAGTCGATGCCACCTCGCTACTCGCAGGCTTTCAATACAAAACGGATTTATTTGACGAAACAACGGTGGCGCGTATGGCCGAACATTATCTGAACTTGTTGAAAGGCATTGCGGTCCAGCCGGATCGGAAGCTCTCGGAATTGCCAATGCTCGGCGAACAAGAGCGCCGCCAACTGCTTGCCGAATGGAACGACACCGCCAAGGAGTACACAAGAGACGAGAAAATGCACCGGATATTCGAGGAGCAAGCGGAGCGAAATCCGGGTGCGCTGGCTGTGCTGTGGGGAGAGAAACGCTGGAGCTACATGGAGTTGAACGAACAGGCCAACCAATTGGCCCATTACTTGCGCAGCAAGGGAGTCAGCTCCGACACACGGGTCGCTATATGCATGGAACGATCCTGGGAAATGGTCGTAGGCCTGCTGGCGATACTGAAAGCGGGAGGCGCTTATGTGCCTCTTGATCCGGCATATCCTGCGGAACGGCTTGCTTATATTGTGGAGAATGCGGAAGCAACCGTTCTGCTGACGCAATCTGGATTAACGGCGCGATTGCAGTCATATGGAGGCCAACGTGTCTGCGTGGATCTAGAGACAACTGCGATTCGCGAGGAAAGCGTCCATAATCTGGAAGGGGCAGGCGAGCTTGCGTATATCATCTACACGTCGGGATCGACCGGAACGCCCAAAGGCGTGATGGTGCGCCATCAACCGGTGATTAATTTGATCGAGTGGGTCAACAAGACCTTCGAGGTCGGGGAAAGCGACCGCGTTCTCTGGACGACCTCGTACGGATTCGATTTATCGGTGTATGATCTCTTCGGCCTGTTGGCTGCGGGCGGCTCTATCCGCATCGCCAATGAAGATGAGGTGAGAGACCCGGAACGGCTGCTGGATGAGTTATGCAACGGCGGGATTACGTTCTGGGATTCGGCGCCGGCGGCTCTGCAGCAACTAGTGCCGTTCCTGGACGAACAGGCGGAAAGAACGATGCAAAGCCAGCTGAGGCTTGTCTTTCTGAGCGGAGACTGGATTCCGGTCAAACTTCCGGACGTGTTGAAGTCACATTTCCCGAAAGTTGAGGTTGTGGGTCTGGGCGGCGGAACGGAGGCGACGGTATGGTCCAACTTCTACCGGATCGGAGTGGTGGAACCGGAGCAGAATAGTATCCCTTACGGGAAGCCGATTCAGAACGCCAGGTACTACATTCTGGATTCGAATTTGAACCCGTGTCCGATCGGCGTTGCGGGAGATCTGTATATCGGAGGGGAATGCTTGGCAGAAGGATATGCGGGCTCGCCTGAATTGACATCCGATCGCTTTATAGCGGATCCATACGGAATCAGCAAAGGAGCAAGAATGTACCGGACGGGAGATAGCGCCCGATTCTGGGAAGATGGAAACATCGAGTTTCTGGGACGTGTGGATAACCAGGTAAAGGTTCGCGGGTTCCGTGTGGAATTGGGCGAGATAGAAGCCGTGCTCACTCAACATCCGGACGTCGAAGAAGCGTTGATTATAGCGAAAGACAAACCGGCTTTAGGTGACAGAGATCGATCCAAGGAACTTGTAGCGTACATCGTACCACAACCGGAGCAATCCATTCCTGTCGAAGAATTGCGCAGATATTTAAAGGAGAAGTTGCCCGAGTACATGGTACCGGCTTTATTCGTGGAACTGCCAAGGATGCCAGTGACAGCGAATGGAAAAATTGATCGCCGTGCGCTGCCTGAGCCGAATCGAAGCAGAAGAGAGGGAGATCTGGCGTATGTGGCACCTCGAACACCAATCGAAGAAACGTTGGTTGGGATCTGGAACGAGGTGCTCGATCTGGAGCAAATCGGTGTGTACGATAACTTTTTCGAATTTGGCGGTCATTCGCTGTTGTTGATTCAAGTGACTTCCAGGATCGCTGAGGCGTTTGACGTTGAATTGCCGTTAAAAACAATGTTTGATAACCCAACGATCGAACTTTTGTCGGTATCGATTGAGAATAAGATATTGGCAGAGATCCGGGAGATGGATGAGGTAGAAGTACAGGAACAATTGGAAGGAAGCAAATAGGAGGTGAACATTGATGAAAAACGACTTGGCGGCCCGATCAGTGGATCTTTCCCCAGCCCAAATAGCTTTGCTTGAAAGACGTCTACAAGGGAAACCAGGCAATAGCACGCTTTCTCGCAGGATTCCAAGAAGAACGGATCGAGCGGTTGCTCCCCTTTCCTTTGGACAAGAAAGGTTGTGGTTTGTCGATCAATTTAATCAAGAAAGTGCGGTTTACAATATGCCAGCAGCTATGCGCCTTGAGGGGAAACTGGACATAGCGGCTTTGGAAAAAAGCTTGCATGAAATCATCAGACGCCATGAAGTGCTGCGCACCTCTTTTCAAATGATCAACGGTCAGCTGTTGCAGATTGTACATGAAGAACTTGCGCCGGAGCTGGCGGTGATCGATTTGGAACACATGCATAGAGATGAAGCGGAAGAGGAAATAAGCAGGCAGGCTGCTGCGGGAGCACGCCATCTTTTTGATTTGAGTCATGGCTCTCTTGTTTGGTATCGGCTTCTGAAGTTGGCCAAGGATGAGCATGTGTTGTTGTTTAACGTGCACCATATCATTTTTGACGGCTGGTCAATGGGTGTTTTTTTTCAAGAAATGGATGTTCTGTATGAGGCTTTTCTACATGGAGAATCTTCGCCGCTGCCCGAGCTCCCTATTCAATTTGGTGATTTCGCCAGGTGGCAGAAGGAGACGCTTCAAGATGAGCGTCTTGATAAGCTGTTGGCGTATTGGAATGATCGGCTTAGTGGCGTGCCGACAGTGCTCGATTTGCCAACCGATCGCCCCCGAAAAGCGATTCAAAGCTTCAATGGAGCGATATGTACGTTTACTTGGCCCGATTCATTGCTTGAGCAGGTCGAAGCCTTCAGTCAGAGGAAAGGCGTTACGCTGTTCATTACGCTGATTTCGGTGTTCAAAACGCTCCTGCATCGATACACGGAACAGGAAGATATTGTCGTCGGCACGCCGGTGGCTGGCCGCACCCTGATTGAGATTGAACCCTTAATAGGCCACTTGCTCAACACATTGGCTTTGCATGTCAACCTATCGGGAGAGCTGAGTTTTCAGGAACTGCTGATCCAGGTGCGGGAGGCGATGTTGGGCGCCATGGCCCATCAAGAACTTCCTTTTGAGCGATTGGTGGAGGAATTGCAGCTGGAGCGGGACTTGAGCCGTCACCCACTTTTCCAAGTGATGTTTGTTCTGCAAAATGCTCCTTTGACCTTGAACCTGTCCGGGCTTGATGTGCGTTTGGAAGAATTAAGCAGCGGAAAGGCCAAATTCGATCTCAATGTGCAGTTCGCCGAGACGAGCGATGGTTTATTCAGCAGTTGGGAGTACAACACGGATTTATTCGATGAAGATACCATTGTGCGCATGGCCGAGCATTTCCGGAATTTGTTGGAGTGTGTTATTGCTCAGCCGGGGATGAAACTAGCGAAACTGCCGTTAATGACAGAACAAGAAAAGAAGTTGTTGTTGGAGGATTGGGCGCAAGGGCCATCAGTAGAAATTCCGGAAACGACTATTCATGAACTCATTGAAGCGCAGGCTGTGAAAACGCCGGATCATATTGCGGTGATCTTCGAAGAAGAAAAACTGACCTATAGGGAACTGAATGAGAGAGCGAATCAACTGGCCTGGTACTTGCGGCGTCAAGGTGTAGGCGCCAATTACCCGGTGGGGGTATTCATGGAACGTTCCCTGGAGATGATGGTTGCACTGCTCGGCATTATCAAATCTGGAGGGGCTTACGTTCCTATCGATCCGAATTATCCCGCAAAACGGATTGACGATATGCTGGAAGATTCGGGCGTATCGATTGTGCTTACACAGGAACACTTGCAGCTACGGTTGCCTCAAAAAATTTCGTCTTTGCACCTAGACGGTGATTGGCAGCTGTGGCTGACGGGAGAGACTGCGAATCCAGAGCTTTTGGCCGCACCTGAGGACATGATGTATATCATATACACTTCTGGTTCCACCGGTAAGCCTAAAGGCGTGATGAATACGCATCGGGGGGTATGCAATCGACTGCATTGGATGCAATCCGCTTACGAATTAACGGAAGAAGATCGTGTCATGCAAAAAACGCCGTTTAGCTTCGATGTATCGGTTTGGGAATTTTTCTGGCCTTTGATGAGCGGTGCATGCCTCGTAATTGCGAGGCCGGAGGGGCACAAGGATACCAGTTATTTGGCCAGATTGATTCAGGAGCAGCGGATTACGACCATGCATTTCGTTCCTTCCATGCTGCGCATCTTTCTGGAAAATCCGGAATCGGCGAATTGTCGAACACTCACCAGGGTGATATGCAGCGGAGAGGCTTTGCCACACGATATCATGACTACTGCTTTGCATCGCTTGAATGCGAACCTGTACAACTTATACGGCCCGACGGAAGCGGCCATCGATGTAAGCGCTTGGATCTGTAGGCCGGAAAAAGATGAAATCTCGGTACCTATAGGGAAACCAATCGCCAATACAGAGCTATATGTGCTGGATGCTAACATGGAGCCCGTTCCGGTTGGCATACCGGGAGAGCTGTACATAGGCGGCGTACAGGTGGCCAAAGGGTATTGGAACAAACCGGAGCTGACGGCAAAAAGCTTTGTGCCGCATCCGTTCCGTTCCGATCCAGAAGCCAGGTTGTATAAAACGGGAGATCTGGTGCGTTATCGCCGAGATGGAAATCTGGCGTATTTAAAACGGAAGGATCACCAAATCAAGCTTCGTGGATTCCGCATTGAACTGGGCGAAGTGGAGCACGCGCTGCTGCAGCATCCATCTATCAGTCAGGCAGTAGCCACTTTGCATGAGCACATTGCAGAAGACAAGCGTTTAGTGGCGTATATCGTCATGCAGCAGGAATCTTCCCCGACTATGGAAAGCTTAAGGCTCTATATGCAAGCATGTTTACCAGATTATATGGTGCCTTCCGTCTTCGTATGTGTGGATCAAATTCCTTTGACGCCGAATGGAAAAGTTGACCGTAATGCGCTGCCCAAGCCTGAATTCAGCAATCAGTTCACGTACGTGGCTCCTCAGACGCCTATTGAAAAAGTTTTGGCAGAAGTTTGGAGTCAAGTGTTAGGCATAGACAAAGTGGGCGTGCACGATCATTTTTTTGAGATCGGAGGCCATTCTTTGCTGGCATCGCAAATAACGGCGCGCATCGGTGAACATCTTCAAGTGGAGTTGCCTCTTATGCAATTTTTTAAAGCACCAACGATTACTGGCATTATAGCCTATTGGTCTCAGAATGCGCTTCATATGCAACGGTTGGAAAAAGTATGTGAAATGTACATGATATTATCCGGCATTTCCGAAGAGGAGGCGGCTGCATTGCTCATCGAACAGTCACAGTTATCGGAACGAGGGGGCGAGTGAGTATGTCTGACACCCTACTGAGCTTATCGGAAACAAAGCGGAACTTGCTTCAGCGGCTGCTGCAGACGGAAGGTGTGGAAGCATCAGATTTTGAAAAAATTCCGAAGCGAGATCATCCTGGCGGGGCTCCGCTCTCGTTCGGGCAAGAGCGATTATGGTTCATGAGCCAGCTAAATCCGGAGAGTCCGGTATACAACATGCCTGCCTCTGTGCGACTTGAGGGTACCTTGGATATCAAGGTTTTGGAAAACAGCTTATATGCTATCATCCGGCGTCATGATGTGCTTCGCACTACTTTTCAAATGATTAACGGCGAGATGCTGCAAGCCGTACATGACGAGCTCATGCCGGAACTGACAGTGATCGACTTGCAACATATGGCTGAACATGCACAGGAAGAGGAAGTAAGCAGGCAGGCGGCTGATGGAGCTCAGCATCGGTTTGAATTAAACTTGGGTCCTCTGGTCTGGATGAGGTTGTTACAGTTGGATTCGAAAAAGCATGTTCTGCTGTTCAATGTGCATCATATGGTTTTCGATGGTTGGTCGATGGGGATTTTCTTTCAGGAGCTGGCGGTGCTATATGAGGCGTTTATACATGGCAAACCTTCTCTGCTGCCTGAACTTTCGATTCAATACGGTGACTTTGCCCAGTGGCAAAAGGAACGGCTTCAAGGAGAACGTATGAACCAGCTGTTGTCTTATTGGAAGGAACAGTTAAGTGGAGTTTCTACGGTACTTGATTTGCCTACGGATCGGCCTCGGAAGCCCATTCAAAGCTTCAACGGAGCTGCTTGTTATTTCATATGGCCTAACTCGCTGCTGGAGCAGATTGAGGCATTCAGTCAGAGGGAAGGCGTAACGCTGTTCATGACCTTGATATCGGTATTAAAAACGCTGCTGTATCGCTACACGGAACAGGAAAATATTGTGGTCGGCACGCCGGTAGCAGGCCGCAGCCGGTTGGAGATGGAACCGCTGATCGGCCTTATGCTAAACACATTGGCGCTGCATGTAGAAGTTTCGGGAGATTTAAGTTATCGTGAGCTGCTGGCCCGGGTTCGCGAGGCGACACTTGGCGCATTTGCCCATCAGGAGCTGCCTTTTGAGAAATTAGTGGAGGAATTGCAGCCGGAGCGGGATTTCAGCCGCCATCCTCTGTTTCAAGTGATGCTTGTGCTGCAAAACGCACCTTTCAAGTTGGAATTATCGGGCGTAGACATGCGATTGGAAGAATTGAACAGCGGCACTGCCAAATTTGATCTCAATGTGCAGTTCACGGTAACAAATGAAGGATTATGCAGCAGCTGGGAATACAACACCGATCTATTTAATGAAGAAACGGTGCTGCGGATAGCTGACCACTTTTGGCATTTATTGGAAGAAGCTATTGCCGGGCCGGAACGGAAGCTGTCAGAATTTACGCTCTTGACGGTAGAGGAACGGCATCAAATGCTGACGGAGTGGAACGATACCGCAGCGGAGTACGCAAGCGAGCAGCACATTCACCGCTTGTTCGAGGAGCAAGCGGCCAAGCAGCCGGAGGCCCCCGCCGTGCTGTGGGGGACAGGCAGCTGGAGTTACCGGGAATTGAATGAGCAGGCTAACCGATTGGCCCGTTATTTGCGCCGTCATGGCGTCATCCCCGGCACCCGGGTCGCGATATGCATGGAGCGCTCGTGGGAGATGGTGGTCGGGCTGCTCGGCATTATGAAAGCGGGGGGCGTCTATGTGCCTCTGGATCCGACGCATCCTGAGGAGCGGCTCGCCTACATTACGGAGAATGCGGAGGCAGCGGTGCTGCTGACGCAGACGGCACTGACGGAGCGGTTGTCCGGTTACGGCGGGCAGCGGATCTGTATGGACCAAGTGCAAGCGGCGATTCGCGCGGAGCTTGCGGACAACCTGGAGGAAGCCGGCGAGCTGGCGTACATTATCTACACGTCAGGATCGACGGGAACACCCAAAGGCGTGATGGTTCGGCATCAGCCGGTCATCAATTTGATCGAGTGGGTTAACCGAACGTTCGAAATGGGGGCCAGTGACCGGGTGTTGTGGATCACCTCGTACGGATTCGATTTATCGGTGTACGATCTCTTCGGCCTGTTGGCGGCAGGGGGATCGATCCGGATTGCGAATGATGATGAGGTGAGAGACCCGGAGCGGCTGCTGCATTATGTATGCCACGACGGCATTACATTCTGGGATTCGGCGCCGGCGGCTTTGCAGCAAGTGGTGCCGTTCCTGGGCGGACAAGCGGAAATGGCGAAACGGAGCCAGCTCCGGCTCGTGTTTTTGAGCGGAGACTGGATTCCGGTAAAGTTGCCGGACGCGCTGCGCACGCATTTCCCCCAAGCGGAAGTGGTGGGCTTGGGAGGCGGAACAGAAGCGACGGTATGGTCGAACTTCTATCGGATCGGCGAGGTGGATCCGGAGCAGAAGAGCATCCCGTACGGGAAACCGATCCAGAATGCCCGGTACTATATTGCGGACCGGAATCTGAACCTCTGTCCGGTCGGGGTAGCCGGTGAGCTGTACATTGGCGGAGAATGCCTGGCAGAAGGCTATGCGGGCGCGCCGGAATTGACGGCCGAGCGATTTGTCGTAGACCTCTTCGGAGCAAGGGAAGGGGCCAAGATGTACCGGACGGGCGACAGAGCCCGGTTCATGGCAGACGGGAACATCGAGTTTCTGGGACGGGTGGATAATCAGGTGAAAGTTCGCGGGTTCCGTGTGGAATTGGGCGAGATCGAAGCCGTGCTCCATCAGCATCCGGATGTGGAAGAAGCGCTTGTTGCCGTCCACAATAAACCAGTATCCGGCGATAAGGAATTAGCCGTGTATATTGTGCCTGCAGCGGATCGCTCGATACCTATGGGAGAACTGCGCACTTTTCTGAAAGAACGGCTGCCTGAGTATATGATACCGGCTGCATTCGTGGAGCTCAAGGCGATGCCGGTGACCGCGAACGGGAAAATAGACCGCCGTGCGCTGCCCGAACCGGATAAGAGCAGGATGGGTGCCGACCATGAGTATGTAACGCCTCGAACTCCCAATGAGGAGGCGCTTGCCAAGGTCTGGAGCGAAGTGTTGAATCTGGAGAAGGTCGGCGTGCAGGATAATTTCTTCGAGTTAGGCGGAGACTCTATCCTTGCTATTCGCGTCATGGCCAAAGTCAAAGAGAAAGGCCTGAACTTTACACCGAAGGATCTATTCCAGCACCGAACAATCGCCGAATTGGCGAGGGTTGTTAAGAAGGATGCATGCGTAGAGGCGGAACAAGGCATTGTAACGGGAGCAGTGCCGTTAACGCCGATTCAGCGCTGGTTCTTTGAGCAAGAATTGGAGGAAGCGCATCATTTCAATCTCTCTATCGTTGTAGAAGCGAAAGAAGCTGTGAATTTGGAGCTTTTGGAGCAGGCGCTGCAGTGCGTCGTGCTTCATCACGATGCGCTGCGGTTGCGTTTCACTCCTTCTGGTGAGGGTTGGAAGCAAGAAAACAGAGGGAGTGTAGAGCCTATATCGATCGCGCACATCGATCTCTCTTCTTACCCGGAAAGCGAGCAATCCGCTGCATTTCATACTCTCGCCTGCGAACTGCAGGGAAGCCTGCATGTGACGGATGGCCCGCTGCTGCGGGTAGCGCATTTCTGTATGGGAGCCGACAGGCGAAGCCAATTGCTGATCGCCATCCATCATTTAGTGGCGGACGGAGTCTCCTTGCAAATCATTATGGAAGATTTGCAAACCGCATATGAGCAGCTGCGGCAAGGCGAAGAGGTCAGACTTCCAGCCAAAACGACATCCTTTAAACAATGGGCCGAGCAATTGGCGGATTATGCCCAGTCCGGGGCATTGAACAAGGAGCTCAGCTTCTGGAAGAATCAGGATTTAGCTCACAACGGCCACCTGCCTGTCGATGATCCCGGCGGCTTGAATAGGGCCGGGACGATGCAAACGGTGTCTGCAACTCTTCCAGTCAAAGAAACAACAGCTTTATTGCAAGATGTGCCTAGAGCGTATCACACTCAGCTGCGGGAAGTGCTGCTCGCCGCACTGGCAAGGGCCTTCGAGCAATGGCTCGGCAAACGTTCGCTGCTCGTCGATTTGGAAGGCCACGGGCGAGAGCCAATATTCGAGCAGATCGATGTATCCCGGACGGTAGGATGGTTTACGAGTCTCTATAGACTGCGCCTGGATTTGGGCAACGCCGAAAAACCCGGAGATGTGTTGAAAACGATGAAGGAACAAGTGCGCAAAGTACCGTATGGCGGACTCGGTTTCGGCTTGCTGCGATATCTGGGGGATCAGGAAGCAAGAGAATCGCTGCGAGCGCTTGAACAAGCGGATGTTGTATTCAATTATCTCGGCCAGTTCGACAATGTGTTGGCTGAGGTTAAATCATTCGAGCTGGTGGCTGAAAACAGCGATTCCGACCGCAGTTCTCGAGGGCTAAGGCCTTATCTGCTCGAGATTAATGCCAGGATTATGGAAGGACAACTGCGGATCGATTGGAATTACAGCGAAAGCATCCATCGCAGGTCGACGATTGAGCGTGTGGCAAATGACTTTATGGATGCGCTGAAATGGCTGATGGAACACTGTTTGTCATCCCATGCGGGCGGGTATACCCCATCGGATTTTGAAGGCGTTAATTTGAACCAGGAAGAGCTGGATAGGTTGCTTTTTAGGGCAACCCGAACCAGAGAAGGAGGACAATAATCATGGTGTCGACCGCAAAGGATTTGGAAAGAAACATCCAGGATATTTACCCGCTGTCTTTTACGCAAAAAGGGATTCTCTTTCATGCGCTATACGATGCTGCTTTCGAGGTGTACGTTGAACAAATGTCGTATCGTTTAATCGGCCAATTCGATTTATCGGCCTTTCAGCGCGCATGGCAGGAAGCTGTGAATCGGCATGATATATTGAGAACTTCTTTTTTCTGGGAAGAAACGTCGGAACCGATGCAAGTTGTTTATCGGAACGTTCAGCCCGATTGGGAGGAGCAAGATTGGAGGCATATGTCTCCGGAAGAACAAGATCAAGAGATTGAAGTATGTCTGGAAAGAGATCGGCGTAACGGCTTCCCATCGCTGCAGACTCCGCTCATGCGGTTCATCGTTATTCGACTTTCAGATCATGTCTATCATTTCACTTGGAGTTTCCATCATTTGTTGCTGGATGGCTGGTCTTCATCCTTGATCCTGCAAGAAATTTTCGCTTTTTATGAGTCATTCAGCCAAGGAACGGAGGTGTATCTTGATCGGCCCCGTAGGTATCGGGACTATATTATGTGGTTGAACGAGCAAGACCTGTCTCAGGCTGAAATCTACTGGAGGAAAAACCTTGCCGGTTTCACGGTTCCGACGGAACTCACTGTGGCAAAGGGGATTTCCCGGAACGGAGAGCGGCATGGCAGCTTCGGCGAGCATGTCAGGAAGTTGTCAGAGGATACGACCAAAGCGCTTCAAAAGCTGGTTCGTCATCATCAATTAACGCTAAACAACGTTGTGCAAGGGGCGTGGGCGCTGCTGTTGAGCCGATACAGCGGAGAGGAAGATGTGGTGTTCGGTGCGGTGCTATCCGGCCGTTCGGGGGATTTGCCCGGGATGGAGAGCATGGTGGGGCTCTTCATTAACACTTTGCCCATGCGAGTCAACATCCCTCAACAATCCGAAATGCTTACCTGGCTGAAAGACATTCAATCCTGCTATATGGAATTGCAGCAGTATGAATATAGTCCGCTTGTTGAGGTTCAGAAATGGAGCGAAGCGCCGAAGGATCAACCCTTGTTCGAAAGTGTGCTGGTCTATGAAAATTATCCGATGGATCCATTGCTGCAAGGAAGCCTGCGCGACTTGAAAGTCGAAGTGGCCCGTTTCTCCGAGCAGACGAATTACCCGCTCAATGTCATCGTGACCCCTGGCGCTGAATTACGTTTTCAAATACTCTATGATACTTCCCGCTTTGATCACGAAACGATATCCCAAATGATGGAGCATTTGTTGACCTTGCTGGGAGAAATGGCGGCTGGGGGCGAGCGCAAGATTTGCGATCTGCCGATTCTCACGGAGCGGGAGCGCAGGCAGCTGCTGGTGGAGTGGAATGATACGGCAACCGATTACCCGAGGGAGTCGGGCATTCATCCATTGTTTGAGGAGCAAGTGGCGCAAGGCCCCGACCGGGTAGCGATCGTGTTCAAGGAAGAGCAAATTACTTATCGGGAATTGAATGAGCGGGCCAATCGATTAGCCCATCGCCTGCGCCATCTTGGCGTACAGCCTGGACAAAAGGTGGGCTTAGGTTTGGAACGTTCACCAGACATGGTGGTAGGCATGCTCGCCGTGCTCAAAGCGGGTTGCGCTTATGTGCCTATGGATGCGAATGATCCGCAGGAACGGCTCCGGTATATGTTGGAGGATACGCAAGTTCAGGTGGTGGTGGTCAAGGAAGGCGCACTTGGCAAGTTTGGCGAGTTGGAAGTAGAACCGCTAGTTCTGGACTCCTTAATAGAAGAGGAGCGTATCGAGAACTTGCCGCATGCTTCCGCAGCCGGGCACTTGGCGTACATCATGTACACTTCTGGCTCTACCGGAAAGCCAAAGGGTGTGATGGTGACGCATCAAGGCGTAGTGCGTCTGGTCAAAGGAACAGACTACGTGCCATTTACGCAGGATGAGGTGTACCTGCAACTGGCTCCCGTAACTTTCGATGCGGCTACTTTTGAAATATGGGCTCCGCTGCTGAATGGCGGAAAAGTCGTCATATTTCCATCCAGGGAAGTATCGCTCGAGGAAATCGGAGATACCATTCGCTTGCATGGGGTTACTACGCTTTTTATGACAACCGGCCTTTTCCATCAAATGGTGGAGCATCATTTGGAAGGATTGCGTGGGATCCGCCATTTGTTGACCGGGGGTGAGGCCGTGTCGCAGTTGCATGCCAAAAAGGTACTGCAGCAATTGGACTGTCAGTTAATAGATGTTTACGGCCCAACCGAGAATACCACGTATTCAACTTGCTTTCCAATCCGGGATGAAAGCGAGATTCAGACGAATATTCCAATCGGCCGACCGTTAAAAAATAACACGGCTTATATTCTGGATCGCAACTTGCAACTGGTGCCTATCGGCGTGCCGGGCGAGCTGTATCTTGGCGGGGACGGCTTGGCACTCGGTTATTTGAACAGGCCAGAGCTTAGCGAAGAAACCTTCATCGATCATCCATTTGGCCCGGGCAAGCTATATAAAACGGGGGATCGGGTGCGATTCCGTTCGGACGGCAATATCGAGTTTCTGGGACGGATCGATCGGCTAGTGAAAATCCGGGGATATCGCATCGAATTAGGCGAGATCGAAGCGGCGCTGTTCCAATGTCCCGATGTAAGCGAAGCCATTGTGATCGAACAGCAGGATACGTCAGGAAGCAAGCGATTGGTCGCTTATGTGTCGCCGCAAGCGGACGGATCGATTCATCTCAGTCAATTGCGGACCAAGCTTAGAGAGAAACTACCCGACTATATGATACCGGCAGCTTTTGTGATACTGAAAGAAATGCCCTTGACGCCAAATGGGAAAATAGATCGACGAGCACTGCCTGAACCGGATAGAAACAGAATAGCTGTTGACAAGCCATTTTCTGCACCACGTACGCCTGTAGAAGAAACGTTGGCGCAGATTTGGGCTGAGGTGCTGAATCTGGAGCAGATTGGCGTGCATGACAACTTTTTTGAGTCGGGGGGAGACTCGATTCTCGCCATTCGGCTGATTGCCAAAGCCAAGCAAAAGGGGTTGAGCTTTACGCCCAAAGAGCTCTTTCACCATCTTACGATTGCGGAATTGGCCAAGGTTGCCAAGACGGATGTAATTGTTGAGGCGGAGCAAGGTTCTATTGAAGGAAATGTGCCGCTGACCCCGATTCAGATTTGGTTTTTCGAACAGGGCTTGGAGGATGCGCATCACTTCAATCTTTCGATGATCTTGGAGGTGAAGGAAGCGGTCGATCTGGACGTGTTGGAGCAGGCGCTGCAACGTGTGGTGAGGCAACATGATGTTCTTCGACTACGATTTACACCTTCGGGGGAAGGCTGGGAACAAGAGCATTTTAGTGGAACAGAGCAAGTATCGATCCATCAGATCGACCTTTCGGACTATTCGGAAAGCGAGCAGAGCGCAGCGTTTTATGAAATTATCGAGGAGTTGCAAGGGAGCCTGCATGTGGCAGATGGCCCTTTGCTGCGGGCTGCACATTTTCAATTGGGAGCAGATAAACGAAGCCGCTTTCTGATTGCCGTCCATCATTTAGTTGTTGATGGGATTTCATGGCAAATTTTACTGGAAGATTTACAGACCGCCTATTTGCAGCTGCGGCAAGGAGAGGAGATCCGTCTTCCGTCGAAAACGACTTCATTCAAGCAGTGGGCAGGGCAATTGGTGGAATTTGCTCACTCCGGTGACGTTAGGAATGAACTCAATTATTGGAAAAAACAGATCCTTGAAAAAGAAGATCGTCTGCCGGTTGATGGTCCGGACGGCTGCAATAAGGTCCAGAACGTGCGAAGCGTCTCAGTCGCTCTTAGCGAGGAAGAAACGCTGGATTTCATGCAGAAGGTGCCGAAAGCTTACCAGACCCAGACACAGGAAGTGCTGCTGAGCGCACTTTTGCTAGCCTTCGAGCGGTGGACGGGAAAACGTTCGGCTGTTATCGATGTGGAAGGCCACGGGCGGGAAGCGCTGTTCGAGCATTTGGATGTATCCCGGACGGTAGGATGGTTTACGTGCATCTATAGACTGCGGTTGGATATGGGAACAGCGGAAGGACTGGGTGACGTTCTCAAAAGCATCAAGGAACAGGTGAGGAAGGTGCCGAGAGGCGGAATCGGATTCGGTCTGCTGCGGTATTTGGCGGATGAAGACACAAGAAGAATGTTCCGGGATGTGGGACGCGCTGAAGTGCTGTTCAATTATTTGGGACAATTCGATCAGGTTCTGGATGGCGTCAGTTTGTTTGGGATTGCTCCGGAAAGCAGCGATTCCGAACGAAGCGCCAGGGGGGTGAGGCCTTATTTGCTTGAGATCAACGCCAGAGTTTTCGAGGGCCAACTGCGGGTGGACTGGAACTATAGTGAAGGCATCCATAATCGCTCCACGATTGAGCGTTTGGCAGGCGGCTTCATAGATGCGCTGAGAGCAATAGGGGAACATTGTTTATCGTCCGGGGCGGGAGGATATACGCCTTCCGATTTTCCTGAGGCGGCTCTGGATCAGAATGACCTCGACGCACTCATGAATGATCTGAAAGAATTCCAAGTATAGGAAAGAGAGGATCACACGGGATGTCTAAAAATATCGAGACGATTTATCCGCTTTCACCTGTGCAAGAAGGCATGTTGTTCCATAGCATGCTGGATGCCGAATCTGGCGTTTACAGCGTCCAGTTCACCTGTGTGTTTCATGGCGAAAAGTTTGACAGTTTCTGTTTTCAATCAGCATGGGAGACGGTGCTGGAACGACATCCTATTTTACGGACATTCGTATGGGAACGGCGTAAAAAATTGCTTCAGATCGTTAAGCAGTCCGTCGAGCTTCCTTGGGATCAGCGCGATTGGAGCCATTTGAGCCAAGATGATCAGGAGCTCCAGCTGGGCGCTTTTCTTGAGCAAGACCGATTCAAAGGCTTCCCTCTGACTAAAGCGCCGTTGATGCGCCTGACCTTAATCCGCATGTCGGAGGATTCGCATCAATTCATATGGAGCTTCCACCACTTGCTGCTTGACGGTTGGTCGTTATCTTTGATCATTAGGGAAATTTTCACTTATTATGAAGCTTTGCGCGAAAAGAAGCATATGGATGTGGAGCTGCCGCAGCCTTATCAGGATTATATTGCATGGCTGCAGCAGCAGGATATGTCGAAAGCGGAGCAATACTGGCGAGAGCACTTGCAAGGCTTCAGGGCGCCGACCTCATTTGGGGTGGATAAGCTGGAAAAAATGGCTGAGCGTGGTAAGGATGAATACCATGAACAACTGTTCAGACTTTCTGCTGAAAGCACGACGGCAATTCAGTCATTGGCACGAAATCATCAGCTTACGCTGAATACGCTGATTCAAGGCGCATGGGCCCTGCTGCTAAGCAAATACAGCGGTGAGGAAGATGTTGTTTTCGGAACTGTCGTTTCCGGGCGCTCCGGTAATTTGTATGGCGTAGAGTCTATGATAGGGTTGTTTATCAATACTTTGCCGATGCGTGTGAACGCTAGTGCAGCGGAGGAACTTCTGCCGTGGTTAAAGCGGCTTCAAGAGCAGCAAATTGAACTGCGTCAATATGAATACAGCGCTCTGGTGCAGATTCAAGGCTGGAGCGAAGTGCCGAGAGGACGACCGTTATTTGAAAGTGTTCTTGTCTTTGAGAACTATCCTGTAGACAATTCCACTGTGAAATCCAGCGAGGGCATTACGATCAGCGACGTTGTTTCCCATACATGGGTGAATTATCCGCTGAGCTTAATGATTGTGCCGGGAACTGAACTCATGTTCAAGGCATTGTACAACGGACGATTTGAAGATGACACGATTGCCCGAATGATGACTCATCTGCAAACGTTGCTGGAAGCGATGGCGGCCGAGCCGGAACGGAAGCTGTCGGAACTTACGCTCTTGACGGTGGAGGAACGGCATCAAATGCTTACGGAGTGGAACGATACCGCAGCGGAGTACGCAAGCGAGCAGCACATTCACCGCTTGTTCGAGGAGCAAGCGGCCAAGCAGCCGGAGGCCCCCGCCGTGCTGTGGGGGACAGGCAGCTGGAGTTACCGGGAATTGAATGAGCAGGCTAACCGATTGGCCCGTTATTTGCGCCGTCATGGCGTCATCCCCGGCACCCGGGTTGCGATATGCATGGAGCGCTCGTGGGAGATGGTGGTCGGGCTGATCGGCATTATGAAAGCGGGGGGCGCGTATGTGCCGCTGGATCCGACGCATCCGGAGGAGCGGCTCGCCTACATTGCGGAGAATGCGGAGGCAGCGGTGCTGCTGAAGCAGACGGCACTGACGGAGCGGTTGCCCGGTTACGGCGGGCAGCGGATCTGCATGGATCGCGAGCAAGCGGCGATTCGCGCGGAACGCACGGACAACCTGGAAGAAGCCAGCGAGCTTGCGTACATTATCTACACGTCAGGATCGACGGGAACACCCAAAGGCGTGATGGTGCGGCACCAACCGGTCATCAATTTAATCGAGTGGGTTAACCGAACGTTTGAAATGGGGGCTAGCGACCGGGTGTTGTGGATCACCTCGTACGGATTCGATTTATCGGTGTACGATCTCTTCGGCCTGTTGGCGGCGGGGGGATCGATCCGGATTGCGAATGATGATGAGGTGAGAGACCCGGAGCGGTTGCTGCATTATGTATGCCACGACGGCATCACATTCTGGGATTCGGCGCCGGCGGCTTTGCAGCAAGTGGTACCGTTCCTGGGCGGACAAGCGGAAATGGCGAAACGGAGCCAGCTCCGGCTCGTGTTTCTGAGCGGAGACTGGATTCCGGTAAAGTTGCCGGATGCGCTGCGCACGTATTTCCCCCAAGCGGAAGTGGTGGGCTTGGGAGGCGGAACGGAAGCGACGGTATGGTCGAACTTTTATCGGATTGGCGATGTGGATCCGGAGCAGAAGAGCATCCCGTACGGGAAACCAATCCAGAATGCCCGGTATTATATTGCGGACCGGAATCTGAACCTCTGTCCGGTCGGGGTAGCCGGTGAGCTGTACATTGGCGGAGAATGCCTGGCAGAAGGCTATGCGGGCGCGCCGGAATTGACGGCCGAGCGATTTGTCGTAGACCTCTTCGGAGCAAGGGAAGGGGCCAAGATGTACCGGACGGGCGACAGAGCCCGGTTCATGGCAGACGGGAACATCGAGTTTCTGGGGCGCGTGGATAATCAGGTGAAAGTTCGCGGGTTCCGTGTGGAATTGGGCGAAATCGAAGCCGTGCTCCATCAACATCCGGATGTGGAAGAAGCGCTTGTCATCGTAAGGGAAGATACATCTGGCGATCAACGAATTACCGCTTACGTCGTCCCCGATCTCAAAGAGAATGAAGACGAAGAGGCTCAGAAGCTGATCCGTCATGAGAAAGTTTCCGAGTGGGAGCAGGTATTTAATGAAATTTATGAGCAGTCAAGCTCCCCCGAGACGTCCGCTTTCAACATAGCAGGGTGGAACAGCAGCTATACGGATTCGCCGATTCCCGCAGAAGAGATGCGGGAGTGGGCAAACGAAACAGTCGAAAGAATCCTTTCGCTGAAACCGAAACGGGTGCTGGAGATCGGCTGTGGAACAGGTCTTCTGATGTTCCAGATTTCGCCGCATTGCAGCGAGTATGTAGGAACAGACTTCTCACAATCTGTCATCCACTATCTTCATGATCGGATAAAAGAAGAAAAGCGGGAGCAGATTCGTCTGACATGCCGGACGGCAGATGACTTCAGCGGAATCGAACAGGATGCATTCGATATGGTCATCATCAATTCCGTCGCGCAGTATTTTCCGAACATTTATTATCTCAAACGCGTTCTGGAGGGGGCGATGCGGGCGGTCAGACAGGGAGGAGCCGTTTTCGTGGGAGATGTCAGAATGCTTCCACTGCTGCGAACTTTCCATGCATCAATTGAATTATCCAAGTCGGAGGAGGCCTTCACGCTCGATCAACTACACAAACGTTTCAAAAAACGAACGGCTCAAGAGAAGGAATTGGTCGTTGATCCGTCATTTTTTAGCGCATTAAAGCGCGTTATACCGCAATTGTCCCACACACAGGTGCTGCTTAAGAAAGGCAAATATAAGAACGAGTTGACCAAATTCCGTTACGATGTTTTTCTCCATCGAGGATTATTCATGAAGGATCCGCCACATATGCCTTGCATCGAGTGGGGGAAAGAGCAGTTTGATCTGGCTCGCTTAACGCGTTTATTGCGCCAGTTAGCTCCGCAGAACTTGCTTGTGAAAGGCGTGCCTAACGCACGCGTCATTCATGACGTACAAGCGCTGGAGATGCTGGAGCAGCCATCGGATTGGCGGACCGTCAAAGATCTGAGAATAGGCATGGAATTATCACCAATGCTTGGCGTAGACCCGCAGCACTTTTGGGAGGCTTGCGAAGAAATCGGCTTTTCTGTGCAAATGACGTGGTCGGATGAATGCGGACCGGGTTGTTTTGACGCGGTGATCTGCCAGACGCAGACGGCGAATATGCCGGGTGGAATTATGTTGTATGAACCGTCTATCAAAGATCTGTCCGTGAAGGAGTGGAGCCACTATGCGAATAATCCGCTTCAGGAAAAAATGAACAGCCAGCTTCTTCCGCAGTTAACAAAGCTGTTAAAAAATAAATTGCCGGCCTATATGGTTCCCTCGGCGATTCTATTCTTGAATGCCATGCCGATGACGGCGAACGGCAAGATCGATCGCAAAGCCTTGCCTTCCGCAGAAATGATCGGCAGCGATACGGAAATGGCTTTTGTGCCTCCACGCGATGTTATCGAGCTGCAAATTGCGAAAATCTGGGAGGATGTTTTGGAAATAAGCCCGGTAGGCGTTACGGATAACTTCTTTGCAATCGGCGGACACTCGCTTATTGCCGTACGCATCATGGCACAATTGAAAGAGAAGTTCGGCCAGACTCTTCCTATGTCCACGCTTTTTGAGGGGACTACTGTGGAGCATTTAGCCGCCATCATTAGGCAAAATAAGGAGCAGATCCTGCATTCGCCTCTTGTTGCCATTCGTTCGGACGGCACCAAGCCGCCGTTGTTTATGATTCATCCGACAGGCGGCAATGTTCTCTGTTACGCTGACCTCTCGCGTCATATGGCAGAAGATCGACCCTTTTATGCCTTGCAGTCACCGGCCTTATACGGAGACTGGTCGCATTGCGAACGGATCGAAGCCATGGCGTCGCACTATGTTGACGCGATACGAACCGTGCAAGAAAAGGGGCCGTATCATGTAGGCGGATGGTCCTTCGGCGGAACCGTTGCTTTCGAAATTGCCAGGCAGTTAATGAATTCAGGCCAGGAAGTTGCCATGCTCGCGGTTATTGACACGCCGGCGCCAAGCTTCACACGACAAATTCCCGAGATGGGCAACGCGGAGTTTCTCAACATTATGATCCGCGAGATGGAACGGCTTTATGGCCGATCGGTGGAGTTGTCTTACGACCACCTTCAGACGCTTGAAGCGGATGAGCAATTGAAATATGTCCTAGAGCGGGTGCAAGGCATGAATTTCGCTTTACCTCATGCGGACATTGAACAAGTTCGCGATCTGCTCAACCTGTTCCGCATTCATCTGAATGCGATTCGCAAGTACGAGCCGAACTCTCGTTTCTCCGGCAAGCTGGCCTTGTTTCAATCCGAGCAGAAAGGACAGGAAGATGTGCTGAAGCAAATGATCGATGAGGAGGATGCAACGGCGGGATGGAGCGAGTTTTGCACCCAGGCGGTTGAATCGTACACGATTCCTGGCGATCACGTGACGATCATGACCGAACCGAATGTCGAAGTTTTGAGCGCAAAGTTGAATGAATGCCTGGAACAAGCATCGCTGAGTATGGTCTAGGCCCTAATAGTAAACGTGTAAGGATCACTGCCATTTAAATAAACCAATTCTGGAGGTTCATGCTATGAACTTGGAAATTGCCGATATGAATTTGACCACTTTTATCATCTATGCGCTGGGTGCGTTTCGCATCACTCACCTTATTATTTCAGATGTCATTACAGCGCCTCTGCGTTGGATGTTTCTGGAAGAAATTGAGGAGCCGGATGCTCTCGGCCGAATGAATAAGCTGACTATTCCGAAATTGCCACAGTGGCGGGCGTTTTTGGGTATGCTCTTCGCTTGTCCTTGGTGCATGAGCTTCTGGGTAAGCGTCCTGATGGTTGCAGGCTGGTACTGGATTCCACAGCTTACTTTTGGCATTGCATTGATTTTTGCCCTGTCCGCCGTCGCCGGAACACTGGAAACCGTCATTCGTTACTGGCAGGTTCACACCTACAGTCCAACTCAACAGCAGTTGCAAAAATTTGAAGATTTGAAGCAGCAGTTTTTTGAGAGCAAACCCAATAAATCGGCGTAACAAGTGCATTTGGCAGGAATTGCCGTACTCGGATCTTAAAGTAAAGTGGGGGATATGCATGCCGCTCTCTTTGGAAGAAAGAAGTGAAATAGCGACGGATCTGTATGCGATTGCGGTAAACTTGGACAACCTTTCCATTCAGATTTCGAGGCATGAGTTGGAAAATAAGATCAGGTTGCTGATTCAAGACATCTATGCTCTTTTTTTTCCGGATCGAGCCTCTATGCTTTCAAGGAATCAGACCGAATGGTTTGCCAAACAATTAGACGAGGTGGAGCAGAGAATCATTTCCGTTATTCATGCTGTGGTTTGCGGCATTTCTTCGGATACTTGCGACAAGTCAGGCGAATGCCTGCAGCATGCGGCCGAGCTGATGCGCAAAATGCCGGAAATCCGCTGGGCATTGAGCTGCGATGTCAAGGCGGCCTTTGAAGGAGATCCCGCAGCTAACAGCATGGAAGAGGTTGTTGTGGCCTATCCCGGGCTTCTGGCCGTAACCGTGTACCGTATTGCCCATCAAATGCATACACAGGGAGTTCCGCTTATTCCACGCAAGATGTCGGCGTATATCCATGAAAAAACAGGGATCGATATCCACCCTGGCGCTCAGATCGGCAAAGGATTCTTTATTGATCATGGGACGGGAGTCGTTATTGGCGAAACCTGCCAGATCAAAGATGATGTCAAGCTTTATCAGGGCGTGACCTTAGGGGCGCTTAGTGTGCCGATGAATGCCAAGAACCCAGGCGCGACGAAAACTAAACGGCATCCGACGATTGAAGATCATGTCACTATTTATGCTGGCGCTACGATTTTGGGTGGGGATACGGTGATCGGGAGCGGTTCAGTCATCGGCGGTAATGTCTGGTGTACCTCCAGCGTTCCTCCGGGCAGCAAAGTAATCCATCGCCCCGTTGTCGATCTGCAACACTCGAAAATGACGACCAGGTAATCATCGCGATCAGGAGGTTGATACAGTGAACAATTCACGAAAGAAATTGGATGGAGGAAATCATATGAAAACAAACGATGAGCGGGACATGATTGCAATTATCGGCATCGGATGCAGATTTGCTGGCGGTGTTACGAGCCCCGCGGGGTTCTGGGAGCTGCTTAAGAACGGTGTGGATGCGATTCAGGAAGTGCCTGGCGATCGCTGGGGCATGCATCATTTTGACAAGAATCGCTCGAAGCCGGGAAAAACATATGCACGGTGGGGCGGATTCCTGGATCGGGTGGATCAATTCGATGCTTCGTTTTTCGGCATCTCGCCACGCGAAGCGTCCATTCTCGATCCGCAGCAACGCCTGTTACTAGAAACCAGTTACGAAGCGATAGAGGATGCGGGGCTAGTCGCAGAGAAGCTAAGCGGCTCAAAGACAGGCGTGTTTATCGGGGGCTTTACCCTTGACTACATGAATTTGCAATTCGACAGTCAAAACAAGCAAAATATCGATTCGCATACGGCAACGGGTGTAACCATGACCCTCCTAGCTAATCGGTTATCCTACGTCTTCAATTTCAATGGCCCCTCTGTCGCCTTGGATACCGCCTGCTCCTCCTCTCTTGTTGCGGTGCATTTGGCCTGTCAAAGCCTGTGGAGCGGCGAATCGACGCTCGCGCTCGCTGGCGGCGTCAATGTGATGCTGACGCCGAGTATTGTGATCGCCGAATCCAAGGCGGGCATGCTTTCGCCAACAGGCCGATCGAAAACGTTCGATGCCAGCGCTGATGGATACGTGCGCGGTGAAGGCGCAGGTGTCGTTATTCTTAAGCCTTACCAGGAGGCGCTGGCAGACGGCGATCCCATCTATGCCCTTATTCGGGCAACAGCCTGCAATCAGGATGGAAGCAGTCCGGGCATTACGGTTCCGCGCGGAGAGATTCAGCAAAGCCTGTTGAAAGAAGTTTATGCGAAAGCGGGAATCGAACCGCATGAGATTCAGTATGTGGAAGCTCATGGAACCGGAACGCCGGTGGGAGACCCGATCGAAGCGAATGCAATCGGAGCGGTCGTTTCGCTGGGGCGCTCCGGAGATGATCCATGCTATATCGGTTCGGTAAAAACGAACATAGGCCATACGGAAGCGGCTGCAGGGGTAGCCGGTTTGATCAAGGCGGCGCTGTCGCTGAAATATGGGGAGATTCCCGCTCACCTCCATTTGAAAAACCCGAATCCGCATATTGAATTCGATCGCTTGAAATTGCGAGTTCCCTTAACGCATACGCAATGGCCAAAGACGAATGGACCGCGACTTGCCGGGGTAAACAGTTTCGGTTTCGGCGGAACCAACGCCCATGTCGTGTTGCAAGGAGCTCCGATCGTAGAGGATACCCCGATTCCTACTGTTCGGGAAGACCAGCTTTTCGAATCGGAAAATATGGAAAGAGCATGCCTCGTGCCGTTCTCGGCATCCAATGAGCGGGCTCTTGGCGAATTTGTACATCACTATCAGAATCACCTTGCGGAAGCAAGTGATTCGACGATTGTAGACATCGGTTATACGATGGGGCGCCATCGTTCCCACTACATGCACCGTTTAGCCATTGTAGCGACTTCAAGAACGCATTTGTTGGAACAAATGAGCGCTTTCGAGAACATTTCTTCCAGGCTGATGGCCGGACAGAAGCAATCTCATGATCAATCGTCGGGAATCGTCTTTGTATTTACCGGAATGGGTCCGCAATGGTGGGCAATGGGCCGTCAATTGTATCAGGAGGAGCCGCTTTTCCGCGCGCTTGCAGAGGAGATCGACGGTAAATTTATCGCTTGCGCAGGGTGGTCATTAGTTGCGGAGATGATGGCAAACGAGGCGGAATCGCGCATGGAGGAGACTGCAATCGCCCAACCGGCTAACTTTCTCCTTCAGGTCGGACTTGCCGCATTGTGGCGTTCGTGGGGCATCTGTCCAACAGCCATTGTCGGGCACAGCGCAGGGGAGGTAGCCGCCGCCTATGAAGCGGGTGCAATGAGCTTGGAAGATGCGGTTCGCGTTATTTACCACAGGAGTCGTTTGCAACAGAAAACGACAGGTCAGGGCAGGCTTGTGGCTATAGGTTTGCCGCTTCATGAAGTGCTCCCGATTCTGGAAACGTATTCGGATCGCGTCTCCCTGGCGGCAATCAACAGCCCGAATTCAGTCGCTTTGGCTGGAGAAACTGCGGTTCTTGAGGAAATTGAAGCCTATTACAAAGAGCTAGGGATATTCTGCCGTTTTGTACACGGCAATGTTCCGTATCACAGCCATTTTATGGAGCCTCAAAAAGAAGAACTTTTGCATGTTTTGCAAGATATTAAGCTGGAAAATGAGCGAATACCGTTGTATTCCACAGTAGCTGGCAAAAAAATCAAAGGCACTGAGCTTGACAACGAGTATTGGTGGAGGAATGTTCGTGATTCGGTTCATTTTGCCGGAGCTATGGAGCAATTAATCGAAGAGGGAAACAGCGTCTTTTTGGAAATCGGGCCGCATCCGGTTCTAGGCACCTCCATCAACGAATGCCTGATGCATGCGGACAAGCAAGGTTTCACTTTCTCTTCATTGCGCCGTAAAGAAGGTGAGCGTGCACATATGTTGAGCTCGCTCGGCATGCTGTATGCGCTTGGCTTCACTGTGGATTGGGAAACACTGTATCCGCAAGGACGACGGATCAAGTTCTCTTCTTATCCATGGCAGCGCGAGAGTTACTGGCATGAGACGGAACGATCTCGCAAGTCTCGTCTCGGCGAAGCGTCGCATCCCCTGCTAGGGCACTCGCTGCAGGCTGCGCACCCGATCTGGGAGTCGGAAATCGATGTTAAACAGCTTCCCTATTTGGACGACCATCGTATCCAAAACACAATTGTGTATCCTGGCGTAGCTTACGCGGAGATGATGATGGCTGCCTGCCAAGCTGAATTTGGCAGAGGAAATCAAGGCTTTGAAGTAACGGATCTTGAATTCCGCAAGGCGCTCTTTTTATATGAAGAGGAATCAACGAAGCTTCAGGTGCATCTGAGCCGAACGGACGGAAGATGCGGCGTTTATCGGGAATCCGGGGAGCAGGAATGGACGCTGCATGCAGCTTGCAAGGTACGCCCGCTGTATCAATTCCCGTCCAATGTTCCCAAGCTGGCAGATCTGCAAAGACGCTGCACGCAAGAGATCGATAAGGAGAGATGTTACCGTCAATTCCGCAATTTAGGTCTTGAATACGGCGCAACCTTTCAGGGTATCAAGCAGCTCTGGCAAGGAGACGGACAAGGATTGGCGTTGGTCGAAATTCCGGAGCAGCTTGATCCAGGTTTTGATCAGTATATTATGCACCCTGCTGTCCTTGATGTATGCTTCCAGGTTCTGGCTTCTGCTATGCCTTTCAGCGACGGGGAGAAATCGGTCTATATGCCAGTTGCTGCAAAACGCGGTCTAGTGAGGGGACGTATGACCAGAAACCTGTGGATTCACGCCCAGATCGAAGAGCAGACCGAAGATACCCTTCGGGGGGGAATTCGAATGTACGATTCCGAGGGAGCGCTGCTGATCGATATTCAGGGTTGCGAAGCGCGTTCGCTTCGCGATGAGGCCAAGGGCAGTGCCGGCGCTGTCGGATACGCTGAATTAAGTTGGTTGAAGCAGGATCGAATCGAGGCTGGCATCAAGCAGGAGGCTTCGGGCAAATGGGTAATTTTCAAGGATAAGACGGGGGTCGCTGGGAAGCTGGCCAAACAATTAGCTGCACGAGGCGATCAAGTGATTTGCGTCGAGCGGGGTGAAACGTTTGCAGCGAGGGACGGGCATGTCCAATTCGACCCGGCCGATCAAGAGTCCTACCGTAAGTTGATGGAAATAGCGGGCAATGAGGGAATGTGCAAGGGCATTGTGCATTTGTGGGGCCTCGATGCGGAGTTTGGAGAGAGTTCGACCTTATCTGATCTGGCAAAAGCGGAAGAAATCGGCACAATCAGCGTATTCATGCTCGTGAAGGCTTTGGCTCATGCCGAATGGCAAAAGAGCCCGAAATTGTGGTTAGTGACTCGCGGGGCTCAACAAGTGTTGGAAACGCCTGAGCTTTTACAATTGACGCAGTCGCCGCTTTGGGGTCTGGCGCGTGCGATTGGCCATCAGGAGCATATGGATCTCTGGGGCGGTATCATCGATCTGGATGCGGCAGGCGAAGGCGGATCTGCCCCTTGGTTGGATGAGGCCGCAGCGCTTGCGGATGAAATGACGGCCTCAACGTCAGAAGACCAGATCGCTTACCGCCAAGGACAGCGATATGTGCTGCGTATTGTGGACAGTGGTGATGTCGCGCTGCCATTACCGCCTTCTCTTCGTACGGATGCAGGCTACTTGATCACGGGCGGTTTCGGGGGAATTGGTTTACAGGTTGCAAAATGGGCTGTTCATCACGGCGCGCGCCATCTTGTTCTGATGGGTCGGGAGACATTGCCGCCTCGCGCAAAATGGAATGAATATGAGAATGACAGCCGAATCGGGGGGCGAATTGCGGCCGTGAGCGAGTTGGAGAAGATAGGCGCAACCGTATGGATGTTAGGGTGCGACATTGCCGATGAGGAACAAGTATTTGGCGCCTTGGCTGAATTCGAGGCGGAATCGCGCTTGTCCATTCGAGGCGTTATCCATTCTGCCGGAGTGGCGCGTCCGCAATTGCTCATGCAGATGGAACCGGAAGATTTCAGATCCGTGCTGCGTCCGAAAGTATATGGAGCATGGAATCTGCATCGTTACTTTGCCGGGCGCGAGCTGGACTTCTTCGTCCTATATTCCTCTAGTGCGGCCCTTATTGTGTCTCCCGGACAGGCGAACTATACGGCTGGCAACACGTTCCTGGATGCGCTGGCCCGTTACCGCCAAGCTCAGGGATTGCCGGGTTTAAGCGTAAATTGGGGCCCGTGGGGCGAAGTCGGCATGGCGACTCAACTCGATCTGCTCAAGTTCTTTACGAATCGCGGTTATTATCCTCTAGATCCGGACAAGGCTCTGGAGGGGTTCGGGCATATTTTGCAACTGGATAAGCCTCAGGTCATGGTAAGTGTTACGGATTGGGGAGTCGTCGCCCAAAATAATTACCCAATGGGCGCCTCGCCGATGATGGTAGCTGATATATCGGCAGGTATCGAGGGTTCGACGGCTGAAGAGTTGGTGGACGACACTGGAATCAATGCGCTTGAGAAATGGAAGAGTCTGACGTACGCGACCGAACAAATGGCTTTCATGGAATCCTATTTGACGGATGTCATCGCTTACGTTTTGCGGATGAATAAGGAGAAGCTGTCGACCGATATCTCGTTGAACGAACTCGGCCTGGATTCGATGCTGGCCATTGAGCTCAGGCTGCGCATCGAAAAAGAATTCGATGTCAATCTCCCGGTTGTCGAATTGCTGAAAGGCCCGACGATTTCAGATCTGAGCAGCATCCTGCAGCACCAGTTGTCAGGACAGCAAGTTATCGCGGGATGAAGCTTACATTGACTTTCTTGATGATACATTGTGTTGGAGGTCATAGCTATGGACAATGTTAATAAAGACTATGATGTAATTATCATCGGAACGGGGCTTGCCGGATTGACAGCCGGCGCTTTGCTTGCTGAAGCCGGAGCAAATGTTCTGATGCTTGAGCAGCATTATGTCGTTGGCGGATGCGCCAGTTCCTTCAGAAGAAATCAATTCCTCTTCGATGCGGCCATTCATCTCGTTGGCGGATGCGAAAAGGGCGGAGAACTCCATTTGATCTACGAGAAGCTTGGTTTATCGGATAAAATCGAATTTATGGAAGTCGATCCGATGTATCGGGTGCAGGTGGCAAATGACCATTACGATATTCCAGCGAATGCAGATTTATTAGCAGATCGTATGCAGCGATGGTTTCCGGAAGACAGGCAGTCCATTCGGACAATATTGGCGGAAATCAAGCAGATCGGTGACATCCTGCTTAAAGGTGACTTCAACGTAGATTCGAAAACACTAATGAGACTGATGGAAATTGAGAAAATGTCTTTTGCTCAATATTTGCATGGAAAGTTCAAGCATCCCCATACTTCCAAAATTTTATGCTCCTTAATTGGTTATGCGGGAGTTCCGGCAAGCCAAGTTTCTGCCCTTTACATGATGAGTCTAATCATGAGCTACAGAGGCGGCGCCTTTTATCCACGCGGCAGCTCGCAGCAAATGGCCGACGTGTTGAAGGCGTATATTATCTCCAAAGGCGGCGAGATCAAAGTCAAGCGAAGAGTGGAAAGTATTATCCACAATGGCCAAGAGGCACAAGGCGTGATCGATCACAAAGGAAATAAATACTATGCTCCTATTACAATTTCTAACGCGGATATGATGAAAACGTACCGGGAGATGCTAGGAGAGGCGTATCTCCCTGATTCTTATCAGAAACGGTTGCGAGAGTTGACCCCCTCCAAATCTGCGGTGGTGCTCTATGGGGCCGTCAGGGATTCAGATCCGCATAACAAAGATTTTATGCATGAACTGTTTATGATTCCGGACGGCGATATGAATGACGAAAATTATTTTTTCTATGATCCGCTTAAGGAAAAATACGAACCATGGATATCCGTTTGCTGCCCCTCGGTCGCAGAATCGACGCTGGCGCCGGAAGGTTATTCGGTAGTAACGTTTATGTCCATGTGCGATGCGGACCACATCGAGAAAATTAGGGAAGAAAAGGGAAAGACTTTTTTACAAGAACATTACGTCGATTTATTGGAAAGGAAATTGCCCGGCATCAAAAATAAGCTCGTACTCCAGGAATTTGCCACCCCTCGAACGATTGAACGGTATACGCTCAACAGTAAGGGCGCCATTTACGGCTGGATGAAATCATTTAATCAACCATGGATGAACGACATGGGACCGGAGACTCCGATGAAAGGTTTATATTTGGCCGGGCATTGGACACGGAATGTTCATGGCGCTTATGGCGTCATGCGGTCCGGCAGACAGACAGCAGAACATATTCTGAGCAAACATGCTTATCCAACCGTAAATTACTCGATTGAGGCCATTCAATAATTGAGATTCGTTGTTGCCAGAACCGTAAGGGACTTTGCGAATCGGAGTTTCTTACGGTTTCTTTGTTCCCATTATCTAATCGTAGTAAAGAGGTGATTCTATTGAAGCCAAACGTAGTATACTGTTTAGCGCACGCTGGCGGGTCCTCCTCAACATTTAACAGTTGGAAAGCATATTTGGACGAATCGATTGAATGCATACCTATTGAATATCCCGGTCGAGGGAAAAGGTTTAATGAATCGCCTTACAGAGATATACAGGAAGCGGCAGAAGATGTGGTTATGCAAATTCATAGCACCGTGAAGTGCAGGAATTATGTCATTTTCGGTCACAGCATGGGTGGATTGGTTACGTATGAGACGATTCGAAAAATAACAGAGCGCCAATTTATCCAACCGATGCATGTATTCATCTCAGGGAAAAGCGCTCCTTTTCACGCGAAACCGCCTGCGCAATGTGAACATATTCTTTCAGACGAGAATTTTTTGAATCGCATTATACGTTTAGGCGGTACGACAAAGGAGGTTTTGGCTGACAAAGAATTGCTTCGTTATTTCCTTCCGATGATGAGAGCCGATTTTCGGATTGTCGAGACCTATCAATATCGCCGCCAATCCGAACCTTTGGATAACAAAGTTACCGTTTTATATGGAAACCATGACCAATCGCTTCTGGGAAACATTAGAGATTGGAATGCCGTTTTCAGTAAGGAGGTAAACTACGTCGAGTTTAACGGAGGGCACTTTTTTAATCAAGTGCACGAGAAGGAAATTGTTGGGCGGATAAATGCTGTATTTCACACTTATTGATGTTTAAAGTCTTTCTCCATGTTCGGCAGCACGTCAATGAAAGCGCGTAAGGCGCTGCTCACGAAGGAATCCTTGCGCGTGATGAATTCCGTTTTCATGAAGCTAAACGAATCCGGAAGGGCGTGCGCGCGGATAGTGCCTTCCTCCACTTGTCTAAGAATCACTTTTTTGGACAGGAGTGAAATGCCTAAACCTGCCGATACGCAGCCGATGATCGCCTCAAGCGTACCGAATTCCATGATGATCGATTGCGTCAAACCGCTTGCTCGCAGCCACTGTTCAAGGGTGTCCCGATAGGAGCATCCTGAACTAAAAACGAGAATGGGCTTCATGACGGCTTCTTTGAGATCGGCAACTGACGCTGCAGATGCAATAACAAGCTCATCCTCGTAAGCCGGAATCGATTGAAGCTCCGGATGATCGCATTTGCATCCGATGAAGGCGCCATCGAGCTCGTAGTGAAGTACCTTTTCTATCAATACTTGTGTGTGCCCGGTTGTGAGGGACAACAGCACATTCGGATTTCGATCATAGTAGGAGGTCAGCAATCTGGGCAGCCGGACTGCCGCAGCAGTCTGCGTCGACCCGATCTTCAGCGGTCCGCTTGGTTCAGCTTCAGAAGAGAGAGCCTTCGTCGCTTCATCCAATAGGCCTATGATTTTATCTGCATATTCGAGCAGCATGTTGCCGCTTGATGAAAGCGTCATGCCTCGATTGTGGCGTACGAAGAGCACGGTGCCGAGTTCCGCTTCCAACAGTTGAATCCTCGCGGTCACATTGGATTGCACGTATCCCAGCCGCATGGCGGCTTTCGTGATGGAGCCTTCGCGGGCAACCGCCTGAAAAACGCGTAATTCTGAGCTATCCATGTAATAACCTCCATTTATATGGGATGAGGGAATGTTTCGTTCTTATCATCATTATTTATGATATATACTATCTATAACAATCATTATACATAAAACCGTTCCTCGCTTACAATAACATCATCACTTACAAAAGAGTGACGGGGAGGGAATCGGAATGAACAAATTCAAGTATATCGGTCTTGTGGTATTGACCACATTGATTATGGGCATTGCCTTTCCAGTTGGTAAAATGGGTCTAGCCTATGCACCGCCTTTTTTTCTGATGGGTATCCGCTTCGTGTTGGCAGGCGGATTGCTGGCAATCATCGTCGTGAAGAAAGCCAGGCCTCGCGGTGCGAAGATGTGGTTGCAGGCTGCGGTAATCGGGCTATTCCAATCCGCAGGCGTGATGGGCTGCGCTTACTACAGCATGCGATGGATTACTTCAGGCGAATCCTCTATTATCACCTGCACGAATCCGCTGCTTGTCATCGTCCTCGGGAAGCTGCTGACCGGAGCTGTGTATCGCGGCAGCCAATGGTGGGGCGTCGCTGTCGGCTTTGTCGGCGTCGTCATTACGTTCGGCCTCCATATGGACATCAACCCGGGCACCTTCATTTCCTTCGCAGGCGCACTTTGCTTCGCTACGGCGACACTGCTCATTAAACGGTGGGGTCAAGCGTTCGATATGACCGTTCTCGCCGCGTACCAAATGCTTGCCGGCGGCAGCGCACTGCTCATTCTCAGCCTGCTCACCGAGCGGCCCACGTTTATGATCACAAGCGCATCCATAACGGTTGTATTATGGCTGGCGATTGTTTGCTCCATTGTTCAGTTCTCGGTCTGGTTCTATTTGCTGCGAAATGGAGATCCAGCCAAAACGAGCTCCTTTCTCTTTCTAGTCCCATTGTTCGGCGTTCTCTCCTCCTGGCTGCTGCTTGGCGAGAAGGTGGAATGGTATGTAGGATTAGGCGGAGCCTTTATCTGCGCCGGCATTTTTCTGGTCAACTGGGAGAAGAAGAGAGTGGCTGCAAGGCTGGCAGTTGGGCACTGATATAATCATTTTTGGGAACCAAGGGCCAAAATTGTCCTGACATCTAATAATGAATGATATAATGAACGTAACCATCCTGTTTACGATCAGCGGATAACGGTATCTTGAAGAAAGGAAGGACTCGTTTATGAAGTGGATATTTTTTGTTGCGATCCTTTTTCTTGCACTCGTATGCGGTTATAGCGTGGTTTCGAGGATGAAAAAGAAGCGTAATTCCAATAAGGTGATTCGCCTGCCCAAACGCAGAAGTGCATCATCCGATACAAGCAAGGGCAAGCAACCTTGTTCGTTTTGTCGGAAAAAGATATCGGATCTTTCCTTCTACGCGGATGAGAATGGAAGCGTGGTTGGCGTCTGCAAGCTGTGCAAGCCGCACGCGGAACGCAGGGCGTTAATGAGATTGTAGAGCATGAACCTAACCTTTCCTGACGGTTATTGTCGGGGAAGGTTTTCTTTACATTTACCGCTTCGATCTGTGATAGATCGTCTTTTTGCACGGGTGAGCGGAACGTGGGTGCGTTAAGCGGTGGAATTTATGGTTGTAGGGATATTTCGCGGAACTACCGTGCGTTATGAGCAGGAAATGCTGGGTTGTAGGCACGTTTTCGCTCATTTAACGCACCCTAGTTCCGCTTCAGGGGGAGAAAAGGGACGTTACCGTGGATTAAGGCATCGTAGTTCCGTGGATATCGCTGTGCATGGGGCATGGGAGATCCGGCAGTACCTCCTCGGTTTTCATGCGAAGCTTGCGGAGGCGACATGTACCCGGAATCTTACAGGGGTGTTCATGGATAGGAATACCGAATCGAGGATCGGTTAGGGAAAAGAGAAGTGGACGGCAGCACAGAGCAGAACAAATGGGAATGGATGTGGGGTGGGAAAGCGATAGCGGTTGGAATCCCATACCCAATAACATACCCAATAACATACCCAATAACATACCCAATAACATACCCAATAACATACCCAATAACATACCCAATTCCCTCCCCATGCCTGGACGTATGGGTATAGAAAGGGTTTTATGTCGCTGCTACTCCCCATTATTGGGAATATGTTACAATTGACAAGGGAACATTCGCATACGTATAAACTGAATAAAGCTTAGGAGGCGATCCTAGTGCAGGAGTTAGTTGGTCATTGTCAAACATGCAGGAAGCCGATTTATTGTCAATCCGGTTTTCTTAACGGTGTAGTATTGGAAGATAACTCCCTGTTATGTATGGATTGTGCGGAGAAGAAGCAATCTTCAACTTAAAAAGCTGTTCCAGAAATTTTAAATTTAACTCAGAAGAATTCCTCATGTATCGAATAATGATCGTGGAAGACGATCCGAAAATTGCAGATTTGCTACAATTTTATATCCGGAAGTATGGGGGTGAGGGGATTGTGGTTAACGATTTTTGAGCGCGTTCTAGCTTATTGGTTGGGCTTGTGTTCTTTACGTTCGCGGCAAGCTTTATTTACTTCCGCCTGTATGCCGATAGAGAGCGGGACGAGAAGCAGTATCATATGATATCGAAGACTGGATTAAGCAGGGGAGAACTCGGGGAAATAGTGAACGGGCAGTTGTCGCTCATGTTTTTCTGCCCAATTCGATAGCGATGATACCGTATAATTGTGTAGGTTCCGCATAGGCACATACCCAAATATTCACCTGGCATTGACAAATCTAACTGTAAATATTATTATTACAGTATACAAAAGATTTTAATATCTGATGACAGGTGGTGTAGAAAAATGACTTTTGAGATAAGCGACTGGGTGAAAGGCAAAACGGAAATTGGCGAGCTTATACAGGGTTATATTGAATCGATTCATGATGTGAAGGTGAACGTGAACGTTCTTCAATCAGATAACGAAGAGATTATTGGAACCATCATAAGTGTGCCTAAGCATCGATTAAAAAAGCAGACAGTAATTTCATTGCAAGATGAAGGGCTTATTAAAGCGTTAATTGATATTGCTTTAACGGCGCGAGACGAGGCTTGGTTTCTGGAACTTTCGGAGAGATTACGACTCATTGAGCAACCTGCGAGTCCCATTGAGACCATTTCTACCGCCTTCTTGCCTTCCACAAATCGCTTGGGCTCCCCCGGCATGAAATAAAGCTTTGCATAAAGATTTCGTTTTTCAAATGGTAAAGAAGAACTCAATCCGACATCGGGTTGAGTTTTTTTCGAAATACCGCCTCGATCTGAGGTAAATCGTCTTTTTGCACGAGTGAGCGGAACGTGGGTGCGTTAAGAGGTGATATTTTCGGTTGTAGGGACATTTCGCGGAACTACCGTGCGTTATGAGCAGGAAATGCTGGGTTTCAGGCACGTTTTCGCTCATTTAACGCACCCTAGTTCCGCTTCAGGGGGGAGAAAAGGGACGTTACCGTGGAATAAGGCACCGTAGTTCCGTCGATATCGCTGTGCATGGTCCAGCAGTATCTCCTCCTCGGGCGCGCGTTGTGCGCCGCCGCATCGTGTTAGCCACAATTTTGGCCTTTTATTCCCAATTTGGCTGCCTCCCCCCACAAATCGGCAAGAAAGAAAGAATACTATACATACGTGTACTCCACCTCCAGACTATGATTAGACACTTGAATGAGGAGGAAATGTGTAATGTTCAAGCAATTTGACAAATTATATGGGATAGATTTAGGAACGTCGAACACGGTTATTTTCGAAAAGGGGAAGGGGATCGTGCTCAATGAGCCATCTGTCATCGCGATGAATCAACATACAGGCGAGCTGCTCGCCGCAGGCACGGAAGCGCGAGCGATGATTGGCCGGGCCCCTGCTCATGTGGATATCACGTATCCGTTAACGAATGGCGTTATCGCCAGCTTTGACAAAACAAGCAGCATGCTTCAATATTTTATAAAAAAAATTCAAGGCCGGGGATCTTTCCTGAGAAGCTCTCAAATTTACATTTCGGTGCCTTGCGGAATTACGAATGTGCAAAAACGGGCCATTGAAGAAACTGTCGTGCACAAAGGCGCTAAAAAGGCGATAACGGTTGAGGAGCCTTTGGCAGCAGCATTGGGCGCGGGACTTCGGCTTGACGAGCCGATGGGGCATTTGGTGCTCGACATTGGCGGCGGTACCTGCCAAGTGGCGATTTTATCGCTCGGAGGCGTCGTTGCCAGCCATACGATCAACCGGGCAGGCATGTCGATTGATCGTGACATTAAGGATTATGTGAAACGGCAGTATAATCTGGAGATTGGGGAACGGACCGCAGAGGCCATCAAGCAGCAAATTGGTACGGCCAGCACGAATTGCGTAGAGCGTACGCTCGATATTCGGGGACGGGATTTGATTGATGGATTGCCGCGATCGATCCGGTTAACCTCCGGGGAAATATTCACGGTTATGAATGATTTCCTGGGTATACTGATCGAGGCGATTCGCGCGACCTTGGAGCTATGCCCGCCTGAACTGGCAGGAGATGTGATGGAGCAGGGGATTTTGCTGTGCGGAGGAGGTGCCCTGCTGGAAGGCATTGATGAGCGGATCCGCGCAGAGACAGGGGTTCCCGTCCATATTGCAGATTTCCCGCTTGAATGTACAGCGCTCGGCACGGGGATGATGCTGGGCGTACAGGGAAGTAAGAGGCGGCCCGCATCGCAGAAGGAGATGCCTGAAGAAACGACAGTCGTTCAATCGTAATCAAGTAAGCTTAGTCTGAGTTTCGCGGACTAAGCTTATTTTTTTGCATATGATAGAAGAGGAAGTGAGTCTAACGGAGGCGATCGTATGGAAACGATGCTGAGAACCATGTTTCAGGCATTAGGCAAAAGCCGCTCCGCGAATCGATTAGCCAAAAGATTCGGCCTTCGGTTTGGCGCTGCCCGTTTTGTAGCCGGTGAGAGCCTCATGCAAGCGGTCGACGCTGTGCGCGCACTCAATCAGGATGGCCGGCTCGCGACACTGGATCATCTCGGAGAATTCATCTTCTCTGAAGAAGAAGCGAAGCAGGCAGCGGATATGTGCATCGACACGTTAGCGGCGATCGCAAGCTCGGAGGTGAGGTCCAACCTCTCTTTGAAAATGACCTCGCTCGGGCTGGATATCAGCAAGGAAATTTGCTTAAGCCATATGAAGCGGATCCTGGAGGAAGCCCGACAGCGCGGAAACTTTGTGCGAATCGATATGGAGGACTATGCGCACTGCCAAGTCTCGCTTGATATCTACCGCGAGCTGCGGGAGCATTACGACAATGTGGGGATCGTTCTTCAAGCGTATTTGTTCCGTACTGAGCAGGATATCAAGGATTTGCACGCGCTTGGAGCTAACCTGCGTCTTGTCAAAGGCGCTTATAAGGAAACAGCCGAAGTAGCTTTTGCACAAAAAAAGGACGTGGACGACAATTACAGAAAAATAATTCGCATGCATCTGCTGCAAGGTCATTACACGGCGATTGCCAGCCATGATGAAGCGATCATCCATTTTACGAAACAGCTTGTAAGCGAGAACGGGATTTCCCGGGATCAGTTTGAATTTCAAATGCTGTATGGCATTCGCGAAGATTTGCAAAACCAACTGGTTAAAGAAGGATTCCGGGTTCGCGTTTATGTGCCGTATGGGGTTGATTGGTTTGGCTATTTGATGAGGCGTTTGGCGGAACGGCCAGCTAATGGCTGGTTTGTTCTTAAAAATTTGTTTAAATAAGCCCGAAAGGGGAAGGAGCCGCACCCATGAGCCGATTTGCTAAGATACCCGCTTATGCGAATGAACCGTTTACCGACTTTACTTCCGATGAAAATAAGCAAGCGATAAGAGCCGCTATTGCCAACGTGAAAAAGGAGCTAGGCCAAGATTACCCGCTCCATATCGGGTCTGAGAAGGTAATGACCGAAGCGAAAATCGAGTCCCTGAACCCGGGAAATGTGGATGAAGTTATTGGCTACGTCAGCAAAGCCGATCAGGCATTGGCGGAAAAAGCGATGGGAGCCGCGCTCGCCTTGTTCGAATCGTGGAAAAGGGTGCCTGTACGCGAACGTGCGGAATATTTGATCCAGGCTGCAAAACGTATGCGTGAGCGGAAGCATGAATTTTCGGCGCTCCTGATTCTGGAAGCAGGCAAAAACTATGCAGAGGCGGACGTAGAAGTCGCAGAAGCTATAGATTTCCTGGAGTTCTATGCACGCGAAAGCATCCGATGGAGCGAAATCAATGACACGCAGCCCTTAGCGAAAATTGCGGGTGAAGATAACAGCATCGCCTATATCCCGCTTGGCGTTGGCGTCATCATTCCGCCTTGGAACTTCCCGCTTGCGATATGTGCGGGGATGACAGTTGCAGCGGTAGTGGCGGGCAATACGGTTCTGTTGAAGCCTGCGTCTGCAACCCCGGTGATTGCCTATAAATTTGTTCAATTAATGGAGGAAGTCGGCCTTCCTGCCGGTGTCATATCTTATATCCCGGGCAGCGGCGCGGAAATCGGCGATTATTTGACGATGCATCCGAAGACGCGCTTCATCAGCTTCACCGGCTCCAAAGAGGTGGGACTGCGCATCAACAAGCTGGCTGCTGACACCGCTCCGGGCCAAATCTGGATCAAACGCGTCATTGCAGAAATGGGCGGGAAAGACGGCGTTATCGTCGATGAAACGGCTGATCTGGATGCGGCAGCCGCAGCGATTGTCGCCTCCGCGTTCGGGTTCCAAGGGCAAAAATGCTCCTCTGGCTCAAGAGCAATCATCGTAGAATCCGTCTATGATGCCGTTGCCCATAAAGTAGTTGCTTTGACGAAAGGGCTGGGGATCGGTCTGCCGGAGGATAATTTCCCCGCGGGCCCGGTCATCGATAAGATTTCATACGAAAGGATCCTGAATTATATCGAGGTTGGCAATCAGGAAGGCAATTTGCTAGCCGGCGGCGGGAAAGCGGAAGGCAACGGTTATTATATTCAGCCGACCGTCTTCGGTGACGTGACCGGCAAAGCGCGGATTATGCAGGAAGAGATCTTTGGGCCTGTATTGGCGCTTGCCAAAGCGAAAGATTGGCAGGATGCGATTTCGCTCTATAACGATACCGAGTTCGGTTTGACAGGATCCTACTTTTCTGCGAATGAGGATCGTATCGCGGCGGCTATGGAAACTGTCCATTGCGGAAACTTGTATATTAACCGCAAATGCACAGGCGCGTTGGTCGGCGTACACCCATTCGGAGGCTTCAATATGTCAGGGACAGATTCCAAAGCCGGCGGTTATGATTACCTGCTGCTCTTCATGCAGGCGAAAATAACGTCTCGCAAGAGATAAGGATCAGAGTGATAAACATCACAGCCCTTGAAGCGGAATTCGTTTACGATGTTCGTATCCAAAACAAAGAGGTGATCGAACATGCTGTACGCTCAAATATTAGTTGCTTATGATGGTTCCGAAGCTTCGGTGAAGGCGCTGGATTCCGCTTTGAAATTAGCCAAACTTAACCATTTCTCGAAATTGGAAATTATCCATGTGTTTAATCTACCTACGTATGTTGTCGGTACGTCTATCGTTATTCCTCCTATCTCCATCGAGAACAATTACGTGGACTTTTCGGACCAGATTATTGCGGAGTTGAAAGAGAAAATCGTCGATTTCACGCACACGCATATCGAAATTAAACAAGGGCCAATCGCTAAAACTATTATCGAGTATGCGGATGAAATTGATGCTGATCTCATTGTTGTCGGTAGCAGGGGACTGAGCAGTTTTGGTGAATTCGTGCTGGGCAGCGTCAGCCATAATGTGGTTCACCATGCGAAGAAGCCGGTTCTTGTTGTGAAATAAGCGATTGGATAGAGGAACGAAAAAAAGCGACCGTTGAGGTCGCTTTTTTGTTGAGTAACCTTTGCCAACCCTTTATGGGTTTCAGGTGCGTTTTGACCTAATCAGCGGAGTTCCGCTGAGCGGATGAAAAGTGGATTTTGCAGGGGGACAGCACACTGTAGTTCCGCGAGCTGGGCATGAATAGAGCGTGAGCTGGGCGTGAATAGAGCGCAATCAGCGCTCGGACCTTCCTAGCTGAAGCCTGAGTCACGATTACGCAACTCACTGAGCGACAGCGTCGCTTACGCAAGATGCTCTTTATACGGGTCGAGCGGAACGTGAGTGCGCTATGGATCGCCATTTGGGCTTATTGGATGGATTCGCGGAACGTCAGTTCGCTATTTGTAGGAAATTACAGGTTTTAAGGGGTTTTAAGCTCGTATTAACCTGATTAGCGCACCGTAGTTCCGCTGAGCGGATGAAAAGTGGATTTTGCAGGGTGATAGCACACTGTAGTTCCGCGAGCTGGGCGTGAACAGAGTGCGAGCTAGACGTGAATAGAGTGCTAACTGGGCATGAATAGAGCGCGATCAGCGCTAGGACTGTTCCTAGTTGAAGCCTGAGTCACGATTACGTATCTCGCTGAGCGACAGCGTCGCTTACGTAAGATGCTCTTTATACGGGTCGAGCGGAACGTGAGTGCGCTATGGATAGCCATTTGGGCTCATTGGATGGATTCGTGGAACGTCAGTTCGCTATTTGTAGGAAATTACAGGTTTTAAGGGGTTTTAAGCTCATATTAACCTGATTAGCGCACCGTAGTTCCGTTGAACGGATGAAAGGTGGATTTTGCAGGGTGATAGCGTACTGTAGTTCCGCGAGCTGGGCATGAATAGAGCGTGAGCTGGGCAAGCTGGGCGTAAATAGAGCGCAATCAGCGCTCGGACCTTCCTAGCTGAAACCTGAGTCACGATTACGTATCTCGCTGAGCGACAGCGTCGCTTACGCAAGATGCTCTTTATACGGATCGAGCGGAACGTGAGTGCGTTATGGATCGCCATTTGGGCTCATTGATGAATTTGCGGAACGTCAGTTCGCTATTTGTAGGAAACTAGAGGTCTTAAGCTCATATTAACCTAATTAGCGCACCGTAGTTCCGTTGAACGGATGAAAGGTGGATTTTGCAGGGTGATAGCGTACTGTAGTTCCGCGAGCTGGGCATGAATAGAGCGTGAGCTAGGCGTAAATAGAGCGCAATCAGCGCTCGAACTGTTCCTAGCTGAAGCCTGAGTCACGATTACGCATTTCATAGCGCTCTTCGGCACCGTAACATCCCCACAGCTCAGACTCCAGCAGTTTAGTGCTCCGGCACGGCAACTCAATCCCGCAACAGTACCCCTGACGTGCCCTGACGTGCCCTGACGTGCCCTGACGTGCCGGACGTGCCCCGACGTGCCCTGACGTGCCCTGACGTGCCCTGGCGTGCCCCGACGTGCCTCCCCCCAGCAACTCCGAGTTCATCCCGTGGAGGCCTGCAGAAGCGCTTCGTCGCTAGGGTTATTCTTATCGTCTTGGCCGTCAGCAAAAGCCAGCACCTTCCAAGCTTCGCTTACAAGGTTCAAGATTCTTCTGTCGATGTGATTAAAATCATAGTGGATCTCTGCTTAACATTGTACGCTTATCTCATAAGGAAACCTTAATTCAACGGGTCGTGAAAATAGCGAGGGAGTGACATCAACATGGCAATTACAAATACAATCGTAGAAGCAAAATTCGGCATATAAGGAAGTCGACTATTGAGCATAGGAAGGAACTGAACTAAGGGTATCTTTTAGGAGGGATGGAACCATGCTGTATACAGCGACAGGTTACAAGCTGGGAATGGCTGCTGCTAATCCTATACAATTGTCAAAAGCAGTAGAACGTTGGGAGGAAGAGCATGCCAGCTTGAGAAGCAAAATAAGAAATTTAGAATTGCATACCAAGGAAATTTGGCTGCTGGAAGACCCGCTTAAAGCGTATCACGCCCTACGAGCTCTTCAACATGCAACCGCTGATTTCGTCATGGAATTAGAGCGGCACGCAAACTGGGAGGAACAGGAACTTTTCGCCTTCCTCCAAGCCTATTTCGGGTTTGAGACGGGGCCAACCATATTGCCATCCTTTTGGGTACTTGAGAAGGACCATGAGCTGGCCGATTCGTTCATACAGTCGTTTAACGAGGCAATGCATGCACTCACACCGGATCTCGCTTCTAAAAAAAACGTAGAGGAAGCGGCCTCGCATCTGCTGCAAGCTTGTTTCATTTTAAATGATCATATTACGATGGAAGAACATCTGGTTTTTCCGCTGACAGAGCAAGTTTTTACGGCATTTGAATATTTCTTCTCCTAGGATGGGCCTGGTTTGAGCTTCACATTCTGCAAATATCCACAGGACAATTCTCGCAATGACAAATATCGCGCAAATAGACCAGGTCCTTAATGACAATATGTCCGCTTTGGAATTCAACAACGTCTGCCTTTTTCATCTCGCTGAGCATACGGTTTACACTCTCACGCGTAGCGCCAATCATATCGGCGATTTCGGTATGATTGATTTTATAGTCGATCCATGTTTGCTCTCCTTGCTTTTTTCCATAGGAATTGCTTAACCGGATAAGCAGGGAACAGAGGGCGCCAGGCTTCCCGAACATCATCAAATCGCGCAATTTCGTTTCCGTCATCCGGTGAACAAGCCCCATCCATTTCATAAATTCGATAGCCAGGTCGCCATGCTGCCACAACAACACTTCGAGATCCTTCCTCAGCATTACGCCAATTTCACTATCTTCTGTCACTTCGGCGCTTATACTTTGGACCGAGTCATGAAAAGGATCGACTTGGCCGAACATATCTCCCGATTGATAGAGGTACAAAATAAAGTTTTTACCCGTCTCCGAAACTTTCGTGCTGCGGACGCCTCCTTTATGCACAAAATACAATTTGTCGGCCGGATCGCCCTCCCAGAAGAGGTAATCCCCTTTATTCGCATGTTTTGTATACATGATGCTTTGCAATCGATTGAAATTTTCGGCTGAGAAATAATTGGAAATCCCCTTGCTGGTTGTGGTCATCATTGGCCAACAGCTCCTTCGGTTTCGTTGTTAATCTCATTATAAATGAGTTGGAAACAACGGGTTATCGGGAGTTCCACTGATTTTTTGATGCTCCAAATTCTTCGTAAACCCTGATGCGGAAATCAGGAGTTTCCCTGACTTACAACCGCCTGCGGAAAGATTACAATGAAATATAAACGACAGTGACGAGGTGGTCAGTCGCAACGTTGGAGGTGATCAACATGACTGATGCAGGTATACAACTCATGCAGGCATTAGAAGGCCTGCGCGCTTTGACGTCCAGCGATTTTGCTGCGCTGGCTCGGCTTCATGATCCTCAGCAGCGATTCCGCTGGACCTATGTAACCGGGAATCAAAATGATCGAAACAAACATATGACGATCAAAGTAGGGCAAGGCTTGTCGGGTTCCGTGCTGCGATTCGGCAGGTGGGCGAAACTCGATGACGGGAGCTCGGATCGGGATTGGGCCCGGCTTGAATGCCCTCTGATGCTTGCGGAACAATTAAAGACAGCAGCCGCATTTCCTATTTATCTGGAATCCGCCATTACGGGAATTTTGTTCCTCGGCAAACGTACTCAATCCGTCTATCAACCAGATGAGATCGATCACGCTCAAGAAGCGATACCGACATTCGCTATGTTTCTGGGGCAGCTCATTCATGAACATGTACAATGAATGATAGGTGAGAAGTCGATTTTTTGATATGATAGGGGAAAGAGGTTCGTTTAGGAGGAAAAACATGATTAAAGTGCTTATTGTCGATGATCACGCTGTAGTGAGATCCGGGCTCATGCATCTGCTTCATGGCAAGCATCAAATTGAAGTCGCCGGCGAAGCGGCAGATGGGAAAGAAGGCATTGATTGCGCGAAGCAGCTCAGACCGGATGTCGTGCTGATGGATATCAATATGCCGCAGGGGATGGATGGACTCACTGCGACAGCAGAATTAAAAGAGCAAATCCCCGATATAGCCATTTTGATTCTAACTATGCACGATGACGATGAGTATCTGTTTCGAGCGATCCATGCCGGAGCTTCCGGGTATATTTTGAAAAGCGCTCCGCACGAAGAACTCGTAACGGCCATTCAATGCGTTGCTACCGGCAATGCGTATTTGTATCCAACCGCAACGAAACGACTCATGAAGGAATACTTGGAAAAGCTTAAGCACGGAGAGCATGCGGGAACCTATGAATCCCTTACAGAACGGGAAAGAGAAGTTCTTGCGTTCATCGCGAAAGGGTTTTCGAATAAGGAGATTGCCGAGCAGCTCATTATTAGCGTGAAGACGGTAGAAACGCACAAAAGCAATGTCATGGAAAAGCTGGGACTGCGAACAAGGCCTGAATTAGTCCGATATGCAGCGAAGAAGGGACTGTTGAACTTTGAATAAGGAAATTCCCTACGACGAAGTTCTGAAGCAGTCTCTTAAACAGTTGGCTGATGTTAAATTTGCGCTGGACGAGTCTTCGATCGTTGCAACAACTGATCACAAGGGCAAAATTAGTTATGTAAACGATAAGTTTTGTGAAATTTCCAAGTACAGCCGGGAGGAGCTTTTGGGGCAGGATCATCGGATTATTAACTCCGGCTTTCATAGCAAAGAGTTCATGTCAGATCTGTGGCATACGATAGCAGCAGGTAAAGTGTGGCATGGGGACATTAAAAATAAAGCAAAAGACGGTTCGTATTACTGGGTGAATACGACGATTGTGCCATTTTTGAATGAATCAGGCACTCCTTATCAATACATGGCTATACGCAACGAGGTCACGCAGCTGAAAAAAGTCGAAGAAGAGCTACAGCAGTTGATGGCACGGGTGATGCAGATTCAAGAGGAGGAACGGAGCCGGTTTTCCCGCGAGCTGCACGACGGAATCGGACAAAGCTTGTTTTCTTTGATCATCCAGATGGATCGGTTGATGGGGGAAGAGCGGAACCCGGAACTCATGAATCTGAGGCAGGGAATTTCGTCCGTTATCGAAGAAGTTCGCGGTCTGGCTTGGGAGCTTCGTCCCTCCGTGTTGGACGATCTTGGCGTCGTTCCGGCGATCCGCACATACATTGAAAATTATGCGGAGCATTACGGGATTCGCGTTAGTTTGGACAATAATTTGCGAAAACGTCTGGATCCGTTGGTGGAAACGACAATCTATCGGGTGATCCAAGAGGCGCTGAAAAATATTGCCAAATACGCGGACGTCTCCGAGGCAGGTGTGTATGTGCATGAAGGCGAATCCGATGTAGAGGTTACGATCTCAGATAAGGGCAAGGGATTTATTAGGAACAGAAACGCCAAAGGCGTCGGCCTGCTCAGCATGGAGGAACGCGCCAAAAGCGTGGGCGGACAGTTCGTCCTGCAATCGGAACCAGGCAAAGGAACGACTGTTTCGTTGCTTGTGCCGAAACAGACGCAATGAAGAACCGGGCTAGCTGCCGGGAAAGCGCAGCAGTGCGGTGGAGCGCTCAGCGTGTTCTGGCTTGAGCAAGCGAGCCGTGCAATGGCGATTGCTCGTTGTGCTCGGCCAGCGGAATGTGAGTACGCTATTGACCGGCTTTTGCGCTTGCTGCTTGATTTCGCGGAACGTGAGTGCGCTATTCGCACCAAATGTGGGATCTATGCCCCACAAATCCTTGAATAGCGTACCCCCGTTCCGCTTTATTGTTAAAAATGGGACTTTCCCGGGGAATAGCGTCTCATTGTTCCACGCAAAGCGATCCGCTCAGTCTTATCGGACAGATACAACGCAGTACGGAAAATGACAGAAACCGCCGTAACCCGAACGGTATATACGGCGGCGCGAGGTCGGAGAGGTCGGAGACTAACTGTCTCCGACTTTTTTCACAAGGACGAGCCTTTCAGCAAGTCCTTCGTTTTTTGATCTAGCGTTTGGGCGTCAAGAGCACCTAACATGGCATCGACAATAACACCATTTTTATCGAGGAAAAAAGTCGAGGGAATGGGCTGGATACGGTAGTTGGCGGCAGTTTCACCTGTTTTGTCCAGTACTACGGGGAAGCGGAAATTGTATCGCTGCACGAATGCCTGCACTTTTTCGAGAGAATCGAGCGTTGTCAGGTTAACCGCCACGATGTGGATGTCCGAACCATGTGTCTCATAGAGCTTGGCAAAGTTAGGCGCCTCATCGACGCAAGGACCGCACCAGGAAGCCCAGAAATTCACGATGGTGGGCTTTCCTTGGAAAGAGGCTAGCGAATAGGTTTGTCCGTCAAGCCCTTCAAGCGCAAAGCCGGGAGCTTTCAGACCGATCTCTACGCCTTCTCCCGGCGGCAGAGCGGATTTGGACGCCGAGGGGTGCTGGTAGAAGACAAAGCCCAGACAAATAAGAATGGCCGCAAGAATGGCCCATTGCGTTGTTTTTTTCATTGTCGTCGACCTCCGCGCGCCAGTTTATTTCGCTTCACTGACTTCAAATTTGGCGGAAATCATCTGATGGGCATCTGAGGTGGTGGCATGAACGAGCACATAGTAAACGCCAGTCTCAACGAAGGAGCCTTTCAGCACATAGCCGCTCGCGGCATCATACTTGGCTTCCTGCTGATAATGAGCGCCGTCATCTTGATCCGCTTTCCAAATCTCAAGGATAACATTGGCGTCTTTGACCGTCTTGGTTCCTTTGGTCAGCACAGCTGTCAGATTCACAGGAGTTCCTGTGGTAATGGTTTGCGGACTCGTCGAAAAAGCAATCTTCAGCTCCTGACCGGGTGAATTCACGCCTGACGCCTCCGCTGTAGCCGTTCCAGCCGAGCCGCAGGCCGGGAGAACGCTAAGCAGGACGGGCAGTGCGAGGAGAGGGAGCAGCGAGCGAAATCTCATAAGTGATCCTCATTTCTACATGCAGGTTGGCGTTAAATTTTCTCCGGAACAAGGTGGAGAATTTCAAGAATCTCTGAACGATATTTGAAAAATTCGGGACTGTTGCGCGCCCGCGGCTTAAGCAGGCGAATATCGATAATTTCCTTAATCTCCGCAGGCCGCGGCGTCATAACGATCACGCGATCGCTAAGGTAGACGGCTTCGTCTATGTCATGAGTGACGAGCACCATGGTCGTTCCGCGTTCGCGCCAGATGCGTAAAATTTCATCTTGCAAATTCATGCGCGTGAAGGCATCCAAAGCGCCAAGCGGCTCATCCAGCAGCAGCACCTTCGGGTGGTTGACCAAAGCTCGCGCTAACGCAGCGCGCTGAGCCATACCCCCTGACAGCATATGTGGATAAACCTTCTCGAAGCCTTTTAGGCCTACCAGGTTGATGTAGGCGTCAACCTCATGGCTTTGCTGCTTGAGGATGCCGCGGGCTTCCAGCCCGCTGGCTACGTTATCCCACACATTTTTCCATGGAAACAGCGTAGGGTCCTGGAAAACGAGTCCCCGCGAGTAATGAGCACCCTCAATAACTTCCCCATCCAGGGAAACGGTTCCTGAGGTCGGTTGGTCAAGGCCGGCGATCAAGCGCAGCAGTGTGGACTTGCCACAACCGCTGGGGCCGATTAACGATACGAATTCGCCGGCCTTAATATCCAAATTGACATCGCTGAGCGCGACGAGGTCTGCTCCATCCGTATTCTGAAAGACACGGCCGACCTTGCGGACGGAGATGCTTCCTCTTTCTGGCGAGGCTACCATTTGATCAGCCCCTTTTGCCAAATTAACACTTTATCTTTCACTTTAAAGAGCAGCGTGATGATCCCAGAGAAGAGCAGTGCCATAATGAATAGAGCAGCATACACCTTGTAGTATTCGCCCCAACCCTGCGCCCACGTGATATAAAAGCCGAGACCGGCTTTCACGCCCAGCATTTCGGCGACAATCAAAGTGACGAATGAGGTTCCCGTGCCCATAAATAAGCCGATAAAAATTTGCGGGAAAGCGGCAGGAATCGCGATTTTTCGAATCAAATATTGCTCATTGGCTCCCAAGGTTTTAGCAACTTCGAAAAAAGATTTATTCACATTCGAAATTCCCGTCCATGTCATGACGGTGACAGGGAACCAGGCGGCGAGGACAAGCAGGAAGACGCTGGCAGAGAAACTTGTCGGGAATACGACCAGTACGATGGGAATCCAAGCGGTCGAAGGAATGGGGCCTAGAATACGGATAAACGGATTGACCCAATAGCGAAATTGGTGGTACCAACCCATCAGAATGCCTGTAGCGAGACCCAGGATGGTTCCGATTGTGTACCCGAGGACGAGCAGTCTAAGCGAATAAGCCGTACTTACGGCCAGACTGTCGAATTCGTGGATGATCGCATCCAGCACTTTGATTTGCGAGGGGAAATAAGGCATTGGCAGCAGGCCCCATTTCTGCGTGAGAAGCTCCCAGAGAACGAAAAGAAATAAACTAAGCGAAGCTAGCGGCGCATGCTCTGACAGGTTGCTCTTCACGTTCGGTTTCCACACCGCTAAGAACGACCATCCCGCATAAAATACGGCCAGAAGCAACAGAATTCCGGTATAAGCGGAATTAGAAGCTACGACTTGCCGGTTTGGCACCAACAGGTGCGCGAGAAGCGAAAACAAGATGACAACGACAGGCAGCGATCGTTTTGAAAAGACGGATTGAATCCAGTGGTGCGAACGCACACCTTGGTTAATAATAAGATGCTCGGCAGATTCCATAACAGCTGCTAACCTCCTTCATGTTTGTGCCAGACATTTGGCTTCGAGAGCATTCACTTCATATAAAAAAACACAAATCGCCCGCAGCGATTTGTGTTTCCAGTGAACTAGTGAACACAATACATTTAAATACAATAATTCCCATTCGTTTAATATGAATTTATCACCCTGCCCACGCGCTGTCAATCCAATCTTTTTAAAATTTTTAGTATTGACATCAAGCGAATGAATACATAGAATAGATACCAGATATTGGTATTATTAAGTCAATTGGATTACTAGGTATTAGTTGACCGGTTCGCTGGAAACTAAATTCTTTCCTCTCAAGCGGGGGAAATGGATTTAGTTTTTTTTGTTTGCATATCAATTTCGGGAGATGAGGCTTATACGCAAAGAAGGGTAGTTTACATAAGTTAGCGTGTATCTAAACATGGAAAGGTTGGAACGAGATCAGATGAAAAATTTAATGATGGCTAAGAAAACCATTTTTGGCGCATCCTCCGCTTTTATCCTATTGAATCTTCTGACCGCTTGTGCGACGAATTCGGCCGCTCCGACAACGGCCACGCCGCAGGCGAACAAAGCGCCTGAAACGGCAGCTGGCGCAGCGGCTACAACGGCGCCTGCCGGCTTACAAACCGCGAGCTTTAAGACAGGCAAAAAAATTACTGTTGCCTATTCAAGCAGCACGTGCGAAGCGCCGACGTTTGCGGCGTGGAAGAAAGGTTTTTTCGAAGCGGAAGGCTTGGAGCCTGTGATGGAAAAAATGGACTTCAACACGCTGAAGAACGGCATTGCCACAGGGAAAGTCGATGCCACACAAGGGAACTTCTCCTGGTTCAAGCCTGCTGAGCAAGGGCTGGATGTCAAGCTGACCGGCGGTTTGCATGCCGGCTGTATTCAAGCTGTAGCGCCAGCGGGCTCAGGCATTACGGCGGTTAAAGATCTGAAAGGCAAAACGATCGGCGTTGATGCGATCGGCGGAGGCCCGATGATCACACTTTCCATCGAGCTGAAAAAGCTGGGCATTGATCCGAAGAAGGATGTTCAGTGGAGAGTGTACCCGTCCGACCAACTCGTTACCGCTGCAGAGAAGAAAGAAATCGACGCTTTCATCGTCTGGGATCCGGCAGCTCAAAAGTCGATCGACGAGAATAAGTATGTCCGTATTCTTAGCAATGCGCATGACGAACCGTACAAATCCGGCTATTGCTGCTACTCTTTTGTGAGCGGAGAGCTTGCCAAGAAAGATCCGGAAAAGGCAGCTGCCTATACGCGGGCTATTCTTAAAGCGGCGGAGTGGGTAGGCACACATCAAACCGAAGCCGCTCAGCTGGAAGTAGACAATAAGCTGGTTGGCGCCGATTTGGCGACCAATGAGAAACTGTTGAAAGATTACTACTGGAGACCAAGTGTCAACACGGCCGTTGAAAATGCGAAATTCTTTATCGGAGCTCAGAAGGAGCAAGGGGTATTAGATGCTTCGACGGATGAAAAAGCGCTTGCTGACCGTTTAGTCTTTAAAGCGATTCCTGATTTTAACGGAAGATGATCAGCGGTTGGGATCGCGAGTTTCTAGTCGCTAAGGCCTATGAAGCGGGTTTTCCGGATGGAAAAGGAGGAGCAAGGATGAAGCGCTACAAAATCATAATCGCGGTTGCGGCTTTACTAACGATCGGCGTTATATATCGGTACATTCCGCATTCCGTGTTCGCGAAGGAACCGGCAATTGCTTCCTCTCAGGGAACTGCAGGCGAACTTCCCTCGTGCCACATCCCCGACGATGGGGGCCCTATTGTTGTTCCTGAACAAAAGAAATAAGCAGTCATTTAAATCTAACTTGGAGTGTGACTTCCTACATGGCAACACTTAATGAGTATTTGGTGCAAAAGAAAGAGGCAGCTCAGCTGCGGCAAGAAAAGGCGCTTAAGCAGCCTGAGCAGGCAGGCGTGAAACTTCAGGCGAAGGTACGCGCGTTAGGGCGCAGCGGCGTTCGGGAGATTCGCATCCGCGATTATCAAATCATTAGCGACAGCCCTCCGGATTTTGCAGGGTATGATCTGGGCCCCTCTTCACCGGAGCTGCAGCTTGGCGTGCTCGGCAGCTGCCTGACGCACATTACGCTGATCCAGGCCGCTTTGCGAGGCGTCTCGCTCGACTCCGTGGATGTGGAAGTGAGTGGAGAATTGCATGCCTTAGCTGGCAAGGCCGGATTTGAGCATATTCCCGTCCATCCGCATAATATCAGCTATAAGCTTCATATCGGCAGCAAGGAATCGGCTGAAACGATAGCAGCCCTCCATGAGGCTGTTGAGCTGGCTTGCCCGATCCTGAATTTGCTTGCTAATCCGCAGCACATTCAAGGCGAAGTCATTATCCACAGCAGCTAGAAGTTAGGGCTGCGCTGGTGTAGAGAGGTGCCCGCTTGCTGAACCGTCAGCATGCCGGGCATTTCTTTTTTACAAATGGATCTGCGTGATCGTTGTTTACGGTCTTAAAAACAACTTGTTTGCATACATATATATGAAAATGAAAACGCTTCAGGTTCAACAGCTAAATCTATCAATGAGGTGAAACAATTATGAGTACAGGCAAGAACAAGCTTACGACCAGCTGGGGGGCGCCGGTGGGGGATAACCAGAACTCCCTAACAGCCGGTTCGCGGGGACCCACGTTAATTCAAGACGTCCACCTCCTGGAGAAGCTGGCGCATTTCAACCGGGAGCGCGTACCTGAGCGGGTGGTCCATGCGAAAGGCGCAGGCGCACATGGCTATTTCGAAGTCACGAACGATTTGACGGCGTACACGAAAGCGAGCTTTCTCTCCGAAATCGGGAAGCGAACGCCGCTGTTCGTGCGCTTTTCTACGGTAGCCGGCGAAAATGGCTCAGCGGATACCGTTCGCGATCCGCGCGGATTCGCGGTGAAATTTTATACGGATGAAGGGAACTATGACTTGGTGGGCAACAATACGCCGGTGTTTTTTATCCGGGATGCGATCAAATTTCCTGACTTTATTCATACACAAAAACGCCACCCGCAAACCCATTTGAAAAATCCGAATGCGATATGGGATTTCTGGTCGTTATCGCCAGAATCTCTGCATCAAGTGACCATTCTGATGTCAGACCGGGGGATTCCGGCGACGCTGAGACATATGCACGGCTTCGGCAGCCATACATTTAAATGGGTGAATGCGGAAGGCCAGGGAGTTTGGGTGAAGTATCATTTCAAAACGGAGCAGGGCATTCAAAATCTGGCTGCTGAAGTTGCGGCGCAAATCGCCGGCGACAATCCGGATTATCATACGGAGGATCTCTTCAATGCCATTGAGCAGGGAGATTACCCGGCGTGGCGCCTTTGCGTGCAAATCATGCCGTTAGAGGACGCAAATACGTACCGCTTCGACCCTTTTGATGTGACCAAAGTCTGGTCTCAGAAGGATTACCCGTTGATTGAAGTCGGACGCATGGTTCTCGACCGGAACCCGGCGAATTATTTTGCTGAAGTCGAGCAGGCGACGTTCTCCCCTGGCACGTTAGTTCCCGGAATTGAGGTTTCGCCGGATAAAATGCTCCAAGGCCGCTTATTTGCCTATAGCGACGCGCATCGATACCGCGTAGGCGCCAACCATCAAGCGCTGCCGATCAATCGCCCGCATCATGAAGTGAACAATTATCAGCGGGACGGTCAAATGCGGTTCGATGCCAATGGCGGGGGCTCCGTTTATTATGAACCGAATAGCGCAGGCGGGCCTGCCGAAACACCGGAGAACAAGATAGCCGCATACGAAGTCACGGGCGAAGCCGACAGCGTGGCTTACGATCGCGATGATCATTATACGCAAGCTGGCGACCTGTACCGGTTATTAAGTGAAGAAGAGCGCACCCGCCTTGTGCAAACGATCGTTGGCGCGATGCAGCCTGTTGAGCAAGATGAGATCAAACTTCGGCAAATCGCCCACTTTTCCCAAGCAGATCCGGAATACGGCAGACGTATCGCCGAAGGGCTAGGTTTAGCTTAACTGCTAATAAACACGGTTGCTCATCTGCGAAAGACCTTGAAAAAGGTTATCCCATACAACGAGGTGATCATCATGGGAACCCGTTTATTATCGGAGCAGCGAATTAAAGACCGTTTTCCGCAAATCAGATATATTCGCATTCATACGCATGGCAAATATTCAGCTACGATCTATGCGTGGAACGAAAATCTGCAATTGCCTGACGCCGAGATGCGCAGCATCAGGCAATTTGCTTCAGATTACTTACAGCCTTATATTTGCTTTCAAGTGAAGGCTTACAACATGATACAAGCGGATAACGTGCCGCAAATCAGGGAGCTTCCGGAAGCGATTAAGAAAACGGCGTTGAGCAGAAATCTCAATCAACACGGTATTACCGCAGCGATCAACCGGTTATTCCCGCTCGGCCGGCTGTCTTTCGAAGGGTATGATGCAAGTAACGGAATTATTCATTTTGTTTTTCACGCCATCACGGTCATTGATCATAAGGACAAAGAACGGATTATCCATTATGCTTCTGAAATGATACCAATCGGATCGAGCTGTGATGTGACCTTTATGTAAGCATACTTACTACTACGAATGTAATGAATGAATGAATGTATGTTGTCCAATGACACAAATGTGCCTACATTAACTTTTCAGCAAAAGCTTGAGAAATCAGGCTTTTCTATTTTTATGTAGGGAAAAATGTAATCATGCTCCTCCAATTTGCATTGCACAAAACGGGATGTGGCGGCTAACAATAAGGAAGGAAAGGGTTAATAAAAAGCTTATGTCTCCATATCGGAAACATAAGCTTTTACTTGTTTAATGGTTTATAAAACGCTCAAACAATCGTGACTCTAAAACTTCGGGAAGTGGGAGGAAGTAACCTGCTTCAGCGGAGGACTTACACCATTCAAACAAAGTCTCATAATCATTTTGTTCGGTCATGCCACCGAACCAATGTTGTTTAGTTGGAGTTAGGATACTAACCACATTCGTTACATCACAAGGTCCTAAACACCCCGTAAATGAGAGTTGTATTTTTTTTGAAAGCTTATCATTTTTCCAATTACTTTTTAACCATTCAACGGGAACTTCAGAAGCCCCCAATTTCGTTTGACCGCAACAACATCCATTAGCACAAATTAAAACCTGTCCTAAAACTTGAAATTTTGTATCCAGATTCTGCAATTATTTCCCGTCCCTTCTTAAGCAAAGGATGGTTTTCTTTTTGTGCCAAAGAACCCCAAAACAAAACCCAATATCAAAACAATTAGCATTAATGTCCCTGCTCTTAATTGCGCAAAAACGTTAGGCTGCACAGGTGGAACTTCAAAAGAAAAGAAGCCATCAAGAGGTTCAGTCAGCGTTGATTTTTGTGAATTGGGTGAAGAATGAAAGATAAGGTGGTAATTAGCTGTATCTGGAAAAGCATAGTCAAAATCTAACTTTCCGTCTTGAATCTGTGTCCGATTTGAAAACATATTTATGTTATCGTCATCGTGATAAAGCGATAGGGAAGTATCCATTCCTTGTATGTACTGACCTGTCTTTGAATCTTGGAAAGTAACAGTAAAATGAGCAGGCTCTCCCTTTTGAACAGGCTCCATTGGATTTAACATTAATTCGGCTTTAACTCCATTTTTTTCAACTACCATAATATGATTGTCAGAAGTTGCTTCGTGTGCCAATGCAGTTGAGGAAAGAGAACCACTAACGAATAAACTTGCAATTAAGAGTAAGGATGCAACAGACGTTGAATAACGATTATTATATTGTGATTGTTTTTTAAATGGATTTTCCAGTCGTTTAGCAAAAATTCCACTGACCATTGCTAACAAAAAGATTGCCATGAACAAGACGATTGTTCGTATGATTTGACCAAGAGGCACATTGACTTTAATGGGTAAGGTAATTTCAATTGGTTTTTCTATTTCATTTGAAGTTGCTTTAATTTTGGCTTCGTATGAACCAGCGTCCCAAAGAATAGACTCCATTTCAATTTTTCCGTCATACAAAATCGAATCCATTTTATAAACAAGCCCAGTGCCTTCAGTGTCCTCACGTAAGTAACCCACATTGAACCAAGGATTTGTCGCCTTTGTTTTAACGATTTCTAACTGGACATTAGCGTTCTTTAACGGTTCTTTTGTTACAGGATTGGTTAATTGGTAAGAGAATTTGGCTGGTTCGTGGGCAACTGGATTTTGTGGTATTAAATAGTCCCCTTTTTCTCCGTAACTTTCGTAAATTGCTACTCCAAATATAAAAGTGCCTATAATCATTACAGGCAAAATGAGTAGCAAAAGAAAACGTAAAAGATTGAACTTCATTATTGTCCTCCTTGAAATAATAATATCTGTGAAAAACTTAGCCACACGGGGGAAGAGGTGATTACGTTAGTGACAAGGAACTATGGTGACGCTATGGCGAGCTGGATGAACTGCATCATGTAACGACATAATCGGTGTAAAGAATAATCCATACAAAGTCAAAGGAATCCAGGAAAGAAGCAAAATCCATTGTAATACAAACATGATTTTGGCGACATTTTGTCCAACGGATATGGAAGCAAGTCTTTGAATTGCGATATTCATTGTTTCACCTCCTCTAAGCGATTTTTTAAAACATATCCCCCGTATGGCTAAATTTTTCATAGAAAAATGAAAACCCCAACCAAATAGGTTGGGGTAAGAAATTACGAGAAATTAAGCCTGTTGAATTTAACAGGGGTCTCTTCTTACACCGAACCTTATTCCACGAAGGCTATGTATGCTGGTGTTCAAAACTAGGTAGGTCTCCTGGCTTACAGATTAACGCTCTCTTTCGCCTTCCCCAAAAGTATTAATGAGTGGCGTTATGAAAGAGAACTCTGTTTTACAGTGGCGGGTCCGCTCGGGATTTTCACCCGATTCCCTGTTACCCCATGCTCACACAAGGGCACCTAGAATGTTTATGATATGATGTTCTAACTAAGATGAATTAAAACTTATTTATGAGATTAAGTCAATAGTACAATCAATGCTTGCCACATTTAATCTTATTCAGCGATATATCTAATAGAACGTCTAAATAATTAAGCATATTTGTGTTGTGTTGACGCGACAAAAAAGTGCTTAAACAACGCGCGTGATACTTGCCCCTGCATCTTTCTTGGATAGGGATTAAGCAAGCTCCTTAATCGAAAATCGTTTCCTTCTGTACCACAAAAATAACCCTGCTCTGAGCGCATTATCCGCTGCAACCGACAACCATACGGCAGGCAGACCGTAACCTAGTTTCCAGGCAAACACATAGACGCCGAGTGTACGAACTCCCCATATTCCGATGATCGTCACGATCATCGGAAAGCTGCTGTTGCCTCCGGATTGTACGGTGGACGTATCTACTAACACAGATGCTAAAAAGGGCTGCGAGACGGTATCAATCAGCAAGACAATGAACAGCAAATGCAATACTGTCGCATTCTGTGTAAAGAGCTGACCAATCCACGGACTGAAAATTGCTAACAATATCGTAACTAACGTCATGGTGCCGGCCGATAGAATGTAGCACCATTTCCGATACTCTATCAAATCGGACAGATTTTTTTCACCAATCGCTCGCCCGATTAACGAACTGGCTGCAACCGAAAATCCGCTGCCGATCGTATAGGCAAAAGTTGTTAACCGCGATTGCATCGATACTTTGCGCCTTAAGCCACAGCCTAAGGAAGCCGTATATTCGGGCAAGAATCATGGCAAACGCCGCTCCGGCCAAACCTAAACCTTCAAAAGGTCCTAAGCCGAAAATCAACATATAATCCAATACAACATGGACGGCATTCATCTCAATTCCTACAACAAATGGTGTTCGTGTATCCCCGATCGCACGGAATGAAGCAGACTGTGCCGTAAATAATGCGACGAATGGCGTTAACCCTAGGACCACGGTGAAATAAAGCAATGCCGTTTCTGTAAGCTCCGCATCAGTCCCCACTACATGCAGCAACGGGGTAGCCCAAACAATGGAAAGGATTGAAAAGAGCAGCCCAACTATAAATGAAAGAAATAACCCATGAACGATTATGGATTTGCTTCGGTCAACATCCTTTGCACCGAATGCCCGGGACAAAAAAACTGCTATTGTTGTAGAAAGCGCGGTAAAAACACCTACATAGGTCATGCTGTAGATATTGGTTACACCTACCGCATTAATCGCCAAAAGACCTAATTTTGCGATAAAAAATGAATCAACAACGCCAAGCAAACTCTGTAAATAGGATTCGCCAATCGCAGGAATTGCAACTTTATACACTCTTTTGGCGTGGTAAGGAATATCCATTTGTCTTTCCACCTCAGTATAGGTTTGGGTCTGAGTTGCAATTAGCGGATATAATGATCCAGTGCCTTGTTGAGATCATTCAATATCTTCGCGCGATCTTCACCCGGGCCTGCATCCAAAACGCAGCTCTCCAAATGATCTTTTAATAACAGCTTGGCCGCGTTGTCCAGAGCTTTCCGAACTGCTGCGATTTGTAGCAGAATCTCTGAGCAGTCCCGTCCATCAACAGTCATTTCCTTTACCGCGCGCAGATGCCCCTCGATTCTTGACAACCGATTTACGATTTGTTTGCGATGTTTATGTTCATGGTCATGACCATGATGATGGTCGCTATGAGTATGGTCCATCATTTCCACCTCCACGGTCAGTCCTAAAAGATACAATCTAGGGAGATTTGTGTCATTAAGCGCAACCACGCAGTGGAGAAAATGAAATAAGCTTAGTCTTATGACCGTCAAGGTACATGGACTAAGCTTTTTGTATGGAACTCATATGGATGAAAAGATGTGGCTCAGGTAAACACGTAGCGAATAAGCTTAGCAGTTGTTTTACCGCCTGGGATTCGAAGAAACAATACAGACCGACGACTAAGTTTTTGCGGCCGATCCATGAATTGTCCAAGCGTCATTGTTTCATTCACCATGTGATCACCTCTTGGATTAGTTGTTTATAAGTCTATGCGCGAAAGAATTTGTCCTATGCGTAAAAAGCTTGCCGGCAAGTGTTATAATAGTGCTATTATTTTACAAATTTTAGGGCGCTGAGGTGTAATGATGAAAGCGAATTCAATCTTTCCGAGAAGCTTACCCGAAAGCCAAGGGATTGCAGCAGAAGCGATTGCACGTTGTTTGCAAGACATGGAACGTCGTGGCTTGGAGCTTCACAGCTTTATGCTTGTTCGTCATGGACATGTGATCTCGGAAGGCTGGTGGGCACCCTATGCGCCGGAACGGCCTCATATGCTGTTTTCACTCAGCAAAAGCTTTACGTCAACTGCGATCGGCTTGTTAGTACAAGAGGGTAGGATCTCTGTACAGGATCGGGTCGTATCGTTTTTTCCGGAGGATGCGCCTGCTGAGATTTCATCCCATTTGGCCTCTATGACGATTCGCGATTTGCTCGTCATGGGCACTGGGCACGCTGAGGATACAAGCGCCAAGATGCAGCAATCGGACAACTATGTTCGCAATCTTCTAGAGCTTCCGGTCGAGCATGAGCCTGGCACGCATTTCGCGTATAACAGCGGGGCGACCTATTTGCTTTCGGCCATTTTGCAGAAAGTAACGGGGATGACATTGCTTGAGTACCTCCAGCCACGGCTCCTTGAGCCTCTAGGGATCGAGGGAGCGACTTGGGGAAGCTGCCCGCGGGGCATCACCATGGGCGGCTGGGGGATGAAGATCACGACCGAGGACATTGCCAAATTCGGGCAGCTCTATTTGCAAAAAGGGCAGTGGCAAGGCATGCAAATCGTTCCTTCCTCGTGGATCGAAGAAGCGACATCGAAGCAAATTGAAAATGGCGTTGAAGCGGACAACGACTGGCAACAAGGATATGGCTATCAATTTTGGCGCTGCCAGCATGGCGCTTACCGGGGAGATGGCGCTTTCGGGCAATACTGCATCGTCATGCCGGAGCAGGACGCTGTCATCGCGATCACCTCTGGCGTGAACGATACGGGGGCGATCCTTAAGGTCATATGGGAGCAATTGCTGCCTGCGATGAAATCGGAGGAGCTGCCGCCAGACCGTGAAGCGGCTGAGTCGCTCGGCCATCAACTGCGCGGACTTCACCTCGATCCGCCCAAAGCGCATGCAGCCTCTCTACTGGAAAATGACATTTCAGGCATACAGTACGAGCTGGCGGACAATGATAGTAAGCTACGTACAAGTTTCTTTCAATTTACCGAAGAGTACGTGATTCTTACGCTGGACTATGAGGATAGCAAACATACCGTCATCTTCGGAAGAAATCAATGGCACTCAGGCATGTGCTCCATAGGCATGAAAGCGGAAGAACCAGCCTTGGGTTCAGCCACTTGGCAGGATACGAATACGCTTGAGCTGACATTAAGATATGTGGAGACGCCATTTTGCATTACGATGGTGTGCACGTTTGATCAAGGAGGCGTTGAGCTTCTGGTGCGTCCTAACGTTTCGTTCGGCGGCGAGGAGCCTTCCGTGATTGTGGGGAAAGCGCTGACGAGGTGAGCGGGGAATTGGATTTTTGATTGCAGGTGTACGGATCAATGAGTTTCAGCTCTGGGCAAAATGTGGTCGCCTTGTGGTACAATGATCACAGAAACAAATAGGAGATGACAACGAATGAGCGAGCAACTCAATGAACAAGAGCTTTTGCAGTATATTGCCGATAAAACCAAAGTGGATGCGAAAAGCATCGCCCTCGTATTAAAACATGAACAAGCCTTTATTAATAAGGCTCCGACGGATGCGAAAGGTGAAGTCGACATCGATAGCGACGAGCTTCTGGACTATATCCTGAGCAGGCCCGATGTGAAATTGGACGAGCTTACGGTCGATACTATTCTGGAAACAGAGATGGACTATCTGATGAAAAACGGTTTAGCGGGTTATATGGATTAGAAAGATCAGAAAGATCAGGGTACCCGTCGTGGGTATCCTTTTTCATATTCCACGGCATATGCCGCCATACACGCCACCCCTAATGAATAACAATTATCAGAAAGGGATAAATTACAAAATGATCCTTTTTTTAATAGTTCGCAATTCATGAATGCAAATGGGGAAACCGATATGGATGAAACAAAAGGTAAAATCAGCATGCTGCAAATCATTATGGTGATGATGCTGTTCAATGGTTTGACCAGCCATGTGATTGTGAATCCTCTCATTCTGGATGCATCCGGCAGAGATGCGTGGATATCTGTTCTTATTACGGCTGTCCTATATATGCCTTGGTGCGCGCTTCTTTTCTATATTATGAAAAAATCAGGCCAACAAAAGCTGCATACATGGCTGGCCAACCAAACGAGCCCCATTGTGGCTTGGCTGATCCTTGTGCCGATCTGCCTGGAATTGTATTTGATTGGCGGCATGACGGTCGTTCATACGGCGATCTGGACGGTTACGAACTATTTGCCTGCGACCCCGCAATACGTATTGATTATTACGCTGGTCATTATTTGCTATTACTCGGCCCGAAAAGGACTGCATACCATTACAATTGGTGCGGGCATCCTGCTTCCCGCCGTTGTTTGCCTCGGCTTTTTTGCCTCGATTTCAAATATGCCGGAGAAAGACTATGCGCTTCTTAAACCCTTTCTTGAATCCGGATGGAAGCCGGCCTTGAATGGTATCGTTTATGCAGGTGGAGCTTTTGTAGAAATTACGCTGATGCTGCTCATGCAGCATAGGTTGAAATCGAAAGTTCGGGTATGGCAAATGATGCTGCTAGGCATGATTCTGGTGTACATTACACTAGGCCCGCTTATCGGAGCGATCACGGAATTCGGACCCAAAGAAGCGGCCAAACAGATGGTGTCTCCCTACGAGCAATGGCGTCTTGTGAAAATCGGCTCCTATATCGAGCATGTCGACTTCTTGTCGGTTTTTCAATGGTTGTCCGGAGCAACGATTCGAATCTCTCTTGCTCAGTTTTTATTAGCCGAGCTGTTGCCATTTAAGGAAGTAAAATGGCGAGGCCGGTTCGTTCTGATGATTACACTAAGCTACATTGTGTTAGCCATCATTTTTACGGATCAGAATACGTTTTATTTGTGGATGTATAAAGTTTATTTTCCCGTTTCCTTGATTACCACCTTGATCCTGACAGGTGTTTTGGCTGTAATTGCTTTCTTTGCCAAACCCGCCAAGGAGGGAGCAGCATGAATGAAACCCGGATTGTATCTGGCAACATAACGACGGAGGAAATGCTGCGGCATTTATTCGCGGATTGCTCCGATGTGCAAATTCAGCTGTATTACTTTGATGAAGATGATCCGTCGTCGAAGGTTCTGATGGTCTATGCAGAAGGTCTATGCGATACGATTCAAATAGGGCGACTCGTCCTCCCGGAGCTGAATACCGTCTATCGGGAGACTGGTTTCGAATATTTGCAGAACGGGTATGTGCTTGGTGCGTTACCGCTCATTTCTTTAGAAGGCGCAGTAGCGGAGGAAGAAATGACGGACGCCGTCTTTCAAGGGGATCTTCTTCTCGTTTTCCTGGAGTCGGATGCGATGTATAAGCTGAACATCTGCAATCGGCCGCAGCGCTCGCCAGAGGAATCAAGCATTGAGATTTCTATTAAAGGTCCAAAGGATGGATTCGTAGAAGATTTGGCGACGAACATTGCCTTGATCCGCAAACGAATTCGCAGCAATTCGTTATGCTGCGAAACGACCATTCTCGGGCGTAGAACGAGGACGAAAGTCGGACTCATGTATATCCGGGACATTCTGGCTCCTGATATCTTGGCTGATGTTCGTGCTCGACTGGACAAAATCGATGTCGATGGCATCTACAGCATCAGCCAGTTGGAGGAAGCGCTAGCCGACTCGAAATATGCGCTTTTTCCCTTAATTGACTTCTCAGGCCGTCCCGATTATGCAGTCAATTGCTTACTTTCCGGGAGATTTATTATTCTGGTGGATGGCAATCCGCTCATACTAATGGCGCCGGCAACTTTCTCGCTTATTTTGAAATCGCCTGAAGACATCCATTTCGGTTTTCAATACGTTTCGTTCGCACGTTTGATCCGTTTCTTCAGTTTTTGGTGTTCCATTCTCCTGCCAGGCTTCTGGGTGGCCCTCACCGCGTTCCATCAGGATGAAATTCCATTTCGGCTCATGGCGACGATATCGGTGGCGCGTATTGGCCTGCCATTATCCGCTCAAATGGAAATGTTTACTTTGCTGTTGCTGCTGGAAATTTTCCGGGAAGCAGGGGTCCGCTTGCCGAGCTCAATCGGCCAAACCTTAACGGTCATTGGCGGGTTGGTCATTGGGGACGCCTCTATACGCGCGGGGTTGGTTTCGCCTTCTGTCGTCGTGGTCGGAGCGATTACTGCAGTGATGGGCGTTACGCTTGTCAATCAGACCTTGGGCACTGTCGTCAGTGTGATCCGGTTGCTTATTTTTCTTGCCTCCTCGGTCGTTGGTATGTACGGGCTCATTTTAGGGTTGATTTTGTTGATTTTCCATATGTCCAGACTCAAATCATTTGGCATTCCTTATTTGTCCCCGTTGTCTCCGCCTATTTACAAAGACTTGCTAAGGAGCTTTTTAAGGTTCCCCTGGAGTAAAATGCAAAATCGTCCGGAAGTTCTGCATACGGGCGATCCAGATCATGCAGGGAAAGATGCCGAATGAGGAAAGCCAGTCTTATAATTGTTACTGCCTGCCTCTTTCTGCTAAGCGGGTGTTGGAACTCCAAAGATATCCAAACGATGGCGTATGTCACCGCGGTCGGACTAGACTATGAGAACGGGAAATATATCAGCTATGTGCAGATTCTTAACTTTGTGAATGTAGCCAAAAGCGAGTCGTCGCAAATAGGGAAAAATGTCCCCGCATGGATTGGGAAAGGGGAAGGCATCACGGTTACGGAATCGTTTAATGCGATTTACTCCACCTCTCAGCTGCGCGTGTTTTGGGGGCACGTGAAAGCGGTCGTTTGCAGTGAACGATTTCTGAAAAATGGTCAAAGAGTCAAAGAAGCTTACGATATGATGAACCGTTATCGTGAAATTCGGTATAATGTCTTGTTGTTTGGCACAAAAGAGCCGCTGCGTGACTTATTTGTACAGAAATCCATTCTAAATTTCTCGCCGTTAGATTCCCTTTTGGACAATCCTTCGCAGATTTATTCCCAACGCTCGTACATCATGCCGCTTTACGGCTTCAAACTGATTGCACAATCGAATGAAGCAGGGCAGTCCGCTATGCTTCCTTCGATTTCCTTTGATAAGGAGTCATGGACCGAAGATAAACAAGCGAAATCAATGTTCAGGATCGACGGAGCTTATTATTTTCATAACGACAAGTTTCTGGGATGGATGTCAGAGAAAGAGCTTGAAGGATTCCGGTGGCTGCAAGAAAAATTGCAGCGTTCCCCTATCCACATTCCAGACACGAGAGCACCAGTCGCAGCAATTGTCATGCTCAAACCGAAATCGCGTATATTGCCGATCATTAGGGATGGTCAAGTGTACTACAATATTACCTTACACATTAACTCCTATTTGGATGAACTGGTTAGCGACATCACGAAGGAAGATATGGAGAAGCAAGCAGCTCAAGTGATTGAGGATCAGATTAGAAGCACTTTCGAAATAGGGCTGGGCAAGCATATCGACGTGCTGCAATTGTGTGAACGGCTGTACCGTAAATATCCCCAAAAGTGGCATGAACTGCACGGTCGCGATGATTTCATCTTGAATGCCGAGTCGCTCGATCGTGTTGACGTCAAAGTGAATTTACGCCACACCGGCAAATACAAAGGAAGAGCAAATTGAACTAACCTATCTGTGGTTGGGTATGGATCCAAGCCTAATCAGACAGCATCGCTGCTGCCTGATTAGGCTTTTTTGATCCAGTGGAATCAGATCTGATCCTGTGCGGCAGATGAGACAAGCAGATGGACTAGTCCTTGCTATGCTCCTCATTTTGGATACAATGATAAGTAGAACAAATAACAACTAAAAGGTGAAAGTAATGAGAATAGCTTTTTTTGATTCTGGGATAGGCGGCATTACGGTATTAGCTGAAGCGATGAAACAATTGCCCAATGAGGATTTTATATATTTCGCGGATACGCTCCATGTTCCTTATGGTTCAAAATCGAAGGAAGATGTTTTTACCTATGTGAACCAATCCGTTGAACGCATTATTAAGGAAGAGGTAAAAGCGCTTGTTATTGCCTGTAATACAGCAACGAGCATAGCGGTATCAGAACTAAGAAACAAGTATGACATCCCCATTGTCGGCATGGAGCCCGCTGTGAAGCCAGCACTTGAGATGAATCGCTCCACGGGGAAAAGAGTGCTGGTGCTTGCCACGCCGCTAACCTTGAAACAGTCTAAATATACGGAGCTAGTCTCGCGAATTGACGATCATTATCTCGTTGACTCTTTGCCTCTCCCGGAACTAGTTGAGTTCTGCGAGCATTTAGACTTTGACGGACCGGCGATCATCGATTATTTTCATGGCAAATTAGCCAAGTATGATTTGAGCGCATATGGCACCATTGTGCTTGGATGCACGCACTACCCTTTCTATAAAAGCTTGCTGAGAAGGATTCTGCCGAGTCATATGCATATCGTGGATGGAAGCGTCGGAACCGTCAATCGATTAATTCAACTATTAAGCAGCAAAGACGAAGGATTCAGTGCAAAGGGGCGAGGAAGCATTACATTTCTTTGTTCTAATGATGACCAGGCCTACATAAATAAGATGGAAACGGCACTTCAGAGGTTTCTGGAGATATAATCGGCAAGCGCAACCTTTTTCTCCCAGTTTCGTAAGATAGGGGGACAGGAGGCGATGGGATGAGGTTATATTTTCGTGATCATTTTTTCAATGCGGGGCAGACAGACATCTTAAACGAAAGTAACGAACGGGTTGGAGAGGTCGATTTGCGGAGCGCGTTCGGCTCAGCGCTTGACGTGTTCGACAGAAATGGAAGCCACCTGTATGGCGGGAAATTTCCGATGCTATCGAACAAGTGGATTGTGACTGGGCCTGATGGAGAAGAATGCGGTCAGCTCCGATACAGGACGTCATTCCTGTCCAAACGATTTGAGTACGATGCATACAGAAGAGGCGTATTTGAAATCACCTCGCCTGCGTTTTCGCGTGAATATGAGATCTGCGATGAGCAAGAGAACGTAACGGCTTCATTTGAAAAAGTGAGTGGTTGGTTCGCTGCATCAGCCTATTGTCTAGAAAATCGCACCAGCAGATTGGACAGCTATGAGTGGATTGCCGTTATTCTGGGCATGCATGAAATTCAGAAAAGGCAGCGGAGTTAATGTATGTTTACAGTGTTAGGGAGGGGCGGTTATCGGAATGTGGACACGTAGGGAGTTAAAAGCAAGAGCAAAGCATGTGCTGAGAACGTCGTACTGGAAGGCGTTGGTCGTTAGTTTGCTGCTCGCGTTTATTAGCGGGGAGTTGCCGACGGGCCCGTTCAATTTTGGAGGAGGAGGACGAGGCGGAAACCATATCGATTCGTCGACGTCGATATCTAATTTTACAGATGGATTCGGTGACATACCGACTGGAGCGCTTATAACTATTATTGCTTTTGGAATTGTGATCGCGGTTATAGTCGCGCTGGTCGTAATTGCTTTTCGCGTTTTTGTGTGCGCCCCGCTTGAGGTAGGTATAAGACAATATTTCAAACAGGCTGCGCAATCCGATGTGAGAATGGATTACTTGGGGTATGCTTTTATCCAAGGCAGGTATTTGGCGAATGTGAAAGCCATGCTGTGGAAGGACTTTCTGAACTTCTTATGGTATCTGCTCTTCCTTGTTCCAGGTATTGTGAAGTCCTATGCCTACAGTTTGGTGCCCTACATTCTGGCTGATAATCCGGGCATTGGCACGTATCGCGCTGTCGAGTTAAGCAACCGGATGACTCGAGGCCATAAGTGGAAAATGTTCGTACTGGATCTTTCCTTTATCGGCTGGTATTTGCTTGGAAGCATCGCGCTGCTCGTGGGTGTCTTGTTCGTCTTGCCTTATGTCAATTCAACCAAGGCTGAGCTTTATCTGGCTATTCGCGGGCAAGCGCTGAGTGAAGGGATATGCTCCAGTTCAGAGCTGAATTTGCCTGAATGGGTGTAGGATGCAATGAAAAACCGCCATTTGAATGTGGCGGTTTTTCCGTTCTTAGCAGGAAATTATAGCGTCGAGGACGCCTGGCTTAGCAGACTCGACAGTTGATCCGTGTCAACCGGTTGGCCTTGTCGTAACTTAATCGTCTTCCTTTCGGGAGGACCGTCGAACAATCCCTCCGGAAGTGCAAGTTCACTTGTGTTAAAGATTGTAAAGCTAACGGCGTCTTTGGACGTTGAAATGACGGCGGCGTATTTTCCATTTTTCAAAAAATGGGGTTTCTTATACTGCACTCGCTCCTGTATATCTGGAATCGCCTGGTGGACGACCGCGCGAAGGCGCGTGCAGAGCTCTCCTTGCCAAGGTTCTTTTACCGCTTCGATAAAAACCGTTACTTCAGGATTCATCGGGAAATCTTCCTTTCTGTCAGTGGTTAGTTTACTGCTTGACAATCTGCCGCGTAATGCCAATATGGTCTCTCGCCTCGGCACTGTGGCCGACTTTAACCAGCAGGCCGCGGCGAACCGAGTGAGCTCATGTATGCATTCGCCATCTACCAGAAAATTCCTGCGGACTAGTTTACTGCAAATTCTTCGCGCAGATAATCAAATACACGTTTGAAAATCCCAAGAGTTTCCGCTTTCTGCGCATGCAGAGCCGTTTTGTCGAACTTAATCTGCTCGAGATCCTGTTCGATCAGCAAGAGAAGCCAGAGCGAGTATAAAGCGCAATAGAGATGATAGTCGTTAATGAAGGATGGCGTTGTTGATCTGTGCTGTGCATGCCGTGCCGAGATGTAAGCCTGCAAAATGTCGACACGGACGGCCTGTTCCAGCACCGGTCTTCTGTACATCGGGCTTGTGATATCCATAAGGCAGTAGAGATCCCAGAATACGCTGTTCTTATGCAGGTATTCCCAATCCAAAATAATGAGCTTGCCTCCTTCTCTCGCGAGATTTAGCGGATAATAATCTCCGTGACAGACGACGCGTTCGCCAGCGATGTTAGGGCGACGCAGAATTTCACGTTGAATATAATCGAAGTCGCTTGAATCAAAGCCATTTGCCAGCAAGTATGCCCGCATGATATCGGCTTTCGCTAATAAATCAGCTTGAATCTGGGAAGCTAGTGGCATGTGCCCTTCAAATTCATCAGGGACGATATCCGGCACCAATAAGTGCCATTGGGGAATTGCCGCTGCCGCTTCGTTTAACACATCTTGGTCAAAACTATGCGTTAATACGCCCATGTCTTCATAGATGATCCAGTACAATTTCGGATTATTTGCCTTCGAGGACAAGTGAATGCGGGGAGTGAGCACTTCCGGCAGACGCGGAGCGAGATGTTGTTGAACCCATACTTCTTTACCCATACTTGAATCGTTCGTGAGGGGCTTGAAAATATAGCTGCTCGGACTCTGAGGATGGTTAACTCGTACTCGTTCTACGGCATTGCCGTTGCGGCCTATATAAATGGTTTCTCGATGGTGGGGAACAGAAGTAAGCAATTCGCCAGAATCGGAGATGTCTAAATCGAAGGGCTTCATCTTAGTCGCCTCGCTATCCATGGGGTTGGGACCCATTTGGGAAATATGATATATTGTGATTATATCTCAAAATATTGTTGAATACATCCCGGAAGGAAGGTCTTTATGCTGCACGTGCTCGTAGACGAGAAAGATGAGACAGCGTGGTACCCTAATTATTTGCGGCTTGAGAAAAGGGCTGGAGGCCGCAAACGTGCCTTTTGTCTATTCGCCTTCATTGCCCGAAGATCCATCTACTCCTGTGTTAATTACGCGATATACCCTTTTTGACCTCTTCAAGCAGGCGGAGGTAATGCAACTCTGCAAGAAACGGAGATATCGCCTGCGAAGGAGAAGCTCGTTGTGTTTCCTGGCAGGATGAATGAATTTTATCAGCCGTATTTGTCCGTACGCTTGGCTTTTGAGTTCATGGAAAGAGGCTATCGGGTTGTCGTGGCTTCTCCTGTGAACCCTTTGTCCCATTATCCCGTCCCCTTGTGGCGTGAACTCGGCATTGAAGTTGGGCGGCTTCCCCATGCTGAATACTACAAATTGCTAGCCAAAGCCAAAGCGGCCGTTTCAGTTACGATTGGCGGAAGTTTGACCTTAGCGTTATATGAAGCGCAGCTGTTAGGCGCTACGCCGATCGCCCCGATGGGACGAGCGGATCTTCCGCCGTTTACGGAAATGTATCACCCCAGATACGACCTTCTGAATCCTCGGCAAGCGATTGACATGGTTGAAAATAATGTCCGTGTTGAGATTGAGTCCAGATGGTTCAGTATCGATGCTTATGTGCAGACAATTATGGATGTCATTGAGGACCGCTAACGGAAATTGCATAGATGATCCCATAAGGAACGATTAACAGAGGCATTAAATTTGAAATGACGGACAGGAGATTAGATACGATGATAAAAGGTTTCGGAGGAATATTTTGGAGAACTAAGAATCTTGAAGTTATAAAAAAATGGTACAGTGAAGTGTTGAAGATTGAAATAGAAAATTGGAATGGGACTGTGATAAAACCCGAATTAGGAAATGAGACCATCTTTTCTTTCTTTACTGAGAATGACAGTTATTTTCCAACAGAACAACAAGTGATGTTAAATTTCCAAGTACATAATCTAGACGAGACGATTAAGCATCTTGAACAAATTGGTGTACCTCTTGCAAAGAAAAAAGAGAGTAGTGAATTTGGAAAGTTTATTTGGATTGAAGATCCTGATGGTCGACTGGTTGAGCTTTGGGAGAAATAACGAGTTAGTTGAACAAGAATGGGGAACCTCGACAAATGAAGGTTCCCCTAATTACTATATAAAAATTAACATTTAAATTTAACGGAGCATTGTCTCATATAATTCGATATATGATTTGGCTGAATGCTCCCAGCCTAGCGACTGCGTCATGCATCTGGTGACGAGGGTCTGCCACACGGGTTTGTTGTCGCGATACAGATCGGCCGCTCGGCGGATGGCATCCAACATGACCCATTGATTCGCATATTTGAAGGAGAAGCCTGTTCCTTCGCCGGTTGCTTCATCATAAGGCTGGACAGTATCGCGTAGACCCCCGGTTTCCCGAACCAAAGGCACCGTTCCGTATCGCATGCCGATCAGCTGAGAGATGCCGCAAGCTTCCGTATAGGATGGCATGAGGAAGATGTCGGCTCCGGCATAGGTTTGATAAGCGATATCTTCATTGTAAGCGACATAGCGCATTTTATCAGGGAAAGCTTTCATGATGTTCGTGAACAAATAGTCGTAATAGGGGATGCCGTCACCTACAATGATAAACTGCAAATCATCTTTGAGCAGCTCATGATACGATTTTTCGATGAGGTAGAGCCCTTTCGTAATCTCCAATCTGGATATGATGGCCACGACAGGCACATCTTCCCGAACGGGGAGGCCGAAGGCTTCCTGAAGCTTGCTTTTATTTTGCCGTTTACCGGATAAGTCGTTGGCATCGTAATTCGCATAGAGCCTAGGATCAGTCGCAGGATTGTTCTCGTCCAGATCGATCCCGTTTAATATGCCGTACAAATTTTTCCGGCGTTTGTTGAGAACGGGCGTGAGCGGCTCCATATGGAGCGGGGAGATTTTGCTGATCTCAGCCGCATAGCTGGGACTTACCGTACTCACGGCGTCGGCGAGTTTGATGCCAATTTTCATACAATTGATTTGATTATAGAAGTCGAGACCATGTTCAAGGAAATAGGCCCAATCCATATGCAGAACTTTGGAAGCGTTATCTTTGTGAAATACGCCTTGATAGAGGAGTGCGTGAATCGTGAACAGGGATTTCATCCCACTGTAGAAATCACGAGTGCTATATTCGTTTTTCAGGAAAAACGGAATAAAGGCGGTCAGCCAATCGTTGCAGTGCAGCACGTCGGGTTGAAAGCCAAGGAAGGGAAGGGCCTCCAAGACAGCCTTGCAAAAGAAAACAAAACGCTCCATCTCATCCTCGTAATCATACAGACGGTCCCTGTCGAAATAATGCGGGCAGTCGATAAAATAGACGATATTCCCATTGTATTCAATCATCTCTACAACAGCTTGAGAGGTTCTGTCGGCGATCTGAATATCGATGGCAGCGACAAATTTAAGTTGATCGTTGTAATGGTCTTTCACGTTTCGGAATTTCGGCATCATGATTCGTACATCGTATCCATGCGCTCTTAGGGACTTCGGAAGAAATGCCGATACATCGGCAAGTCCGCCTGTTTTGGCAAACGGGTACACTTCGGTGGAAATATAGAGGGTTTTCACATTGTTGGTCATTGTACATCCTCCGTCCCGATTAGGGGAGTATCCGAGTTGGCGGTTAGTTCCATACGCCGGAATGCCTCTTCCGGGCCTTGCTCCTGTAAGATTTCTATGCCCGCGCTCATCGCTTTCCAAGTCGTAATAATGGCTGGATGAATGGGCATCGGCCTGCTGGTTGGCAGCAGCGATAAGATCGCTTGGGTATTGGGCGAGCTTTTCGTAAGCAAATCTTGTTGAACCCTCGTATTCGCCGGAATGCGCTGGACGCGGTTCACCCATTTCAACTGGCATTCCTCGCTCAGCATGAAGCTTGTAAAGGAGAGGATCTGTTCACGAGCATCGGAATCGAGCGAACCGTTAGGATAAACAAAGCCGATGGATGAGGTCATGGAAATGGAAGGGTTTCCTCCAATATCGGGAAGTTTGGAAACGGTCAATTTGTCTTGCAGATTCCGGCTAAGATGGGTATAAATCCATTCCCCGCAAAGAATAGCCCCCAGCTTGCCGTTAATGAAGTCATCCAACAAAGCAGTAGACCCGTCCAAACTTGCTACAATTCCTTGTTCGAATGCATCGCTGACGAAAGCTAAGGCTTGCTTCATTTCTTCATTATCAAGATGAGGCTTGCCGTCCCTCATCGGCCATCCGCCGAAAGCAGAGAGGAGAGGGACGAACCAATAGGATTGTTTCAAATCTGCCCCTATGGGTGTGATTCCTTTATCGAGCAGCATACTTGCTGTTCGTGCAATTTCTTCCCATGATGCGGGGGGAACCGGATAGATATCTTTATTCGAATAAAGTACGAGATGATTGCCAGTTAATATCGGGATGCCTAATTGCTTTCCGTTCATGGTCATAGAAGCTAGCGAATCCTGGCCCACGAGATCGAGGAAAGGCTCGGCAGGCACTTCCGCGTATTTCGCTTGCTCAGCGAATACGAGCATGTCCGCAGGAACGAAGGCAATATGCGGCCCTGCTCCCGTGTTGGCGATATCCACTAAACGGCGCCCCAAATCGTGAATACTCATCACTTCAGGGATCACCTTGACACCATAGCGCTCCGTATATAATTCGCAAATCTCCTCTAAAACTTCAATGGATGTGTCTCCAGGTCCGTCAAACTCGTGCCAAATGACGATGGGCTTGCCGCTATCCACTTTACTTGTCATCATTGTTCCCCTTTGCGAGTGTAGTTGTTTGAATGAAACGCGCTTTGGTTTTCATGCCAAATGTGCGTTAGTGAAGTCTTAAAGATGAATTGCGCAAACGTTTGCGCAAGTTCGCATGCAAGAAATATATCATGACCTTCATGTCGAAGTAAGGAAAATTATGTCGAACCCCAGATGTTTTCATTTTGTTCATATTTGATTGTATCTGCCATAGATCGTGTTTTTGCGTGGGTGAGCGGAACGTGGGTGCGTTATGAGGCGGTATTTTCGGTTGCAGGGGCTTTTCGCGGAACTACCGTACCTTATGAGCAGGAAAAGCTGGGATTTAGGCACAGTTTCGCTCATTTAACGCACCCTAGTTCCTCTTCAGGGGGAGAAAAGGGACGCTACCGTGGAATAAGGCATCGTAGTTCCGTCGTCGATATCGCTGTGCATGGGAAATAGGCGGTCCGGCAGTACCTTCCCCCGTTTTCTTGCGAAGCTTGCGGAGGCGGGATGTATCCGGAATCTTACAACCCCATACCCAGTTCCTTCCCCATGCCAGGACGTAGGGATTTAGACATTTTCTCAGCATGCTTGGAGCATTACAACGATATTTCGAATAAGTATAAGACAATTTCGACATCTTCAAAACCGACTTCACAAATAGGAATTAGTAGTTGTAAGATGATTGGCAAGACGCCCAGCGGTCCACCGAGGGAACGAACAATCCAGCGCGCGGATATGAAAATAAAGGTGGAGATAAGATGATTCGCTTTGTTGTGAAATACGTGCCTGTCATGATTGGCATGTTATTGATTGTGAGTGGTTGCACCTCAAGTGGAAGCGGCGTTACGGCAAGCATAAAGCCAACTGCACAAGCATCAGCGGCACCAAATGGAAAGCCAGGCGGGGAATTGACGTTTGCTTTTGCCGGTCCGTTGCAAGGCGATGTGCTGGATCCGCAGATGACTTCGAACAATAAAAATTTCAGGGTGCTGAGGGCTATTTTCGACAGCTTGGTCGTAGAGCTGCCTGATCATACGTTTAAACCATGGCTGGCTACCTCGTGGACAATCGACTCCAATCAAAAGAGTTATATCTTTAAACTTAGGCAGGATGTCAAATTTCATGACGGAACTCCTTTTAACGCAGAAGCCGTCAAGTTTACCTTTGATCGGATCAAAGATCCTTCGACAAAAGCAGGTTTGGGGGAAGCGGCGAGTTTAGTCGGTCCCTATACGTCTTCGGAGGTCATTGATGATTATACAATCAAGTTGAACTTCAGTAAGCCTTACGTTCCTTTTCTCAGTAATCTGGCCAAAGTGTCGTTAGCTATTGTATCGCCGACAGCCGTGAAGACGTACGGTGACAAGTTCGCGCAGAATCCGGTAGGAACCGGCCCGTTCAAATTCTCGAAGCTTGTTCCAGGCGCTGATGTGTATCTCGATAAATATCCGGATTACAATTGGGCTCCGCCTACAGCCAAACATTCCGGTCCGGCATTACTGGATAAATTGATTATCAAAAGTGTGCCTGAGGAAGCAAGCAGAATTGCCGCTTTGCAAAGTAAACAGGCGCAGGTGGCTGACGGGATTCCACCGCAGAATGTTGTCTCTCTTGGATCAGATCCTAACTTTACCGTGCTGAAAACGGATTTGGCGGGAATTAACTATTCGCTGTGGTTTAATACCAAAAAAGCGCCATTCGACGATGTTCAAGTACGCGAAGCCGTCAAACTAGGCATTGATGTAGATAGCATTGTAAAAACGCTATACCTCGGGACGTATACGAGAGCATGGGGGCCTCTGTCCCCGAATTTATTCGGTTATGATAAGTCGTTGGAAAACACATGGAAACCGGATGTAGCGAAAGCGGGCCAAATTCTCGACGAACGAGGATGGAAGAAGGGGGCGGACGGCATTCGGGAGAAAGAGGGCAAACGGTTTACGATCGAAGATGTGGAATTAATTGGCAATCGGGATAAGCATCAGGATGTTGTCGTCATGGCACAAAATCAACTAAAAGAGCTGGGCATAGAGTTGAAGATTAATGTACTGGCTTCAGGAGGGTATGTCGAAACCGTTCAAAACGGAAAGTATGATTTGGCCGGAGGCAGCTGGGCAGGCACGGATCCAGACGTACTTCGGTTTAAATACAGCTCCGAAAATGCCAACCCTTTGTATAATACGGCACAGGTTAGCGACCCTCAATTGGATCAATGGATGGCCGATGGTTACGCGGAGGCAGATCCGAAGAAGCGCGAGGAGATTTACAAAAAGATTCAGCAATACACCGCTGCCCAAGTTTATTCCGTTCCTTTGCACTTGCTTCCATATACGTTGGCTATCGGTAAAGAAGTTCAGGATATTCGGTTTGACAGCTCTGGGTTGCCTGTTTTTTATGACGCTTGGTTCAAAAAGTAATCGGGCGGGGAAAGGGATTGCATGAGGGAGTTGCTCTACAGAGTCGTTGCATCATTCGTTGTCATTTTAGGAAATTTGACCTTGGTGTTTGTTATCCTTCATTTTTTGCCTGGGGATGCGGTAACTATTATGATGGGCGAATCGGGCGCTACGCCTCTAACAGAAAGTTTGAGCAGCATGCTGATAGGCGCATTACCTTTACTGGGACTGTCCATTTTGCGGGAATATCCCATCATGCTCGATGAGCGGAACGTAGGTGCCTTATGGATCGTCATATTTGCTTTTATTGGCATTTCGCGGAACGTGGGTGCGCTAAGCGTAAGAAATAAGGTGGGGGATGCTCAAATTTGCCTGAATAACGCATCGTAGTTCCTCTTGACGATGATGGTTAACAATAGCGGTTTTCAGTGAAATAACGCTTCGCAGTTCCGCAGAGCGAGCTAAATCGAGTCTTGTCGAGCCAAGCTTTCATGCCGATGCCGATTGTTCACCTGTTTTACACGCTCTAATTCTAGCCTTTTCGAGTCTTTAATGATGGAGATTCGCTGTTATTCAGAGATGAAGTGCCTCTGGATGAAGGCGTTTTTTTGTTGAACGTACAACCATAGAGTGAAATTGTCGAAATACATCGAAAATATAGATTTAATGTCGATAATCTTTTATAATAGTTGAACAATTAGCAAAAACTAGCAATGAATAACTAGATTCAGAGAATGAAGCAGAGGAGAGCCGTTTGGACATGATGTGGAAGCCATTAAGGTTAGGGATGGCGGCCCTGACACTAGCAGTCGCTACCATATGTATGGGGGACATTAACGTCCATGCAGAGGAGAAGACGAACGCGGTTAATCAAAACATTGTTAACCCCTATCAAACCTATACGTATGACCTCATGTCAGCTGATGTGAAAAAGCTGGCAGCCGCCTATCCGGAATTGATTCAGGTAAAGTCGATTGGAAAGACAGCATACGGCAAGGAACTGACAGCTGTGAAATTAGGCAAAGGAGAAGCCACTGTCCTGATTGACGGTTCTCAGCATGCCAGAGAATGGATGGGTACGAACCTTATTCTCTACATGATTGACCGTTATGCTTATGCCTACGAGCACAATATGAAATACAATGACTACATTGTCCGCGATCTGCTGGATCACTGCTCCATTTGGTTCGTGCCTATGGTCAATCCGGATGGCGTTACGCTGCAGCAATCCGGACTTAACGCTTACCCTGAGGCGCAGCAAGGGCAACTGCTTAGCATGAACGGCGGGAGCTCTGATTTCAGCCACTGGAAGGCGAACGCGGACGGGATTGATATTAACCGGCAATATCCTGCCGATTGGACAGGGATTCGCAATTCTCCCCCGTTTCCGTCTTTTAAAAATTATAAGGGATCGGAGCCGGCGGAAACCGCAGAAGCGGGAAGCATGATCCGGTTCACATACGAAACAGATCCGGAAATCGCGTTATCCTATCACACGTCCGGGCGAGTACTGTACTGGCATTTCCATACGGACCCCGATAACGTTGAGCGCGACAGGAAAATGGCGGCCACGATAAGCGGGATGACAGGCTACAGGTTGGTGAAGCCAGAGCAAAACCCTTCCGGGGGCGGTTTCACGGATTGGTTTATCGCACAGTTCGGCCGTCCCGGTTTTACGGCTGAGATAGGACCGTACGTCGAGGAGGATGAGCTGCCCCTCTGGACCTTTACCGACATTTGGGCGGAGAACGAGACGATGGGACTGTATTTGGCATCCGAAGGCTACAAATTGTGGCAGCAGCGTTATCCGGTTGAGATGGTGACCAATCCATTGCAACTGCTGCAAAATGTAAAGCTGTATAATCGACCCAGCGAATCATTCCCAACAGGGGGAGAACTATCCGCAGGTCAAGTTGAGTCCGATGCCCGCATGGGGGACTGGTACCGGGTAACTTCATGGATGGGCACGAAATGGGTTCATCTGAGTGACGCGTCCTATTTGCAGGGGCATAGTGAAAAATTCCTTCAGTCCATTGAATTGAAGGAGAAGACTGCCTTATACAAATATCCTTCAGCAGAGAGTCAGAAATCTGTTGGGGAAATTAATCCACAGAAAGTAAACGCATTGGAACGGTGGAAAGACTGGGTCCTGATTCATACCTGGATGGGTGATGTCTGGATTCCGTATAAGAAATAGGCGGACAAATTTTGATAGCGGATGTTAAAAGCATGAAGGGGAGTCAAGCCATGGTACTTATGCGTCGAAGCGGACTTGTTATTGCAATTTTAGTTGTTTTTTTTGCCGGTATATGCAGTTCAGCGGCGTTTGCAAACGCCCAACATGCGCAGACCATTTGCCTGGACCCGGGTCATCAGCGCTACGGAAACAATGGGCTTGAACCGTTAGGGCCGAACTCGAAGGAAATGAAAGAGAAGGTATCTTCAGGCACGAGAGGCGTGAAAACGAGAAAGCCGGAATATGTCTTGAGCCTGGAAGCGTCCGTGCGGATTAAAGAAAAACTGGAATCGTTTGGTTATCAAGTCGTGATGACACGCGACAACCATGATGTGAATCTCTCTAACAAAGAGAGAGCAACCATTTGCAACCAAGCGAACGCAGATCTCGCCGTCCGTATCCATGCGGATGGGGATGCTTCTGCCAGCACCGAGGGCATTTCGTTACTGTATCCTGCGGCGAGTGTGCAAAGCCAGAGCGTCTTTGCCAAAAGCAAGGAAGCTGCGCAAGTGATATTGCAAGAGGCCTTAAGCGCAACAGGGGCCGCATCCAGAGGCACTGTGCAGCGTGCAGACCTAAGCGGTTTTAATTGGTCCGAGGTTCCGACCATTTTGGTGGAAATGGGCTTCATGACGAATCCGCAAGAAGATGAAAAATTATCGGATGCGGCTTATTTGGATGCATTGGCGCAAGGGATTGCGAATGGAATTAACGCAACAGAAGCTGTGCAGGCGGAAGGCAAAGAAACAGAAGGCGAAACCAATCTCTATGTAGCTGAAACGACCCGGTTGTATGAGCTTTCGAACGGTAAAATGATTCGGACAACCTTGTCACTGTCACCTCAGATCGTGCGAGCGTCATCCGCTTGGGGGAATTGGCGTAAAATCCACACCTGGGTCGGAGATCGTTGGGTAAATGGCGGTTCAACCCCAATTGAAGTTGAGCTGCAGGAGAAACAGCTGGAGCTTAAGAGCAACACATCCATGTACCGGAGTCCCTTAGATCCAACGCCAATTGGAGGCCTAACCCCCCAGAACGTCCAAGCTTTAGGGAAGTGGAAGGAATGGTATTTCATCGACACGTGGATGGGGAAGTTGTGGATTTCACTTGATATCCCCTCTAGGTAATGTTTTAATACAGAGATAAGCGATTTATAGATGGAGGAGTTATTCATAATGGGAGTAGTCAACGCTGTAGAGGCAATCGTCGGCAATATGTTTGAAGAATTTCGAAAAAGTTACGATTTGAAATGCGACTGCGATCAATGTCATGAAGATATTATTGCAATCGTCTTAAACAACATTCCTCCCAAATACGTTTCCAGTCAAAAAGGGCAGCTATTTGTGAAAAGCCTATATTTAAATACACAGCTTCAATCGGACGTTATGCAAGAGTTAATGCGAGCTGCTCTCATCGTAGAGCATAACCAGAACCATGCTATTGAAGACGGTATAAATGAATAACCTGAATGAATAACCTGTTCGCCCTGCCTGGGTGAGCAGGTTTTTTTTGGTGATATATCAGGGCCCCCCTACCGTCTCGATTGCAATAGATCGTCTTTTTGCCTGGGTGAGCGGAACGTAGGTGCGTTATGCGGTGGTATTTTCGGTTGTAGGGACGTATCGCGGAACTACCGTGCGTTATGAGCAGGAAATGCTGGGTTGTAGGCACGTTTTCGCTCATTTAACGCACCCTAGTTCCGCTTTAGGGGGAGAAAAGGGACGTTGCCGTGGAATAAGGCATCGTAGTTCCGCCGATATCGCTGTGTATGGGGAATAGGCGGTCCGGCAGTACCTCCTCGGGGGCACGTTGTGTCGCCGCCGAATGGCGGCTGTCACACGTTTTCTTGCGAAGCTTGCGGAGGCGGCGTGTGCCATTTTCAGCTTTTTTGCTTCCGATAATCTTTGGGCGCAAGGCCCTTCGATTCGCGGAAAATGCGGGAGAATGTCTTGTACGATCCGTACCCGACATCAAGGGCGATCTCGGTCACACTCATTTCAGTCGAGACGAGCAGACTGCATGCATGCCTCAGGCGCAAATCATGGAGGAAATGGACGAAAGTTTGCCCTGTCGTCTGCTTGATCACTTCGCTGATCCGGGACACACTCATTGTAAACTGGGCGGCCAGATCTGCTAAACTGATATCCTCTTGATAATTTCGGTGAATATAGTGAATGATCGGCCAGACGGAGGGGCTTGGCTTCGATTGGCTGGGCGCTTCATATTGTCCGCATGCTCCGTTTCTTCGGCAGCGATCGAAGAGAACCAGAATCTCTTTCAATCGGACTTGCAGGAGGGTTCTCCGCCAAAGGTCATCGCCTTTATATTCGTTGAACATATCTTCCAGCAGCTGAAGCATGCGATTTTGTTTGGCTCCCTGGAAATTCGCGTAGGGCGGAAGCAAGTTCATGTCGTTAATAAGCTCCGACAGTCTGTCATGCTGGCCAGGCTCCATAAGCAGGTCCATGCTGAACATGCAGTTGTATAAGACGAGCGTGCTTCCGGGATCGGTAAAAATTTCATGTACCTGATAGGGCAGCACAAAGGTGAAGGTACCAGGCGCCATCGGATGGCGGGCATCGTTGATCGTTTCTGAACCGCTGCCCTCTACGACATAGGAAAACTCCAGAAAATCGTGACGATGCGCCCGGAAGCCATTCGCCAATCGATTTTGGCTGAGATGCAGCGGAGAAGTCGTGTTCATGTTCGGATATGTTTTAAAATAATCGGGAAAATAGGTCATCGTTTATTCCTCCGAAAATGTGGGACGTTTTTCGAAATATGGGGAGCGCTTTCAGTCGCTATTTATTTTACCATAAAAGTCGAGATATCCGATATTCTGAAGGAGGAGAAAGTATGGCATCGTTAAACAAAATTAGATTAGGTCTTATTGGCGCGGGCAATATTGGCGGCGTTCATATCAAGGAATTTGGGGAATTGGCCGATCGATGTGAAATCACGACTATAACGGATGCTTATTTGCCGCTCGCAGAGGCGAAAGCGAAGGAACACGGTATCGCCAAAGTCGCGGCTACGCCTGAGGAATTGATTCAAAGTGCGGATGTGGATGCGGTCATTATCGGCGTGCCGAACCAATTTCACGCGCCATATGCCGTACAAGCTATTGAAGCGGGCAAACATGTGCTGCTCGAAAAGCCAATGGGCATTAACTCGGACGCAGCCCGGCAGATTTTGAGAGCCAGTGAAGCATCGGATAACATTGTGATGGTCGGCCATCAAATGCGTTTTGAGTCGGTTCCGATGCAAATCAAAGAGCAAATCGAGCGAGGCGAGCTCGGTCATATTTATACAGCGAAAACCGGTTGGTTCCGCCGCAAAGGGATTCCCGGCTGGGGAACCTGGTTTACCCGGATGGATCAATCCGGCGGCGGCCCGCTCATCGACATTGGCGTGCATATGCTGGATCTTGCCCTGTATTTGATGGGCAATCCCAAACCGGTGTCCGTCTATGGCGCAACTTATGCGGAATTCGGCCCGCACAAGAAAGGGATCGGCAATTGGGGAAAGCCCGATTGGAATGGCATTTACGATGTCGAAGATTTGGCTACGGCTCTGATCAAAATGGACAATGGCAGCACCTTGTCCCTTGAAGTCAGCTGGGCGGTCCATATGGATACGGACAATACGCCGTTTATTCATCTGATGGGAGCTGAGGGAGGAGCCAGCTACCGGGGAGCGACAGGAAAGCTGCTCACCGAGAAGTTCGACCGTCCGTTCGAGATAGAACTAAGCAAGCCGGACAACGACGAGGGCGAACGCTTGCGCTTAAGCCGTCACTTCCTGGATTGCATCAGCGAGAAGAAACAGCCGATTTCTTCGGCGATCACCGGATTTACGAACAATCTGGTGCTGGATGCCATTTACGAATCATCGCGAACCGGACATGAAGTCAAGTTGAACTGGAACTAATATAGATTCGTATCAAGATAAGCATAGTCCACGCAGCGAGAGCTGTTGAGGCTATGCTTATTTTTTGGCACGCCAGAAAGCATATGACGTCAGGTATGTGTGTTTGGCGAGCTCTTGGAGTGGAGGAGATACCACACGCATCGTGTGGTACGCGCATTTGACAGGATGGATGTAGATGTCCGGAAGCACCATAGCGGTTCGGAGCATTGGAAAACCACTTCGATCTGCGAGAGATCGTCTTTTTGCAGGGGTGAGCGGAACGTAGATGCGTTGAGAGGTGGTAATTTCGGTTGTAGGCACATTTCGCGGAACGACAGTGCCTTATGAGCAGGAAATGCGGGGGTTAGTCACGTTTTCACTCATTTAACGCACCCTAGTTCCGCTTCAGGGGGAGAAAAGGGACGTTGCCGTGGAATAAGGCCTCGTAGTTCCATCGGTATCGCTGTGCATGGGGAATAGGCGGTCCGGCAGCACCTCCTCGATTTTCTTGCGAAGCTTGCGGTGATCTTCCGCCCATAAACATATAAAAAATGAGCACAAGCAACCTTAAAAATGAGCATTACATGGGAAACCAAAACCATTTATGATAGAAACACCATTAGCCGCATCGAAAATGTAAGGCATTATTGGGAGGAGACAGCGACATGCCAGCACGCTCAGAAACGCTAGAAAGGAAGGGGACCATCTCAAAAAGCGGAAAAAGCAGAAGAGGCGGACTGCCGAATAAATATAAATTATTTTTCATGGCTCTGCCTTTTCTGCTGTTGACCTTCGTGTTCTCGTACTTGCCGTTAAGCGGATGGATCTATGCGTTCTACGATTATTTCCCGGGAATCCCGCTTTCCAAAACGCCATTCGTCGGGTTGAAATGGTTCAAATCGATGGCAGCCAGTCCGACCCAAACAGCCGAAGTGCTGCGTGTGCTGAAAAATACGCTGGCGATGAGCGCATTAGGCATGGTTGTCTCTTTTTTGCCTGCGGTCTATGCGATCCTATTGTCCGAAGTGAAATCGGCCCGATACCGTAAAGTGGTGCAAACGCTCACAACAATCCCTAATTTTATTAGCTGGATTCTCGTCTATTCCTTGGCTTTTGCGCTGTTGTCGGTGGACAACGGACTCGTTAATCATCTGCTCGTTCAGCTTGGCATCATGGATAAAGGCGTTAACTTTCTGGCGTCCAACCAAAATGTATGGGGACCGATGATTCTCTGGTATTTATGGAAGAGCCTCGGATGGGGCGCTATTCTCTATCTGGCGGCGATCACCGGTATCGACCAGGAGCTTTACGAAGCGGCGGAAGTGGATGGCGCCGGGAGGTTTAAAAAGATTTGGCACATTACCGTGCCGGGCATCCTGCCAACGTATTTCGTGCTGCTGCTGCTTTCCATCGGAAACTTTATCAACAATGGCATCGAACAGTACTTCGCCTTTCAAAACCCGATGAATAAGGACACCATCGAAGTGTTGGATCTGTACGTTTACAACATCGCCTTCAGTAACAACTATCCTTTTGCAACCGCTGTCTCGATGCTGAAATCGATTGTATTAGCCGAACGGTGATTGGCACCATGTTAACCGTCGGGGCTTCTGCCTTTCTGGGTTATGTGCTCCCCACGATCATTGCGCCCTTTAACATTATTCTGGTCAAAACATTCATCGAATCACTTTCGCCATCGCTGGAGGAATCAGCAGCCATGGACGGAGCGGGCTATCTGAGATTGTTTAGAAGCATTGTTTTTCCGCTCATCACGCCGATTTTGGCGACCATTACGATTTTCTCTGCGGTGACGCATTGAAACTCACTTATTGCACTGGAGAAGAGGAACAAATTCTCCAGTGCATATTTTCGTGAACTGGACGAATCTTACATTTTTTACTATAATTTAACTGATAACGTTTTCACCTGTGAATCGAAGAAATCCGGGAGGAGGGAACGGATGAACAGCCGGAAAAGAAGAACATTTGTGGGTGTACTTGTCCTCTTCCAGCTAGTTTCGCTTAGTGCAGTATGCGATAGTTCCGAGCTGCAGCTTGCCGGCATGGCACGCATCCATTGCCTCCCGCCAGACCAGGACAAAGCGATCCCGTAGAAATGAGCATGCTCGTTGATGATTTCCCATGGTGGCCTATGACGGATTGGAGTGGAACGACTCCGGAGGAGATCACGCGCAGAACTGGCGTGAAATTAAACATTACAATTTCATCCGATGAACGAGAATTGCCGTTTCGGATTGCTTCCAACAATTTGCCTGAGCTGGTTTTCACGGATAAGGAATTGTCCCGGCTCTCGACTAACAAAATGAGCTATGACTGGAACAGTCTGATTGCGCAGTATGCGCCGGACTTTACGATAGATAAACGAAAAATAGCGCTTCACACCCAGGCCAATGGCAAATTTTACAATGAAGGCGGATTCGGTATTTATAATGTGCATGAACGGATAAAAGCCTACTATGGCACGGGTTCGGGCTTATACCTGGAAAGCCGGGAGGGGTATGGAACGACGTGTACCATGAAACTAAAAAAGCAGGAGAGGCAAGCGTCGTAAGGAGGCGAAACGTGTGAACATTCTAATCGTCGATGACGAACCGTTAATTTTAAAAGGCTTGACGAACATCATCAAGCAAGAATACCCTTACATGACCGACATCCGAAGCTCGCTGGACGGTATGGATGCTCTCGAGCAGCTGGAATCCTTTCAGCCGGATCTGATCATCACCGACATTTATATGCCTGAGATGAATGGCTTTGAATTGATTGCGTCTGTGCAAAACAAAGGGCTGTGCAAAAGGCTCGTCATTTTAACGGGGTATGATGATTTCGAATTAGCGCGTAAAGCGATTCGTCTTCAAACAATCGACTATTTATTGAAGCCGGTGAATAAGGAAGAACTGATGGCGATTTTGGGCAAAGTCTCCAAGGATATGGAGCTGGAGAAGCTCAAAGCGCGCGAACAAGAATTGGCCAAAGTGCGGGAAATGATTTTATACAACATTCCTTACGAGGAAGCGATGTTCCAGGGGAGCACAGCCCAAACCTTATTTCCTTACCCTTGCAATTTAATGATTATTTTACAGGTCATGGATGCGGCTCAAGCGGATGCCGTTCGGGAGTTAGCTAGAGAGTCATTGCCGGAGAATGGGGTTTTCTATGATTTCGTAACCTCTTACAAAAAGCAGTGCATATTCTTATGTAATCTGCCTGCCCTATTGCGGGATGATGAGTTCGTGGATTTGAGCGAGAGCCTCCTCGTTGCCCTGGTTGGCGACATGCGCTGTGACATCGGTCTATATCAAGATATGGTTGATCTGCAGCAATTGAACGAGCTGTACGGCAAGGCGGAGAGAAACTTGTTCTATAATAAACATGTACCCAGCGATGTCCTTCCACAGCCCGCCGTTAGCGGGAAGCCTAAGGATGACGACAATTGGCGCAAGGGAATGGATGCGTTGCTGAATGCAAACCATGCGTCGGAAGCCAGCGTTTATATACAGTCCTACGTTCATAAGCAGATTGCCGGAAGTAAGAATGATGCTGAAACATTGAAAAGTGTGTATGCAGAAATATTATCAGAAATGAGCATCTATATGCAGAATTTAGGAATAAGCGCTGAAACGTTGATAGGCAGGCAAGCTGCCAAATTGCATCAAATCTCAAATGAAGAGGCCTTGTATCATCGAATGGATGCGGTCATTTCAGCGGTCTCTCATGATCTTGGCAAGGCAAGGAGCAAGGCGAATTATTCGGATAGCATCACGAAAATATTGAATTATATTTCCAATTACTACGCGACGGATATTTCCCTTGAACGGATAGCTGATGTTGTTTACTTACATCCCAATTATGTGAGCATTTTATTTAAAAAAGAGATGGGAGTTACATTTATTCGCTATCTGCATACTTACCGGACGAACAAAGCGAAGGCAATCATAGATTTGGATTCGGATATCGCTTTCAGTAAAGTGGCGAGCATGGTTGGCTACGAGAATCCGGGCCATTTTTTTAAAATATTTAAGAAGTTCACCGGCGTTACGCCAGGGCAATATCGGGATTCTCATCCGAAGGAAAATTGTCGTTGAAGTTTAAGACAAAAAAATAAAAGGGGGACCGATGGGTCCACCCTCTCACTGCCAAGATGCTTATTTATAATCACCAAGCAAATAATTGTAGAACGGTTCATCCACCCAGAACTTGTACGATTCCACGTCGAGTGCCGGGTTTATTTTTTTGATGCCATTCACAACGTCGGCCGATTTGTCACTGAGCGAGAAGGATTGGGCGTAATAGTGACCTTTGGTAATTTTGTTGTTGGCAATTTCTTTGTAGTCCGGAATGGTGGTTAAGGAATAATAAAGAGGCTGCCACCAAGCGGCGTAAATGAGGCCTGTCTGATCTTTGCTGTCTTTTTTGGCATACTTGAAAATAACTTGTTGGAATCGGTTCTTCTGCTGCGCATTGTCAAATTCGAATTCGATATCGTATTCCTTCGCGTAAGCAATGTAGTTGCCGTTCTCGATTTGGACAACTTGGTAATCATCGGTTTGTGTAGGCTCTCCCCACTCCTTCAAATAAATGAATGCGGACGTTTTCGGTTCAAGCTGCACCTTCGCCTGAATGCCCTCGCTGCGCAGCAGCCCGATTAATTGGATTGCATGCGTAATGTCGGAATGACCATAGGTCAGTGACAGCTTTTTATCGAAATTCGCATCAAACCGCGTATCCTTCAAATTGTACCCCGTCACTAAATTCTTTTTCAGCGCTTCGTCAAAGACAGCCCGCAACTCGCTTGCTGCAATGAGGTCTTCCGTTTGCCAAGCTTCATTAACTTTCCGGAAAATATCCGCGTCGGCCGTGGTTCCGATGTAATGTTTATACTGACCTTGAAAAGTAAGAATTTGAACTAACAAATTATTGGCGAAACGATCCGTCGCAGCGGCATCCGGTTTAAAGGCTGATTGCTGTTCGGATGTCAGGAGACCTGTGTCTATTGCCGCTGCAAGCTCTTGGGCAGCTTGGAGGGACAGTTGGCTCTCACTATCGTAATTAATTCCGATCTTAGCTAATGCGGTTTTAATCTTATCGCTCGGATATGTATACGCGAGCTCTTTCAGGCCGGCTGCCTTCACCGCAATGAACGTGGCTTGCAGCTCGGATAAGGGCTGGTCCGCCTGCAGCTTGCTGTCGGTCAGAATGCCCTTTTCAAGAAGTGCAGTTGCTGCCTTATAGTAGGGGCTGTCTTTCTGCAAGTCGGTGAACTTGTTCTCTCCGTTTTTGGCTTCCAATTTAAGGATTCGGTCCACGGCGTTCACGAAATCGCCTTTGGATAAAGATTTGGACAAGCTGACATGATAGTTGTCCTGCAAGAATTGTTGATAGGCGCTAGAGGAACCGCCAGCGTTCGAGTCAGCAGCCAAAGCAGATGGGCCAAATGCAGAAACAGAGGATAAAAGAACGGCGGATAAAGCGACTGCGCGCGCAGTTTTAAGAACATGTAATTGTTTCATAAGATGAGCACCTCCGGTTTTTTAATTCACATAGGAATAGTATGATTTATTGCACTATATCAGGTATCCCACAACGTGTCAATGCAGGAATGTCACCGTATGTTCCTTGACATGCGCCTTGTAATTGTCTACTATACAACTTAATCGAAATTAGTCGTTTTATGTCGAACATAAATAAACGGCAATAGGAAAAAAATGCCTTTGACTATATCCGAGTTATTTAGTAGGATATTAAAAGGAGATGGCATCATCTACATAACAATCGCATATAGAGGAGAGAAACCAATCATGAAAAAAGCACTTTTTTCCATTTTCGCTGTGACTTTATTAGTAACGGGGTGCGGCACAGCAACGAAAACAGAAACAACGACCCCTGCGCCAAGCAAGGCGGCTGAGGCTACGAAAGCGCCGGAAACGAAATCCGCTAAAAAAATCGTTCTGATTACACCGGAAAAAATCGGCGTTAACCCTTTCTTCGCACAAGAGGATGAAGGCGTTAAGAAAGCCGGAAAAGAGTTCGGCGTTGACGTGAAAACCATCGAATCCACGGATGCAAGCGCGATTGAACAAAATCTGCGCGCAGCCGTTGCGGATAACTATGATCTCATTATTACCAGCTCTTTCGAGTCGGAAGATGCGCTCAAAAAAGTAGCTGCTGAAAATCCGAAGAAATCTTTCGCCATTATCGATACTGTCGTTGATCTGCCGAACGTAAGAAGCGTTGTCTTCCGTGAGCACGAGGCTGCTTATCTGCTTGGCGCTGCGGCTGGTCTGGCAACGAAGAAAAATGTGGTCGGTATGGTCGCTGCAGTCGATATCCCGCTGATCAAGAAGTACACCGTCGGGTTTCAAGAAGGCTTGAAAGCCACGAATCCGAATGCCAAATTCATCGTTAACTATGTAGGAAGCTTTACGGATCCTGCCAAAGCCAAAGAGCTAGCCTTGACGCAATTCTCCCAAGGCGCTGACTTTATTGCCGGAGCGTCCGCAGTTGGCGATCTGGGCGTTTTCGAAGCTGCCAAGGAAAAAGGCTTCTATACATCCGGACAAGATATTGACCGTACGGTAACGGATCCTGAGCATATCGTGCTTTCCCAATTGAAAGGAACAGACGCGGTTGCTTATCAAACCGTTAAAGATTTCGTAAACGGCACATTCAAATTCGGAGCTGTCGACTATGGTTTGAAAGAAGACGGCGTTGGCCTTACGTTCGTTACCAAAGAAAGTAAATCCGCGCTGAGCCCGTTTATCGGCCCGGACGTTGTGAGTAAAGTAAAGGCTATCCGAGACGATATTGTTTCCGGTAAAGTAACAGTCAAAGATCCGCTGAAATAGTACGCACGCTAATCGCATAATGAACCCGGAAACTGTTTACGGTGACGTAGGCAGTTTCCTCATGTCTAGGTAGAGGAGCGCGAAACGGTCATGCTGCTTCAAATGAACGGAATTACAAAAAGTTATGGAAGCTTAACGGCCAATGCCAGTGTGGATTTTTCTCTGCGCGAAGGCGAGATTCATGCGTTGGTTGGCGAGAATGGGGCAGGGAAAACGACGCTGATGCGGATCCTCTACGGGATGGAACAGCCAACAGCGGGCAGCATTCATTTGCTAGGCAAAGAGGCTCATTTTGCAAATCCGACGGATGCGATTCGGAGTGGAATTGGCATGGTGCATCAGCATTTCATGTTGTTTCCATCGTTCACCGTCGCTGAAAATATCGTCATCGGCAACGAACCGAAGTCTGGCGTGAAGTTTGATCGCAAGAAGGCTGTGCGGCAAGTCGAATCCTTGTGCGCCAAGTATCGTCTGCCTATCGATCCGCATAAGAAGGTAGCGGATTGTCCGCTGGGCTTGCAGCAGCGAGTGGAGATTTTGAAGGTGCTGTATCAAGGCGCGGACATCATTATTCTCGATGAGCCGACAGGCGTCCTGACTCCTTTGGAGGCCAAAGAGCTGCTCGTGATCATGAAAAGCCTGGCGAGCCAAGGCAAAAGCTTCATTATCATCACGCACAAATTGCACGAAGTGATGGAAGTGGCCGATCGGGTAACTGTACTTCGCGACGGCAAAGTGACCGGAACACTCGATGCCGGGGCGACGAACGTGGAACATTTGTCAAAGCTTATGGTCGGCAGAGAGCTGGCGAACGCAACTCGCAATCAGGTGAAGCTCGGCGAAACTGTTCTCGAGGTGAAAGAGGTCTCCATGCAAGGCGAGAAAGGTAAACCGGTGCTGGATCGTGTCAGCCTTCAAGTAAGGGCGGGCGAAATCGTCGGCATTGCTGGCATTTCAGGAAATGGACAGTCCGAACTCATTCAAAGCATTACGGGATTACAAACTATTGATGGCGGACAAATTAGGTTATTGGGTAAAGATGTAACAGGCCGCTCCGTTCGCGAAATTCGTGATAGCGGTCTCTCTCATATCCCTGAGGATCGTTATCAATGGGGAGCTGCGAAAGAAGGCACCGTGCTCGAGAACGGGACGATGGGACATCACCGATTCTATCGTCGTGGCGGCGTTCTCAAAGGGCAATCACTTCGGACGCTGGTCGGAGGTTTCATTCGGCAATTCCAGATCAAAGCGGGCTCGCAGGAATCTAAAGTGAAATTTCTTTCTGGCGGTAATCTTCAGAAGCTTATTGTCGCCAGGGAAATTGCGCAGAATCAGCCGCTTCTTATCGCAGCAGAGCCGACCCGAGGGGTGGATATTGGCGCTATGGAACTGATTCATGATGAAATTTTGAAGAAACGCGATGCACAGGGAGCTATTCTTTTAGTTTCTTCGGAGTTAACCGAGATTCTTAAGCTCTCGGATCGCATTCTTGTCATGTATGAAGGTCGAATTGCCGGAGAATTATCTGCGCAGGATGCGACTGAAGAACAAATCAGTCTATGGATGGCGGGAGGCGATGCTCATGCTTAACTGGAAAGCGAATCTAAGCGCTTGGCTGCAGCCGCTCATTGCGATTTGCATCGGGTTAATCGGCGGCGCTATTGCGATTGCATGGATTGGCGGATCGATTACGGACACCTATGCGCAAATGTGGAAAGGGGCCTTTGGCAATTTTTACTTCTTCACAAACACATTGACCCGGGCGACGCCGCTCATTTTGGTTGGATTAGGCGTGTCTATTGCGTTTAGGGCCGGGTTTTTCAATATGGGTTCGGAAGGACAAATGATTCTGGGCGCTTTATCCGCTGCGTTGATTGCCCTATATTTGCCCGGCCCTCCAGCGCTTAAATCGCTAGCGGCGATACTTGGAGGCATTGCGGCAGGCGGCGTCTGGTCGGCTTTTGCCGGTTATTTGGATGCCAAGTTCAAAATGAACCTCATCATCACAACGCTGCTGCTCAACTATATCGCTGCTTTATTTGCCGGCTATCTGGTCGCATATCCGCTGAAAGATAAAACAGGCTCCGCGGCGCTCGCACAGACCATGATGGTGGACAAAAGCGTATGGCTGCCGAAGCTATTCCAAGGCATGAGCATCCATGCGGGCTTTCTTATTGCGATTGTTCTGGCTGTGCTCTTATTTCTGTTTATTAAATACACCGTTTCCGGTTATGAAATCCGGATGCTCGGTTATAATCCGCTGTTCGCTGCCTATGGCGGCGTAAACAGAGGGAAAGTGATGCTGGCGAGCATGTTTGCCAGCGGCGGGTTTGCGGGACTAGCCGGAGCTGTCGAAGTGCTGGGCATGCAGTATCGGTATACCGACGGCATGGTGACGAACCCAGGCTATGCCTGGTCGGGCATTATGGCGACACTGCTCTCGGGCGCCCATCCGCTGGGCACTGCGGTGGCCGCGGTACTCCTGGCGGCTTTGCAGACAGGCGGTATGGGGGTTGAGCGCAACACGAGCATTCCGCTGGAAATTTCGAGTGTGATTCAGTCGCTGCTGATCCTGTTCGTCACCGCGAAGTTCAGCTATACCATCTGGAAGCGGAGAAAAGGAGGGAAAAGCGATGCAGCATCTTCTTGATGTTTCCTTATTCAATTCCATGTTTCGGATGGTTGCTCCCATTCTGCTTGCAGCCTTAGGCGGAGCTATATGTTCGAGAGTCGGGCTGTTTAATGTCGGTTTGGAAGGCTTCGTGCTCGTCGGCGCGTTCTCCGCCATCGTCGGGAACCATTATACAGGCAATGTCTTCCTGGCTGTTCTCATTGCTGTTGCGGTCACGATGCTGTTTTCACTCATATTCGCCTATATTAGCATTCATTTGCAGGCGAATGTCATCGTTGTCGGGATCTCCTTTAATTTTCTGGCACTAGGCTTGACGGCCTTCTGCCTAAAAGCGATTTTCCATGTAAAAGGCGCATTTTACGATAAAAATATGATTGGCCTCCCGAAATGGAACATTCCGTTCATAGAGGATATTCCCTTTGTAGGAGGCATCATCTCCGGGCATTCTCCGCTCGTTTATCTCGCTTTCGTCCTTGTGATCGGTCTGCAATACTTCTTGTTCAAGTCGGTGCCAGGCTTCCGCTTGCTGGCTGTTGGCGAGAATCCGGTTGCGGCGAAAAGCATCGGCATTCAAGTAAACATCATGCAATATGTAGCCGTGCTCCTATGCGGGGTGCTGTGCGGACTGGCCGGCGCTCAGCTGTCGCTCGGCCAGGTGACGATGTTTACAGAAGGGATGACCGCGGGCAGAGGATTCATCGCGCTGGTCGCGACCATGCTCGGTCAAGCGAACCCACTTGGCGTCATGGCCTCGAGCCTGTTGTTCGGACTCATGGATGCACTCAGCATCAGGCTGCAGGGCTTTTCGCTGCCAACTCATTTTACACAAATGCTTCCTTATCTCGTAACACTGCTCGCTATGCTTTTCTTTAGAAAAAGCAGCTATTTGGCAGATGCTCAAAAAGCCAACGGCAGCTCGCGGTAGACATCTTTGGTTACTCATACGAAAGAAGGTTCCAATATGAAAAATGATAGCAAAGCGGAGCGCCTCAAGCGGATGAAAATTCCCACTGTTTCCGTTGCCCCTGAGCTGGCAGACCGCGTTCCGCCTGGGCAGACTGTAACGGATCGATTTCCGATTCTGCACGAAGGCGAAGTGCCGAGCTACGATATGAATACGTGGTCTCTGCGCGTATTTGGCGAAGTGGCGGAAGAGAAAACGTTTCGCTATGAAGAGCTGCTTGCGCTGCCGCAAACGCAGGTTGTCTGCGATATTCACTGCGTAACCCGCTGGACCAAGCTGGATACGGTATGGGAAGGGATACGGTTCCGCGATTTTCTTCAAATGATGGATATTAAGCCCCAAGGGAACTATGTCATGCTGCATGCCGACGAAGATTATGAAACGAATGTCCCGCTCGCAGATCTGATGGGAGACAACATCCTATTAGCGGTCAAATACGATGGACAGCCGCTAACGCTGAAGCATGGTTGGCCGCTTCGATTCGTCGTTCCGCATCTGTATTTCTGGAAAAGCGCCAAATGGATTCGGGGCATTGAGTTTATGAAGGAAGACCGGGAGGGATTTTGGGAGCAGAATGGCTTCCATAATGTCGCAGACCCGTTCAAGGAGGAGCGTTTCTCCGGGGAAGCGATCCCGATTCCGGAAGACGAATGGGTAAGGAAGGAGTTTGATTGATATGCGACTGCCAATTTTACAAGTGAATTCGGAGGAACTCACCCCGTATGCGATCGTTTGCGGCGATCCGTTCCGCGCGGAAACCATCGCTCAGAGCCTGGACCATGCCAGGGAGCTTGCATTCAGCCGTGAATACCGGACCTTCGTCGGTGAATCGCAGGGCGTCCCGATTACTGTCGTTAGCCATGGCGTAGGATCGCCGGGAGCGGCCGTATGCTTTGAGGAGCTGATTAAAGGCGGCGTGAAAACGCTGATTCGCGTCGGCACTGCCGGCTCCTATTCGGCTGATGTGCCTCCAGGCAGCTTGGTCGTTAGTACGGCTGCTGTTCGGGAGGATGGCTTGACTCGGCAGCTGGTTCCGCACGGCTTCCCGGCTGTTGCCGATATGGATGTAACCAGTGCTTTGTACGAAACTGCCTGCGAGACTGGCAGCTTGGTTCGGAAAGGGATTACAGTCACATTGGATGCTTTCTTCCAAGGTGTTGAGGAATTCCCGCACCGCAAATACAAACAAGCTGGAGCGCTAGCCGTTGAGATGGAAATCGCCGCGCTTTATGTCATAGCTTCCTTGCGGGGCGTTCGTGCAGGGGCGATTGTTGCGCTGGATGGCTATGCCGACGCGGATCTCGCGGAAGTGTATAATCCGCATACGGATGTTGTAGCCAATGCCGTTGAGAGGGAAATTCAAGCGGCGATCCGGGCAATTGTGAAGCTGGATGCAAGCAAATAGAGGGGATTAAAGGAAGCAACTCGTTAAACCTTCGGATGAGGCGAGCTGCTTCCTTTTCCATTATTTTTCTCGTGTAGGGTTAAAGCGCTTGACTTCTTGTATTTCATCTATTATGATTTATTTATCAATAAATAAATATGTGAAGGGGGATTATGGTGGTTGTCCGCGAAGATCGGAAAGAACAAATCATGGAAAAAGCCGTAGGGATATTCGCGGAACTGGGATATTACAAGGCGACAACAGCGCTTGTGGCTAAAGCAGCAGGCGTTACGCAGCCCTATGTGTTTCATTTTTTTAAGAACAAGGAAGAGCTTTTCAATGCGGTCATTGACCGGGCTGTTGCCCGAATTTATGAAACTTTCTCTGAGATTGAAGCACCCGCCGATCAATTATTGGTTACAATGGGGAACGCGTTCATGCACATCATGCAAGTGCATAGAGCTGAGATCACCATGGTCATGCAGGCTCATGCGATTTCCGAGCCGGTAATCCGGGAGCACGTCAGTGAGAATTTCCGTGTTATTTATAAGTCCATCGTTGAGAAATTCCAAAAAGCTGGAATTGATGACGCAGAAGAGGCCGCAAGCCAATTTATGGGCATGGGCTTACTGATTACGGTATCAGAAGCATTGGATCTACCTGAATTACTTTGTTTTAAAAAATGACAGAAGTCCCGATCAGTCAAAAGGCAGTTACGAGAACTGCCATTTTTATTGCTCTAGTATTTATTTATCAATAAATAAATTGTCCCATAAGGAAAATATGGGAATAACTTTTCGGGAGGGAATGATCGTTTATGAAAGATACGAACTACATCGCGGCTGAAGTGCCGAAACTGAAATTATTTGAAGGAGAAAGATTGCTGGTTATCATTAGCTTGATCGGTTTTGCGCTAGCAGCCGGAATCGCCATCTACATCGCCATGTTTGGGGCGATTATTTCTCCGGAAGGCAACGTAGAACGGGCGTTTTCGTTTGATGCAGCCATCGCGATATTCATTTTGTCCTTAGCCACGCTTTTGCCGGTTTCGGGGTTAAGTTCCCGCAAAAGAACGAGAATTCGCTGGTTTTTCATACCCGCTACCCTATTCGCTTATGGGGTCGAAACCTTGCAGCAATTCCGCGGCATTAATCCCCGGTTTCCACACGCAGGCACCTCCCTGGATACGATCGTGGGCATAAGCTTTGGGGTGGATTCACTTTTGATTGTCATCGTGACTGTTCTGCTTGCGATTCCTTTTTTTCGAAAAAAACCGATGAATGAACGTCCGCACCTGGTACTCGGCATCCGCTATGCGTTTCTGTCAACCATGCTTGCTTTCGCCGCGGGACTGTGGATGATTGCGATTAGTTCCCGCTATACGGGAGTAGGCGGTAATATTATCGTCTTTCACGGGCTCGGGTTCCATGCGCTGCAGGCGCTGCCCTTGCTCGGATGGCTGCTGGAGCGGGCCTCTGTCGAAGCCATTCGTGCCCGGAGACGGGTCCATGCAGGGGGCATCGCTTGGATGATTGCCATTGTTTTGATTGGATGGCAAACGGTTCTCGGACGCACCGTTTTCGAGATGAGCATACTGCCGATCCTTGCGGGAGCGATGCTGCTCATCTCGGTAGCCACCATAGTTATCTCCCTATTAGATCTTTTGAAATCACAGTCAGTATCTAAAGTTCATGCTTCATCCCGCCCATAAACCAATAGATTTCGGAGAGGAGAATTTCGCCTATGTTTGTACAATTGTTTGCTCTTGCCAGTATCGCAACGCCGTTCTGGTTGCTTATGATCCTGCTGCCCAAGTGGCGGTTGACGCAATTCCTGGCTAACACGGCGATATTCCCGATATTCCTCGCGGTGCTTTATGCAGTTGGAATCATCACGGCGATAGCAGGCTCGGGGTTTGGTTTTGTCCAAGATTTTGGATCGGCGGCGGGGGTCATTCGGCTGTTGGCCAGTCCGGACTTTGCCCTGCTTGTCTGGCTGCATATCCTCTGCTTCGACCAAGCGATTGGTCATTACGTCTACCGAGATAATATGCAGCATCGATACGTCCCCCTGCCCGTGCAGTCGGTGCTCTTATTTTTCATCCTCATGTTTGGTCCGCTTGGGTTCCTGTGCTATCTTGGGCTGCGAGCGATTAGGAAAGATTCCAAAGCGGTTCCCCCTATTGGGACTAAACGTTGAGTTATCTAAAAGTAAAAAAATGAGCCGAGAGGCTCATTTTTTTTAATACGTATTGAAAATATTTTCACATTCTTTGGAAGTTGGCTGATAGAAGCAATGCAGCTTATAACGCGCGACTAAAGGTTGATTATACCAAGTAGGCGGACAGTCGCCCTTTGGTCTAAAATACCACAAGCTAAATTCTGCAGGCCAATAACGTTCCCCATTAACAGCCTTGCGTGCTAATCGTCTTTCCCTCTCTCTTGCGTTTTGATAATAAGGCGCATGCAGCAGCGCTTCAAAGGCATGTGGTTGGTTGATCATTTGCGGAATCGTACGAATGCCCTTGAAGTCTGAGCAGTTGGCTCTAATTCGATTGATCCCTACATTGCCGACAAGCTGCATGCCTCTTTCCCCTTCGCCTTCTGCTTCCGCTCGAAGCAAACGGGCTAGCATATTAATATCCTGCTCCCTTGCTTTTACAACAGCCATATTTTCACCTCAGTTAGATGTGTACTATCAACAATATATTTGGATTACAGCATTAGGTGATTGTCTATTTGAAAAATGTCGTAGCCATTCCTGTTTCGTTCTCCTCTGACAATGATCTCCAACGTGAGTAAAGAAAAAAGGTTGAAAAATGTTCAACCTTATAAAGTCTGAAAATTATAAATACAATAGAATCATCTTCACGATAACTTTACATAGCAGCCAGGAGGTACGAATTATGAGAATGATTTACTTGGATATCGATTCGCTTCGCCCGGACCATATGAGCTGTTACGGCTATAACCGGAAAACAACGCCGAATATCGATAAGATTGCATCCAGCGGAATGAGATTTAACAGCTGCTATACAGCTTCGTCTCCTTGTGTGCCATCAAGAGCGAGCTTTATGTCTGGCCGCTTTGGCATTCATCATGGCGCATTGACACATTGGGGGCCCGGCGGTGAGTTTCAATATCCGGATGGAGACGGACACAGCGAAGAAGTTCCTTTCTTTACGAGACATTTACGCAATGCGGGCTATAAAACGGTTACCTTCTCCACATTCGGTGACAGGCACCATGCCTGGTGGTATTTCGCCGGCTGGAATGAGGTACATACACATACGTTGAAGGAAGGCAATGAAAATGCCGATGAAGTAAACGCTTCCGTCATTCCTTGGCTGAAGCAGCACGGCAAGGATGAGAACTATTTCCTGCACATTCAATACTGGGACCCGCATACGTTCTACACTTACCCAATCGAATACATGGAGCAGTGGAAAGACGAGCCTGTTAAGGCATTCCCGGATGAGGCGATGATTGCCAGCCAACAGAAGGACAGCTTCCCGCGTTCGGCAACATTCCTTCATTGGGGAAATAAGTATCCAGCCACCATGCCGGGGCAAATCGCGAATCGCGACGATTTCAAGCATGCAGTTGACGGCTACGACGGCGGCATCAGCTACATGGACAAGCATGTGGGCGAACTTCTAGATACGCTGCGCGAGCTTGGTATTGAAGATGAGGTATGCTTCATCATCAGTGCTGACCATGCAGAATCGCTAGGAGAGCAGGGCATCTATATTGAGCATGCAAGCGCGACGGAGGCCGTTCATCATATCCCGCTCATCATGAAAGTTCCCGGCGTCACACAGCCTGGTGAAGTCGTAGATGGATTTGTTTACAATGTCGATGTCATTGCGACAATTACCGATATGGTCGGATTGAAGGTTCCATCCGGTTGGGACGGTCAATCGTTCCTGCCAGCACTGAAGGGTGAACATTGGCAAGGCCGGGATTACCTGGTCATGGATCATGCGCTGTATGTGTGCCAGCGTGCTGTGCGTGACGAGGATTGGTATTTTATCCGTACCTATCACCCAGGCTTGTACTTGCACTTTGATGAAGTGACTTTGTACGACATGAAGAACGATCCGAACCAAACGCGTAATGTGGCGGCCGACTATCCGGACATCGTCAAGGAGATGGATCACCGTCTCGCAGCTTGGCAGCATGAACAAGCGCGTAAGCCGGGCTATAAAGTAGATCCGATGCAAAAAGTGCTGGAAACCGGGCCATGGAAATATTTGAAAGCCGAAGATTGGGTGCTCCGACTGGAGAAGGCCGGTTGGAACGAAGAAGCGGGCATCATCAGAAGCAAGTATAAAAGTGAAGCGCTGCAGCCCGCATACGACGGTTAGGGGAACTGAAATAAACGAAGAAGGAGCCTGATCACATGAAAAAAGTCCCTAGCTGGTTGCTGACGGTGATCTCGATCGTCCTCGGACTTATCGTATGGTACCTGCTCTCTGCCATCCCGGCAGTCGGAGCGATTATTGCATCACCCATCAAGGTGTTAAAAGCGTTGCAGGTCGAAGCCTTCAGCGGCCGTATGTTAACCAATGTTTGGGCAAGCTTGCTGCGTGTCATTGGCGGTTTCTCGCTCGGCTTGATTGTAGCGATCCCGGTCGCCTTTTTGATGGCTTGGTATGCCATTGTTCGTGCGATTGTTGATCCATGGATTCAATTTTTTCGTACCATTCCACCGATTGCCTTAATCCCTCTTGTTATTGTCTCACAGGGTGTAGGGGAATCTGCTAAAATCAGCGTCATTTTCGTGGCAACGTTTCTCGTCATGGTGATCTCGATTTTCCAAGGGGTTCGCAACGTTGATCCTACACTAATCCGCGCTGCGCGAGTGCTTGGCGCCAAGGATAAACATATTTTCATGGAAGTTATTGTTCCTGCTTCCTTTCCCTATATTCTCGTTGGTGTCAGACTTGGACTTGCCGCAGCATGGACGACACTGGTTGCCGCTGAGCTGACAGGGGCGAACAAAGGTCTTGGCAATATGATTATGGAAGCAAGTTTGTATTTCCGGATGGATGTTGTTATTCTCGGTATTATCATCATTGGGGTCATCGGACTTGCAATGGATAAATTCGTTCTATTTCTGGAGAGGAGGCTGACAGGATGGCAGGAACTGCGGCAAGGGTAGAAGGTACGCGGATGCAGCGTGGAGCGGCTTCCAGCAAGATAGAAATTCGCGGGCTTTCTAAGGTGTACAAAGGACGTAATGGCGACACCATCGCCCTTCAGAACACCGACCTCTCCATTATGCAAAATGAATTCGTCTGCGTCGTCGGTCCCAGTGGCTGTGGCAAAACGACGCTGCTGAACATTATCGGCGGTTTAGAGGAAGCGACTTCCGGCTCTGTTCAGGTCGATGGTGTGGAAGTGAAGGGCCCTGGTAAGGAACGTGGTGTCGTGTTCCAGCAGTATGCGTTGTTCCCTTGGAAAACCGTCTTGAAGAACATCGAGTTCGGGTTGAAGCTCCGCGGCTTGAGCAAGCAGGAACGCAAGTCGAAGGCCGAACACTATTTGGAGCTGGTCGGCTTGAAGGATTTTGCTCATGCGTATCCGAAGGAGCTGTCCGGCGGGATGAAGCAGCGTGTCGCAATCGCCAGAGCGTATGCAGTAGAGCCGGAAGTGCTGCTCATGGATGAACCATTCGGTGCTTTAGACGCGCAGACAAGAGCGCAGCTCCAGGAAGAACTGCTCAAGACATGGCAGAAAGAAAAGAAAACATGCTTCTTCATCACCCATGATGTGGAGGAAGCGGTTATTCTGGCGCAGCGCGTCATTATTATGAGTGCGAGGCCAGGCCGGATTAAAGAAATCATTGATGTAGACATCCCTTACCCACGCGATCAGTCAACCAAGCTGGATGAACGATTCATTAGCATTAAGAATGAAATTTGGTCCAAAGTGTATCGTGAATATCTCGAAGTATCGAAATAACAGGTTCATCCGGCGAAAGCCTGGAGATATATAATTAGATATAGGGAGGGTTTTATCTATGATTACTAGCTTCAAATCGTTTCCTAAGCTTACTGTATCAGCGGCACTAGTCAGCGTGACACTTCTTCTAGGCGCTTGCGGTTCAGGCGGCCCCAGCGCTGGCTCCGCTGCATCATCGCCAGCTGCTCAAGCTTCCTCTGCGGTCAGCACGCCGGCACCAACGAAGACGGAAGAGAAAGTGCAAACCATTAATTTCGCTTATATGCCGAATATGGGTGGAGCAGCTCCGATTACTGTCGGAGAAGAGAAAGGATTTTTCAAAGAAGCAGGCGTCAAATTAAACGCGGTGAAATTTCTCAGCGGCCCTCCTGAGTTTCAAGCGATGGCTTCCGGGGATGTAGATATTGCGTACATCGGGCCTGGAGCCACATTCCTTTCCGCGCAAGGTCAAGGCAACATTATTGGTCTTGTTTCTCTTGGCAAATCCGATATGGTTTACGCAACGAAGAAATCCGGCATTAAAGAATGGAAAGACCTCAAAGGTAAAATCGTTGGGGTTCCAAAAGGAACTTCCGGAGAAATGGTGCTTAATTTGGGTCTCGAGAAAGCGGGTCTGAAAGCAAGCGACGTGAATATCGTCAATATGGATGTTGCTGGCGCTGTAACTGCTTATGTTGCAGGCAAAGTTGACGCTGTTGCGATCTGGTCTCCTTACACAGCAGAGATTGAAAAGCAGGTCGGCAAAGAGAACATGATCAAATTGGGGGATAACAGCAGCTTCTTCCCTGAATACAGCTTTCCGTCCAGTTGGGTTGTGAGCGCTAAGTTCCTGAAAGAAAAGCCTGAGCTAGTTGAGAAATTCATGAAAGCTATGAATAAAACGACGGACTATAAAATCGCTCATCTGGATGAAGCTGTTAAACTGACGGCCGCTTATACGCAAGTGCCCGAAGACAGTCTGAAAGAGGAGTTAACCTCCATTGACTGGATCGATAGCAAGAAGCAAGCGGAAGTGTTCAAGGATGGCTCCGCGAAGAAATGGTTCGACAATTTGCAAAAGCTGTTCGTTGCTAACGGCAAAATGCAAAGCGCTGTGCCTTCAGAAAACTTCATGACAACAGAACCGGCGATCAAAGCTGTTCAACCGTAACCATTCATCGATAAAAAGCAAGAGGAGGGCTTATAGCCCTCCTCTTGCTTTTTGTAGAAATGGCGTCACATTCAGCTCGCGCAGCAGTGCGGTGACTTCTTTGGTTCGCTTCTTGTTGAATTTTTTCAAAATGACATTGATTTGCGATTTGATGGTGGATAGCTCAACTTGCCGCTGTTTGGCGATTTCTGTTATTTTCAATTCTTTGAGCAGCAGATCGAGAATGGCAAGCTCAGATGGCGTCATTTGTGAAAGAATGAGGGTAGCCTTCAGCAGCGTTTCCTGATTACGCCGGATACGTGAGAATTCATTTTTGATTTTGTAGGCGAACTCAGGCCAAACCTGCACATTTCCTTTGTACGCTGAACGAATACTGCCAATAATCGCTTCACTGGAGCTCGTCTTTAGCACATAATCAACGGCGCCAGTTTCGAAAGCGCTGAACACGGTTTCGTCATCCTCATGTACCGTCAAGAAGATAATACGCGTATTTGGATACAATTCCAGCACTTTTTGCGCCGTAATAATGCCATCATGCTTCATGTCCATTTCAATATCCATTAAGATGATGTCGGGAGCCCCCAGCTCAGCTATAAGCCGCAGCACATCCTTGCCGCTGGAAGCCTGTCCGATCATCGTCAGATCATCTTCGTCATCAATGAGGGTACAGAAGTGTTCCCTCAGAACGTCCAAATCCTCAGCCACAATAATGCGAATGCGCGAAGTCATGCCACTCAACCTTTCTTTGTTTCCGTTTTTAACACATAAAGGGGGATAATCAGTTGGAACGTGCTGCCTTTCCCTGGTTTACTCTCCAAATGGATGCGTCCATAATGCCCCAGCACAATGTGCTTCACATATGATAAGCCAACGCCCCAATTTTTAGTTGTATTCTTATTCGTGTAAAAAGGATCAAAGATCTGTTCCTGCAGATGCTCTGGAATTCCTTGGCCAGTATCGGTGATTTTAATAATGACCCAATTGTCCTCTACGTACACCTTAAGGTCAATGAAGCCTGCCCTGTCATCTTCAATAGCTTCAACTGCATTAATCAACAGGTTGTAAAGCACTTCTGACATGTGGTCATGGTCAGCCAGAATCATCGTCTCTTCCTGAGGCCATTCAGCTCCGATTGTGATGTGTGCCGGGACTGACGGCATCCTTTCGAGCGTGTGAGAAATAAGCTTCTGAACCGAATGGGGCTTCAACTGAAGATGGCTTGTTTTGAACGATTTGTACAGCTGATCCAGCCTTCCCAATGTTTGATTCACGATATCATCGGCTTTGGTCAGAGGCATTTCAATCGCTTGTCCATCCATGGCATGAATAAGCTGTGCTTGGTGATGGGCTTGCTTAATGAGCAGTTGGATCATGATTAACTGATTCTTCACAGCATGAGTGAACACCTGAGCTCCCATATTGGCGGTATTGAGCTTTCGGTCCAGCATCAAATCCTCTTTGCCCATCTTCATTTCGATCTCAGTGTATCGCCAGATCGCTAGGATGCTGATTAAAGACAAGATGCCTGTAAAGCCGATGCTCGCATACCATTCGACAAGAGTTAGCGGCGGGTTGAAATTGGAGAAATCTGAGTACAGCACGTAGAACGTCCGCACATCAAAAACCTGCAAGGGTCCCATAAAGCCGAGGTAAAAATAAAACAAAACAAGTGAGAAGACACCCATCATCGTAAACTGACTTTGCCGTTTCACCCATGGAATCGTAACGCGTTTATATTTCCAAATCAGAATGTAAATAGCCGCTAAAGCAGCTAGTACAAGCCAACCGCGAGTTACCCAACCAATCACATAGGTATGTTGACGATCCATCACCGTCAGCATCCATTTATAAATGACCGGATCGTAGAAAATGAGATTAGCCAGAGCTGGCAGGAAACTGAGCGCATGAATGTTCCATATCCGTTTGGTCGGTTTATAGGACATGAAAGAGACGGACAGTCCGATCAAGGAGAAAATAAAAAGGGATCTTCCCGCTGTAATCATCCGGGAGATGCCTTCGATTTTGATCGGCGCATTCAACAGCAGATTGCGAATGGCATCGTTGAAAAACAGAACAATATTCACGCGGTAGTAGAAACCGCCGTATTTGGCAATAAACAAAATCAACCCTGACATGCTCAAAAACCAGCCTACCAGAACGAAGCCCATCCAATAGGCGGAAGGGTTTCGCGCCTTGGCAATAAAGAGTGTGATGGCGGCAATCATAAGTAAAATTAGAAGGATCGTCATGGGTGTCACCCTATCATAAAGTGTTCAATTATTATACCATAGTAAGGTCATTCTATGGGACGATTCATCCAATCGCCTATAGATGATCATCGATGATTGCTAGACCCGTTATTTCTAGTCCAAAAGAAGGATTTTTTGTCTATAATGTCGAAAGTGGTCGAATACATTTTACGGTTAAAGGGGATTTCCGATGTTTCGTTGGGTATTAGGAATAAGAAAAAGACTTGCAGCCCGTATTGTCGTTACTGTGATGATCGTCATTCTTGCCTTGTCAGCGGGCTATATTGTGATGGAAGTAAGCGGCTCCAAAAAGGCGGCGTCAGAAGCGATTTCCAGCTATGGGATCAGGCTGTCGCAAAGCTATGTTGATCAGCTTGATGTAAGTAAGGTGACACAATTCCTAAAAGATGAGAAAGAGAATGAACTCTACTGGAGCATTCGGAAGGAATTAGATCAATTCCGTACGCAAATTGGCGCGCTATATGTGTATTTGGTTCGTATTGACGAGACGGGAAAGCCGCTTATTATGATTGATGGGCAGCCCAAAGGCTCGGATTCCGCTTCACCGATTAATGAGGTGACCGATATCCCGGAGAATGCGGTGCAAGCGCTGCTCAAGGGAGAGACAGCTAGTTCGCCGCTCATTGAGAACCCGAAATACGGTAAGTATATTTCGACGTATGCCCCTGTGAAAAATGCCGATGGGAAGACGATCGCTGTTCTAGGTATTGATACAGCGGCAGGAGTGACCGAGAGCATCTCAGGCAACGTGATCAAGGGCAATATGCCGCTTTACATGCTGATGCTGATTTTGACGCTGGTCGGACTTGGCGTGGTTACGATTTTGGTCTCACGAGCGATTCGTCCACTACAGTGGATTGTCTCCAGCGCAGAAAGTATGGCAAAAGGAGATTTGCTTGCAGCCAATCGACAATTAGCTGAACATCCTGTCCGTTCCAATGATGAGATTGGTTCCGTATATGAGGCTATGAAAACGATGTCCGGTAATATCAACGGCATCCTCAAAGCCATCGTTTCCAAGGTTTCACATACGTCTGATCTCTTCGTCGAATCGACAGATCGATTTACCAAAGAGGCGCATCACTTGCTTGAAATGAATGCCAACGTAAATGAATCGGTTCAGGCTGTAGCTGAAGGGGCGAGCGCACAGCAATCGAGCACGAATGAAAGCGCACGCTCCATGGAAGAGATGGCAACGACGATTCAACGGATTACGGAAGCCGTGTTTACCGTGTCGGATGCGTCCGGAAGTGCGCTGCAAAGCGCCGAATCCGGCAAGGCGATTGTGGAGAACATGAACGGCCAGATTGCGATGATCTCCTCAGCCACAGATGAGGCGATCTCCCGAGCCGCATTATTGCGCAGTCATTCTGATGAAATCGGCGTCGCCATTCATGCGATCTCCGATATCGCGGAGCAGACGAAGCTGCTTGCGCTCAATGCCTCGATTGAAGCGGCGCGTGCCGGCGAGCATGGCTCAGGCTTTGCTGTTGTCGCAGGTGAAGTTCGCAAGCTTGCGGATAACGCTTCAGGCTCTGCGCATCAAATTGCCTCGCTGCTCCAAAACATCCACAAGGAGTCCCTGCGCATCAATGACGCGATGGACAAAGGGATGAAGGAAATTCATACCGGCGCCGCGCTATCCAAGCAAGCGGAGGAATTTTTTATTCATATCGTGGATCAGTTCCGTTTTGTATCCGAGCAAATTCATGATATTTCGTCATCCACTGAACAATTGTCGGCAGGAGCCGAAGAAGTAGCCGCCTCAGTCATTGGCATTGCAGATATTGCCGTATCCTCCTCAGCAGGAACGCACAATATTTCCAAACTGACACATGAGCAGTTGAAGATCGCTCAGGCCATTGCTGATTCAGCAGCCGCGCTAAGCGGCCTTACCGATGAGATGCGGAAGTCTATTCAACAAATCATTGTGTAAAATAACACGGCCGAGAAAGCCGAATGCCCGTTAGTTAGCGGGTGTTCGGCTTTTTTTGCGATGAATAGAACTCTTCTATTTATGAATAGAAAACATCAATTAGACGCTGCTAAGGGCATGGTGTACAGTTATAACATTAAATCCTATATATCTTATAGGAATTATAGTAGTTTGAAATTATGAAGGACAGGAGGCGCGAATCATGACTACACAAAACGAGATTCACATCCGTGACGCTCGTGTTGAAGATCGCGATGACATTGAACGGCTCATGGTAGCAGCCTACGAACAGTATGCAGACGTGTTGCCGGCTCCGAGGTGGGAACAATACGAAGCCAACATTCGCGCATCCGTGGATAAAGAGGGGCCTGTAGCCCGAATTGTGGCCGAACTGGATGGACGGATCGTAGGCAGCGTGCTCCTGTTCGTATCGTCTGAGGATGCATACGGACGGTCCGATTTAAACATTCATACACCGATCATCCGGCTTTTATCGGTTTCGCCAAGCGTGCGCGGCAAAGGGATTGCCACCGCTTTAATTAAAGAAAGCGTGCGGCGTTCGCTTGAATTAGGAGCTGAGCTCCTTCACCTGCACACTTCGGATATGATGGCATCTGCAGTTCGGTTGTATGAGCGTTTAGGATTTGAACGCGCGGTGGATAAGGATATGTACAATGGAGAAACGCTGGTGAAGAGTTACAAGCTGCATCTGAAACAAACAGCTATTTTATAACATATAGAGAAAATAGAAAAGATAGAATGAGGAGAGAAGTCCTATGACAAAAGGTAAAAAGAGACAAGTTAAGTTCGGTGCTATTATCCATGGGGTGGGCGGGAATATTTCTGGATGGCGGCATCCGGATGCGCTTGTGGATGCGAGCGTGAATATTGAATTTTATAAGCAGCAAGCACAGAAAGCGGAATCGGGCAAATTTGACCTCGTTTTTATTGCTGACGGACTGTATATTACGGAGAAGTCGATTCCTCATTTTCTGAATAGGTTCGAGCCGCTCACAATTCTTTCGGCCTTGGGCGCCGTGACTTCGAAAATCGGCCTTGTGGGGACACTGTCTACGTCGTATAGCGAGCCGTTTACGGTTGCCAGACAATTCTCTTCATTGGATCACATTAGCGGCGGACGCGCGGGATGGAACGTTGTTACATCTCCGCTGGAAGGCTCGTCGAAAAATTTCAACAAAGGCGCTCATCCTACGCATCCAGAGCGTTACCGCATTGCGGAAGAGCATTTGGAAGTAGTCAAAGGGCTATGGGATTCGTGGGAAGATGATGCATTTGTGCGCAATAAGGAGAGTGGCGTCTTTTTCGATCCTGAGAAATTGCATCGTTTAGACCATAAAGGAGAGTTTTTCTCCGTGCAAGGACCGCTCAATATTGCCCGCTCGAAGCAAGGGCAGCCGGTCGTCTTCCAAGCGGGATCGTCAGAGGCTGGTAAAAATTTGGCGGCAAAAACGGCAGACGCCGTATTTACGCATCATGAAACGATTGAGGAAGCAAAGAGCTTCTATGCGGATGTGAAGCAAAGAGCTGCCGCATATGGCCGCTCCGAAGATGATATCGTTATTTTGCCGGGCATTGGGCCAATTGTCGGACGAACCGAGGAAGAAGCAGAGCGCAAGTACCAGGAATTAGCCAGTTTGGTGACGATTGATCGTGCGCTCGACTACTTGGGACGCTTTTTCGAGCACTATGACTTTTCGCAGCATCCGCTGGATGAGCCATTCCCTGACTTGGGCGATTTCGGCAGCAACAGTTTCCAAAGCGGGACGAACAAAATCAAGCAAACAGCGAAGGAGCAAAACCTGACGCTTCGCCAAGTCGCTCTCCAATCCGCTACGCCAAAAGGGGAATTCATCGGCACGCCAGAAAAAGTGGCCGATCTTATTCAGCAATGGGTTGAAGAAAAAGCGTCGGACGGCTTTATCATTCATTCTGCTTTACCGGGCGGTTTGGACGATTTCGTGGATCTTGTCGTGCCCATCCTGCAAGCTCGCGGCATCTACCGCGAGGAGTATGAGCATGACACGCTGCGTGAGAATCTCGGCCTGCGCATTCCGGCAAACCGTTATAGCAAGGTGCTCCAGCCGTAAGCACGGTAGAAAACGAAAAACTCTGTTCCGCTCAATCAGCGGGACAGAGTTTTTTTGCGATTTTTTCTTTTGTTTTTCCATACATCTGAACATGGTTTTAAGCGCGCTGATCCATCGCTCTGCATTTATGTACGCACTATTCGCTTCCTTTGCTAACCCAAAAAGTTACGCTGTCGCCTTGCAGTCCCTTCGTTCCGGCAGCGGGGTCTTGCCTGGTCACTGTCCCTTTGGCTTGTTCATTCGCTTCCAAATGGTATTCATAGTGGAGCCCAGCAGCTAAAGCTGCCTTCTCTGCATCTTCCTGGGCCATACCGACTAGGCTCGGAACAGCAGTTTCTTTGAGCTCCTCCTGGTCGGTGTCCGACTTCTTGGGCGCACTTGTTACCTGTGCAGGAGTTTGCTTAGGAACGGTAGATTCAGCGACTTTAGTGGATTGGCTTGGTGTCACCGTTACATGGCGATCTGCCTTGGAGGAAGGCCAGAGAAGCCAGATAACGATAATTGCCGCTAGCACGATAGTGATGGCTGCAACGGCTTTTCGATTGAAAGATCTACTCTTTAGCGTGACCTCGTTTGGAGCGGATACCGCCATATGAGCAGATTGTGAAACGGGTGCTTGCTCGGCATGAACCTCATCCGCCTCATAGGTTGAAGTCAATTGATTCAATCCGAAAATAAAGGTAGATAAGGACGATTGCCCCTGTCCAACGAGTTTGACCAGTTTCACGAACGCATCTTTTTGTTCATTTGATGCCGTTGGGATTGCAGCCCTTTCCAGGTGAGTATGCAAGGCTTCGAAAGGACCCGGCAAATCAGACTCTCCGGTGAGCAGTTTGATTGCTAGCCGGCAAAGCCCGAGGGCCCCTTGCGCCTGTGTTTCTCCTTGTTCCCAGTAGTTGATGACCGAGAGCCGGCCATTCTCCCCGAGCCACAAATTATCGACGTCTACGGAAAACCCTGTAATCTGTTCTTCTAACGCATCTAATAAGGATACCCCCAACTCGGCAACGAGGCTGATGACACGATCGAATGTCCAATTCCTGATTAACAAGCCCTCTCTCATAAGCTTGCCGGGCTTCAATTGCAGAATGATAAGCACAGCATGCTCCTCAATCGAGGTATCGAGAATATGAAGGAAGCCTTCATGGTTGAAAGAGGCGGATTGTCGGAGACGAAGCAGATAGTCTTTGCCCGATTGCCCATTTTCAAGCTCTGTGGTATAGAAAATGACATTCCTATTTAAAAATAAATCCTCACCGTGGTGCATAGTTCCGTTATGAAAAGAGAAGATTTGCGATTTGGGCACATAGCGTCTACCTAATCTTTGATCCATCCGAAGTCGACCCTCTCTTTATTTCATATAGTCACATCTTTATATGATTCGGAGATACGATGTGTTTTAAGTACAACAGGCTTTATGAATAGTATATAAGAAATTTCAAGTTTTCAAAATCTTTTTGCAAGACTATGCGACAAACGACCTAGATGCTATGATGGTTTTAAATTGAATTTTACATATTGGAGCAAAATGGGGAGAGAAATTTGATGAAAAAAGTCGTTGTTTTGGGTGGCGGTGTAGCAGGTTTAAGTGCTGCTCATGAGTTGATTGAACGAGGTTACGAAGTTGCCGTTTATGAGTTCAAATCGATTCCGGGAGGTAAAGCCAGAAGCATGCCTTTTGAAGGAAGCGGTACAGATGGGAGAAAAGACCTACCGGGCGAGCATGGGTTCCGGCTGTTTCCTCGTTTTTACCGGCATGTCATCGACACCCTTCAGCGCATCCCTTACGGTGACGCCACGGTTTATGATAATCTGATGGAAGTCACGCGCCTGGATATAGCAACCTTTACGGCACCGCTCCTGCCGCTGCTGGCCAAGATTGAATTCTCTGTTGAAAATCTTAAAATCGTCTTGAAGGATCTGTTTGACAGCAGACTGGGCCTAAGTCTTGCGGATATGGAACAATATGCCGATAAGCTCTGGCAAGTGATGACGAGTTGTGATCAGCGCATTCAAGATGAGTATAATCTCATTGATTGGTGGACGTTTATTGAAGCGGAGGAACAGTCAGAGGCATTCCAAAAAATATTTGCCGGCTTTACGAAAACGCTCGTTGCCTGTCAATCCAAGATTGCCAATACACAGACTGTTGGTCCTGTCGCTGTTCAGATGACGCTGGATATTACAACGCCAGGCACAAGCTTCGTCCGCCTGCTTAATGGCCCGACCAATGACAAATGGATTCATCCATGGCTGACCTATTTGCGGGGCAAAGGGGTCGATTATCATTTGTCTGCCAAGGTGGAGAGTATAGATTGCGCAGACGGCGTTATCCGCAGTGCTACCATTACGGAAGATGGGCGCACGTTTAAAGTAGAAGGCGATTATTTCATCGCTGCATTCCCTGTTGAAGTGATGGCAACCAAAGTGACGCCGTCTATGTTGGAAGCCGACCCATCGCTGGCTGGGGTCGTGAAGCTGAAAGATTCCGTTGCCTGGATGAACGGTATTCAATATTATTTAAAAGAGGATGTCACGATTACGAATGGTCATGTCATTTATTTGGATGCGCCTTGGTCGCTCACATCGGTCTCTCAGAAGCAGTTCTGGCCGGACGTCAATCTGAGCGAGTATGGAGATGGCACTGTAAAAGGCGTACTATCCGTAGATATTTCGGACTGGGAGTCTCCAGGTATTTTATATGGCAAACCTGCCATGAACTGCACGGCGGAAGAAATTAAAACAGAAGTTTGGGAACAAATGAAGAAAAGCTTGAATGTGGATGGCGCTGTGATTCTGGAAGACGAAGTTCTACATTCCTGGTTCCTTGATTCCGACATTCATTTTGAAAATCCACATACAATCGTTAATATGGAACCTCTGCTTATTAATAAAGTCGGCACATGGGAGGATCGCCCGAACGCTTACACGGCTATTCCTAATTTGTTCCTGGCAGCGGACTACGTGAGGACGAATACGAATTTGGCGACAATGGAAGGCGCTAATGAAGCGGCAAGGCGCGCCGTTAACGCCATTCTTGAAAAAGATCAATCCAAAGAGCCGCTCTGTGAAATTTGGGAAATGTACACGTTTGATTTAAAAGGAATAGATGTGCTGTGGCCTTGGCGTCACCATGACAAACGCCGCTTCGATCAAGGGCTTCCTTGGGACGGCAAGCCGCTATAGAGGATCTTAGGAGGAATACCATGTTTACTTTGCCCGAATACGATGTGATTAGACAAATATATCAGGGCGACCGTACCGTGCTGTACCGTGCTTCCCATCGTGAGACGATGGAGAAAGTCATACTCAAGATTCTCAGATCCGACTTCCCGACACCGCCGGAAATTTCCAGAATGAAGCGGGAGTATGAGATTGGCAAATCGCTTGATATCCCCGGGGTTGTGAGACCTCTTGCGCTCCTCAAGCACCGGAACAGCTTGATGCTTGTTCTTGAGGACTTCGATGGTGAAACGCTTTCCGGATATTTTCCCGTTTTTCGCCAATCGCTGCCAACTTTCTTAACCTCAGCGATCCAACTGGTCAAAATTGTTGGAGCTATTCATCAACGTTACGTCATCCATAAGGATATTAAACCAAGCAATATTATTATTAATCCCGAAAAGCAAATTATGAAGCTGGGGGACTTCAGCATCTCCTCGTTATCAAGAGAAAGACAGGAAATGCTGGATCCATCTATGCTTGAAGGTACGCTGAGCTACATGTCGCCCGAGCAAACTGGCCGTATGAACCGGCTTATCGATTATCGTTCCGACTATTATTCGTTAGGGGTTACGTTCTACGAAATGCTGACGGGGCGGCTACCTTTTCAGACGGAGGATCCGGTGGAGCTTATTCATTGCCATTTTGCCGTCTCTCCGACACCGCCGGCAAGTCTTCGCCTGTGCATACCCGGACCACTGTCGGATATCGTTATGAAGTTGCTTGCCAAAAATGCCGAGGAACGGTACCAGAGTGCGTACGGGATTATTCAGGATTTGGAACGCTGCTTAGCGATGTACGAAGATCAAGGCGAGATTGGGCCATTTGAGGTAGGACAAGCAGACCGGACAGACATGTTCCAAATCCCTCAAGGCTTGTATGGTCGTGAAGAGGAAAAGGACAAATTGCTGCAAGTGTACCAGCGGACTGTGCAGGGATCGCTCGAAGCCGTCTGGGTTTCAGGGGAATCCGGCTTCGGCAAGTCCTTTTTGATCGCTGAGACGATGAAGACGGTCATGAAGGATAACGGCTGGTTCTTGTCCGGGCGATTTGAGCCGAATAAGCAGCATATTTCTTATCATGGATTGTCCAAGGCGCTGCGCCAGCTAGTGCGACAACTGCTTACAGAGAAGGATAAGCAGATTGAAGGCTATCGGCAGCGGCTGCTTGCTGTGCTGGGTACAAGCGGCAGCGTGCTGACTGATTTAATTCCGGAGCTGAGGCTCCTGATCGGCGATCAACCGGAAGCCAAACAACTGCCTCCGCAAGAAACACAAAATCGGCTGCATTTTTTGCTGCAGCAATTTCTGCTCGTGTTTTCCGTGAAAGACCGGCCTATTGTACTGTTTCTTGATGATTTGCAGTGGGCTGATGCAGGATCGCTGCAATTCCTGGAATTGTTACTCAATGATTGGCAGAATCAGCATCTGCTTTTTATTGGTTCTTATCGCAATGAGTTTGAGTGTGCAAGGCTCACTTCGACAAGCGAGCATCTGATGGAGAAATTGCCAGCTCGTTTGGTGGCGGAGACGGTTGCTCTGAAGCCGCTTAACATTTGGGCTGTTCAGCAGTTGATTGCCGGGGCAATGAAGTACGAGCCTCAGCAGGTGAAGGAACTGGCGGAGCTGGTGCTGCAGAAAACCGGGGGCAATCCATTTTTCGTTAAGCAGTTTCTCGTTGCCCTGCACGAGCAAAGCTTGCTGAGGTTCGATTATGCAGCCAATCGATGGACGTGGGATATGGATGAGATTCAAATGTTAAGAATCACTGATAACCTCATGTACCTTTTGGCGGAGAAGCTTCACCGTATGCCGGAGAGAACGCAATATTTACTGCGTTTGGCTGCTTGCATAGGCGTAACATTTGACCTTGAAACGCTTGGCATCGTAACAGAGACGCCGTTTACGAGTATTTTGAGCGAGCTGGAAGGTGCCATTCAAACGGGATTGATTATCCCGGAAGGTTTGGATTATAAATTTTACAGCGACATGCAGGATGAAACCGCTGCGCACGACATTCGTTTTAGCTTTGTGCACGATTCCATTCAAGAAGCTGTATATGGTTCTATGGATAGCGCTGTCATACCTTGCATGCATTTAGATATTGGTCAGAAGCTGCTCCAGCGTTTAACAGCAGATCAGATCGAACTGCGATTGTTCGATATTGTGAATCAGATGAATATTGGCTCTGATCTTCTCGTCGAGCGGGAGGCCTTTATTCATTTGATGGAATTGAATCTGGCAGCAGGCAGAAAAGCGAAGGCATCGAATGCGTATCGCTCGGCACTGCAATATTATAATAAGGCATTGGCACTGCTTCAGCGTGATGAAAGGGAAGAACTGAGTGATCTGAGTTTCACGATCTGCTTAGAGAAATCAGAGGTTCTTTACTTAAACGGGCAAGCAGACGAAGCGGAAATCTCGTATTCAAGATTGTTGAAGGACGCAAAGACAGATGAACTTAGGCTGGAGATTTATAATTTACAGGTCGTTTTATACACGAATGTGGGCAAGCAGCAGAAAAGCGTGGAAGTTGGTTTAGAAGCGTTAGCAAAGCTAGGAATTCGAATCCCTAGCGAGCCTTCGAATCTTCATTTATTCCAGGAATACCTCAAGTTGAAAGTAATGATCGGGCGTAAGAACACGGACCAGCTCTATAACTTGCCGATTTTGGAAGACGAGTACCAGCTCAAACTAAGCTCTTTGATGATGAGCATAGCGATATCAGCTTATTTTACGAATACAAATTTATTCGTTTTTTTCATGCTCGTTATGACCAAGCGCGCGTTAAAACATGGCAATTCGGCTGTCATGGCTTATGTTTACGGCACTTATGGCCTAATTCTAGGTTCTGGATTTGGTGATTATCAGCTCGGCTATCAGTATGGTCTGCTTGGAGTGAGAATGAATGAAAAGTTCCAATCCCATCAGTTCCGCAGCAAAAGCCACTTTTCGTTCGGTTTATTTGTCTCTACTTGGGTAAAACCGATGCAAGTTTGCTTGGACCATCTGCAGGATTCATTCCGAAGCGGGATCGAGGACGGCGATCTGGTTTTCACTGGGTATGCGCTGACGTATCAAGTGCTTGTAAAGGATTTTCAAGGTGTATCCCTGCCGGAAGTTTATGAGGATTTAGGAAAGCACTACCGCATCTTGGAGCAAACCAATCATCATGATACCCTTTTAATGCTGGAAATGCTGCGTATGGTTATTCATAATTTGGAGGGACAATCCTCGAATCCCCTAGTTATTGGCAAAGATCAAGCGGAGGAAGACCGTTTCGTCAAGAAATTGGAAGTCCATCCGAATCAAGTGATTCTGCATGTATACTCTATCAAAAAGATGATGCTCTATTATTTGTTCGGGCAATATAAAGATGCGATGATTATGGGGGCGCAAGCAGAATCCATGCAGTCCGTTTCTTTCGGATTGTTCCACATTCCGGAAAATTACTATTACTATGTGTTGTCAATGACGGCAGTGTATAAGGAAGCCTCGAACTCCGAGCAGAAAAAGTACAACAAGCAGATCGCGAAGATGATAGGCAAGATGGATAAATGGGCCAACCATGGCTCAGAAAATTACAAGCATCTAAGTTTACTGATGCATGCGGAATGGAACCGCGTGCTAGGTCATTTTGCAAAAGCGGAGCATGATTATGAAGCGGCCATCCGGCAAGCGCGGGCAAATGGATTTATTCAACATGAAGCTATTGCCTGCGAGCTTGCGGGGAGGCTATACAGAGAGGCTTTACGTGAGAAGATAGCGAAGACGTATTTGACCGATGCTTATTACGGGTATCTGAGCTGGGGAGCAAAAGCGAAAGCGGATGAGTTAAAAATGCGTTATCCTCACTACTTGACTTCACTGAAGGAATACCAAGACTGGAGCACGACGAAGATCAGCGATTATTCCCTTCAAGCGCTCGATTTCGTGACGATCATGAATACCTCGCGATCTTTATCCAGTGAAGTCAATCTGGAGCAACTTTTGAAACGATTGCTGGAGATTGTTACTTATTCCTCTGGAGCGGAACGGTGCATCCTTATTCTTAAGGATAAGGACAGTCTCTACGTTGAGGCCGAGATGCGAACGGAAACGCTTGCCCGTGAAGGCAGGGATTCATACACAGTAAGCTCCACCCCTCTTGAAACTAGGGAGGATCTTTCCATTTCCGTGATCCAATATGTCGCACGGACCAAAGATGGCGTCGTGCTGGACGATGCTGCGAATAAAGGTTTTTTCACGCATGACCCTTACATTCGCGCGCACGAAAGCAAATCCATCTTTTGCGAGCCGATCCTGCATCAAGGTAATCTTGTTGGCGTCCTCTATCTCGAAAATAATCTTATTCGTAACGCGTTCACCTCGGATCGGCTTGATATCATTAAACTGTTGTCTGCACAGGCAGCGATTTCTATTGAGAACGCTCGATTATATAATGATTTGGAGGCCAAAGTCAGAGAAAGAACGAATGAACTGACTCTCATGGAAACTTCCCGCAGAGATTTGTTATCGAATATTTCGCATGACTTGGGCACGCCGCTTACCTCTATCCAAGGGTATGTAGAAGCTATACTGGATGGAGTCATTCTGGATCCGGACGAACAGCGAAAATATCTTTCTGTTGTTCATATGCGCATCGTAGGCATCCAGCGTTTAATTACAGACCTGTATCAGCTCAGTAGACTGGAGACCAAGCAATTTCATTTTCAGTTGACTCCTACAAGCTGCATGGCTATGGTCCGGCAGTTGTTTGAGCAGTATGAATTGGATACGGCAAACGCTGGCATCAGCTACAAACTGGATATGCTTCTCCCGGATGGCGATGAATTGTTGCTGACCGTCGATACCGATCGGATTGAGCAAGTTTATGCGAATATTTTGTACAATGCGCTTAAATTTACGGCAAAAGGCGGGCATATCGGCGTTAAAGCAGAAATTGCAGGAGAACCGAGCGAACTCATTATCCAAGTTTCCGATACGGGTGTCGGAATAAGTGAAGAAGATCTACCGCATATTTTCGAACGTTTCTATAAAGCTTCCAAGTCCCGCAGCACAACGGGGGGAAGCGGTCTAGGACTAGCAATTGCCAAAGAAATTGTCCAGTATCACGGAGGACAGATCTGGGCGGAAAGCCGGTTAGGCAGAGGGTGCAGCATTTCATTCTCCTTGCCTGTGCATCGCATATAATTAGTGAAGAGAGGCCTTTAGTGTCTCTCTTTTTTATTGGCCCACCACGACTTCTATGGGAACGGAATCACTTGCAGCAGGTTAAGGGGCCGTTATATTGTTGTGCCGCACGCTATGGACACTATCCCGTTGGCTCAGAAATGGAACAGTTGGATGAGTCCATGGGATAGTGGCTATATGTTACGCAGCCGCCCGAACCCAGCCGAAGATCGGCGGCGATTTCTGATCATTTGAAAAAACACCCCTTTTCTTAAAAGCTGTGCAAAGACCTGCTTTTGAGAAAAGGGGCTATCGATTATTTATAGAAGAACAGACTATGAATGTTCAAATTATCGAACGGTTGATTATCTTTGCGGGCAACGAGGCCTTGATACAGGATCCGCCCCGTACCGAGCTCAGCGACGACTAGAATTGGCGGCTTCGGGTAGGATTCGTTGCCGTCATGCAAAGCATTCAACAGTGTGAAGAAGCGGCCGTTGACAATTCGCGAGTTCGCGGCTTCCGTCGCATTTGCTTGTAGCTCCGCTATGTTGAGGGCGGTTTCGCCTACGACTTTGCTGTCCCTCAAATTGTAATGAAGCGTTCTTGGACCTTTTGGGTCAGCCCAGGATGTTAGATACAGCATATCCCCCTCAAGACTTAAGGCGAGCGAGGCTGGTTCATTTGACAGGCGGTTGATCGCTTCGTTGGTTAATGTTGACGCTTTATCGTTCCAGAGGTCGTAGACGAATAATTCACTTTTTTCGATGACAGGCTCCTGTGAAGGTGTATTATCGCCGGTGCGGTCCTTCTCATCCTGCTGCCTCGTGTGCGCGATTCGTCGAACGATAAAGTTGGAAGGCAGCGAATGATCGGCCTCGTAGACATCCATGATGTCGATATGCTGATTTTTGTCAGTTACGGCAGTATTGAGGATAGTTTGATCCCCGATAACCGTTTGCTTCACAAGATCAATGCTATATACATGTTGGGAACGAGTTGCACGTACCGTTCGATCGCTTTGATTAGAGGTGACCAGCTTTATCAGGGACTCCTTGATCTGCACATTGGAAACTACGATGATGTCGGTCACGCGTTCTCTGGGCAGCATGACTTGGAAGGATCGGTCTGTACGACGCTCCTTATCATATAGCGAGATGGTAACTTTGCCAGATTGATTCTCATAGTAGTCGTTCGGCGTATCGATCTCCGCATAGCCGAGTATATGAGCGTCTTCATAGATACCGGCGAGATTTCGTTTGCCGCGCATGAAGGACCGGTTCTCTTTGATGAGTCTTTCCAATTCTGGAGTAAGGTAATTGTCCGATTCCAGGGACTCCAGGAAGGAGTTGCCGCCAACATATCGGCTGCCGCCCGTTTGGATTTGAAGCTGATTATTATCATAGGCTTGAAGGGATACGTGAGCGGCTTCCTTCTCGTCGCCTGCGATGGTTTTTATGTAATATGGCGGAATATCGTCTGATGCTGTCAGGTAGTAGGTGCCGAAGACCAGCATGATCAGCGGGACGATCACAATCAATTTCCAGTAACGCAACATGGTTAATGCCTCCTCAAACGGATACCTTTTTTTGAAGCAAACGTGCGCTGAGCCACAGCGAAAAGCCGCAGATCAACAACCCCAGAACAACGAACATGCCGAGAATTTCGCTAGGGTAGAAATAGTTCCGGAGCCAGTTCTCTGTCAGGGCCAATGGAGAAATGATTACAGCACCAGCTGCGCAGACGTAAACAACGCCGGCGATAATCCCTTTGACGCGATAACTGCGTTCCAGCAAGATCGCTGTAAAGATGACAAGCAAACCCATAATTCCAGCCCCGTAATAGAGGATGAATTGAACGAAATACCGGGGAGCGAGCAAATTCAGGTAAGGGTGATTTCTGATGATTTGCGAGAACTGATACGCTTTTCTGAGATCTTCAGGGATGATCGATTGAAAGATGAGGGCTTGCAGCGGGATCAGGAGCAACTGAACCGCAACAAGTCCGAGCACAAATAAAAGAATCGAAACCGCTTTGGCCAAATAGATCTGCATCCGCGGCACAGGAAGCATGAACAGCCGGTAGGCGAACGTATTTTTACCGAACCATTCGCGATACCAAGTCAGAAACACATACAGCACCAAAATACCAGCGCATAAGGCGATTGGGCCTACAAACCAAAGGGATTGCTGGGTGTAATTATCGAAATTAGCCAGAGGCGTCATTTTCGTCACAGCGGCTATCGCGACCGATTCTCTCTCCATGATTTGGCGGACCGAGGCCATATAATTATTGGCAAATAACGAAACGCCAGCCATTTGAAATAGTGCCGTGATTAGCAGCAGCACGGCGTAAAACTTGCCAAACCGATTGATCTCCCATTGGAGAAGCTTTAGGTAACTTTTCATGCTTGATACACCTCTCTCATGACATCCACGACGGATTTGCCTTCTTGCAGCCTTACATCCTCCACATTGAATTGCCTTTGCACCCGTCCGGAATCCAGCAGCACGACCTGATCAATCAGATGCTCGATATCATGAATCTCATGTGTCGTGATAATAACCCCGCGATCCTCGATCAGATGAGAGGTGAAAACTTTGGTAATTTGCTCCCTGCTGAAAATGTCGATACCGGAAAAAGGTTCATCCATAAGCACGTAGTCGGCATCCAGGGACAAGCCAAGCAATAAATTCGCTTTGGCGGCATTTCCTTTGGACAGTTCGCCTATACGATCCTCAGCTTTCAGCTTAAAGAAGCTTAACAGTTCCACGGCACGTTGTGAGTTCCAGTTGCTATAGAAATCCTGCATAAACTGCATGCAGTCTTGAATGCGCATCGAGACCGGCATGGTCAGCGTATCCGGAATAAAGACAACTTTCTCATATAGCGGCTTGCCAATCGGCTTGCCGTCGATTCGAATTTCGCCGCCCGATATCGGGGTGAGTCCCATGATCGCTTTCATGACGGTGGACTTACCCACGCCGTTGATCCCGACGAGGCAAGTAATTTGCCCTTTTTCCGCGGTGAACGAGACCTCGTCCAGTACGCGCTTTCTTCCATATTTTTTGGTCACTTGCTTGACTTCAATCATACAGGCACGCTCCTCCTATTCTTTCGCTTGTTCCGCCTCATACTTTTCTTTGACGATGTGCAGCAGCTCGTCTACGGGCACGGCGATTTTCTTCACAGAATCCACGAAGACATGAACGGCCTCCTGAATAAGTTCTTCTCTGATTGACTTTAGGACACGTTCGTCCGTTGTAATGCGGCTAGGGGAATTACCCTCGGTCGTGATCAATCGTTGTTCCTCCATTTCCTTGTAAGCGCGTTGTGCCGTATTCGGGTTAATCTGCATCAATCCGGCTAGTTCCCTGCGAGAAGGAATCACTTGTCCGGCCACCATGTTGCCGGTTGCAATTTCTTCCTTGAAATGCCGAATAACTTGCAAATATACCGGATCACGGTTGTTATACGTCACGTTCATCGGCCCATCTCCTGATTTAATGATTTGTTCTACCTTTTTCATTCTTCTCTAAAGTGTGTGTACTAAGTAGTTCATACACTATGTGTGTACTATATACCTAATACACTAAATGTGTCAATAGCTTCCATCGATTTTTCGTTAAATCTAATCGCAGGGGGTTGGGAGATTAAGCATAGAAAAAGGCCAACCAGCAATGTCTGGTTGACCTGAAAATACGATGTTTCATGCGCTGGCTTTACACGCGTTTCGCGGAAATGTAATGGCTTGTCCAGTAAGAGCTGTTAAGGTCTGAGACGATGACCCCTTTGTTCGGTAAGTTGTTGATGAACTTGCCGTTACCCATATAAATGCCAACGTGGTTGACTTGACCTGGCGTACTAACGCTAAAGAAAACGAGGTCACCAGGTTGCAGTTGGCTTTTCGGAATGGAAGTGCCTACTTGCGATTGCGCTTTCGATCCCCAAGGTATGGACTTTCCATTAAGCTTAAATATGTATTGCGTGAAAGAGGAACAGTCCATAATGAGATGCTGGACATCTCTAGCCCCGAAGACATAGGTTACTTTGCCTTGGAAGGACTGAGCGGTACTTATGATTTTGCTGGCAGTGGATGAATCTGGAACTGGTTGCGGGTTAGGATTGGGTGCAGGATTATTTTGGTTAACCGTTACATATGAACGGGACACATAACCTTGTTTGCCGTTGTAATCAACCAGTACCCAGTAATTATTTGCGGCTTCTACCGGGAGAATGGTTCCGGCTTTAACAAATCCTAAGATCGGAGCGCTCGTGCTTTGATCCGCACGGAAGTTCACCCCTTTGTTTACCGTAGCTGTTGCTACAGGTGCTGCATAGGCAGAAGTGGAAAATCCAGCAAACATCGAGAGAGCTAGGCTTAAAGAGACGACAGTCGATTTGCCAAGGTGTAGTTTCTTGAGTTTCATCGTTGATTTCCTCCTTATGGATCGCGGTATGTGATGTTCAACCTGTCTTTACTTTAGCACAGATGAAATCTCCTAAAATTTACCGATCGAGGCGGAAAGTCAAGCCAGACCTAGAAAAAACAGACTTTATGAGAAGTTCGTTAAAAATGGGTGAGAAATAATTCCTTGACAGGTAAATTGAACGAAGTGTGGCATAAAAAGCGTTTGCATAGGCTTGTCCAGCTGTTCCCAAACCAGTCCATTTAGCAGGAAGTGGCTGCTATGTGGAAGGTTTATGACCGGATATTCACAGGGGTATGAAGGGGGACGAGCGCCGCAAGTTCGAGCACATCGTCATTATACATGCGAATGCAGCCGTGAGAAGTTTGTCTGCCGACGGACGAGGGGTCATTGGTGCCATGAATGCCGTAATGAGGCTTGCTTAATCCCATCCAAAATGCTCCGTAAGGACCCCCTGGATTAGGTTCTTTATTAATAATATAAAAATTGCCTGTCGGCGTTTTGGTCACCATCTTGCCTATCCCGACAGGGAAACCGCGGACAACGCGATTGTTATCCAATAGATACAACATGAAATCAGTCAGATCGACAATGATGCGATATTTTGGCACAGGAGCCTCACCTCAATGTATACTATGTGCATTTACGAAAAGGTGCAGGGGCATATGTCTTGTGTTATCACTCATGTGAGCAATGATGTGTCCTGTGTTATACTACAACAGAACTACCTGTATCTGGAAAGGAAAAATCGAATGAATAAGCCTCGAATTGTAGTTATAGGAAGCTTAAATATGGATATCGTCGTGGAAGCGCCGCGGTTTCCGCGCGTTGGTGAAACACTGTCAGGCGATCGAGTCCATTTCATACCAGGAGGTAAGGGCGCGAACCAGGCGGTTGCTGCTGCAAGGCTGGGAGGCCAAACGACGATGATCGGGTCTGTTGGAGACGATATGTTCGGGCAATCGCTGATTGAATCGCTTCAGAAGGATGCCATTTCCACCGATTATGTGAAGCGCATTGCCGGAGCGTCAACAGGTGTCGCGGCGATCACGCTAGCTGAATCTGACAACCAGATTGTGGTTGTCCCGGGCGCGAACGCTTCTTGTTTGCCAGAACACATCCTTGCTTTGGAGAGTGTCATCGCCAATCATGACATCGTGCTCGTCCAGTTGGAAATTCCGCTTGAAACGGTAGCGGCTGCGTGCGAAAGAGCTAAGAAATTGGGGAAGACGGTGATATTAAATCCAGCGCCTGCACGTAAACTGCCGGAGTCACTGCTGAATTGCGTAGATTACATAACACCGAACCGGCTTGAGTTAACGGCGCTTACAGGAATTGACGCCAGCGGTGATCGTCTGCAAGTGGCGATGGAAGCGCTGCTCGGCATGGGGCCGGGATGTGTCATCACGACACTCGGCGAGGAAGGCTCGGCTTGTTTGCGCAAAGACGGAGAGCTTATGTTTGTTCCGGCTCACCGCGTTTCCGTTGTCGATACAACGGGGGCCGGGGATGCCTATAATGGGGGACTTGCCTATGCGCTGGCATCGGGCAGTTCGTTGTCTGAAGCGATCTTTTTCGCTAGTAAGGTATCGGCGATAGCCGTTACAAAGTTTGGAGCGCAAGCCGGCATGCCGACTTGCGATGAGGTGGAATTGCTTTGAGGCGGCATCATGACATACATCCTGTGCATTTTCCCGCGAATGGATCCATGCAATGAGGAACTGCTGCCGAGGGCGCTTCTCTTGGCGCTCTTCGACGTGGTCATTCCGCCGCTGTTTTTCGCTATCGGTGTGCTGGAGGTTGGTGGCGGAATGGCAACGATCCCGAGCGCAGCTGAAGAATGGCCGATGGCTGTTGTGATGCCGTATTAAAGGGGAGGGAAGCCGATGAAAGTTTCCGCGATCGTGCTTGATTTAGACGGAACACTGCTTGATTCCAATAAACATATCTCGGAACGAAATATGAACGCTATTGATAAAATGCTTCATCAGAATGTGAGAATCATCTTTGCCACGGCTCGTCCACCTAGGGCGGTCAAGTCATTATTGCCGGAAAACCTTTTGCTGGCAGGATCATTTGTCTATTACAATGGTGCGCAAGTGTCTTGTCGTTTATCAGGATTGGACACCCATGAAGCTGTAGAAGCAGCTTTGTCCGCAGAGGTCATCGATTTCCTCCTGAACATGAACCCAGATATTGAGCTAGGCGTGGAAGTTAGGGATGAATGGTTTAGTCTGAATGAAATTGATTATACGGTTAGAATGAATGTCAAAGGCAATCCAATTGTCAAATCTGTAGAGACGCTCAAAACATACGATGCGAGCAAAATTCTTGTTACAGGTCTTCATCATCATGAACAACTGAAGGAGCGATTTGCTTCTCGTTTGCACATCTTACTTACCGATCATGGGGAATTGGTGCAAATTTCATCGTTGAAGGCTTCTAAGGAAAGAGCGGTAAGTGAATTATGCCAAGCTCTCCGTATATCATTGGATGAAGTCATTGTATTTGGCGATGACTATAATGATTTGGGGTTATTCAAGATCTGCGGCTGGTCAGTTGCTATGGGAAATGCAATCGATGAATTGAAATGGCTCGCCAGCGAGGTAACGGATTCAAACGATGAGGACGGCGTTGCAAAGGTACTGGAACGCTACCGGTAGACCCGACTTTTACCCAGCCTTGAGTGAAGTCAGATTTTTGACAGAGCGCATATGTCGTCAGTTATGTGTGTGACGAGCTCGCAGAGCGGAGAGATTCCGTACGCATCGTGTGGTACGAGCATGTGACAGGTGGACGAAGGAGGAAGTGTCACAGGCTGTTTGGATCACTCGATACCGCCTCGATCTGCGATAGATCGTCTTTTTACGCAGGTGAGCGGAACGTAGATGCTTTATAAGGCGGTATTCTCGGTTGTAGGAACATTTCGCGGAACTACCGTGCGTTATGAGCAGAGAATGCTGGGTTTCAGGCACGTTTTCGCTCATTTAACGCACCCTAGTTCCTCTTCAGGGGGAGAAAAGGAACGCTGCCGTGGAATAAGGCAGCGTAGTTCCGTGGATATCGCTGTGCACGGAGAATAGGCGGTCCGGATTTAAAATTGCCGAAGCACACAGGTATCGACAAGGGACATAAAAAAGGAAATGTGGTCATCACGGTGGAACACGGCAACCGAAACTAACATAGCATTTCATTCATGGGCTTCGAAGAAACGTTATGCATGTAAGCCTCAAACAGCCCTCACCTCGAAGCTCTATTCAAAAACAATTAATATTCTGAAAAAAACATTGACAATAGGGTGAGTTGATTCTATGATTAAACCAATAGATGAAACGTTACACCAATTAATTTGATGAATTAGAAAATGTGAATTTTAAGAAAATAACAGTTTTATATGATTATTGATGAAACGTTACATCAACGAAGGAGAAATCATGAGCAGAATTACAATAAGAGACGTGGCAAGGATGGCGAATGTATCGGTAACGACGGTCTCTAATGTGCTGAACAAAACGGGACGGACCTCACCGGACACCATACGCAAGGTGGAGCAGGTGATGGAGGAGCTTCAATTTTTCGCCAGTGCTTCAGCGCGTAATCTTAGGGACAAGAAATCCCATCTCATCGGCGTTATCGTTCCTTTTCTAGAGAAGGGAAGATTGAAGGATAACCCCTTCTATTGGCAGCTGCTCTCAGCCATCGAAGAAGGGACGCGCAATCATCAATTCCATATTATTTTGTTCGGGGCAAACGATAACGAATCGTTTTCATTTGTTCATGAGCGTCATATGGACGGTCTAATTGTGATAGGAACCTTCGATGATTCTCCAGTGCTTGAGCGGTTATTACAGCTGAATGTGCCTTGTGTCTTCATGGACAGCTACTTATCTGACCCGAAGCTTGCACAGGTGAACGTTGACGATCAGGCGGGAGGACAGCTTGGCACAAAGCATCTCCTGGGTCAAGGACACCGAAGAATAGCTATTTTATCAGGCGTCCTGCAGAGCACAGGGGTGAGTTATGAGCGCTGGCTCGGATACCGGCGTGCTTTGGAGGAAGCTGGAATAAACTACGATCCGAGTTTGGTTCTTGAAGAGCCTGTATCACTTGAAGGAGGCTATCATGCCGGGCTCAGGGCAGGTACGCTGCCGCCGGAAGATCGATTCAGTGCGGTATTCGCTTTCTCGGATGTAGGCGCGATCGGATTCATCAAAGCGATGTATGACCTGGGGATTAGTGTACCCGATCAGATATCGGTTGTAGGATTCGATGATATTTTCTTGAGTCCGTATATACCGGTCTCAATTACTACGGTGAAGCAGGATTTGGTTGAGAAGGGCCAAGCTGCTGTGAACATGCTGCTAAGTCAAATCCAGGGAGAACCTATAGAGAATTGCAAGATTGTACTCCCGGTAAGTCTTAGTGTAAGGAACAGCACCAAAGCGTTATAATCGCTACGGTCCACATGAATGGTCAGGAAGCAACCCATGAGGGTAATATATGCGCTTCAAGCTAAAGACGAAAGGATGAATAGAGTATGGGTCGCAAAAAAATGGTTACGTTTACAGTATTATTAGCTTTCGCCGTTTCGGGTTGTTCACAGACTGCCAATCCCGGGATTACCATGGAGCCTAGTCCTAAATCAGGCAGCGAGGCCACCAAAGGAACCGCTGCAGCATACCCGGCCGGTCTGAAACCGGAGCAGGGCGCTGAGTTGAAGGTTTGGGAGGGAGCGGGTGTCAACGGACAATGGATCAAGTATGTGACGGCGGAATTTACCAAGAAATATAATATTCCCGTCAAAATTGAGGTTGTCGAGAACGGGGACGCTCCGAAGAAGCTCCAGACGGATGGCCCGGCCGGACTAGCCGCAGACGTATTTGTCGCGCCGCATGACCATTTGGGCAATATGGCATCCGCAGGCTTGATCCTGCCAAATGATGAGTTTAAGGATCTGTTGAAGAATGATTTTATGGACAGTGCATTGAAAGGGGTTACACTCGGAAATACCTTGTACGGTTTCCCTACCGGTGTTGAGACATATGCGCTTTACTACAATAAAAAGCTCGTGCCTGAGCCGCCGAAGACCTTTGATGAGCTGATTGAAATAGCTGGCAAAATCAATAACCCAGCGCAGAAAACCTATGGACTAATGTGGGAGATGGGTAATCTGTATTATGACAGCGCCTTCATCCAAGGCTTTGGAGGGTATGTATTCGGCAAGAACGGCAGCGATGTGCAGGACATTGGCCTTAATAACGAAGCTTCTGTGCAAGCGCTTGATTATATAAGGAAAATTAAGACCGTAGTTCCATTCAAGAAAGAGGATGTCTCTTACGATATTAAAGAAGGACTATTTAAGGAAGGGAAGCTCGCTTTCAATATCAACGGTCAGGCGGGTGCAGCATCGCTCAAAGGAGCTGTCGACTTCGGTATCGTTCCGCTGCCTAAGCTGCCGAACGGTCAGACACCGAAGAGCTTTCTCGGCGTTCGGGCATTATATGTCAATTCTTATACGAAGTATCCTCAGGCGGCGAAGCTGCTCGCATATTTCGCTTCCTCGAAAGAGATGTTGGCCAAGCGTTTCGAGATTTCAGGACAGCTGCCTCCGAGAAACGATCTAATGAACGATCCTGCCATTACCCAAGCTCCTTACGCAGCTCCATTCTTGCAGCAGGCAGCCTCGGCTGTAGCTATGCCGTCCGTACCGCAAATGGTTAATGTATGGGGACCAATGGGGACTGCTGTGACGCAAGCCTGGAATAAAGGCGGAGATAGCAAACTGTTGCTCGACGAGGCAGTAAAGCAAATTCGCGAATCCATTTTAGTTAATAAATAGCTTTTGTGCAATCGTTTGCGTCAATTAATGGGATTATGTCGGCTGATTTGTCGTGTAATTCCCAGATCGGAGGGATTCATCATTGCGTACTCGTTCTAAGGCGGCAACCTTGTCACTGCTCAGCATGGGCATTGGACAGCTTTACAACAAACAGTGGATGAAAGGGCTACTCTTGCTGCTGGCGGAAGGGGGAGGGCTGGCAGCTCTCCCGGAGTGGAAGAAAGGTCTGCTCATGTTGATATATCTCGGAGAGCAGCCTTCGCGCCTGGTTGATGGTAATTTCGTGCCGGGAGACCATTCCATTTTTATGATGGTTCAAGGGCTTTTGACTGTATTCGCATTCCTGCTCTTCGCAGCGCTGTATGGTTGGAATGTCCGAGATGCCTATCGGATTGGTAAATTGAGGGAGAGCGGAGCCCGTGCTCCGCGATTCGCAGAGAGCTTGAAGAGACTAGGTGAGGAAGGCTATCCCTTCATTCTGATGTCGCCGGCGTTTTTGCTTACTTTGCTGTTTACCATCCTGCCGATTGTTTTCGGTGTTCTGATCGCATTTACAAACTATTCAGGCCCGAATCATCTGCCTCCGCGGCATTTAGTCGATTGGGTAGGTCTGCAAACGTTCAAGGATTTACTTACGCTCGGCAATTGGAGCGGCACATTTGTGAAAGTAGGCTTGTGGACGGTGGTGTGGGCCGTTCTAGCCACGGTGAGCACCTTTTTCTTTGGCTTATTCGTTGCTGTCTTGGTGCAGTACCCAACGGTTCGCTACAAGAAGCTGTGGAGGACGATCTTCATTGTGCCCTATGCGGTGCCCGGCTTTGTCTCGATTCTGATTATGCGCAATTTCTTCAATGGCTCCTTCGGCCCGCTGAACCAATACCTTAAGGCAGTCGGACTCCCGGCCATGGAATGGCTGTCCGATCCCAATCTAGCAAAGGTCACGGTACTGTTGGTCAACTTGTGGCTCGCGTTCCCTTATTTCATGTTTATGATGACGGGGGTTATGAGCGGAATTTCCAAGGATCTGTACGAAGCTGCCGAAGTGGACGGCGCAAGCCGCGCTTTGCAATTTTTCAGCATTACCCTGCCTATGGTGCTTTATAGTACGGCACCGCTGCTGATTATGAATTTTGCGTTCAATTTCACCAACTTTAATCTGATTTATTTGCTGACGGAAGGCAATCCGGTTAATAATGTGCTGAAATTTGCCGGTGAAACGGATATTCTGCTTTCATGGATCTTTAAGCTGACGCTTGAGCAAAATCAGTTCAATTTGGCTTCTGCTGTATCTATTCTGGTATTTATTGTGATCGCAACATTCTCTGTCATCCAATTCAGGTTTACGAAAGCGCAAAAAGAGAGGGATCTCGTCCAATGAAATCGATGCGGCAGGAAAGTAAAGCGATTACCGCACTCATCTACCTATTTTTGCTTGTGCTGTCCGTCATTTGTTTGTTTCCCGTCCTGTGGATTGTCATGGCCTCGTTCAATACGGGAGATGCCTTGTACAGCTCCAGTCTAATTCCGAAACAACTGACATTCAAGCACTATCAGTATCTGTTTGAAAATACGAATTATGGCCTCTGGTTCTGGAATACCTTCAAAATCGCTTGCATGAACATGGCTGCTTCCCTAATTGTGGTCACAGCAGCGGCTTATGCGGTATCCCGCTTTCGTTTTGCCGGCAGGGACGGTGTGCTGACTACTCTTTTGGTGCTGCAAATGTTCCCCTCCTTCATGGCGATGATTTCCGTATACATTCTTCTGCTACAGGCAGGTATGCTGGATACGCATCTCGGGTTGGTACTTGTCTACGTTGCTGGCGGTACGCCCGTCGGGATCTGGCTTGTTAAAGGGTATATGGATGGAATTCCCAAGAGTCTGGAAGAAACCGCGAGGATCGACGGCGCAAATCATACAACGGTATTTGTTCGCATCATCGCACCGCTCTGTGTACCTATACTTACATTCGTATCCCTTACGAGCTTTATAGCGCCATGGATGGATTTCATACTCCCTCGGCTGCTGCTCCGTTCAAGCGAGAAGAAGACACTTGCAATCGGATTATTTGAGATGGTCATGGACAAGTCACAGATGCTGTTTACGACTTTCGCAGCGGGTTCGGTGCTTGTGGCCATTCCGATCACACTGCTGTTCTTCTTCCTGCAGCGGTACGTGATTGACGGTTTGACGGCAGGCGCTTCCAAGGGTTGATTTTTAACAATTAGAAGGGATGAGGGTGTATGCAGCAAGCAGCTATTACGCATCGGTCAGCTCTGCCATTCCGGTATGCAATTGATGACCATACAGTTCGGATTCGCCTGAAAGCGGCATGTAGCGATCTAACGGGTTGCACCTTGCTGTATGGTGATAAATTTAACTGGGGCAGTCGCCGAAAAATCCATATGCGCGTTATCGCTTCTGACGGGCAGCACGATTACTGGCAGGCGGATGTTGCGCCGGAAGACCTTCGGCTCTGTTATGCCTTTTACCTTGAATCAGGGAATGAGGGGCTGTGGTATACGGAGATGGGATTCTCCGCAGTTCATTCGGAGGAGGCGCATCCGCTGCATTATTTCGAATTTCCATTCCTGCATGCCAAGGAACGCATTGTCCCTCCGGCATGGGCGTGCGAAGCCGTGATCTATCAAGTATTTCCCGATCGGTATCATAATGGGGATCCCGGTAATGATCCTCCTAATACGGCTGCATGGCATTCGGAGCCTACTCATCGGAATACATTTGGCGGGGACCTTCAAGGGATTATCGATAAACTGGATCATATCCAAGCAGTTGGCGCCAATGTCTTGTATCTGACCCCAATATTCGAATCTCCCAGCTCCCATAAGTATGATACCAGCAACTATTATCGGATAGATCCGGCCTTCGGGACGGCAGATACGCTTAAGGCTTTGGTGGATCGATGTCACAGTAGAGGCATTCGAGTTGTGCTGGATGCGGTGTTCAATCATAGTGGAAACGGCTTTGCTCCATTTGTGGAGGCGAAGGAAAAAGGCGCTGCTTCTCCGTATTATGGCTGGTTTCATTTTATTGATCCGCAGTCTGAAGTCGGGAATCCGCTGTCCTATCGCGCCTTCGGCTTCGAACCGAATATGCCGAAGCTGAACACGGGTCATCCTATGGCAGCTAATTATTTGATCGAAGCTGCTCTTTATTGGACGAAGGAAGCGGGAATTGACGGCTGGAGACTGGATGTAGCGAACGAAGTGGACCACGAATTCTGGCGAGCTTTTAGAAGGCGATTAAAGGCTGTCCGTCCAGACATTTGGATGATTGGCGAGGTATGGCATGATGCGCTTCCCTGGCTCGGAGGAGATCAATTCGATTCGGTTATGAACTATCCGTTGCGTACGCTGGCGCTGGATTTTTTCGTCAACCGCCAAATCGACAAATCATCATTCACCAAGGCGCTGATCCGGCTGTTGATGCAGTATCCGGACCCGATTAATGCGAATCTGTTCAACATGCTTGGGAGCCACGATACAGCCAGGCTGATTACGGAATGCAATGGCTGTAAGGATGTCTTAAAGAGGCTGCTCGTGTTTCAATATACATTTCCGGGGGTTCCGAGTATCTACTACGGCGATGAAATTGGAATGGCAGGGGGAGGGGACCCGGAGTGCCGCAGAACCATGGTCTGGGACATGGACGTCTGGGATGCCGACATCCTTCAACATGTTCAGAAGCTGGCCGCTATACGAAAGCATGAAAAGGCGCTGCACAATGCTGTTATACGTTTTGTAGAAACACAATCGGAGGATCTGCTCTTCTACATAAGGCATATGGATGATACGGCGGTTCTAGTTGTCATGAATCTGTCCGACAGTATAACGGTTGAGGAATTTTCACTTTCTCGTTCAGGTATGACATTCGCTCCGGGGACCTATCAAGACTGGCTGACCGGAAGGGGGGTGAGTGCTGAGCACTGTTTAATCAAACTGTGCCTACCGCCAGGAGAAAGTGTCGTCGTGCCAATGAGGTCGGAATGAATCGTAAGGAATGGAAGTAGGGTACCCAAAAATTGTTGAAACAAGAAGGGATGTTCATTGATGAAACGTTACATCAGTAAAAAGTTCTTAGTTACAGTAACCGCATCACTTACTCTGACATTTTCTTTTAGTTCTGCTATTATCACTCCCACTGCTCACGCTCTGACAGCATCGGGAGCACTTGGTCCAGTTACACCAAAAGACACGGTTTACCAGATCATCACAGACCGTTTCGTTGACGGGGATACTACGAACAATAAACCCGCAGGCTTTGATCCAACGTTGTTCAACGATTCAAACGGAGACGGGCGAGGCGATGGCGCCGACCTGAAATTATTTCAGGGAGGAGACTGGCAGGGCATTATTAACAAAATTCAATACCTGAAAGATATGGGTGTTACCGCAGTGTGGATTTCGGCCCCTTATGAGAATCGGGATACCGTCATTGAGGATCAGCAGGCTAATGGCTCTATAAATCGGTGGACCAGCTTTCACGGATACCATGTCCGGAATTATTTTGCGACTAACAAGCATTTTGGGACTTTGCAGCAGTTCGAAGGGCTTCGGGATGCTCTACATGCGAATGGGATGAAGCTGGTTATTGATTTCGTTACCAACCACACGAGCCGCTGGCAAAATCCGACTAAAAACTTCATACCGGAGGACGGCAAACTCTACGAGCCTGATAAGAATGCAAGCGGACAGTATGTATTCAATACTGCCGGCGAACCGATTGATGCGAACGGCGATGGTAAAGTGGAGAACCTGCTGGCAGACCCGCACAACGATACGCTGGGATTTTTCCATGGCATCGGAGACCGGGGCACTGACACCAGCAAGTTTGGCTTCAGGCATAAGGATTTGGGATCACTTGCCGATTTCTCTCACGAAAATGCTGCGGTTGTCGAACATTTGGAAAAAGCGGCGGCATTCTGGAAGTCAAAAGGCATTGACGGGTTCCGCCACGATGCCACCCTGCATATGGGGCCGGCTTTTGCAAAAGGGTTAAAAGATGCAGTGGATTCCGCAGCAGGTGGCCCTGTATCTCACTTTGGTGAATTCTTTATTGGAAGACCTGATCCGAAGTACGATGAATACCGTACATTTCCTGATCGTACCGGAATCAACAATTTGGATTTTGAGTATTACCGCGCAGCGACGAATGCTTTCGGCAACTTCTCGGAGACGATGGCGAATTTCGGGACTATGCTGACGAAAACAAGCAATGACTATGTGTATGAAAACCAAGCTGTCACCTTCCTTGACAACCATGATGTTACGCGTTTCCGCTTCATCCAGCCGAATAATAAACCCTACCATGCGGCAATCGCGGCATTACTGACAAGCAGAGGAACGCCGAATATTTACTATGGGACGGAGCAATATGTCAATCCGGTGGATTCTAGCGACATCGCAGGCCGAGTGTTCATGGAAAAGTCTTCGACCTTCGACCAGACGACAACAGCTTATCAGCTCATCAAGAAGCTGTCTGAGCTGAGAAAGACGAATGACGCCATTGCGTATGGCGAGACGGAAGTGCTTTATAGCTCCAACGATGTGCTGGTGTATAAAAGACAGTTCTTCGACAAACAGGTTATCGTTGCGATCAATAGGCAGCCTGACCTGCCTTCCACAGTCCCGGCTTTGACTACGACACTTCCAGTAGGAACTTATACGGATGTGCTTACCGGACTCTTGGGTGGAAGCTCGGCTACTGTTACAAATGTATCGGGCACAAATAATATACCAAGCTTTACACTGAATGGCGGGCAAGTAAATGTATGGTCTTATAATCCTGCTTCAAATACACAGAATCCGAGAATCGGCGACGTTGTGTCCACGATGGGCCGGCCAGGCAATCAAGTCTATATTTATGGTACGGGCCTAAGCGGAAATGTAACTGTTAAGTTCGGAACTACAGTGACAGCTGTCACTTATAATTCCGATACGATGATCGAAGCGACCGTTCCTGCTGTCAGCGGTGGGACCCAGAATATTACAGTAACCAAAGGCGCGACAGTTAGCAATGGATTCTTATATGAAGTTCTCTCTGATGATCAGGTACAAGTCATTCTCAAGGTAAACGCCCCGACCAGTTATGGCCAGAATATTCATGTTGTCGGCAGCATTCCGGAACTGGGGAATTGGAATGCAAGTAAATCAAGCGAAGCGTTCATGAATCCGAATTATCCAGAATGGTTCCTGCCAGTTAGCGTGCCAAAGGGGGTCACCTTCCAATACAAATTTATCAAGAAAGACAGTGTTGGTAACGTAATTTGGGAGGGTGGAACGAATCGTTCGTTCACTGCGCCGTCAAGTGCTACAGGAACAGCGAGTACATCTGTACTAACCTGGCAGCCATAATATTTCGCAGCGGTCAGGAACGGTGCTAATAAGGGAACGGTATTAATCCTTGTTTCGAACGAAGGATGGTTGAGCAGAAGTCTATGCTCAATCATTCTTTTTATTTTTTAAAGTTTGGGCTATGAGTGGGAGGAGCGAATCGGTGGTGTATACAATACCTCTACCGTGTGCAAAATAATGGCAATCGATTTACATGAAGCGAGACCCTTAGGAGGAATGAAATGCTAGGAAGAGATGCTATTCACGGAGGGATTGTTGTTCTGCTTTCATCACTCATCGTTCTGGCCATTTCGGATACTGTTTATGCGGAAACGTCGACGATGCTGAAGCCATCGAATGATTTTTACGCGCATCAAAGTCGTGTTGCAACGCAACCGGACACAGTCGATCCGCCTAGTTGCGACAACGCCCTGAGATCAACTGCGGCCATTCAAGAAGCGATGAAAAGCGCAGAACCAGGCACCGAAATCACCATTGCCCCGGGCACCTATATGGGGGATCGATCGGCAAGCGGAGATCCAAGCCATCAAGGCTTGTTTTATGCGGACAAAAGCGGTTCGGCTTCGAACCCCATCGTTCTCAAAAGCTGCGATGCAACTAAACCGGCTGTGTTCACAGGAAACGCGGTAAATGACGGTTCTTATGGCATTCATTTGACAGGTGACTATTGGCAAATCCGCGACATCGAAATGAATACGGCGCAAAAGGGGATTGTCATCGATCATGGCAATTATAATGTGCTGAACCATGTGATCGTGCACAATATTGGGGATGAAGGCGTGCATTTTCGGGATGGCAGCTCTTTTAACACGCTAGCGTATTCGAAAATATACAACACGGGGAGATATCAAGCGGGCTTCGGTGAAGGGGTTTATGTCGGTTCGGATTCTCATGCGAAATTCGAGCACGTTGTGTCAGGCAACGTTATCAGCCATACCCTATTCGATGGCGGTATTACAGCTGAACATATCGATGTAAAAGAGGGAGCCGACCATACGTTAATCGAGTATAATACGTTCAATGGAACCGGAATCAGCGGTGCTAACAGTGCAGACAGCTTCGTGGATATTAAGGGCGTAAACACGATTACCCGTTACAATCAAGGCTACCGTAATGGTAACCCGAGAGTGCTGGATGCTTTCCAGGTACGAACGCACGGAACAGCCTATGCGACAGGAAAAAACAATTCATTTGATCATAACACCGTGAATTTGGATCGATCGCCTGGATATGTGGTGTTTGCAACGAAGTTGGCTACAGGAACAACGGCACATGACGATGTTCGCATAGGCGGCGGCAATTTGTACAACCAATATGTGAATAAATAGCTAATTCATGTAAGGGGAAGGGCTCGCTTGACTGGGGCTCTTCTTTTTTTGTTCCTTTCCGTGAGTGTCGACACGCAGGGCGTTCGTATGCCATTATGGTTAAACAAGCATAGTTAAGAGGGGGCAGCGAGGATGAACGATGGACAATCCGTCGCCATGGTAACAGGCGCTTCGAGCGGTTTTGGTTTGTTGACGTCGATTGCGTTGGCAAAAAAGGGATATCGGGTTATAGCGACGATGCGCGATACGGGCAAAAGCGGACGTTTGCTTGAGCTCGCTGAAGAAGCGGGCGTTCGCTCCGCCATTGACGTCGTGCAAGTCGATGTAACGCTGCATGAAACGGTTGAAGCAGCGATTTCCTATACCATTGATAGGTATGGACGCATAGATGTATTAATTAACAATGCTGGCTTTGCGACCGGCGGCTACGTGGAAGATGTGTCGATGGAAGCGTGGAGAGCGCAGTTGGAGACGAACGTGTTTGGCGTCATCAGTGCAACGAAAGCGGTGCTCCCGCACATGCGGCGGCAAGGGTCAGGATGCATTGTGAATGTAAGCAGCGTAAGTGGATTGTCTGCATATCCGGGCTATGCGCCTTACAGCACTTCGAAATTCGCCGTCGAAGGTTTCTCCGAATCGCTTCGGCTGGAGATGAAGCCCTACGGTGTGCGGGTCGTCCTCGTCGAGCCGGGCGCTTATCGGACGGAGATTTGGCGCAAAGGCTTCGATGCCATTCATACATCGGATGCGTCGCCGTATGGGAACACATTCAATAAAATTCTCCGTTATTCCAAGCAGGCGGCGAGCTCCGCACCGGATCCACAGGAAGTGGCGGACAAAATTGCACGCATTGTCGTAACAGCGAGCCCGAAGCTGCGTTATCCATTGGGACGCGGGGTCAGGCTGGGGGTATGGGGGAGAAGCGCCCTGCCATGGACATGGTATGAGGCTATATTGCTGCGATTGTTAAGATAAGGGCGATCGCAGCTATTTGCCTCATACCAACGCGCGTGTTGAAGCTCGGATGATCAGTTCGGACGGGAGAATGGTTTTCTGGGGCTTCGGGACGCGCTCATTTTCAATCCGCTCAATGAGCGAGTTATGTGGACCCGGCGTTAAAGTGAATCCACAGCATTTCCCAAGGCTCCTACCGCTCGGTGAAATACGAAAACATAATTTCATTAAGGGAAGCAATAGTATTATATTCATATAGTTTCCCAAAAGTAATTTATGCAGTATACTTGGAAAAATAGCACAAATCTTACTGAGGAGGATGCTCGAATGAATGTGTTAGAACCCATTCGTCTAAATAAAGGATTGCCAGGTGAACCCTGTCCGATCGGCAAAGCGATCGATATCATTGGAACGAAATGGACCTTTCTCATTATCCGGGATCTGCTTATTGATGGCACACTGCGATTCAGCGATCTATTGAAATCGATGGACGGCATCTCTCCGAAGACGCTTTCGCTGCGATTAAGAGAGCTGGAGGATCAAGGGATCGTCACTCGCAAAGTATATCCGGAGGTCCCGCCGCGCGTGGAATATACAATTACAGAAAAGGGCAAAAAACTTGAAGGCATCTTCATTGAATTGAAACGATTCGGGCTCACCTTGTAAAAAGAGAAGACCAACCCCCGTTTGAAAAGGGAGGTTGGTCTTTTTTGTCAGGAAGCCTATGTCGTCAGGTATGTGTGTGTGAAGAACTCGCTGAGCGGAGGGATTCCGCATGCATCGTGTGGTACGAGCTTTTGACATGATGGACGTGGAAGATCCGTATGTGCCACAGGGGTTTTGCCACAGCGGTTTGGATCACCCCATACCGCCTCGACTGCGATAGATCGTCTTTTTGCACGAGTGAGCGGAACGTAGGTGCGTTAAGAGGGGGGATTTTCGGTTGTAGGGACATTTCGCGGAACTACCGTACCTTATGAGCAGGAAATGCTGGGTTGTAGGCACGTTTTCGCACATTTAACGCACCCTAGTTCCGCTTCAGGGGGAGAAAAGGGACGTTACCTTGGAATAAGGCACCGTAGTTCCGTCGAAATCGCTGTGCATAGTGATTTGGCGGTCCGGCAGTACCTCCTTCGTTCTCATGCGATGATGCGGAGGCGAAATGTACCCGGAATCTTGCAGGGGTTCTCATGTATATGAATACCGGATGGAAGGCAGCACAAGTAGAACAGAGGGAATGGGTAGGGGATGGAAAAGCGATAGCGGTTGGCTCAGATGTATGGGTTTAGATAAGGACCAGATGCACGGCCTCAGGTTTTTCTTACTTTAATACCGCAAGCAATTCGCCTGAATTTCCAACTGGAATAAGAAGAACAGCGGAACTACGTTACACGTAATGGGATGTCGACGATGGAGAATCGCAACAAGCCGGAATACCAGCAGATCGTTGTGAGTTCCATCTAACCGGATTCTTTCCAATACAGCACCAAAAGTAACATTATTGTAACTATATGAAAATAATATCACTACTTCCCAAACGGAATTTATGGAGCTACACTATGTTCAGCAAGGGAATCCAAATTAATCTGGAGGTAGTGAAGATGAGCATGAACACGTTACAAGATCAGAGAGTTGTTATCATAGGCGGCAGTTCAGGCATCGGTTTTGAAACAGCGAAACAACTGGTGGAGCAAGGAGCGGAGGTGATCATAGCTAGCCGGTCTGAGGATAAGCTGCATAAAGCCAAAGCGGAATTAGGCGCTAGCACGCAGGCTTTCCTGCTAGATGTAACGCAGGAACATCAAGTTCAATCATTTTTTGAGCAAATGGGGTCATTCGATCATCTGGTGGTAAGCGCAGCGGAGACAACGGGGGGTTCCTTCCTTGAAACAGAAACGGAGAAGGCCAGAAGCTTGTTTGATAATAAATTTTGGGGTCAGTACTATGCGGTTAAATACGGAGCGCCCCATCTAACTCCGCACGGCTCGATTACGTTATTCTCTGGAGTAGTCGCATATAAATCGATGATCGGCTCGTCTACGTTAGGCGCAGTGAACGCTGCGGTTTCCAATCTGGGTCAAACCTTGGCGCTGGAGCTGGCTCCACTCCGAGTTAACGTCGTTTCACCGGGGATTATTGATACGCCTTCACGCAGTAAAATGCCGGAAGAAGCGCGTAATCAATTTTACGGGACGGTAGCGGCTAAATTGCCGGTCAAACGCGTAGGGAAAGCTGCCGATGTTGCGCAAAGCGTGCTCTATCTGATCCAAAATGGTTTTGTCACCGGTACTGTACTTCACGTCGAAGGCGGACACATTCTCGTTTAAGGTGCAAAAAATGCCAATTCGTTCCCTTAACGGAACGGATTGGCGTTTTTTTGCACCGCAGCATCCCGATGCGGCTGCTCCGATGGTTGTGCCGTTTTTGTTCTTGTAGCGGTATTTTGTGACAGTCGTGATGGCCGGTTCCTTAAAAGGGTAAAGGTTTAGTGAAGCAAGGACAGCATAGTCCCGCCTGCGGCGGAGAAAATGACGACGACCCAGGGCGGCAGCTTCCAGAGCATCATAAGCGCGAAAGCAGCCAGAGCAAGGCAGAAGTCAAGCGAAGAATGAATGGCGCTTGTCCAAACCGGATGAAACAAAGCGGCTACCAATAGGCCAACGACGGCTGCGTTAATGCCTTGAAGCGCTGCTTGCGCATGCGGCCGGCGACGGATAGCGCCCCACAACGGCAAGGAGCCAGCAACGAGCAGATAAGAAGGTAAAAACATCGCAATTAAAGCGATCAATGCCCCTTGCCAACCGTTAGCAACGGCTCCAAGGAACGCTGAGAAGGTAAACAAGGGACCAGGTACAGCTTGCGCTGCGCCGTAGCCAGCGAGAAACTGGGCGTCTGTAACCCATCCGGCTGGCACGACTTCAGCCTGCAGCAGGGGCAACACAACATGGCCGCCCCCGAAAACAAGCGAGCCGACACGGAAGAAGCTGTCGAACATCGCCAGCCAAGGGACAGGGAAAGCTTGTCTAAGAAGGGGAAGTCCCAACAGGAGCATGAATAAAATAGCCCACGAAGTTAGTGCGACTCGTTTACCAAGGTTTATGCGGCTCTCGGCAGGCAGCTTAGCCAGCTCAGCCTTGTCGGCACTCGTCGGCAGGAAAAAACGGCCGAAACAGCCTGCGGCTGCGATAAGAAGAAACTGACCGTATGGAGTCGGCCATAACAGCGTGATGATGGCTGTCAGGATAGCGATTGTTCCTCGCGTGCGATCGGGAGCCAGCGTTCGTGCCATTCCCCAAACGGCCCCGGCTACTACAGCGACTGCTGCAATGATTAAGCCGTGCAGCCAGCCAGCCTCAGTGACATCGTAATGACGGATGAGAACGGCAAAGGCCATGAGCGCTGCTGCTGAAGGCAGCGTAAACCCCATCCATGAAGCAAGGCCGCCGAGCAGTCCGGCTCGCATCATGCCTATAGATATGCCAACCTGACTGCTTGCTGGGCCTGGAAGTAATTGGCATAGCGCAACGAGCTCGGCATAGGTTTTATCATCGAACCATTTTCTGCGATTGACATATTCGTCCCGGAAATACCCCAGATGCGCGATGGGCCCGCCAAATGAGGTGAGGCCTAACCTCAGAGATACGGCAAAGACCTCCCAGATGGAACCTTTTCTTTCTTCTGCTTGTCCAGCCATTGCCAGCCTCCTCCTCGAAATTTTCTTTTAGAATACCATAACCCCAATCACCTGTGCGTGTAGCAAATATAAATATTTAATCGTTGACAGATGCCTGTTCAACCACCTATAATCTAATTACAAGTAAATTCATCGGAATTATTTGAATAAAATCAACCAGTCAACTGGAGATGCAGCACCCTTACACGGGATGGTTGTGTCTCTTTTTATAATTTCGCGAAGGATGGGAGGCTTAACGATGAAAATTGAATGGACATTTACGGTGAATGAACCATGGACGCTAGACCGTGTTTTGAATTTTGTGACGATTGCGAACCGGTATACATGTAATATTTATGTCGGGAAAAGCGGTAGAATGCTGAACGCTAAAGGGTTATTAGGTATCGTATCTTTCAGTTTGTCGCTGGGCGATCACGGGGCGATAGTCCTTCAACTGGATGGCTCGGATGCCGAGGCAGCTTTCGAGCAGGTAGCGGTGTATCTGCAAACCACGAATGAGACTGTGCGCAGCCTCTATCCGAAAAGTTCATAATTGCAAGGCAAGTGGGAAAGGAAGTGACCGGCATGAATATCGAAAATATCGAAGCCTTCGTCTATGTGATACATTTTAACAGCTTTAATAAGGCGGCTGACGCATTATTCTTGTCTCAGCCGTCGGTAACCGCCCGCATTCAATCCTTGGAGAGAGAGCTCAATACGCTGCTTTTCGAACGGGAAGGCAGGAACTTCACACTAACGGAAAAAGGGAAGCAATTTCTTCCCTACGCGCAGCAGATTCTTCAAACGTTTAAAAAAGGAAAGCAGCAGCTTCAGAACTTATCTGCGGCACCGAACGAGCTGCGGATTGGCTGTACCATTTCGGTATCCAATTATGTAATTCCAGAGGTATTGCCGCTCATAAAAAAAAAGTACCGGCATCTGCAAATCAAGCTGAGTACGGCTCCTACTGAATCCATCTTGGAGAAGCTGCTCAACAAGGAGCTGGATATTGGCTTCGTCCGTAATGTGACGCACCCTCATGTGGATAGTACGGGGTATTATGAAGATCCGATTCGGCTCTTCGTCCATCCCCGTCACCCTTTCGCCGAAAGATCGGATATCTCGATCGAGGATGTCAGCCGGGAATCACTCGTCTTTTTCGAATGCGGGTCGCTCGATTGGATGAAAATTCATCGTTTGTTTGCAACTTTGGATCAGCCGCCGCAGATCGAATATCAAATCGACAATTTGGAAACGGCCAAAAAGCTTGTCGCCAAAGGATTGGGTGTTTCCTTTCTCCCCGAGCTATGCGTGCGCCAAGAAATCAAAGACGGACTTCTGGTGCCAATTACGATGCCTGCGCTAAACGGACTCTCCCTGAGGACGAGTTTAATTACACTGAAAGAAGCCAGTACGGATTTTGCCCGTATTTTCCTGGAGGCGGCTAAGGAAGTCGAACTGCGAACACATGCTTCATAGAAACATTCTATTTCTCGATAGAACATCTTTATACAAAATTGACCGCACATAGAGGCAATGATACATTGTTTGTAACCTTAATACCGACAAAACCAATTGGAATTATAGTTTATACAAAAGAAGCTACTTATTAGGAGGAGACAGCATGGCAATTAAATTAAGCTTGTTAGACCAAAGTCCGATCAATGAACATACTACAGCTGTAGAGGCGTTCCAGCAGACGCTGGAGTTGGCTCAGAAAGCGGAAACGCTCGGCTATCATCGTTTCTGGGTATCAGAGCATCACGACTCTGACGGTGTGGTAGGTTCGTCTCCGGAAGTGCTTATTTCCTATTTGCTCGCCAAAACGGAGCGCATTCGCATTGGCTCGGGAGGCGTTATGCTGCAGCACTACAGCCCCTTTAAAGTGGCGGAGAATTTCAACGTCTTAGCCTCGCTGGCTCCGGGACGCGTGGATCTCGGCATCGGAAGAGCGCCGGGCGGACTTCCAAGATCGACGAGAGCCCTTCAGCAGGAATCCGCAGGGCAAGGGGCTTCTTTAGAGGATAAGCTCATCCTGCTGGATCAATACATTCATGATACCCTCGATGCCGAGCATGAGCTGCATGGGATCAAAGCCGTTCCGGTTCCGGCGCAGCCGGCTGAACTATTTTTACTCGGCGGAGGGGGAACGAGCACGGCATTGGCAGCTAGATTAGGTATTCCTTACGTGTTCGCCCAGTTCATCAACGGAGACGAATCGGTCTCCAAGCAGGCGTTCGAAGCATATCGCGAGCAGTTCAAGCCGGTTAATGGTTCGAAACCGCAAGCTATACTTGCCGTTTCTGTTATTTTGACGGATACGGATGAAGAAGCGAAGGCACTTGCCGCTGATATCAAAAACGTGAAAGTTCATTTGGAAAGCGGCCGTACGCTTACGGTGAAAACAGTTGAGCAAGCCGAGGAATTCGGCAAGCAGTCCAATGAGAACTACACGGTGGAAGTGAAAGATGCGAACATCATTCATGGATCAAAGGAAACCGTAAGGGTGAAGCTGCTGGAGCTGCAAAAAGCATTCCAACTAGATGAAATTATAATTGTGATCGCATTGAAAGAATTCAAACAGCGCCTTCGCGCGATTGTTCTTTTACAGGAAGCATTTTCCGAATTGACCGTTTAATCATATACAGGGGAGGAATTACAATGACTCAAAAAAAACAATTAAAACTCGGAGCCATCATTCACGGAGTGGGCGGCAACATGTCTGGCTGGAGACATCCCGATGCCATCGTTGACGCAAGCGTCAATTTCCCGTACTACAAGCAGCAGGCCCAAAAAGCGGAAGCTGGCAAATTTGATTTGCTATTCATTGCGGACGGGTTGTTCATTAATGAGAAATCGATTCCTCACTTTCTGAACCGCTTCGAACCGATTACCATTCTTTCCGCGCTGGCGGCGGTTACTTCCAAAATCGGCCTTGTCGGTACGCTCTCTACGTCGTATAGCGAACCGTTTACGGTGGCACGGCAATTTGCGTCGCTCGACCATATCAGTAGTGGCCGGGCGGGCTGGAACGTTGTGACTTCGCCGCTTGAAGGCTCGGCGCTAAACTACAACAAGAAGCTGGAGGATCATCCTTCCCATCCGAAGCGGTACCGCATTGCCACTGAATATTTGCAGGTGGCGAAAGGCTTGTGGGATTCCTGGGAGGATGACGCGTTCGTTCGAAACAAGGAAACCGGGGTTTTCTTCGACCCGGAGAAACTGCATACACTGAATCACAAAGGCGAGTTTTTCTCCGTGCAGGGGCCGCTTAACATCGCCAGATCCAAGCAGGGACAGCCGGTCATTTTCCAAGCGGGGTCATCGGAAGACGGCAAAAACTTGGCCGCCAAGGAAGCGGACGCGATCTTCACGGGTCAACCGACGATTGAAGATGCGCAAAATTTCTATGCGGATGTGAAAAGCCGGGCAGCAGGTTTTGGCAGATCGCAAGATGACATTGTCATCCTGCCGGGTATCGGTCCGATTATCGGTCAGACGGAGGAAGAAGCGGAGCGGAAGTACCAGGAAGTAGCTAGCCTCGTAACAGTGAAAGAGGCGCTGGACTACTTGGGCCGATTTTTCGACCATCACGATTTCAGCCAATATGAGCTGGATGCGCCGTTCCCGGAGTTGGGCGATTTGGGCCAAAACAGCTTCCGCAGCACGACCGACCGCATTAAGCAGAATGCCAAAGAAAACGGCTTGACGCTGCGTCAGGTTGCGCTCCAGGCAGCGACACCTCGTCCGCTCTTTATCGGGACGCCGACGCAGGTGGCGGATCGGATTCAAGCTTGGTACGAAAATGGCGCAGCAGACGGATTCATCGTCGGTTCCGGAGTGCCGAATGGCTTGAATGACTTCGTGGATCTCGTCATTCCGATTTTGCAGGAACGCGGCATCTACCGTACAGAGTATGAATCGGATACGCTGCGCGGCAATCTGGGTCTGGCTATTCCGACGAACCGGTATGCGAAAGAAAAAGTAACGCATTGATGTTGAATTTAAACCAACTTTGACAATGGGGATAATGAGAGAAAGCGGGGGTAACGATGGCAAAGACGAGAACATTAAAGCTCGGAGCGAACATCCAAGGTGTCGGCAATAGTGTGTCAATCTGGAAGCATCCCGACGTTGCACCCGATGCGAGTGTGAGTCTGGACTATTACAAGCAGCAAGCGTTGAAGGCGGAATCGGGTCTGTTCGATTTTGCGTTCATCGCGGACGGTCTCTATATTAATGAGAAATCGAATCCGCATTTTTTAAACCGTTTCGAGCCTATCACGATTTTATCGGCGCTCGGAGCGGTCACCACGCATCTTGGCCTCGTTGCCACGCTTTCGACTTCGTACAGCGAGCCCTTCACCGTGGCTCGGCAATTCGCCTCATTAGACCATATTAGCGGCGGCCGGGCAGGTTGGAATGTTGTCACGTCGCCGCTGGAAGGATCAGCCAAAAATTTCGGCAAGGGCGAGCATCCTGAACATGGCGAGCGGTACCGGATCGCTCAAGAGTATGTTGAAATCGTTAAAGGTTTGTGGGATTCCTGGGAAGATGACGCATTTGTGCGGAACAAGGAAACGGGGGTTTTTTTCGATCCCGGCAAGCTGCACACTCTAAACCATAAGGGGGAATTTTTCTCCATTCAGGGGCCGCTCAATATTGCTCGTTCCCGCCAAGGCTATCCGGTTGTTTTTCAAGCGGGAACATCGAACTCAGGCAGGGAATTAGCAGCAAAAACGGCCGATGCCGTGTATACCGCGCATGACACGCTCGAAGAGGCGCAGCTCTTCTATTTAGATATTAAAAATCGCGCTGCGGCTAACGGCCGTAGTCCGGAAGAGATTCTCATTATTCCGGGCATTAATCCGATCATCGGAAAAACGATCGAAGAAGCGGAAGGCAAGTATGAAGAGATCGCGAATCTCGTCGCCATTGACGATGCGCTTGCTTACTTGGGCCGTTATTTCGAACATCACGATTTCAGTCAATACCCGCTGGATGCGCCGTTCCCTGACCTGGGCGATTTCGGCAGCAACAGTTTCCGGGGCACTACGGATAAAATTAAAGAGGAAGCAAAGACGCTGCAATTGACGCTTCGACAAGTGGCGCTCAGGGCATCGACACCAAGAAGCACATTTATTGGGACGCCGGAATCGATTGCCGATCTTGTGCAGCAATGGTTCGAAGGCGGGGCTGCGGACGGCTTTGTAATCCGCACTTCCGTGCCGCGCGCGCTCGACGATTTCGTCGATCTGGTGGTTCCAATTTTACAGGAGCGCGGCATTTATCGCACGACATATGAGACAGACACTTTGCGAGGCCATCTGGGCATTTCCGTTCCGGTGAATCGTTACGTGAAACAAACGGCTACGACATAGATAGGGGAGAAGAATCATGAAGAAATGGTCAGGATGGATAAAATACAGCGCGTTAACGATGGCGTTGCTCTTGGCGGTAACGGGCTGCAGCTCTGCGAAAAATACGTCAGGCCAATCGTCCAAAGGCGCGCAGGAAACGAAAGAAACAGCCGTGACCGGAGGCGAGCTTACCTATGGATTGGCGACGTCGCCAGATACGCTGGATCCCCACCGCAGCGGTCTCGCCGTAGCGGTCAGGGTCATCAGAACGATATATGACAGCCTGGTTGTTCAACTGCCCGACGGCAGCATCAAACCATGGCTGGCTACGGAATGGACCGTATCGCCTGACGGCAAGAGCTACACGTTCAAGCTGCGCAAAGACGTCAAGTTCCAGGACGGAACGCCTTTCAACGCGGAAGCCGTGAAGTTCAGCTACGACCGGATTCTTGACCCGGCAACGAAAGCGGCCAACTCTGCGGCGCTGCTTAAGCCTTACAAATCCGCGGAGGTCATTGATGAATTCACGGTGAAGCTGAACCTCGAAACGCCGTCGCGTGCATTTTTAGGCAATTTAAGCCAAGCGCTGCTAGGCATCGTGTCGCCGACAGCCGCCAAGAAGGACGGCGATCAATTCGGCAAACACCCGGTAGGATCGGGACCGTTCTCCTTCGTGAAGTGGGATGAGAACGCAGCTATTCAAGTGAAGCGCAACCCGGATTATAACTGGGCTCCGGAGATCGTCGCCAACAAAGGGAAATCCTATTTGGATCAAATTACGTTCAAAATTATACCTGAAGAAGCAACGCGCATCGGCAGTGTGCAAAGCAAGCAAGTGCTGGCTGCCGAAACAATACCGCCTCAGAACATTATTTCGCTCAAAAACGACAAAAATGTGCAGGTGCTTCAAGTCAATACAGTCGGCTTGCCGTATACGTTATTTTTCAATATCAAACATGCGCCTTGGAACGATGCGAAGCTCAGGCAAGCCGTGCAAGCCGCAATCGACGTGGATGCAATCGTCAAGACGCTATATTTGGGCACGTATCAACGGGCATGGTCGCCGCTTACCCCCGGCATTCTCGGGTATGATGCCTCTCTGGAAAATGGCTTGAAGGCCGATGCGGCCAAAGCCAACAAATTGCTGGATGAGTTGGGCTGGACGAAGGGAGCCGACGGCATCCGCGAAAAAGAAGGCAAAAAGCTGAGCATTCATTATGTGGATGGATCGCCGAATCGCGAAAAACGCAATGACATTGCCGTGATCGTTCAACAGCAATTAAAGCAGGTGGGCATCGCAGTAGATGTCGAGATTACGAAAGATATAGCAAATGTGGTAAATACGAAAGGCGCTTATGATTTATACGGGAATAGTCAAGTGAATTCCGATCCGACTGCGTTGTATTCGTTCTATCATACGTCTGATCCGAAAGGTCGCAATTCGTTATCCGGATTGTCCGATCCGCAGGTCGACAAGTTGCTGGAGCAAGGTCTGGTAGAACAGGACGACAAGCAAAGAATAGAAATTTATAAGCAAGTTCAGCACTATATCATCGATAACGCAGTGGTCATTCCGATCTATGTATTCCCTTATACGGTAGCGGCATCGAGCTCGGTTAAAGGACTTAAGTTCGATTCCCTGGGCTATCCGCTCTTCAATGACGCGTTTCTTCAAAAATAATGGATCGAGGAGCTTATGCCCATGAGCAGAACAATAGTTGAGCGATTTCTGGTTTCCTTGTTGGTCATTCTGGGCTCCCTCATTCTCGTCTTTTGTATTCTGTATGTGCTCCCAGGGGACCCCGTGCTCTCCATGATCGACCCGACCACCATGACGCCGGAGGCGATCGACAATTTGCGGCATCAGCTAGGGCTCAACGAGCCCTTCTATGTCCAGTTTGGCAAGTATCTCAGCGGCATCCTTCATGGCGATTTCGGAAAATCATTAGTCAACAGCGATCCCGTATTGCCTAAAATTTTGAGGCAATTGCCGGCGACATTGGCGCTGACTTTTGCCAGCTCGATGGTCTCTATTGTTCTGGGTGTAGTTTTGGGCGTATTGTCTGCGATTCACAAAAACCGCTGGATTGATGTGGTGGCCCGTATTGTCGGACTGTTCGGCATCTCGATGCCGACCTTCTGGTCCGGTATTCTCCTTATTCTCATCTTCTCCGTGTCTTTGGGCTGGTTCCCTGCGCTCGGATCGGATGGATTTGAAACGCTCGTTCTGCCTGCTCTCGCACTAGGTTTCGTCGGCGCAGGATTTATCGTCCGGATGGTGCGCAACAGCATGCTGGAGGTCATCCACGAGCATTTCATCGTTACCTTGCGATCCAAAGGGTTATCGGAACGGATGGTCATGTACCAGCACGCGCTCCGCAATGCGTTGATTCCGGCGATTACGATTATCGGCATTCAAATGGGTGAGCTGATGGCAGGCACCGTCATTATCGAAACCGTATTTTCCCGGCAAGGCATCGGCAGAGTGCTGGCTGACGCCATTATGTCAAAAGATTTGCCGGTCGTCCAAGGCGTCGTCTTTTTCTCCGCGATCGTGTATGTCGTCGTGAATCTGCTGGTTGATATCTCGTATGCTTTCATTGATCCTCGGGTGCGTAGAACGCAATAGAAGAAAGGAGAACGGCTTATGAAGGAAGTGGTTTCCGCGGAAGCGATTTGGCAGGGGAAGAAGCAGCGTGCGCCGATTGTTGTCCGCAAATCCCATCAAGTGAATATCACGGAGGTTTCTGTCTATACAGCGGCGATTGTGATGCTTTTCATTTTGGTTTGTGCATTCGTTCCGCAGTGGATTGCACCTTATGTGCCAACAGCGATGCTTACAGATGCTATTCTGAGTCCGCCAAGCGCTGCGCACTTGTTCGGCACGGATTATTTCGGACGGGATGTATTCAGTCTTGTCGTGTATGGCAGCCGGGACTCCTTGCTTATCGGATTTGCTTCTGTGGTGGCAGGCGGCTTGATTGGCGCTTCCATCGGTGCAATTTCCGGCTATATCGGAGGGATCGCGGATAAGATTTTTATGAGGCTCATCGATATCCTGATGACGATTCCGGGCATTTTGCTTGCTTTAGCGATTGCTGCAGCCCTGGGCCCGACTTTGTATAACATCATTTTTGCCGTGGCTGCATCTTTAATTCCGAGATATGCAAGAGTGATGCGCGGTCAAGTCATGAGTGTAAAAGGCCGAGCTTTCGTCACGGCATCGAGGTCTATCGGCGCTTCCAATGTCCGGATCTTCTTTCGGCATGTGTTGTCGAATTCCTGGTCTCCGCTTTTGGTTATGGCGACCATCGGCTTAGGATCGTCCATTTTGGTCGGATCGGGGCTAAGTTTTCTGGGCTTGGGCGTTATGAAAGAAGTTCCTGATTGGGGAACACTCCTCTCGCAAGGAAGAGGCTACTTAACGGTAGGCTGGTGGATATGCACATTCCCTGGTCTGGCCATTACACTATTCGTGCTTTCTGTCAATTTGATCGGCGATCACTTGCGCGACACCTTGGATCCGAAGAAAAGCAGGGCATAACAGAAGGGGGGTCCACATGATGAGTCAACTGCTGGCTATCGAAAATTTAAGCGTCTCGTTCGCAACGAAGAAAGGATCGGTAACGGCGATCAACGACATCTCCCTTCACATCAAAGCCGGTGAAACCGTATGTCTGGTTGGCGAGTCAGGGAGCGGGAAATCCGTCACCTCGAAGTCCGTCATGCGGTTAATCGATTACGAAAACGGCTTAATTTCCGGAGGGCGCATCGTTCTCGACGGTGAGGATCTGACAACAAAATCGCAGAAGGAGCTGCGAGCCTGGCGCGGGAAAAAAATGGCGATGGTGTTCCAGGAGCCGATGGCCGCCTTTGATCCGGTCTTTACAATCGGCAGTCAAATTGTTGAAGTGATCACCGGGCATAAGCAGGCGAGCAAAGCGCAGGCATGGCAGCGAGCTGTCGAACTGCTGCGGCGTGTGGGCATTCCAGAGCCTGAGCTTCGGATGAAGCAGTATCCGGGTGAACTATCAGGCGGGATGCTGCAACGGGCCATGATTGCGATGGCACTCTCTTGTGATCCCCAGCTGTTGATCGCCGATGAGCCGACAACCGCCCTGGATGTGACGATTCAGGCACAAATTTTGCATCTCTTGCAGGAGCTGAAAGCGGAATTCGGCATGTCGATCCTGCTCATCACGCATGATATGGGCATTGCCGCCGAAATGGCGGACCGCATCATTGTCATGTATGCAGGACAAATCGTGGAACAGGCGACGGTCCGGCAGTTATTCGAAAAGCCGCATCACCCTTATACGCGCGGATTGCTTCGATCCATTACAACGATGGAGAGCGATCGCAATGCAAAGCTGTTTTCGATTGAAGGATCCATCCCCAGCTTGTCTGAATTGCCGGACGGCTGCAGTTTTCATCCGCGTTGCCCTTATGCGACGGAACGGTGCCGGAAAGACAGCCCCCCGCTTCAGTATGTGAATGGGCGCCAGACGGCTTGCTGGTATGCCGAGGAGCTCGTGGAGCTAGCGGATTGGAAGCAGCAAAGAGTTTCTGACGAAGTTGTAAGTGTTCGTGAAGCCAACGCTGAGCCCTCTGCTAGCCCAGCAGATCGCGCAAAAATATTTGAAGTGATTGGCGTCAGCAAATATTATCCGGTTAGCAAAGGGCTGCTGCATCGCGCTCAATCGCCGATTCGCGCGGTGGATAATGTTTCCTTTTCGATCGAGAAGGGTGAAACGTTCGGGCTGGTCGGGGAATCCGGAAGCGGCAAGTCCACCTTGGGCAGGGTTCTGTTGCAGCTTGAGAAAGCGACAAGCGGGCAGGTGCTGTTTCAAGGTCAGGATCTGGCAAAGCTGCCGACCAAGGAGCTGCAAGAAGCGCGCCGCAATATGCAGGTGATTTTCCAAGATCCATACGGATCGGTGAATCCGCGTTGGAGCGTTGGCCGCATTATTGGCGAACCGTTGGAAGTCCATGAGTCGCTAAGCGCCAAGGAGCGAAGATCAAGGGTAGAGGAACTGTTGGAGCTTGTCGGTTTAAATCGCGCAGTCTATGACCGGTTCCCACATGAATTTTCCGGCGGACAGCGGCAACGAATCGGGATTGCCAGAGCGATCGCGCTCAACCCGCAATTTATTTTAGCGGATGAGGCTGTATCTGCCCTGGATGTATCCGTCCAGGCGCAAATCGTTAATCTGATGCAGGATTTACAGAAGAAATTGGGATTAACGTATGTATTTATCGCGCATGGCTTAAATATCGTCCGTCATTTATCGGATCGGATTGGCGTGATGTACTTAGGCAAGCTGGTTGAAATTGCGCCCAGCGAAGAGCTGTTCCTGCATCCTGCCCATCATTACACGAAGGGGCTGCTTTCCTCGATTCCTGCGGCTGATCCCACACAGAAACGGGAATGGTTCGCCATTGAAGGCGAGATTCCATCGCCGGCGAACCCGCCTAGCGGCTGCCGCTTTCATACGCGCTGCCCGGCCGCGACTGCGCTCTGCAAGCAGCAAGAGCCGGATTTGCTCCAAATTAGCCAGGGTCACTGGACAGCTTGTCACTATCCTTTGTAGGTGCAGAAATTATTTTTTTGATTAAATTCTTAGTTAAACGATGGGAATAATATTATAACTATATATATTTTAATGGAGGCTCACTACTATGAAAAAATTAACTGTTCTTTCCACCATCTTACTTACGACCGTTTTTGCTGCTGGCTGCGGCAATCAAGCGAAAACGGCAGGGAGCTCCCCTGCGGCAGCAGCGACTGCGGCGGCAACCGCCCAAGCGGCAGCTACGAGCGCACCGGCTGCTGCCAAAGCAGTGAAGAAAATCGTCGTTGGCACAAGCGGAACTTTTCCGAACGTTACCTTTTTTGACGATAAGAACAACTTGACTGGCTATGATGTGGAGCTAGTGAAAGAAATTGACAAGCGGCTTCCTGAATACGAATTTGAGCTGAAAACAATGGATTTCAAAGCGCTGCTGCTCAGCTTGGAAACGAACAAAATCGATTTTATTGCGAATCAAATGGAAGTGAACGATGAAAGAAAAGCGAAATTCCTCTTTAACGATGAGGCGTACAACATTTTCCCCAATAAAATTATCGTTCATAAAGATAACAACACCGTTAAATCCATTGACGACTTGAAAGGGAAGAAGCTTCTAGTTACGGCTACCAGCAATGCGGCAGTTCTGGCTGAGAAATACAACAAGGAGCATAACTCCGGCATTAATATCGTCTACACAGGCTCCGGCGAAGATGCCAAAGCGACCATAAAAGCCGGACGCGCAGACGCCTCCATCAGCACCCAGTTTGCTGTTGATTTTCTAAACAAATCGGCAGACGCGCAATTGAAAACGGTTGGAGAACCATTGTCGAATTCAAAGGTTTACTTCCTATTACGCAAGGATGAATCGGAACTGAAAACGAAAATCGATGAAGCGCTGAAAACGATCAAAGCGGACGGGACATTGGCGAAGCTAAGCACGCAATGGCTCGGAGCTGACTACTCACAAGGTCAATAGATGGGGAAGTCATTCGACATTACCCTCGTCGCGACGTTTCTCCCTAAGCTCCTCTACTATTTGCCTCTGACGCTGCTCATACTGGTAGCGTCTCTGGCGCTAGGGTTTGCGCTTGGTCTGCTCATTGCATTAACGCGATTATATCGGATTCCGGTGCTCAATCAAATTTCTATCGTATATATTTCATTCATTCGAGGGACTCCGATTCTCATCCAGTTGTTTCTAGTTTTTTACGGTTTGCCGGCATTATTTCAAATCGTTCATGTGGATATCTCGCGTATGGATCCAATTTATTTCGTTATCATTACGTACGGTTTGAGTATAGCTGCTTTCAAGTCCGAGAATATCCGGGCGGCCGTGAACTCGGTCGATAGGGGGCAGATGGAAGCAGCTTACGCCGTTGGCATGACAGGTACACAATCCTTTTCGCGTATTGTCGCACCGCAAGCGCTGTTGATTGCTTTTCCTAACTTTGCGAATTCCGTCATAGGCTTTCTCAAGGATACGTCGCTCGCTTTCATGATTGGCGTTATGGATATGGTGGGGCGAGGTCAAGCGCTGATTGTCGCAACGGCGCACGCGTTGGAAGTGTATATGAGTTTAACAATCATTTATTACGTGGTGGTACTAATTTTGGAGAAAGTATTCAAGGTTACTGAGTTCAAGCTGCAAAGGCATGAGCGTCCGTTAGCCGGGTGAGGTGAGGAAGATGAGCATTGATGTTGTGTTTATTTATACCGCATTCTTTGAAATATTAAAGGCTTTGCCGTTAACGCTCGTGCTGACGTTCGTTCCTCTCCTTATCGGCTTCGTGATTGGTGTGGTAACCGCATTTGCCAGAATCTATAAAGTGAAGTACATTCACCGGCTTCTTGATTTTTATGTATCCTTTCTAAGGGGCACGCCGATCCTGATGCATATTTTTCTCGTTTTTTGGGGATTGCCGCTCACCATCGATCGGTTGTCCGCCCATTTCGGTTGGGGCTTTAAATCGGCTTCGATTCCATCGCTGCTTATTGTCCTGACGGCATTTTCGATTACAGCAGGCGCCTACATGTCGGAGATTATACGCTCAGGCATTCTGTCGGTAAACCGGGGGCAGATTGAGGCCGCTTATTCCGTAGGAATGAGCACGACACAAGCCCTATGGCGAATCGTCATGCCGCAGGCGATCGGCGTGATTTTGCCCAATTTGTGCAATATTTTTGTCGGATTTCTGCATACGTCCTCGCTGGCATTTAACGTTTCGCAAATGGAATTGCTCGGCAAGGCGAATGTCGTTGCTTCAGTTAGCCTAAAGTTTCTAGAAGCGTTCATCGCTGCCGCATTCATCTACTGGGGTCTTACCCTGCTGGTTGAAAGACTTACCGCTTTCCTGGAGAAAAAAGTAAATGCCTATAATCGAGGAGGAGTCGTATGATCCAGTTAACGAACATTCATAAGTCCTTTGGCAAAAACAAAGTGTTGAACGGCATCAATCTAACGGTTGAAAAAGGTGATGTCGTCGCCATTCTGGGCCCGAGCGGTTCCGGTAAAACGACGCTGTTGCGCTGCGTAAATTTCCTGGAACGGCCAAACGACGGCGAGATCTCCATCGGAGATTTCAAGGTCAGCGGCAAGCATCCGAGCAAGCACGACATTATTCAGCTGCGCCGGAAAACGGCCATGGTGTTCCAGCACTATAATCTGTTCAAGCACAAAACGGTACTGGAAAACGTGATGGAAGGACTCATCATTGCGCAAAAGCAACCGAAAGAAGCGGCGAAAAGAAAAAGTCTGGATGTGCTGGAAAAGGTCGGTCTCTCCGGAAAAGTGAATGCCTATCCAAGCCAGCTTTCCGGCGGCCAGCAGCAGCGGGTAGGGATCGCTCGTGCGCTTGCCTTGAATCCGGAGGTCATCCTGTTCGACGAACCGACATCGGCTCTTGATCCGGAGCTCGTCGGCGAAGTGCTTTCCGTTATTCAAAAGATTGCGCGCGAGGGCGTCACGATGATTATTGTGACTCACGAGGTTGGTTTTGCAAGGGAAGTCTCCAGCCATGTCGTGTTCATGGATGGCGGCGTCATTGTGGAGGAAGGCCAGCCGGAGGAATTATTCGTCAGACCGAAGGAAGAGAGAACGAAACAGTTCTTGAAACGAGTTACTCCGGAGTGGAGCTACGTAATATAAAAATTGGAGGCGAAATTCTATGAGTCAAAGCATTATTGATCTTCAGAAATTTACCATTCTATATGAGCAACTGCGTCAGGCCGTTGAAGGTTTGACCGAAGAACAAGCAAAATGGAAAGAGTCCGAAACCAAATGGAGCGTAGTCGAGGTGTTGTCGCATTTAGTGGATCACAGCATTATAACTTCGTTCCGAATTCGTAAAATTGTTGCTGAAGCCAGTGATTCGGTTGTTGTTAACCTTCCGGCCTTTGATCAAGATCCTTGGGTGAGCAGTTCCAGAGCGAATGAAAGCTCATTGGAAGAAGTGTTTTCCGTTTATCAAGCGCTGCTTCTCTATAATACTGCCTTTTTCAAACGAATTTCCGCTGATAATTGGGAGAAGTCGGGCGTTTTTGAGAATGGGAAAATATATAAATTATCCGAGCTGTATGACGGATTCGTGAACCACGTTCAAAGGCATCTCGGTCAAATCGACAGGATTAAACAAGCGCTATGAGCACTGAATGGAAGGATGACATTCGGGTACAGGCGGATGCTCTATCTCCGGTCTTGATTGAAATCCGCCGGGAGCTTCATCGCCGTCCGGAGCTGTCGATGGAGGAGTTTGAGACGACTCGCAGGATTCAAGAGACTCTGCGAGCGGAAGGAATCCGGGAGCTGCCGCTTAGTTTGCCCGTCGGCGTGCTCGCCGAGGTGAGAGGGACGGCCGGGGGTGATGCCGCTGGCGGCGAAGGCCTGATCGTCGCGCTGCGCGCCGATATCGACGCGCTGCCGGTGACAGAGGAAACGGGGCTGCCGTTTGCTTCGGAAATTGCCGGCCGCATGCATGCGTGCGGCCATGATTTCCACACGGCGTCGATACTCGGCGCAGCGATTCTGCTGCAGCGAAACGCCCACCTGTTCAGGGGGACGGTTCGCTTGCTGTTCCAGCCCGCCGAGGAGAAGGGCACCGGCGCGAAGACGATGATCGCCGCCGGAGCTTTGGACGGCGTGCAGACGATCTTCGGCATGCACAACAAGCCGGAGCTGCCGGTCGGCACGATCGGCTTGTCGCCGGGACCGCTCATGGCCGCCGTTGACGGCTTCAAGATCCGCGTGAAGGGCAAGGGCGGTCATGCCGCTATCCCCGATGCGGCGATCGACCCGATCGTGGCCGCCAGCGCGCTGGTCGGCGGCATCCAAACGGCGATTTCGCGCAGCATTTCGCCCTTCGACCACGCGGTCGTCTCCGTGTGCAGCTTTCACGCAGGAACGACGTGGAACGTCATTCCTGATGAAGCCGTGCTGGACGGCACGGTTCGCACGTTCACGCCTGAAGTTCGCGCGAAGATGCCGGAGCTGCTGAAGAGGCTTGCGGAAGGCATTGCCGCTGGATATGGCGCAGAGGTCAAGTTGAACTGGTTTTCCGGTATTCCGACTGTCAATAACGACCCCGCTGCAGTCCAAGTTTTCCAAGAATCTGCAGAGGCCTTGGGGCTTACCATTATTCCCGCGCGCCTCTCAACCGGCGGTGAAGATTTTGCCCATTATCAAGAAAAAGTGCCAGGAGCCTTTATCTGGATGGGCACAAGCGGGACCGAGGAATGGCATCATCCGAAGTTTACGCTGAATGAAGAAGCGATTGCTCCGAGCAGCGCGCTGTTCGCTCTGACGGCCATTGCTGGACTTGAGAAGTTGGCTGCCGACGCTGACAAGATCGGTATCGATCTTAAGGAGGAGATTCCCCATTCCAACCTCGTATGATGTCATTATAGTCGGCGCAGGCTCTATGGGGATGAGCGCGGGTTACTTTTTAGCCAAGCAAGGCGTGAAAGCTCTGCTTATCGACAAATTCGACCCGCCTCATGTGGCGGGGAGCCATCACGGAGAGTCACGTCTCATCCGACATGCCTACACGGGCAGCCGCACCTACACGGCGATGGCGCTGCGCGCGGATCAGCTGTGGAGGGAGCTGGAGGCGGAGAGCGGGCAACCACTACTCGTACGCAGCGGTGTGCTGAATATGGGCCCGTCCGAGTCCGGCAATTTGGAGCAAAAGTGGAAAAATACCGAGGAATTTGGCCTGAAGGTGGAACGGTTGAATCCCGATGAGGTTCATAAACGGTGGCCGGGGATACGGCTTCCGGATTCGTATGTGGGACTGTACGAGCAGGAGGCAGGATTTCTGTATAGTGAAGCGTGTATTCGCGCCTACCGGCAGCAGGCTTTAGCGGAGGGCGCCAGGCTTCTGGTGAACACGCAAGTGACCCGAATCGACCTATGGAACAGCGGCGTTACTGTGCATACGATGGACGGCTCCTATCACGCGGACCAGCTCATATTGAGCGCAGGCGCTTGGTTCGGCGAGCTGGAATCCGTCATTCAGCTGCCGATTCGGTCTGTCCGTAAAGCGGTCGCTTGGTTTCAAGCGGACGAGGCGCTTTATGATGTATCTCGCTTTCCCGGTTTTACTTTCGGCGGGCCAGGCGGCGGATTTTATGGCTTTCCCAGCATTGGGGGATCCGGGGTGAAAATTGGCCAGCATGAAGCGGGCCAGCTGTGGCAGCCGGGTCAACCGTTCCAGCCTTTTGGTCATTACCCGGAAGATGAGGGCAATCTGCGGCAAGCGCTGGAAGGGTTCCTTCCGCAGGCCGCCGGACGCGTGCTTCGCGGCGCGGTCTGCAAGTACGAATTCACGCCTGACGAGCATTTCATTATCGACAGGCATCCTGCTCATAACCACGTGGTCGTGGCCGGAGGCTTCTCAGGCCATGGATTTAAATTTTCAAGCGTTGTCGGTGAAATATTGGCTGATCTTACGCAAAAGGGTCATACGAATCAGGACATTACGCCTTTTGCATTATCCAGGTTTTAAAAGCAACAGGCGAATTTGAGGTGAAGGGTCATCATTGTCGTTCGGCATCTTAGTAAAACGTATCATACGGCGAATACGCATACGAAAGCTTTGGATGACATCCATTTGGATATTCAAAAAGGGGAAATCTTCGGCATCATCGGCTTTAGCGGTGCGGGTAAATCGTCGTTAATCCGTTGTCTGAACCGATTGGAGGAGCCTGATTCGGGCCACATTATCATTGGCGACAAGGTGATTACGGATTTGAATAAGAAGGAACTGCGCGAGGCTCGACGGAAAATCGGGATGATTTTCCAACAGTTTAACTTGTTCGATGCGAGAACTGTGTTCCAGAATGTTGCATTTCCTTTGGAAGCGGCGGGTGTGCCCAAGATATTCATTAAGCCTCGTGTAGATGAAATTTTGGAGCTTGTTGGGCTGAGCGACAAAGCAGACGCCTATCCGGAACAGCTCAGCGGGGGGCAAAAGCAGCGCGTTGGCATCGCCAGGGCGTTAGCGAACGAACCTGACGTGCTGCTCTGCGATGAGGCGACGTCAGCGCTCGATCCGCAGACGACGTTTGCGATTCTTGAGCTGCTGCAAGAAATTAACCGCAAGCTGAAGCTGACCGTTGTTCTTATCACGCATGAACTGGATGTGCTTCAACACATCTGCGGCCGTATGGCGGTCATCGAGCATGGACGTATTGTGGAAACAGGCTCCGTGGATAAAATTTTTCTGCAGCCAGAGAGTGAAACGTCGCAAAGTTTCATTCGCATTATTGAGGGATATCAGCAAAAACGGGCTTTGGCGCAGAAGGTTGGTGATCTTAGGTGAATGACGATTTAATCGGCCTGTTGCTGCAAGGGCTTGGGGAAACCGTGTATATGGTGGCGCTGTCGACGGTATTCGCTTTACTGATCGGACTCCCGCTCGGCATTATTCTCGTCGTTACAGAGAAAGGGAATTTATGGCCAGCTCCGCGTTTTCACAAAGTGCTCGGTACGATTGTAAATATCATTCGTTCTTTTCCATCGATCATTTTGATTGTCGTGTTACTGCCCTTAGCGCGATTTGTCGTCGGTACGACGCTTGGGGCTACGGCGGCAGTCGTCCCATTAGCTATTGGTTCAGCCCCATATTTGGCCAGAATTATCGAGAACGGGATCCGGGAAGTCAGCTTTGGGAAGATCGAAGCTGCCCAAGCGGCAGGCGCTACGCCCTATTTTATTATTACGCGTGTGCTCATTCCGGAGGCCCTTCCTTCGCTGGTTCGCGGCATCACGCTATCCATTATTACGATCACCGGCTTTACGGCCGTGGCGGGCGCAATCGGCTCCGGCGGGTTAGGCAGCCTGGCGATTCGCTTCGGTTATATGCGGTTTAGAACCGATATTTTGTTCCTGACGGTGCTGCTGCTCGTCGTGCTGGTGCAGCTCATTCAATGGATAGGAGATTACATGGCGAAGAGGATCAATAAGAAGCGTTACAAATTTGACTAACGTCCTCACCGTACATACTGGACAATAAAGGAGAGCATCACATATGAAAAGCAAAACATTCGCAGTACCCTCTATTTTGGCAGTGACGATTGGATTATTATCCGCTTGCGGCTCAGCGAGTCCTGCAGCAACTACGGCTTCTGCATCGCCTAACGCAAGCGTTGCGCCCAGCGCGCAAGCAACGGCAGCACCCGCTGCGTCTGCGGCGGCTACGGCTCAGCCGAAAACGGAAGTGAAGCTGAAAATCGGGGCGGCCGCCGTCCCTCACGCGGAAATCCTGAATTTCGTCAAACCGAAATTGAAGGAGCAAGGCATCGACTTGAACGTCGTCGTTCTGGATGATGAAGGGCAGTTGAACCCGTCGCTGGCCGAGAAGCAAATCGATGCCAACTACTTCCAACACGTCCCTTACCTCGACTCCATCTCCAAGGAAAAAGGGTACAAATTTGCCGTCTCAACCAAGGTGCATGTGGAGCCGATTGGCTTTTACTCCAAAAAATTAAAATCGATCGATGAACTGAAGGAAGGCGCGACTATCGCGATACCGAACAATCCTTCCAACGAATACAGATCGTTAGTGCTTCTCCAGGCGAAAGGTTTGATCAAGCTGAAGGACGGCATCACGACGTATTCCGCAACACCGAAGGATATTACGGATAATCCGAAAAAGCTGAAATTCAGCGAAGTCGATTCCGCGCAGCTGCCAAGGGTCCTTCCGGATGTTGACGGTGCTATCATTAATACGAACCTTGTGCTGGAAGCGAAAATCGATCCGAATTCCGCATTATTCCGTGAAGACGCGAACTCTCCTTATGCGAACATTATCGTCGTTCGACAAGGCGACGAGAACCGTCCAGAGATTAAGAAGCTGGGTGAAGTGCTGACCTCGCCGGATGTGAAGAAATTCATCCAGGACAAGTACGGCGTTGCTGTTGTGCCGGCATTTTAATAAAGGGAGGTGAAGATGTTGAGCCATGTGTATCGGCTAGCAACTGAAGTGGATGCGGAAGCGATCTTCCAGGTGATCGACCAAGCGTATGAGAGTATCCGGGAGCTTGGCATTGCGTTTCGCGCCGCCCATGCAACGATTGAGATGGTAACAGAGAATATCGTTCACAATGCTTGCTATATCCTAGAGATTAATGGTTCAATTGCCGCGACCTTGTCTCTGAAAAGCCTGGAGGAATTGACGGATCTTCCCTTCTTATACTGGTTCGCTGTTCAGCCGGCTTACAAGAATCAAGGCATCGGCAACCTGCTTATCACTTACGTCGAAGAGGTCGTCATTCGGGATACGCTGCTGGCTACTGGCGTCGTTCTTGCGACTTCCGTGAAGCATCCATGGCTGCTTGCGATGTACGAGCGCAAGGGGTATGAGCGCTTTCATCAGCGCGCACTTGGAGACGACGATACGCTTGTGTATTTGAAAAAGGCTTTGATTCCTCAGACGCAGCTTGTCTAGTCATTTACGGAAACCCAAAACCAAGGAGTGATAGAAATGAGCCAAAAACCGTTAATTGTAATCGTAGGAGCAGGACCTGGCGTTAGTGCAGGTGTGGCGAAAAAATTCGGTGCCAATGGATTCCGTGTTGTCAACGTATCGAGAACGAAGGAATCGCTGGACACGTTCAGCAAAGAGCTTAATCTGCAGGAGATAGAAGCCTACGGCGTAGAGGCTGATGCAGCCGATCCGGATTCTCTTCGAAAAGCTTTCGAACACATCAAGTCGGAATACGGCGTGCCGGAAGTACTCGTTTACAATGCAGCGAAGATTGCTCAAGGTACGTCTGCGTCTTTGACGGATGAGCAATTGCTCAATGACTTCAAAGTGAATGTGGCAGGCGCTTTGGTTAGCGCGCAACAAGTCATTCCTGAACTTATTGAACGTAAGGAAGGAACCTTGCTGTTCACAGGCGGAGGCTTCGCGCTGTATCCTTCATCTGCGTATACTTCGTTGTCCATTGGCAAAGCCGGCGTTCGCGCGCTTGCGTTCACCTTGGCCGATGAGCTGTCGCCACATGGCATTTATGTAGGCACAGTAACGATCGCAGGCCTCGTGAAACCGGGTACCTATTACGATCCGGATCGGATTGCTGATGTGTACTGGGATTTATATGTAAACAAAAATCAGACGGAAGTGTTTTATAAAGAGGCTTAATGGCATCATCGAGTGGGCAGTCGGGAGAGATCTCGGCTGCTTTTTGCTATTCTGTGCTTAAATATGTTACAGTTATAGCGAGGTGATCAGATGATGAAATTGGGGATTTTGGACCAATCGCAAATAGGGGAAGGCCGCACAGCAGCGCAGGCGCTTGCTGAAACGACAGCTTTGGCTCAGGAAGCGGATAAGCTGGGATACAGCCGATACTGGCTGTCTGAGCATCATGCTTCGCAGGCTCTGGCACATTCGAGCCCGGAGGTGCTGATCGCGCATTTGGCCGCACAGACGTCGCGCATTCGTCTAGGCTCTGGCGGCATTATGATGCCGCATTACAGCGCGTATAAGGTGGCGGAGAACTTCCGCCTGCTGGAAGCCCTGCATCCCGGGCGCATCGATGTTGGGCTCGGCCGCGCGCCTGGGGGAATGCCGATCTCTACGCGGGCTTTGCAGGAAGGAAAATACACAAGCGTGGATCAATATCCGCAGCAAGTGGCGGATTTGACGGGCTATTTGCATGATTCGCTGCCGCATGACCATCGGTTCGCGGCACTGCATGCCTCACCGATTATTTCTACAGCGCCTGAGATTTGGCTGCTGGGCTCTTCCTACGACAGCGCGAGAATCGCTGCCCGGCAGGGTGCCGCTTTTGGTTTCGCGCAGTTTTTCGGCAATGCGGACTGTACAGAGGCGCTGCGCATCTACCGCGAGCATTTCCAGCCTTCGATCCTGAACGATAAGCCGCGCTCCTTGGCAGCTGTGCTCGTGGTTTGCGCGGATACCGAAGAAGAAGCGAACCGGCTCGCAACGAGCACGGATTTGTTCTTCCTTTCGCTGGGGCAAGGCAGGCTGCTGCCTTATTTTCCTTCTGTGGAAACCGCGATGGGCTACCCTTATACCGAAGCCGATTTTGCTCTAATCCGCGGCGGACGCCATAAGCGTATCATCGGAACGCCTCAGCAAGTAAGAGAAGAGATGCTTCGGTTGAATGAAGCGTATCAAGCTGATGAAATCATGGTTGTATCGCCGATTCATGATGTTGAAGCGCGCGTGCATTCATACCGCTTGTTGGCGCAAGCTTTTAATTTGCAGGGATAGCTTCGCGTAACGATTCGCAGGACAGCAGAGAAGGTTGCTGTCCTTTTTATTTGTCTTCCGCGTGCTCAGATGTGCCATTTGATGGATTCATAAACGCCAAATGCTGGAATCCCCAGCCACACATATTGCCTAGCACGCCGCTTAACGTTTTTCCGTGTTCGGATAACTCATATTCAACCTTCGGCGGGATTTGCTGATAAATCCGTCGCACAATAATGCCATCCTGTTCCAGTTCGCGAAGCTGATTGGTGAGCATGCCCTGCGTGACACCTGGCAGCATACGTCTTAATTCTCCGAATCGTTTGGTGCCATCCTGCAGCAAAATAAATAAAATAAGCGGCTTCCATTTTCCGCCAATGACCTGTAAGGTAGCTAAAATACCTTGTGTAGTAAAGCAATCGCGCATCGGTACGCTCATGTGACCATCCCTTTCTTCGTTCATCGCTAACGCCTATGCTGTTACTTTAGCAAAGTATTCCGATATATTATAGTACTTTTATTTTTCGTACATAGTACGTTTTTTCATACTGTTCGCCGAAACCCAAGCAACGTCAAATGTACGCAAATCCGTACTAAGTATGAATAAAGAGCGTACTTTGCAAAGGGATCAATCTCGTGAATAATAGGGTTGAACATATGTTGCCGAAAGGGTGAAGGGCATGAAAATTATGGTTATCGTTGCGCATCCGGATCTGAGTGTGTCTGGTGCCAACCAAGCTTTTGCCAGTGAATTGAAAGGGGACGCAGACATAACGGTTCGCGACCTTTATAAGGAGTACCCCAATTGGCATATTAATGTGGAGAAGGAGCACGAACTGCTGCTTGCCCATGATCGCATCGTTCTCCAGTTTCCCTTGTATTGGTACTCCTGTCCGCCTCTCTTGAAGAAGTGGTTTGACGATGTATTCACGTATGGCTGGGCGTTCGGTCCGCAGGGCGACAATCTGCAAGGAAAAGAGTTTGTTGTGGCAACGACGACGGGCGGATCGAAGAATGCGTATCGTTCAGGCGGAGAGAACTGGTTCACGATCAGTGAATTGCTGCGACCGATCCAAAGTACATTAACCAAGTGCAACGCGACTTATCTTCCAGCATTTGTCGCTTATGAGGTTACGAGAACGAACGTAGATTATGTGGCCGAGGAGGCCAAAAAGTACTCGGATTATATCCGAACACCTCAGACTGCACTTGTCCAGTAACTCCGATGAGGCCTGCGCTATTTGCGTTTTAGCTCTATTGCCTTTACACTTAAAACAAAAAATGGAGTTGTGAAATGAGCAAAGGCAGAGTTTGGAACAAAGGTAAACGCAACGGCGGCGGCGGACCGCCAGCAGGCACTGGCTATAAAGCTAAGCTTGCTGCCGAGCAGCAGGCTGCAAATAGCGGAGTGGTCAGCGAAACGATTGATCCTGCGAATCCCATTAATCAGGTGAAGCGGATGAACCGTGAGAATTGGGTGGAAGGTCCCGTCAGAATGAAGCGCGAAGTGCCAAAGCCATAAAAAAAGAGGAGGGGACATGGGTCTCCTTCTCTTTTTTATAGAATGTTAAATTCTTTATAGGACTAAAGCGTTAGGACTACTCATTCTAACACGCCAGAAAGCCTATGTCGTCACGTATGAGTGTGTGACGAGCTCGCAGAGCGGAGAGATTTCGCACGCATCGTGTGGTACGAGCTATTTGACAGGATGGGCGTAGGAGATCTGGAAGTGCCACAGCGGTTTGGATCATTGAAATACCGCCTCCGATCTGCGATAGATCGTCTTTTTGCACGGGTGAGCGGAACGTGGGTGCGTTAAGAGGCGGTATTTTCGATTGTAGGGACATTTCGCGGAACTACAGTGCGTTATGAGCAGGAAATGCTGGGGTTTGGGCACATGTTCGCTCATTTAACGCACCCTAGTTCCGCTTCATAGGGAGAAAAGGGAGGTTATCGTGGAATAAGGCATCGTAGTTCCGTGGATATCGCTGTTGCATGGGGAATAGGAGGTCTGGTAGTACCTCCACGGTTTCCTTGCGAGGCTTGCGGAGGCTTCGTAGTTCCGTCGATATCGCTGTTACATGGGGATTGACGGTTCGGCAGTATCTCCTTCGTTTTCTCGTGAAGCTTGCGGAGGCGAAATGTAGCCTGAATCGTACTCTTACAGGGGTGTTCATGGGTATAAATACCGGATGGAAGACAAGTTAGCGAAAAGAGAAGAAGGCAGCACAAAGTTGAAGAGGGAAGAGGTGTGGGGGAAAGCGATTCCATACCCCATTCCCTCCACACGCTCAAACGCATCGCACAGCAAAGCAAAGAACCTAGCGGTGATCTGTGATCTTCCGCTAGGCCTTTTACTTTGCTGTGCGCTTACTTCGTAAAAATTTTAACCTCTTTTGGTGCCAGCGTAACGGTAATCGAGCCTCCGTTAATTTGCACCGTATCCGAACCTAGCTGATTCGTAAGGGAAGTTCCATTCGAGAAATTCTCGTAGCCGCTAATAGTACGCGTTTCTGAGTTCCAGGAGTTGTTAATGAGGACAATGGCTTCATCTCCGTCTTTGGAGCGTTGGAAGCTGTAGAAGTTATTGTCGACCCATTTTTCCTTTTGGGTACCGTTTTGCAAGGCAGGGTGGCTGTTGCGTACGGCATTGACCTTCGCGATATACTTGTACAATTCATGGTTAGCGTTCGGTACGACGTCCTCGCGGTTAGCCGGATCATTACCGCCGCTGTAGCCGAGCTCTGTACCTTGGTACAAAATCGGAATACCGCGGGATGTCAGCATGAAGCCCAGAGCGGCTTTCAGCTGCGGCCATTTGTCAGAGCCGTTGCCCGGTCTGCCGGTAGCTTGGTTCAGGAAGCGCGTCACATCGTGATTATCGATGAATAGGCCGTTCAATCTGGCATCACGATAATTCGAATCCTGCGCATAACGCTCTTTGATTTTATTCATGGATTGGTCTGCACCGAAGACATCTTTAATCGTGTAGTACATCGGGAAATCAATAACGGCGTCCAAATATTTGGAGTAATCGCCGACAAAATTAGGATCTCCGTTATATACCTCACCAATCGTAAATGTGTTAGCTGCAGTGTCAAAGTCCTTCAGGAACCATTTTGGCATGTGCTTGGCTGTATCTACCCGTAACCCGTCGACTTTGGACTCGTTAATCAACCATTGAATCCAGTTTTTCAGCTCAGCCGCCGTAGCCGGATTCTCTTGATTCAGATCGTCTAGTCCGGCAACCTCACCGTTTTCATCACCGCTTCCATTATGGTGATACCAGTCGAACTTGTCAAAAGGTGCTTTGGCAAAGCCGCCAGGTTGGAAGTCGCCCGTATGGTTAGGAACGACGTCCAGCATGACGGCGATGTTTTTGTTGTGAGCCGTTGAAACCAACTCTTTAAATTTATCCATGGAGCCCAGATGACCGTCGATGGAGTAGAAGTCATAAGTATGGTAACCATGGTAAGCGTTCTGGCTCTTTTGGGCGGTTACTGGTGTAATCCAGATGGCTGTGAAGCCCATGTTTTTGATGTAATCCAGATTGTTGATAATGCCTTGGAAATCGCCGCCATGCCATTTGCCCGGATCGTTCTTGTCGGAATTAAACCCGCCGGCATTGTCATTGGAGGGGTCTCCGTTGACGAAACGGTCTGTCATAATAAAGTAAATGCTTTGCTTGCTCCAATCGGTTGCTTGAAAAGTGCCTGCAGGGTTCGTTGTTACACTAATAGCAGTGCTCGCATCAGAAAAGTTGCCTGAGGCGTCATAGGCTTTCACCGCGTAGCTGTAAGTTGTACTGGCCGTTAACCCAATGTTTGCATAACTAGTTGTTGTGCTCGTGCCCACTTTGGCGCCGTTACGCCAGATTTCATAGCCAGCCACGCCAACATTGTCTGTGGAAGCCGTCCAGCTTAGTGTAACGGTTGTGTCTGTTTTGGCAGATGCATTCACATTGGTCGGTACGGATGGAGCTATTGTGTCGCCATCGCCAGTAGGAGCTGCCGTGATTGATCCAGGTCCACCGTTGGAGCTAGGCGTGAATGTCCACGACCCGACGTTAAACAAATAATTGTTCGAATTGTTGTTATCCCAAGTGCCGCTGCCGTTGTTGAAAACAGCTTCCAATTGGGTGGCAGTGCCGATGTTGACGGTCACTTTGTTGTAGGCCGGGTATTCGGAAACGGGCATCGATACGCCAGGTGCCGTCGTCCACGTACCGCCCGTTGGGCGGTAGTGGATGAAAGGCGTTGCGTAGCCGCGTTTGTAGTACACGGTCACGCTGTTTGTTGTAACGGTATCTGTCGTTGCGCTAACAGCTGCACTTGCAGCTGAGACGTTGCCAGCAGCATCGTAGGCTTTAACTGTGTAGCTGTAAGTGGTGCCAGCAGCTAAACCAGAGCTGGTATAGCTCGTTGTGGTGCTTGTTCCTACTTTAGCGCCATCGCGCCAAATTTCGTAACCAGTCACGCCGACATTGTCGGTGGAAGCCGTCCAGCTTAAGGAAACGCTGGAACCGGTTTTACCGGAAACGGCTACATTTGTTGGTACGCTTGGAGCGATCGTATCAAGCTCGACTGGAGTCAGCGGAGTGATCGTGCCCGCTGCGCCATTAGCGCCCGGTGTGAACGCCCAAGTGCCAACGTTAAAGAGGTAGTTCTTGGAGCCGTTGTTGTCCCAAGTGCCGCTGCCATTGTTGAAAACAGCTTCTAATTGGGATGCCGTACCAATATTGATGGTGATTTTGTTGTAACCTGGATAAGCTGCTTCGGCCACAGGCATTGCTGTGCCTGGCGCTGTCGTCCAAGTGCCGCCAGCTGGGCGGTAGTGGATGAAAGGCGTTGCATAGCCGCGTTTGTAGTACACGGTCACGCTGTTTGTTGTAACGGTATCCGTCGTTGCGCTAACAGCTGCGCTTGCAGCCGAAATGTTGTTAGCTGCATCATAGGCTTTCACAGTGTAGCTGTAAGTAGTGCCTGCAGCTAGCCCCGTATTGGTGTAGCTAGTTGTGGTGCTTGTTCCTACTTTAGCGCCATCGCGCCAAATTTCGTAGCCGGTCACGTTGACATTGTCGGTGGAAGCCGTCCAGCTTAAGGAAACGCTGGAACTTGTTTTACCGGAAACGGCTACATTCGTTGGTACGCTTGGAGCGATCGTATCAAGTTCGACAGGAGTCAGCGGAGTGATCGTGCCCGCTGCGCCATTAGCGCCCGGTGTGAATGCCCAAGTGCCCACGTTAAAGAGGTAGTTCTTGGAGCCGTTGTTGTCCCAAGTGCCGCTGCCGTTGTTGAAAACAGCTTCCAATTGGGATGCCGTACCAATATTGATGGTGATTTTGTTGTAACCTGGATAAGCTGCTTCGGCTACAGGCATTGCTGTGCCTGGCGCTGTCGTCCAAGTGCCGCCAGCTGGGCGGTAGTGGATGAAAGGCGTTGCATAGCCGCGTTTGTAGTACACAGTAACGGTATTGTCTGTTGTTGAAGCTGGATTCGTTTTTACAGAAACAGCTGTGCTTGCAGCTGAAATATTGCCGGCTGCGTCGTAGGCTTTAACCGTAAAGCTGTAAGTCGTATCAGCAGTCAGACCTGAATTCGTGTAGCTGTTTGTTGTGGATGTTGCCACCTTGGCGCCATCACGATAAATTTCGTACCCGGTTACACTAACGTTATCAGTAGAAGCTGTCCAGCTCAAGGACACGCTCGTATCCGTTTTGCCGTTAGCAGCTACATTCGTTGGTACACTTGGCGCTATAGTATCCGTATTTTCCGGAGCTCCTTGTTTGATCGTACCGGCTGCTCCATTCGCGCCTGGCGTATACGTCCAAGTGCCAACGTTGAAGAAATAATTTTGCGAGTTATTGCTGTCCCAAGTGCCGCTGCCATTATTGAAGGCGGCTTCCAATTGGGTTTTGGAACCGATCTTAATCGTGATTTTGCTATAGCCGCTTACTTCAGAATCAGGAATCTGTGCCCCAGGTGCTGTAGTCCATGTGCCGCCCGCAGGACGATAATGGATGAAAGGCGTGCTGAATCCTTTTTTGTAGTAAACCGTAACTTGATTGTCGCCTGTTCCATCATCGGTATCCGGTTTGGAATGGCTGATGACGAACTGCTTGTAGCCGGACATATTGCCGCTGGCAGATCCGTCGCCATTTACAAGGTTAGCCAGACGAAGCAGGGTGAAGCCATTGTAGTTCCATCTCGTAATTTTCTCTTCAACCTTCTGGAAATTGCCGGTAGGCAGCGCGTTTTCGCCGTTTAAGCGAACGCCTTTGCTATTGGCAATGGAAGAAACTTGGTCAACCAATGAGGAAGGCATCGAGTAGCTTGGAGAGCTTCCATCATCGTTCATTTCCAATGCTGTAAACGTCAGATCGAGATTGTTGTCTTTAAACTTTTGAATAAGGGTGTTGTAATCATAATAGCCCGCTGCATTTTCGGCGCTGTGCGGAGCTGTTGGGTTGTTGTATTGCCAGTGCAGACCGGAAATCTTCGCGCCGATATGTACGCCGAACACGGAGTCGAAGTTGTTGTGGGCAGCCGTAGCAATGACGGACAGATGATTTTCAAGCACGCTTTGGTACCAGGCGAGGAAATCCTTGCCGTAAGTGGATTTGTAGCCGCCTGTCGAGTAGAACGCATCGCCGTCGCTCGGCGGGTTGATTTGGCTAACATTCGTGAGGGATAAGCCCCAAGCCGAATTCACGCCGCTAAGTGAGCCGTATTTCGTTGTCATCGCAGTACGGAACGCGTTTTTCGCAGTGTCCGTATACACTTGGAACGTGCCACGGGATGGATAGTTCCAGCCTGCGGACTTATAGTACGAAGGGTAGCGAAGCTCTCCGGAAGGCCCGGCGCTCAGGTAGATTTTCGGAATAATGGATTTATAGCTGGCAAAATTAGCCGCAAAGGAAGCATACAACTCGTTGTATTGCTGGCCGATGCCGCTCCAGAAAGGGGAAAGGGCCTCGTTGTTTACAAAGCCTGTTTCGCTTTTGTACTTC
>NZ_JBFNXH010000011.1:0-194731 GCF_040812395.1 Paenibacillus tabacirhizosphaerae | reverse complement strand
GCTGGATAGAGTGTTTGACTACGAATCAAAAGGTCGGGAGTTCGAATCTCTCAGGGCGCGCCATTTTCACGAAAGTACATAATCTCGGGACGTAGCTCAGCTTGGTAGAGCACCTGCTTTGGGAGCAGGGGGTCGCATGTTCAAATCGTGTCGTCCCGATACGTGCGGGTGTAGTTCAATGGTAGAACTCCAGCCTTCCAAGCTGGTAGCGTGGGTTCGATTCCCATCACCCGCTTCATAATGAAAAAAAGATCACCAATATGGTGGTCTTTTTTTTGTTATGAAGGATTGGCAGGACAGCATAAAAATGTACGATTGCCCCACTTGATCCGGAAAAAAATATATTGCGTAAACTAATTATATTAGTTATAATGCTAATTAAGTTAGTAAAAACGAAAAGGACAGGTGATCGGCATGTCATTTATTGTATTTATGCTTCTCTTTACCGTTGTATGCGGTTGGTTAGAAAGTAGAGTTCGCTTTGCAAAGAAATCGAAAGGGGAGGAGATGTAATATGTTTGCTGGACATTTCGGGCTCGCAGCTGCAGTGAAAGCCAAAACTCCAGAGGTGCCAATCTGGGCCCTCATGCTAAGTACACAGCTTCTTGATGTTATATTCGTACCCTTGTTCTTGTCGGGTGTGGAGAAGATTGATACCAGCAACGGAACGGGGTACGGCGAAGGCATCATTCATGCCGATTATACGCATTCGCTTCTAGGGGCAGGCATTATTGCGATTCTAGCAGCACTCATCGCTTGGAAGCTGTGGGGGAAACGAGGCGGCCTCGCAATCGGCCTTCTCACATTCAGCCACTGGCTGCTGGACTTGCTCGTACACCGCGTCGATATGCCGCTTCTTCCAGGGAATGCAGGCGGGCTTCCGCTGTTAGGATTCAGTTTGTGGCAATGGCCGGCAGTCAGCAGCGCTTTGGAGGTAATTTTAGTCGTGGCTGGAGCGTTCTTTTATTATCGATCTATTCGAAACAGTGTTCTTTTATCGGGGAATCATGCGGCGCCTCAAGGTTCTCTGCTTCGTGCCCGAATAGCCGGGGGAGTTATGGCGATCCTGTTGGTGCTGTCGCTGATCACGGATGTCGCAGCGCATTAATCTATTTCTACCAGCATTTACCACTAGCGCAAAAGTTGTAACCTATGCTCGAATTATGCTAGTCTAGCAGAGACAAAAAATGCCGAATCTCGGAGCAGCAAAAGCTCCGGTACGGGGGACTTCTTTACTTGGGGTGAATGATTGTTCGGCATCGCCGGGCACGCTAGGGAAACCTCTTCCCGAACCCGTCAACTAACCTCGGAGGCTTCAAGGAGGCAAGTTGTTTTGAAATCTGTTGCAAAACGTCTTATTTGTTCGTGCGCATTCATTTGCGCGGCAGTACCTTTTTTCTCTGTATCATCGGCCCAAGCAGCCGCTTCCTCGCTGCCGGTCAAAGTTCAGATTAACGATGAAATCGTTCAGTTTCCTGAGGTTCAGCCGTTTATCGACGGCAAGGGCGTGCTGCAAGTTCCGCTGCGGATTTTAACCGAAAAGCTGGGCTATCAAGTTGCATGGGCTAAGCAAGGCGACGATGTTGTCGTTGGCTTGACAAGGAACAAACAGGCAATCTTACTTACGACTGACGAGCAGCAAGCCATCGTGGACAGCAAAAAGATCAGCTTGGAAAGCAGTCCAACCCTATTTCAAGGTAATACATACGTTCCGCTGCGCTTCATCACCGAGACGTTCGGTTCGCCCATTGAGTGGGACGAAAGCAATCAAGTTGCAATCGTGAATGCCGATGGCAAGCAGCACAAATCCGCTTGGATCGCTCCTCCACCGCCGCCCGCACCGCCCGCGCCTTCGCTGACGGATCAAATCGTGCAAACGGCAAACGCGTACATGGGAACGCCCTATGCGTGGGGAGGAACAACGCCAAGAGGATTCGATTGCTCTGGATTCGTCCGTTATGTGTTTGAGGCTAAGGGGATCGATTTACCGAGAACCTCAGTAGCTATGCATAGTGAAGCGGGAACCTCGGTAACGGATCTGAAGGCGGGAGATTTGGTGTTTTTCGCTTCGAAAACCATCAATCATGTGGGCATTTACTTGGGCAATGATCAATTCATTTCGTCTACAACGTCCAGAGGCGTTGTTGTTGAGAGTTTGGCCAGCGCTTACTGGAGTGCAAGGTATGTAGGAGCAAAGAGAGTACTGTAAAAGTCTATGATCGAACACTTGTTTTCTAATGCCCTTCGAATGGAGGGGATGGAGAAGAAGTGTTTCTTTTTTGCGCGAAATGCTGCGATTTTTATCGAATTTTTATTAATTTTGACCTATAATGGAGAAATGTTTGGTAGTCAGAAAGCAGGTGTGCATTTCTTCATGCAATTAAGTGTCTGGAAGCAATGGTTTCATAAAAGAAAACAGCCCGATTCGTACAGTACGAAGTATACCAAAGAAATTGTGTCCGGGATTCCAGCAGAAATTCTGGATGTTATTCGTCGTTTTTTCCAAACGTATAACCATTTCAGAGGAGCGCGGAGCCTGCAAACAGACACATTCATCAAAGAAGTCTTCTACGCGACAAGGCAAGATCCCCGGGATCAGAGATCAATAGATGAAATGGAAACTTATATCCAGCAAAAGAATGGGCTCCGGCTTCGGTTGAAGTCATATGAAATTGATGAGTTTCTCAAGCTCGGCGATAATGTTTGCATGATTGGCGTGACGAGAGAGTTTAGCAATCTCCATAAAAATCGCGTGCTTTATTTTATGCTCAAAGAAGAGGGGAATTGGCGGTTTCATCATATTGCGAGGTCGCATCATGGCGTTGTTATGGACAAATTCCAGGTGAAAGAGCAAGTTGGGTTTGTGGTTGGCAATGAAAAAGCCGCGCTGCTGTTCATGACGCACGCCCAGTCTTCCGATGCTACCACCTTTATGACAGGTGATTATGTGCATGTAGAAGGCTATCTGGAAGTGGAACAACAAGTTAGCGGCCAATTGTATTATCGCATTGTTCGCATGAATCGGGTTCATTAATCGGTAAGGGGTGCAGGGAATGCGCCAATCCCGCATGTTCCCTGATCTTGACCCTGATTGTCTCCCCAGCATCCCCCCATTTACTTCTTTCTTAATTCGCGCAAGGCGTAGAACGTTCCTCGCCAATAAATGCCGCCCTGCCTCCATGTAAGCCAGACAGAGCGAACGATGGTATAAAGCAGAAGCGCTGCGGAGACTGGAAGTTGGTAGGCTTCGCTGCCGCGTTTGCCCATCATCCGGTCGATCAGCAGTCGGTATAGCCAGATTTGCAGAATGACGTCTGCGCTAAAGAGTAGCCCCCGCCAGTCCCAAAGAAATAGAAGGCCCAGCCAAGGGGATATAAAAAAGAGCAATTGTCCGATGCAGGCAATTAAGGCCATTGTGTAGCTGTAGTGAAAGCCGGAGAACAGGTTTTTCTCGAGTCCTGTAATGGCTTCCTTCAGTGAGCGGTACCACTCGACTTGAAGAGTGTGTTTACCGGAAAGAATTTTTTGCCGAAAGCCTGCGCGTTTCAGGGAAATGCCCAGCTGCAAGTCATCGTCAGGCCGCAGAGCAATGGCTCGGTGAGTGCCGATGGCTTCATAAGCATGGCGGCTTACCATATTGAAAGCGCCGATTCCGATGCCCTGGCCGCGAGAATTCTCTTTATTGGCGCGCCAAGGACGGACGAATAGCGAGAACGAGAATAGGAAGAAATGCACAAAGCCGCGCAGCAGGGTGCCCCGGGCGATCATGTTCGGGGTCAACGTCAGGTGATGGACCTCGTTTTCCTTCATATAAGCAACCGCATCGGAAATCGTCGCAGGCGAGAAGAGGATATCCGCATCGGTAAACAGCAAATATTGGCCTTTGGCTTGCAAATAGCCTTGGTAGAGGGCATGATTTTTGCCAAGCCAACCCGCAGGCAATTGGGTAATATGCACAATTTGCAACGGAGTGGAAATGCCGTCTTTGCGCGCAGACCATTTGCGCAGCTCTTCAAGCCGGACACCGGTCGCATCTTGCGAACGGTCGTTGACCGCAATGATTTCGAGGCGCGGATAATTTTGCGAGAGGAGATGCCGAACTGTGTCCAGAATGGTGCTCTCCTCTTCTTTGGCCGCGATAATGACCGAAACGAGAGGGGGCTTGTCCGGCTGCTTGATCGTTCTGGGAAGCGCGCGCAGATGATGTAAGCCTTTGTAGGCGTCAATCGTCATGATGATCCAGTAGAGGAGGGTCAGAATAGCGATAATGCCGAGAGTGGACATGGTGCGCCTCCTTATGAAAGAATAGAAGTTGACCGCATTATATCATTCATCAGGAGCAAGGGGCAAAAGGAACGCAAGGGGGCAATTTTCCTGAAGGCGCGAGGAGGAGGGCTTATGAGCGAAGAGCATGTAGGGGCTCAGGAACACTATTGGAAAAAAATGAACGGAGAACAGTTGGGTCTGTTTCTCTTGGAAATTGCGCAGACACAGCGAATGAAGCCAGATAGGGTGGCTTTTGTTTGTATTGGAACGGATCGCTCAACCGGTGACGCGCTTGGACCACTCGTTGGTTCCGGACTAAAGGAAGCGGGTTATCCCCACGTGATTGGCACACTGGAAGCGCCCTGCGATGCAAGTAATCTGACGGAACGCTTACAGGAAATTCCGCTTGGCTGCGTGGTCATTGCCATTGACGCATGTTTGGGACAAAAGCTCTCCGTAGGCCTGTACCAAGTGTCTAATCAGCCGTTGGCTCCAGGCAAATCGGTGGGCAAGGTGCTTCCGCAAGTGGGCGATTACACCATTGCCGCGATCGTGAATGCGGATGGCCCTAAGCAATATGCGATTCTTCAAACGACTTCGCTGTTTAGTGTGATTCAGATGGCGAAGGAAGTGACAAGAGCGATCGCGATCGCTTTTCCCCTATAAAAGAAATGGATGAGCACTATGTTTGGACATCAGGTGCGGAACGGAGTGAACATAGATGAGACCTGGCGGAAGCATAGGTGGGATGTCGGATCGAATGAACCGGCCCAAAGCGAAGCTGAAAGATGTATCGGTCCGCAGAATTTTCCTACTGTTTCAACGGTACTGGGCGCAACTGCTTGTGATCATAGGATTGGCGCTGCTTGCCGCTTTGATTGGTTTAATTCCACCTCTGGTGATGAAGGAAATCATAGATACGGCCATTCCGCAAGGCAATATGCGGCTGTTGGCAGAGATGGCGCTTATGATGATCCTGCTTCCGGTGATGAGCGGGGTGCTGGGAGTCTGGCAAAATCATTTGAATACGAAAGTGACCCAAGGCGTTATTCGCGATCTGGGGCAGTCGCTCTTTCACAATTTGCAGCGGCAGTCGATGGCTTTTTTCACAGATGCGCGTTCGGGTGAAATTGTACAGCGGATCACGGGGGATGTGCAGGCGGTTCAAAGTGTCGTAACCACGCTGGTGGTATCCTCGATTACGCAAATCGTCATTGTGGCTTCGACCATCGGGATTTTGTTCGCGCTGGACTGGAAGCTGGCGATAATCTCCGTAATTATTCTTCCGCTCTTTGTCCTGCCTGTGAAAAAGGTATCCAAAGTGCGGAAGACGCTTCGGATGGAGACGCAAAAGGTGCGCTCGGATATTGCCTCGCAGCTTGGTGAGAGCTTCGGCATTTCCGGTGCGCTGCTCACGCGCATCTTCGGCAGGGAGCGTCAGCAGGAAGCGGAGTTCACGGCCATGAACCAGAAGGTCATGGATCTGGAGCTGCGGCTCAATCTGGTAGGCCGCTGGTTCGGCATGGCTACGAATACGCTGGGGCCGCTGGGCACAGCGATTATTTATATGTACGGCGGCTACTCCGTCATTAGCGGAACCATGACGCTGGGCGCCATTGTCGCCTTCGCGGCCTACCTGGGCCGCTTGTATATGCCTGTAGCCACCCTCCTGAACCTGCAGGTGGAGCTGGCTACGGCGCTGGGCGTGTTCCAGCGCATTTTCGAATATCAGGACATGGTGCCCGATGTCCTGGATGCTCCTCATGCGCAACCGCTGACGCAGGTCGCGGGGCGTGTGGCGTATAAGCAGGTTTCCTTTGCTTATACGCCTGAGCAGTACGCGCTGCGGGACATTACGTTCGAGGCGCAGCCGGGCGAGATGATCGCGCTCGTCGGGCCGAGCGGCGCGGGGAAATCGACGCTGATCGGCATGATCGCGCGTCTGTACGACCCGACGGCCGGCACCGTCGAGGTCGATGGCGTGAACGTCCGCGACGTTCAGTTGGCCTCGCTGCGCGCGCAGATCGCGTACGTGACGCAGGAGTCGTTCCTGTTTCACGCGACGATCGGCGATAATCTGCGCTTCGCGAAGGCGGACGCGACGCCTGAGGAACTGGAGGCCGCGTGCCGCCAGGCCTACATCCACGATTTCATCGTGTCGCTCCCCGAAGGGTACGACACGATGGTGGGCGAGCGCGGTCACCGGCTCTCCGGCGGCGAGCGCCAACGGATCGCGATTGCCCGCGCGATCCTCAAGCGCCCGCGCATCCTCATCCTCGATGAGGCGACCTCACACCTGGACTCGGAATCCGAGTCCTATGTGCAGGCCGCTCTTGAGGAGCTGATGCAGGGGCGCACGACGCTCGTGATCGCGCATCGGCTCTCCACGGTGCTGGCTGCCGATCACATTCTGGTGATCGAAGCGGGCAGCGTTGCGGAGCGGGGCACGCACAGCGAGCTGCTTGCGCAGGAGGGGCTGTATGCGCGGCTGTACCACACGCAGTTCGCGAAGGCGGTCAACGTCGACAATGCTTAATGCGAGGCTCATGTCGTGTGTGTAACGATCTATATTCAATCGCTGGGCAGGTGAATAGAGTGTCTACGAAGACGAATGCTTGTCGCATCTTAGATGCGCTGCATATTCCTTACACATTACATGAATACGAATGGGACGAAGATCAATTAGATGCAGCAACAGTTGCTGAGAAAGTCGGTATTCCGGTTCATCAGCTTTTCAAAACCTTGGTGCTGCGCGGAGATAAAACCGGGATCCTCGCAGCATGTATTCCTGGAGATCAAGAACTTAACTTAAAGAGTTTAGCAGCGGTTAGTGGAAATAAAAAAGTCGAGATGGTCGCCGTTAAAGACATTCAAACCCTTACCGGTTATATTCGCGGCGGGGTTTCTCCGCTGGGCATGAAGAAGAAATACTCCTTTTTCTTGGATTCATCTGTAACAAGATTAGACCCTGTTAGTATTAGCGCAGGCCGTAGAGGACTGCAAATTTTTGTGAAGGGCACAGATTTGGCCGCCGCATCTGAAGCGCTGCTTGTCGAGATCACGGGGAAATAAAAGAGGGCTCCTGTCATTGATCAGGAGGCCCTCTTTTTGAACAGAAAGCACATGTCGTCATGTATGTGTGTGTGACGAGCTTGCAAAGCGCAGAGATTCCGCACGCATCGTGTGGTGCGAGCATTTGAGATGATGGACGTAGAAGATCCGGAAGTGTCACAGCGGCTTGGCGTATTGAAATACCGGCTCGACTGCGACAGATCGTCTATTTGCACGGGTGAGCGGAACGTAGGTGCGTTACGAGGCGATATTTTCGGTTGTAGGGGTATTTCGCGGAACTACCGTGCGTTATGAGCAGGAAATGCTGGGCTTTAGGCACGGTTTCTCTCATTTAACGCACCCTAGTTCCGCTTCAGGGGGAGAACAGGGACGTTACCGTGGAATAAGGCATTGTAGTTCCGTCGATATCGCTGTGCATGGGGAATTGGCGGTCCAGCAGTACCTCCTCCGTTTTCATGCGAAGCTTGCGGAGGCGAAATGTACCCGCAATCTTACTCATACAGGGTGTTCACAGGTAGGAGTACCAAATCGAGGATCCGTTAGGGAAAAGAGAAGTGGAAGGCAGCACAAAGTAGAAACAGAGGGAATGGGTGTGGGGTGGAAAAGCGATAGCGGTTGGAATCCCATCTCCAGCATACCCAATTCCCTCCCCATGCCTGGATGTATGGGTGTAGACAAGAACCTAAGGCACAGCCGAGGCCACTGAAAAACTTGCGTTTTTTCGGAACGAAAAAAACCGTTTAAAGCCATCTCACAGGCTAAAAACGGATTTTTTATGTTCTGAAAAGCCATTTAATTTGTTATTAAAGGCTTTTTCAGTACCCTCGGCACAGCCTCAGGTTCTTCTTACTTCCAGCGTGTAAATTTTCGAGAGTTAAATAACGTTCTTATATGCGATCTAAGGTTGGGTCTGAATTCGTCGTGGACGATGAGTGGCCATCCAGGGAAGTCGGATTTTTGTCCAGTTTACTCTCCTCCCGCAGCAGGTAGCTGAAGTAGAGTACGTAGTAGGACACAATGATAAAGAAGACGCCGGCCGTCACCGGATCTCGCATAAATTGTGACGGATCTGCGGGGTTCATGCTTGTGTATGAGGAATTGGGTGCTGCGGCGATGAAGACGATCCGATAAGCAATCCGGCCGAGAAAGAGCACCAGTACGGCAATCTCGATCCATAAGTGGGTTCGGAAATACCATCCGTCAGAGCGATGCTCGAAACGGGTATGGCGAATGGCCAAAAGCCCGAGACCGACGCCAGCCGCCAGGCCGACCGCATAGCCGATAAAGTGGATCGGATGCACGAAGCCAAATAAAAAGATGATAATGCCAAGGATGCTGAATAGGGTAAGGCGAAATTTCAGTCTGCGCGTGGAAAGCCGTTGGAACCCGATTGCCCGTCTTGTACGGCGGTAGATTATGAGTACGACGATAAGAAAAGGGATCGCGTAATGAGACCAATTTTGCATGCAGCTACTTCCTCACTTATTTCATTTTTTCTCATTGTAACAAATTTAGGCAAGATATCGTGAGAAATATTCTCTCGTTTACAAAAAACTGTCATACATTTAATAGTACATCGATACACTTACTATTACACACAAAATGTGCCGCAAGGAGTTGATTAGGAAGATGGCTCTGATTACACATGTTAATGTATGTAATGCCGACCACGAAATTTACTGCTGTCTCCGTAATAAAATCGTTAAACTGGACGCCCAGCAGTTGGAGCAATTTTGCAGCGCCTGTAAAATGTTTGCTGGCGGCGCGGAAGGCTACACGGATGGGGTTACCTGCATTTGGGAAGATGTGCGGGATGTGAACAACCCTCATCTTGCATTGGATCCGATTGATGAGTTTGTTCATAATCAAGTCCGTCAAGTACCCCCTGAGGGTCCGGCCTTATTTCTATATACGTCCTGATGGCAAAGCATATCCTCTTTGATTTTGATGGCACATTGGTCGATTCCAGAGCGCTGCTCGTTAAGCTTTATAATGAAATGGCGGTTCAGCATCGTTTTCGCATCATTCGTGACCAAGATCTCGCACCTCTCCGCTCCCTCTCGATCTATGAACGCGTGGAACGTCTCGGTGTTCCTGTCCTGCAAATTCCGAAGCTCGCTATGGCTGGACGAGTGCGATATCAAGAGAACATTCGTACGCTGCATATCGTACCCGGTATGAAGGAGATTATTGCCCGCTTGTCGGCGCAAGGCGTGAGGAGTTCGATCCTCTCTTCGAATTCGGCAGGCAACATTCGTCTCTTCCTCAAACATAATAAACTGGACGGCTCCTTCAAAGAAATCATAACTGCCAAGCATCTCTTCGGTAAGCATAATTCGATTCGTAAAATCATGAAGCAGTGGGGCGTATCCCCATCTCAAATTATTTATGTCGGCGACGAGCTCCGTGACATTGAAGCCTGTAAAAAGTTGGGCGTACCCATTATTGCGGTAACTTGGGGGTACGACGCCCCTGACTTGCTGCATAGCGGCAATCCTAATTATTTGGTTAACTCACCTGCGGAGTTATTAAAAATTCTTTTGACACTGTCCTGACGCAGGATGATGAACAGAACTGGACCGTGAAAAACCTTGGATGCTCAGCCTTGTCGCTGCGCGTTCGAGGTTTTTTCTATGGGAACGGGGAGCGCTAGGTATTGCTTTTTCGATAAAAAGATCAAGGGTGAGAGCGGAACGCCGGCGAGAGCAACCTACATAAGCGCAACATTCGCAGCTTGCGCCTCCAATCATGTAGAATAGCAGTATAGGTGAGATCAGGAGGTGCAAGATGTTATTTTATGTGATTGTGCTTGTTGTGACAGCGGTCGATCAATGGTCCAAATATGCAATTCGATCCATGCTCCAGGTTGGTGAATCGATGCCGTTTTATAAAGAGTTGATCTCGTTTACTTATTATCAAAATACCGGGGCGGCAGGGAGCTCGCTGCAGGGCGGGGCGCGTTATTTGGGCATTCTCGCGGTTATCTTTATAGCCGGCGTTATGTATTACCGGAAAAAAGGAGTCATATCAGGCATCCTCAAAGAAAGCGGCGCTGCGCTATTCGTCGGCGGGGCCATCGGAAATGGTTACGAAAGACTCGCTTATGGAAAAGTAACGGATTTCATCGTATTTCGTTCAGGCAGCGGCGTGATGAATATTGCCGATTTGGCTATCAATCTCGGCGTGCTGTGCATTGTGTTGGACTTATTGTTATCTTTGCGAAAAAGAAAAACGGCGTGACCTTTGTACATATGCCGTTCCTTTGGCAATGAATCATAGTAAAGACCCATGCGATGCAGCGCATGGGTTTTGTTGTTATTGGGATTAATCGCTTTTCTTCTCTTGGAGGGCTGCCAGCAGCTTGTCAGCAAGGCTGTTGTTAAGTTGAGAATTGTCAGAAAATTTCTCGATGAGCTGTCGGTTGGCTTTCACAGATGCGCGGCGGCCGCCTGAACTTTCATTTTCCAGCTTTTCAACCACATTACAAGGGCGGCATTGAAAATACTTGCCTGATTTCCCGGTGTGAATTTCCATCTTCTTGTGACATTGCGGGCAACGCCGATTGGAAAGCTGACCGTCTGCTTCGCGCTTATAGGAACATTCCCTGCTTGAACAAACAAGGTAACGGCCGCGTTTTCCCTTGACCTCTTGAAGGAATTCTCCGCAATCCGGACATTTGCTTCCTGTTAAATTATGCGGTTTGTAGGCAGCCGCACTCGTTTTAATCTCGCTGACCAGCTCGGCAGCTTTCGTTCGAATGCCGCTGAGGAATTGCTCCATGCTTCCTTTTCCTTTGGAGATTCGATCAAGCTCCAGCTCCCAACGTGCGGTAAGTTCCGGCGACCGCAATTCTTCCGAAGCGAGCTCAATCAGCTGCGCGCCTTTGCCTGTTGGCATCAATACGGAACCTTGACGCTCGATTGTGTCGGATGATACTAGCTTTTCAATGATGTCCGCTCGTGTAGCGGGCGTGCCCAGACTATGCTTCTCCATCTGCGACAGCAAGGAGGCTTCGTTATAACGGGCGGGCGGTTTCGTATGGCGGCTCAACTGGCGGCTACTCTTGACGTTTACCGTGTCCGTGGCTTTGGCTTGAGGAAGCAGCTGAGAAGCATCGTCTTCGGCTTCAGTCTCTTCACGATCCGGATCGGAGAAGTCCGAAGCTCCGTAGACGTCTTTCCAGCCTGCCTGCTTAATGACTTTACCTGAAGCGTAAAGCCTCTCTCCCGCGATTTCGACCGTAAGCTTGGTCTCATCATATCGGCAAGGCCCGTAAAACAGAGCAAGGAATCTTCGTACGATTAGATCGTACAAGCGGCGTTCATCCGCGCTCAAGGTAGCTAATGAAATCGCTTCGCCCGTAGGAATAATGGCATGGTGATCGCTTACTTTGCTATCGTCGACTATGCGTTTGGTAATCGTCAAAGGCTTGCGAATGAAAGGGGCGGCAAGCGCCGCATAAGGTCCAATCGCTGCGCCCTTAACTCTTCCGAGCAAGGTGGGCACCATATCGGAGGTCAAATACCGTGAATCGGTTCGCGGATAGGTGACCAATTTGTACTGCTCGTACAGGCGCTGGAGCACATTTGACGTCTGTTTGGCTGAAAAGCCGAACTTGCGGTTGGCGTCCCGCTGCAGTTCGGTCAGATCGTAGGCCAGCGGGTGGGGGATCTGCTTTTCAGATTGCTGCACCTGCGTAATTTTACCGTTCTGGCCCTGTATCTTCGCCGTGAGCGCATCCGCGCGCTCACGATCGAAGATGCGCGGATCGCCTGACTTCGGGTCCCGCCAGCTGGCGCGGAAGGTTCCCAGATCGGCTTCGATCAGCCAGTAAGGGTCTGAGCGAAATTCGCGAATTTCCTTTTCGCGATTCATCATCATGGCCAGCGTGGGCGTCTGTACGCGCCCAGCGGACAACGACGCGCCGAACTTGCTGGTCAGCGCGCGCGTCACATTGAGGCCGATAAGCCAATCGGCCTCAGAACGGCACACGGCTGCTTGAAACAGCCGGTTATAGTCCGTGCCCGGCTTCAGCTGTGCGAAGCCGTCGCGAATCGCTTGATCCGTCTGCGACGAAATCCAAAGCCGTTTAAACGGCTTTTTCCAACGGATCAGCTCCATAATCCAGCGCGCGACGAGTTCGCCTTCGCGCCCAGCATCGGTTGCAATGACTAGCTCCGCGAGGTCATTGCGCCGGCTGAGCTGTTCAATCGCACGGTATTGCTGCGAAGTTTCTTTAATAACTTTAAGCTTCATCCGATCGGGAATAATCGGAAGGTCTTCAAGATTCCAAGTTTTATACTTGGCATCGTAATCGTCGGGCTCGGCAAGGGTCACAAGATGGCCCAGTGCCCAGGTGACAACGTACTTGGGACCTTCGAAGTGATGTTTTTGCTTTTGATTGCAGCCAAGGACGCGGGCGATTTCTTTGGCCACACTTGGCTTTTCGGTTAATACTAGTATTTTCATAGCGGAAGCTGCCTCATTTCCAACAAGTTAACCATCTTTTTAATTATAGGTGTTTTTGTATTTGCAAGAAAGCGCAGATGACTTCTCGATACTCGATAAGTCGGCAGTACGAGCTAATTTTACTTTACATAATCAGGACAGGCGGAGCTGTGTGTGGTAAAATTTGTATGAAAAGAGGTGAAAATAGGTGAGGAAGCTAGTACATGAACCAGTGCCTTATTCACAGTCCACGCTCTGGAGCATACAACGAGATTATTATGAAAGTCAGGGTATAAAGGCCTGGCAGGGAGGCGAGGTTCCCCACTATATTACGAATACTCCTTACATCGCAAAAGCTTATGCTGAGGTGATATTTGGCTTTTTAAGAGACCAGGCTAGATTAAAGAAACAGACCCTCGATCCGATTTACATCATGGAGCTGGGAGGGGGATCAGGCCGGTTGGCCTTTCAGATCCTACAATTTCTTCAACAGCTTTGTGAACAAGCTTCGTTTGAGGTGCCCGGCTACACGTACATATTAAGCGATTTTGCATTGAAAAACATTTCATTCTGGGAAGCTAATGATCGGTTACGTCCCTTTACCGAGCTGGGATTGCTTGATTTTGCGCGATTTGATGCGGAACATGATAGAGAGATTCAGTTAATTAGATCCCAACGAACGATCACTGCCCATTCCTTGTCTACTCCTCTGCTCATCATTGCCAATTATTTTTTTGATACAATTCCTCAAGACCTTTTTTATTTTTCCAATGGTCAGGCATTCGAGTGCCATGTGATTACTCAACTTGCGAAATCCTCCTCCATGCCAGCTTCTCCGGTCGAGCAATTCGGAAACCTTTCTTTTGATTATCAGCTATCCCCAGTGACCTCTTTTGGATATAAAGATCAACGATTTAATGCTGTTCTTGAAGACTATAGAGACCAATTAGAAGAGTCCTATGTTTTATTTCCATCTGTTGGACTTCAATGTTTAGAGCGTTTACGCGCGCTTTCCACGGAAGGCTTTCTTTTGCTTTCTGCGGATAAAGGACATCACCGTGTTGGGAACCTCGATCACCGGCCTATTCCTTCCCTGGTTCACCATGGCAGCATCTCACTTACGGTTAATTACCATGCAATGATCAGCTATTATGGTCAACTCGGTTCCCTTTGCTTGTCCACTGAACATACTCATCGGCATTTGAATATCGTTGGCGTGCTTATGCTTGACGATGCCGGAGCCTATAGCGATACGCGTCACGCGTTTAAGCAATTTGTGGAGAGCTTTGGCCCGGATGACTTTTTTCATGTCAAAAAATTTTGCAATCAGCATATGAAGGATATCGAGATCAGCCTGTTTTTCTCGTTAATTCGTCTGAGCTTGTATGACGCCCACTTTTTCAAACCGTATATTCCCCGTCTGCTTATCCTGTTACCCAACTGCTCGGAATCCGAGAAAATCGATATGAAACACATGATCCACTCCGTATGGGAGAGATATTATCCGATAGGTGAGAAATATGACTTGGCCTTCGACCTCGGTTTGCTGCTCTATCAAATGGATGACTACACGGATGCTATCGCCATGTTTAATCAATCTATTAGTGGGTATGGAGGCAACTACTCTGTTTTTTATAATATAGCCGCATGCTACTACCGAATTGAGAATGATCTGCAGGCGGAGATTTTTTTGGATAAATGCCTGGAGATCAAACCGACGCATGCTGAAGCACAGGCTCTCAAAAAAAGGTTAGCATCATCAGTCGAACATTGATTCAATAAGGAGGCTTCACATATCCATGCATCAACAGCCGGTTAACGGAAGCAGGTCCCATACGAAGCTAACTAACCAAGATTCTAATCACACTGAGAAAGAAGTCTCTCTCTCCAATGGACCTATTGATCGCCTCCAAAGCCTGACGCCGTCAACAATCTCCCAACTGCAAAGAACAATCGGAAATCGCGGAGTGACGCAACTCATGCAGAATCTGTCTGCAAAGCCAACCTCGACAAGACCAAAACCTGATCTGCAAACAAAAAGCGGCTCTTTCTTAAATACTCCTGTTGTCCAGAGAAAGTTGACTTTTAATCCCAAGAAAGGATTAGGAAAAGTAGTCCATGTGGCCGAAAGCAAATTGTCAGACGAAGAGCGTCTGCATTATCCGGCGCTAGCTACATATAAAAGAACAGTGGGTCAGTTAACCAGGGATATGACGGAACGTAAGATTGATAGTAACGAAGATCTTTTAGACCATATAAGAGTCTATAAAAGAAAAGAAATACAATCTCAGTATAGTAAAAATGAAGCCAAATTGGACGAAATGAGCAGCAAGCTATCTCTCTATAAAGATCAGCTTTTAAAATCAGAAGGTTATCTTGAGGAGGAGGTTACCTATAAAGAAATTGATGAACGTATAGATAAGATCAAAGAATTAAAGCAAAACAATAAAGATGAGATAGAGGGCACTTTAGACGCTGAAATGGAATTAGGTGAGTTAGAAAAAAAGGATGATGCAGAAGAAGAACTCGCATTTGATGAAGATGAACTGGATAAAATTAAATTGTTTGAGGAACGAGTCGAGCGCGTAGTCTTTAAGATTGAGATGCAGAAACGGGGCGAGCGTTTAGAAGACTTTGCTAACAAAAATGAAGAACTGAAAAGTGAACAAAACGAATATAAAGAGAGATTGAAAGCGCTGATGCGTAAATTATCTTATGACGGGTTTAATGCCTTGTTGGCAGATAGGATTATAGAGAACCCTACAAAAGCAGCTGTTGACAAGCCTTATACGCAGGAAACGCTGGACAAATTATATGCAGAATGGATAGAGCTAAATGATGACGACGATTACAAATCCATTTTCAATAATTTTCATAGTCCGGGGAGGGGCAGATTCATGAATAAAGGGAACGGCGAGGTCAATTGCGTTCTTTCTTTCAATAATCATATTAAAAATATAAAAATTAACATTCATATACCAGCAAAATCAAAGGTGAAGGTTGAAAATCGCAGTGGGAAAAGGTAAGTAATTATAATAGGCCGGAATCGATAAGTAAGGAAAAGAAAAGACCATTCCCTAAGCACGAAGGCTTAAGGAATGGTCTTGGCTGTAATTATTTTTTAACGATAGTTTGGATGGATTTATCAAGTTTTTCAAACAATTGATCTTTGTTGATTTTGCCGCCTTGGTATTCTTGCATTGCTGCACCAAAGCCTTGTGTGATACCGTCTGGGAAGCGAGCGAAGTGCCAGCCCAAAGCAGTAGGAGCTTGTGTTTGCAGAGCTGCAGCGACTTGACCGATTTGTTCAGGAGTTGCAGTAATGTTCTTAACAGCTGGCATAAATTTGAATTCTTGAGTCAAGTATTTTTTACCTTTTTCGGAAGTAACCATCCAGTTCAAGAATTTTTTAGCTTCTTCAGGGTTTTTGGATTTGCTGTTAACGATCCAGTTGTTAGGTACGCCGAGAAGCACGTGACCTTCTTTGTCATCGATAGGCAATGGCAATACGCCAAGGTTCAATTTAGCATTGACTTTATCGATGTCGCCTTGTACCCAGTTACCTTGTTGAAGCATAGCCGCTTTACCAGCTGCGAAATCAGCTACTTGTGTTGCGTAGTCTGTAGTCAGCTTGTTCTTTTGTGCGTTGTTGAAAATCAAATCAACCAATTTGATCCAATCTTCGAACTGTTTGTTGCCTTTGATTGTTGCTTTGCCGGATTTCAAGTCTTCGATGTATTGCGCTGGGTCTGGTTGGCTAGCCAAAGCTACGTTGACCAAGTGAATACCAAGGGACCACCACTCATTCGTTGTTTCGAAAGGAGTAATACCTGCAGCTTGCAATTTTTTAGTAGCTTCTGTCAGTTGGGAAAGTGTTTTTGGCGTATCAGTAATGCCTGCTTTAGCGAACAAATCTTTGTTATAGATCAAACCGTAGCCTTCAACGTTCTCAGGCATACCGTAAAGTTTGCCGTTAAAAGTTACAGGAGCTTTTGCAGCATCAAGCAAATCTTTAGCCCAAGGCTCATTAGTGAGTTCAACAGCGCGATCCATGTAAGGAGTCATGTTGCTGAAACCAAGGTTGTTGTAAATTTCTGGCTCGGAACCGGAAGCAAGTTCAGCTTTCAACAACGCGCTGTAGTCCTCGCCACCGCCGTGAGTTTCGATAATAACTTTAACGCCAGTTTCTTTTTCGTAGTCATCAGCCATTTTTTTCAATGCATCAGCAATTTCAACTTTCAATTGATAGACTTTAATGGATACATCTTTCTTAGCCGCTGGTGTAGCTGTGCTCGCAGCTCCTGCTGCTTGTGTAGCGGCTGGTGTTGTGCTGGTAGCTGGTGCAGCCGTATTGCCGCAGCCTGTAATCGTGAAAACCATACCGGCAGCAAGCGTAAGAATGGTAAGTCTTTTCTTCATGTAAAACCCTCCCAATAATTGTTTAGTATAAGAAAGTACGTGTTTTCGTATTACGAAACCGCTTTCCTTTCCCTTACAGCTCATTTTAAACATGTTTTCCAGAATCAACCACCTACGATGTTGACCTAAAAGGTGGAAGATGTTGATTAACCTTTTACTGAACCCGATGTGATTCCCTCTACGATATATTTCTGCAAGAATAGGAAGAACACGATAATAGGTGTAACGCCGATAGCGAGTCCTGGCAAAGCCATATCCCATTGCTTGGTATATTGTCCGAAGAATCTCGTAACAGCAAGCGGGATCGTCGTCAAATCGTGATTGCTTCCAATAACCAGTACCGGTAGCAAGTAGTCATTCCAAATCCAGAGACAGTTCAATATGATTACAGTTACCATAATTGGACGCAGGAGTGGAAATACAATTCTAAAGAATACGCCGTAAGGTGAGCAGCCATCCATTACAGCAGCTTCTTCTACTTCTAAGGGGACTGTTTTGATAAAACCATGAAATAAAAATACGGATAAAGCCATTCCAAATCCCAGGTAACAGACTACAATTCCCGCTAAACTTCCGCGCAATCCGAGCAAACTAGTTATCCGCACAAGCTGTAGCATAACGGATTGGAACGGAATAATCATGGATGCTATAAAAGCAGTGAATAATAGTTTGTTATAAAGGCTTGGTCTGCGTACCAGGCGATAAGCTGTCATTGCACTTAAGAGAACGATCCCCGCTACGCTAATAACAGTAATTTGTAAGGAATTGAACATCACGGATGGAAAATTAATGATTTCCCATACCTTTGCATAATTGGACCAATGAAAAATGCTTGGGAATGATGCGGCATCGACCAGAATCTCTCTCAAAGTTTTCACGGAGTTAGAAAGCACTAAGTAAAAGGGCACTAAGAAGATCAAGCCTAGAAGAATAGCGATAACTTCAAATAAAACTAAACGGGATGTATACTTTTCAACCTTTTCCACTATGCTTCTACCTCCTTGCGCTTGGTTATCCATACTTGCGTTACTGTAATCAAGGATACGCCGACGAAGAAGAGCATGGCTTTAGCGGTACCTAATCCATAACGATTGTTCCTTAAGGCCTCGGTGTAGATGTTAAAAGCAAGTGAGTTCGTAGAGGTTCCCGGTCCACCATTGGTTAAGGAAAGGTTGAGATCGAAGGTTTTGAACGCGTTGGAAATGGTCAAAAACAAGCAGATGGTAATTGCAGGCATGATCAGAGGAATGAAGATCGATCGAAGCATCTGCCACCAGTTCGCACCGTCAATATGTGCGGCTTCTACCAAATCCTTCGGCATGCCGGCCAGCGCTGCGATGTAGATGACCATCATGTAACCCGCAGTCTGCCAAATAAAGACAATAACAATGCCCCAGAAGGCGGTTGTTGAAGTGCCTAGCCAAGGCAATTCGAAAAAGGGCAGGTGAGTGATTTCACCGACAGTATTAAAGCCCTTCGTAAAAATAAACTGCCAGATGTACCCGAGTAAAATGCCGCCGATGACATTCGGCATGAAGAAAACAGTCCGCAGCACTTTCCTTGTCTTGATTGGCTTAATCAGAAGAAGCGCCAGGAAAAAGGCTAGCACATTAACAATAATAACGGTTACGACTGTAAAGCGAATTGTAAACCATAAGGAACTCCAGAAATTCTCGTCTGACATGATTCTTTTGAAATTGTACAGGCCAGTCCAGTTGGCTTTGTTCAAGTCTAGGCCGTTCCAATCGGTAAATGAGTAATAAAAGCCCAGCAAAAATGGAATGAGGACGACAACCATAAAGAACAGTTGTCCCGGTCCGACAAAAACGATTTGCTGAAGCCACTCGCTTGCTTTATTTTTCTTAAACATGCTGGCTCCTCTCTCCTACTTGAAGTTCTGATTTCATAGTCATACAGACTATTCGACATGCTTCTCATAGTATAAAGGAACTTGTTTAAGACCGAACACAGATTATAGTGATACGTTTAGTGTAAAATATTGACATGGCCATACAGACTAACTATGGAAGATCAGTGTCCACACTTGTTTGCCGATAAGCAGCACGGTAACCAGTATGAACAACGGCTTTACGAAGGCGCTGCCCTTGCGAATGGCCACTTGAGAGCCGATCAGCGCGCCGGCGATCATAGCGATGCCCATAGGCAATCCATAGTACCAATTGACTGACTTCATCAGGAGAAAAGTCCCAAGACTTGCCATATTGCTTGCCAAATTGAGCACTTTCGCATTCGCGGATGCGCCTACGAAATCAAAGCCAACCATGAGGAACAAGAAGATGAGGAACGACCCAGCGCCCGGTCCGAAAAAGCCGTCATAGAAACCGATGGCGAGAGCACCGACAACAAGCAGAGTGACTGTCTTGCTTGTCAAACCGCTGTAGGTGGAGGCAGCTCCCCAATTTTTCTTGATTAACGTATAAATGGTAACGGCAACCAGCATACAGACGACGAGCGGCTTGAGGAAATCAGAGGGAATTTGTTTGACCGTATAGGTGCCTAATATCGCGCCAACAAAGGATAAGGGGAATAGACAAGCGGCAAGCTTCATATTTACTTTTTTGGATAACAAAAAAGAGCTCGTGCTTGTGAGCGAGGACATGGTCCCGCCGAGCTTATTCGTCCCTAGTCCGAATACGGGGGGAAGACCGGCGAAAAGCAGGGCAGGAAGAGATATGAGACCGCCGCCGCCTACGACTGAGTCGATAAAAGCGGCCAAAAAACCGGCGCCTATTAAAAAGAATAGCATGTCTAAACTTGGGTACTCCATGATGTGAGCTCCTTATGATGGTAAGTTCATCCCTGTAGCGCCGTAAGCTACAAGTAACGTATAATACAAGTTAGCATACGGGAAATAGTGCCCTTTTTCAACGACAATAGTTGACAGCAGGCAGCGCTATAAGATCAGGGACTGTCATTTGATAATACCAAATAATGGAAGTACAATAAAGTCGTAAACGCGCGTTCACGAAAGAGGGGCCATGTAACCTTGAAGAAAACCGAAACGAACAGCGAAGAGATTGCCAGGCTGGCAGGAGTTTCTCGAAGCACAGTTAGCCGCGTGATTAACAATTACTCGAACGTACCTGAGAAGACGCGTTTGAAAGTGATGGAAGTTATTCAGCAATACAATTATCATCCTAATTTGTCTGCCCAAGTGCTGGCTGGGAAGAAGACAAAGACAATCGGGCTGTTTTTTATCGATTCCGGGCATGTGGCAAGCGACAGTCTCAGTAATTTAATGATAGCAAGCATTATTGAATATGCCTCCTCGTTCGGATACTACGTTCTAACGAACATTATTCGAAATCCGCAGGATCCGAAACAAACGTTTGCTGTGAAAGAAACCTTTTATCAAAGGCGGATTGACGGCGGCATTTTCATTGGAGCGGCGAATCATGAGCCTTTCATTGAAGAGCTTGTAGAAGAAGGGTTCATGGTGGCCATCGTCGATCAGGACCTTCCAGGCCATGAGGAGCCCAATCGGATCAACGTTAATTTTGACTATGAACATAGTATGGGCGCAGCTGTGGATTTTCTGGCCAGCCTTCATCATAAACATATTGGGATTATCAATGGAGACATGAACAGGTTCGCAGGTCCGGCAAAGTATGAAGCGTTCGTGAAAGCTATGAATCGGCATAAGCTTCCGATTGAAGAGAAATGGGTGCTTGCAGGCGATTTCAATGAAATGAGCGGCTATAAAGCGATCGAGCAACTGCTTGCCGCGCACAAAGAATTGCCGACTGCACTGGTTGCGGCTAACGACAGTGTAGCTTTCGGAGCTATTCGGGCGCTGCAAGAGAAGAGCATTCAAGTGCCGGAGGAAATATCGATTATCGGCTTCGACGATCATATGTTAAGTGCCAGATTTCAACCTAGTTTGACGACGTTTAAAATGGATTTCAATTCCATGATGCAGAAGTTAACACAGCTTCTAATTGAACATATTGAACAAGGCGCTAAAGCATACAGCAAGGTTAAGATTCAATCCCATTTGATAGTCAGAGAATCCTGTAAGAGGCTCTGACTTTTTTCTTTCCAGATGGAGACATGGATAAATGAGGATATTGTCGTAAAATAGAGGATTTCGAATGATCTTAGCCTAAATATATGGAGATTAAGCAAGAAGAGGAGTCAATCATATTGCGGCGAGGAATCCATTCATATTTTTCCAATCAGACCATCATGCAAAGGTTCCGTTTCTTGATCGGCGGTGTTATAGCTGCGCTGGGCATTTCCATCATTGTTCCTTTCTATATTACCGAGAAACACGAGCGGTTGAATGAAGTTGAGAATCAGCTCAAGCAAGTCGTTGCTTTGCAGAGCTTATATATTGAAAGAAGATCGCAAGAAAAGTTGGATACCATTAAGCGATTCGCAAACTCAGGCGATGCCAGAAGACATCGGATTTCAGAGTTAAACGCGGAAATTGCGGTTTATAAGACGACACATGCTGAATTTGAGAATATTTTTTATGTCGATAGTGATGGTTATATCCGATCGGAAGATAACCCGTCTGTTGTATTGTATGTTGGAGATCGCTCCTATTTCAGGCAAGCAGCGAAAACTATGAGCGATATTTCCGGTGTGTTGATTACGAAAATAACTGGCAAACAAATGATTGCCTTCTCCTCCCCTGTGCTTGGGGATCAGAACGAATTCGAGGGGGTTATCGTCGGTTTGGTACCCTTGGAGATGCTTGATAAGCAAATTGAAGAGCTCAATTTTGGCAAAACGGGCGAGGTCTTCGTTCTTGATATGAATGGGGACATCGTAACCGCTTCCAAATCCAGGACGGAAGTAAATATGAAGATGTGCACTGATATTGTCCAAAGAGCGAAAGCAAACGTCAATTCAAACGAGTCTTATATCGGATTTCATGGCAAAAAGGTATATGGCCAATTTATACGTTCCTCAGGCAATGGTTGGATTATCGTCGCTGAAATATCGGAAAGTGAAGTATTTCAGAAATTAAACGAACTAAGCCTCACAATCATACTTATTACCTTGATCGCGCTCGTGCTCAGTTTTTTCGCTGTCATCTCCATCACAGCAAGGATTGAGCGGCCGATCCGCTATCTGCTTCGAGGGACGAAGATTATACAGAGCGGCAATTATGATTTTCAAATCGATTGTGACAATATTAAGCTGGCCCCGGTGGAGCTGAGACAGCTTTGCAATACGTTTAATTTGATGTCAAGCAAGCTGAAAACCAACATGGAGCTACTGGAGCATTCGGCACTCGTTGATCAGCTAACTCAGATTCACAATAGGCGCTATATTATGGCGGAAGGAAGTTGTCGATTACAGGTTTGTATTGACGCGGGACACCCTTGCACAGTGATGATGCTGGATATTGATTATTTCAAACGAATTAATGACACTCACGGCCACTTGGTTGGAGATCGGGTGCTCCACAGGGTAGCTACGATTTTAAGCGAACATGCGGGAGAGGATACATTGGTTGCCCGATATGGCGGCGAAGAATTTATTCTGCTAGCTCTTTATAAAGACGCAGAGCAAAGCGAGAGTTTGGCTGAGGCATTACGAATTCGTTTAATGAAGGAATCTAATGAGGATGAGAATGAGCAGGTGAAGATCCCTGTAACGGTGAGCATTGGGCTTGCGGAGTATGTACCGCATCGGCTTTATGGGACAACCGTACTGGAAGATATGGTTTATCGCGCTGACCAGGCGCTGTATCAAGCGAAGTCAAAAGGGCGCAATAGAGTGGAGCTAGATCGATGATGTTTCGTTGATCTAGTTTTTTTGTCTTTATAAATGTGGTCAGAAATCGGAATGTTTAGTGTATAATAGGCAGAGAGTCACAAAAATTACCAACATTTAGGGGGATTATATGCTAAATACGCCGCTGAGGCCTATGGGAATTGGAAGAATACTGGATCGGAGCTTCCAACTGTATCGAAAGCATTTTGTGAAACTGACGTTAATTATGTTGATGTTATACGGTCCATTTTATTTGCTGCAGCACTTGCTGCTGTTTCAAGAAACGGCGAACACCTCGGCTTCCATCCTATCTCAAATTCAAAGCGGGGCATCGTTGCAGGATTTGCTTCCACCAGGTGCAGCTTTCGGAGGCAAGGCGCCAAAAATTGATTTATGGAAAACGCTCGTTTTTGTGCTTGTGCTGCTTCCGTTATTTATGCTCGCGGTCATGCCGGCATCGATTGCTTCTGTTGTACACCTGGTGAAGGCTCATTTGATGGGTGAGCAGATACCAGGCATTGGGCAAATGCTCAAAAAGTCGTTCAGCCGCTTCTGGCCTTTAGTAGGAAGCACGGTTCTGTATGGACTTATTGTTTTTGGTATGTATGTGGCTTTTGCAATGATCGTTGCCATATTTGCGATTGTCTTCGCTCTAGGATCCGGTTTGTCCAGCATTATAGGTAGCCCGGGCGCAGGGACGGCTGTATTTGTCATCATCTTTTTTATCCTGCTGGGGTTAGGCATTATCGTGACCTGGTCTTATTTCTTGATTCGTTGGGGCTATTATTTGCCGATTGTCGCGCTGGGCGAAGATTCGATTGGTTTAAGCGGAAGTTGGAGACTAACACGCAAAAGCTTCTGGCGCTTGTTTCTTATGTTTTTTGTACTTATTCTAATTCTTTACCTTTTTCAATTAGTATTAAGCTTAATTATTAGTGCTGCTCTCGGTTTGGGGCTAGGCGCGCAATTGCTCCAAAGCTTGCTCTCGATTTTGGTGTCGCCGCTTTGGCTGCTGCCCTATGCGATAAGCCTTTTTGATCTGAAGGTACGCAATGAAGGCTTAGGGCTTGAGAGTTTAATTAATACTACTGTATTTGCTGAGCCGCAGGGGCATGAGGAAGAAGCACCTGTGAAAAATGAGAACCCAGAGGATTCGGATAACAAGAATGAATAGTGATAAAGAACTGCTGGAAGACATTTTAAATCAAGACGAATATAAGGCGTATGATGTCAAAGAGCATGGTTCATTGTTGGAATGGTTGAAACCATTTTTTCGCAAATTGTGGAGCTGGCTTCCTGATTTCAATGTGTCTGATACGGCCGCCGATTGGGTTACGTTGATCTTCTTGGTGCTGCTGATCGCGATGGCAGTGTTCGCTATCTATTGGTTTTCCAGACAGTTGATCAAGCAAAAACGCATTCGCTCTAAAGCTTACTTGCCGCTAGGAGAATTGAGCCGTTCGTACGACTATTATTGGGGGCAGGCCGCGGCTCTGAGAGGAACAAGGGAATGGAGGGAAGGCGTTCGGTTGGTCTTCCTTTCTCTGCTCTTTTACCTGGAAGAAAAGCGTTCGATTCGTGTGGAAAAATGGAAAACAAACTGGGAATATGCAGAGGAGCTGACAGGAACAGCGCCTCTGTTACTCCCTGTCTTTCAGGAGAGCTCGTTAGTATTCGAGCGAATTTGGTATGGCAAGGAAGACGTTACAGAGGAGCAATTTGTTTCGATGTACGGGCAGGTGGCAGGGGTAATAGGCAATGAGGGGGGCTTCAAGCATGAGAAGGCTGAATAGGCTGCATGTGGGACTAGCACTCAGTATTCTATTGTTTTTGCTGCTGGGCTATTGGCTGATTAAGCCTGAGATTGCCGATCAGTCGCCATACTTATCCTTTTCAGCGGATGTTGACGGAACCAAAGCCTGGAGAGAGCTGCTTCGTACCAAGCAGCCTGCCGTTAAAGAATGGCGTTTGGATTGGAACAATCTGCCGGGTGAAACGAATATGCTGCTAGTCGCCATACAGCCGAATGCTGTGTCAAAGTCGGATAGGGAGCAATTGCTTAAATGGGTTCGGCAGGGGAATGATTTCGTCCTGTTCGACCGCCATCCGGAAGGGTGGTCGCAGTGGACGACCGAACGTGTTGATCGCGGGGCTGAAGCAGATGGGAAGAATGGCAAGAACAAGGGTAAAGATAAGGGCAATAACGAAGCTAAGAACCAAGATAAGAACCAAGATAAGAACGAAGATAAGAACGAAGATAAGAACCAAGATAAGAACGCAGGTTGGGACATGGACCTTGCTGGTAAGATCGCGGGTGCGAAACAAGCAGTTGCGATTCAAGCTGGGCCGGAATTTACAACCGCGGAGGGTCCTTTAACCGGCGAAGTGGACACGCCCTATCGACTCAAGGCAGGCGATGAAGGGCAGACGTTGTTCGCCGATGAAAGCGGCGTGCTGGCCAGCCGCTTTCAGGTGGGAGCGGGCAACATCACCGTGGTGCTGACCCCGAATTGGATGCAGAATGGGACGATTGATCGAGCATCCCATTTCGAACTGATCTGGCCGCTGTTCGCGAAGTCGTGGCATGCCGTCTGGGTCGATGAGACCCATCACGGCTTAGGGACGAAGCCCGGACTGCTGGCCGTTTATCCCGCGTGGCTCGTGCTCGCCAGCGTGCAGCTTGGCCTTGCGCTGCTGATGTGGCTCTGGCTGCGCGGCAAGCGTTTTGGTTCCGTCCACACGCCGCGGGCGTGGACGGTCCGGCGCGGCGACGAGGGCGTGTTAGCCGTCGCCGCCTGGTATGAGCGCCTCGGCTTCCGCGACGAGGCGCTGGCGCACCAGCAGCAGCTCCTGCGGCAGCTGCTGGCTCAGCGCTGGGGGCTCAGCCCCAGCGTAAGTGCGGTGCAGGCCGCGGCCGCTGCGCGCGGCCGTTGGCCCGAGGAGCAGGCGGCGCGTCTGGCACGCCTGCTGGAGGATTGGCCGCCGGCTGCGGACGGCGGCGACGGCTCTGTGCCCCGCGCTGCGAAGCAGCGGGGCGTGAACGCGAAAGCGTTCGTTGAACGAACGCGTGAGATGGGCGACATGATCGCCTACCTGGAGAAGGAGTGAGCGAAATGAATCAATTAATCGAATCGATGGAGCAGCGCCTGCTGGGGCAAAAGCTCAACATCCGGCTGCTGGTAACCGCTATGCTGGCTGGCGGCCATGTGCTGCTCGAAGGGGTGCCGGGTCTCGGCAAAACAAGAATGGCCCGCACACTGGCGGAGCTGTCCGGCGGCGAGTATCGCCGCATCCAATTTACGCCTGATTTGATGCCCGGCGACATCACCGGCAGTGTCATTTACCATATGCAGGATCAGAGCTTTACAACGATCAAGGGGCCGATTTTCACGAATGTGCTGCTAGCTGATGAAATCAATCGTTCTGGGCCGAAGACGCAAGCGGCGCTGCTCGAAGCGATGGAAGAACGGCAGGTGACGATTCAAGGGAACACGTATAAGCTTCCTGATCCGTTCTTTGTAGTCGCAACACAAAATCCAGTTGAATACGAAGGGACCTACCCGCTGCCCGAAGCGCAGCTCGACCGCTTCTTGTTTAAGCTGGTGCTGGATTATCCCGGCGAAGAAGCGGAGGTAGACATTCTGCGCCGACACGTGCCGTTTCGTCAGGAGCTGGAGCAATCGCTTCAGGCTGTATTCACGCCTGAGCGAATTGCCGAGGAGCAGCGAAAGTTGGCCGATATTGTCGTGGAGGAATCTCTCTACGTTTATATTGCTACGTTGATCCGCAAAACCCGCGAGTCCAAACGGATACAGCTCGGGGCAAGCCCGCGTGCGGGCATTGCCGTGCTAATGGCCAGCAAAGCGTGGGCGCTGCTGGAAGGGCGGACGTACGTCACGCCCGACGATATCAAGCTTGTCGCGCGACCGGCACTGAGGCACAGGCTGCTGCTAACGCCTCAAGCGGAATTGGAGGGCGGAACCAGTGACCACATCATCCAAGAGACGCTCGGCTCCATTCCGGTTCCTCGCTAAGCTTCTGCTGCAGGATTTCGTTCTGCCGACTAAGCGGTTTATCGCGCTTGTTATGGCGGGAGCGGCTGTCACCGTGCTGGGCTCCCTATATGGGGTCGGACTTCCTGTGTTCTGGAGCTACAATGCTCTGCTCGTGGTGCTGACATGCGTTGATTTGCTTCTCCTTCCCAAGCGCAGCACATGGACGATTCATCGGAAGCTTCCCGACCGGATGGATGTTAGATGCGGATTTGAAGTTGGTCTCGAGCTTCGTGCGAAGACCGGTCAATCCGTTCAAGTTGAGCTCAGTGACGACTTGCCTGCTGTGTTCAGTGCCGTCCGTAATTCGCTTGGCGGCAGGTTCGACGGAACGGAGGCATCTTTCTTTTATACGACGATGGCTCTCGAAAGAGGAAAGTATGTGCTGGCCCATGTCTACCTGCGCTATTGGGGCGGCTTGAGTTTGTGGAAAAAACAGGTGCAGCTGACGCAAGCAGATACGATCGATATTTATCCCGACCTCTCGCAGGTGCGAGGTGTACTCGGTGCTGCGCAGGATGCTTTGATTTTGGAAGGGCATCGGCTGTTCAAAAAGCAGCGCAGCGGTTCAGAGTTTCACTATATTCGTGATTATGTGCAGGGCGATGATATCCGGCACATCAATTGGAAAGCGACGGCTCGCACGACCAAGCTCATGACGAACCTTTACCAACCGGAAAAAGGGAAAATTGTTGCGCTGGTGCTCGATTGCGGCCGCCAAATGGGCATTGAGCTGGAGGGGCAAGTGAAGCTTGACCGTACGCTGGAGGCTGCTTTGACTTTGGCTGCTGTTGCCCTGAAACAGGGAGATCAAGTAGCTCTGCTCGCTTATTCGAACCGCGTGAAAGTGTACGTTCCCCCCGGCAAGGGACTCCTGCATCTTCAGGAATTAACCCGGGCCGTCTATGATTTGCGGACTGATTTCCTGGAGTCTAGCACAGGGATTGCGATGTCTCATGTGCTTCGTTTTCTGAAGAAGCGTTCGTTCGTCGTGCTTTTTTCAGATATGGAGAGCTATATGTATAATCATGAACTGTTGCTCTATGTAGAGAGGCTGCGCAAAAGCCACCAGGCGCTGCTGCTCTCGTTGCATGATCCGCTTCTGCATCAGTGGAGCCGCATTCGTGCGGAGGATAGCCGTCAAGCTTACAGGCAAAGCATCGCTCATAAATTCACATGGGAACGACATGCCTATGTAACGAAAATGGCCGGCCGAGGCATCCCGGTTATGGATGTCCCAGCCGACCAACTTACGCTAAGCGCGGTCAACGCATATTTGGATTTGAAATCTCGCGACGTACTCTAATGCCGTACACATAATATAGCGCAAGCAGCAGTAACGTGACTCCGGCTATCAGGTATTTAACCTCCAGGGAAAGTGTGGAAGGCGTAATGTAGCCTTCTATCAGTCCTGCAATTATGAAGAGAGGAATCGTGCCGATGAGCAGTTTAGCCGATTCTTTGGCCGATTCTAGAAAGCGCAGCTTTCTCGGAAACGGGCCGGGTACGAAGAAGCGGTATCCCATATATAACCCGGCTCCGCCTGCGATGAAAATAGCCGTCATTTCAATAATCCCGTGAGGTAAAATATAGGCCCAGAACACGTAGCTTTTCCCTGATTGCATGAATACCGCAGCCAATGCGCCTATGAGGAGTCCGTTGGTGATCATAAGGTAAACGGTGCCGATGCCAAGCGTGACTCCGCTGATGAAAGCGAGCACGGCGACTTTAATGTTATTCGTCATAATGGTGGTAGAGACGAGCGGGCTATGCAGATTCCCGCGGGGCTCTGCCGTTTTGGATGGATCGATGTTGTCCGCCATCCCTCCCGGCAGAATTAAATGAAGATTAAGCGGATCGTTCCAAACCGACAAGAAACCGAGCAGTCCGCCAAGCAAAAAAAGGAGAAGGGCAAAAGCGACAAACAGTATTCTCGCTTGGATAAGCGAGGGAAAGTAGTGGAGAAGAAATGTCTTCATCTGTGTGGTGCTTTTGTTGTTCTCTTTGTACATCGCATTGTGCGCTCCCGATACGAGATGATTCAGATAGATCGTCGTTTCATCCGCAGGACGGTGAGTCTGCATCGTTGCAAGGTGTGTCGTCGTTATTTTGTAAAGTTCGGCGAATCGGTTCAAATGGCTGGCTTGCAGCTTGTTTCTTCCTTTATTAAGCTGTGCGAGGAGCTGCTCAAGTTCGGTCCATTGTGGTTTGTTTTCTTTAATAAAGCGTGATATTTCCATGCGGGCCTCCTAAAAGTTTTGCTTTAGCAAAACTGGCATCGTAAGCAATACGCCTGATGATCCTGTATATTTTACCATAATTTTGAATCCGTGAGGAGATGCTATGAACGAGTCCTTGGATAAAGAACTGACGATCATTACCCCCGAGCAGGTGCAGCTGCAGTTTCAAACCGCGGGACTCGGCAGCAGGGCGCTGGCCCATTTGCTCGATGCTTTGATTTTACTGGTTTTCAACGGGGTCCTGCTAATCGCCATAGTTGGTGTAAGTCGGTTGTATACGGGAAATTGGATGCCGACCGTTGCTGACTATATAATTGTAATTATCCTTGTTTTATTTATTGTTGTGAATGTAGGCTACTTTGTTTGCACCGAAGCCTATATGGGCGGGCAAACCCCCGGCAAGAGAGTAACAGGGCTTCGTGTGCTTCAAAATAATGGGCAATCTGCGACAATATTATCGATTCTTATCCGTAATTTATTTCGGCTGCTGGATGTACTGCCTACTTCCTATTTTCTCGGAGCCGTTGCGATTTTTTTTACATCCAAGGACAAGCGGATCGGGGATATGGTGGCAGGAACGATTGTTGTTATTGAAGCCAGAAGCGAGCGGTTGAAACGCAGACGCCAGATCGATAAAGCGATAGCCAAGTGGAAATTCAAAATGTCTCCTGTAGAGCTTGATCCCTACATAAAGCAAACTGTGGCAGCTGAGGATTGGCAGCTTTTGCAGGCTTGGATCGAGCGGCTTCCGACTATGCATGCGGCAAGGCTGAAGCAGCTAGCTATACCGATTTCAGACCATTTTGCGAGAAAATTCGAGCATGATTGGCGTAGTGAGCGGCCCGATCCTTCCGCGTATTTAATTATGATTTATGAGCAGCTACGGAGTGATTGGGAGGTTTGATGCCAGGCAAAATAGGGGGCTGTGTGTGTGGGAACTACAGCCATTGTCGGGGCGCCGAAGATGATAATGGAAGCGACTATCTTCGAAGAGGAACTATCCGCTCTGGGACTGCGCTCCTTAATATACTCCGTCCTTCGCTAATCCTCGGGGATCGCGAAGAGTTCCGTTCAGCGAACTAGTAAGCGAGCTATCTTCAGGACAAATTGAAGATCTGGCTTCCGAGTAACGAGCAAAACATATAAGGAGGAGAAAAAATGGGGATCGCAGTTCTTTACGGGAGTTCCCGCAGACAGGGGAATTCAGACACGCTTGCCAATCAACTCGTTGGGGGGGCTGAAGCGGATCAGATTTATTTGTCCGATTATAACCTCCAAGCGATCGATGATTATCGGCATACGGAACGCGGAGCTTACCCGGATGATGACTACCAGATGCTGATAAACCGCATTCTGGAGCAGGATGTCCTCGTGTTTGCTACGCCGATTTATTGGTATGGAATGTCAGGTGTCATGAAAACGTTTGTTGACCGATGGTCGCAATCTTTAGTTGAAGATAGGGCGCACTTCAAAACGAAAATGTCCACGAAAACCGCTTATGTAATTGCAGTCGGGGATGATGAGCCGCAGGAAAAAGGGAAGCCGTTGATCCAGCAGTTTCAATATATTTTCGATTTCGCAGGTGTTACATTTGCGGGCTATATTCTTGGTAAAGGGAACAAGCCAGGTGAAATTTTGCAGGATACCGAGGCGCAAATCGCCGTGGAGAAATTAAGAGGAAGCTTGCATTCACGTTAAACTTGTTTGCAAATTTAAAGGGCAGTAGGAATCTCACACATTCCTGCTGCCCTTTTCCTATTCTTCTTGATCCGTATAGAGCACCCGCGCTAGCAGGTCCTGGTTGTAGTTGCCGAAATTTTGGCCATAGATGGTTAAGCCGCGTTTGTTTTTCGACTTATCGTCGACGGCCATCTTGAAGTTAATATCACTCTTATAATCCAGATTGATATCTGACAGCGTCACATCAGAGATGCGGCAGCCGTCAATGAAGCTGCCTTCTTCATTCACACGGATCAGTTTTAGCACGCCGTATTGATTGAGGTGCGGCGGCCACCAGTCCGGATTGAACGTGCCTCGCTTGTCACCGAAATCACCAGGGCTTGTCCAGAAGCCGATCTCTTGACCATTAATATAGAAATAAATATCGGATGGATAATTACTGCAAAAGCCTGGCGCCTCCGAGCTTAATTCCATGGAAAATTGAATTTCCTTAAATAATTGGTTCGGTTTTAAATAATTCGGTATCCGATATTCCAGGAAGCCTTCTGCGAGCCAGACAATTTGGGAATCGATTCGCTGCGGATCGGCAAAATATCTCGGATCATCGAAATCCCCGATAATACTGTCTTTCGTGGCAAGACCGCAGGTAGGCAGCGCTTGATAGTTGCTGTAGTGACCCACTTTGATGTTGACTTCGTACAGATTGTCGATATCTTTGCTGCGAAGATCAACCATAAGTTTTTCTTCATTCAGGTAGCAAATCTTTTGAAGACCATGCTTGCCTACGGCGGTATTAATTTCGATTAAACCGCTTTCTTCGAGCTTCTTGATATGCATGGTGATAGCGCCATTCGTCAATTGAAGCTTGGTAGCAATATCATTTAAGTTTAAACTTTGATTTTTGGCCAGAAGCTCAAGAATTTCGATTCGAATCTCTGAACTTAATGCTTTAAATATATTTAAACCAGAGCGGAGCTCTTTGATGTATATCATATGTCCTGTCTCCTTGTTTATTTTACATTTATTATAAATGATATACGTAAATTAATAAAGATAAAGGCTAAAATAATTGATTTTTGGCGGAAAACGAATTATTTATGTAAAACAAAAAGGGGAATTGGAAAAAAATATAACTTTTTATATGACAAATTATTTCTCAGAAGCGTAATGTGAGCATGATATCTATTATTTTATATAAATGTGAAAGAGATAGTATGTCACGATACATCATTTTAAAGTGTCAACTTATCAATTAAGCGGTTTAAATTGGAAAAATGTAGTATTTAAAGCTTTCGTAAGCGCATTCAAATTAGTGTTGACAAATAAAAAAGAGGATTGTAATATGAAAACATAAATTGTTTTAGATAAATATGAAACGATTTAGATGAAGCAAATAGTTGATTGGGGGAATTTAAACATGCGCAAGACGACATTTAAAGTATTAACGGTTGCTATGGCTTCGATGTTAGCGCTTACGGCGTGCAGCAAGTCAGAAGATAAACCGGCAGCTAGCTCTCCGGCAGGAACGAATAGCCCAAGTGCAACGACAGGTACGGCAGCCGCTGGAAAACCAACTAAAGTTGTTTTCTGGACGTTCAATGAGCTTCATTCTAAGTACTACCAAGGTATGGCTGAGAAATGGAATAAGCAGCACCCTGAAAAACCGATTGAATTTGAAGGTAATGTATTCCCATATGATGATGAACATAATAAATTGCTGGTTGCCCTGCAAACAGGCGTCGGCGCTCCAGATATGGCAGACATTGAGATCAGTAAATTCGCCAACTATTTGAAAGGTACGCCTCAACTTGTTCCATTGAACGATATCATTGAGCCTGAAATGAAGAACCTCGTTAAATCGCGTTTCGATATTTATGCTAAAGATGGTAAATACTATGGAATTGACTATCATGTAGGTGCTTCCGTTATCTACTACAATAAAGAAATTCTCGACAAAGCCGGTGTGAATCCGGACAATATCAAAACTTGGGATGACTTCCGTACAGCCGGTAAAACCGTTCTTGAGAAAACGGGCAAGCCGATGACGACGGTAGAAGCAACTGAGCAATGGTCGATGTGGCCGTTGATTGCGCAGCAGGATTCCGATCTTCTGGGTAAAGACGGCAGCGTCACGCTGGACAGCGAGAAAAACATCAAAACCATGACATACCTGCAAAATCTGGTGAAAGATAAAATTGCGGTTCCGGCTCCAGGCGGATTCCACCATGCTGAAGAGTACTACGCTTTCATGAATAAAGGCGGCGCAGCTTCGATCTGGATGCCAATGTGGTACATGGGCCGTTTCACCGATTATATGCCTGAACTTAAAGGCAAAATCGTCATTAAGCCAATGCCGGCTTGGGAAGCAGGCGGTGCGCGCTCAGCAGGTATGGGCGGTACTGGAACGGTCATCACGCAGCAATCCAAGGTTCAAGATGTAATGAAACAGTTCCTTGCCTATGCGAAGCTGTCCAAAGAGGGCGCTATCGAGATCTGGAAACAGCTTGGCTTTGACCCTATCCGTTCAGACGTATGGAATGACCCTGCGCTGAAAGAGAAAAATAAATTCACCGAATACTTCGGCGAAAACATTTTCGATACGCTTAACACAGTAAAGGATGAGATCAAACCGGTTAATATTGGCGAGAAAACGCCTGCTATCATTGATGCGGTGAAACGTTCCGCCGAGTTCAAAATTATTAACGACCTGGAAGATCCGGCTAAAGTGTTGAAAGCTGTTGCTGAAGAAGTTCGCAAGCAATAATCATATATTCATTTTAATCATCACTAGCCTTGCAGCTTGCCAGGCTAGTGATTGTTTCACAGAAAGGAGGAAACGTGATGGATCAACAAGCCGCACTTACGGCAGTAGCTTCAAAACGGTCTAAACGAACAAGTCTGCTATATTCAAAGAAAACCGCACCCTATATTTTTGTTCTTCCTTTTCTGATCACGTTCCTGGTCTTTTTTGCTTATCCCGTTCTATCTACGGTTCAGATGAGCTTTCAGGAGATTTTGCCTGGAGCCACGAAGTATATCGGATTAAAAAATTATGAGAAATTGCTAAATGCCCATTTCTACAGAGCTATTTTTAACAGTTTCCTATATACGGTGTTAACGTTAGTGGTATTAATTCCATTTCCGCTTGTGTTTGCGGTATTTTTGAATGCCAAGATGATGATTTTCAAAAATTTCTTCCGTTCCACCCTGTTTGTTCCCGCACTGGTTTCTGCGGTTGTAGCAGGTACAATTTTCCGCATGCTGTTCGGGGAATTGGAAAATTCCTTCGTTAACTCCGTTCTGGGCGTATTCGGCGTAGGGAAGATGAAATGGCTGGGCAGCGCGCAGTTCGGCATGATTACACTGGTGCTGCTGGCTACTTGGCGCTGGCTTGGGGTCAATATCATATACTTCCTGTCCGGTTTGCAAAATATTCCGACGGAACTGTATGAATCCGCGGAAATTGACGGGGCGACAACGTGGACCAAGTTCACGCGCATTACGGTTCCGCTGCTTAAACCTGTAACGATCTATGTGCTTACGATTAGTGTATTCGGCGGTTTATCCATGTTTATCGAAAGCTACATGCTGTGGAGCGGTAACCGATCGCCTAATGATATCGGTCTTACCATGGTTGGGTACATTTATCAAAAGGGTATTGAGCAAAACGATTTCGGTATGGGTTCAGCAATTGGACTCACTTTATTGGCCATAACACTACTACTAAATATGATCCAATTGAAATTTTTTGGATTGTTCAATAAGGAGGACTAACAAGTGGATAATAAGAGATCACTTACTTTTTCTTCCGTAATGATGGTGTTGTTATTCATTGTTGTTGCGATCCTGGTCCTCCTGCCCTTCTATGCGATCACGCTTGCATCCTTTAAGCCGGCCAATATGGTGATCAGCCAAGGACTTACCTTCCGCATTCAGCCGGAATTGTTAACGATGGATAACTACACCTCATTGTTTACGAAATCGGCGCAAACGTACTTTACTTGGTTCAAGAATAGTATTGTTATCACGATTTTCGGTACGATTGTGACGCTGTTTTTCTCATCTGCCGTTGGGTATGGGCTCGCGATGTATAATTTCCGGTTTAAAAATGTCGTGTTCACCATGATTCTATTGATGATGATGGTTCCTCTGGAAATTATTATGCTTCCGCTTTATAAACTCATCATTAATTTCAAAATGATCGATTCGTACTGGGGCGTTATTTTGCCTTTTGTCGTCGCTCCGCTCCCGGTGTTCTTCTTCCGTCAGTATGCCAGCGGGTTGTCCAAAGAGTTTATGGATGCGGGACGTATTGATGGTTGCACGGAATATGGCATCTTCTACCGCATTTTTGTTCCTTTAATGGTTCCTGCCTTTGGCGCGATGACGATTCTTCAAGCACTGGGCAACTGGAATAACTTCCTCTGGCCATCACTGGTGCTGCGTACGAAAGAAATGATTACACTTCCGATTGGTCTAAGTTCTCTCATTACGCCTTACGGCAATAATTATCAAATTTTGCTTGCTGGTTGTGTACTTGCTGTTCTGCCGATCTTGATTCTTTTTATTTTCTTCCAAAGATACTTCATTTCCGGTCTTACTGTCGGCGGTGTTAAAGGCTAACGGATGAGACATCGCGAAGGTTGCGGTAAACTGGCGTGTGTACTTCTGGCAAAGGAGACACGCATTATGTATTTTCAACCGATGTGAAAGCGTCGGGCAGATTTGAAGGAAGTCATTCTATGATAAAGAAGAGAGTGGAATCATACATGAGAGAGAGAACAGTGGGTACAGCCGAAACATTCGTAAATCCAATTATTGAGCAGCGGGCTGATCCGTGGGTGTATAAGCATACGGACGGCTATTACTATTTCACCGCATCCGTACCTGAATATGATCGAATTGAAGTGCGCAGAGCAAGGGGGATTCAAGAGCTTGCTGCCGCAGAGCCTGTTACCGTATGGAAAAAATATGAGAGTGGTCCCATGAGCGCTAATATTTGGGCACCTGAAATTCATTATATACATGGCAAGTGGTATATCTATTTCGCGGCGGCGCGGACGACAGAGACCAATAACGGGTTGTTCGATCATCGCATGTTCGTTCTTGAAAATGGTTCTGAGAATCCTTTAGAAGGCGATTGGGTGGAGAAGGGGCAAATTCGCACGGACTGGGAGTCGTTCGCCCTCGACGCAACTCAATTTGAACATCGTGGCGTTCACTATCTGGTATGGGCGCAAAAAGACCCTGACATCTTCGGTAATTCGAATCTGTACATGGCTCCGCTCCAGAACCCATGGACGATTCTGGGCAAACAAGTCATGATTGCGCGACCTGAGCATGACTGGGAAATTATCGGCTTTCATGTAAATGAAGGCGCGGCTGTCATTAAAAAGAACGGCAAAATCTTTATCAGCTACTCCGCCAGCGCGACAGACTTTAACTATGCGATGGGCTTGCTGAGTGCTTCGGAAGATAGCGATTTGCTGGACCCTGGTTCGTGGACGAAAAACCCGACGCCTGTGTTCACCACCAATGAGTCTACTGGGCAGTATGGTCCAGGCCATAACAGCTTCACGGTGTCGAGTGACGGATCCGAGGATATTTTCGTTTACCATGCCCGTAATTACAAGGAAATTGTTGGGGATCCGCTTTATGATCCGAACCGCCACATGCGCGCGCAGCGTCTTGGCTGGCATGAGGATGGGACGCCGAATTTCGGTATCCCGGCGGCAGATGGGGAAGCCGTGTAATTCGGCGCACAAATAGATAAGCAGCACTCTCGCAAGCAGGTCGAGGGTGCTGTTTTTTTCTGCTTCTAGGGAAGCGGGCAGGTTGCATTGGCAGGCGAAGACCGTTACATTAGAAAAGGACATATGTCCTATTTGTTAAAGGCAGTTATTCCTTAGACTGTTTGAAGGGCAGTTTCCTGCCGGAAATTGCTGAAGCGGAGGGCTTATCTTGCAAAAAATTAACGATGCTGAGGCGATTCAGACGTTTGTGCGAAGGAACCATTTGGGTGATAAATTTGGACCGCAGGTCGTGGAAGCGATGGAGCTTCGCGTCTATGCCGATAGAGAAATGGTCTGTTTGATGGGGGAAATGCTGGACGGCTTGTATGTGCTCGTATCCGGCAAACTGAAAATTCATACGCTGCTCCCAAATGGCAAAACGATGCTGCTCCGCTTCTCCAGACCGCCATCCTTAATTGGGGACGTCGAATGGACGGCGCAGTATCCGGTCAAAAACAACGTAGAAGCTGTAGGCGAATGTTCGGTTCTTGTCATAAGCAGGGAGCTGATTATGGAGAAGGAAGCGAACAACCCGGCGTTTCTCTGGTTTATGATTCAGAATTTGAGCCATAAGTTGTATACACTTGGCAATGCATCGGCGATGAATTTGCTATATCCGGTGGAGAACCGGTTCGCCAGCTATTTGCTTTCACTGTTTTCGCAGGAAAACAGCAGCGAGCAGGCGGAGGAAATACGCACGTCTACATTGACGGAAACAGCGGAAATGCTCGGAACCAGCTACCGGCACTTGAATCGCGTGATCAATCGCCTGATTCAAGAAGGTGTGTTGGTCAGGAAGAAAGGCCGGCTTCTTGTGCTGAATGAGGCAAGATTACGAGAACTGGCGGGCAATCATTTGTACAACTAGACGGATCATTGAAAGGTAAAGGTCATTCATGAAGTCAACTCAATTACTGCGAACGTATAACTTTTTGTATTTTGCGCTCTTGGCGATGTTCGTCTCTTTTCTGCCGGTTTACTTGGATGCGCAGGGACTTCCTGCGACGAAGATCGGACTCATTATTGGAACGGGAGGCATTATTACGATCTTCGCCCAACCTATGTGGGGCATGATTAGCGACCGTACGAAAACGATTAAAAAGATCATGCTGCTCCTGTTGGCCTGTTCCTCCGTAACGGGGTACTTTTTGTATGCTTCAGGCAGTTTTATTGTTCTTCTTCTCTTTGCCATGCTCTTGTATTCCTTCCTGATGCCTCTGGATCCGTTAACGGAAAGCCTTAATTTCCAAACGGCTGAGGCCAGTGGGGTGAGCTACGGCTCGATTCGCACATTCGGCGCATTCGGGTATGCGGTGACGTCGCTTGCTGTCGGTTATGCCATGCTTTATTTCGGTGTTCATAGCTTGGCGCTTATGTTCGCGGGCATTGGAGTGATCAGCATGCTGGTTTGTCTCGGTTTGCCGGATGCGCCAGTAACCGGGAAGCCAGTTACGCTGAGAAGCTTGCGGGACTTTCTGGGACATCGCGAAACGGTCTGGTTTTTGATTCTGATATTTGTTTCTGCCGTGCCTCAGCGCATTAACGATACGTATCTTGGCGTATATATTCGGAAATTGGGCGGAACGGCCGATCTGGTAGGTCAAGCTTGGTTTCTTGCAGCGGGAAGCGAGATCCTCGTATTCGCTTTGAGCTTCTGGTGGCTGCGCAAGGGCAAAGAGATGATTATCATCGCGTTTGCCAGCATTTTTTATGTGATCCGCTTCCTTCTCTCGGCCTGGATTACGGATCCTCATTGGCTGACGTATATACAACTGCTGCAAATCTTTACATTTCCGATTTTTTATTCGGCGGCCATTCAGTACCTGTACCGAATCGTCCCTGAGGAGTGGAAAGCTACAGGCCAGACGGTGCTTGCCTTGCTTTTCTTTGGTGTTTCGGGCATTGTGGCTTCCTACCTAGGCGGATGGGTTTATGAAGCTTTAGGCGCCAGCACCTTATATGTCCTGATTTCATGCATGTCCTTTGTAGGCTTGCTGCTCAGCTTCGTCCTTCATCGCATTTATGGGAAGAAAGAGATTGAAATAACGGAAGCATCATAGGTAGGAGGTTGTCGAGGTGGAGATTCGCCGGATCGGAAACGAAGAGGTTTATGAGGCCTATAACCTGATGATGGACGTTGTGTCGCGTCTTTCCTCAGGAGCGATATTCGCAATGGACGATGTAGAGTACCTGCATGCTCATGTAGAGAACGAAGGCGAAATATATGGTGCTTTTCTGGATGGGAGGATGGTCGCTTATACCGTACTGGCGTTCCCAGGCCTCAAAGCGGGCAATCTCGGCAGGGAGTTCGGGGTGCCGGACGATGAACTGAATCGGGTCGCGGTGCTTGACGCTACAGTGGTGCATGAATCCGTACGCGGGCGAGGCTTGCAGCGCCGTTTCCATGAACTCCGGGAAGAGCGCGCCCGGGCGAGCGGCTGCTTATATCTGTACGCCACCGTTCATCCCGATAATCATGTCAGCAGGCGGAACTTAGAAGCCGCAGGCTTGGAACATCAATTTACTCGTCCTATGTATGGCGGCCTTCCGAGGCACTGTTATGCCAAGCGGTTAGATGAATAGGTGCAGCGCAAGAATAAGAAAACCAACGAAAAAAGAAGCAAAAGCCCGCTCATGAAGGGTTCTTGCTTCTTTTTGTTTTCGTCCAATTAGACCAGGCGGTAATCGTCTGTTTTTTCTCCGTCTTCCCAAATTTCTACGAAAAGCGCATCGCAATTTTCAAAATCGGAGGGATTCAGCGAGAGCGCTTTTTCCTCATCCGTGCCTACAAACACATTTTCCATACCGTCCTCGTTGAACGACAGAATGACATATATTTTCATAATTTAGAACCTCCATAGGCTGATTCTTTGCATTATAGCATAGTAGATATACCTGGAATCAAGCATCCTGTTAGTTCCAATACCCGTATAATCACTCACTGGCTGCCTACCTTTAAATTCTGCATAATGAAGACCATATAAGGCTTTATAAGAAAAAGGAGGCGCTACTATGCGTGCAGTTGTTATTCCTCAATTTGGAGATTTTCAAGTTCTTGCTTTAAAGGATGTTGCCATCCCTGATCCAGGTCCGTATGAGATCACAATCGATGTTGCTTACGCCGGGGTCAATTACGCCGAGGTTCTTTTTCGAAAAGGGGTTGTTTCTAATCTGCCCCTGCCGTTTGTTCCAGGCATCGAGGTATCCGGGACCATTCGGGCATTAGGTGAGCGGGTCACTGGTTTCCGTGTAGGGCAGCTCGTTGCGGCCTTATCCATTGGAGAAGGAGGCGGGTATGCGGAGGTCGTCAAAGTCCCATCGCAGTTCGTCTTTCCGCTTGACGAAGTAAAAGAGTCAGCCTTGGATCTTGCTGCTGCCGCTGCATTCCCGTCGAACGTAACAACGGCATACTTGATCGTTTCCGAGGTGTCCCGCATGCGGCAAGGAGAAACAGTGCTCGTGCATGCAGCCGCCGGAGGGGTCGGAAGCGCCTTGGGGCAAATAGCCCGAAAACTCGGGGCAGGTTGTGTGATGGGAACCGTTTGCAGCAAAGATAAAATCGAATATGCCAAGAGTCTTGGATACGACGCTGTTTTCCTCAGGGACGGCCATGAGCAATCGGTCATGGAGCTTACCAGAGGCCAGGGGGTCGACATCGTTGTTGATCCGGTTGGCGGCAGCATGCGGAAGACAGCACTTCAGGTACTCAAGCCCTTTGGCCGATTAGTAGCTATGGGGAATGCCAGTGACGCCGAAGACGTCCAACAATCCATTAACGAGTTGTGGTTTACGAGCAAAGCCGTGCTTGGTTTTAATTTACAACAAATGAGCGTTTACGCCCCAGATCTCATTTCGGAAGCTGCGCGCAAGGCGTTGTCCCTTGTGGTACGAGGAGACATCCGGGTCGATGTAACGGATATTTTGGAATTGCAGGAGGCGGGGGAGGCTCACCGCCGGATTGAAGAGCGAATAACAACAGGCAAGCTGGTGCTGAAAGTAAGGCAGTGAAAAGAGGATTGCCCTCGTTTAGTGCTGGATCAGAGATTGTAATTTTTCACTGGTGCCTGTTCCCTCAACCGGGATATACACGCAGCAATGCGCGTTGGTGTTGCCGTTAATTTGTGAAAAAGAATTAACGGTAAAGTTCAGCAATCCCGCTTGTGGGTGGTTGAAGCAAAGCGTCTTTATCGTCTTCTCCGTAATGTCATGGGTAGACCAAAGCTCCCGAAACTCGGGGCTTGCGCCGATTAATCGATCGATTAGCCTGCGAAACGTCAAATCGTTCAGACTCTTTTCATAGCGTCCGCGAAGCACAGCAGCTGTATATTGGGCATATGCCTCCCAATCCAAGATAGATTTGCGCAGCGCCTCATGGGTGAAAACAAGCCAAGCCATGGACCGGTCTTCAGGAGCCAAAGAAGGAAAATCGCAAATAACTTGGCATGCCGACGCATTCCAACTTAGAACCTCTGTACGATCCGTTGCAATAAAAGCTGGATATTGAATCTGGTGGACTATTTTTTCAATATCCGGCGACATGATCTGGGCGGAAGAAGGAGCACTTGGCACATCCATGTTAGCCAGGTGGAGCACATGCTGGTGTTCGTTCTCACTTAACCGAAGCGCCCTGGCTATACTGTCCAATACTTGCCTTGATGGCGTCACGGCCCTCCCTTGCTCCAGCCACGTATACCATGTGGTGCTGACATGGGCGAGTTGCGCCACTTCCTCCCGTCTAAGGCCGGGAGTTCTTCTTTTTCCGTAACCAAACGGAAGCCCTGCTTCAGAAGGGCTCAATTTCTCTCGGCGAGATTTCAGGAATTCCCCCAACAGTTGTGCTTTTTGTTTTTCCAAAGACATGGGAATATCCCCCGTTTCCTCTCATAAATCCTGAAATCCAAAATGCTGTTTGGCCAGCTCTTTGAACGTAGCGCGATCAATCTGTTCCTTTTTTGACTCGCCATGAATCCATTGAGTGAAGGATGTATCAGTTAATGTGATATTGCCATCCTTATTCAGCCTCGTTATCAGCGGAGTTTTATTAAATCGTGAATCTTTGTGCTGGGAGACGAGTTGCTGGACTTCGTTTGCTTCAGATAAATCTTCCAAAGGCCGCCTTGTATCAAACACATAGCCTAGTTTCCAATCTGTATCTTTGTAGGAGAGTTTCATTTCAAGGATATAGTCCCCATGCTCAATGTCTGTTGCTCTGATTCGAAATTCCCCGTTGTACGACGAGGTCGTTTCTCCATTTAGCGGTACAGGTTTTAGCGGCAGGTTTCCTCCAAATCCTGTATCGACCAAGTACGTGTGCCCTTCGTGCTGCAAAAGAATCGTAACATGGGTTCTCCCGAGATTCGACCAGCCGTTCGTATCATGATTGTAGACATCTCCGCGTATTAACCGCGCATGAAACCCGTTTTCGATCAAGAAAAGGTAAAGCAGCGGATTCAATTGATAGCATAGGCCGCCTTCGCCGTTTAAAAGAATTTTGTCAACCAAATGTTCTTTGGTTATCGTGCTTGTTCGATTTGAAATGATGTTTAAGTTTTCGAAAGGGAAGGTCGTTGCTGTTTTTTCAAGCAAGCTATCTAAATCCTCGAAGGTTAGTTTTTCGTTTTCCGGCATGCCGAGTCGTTTACGAAATAATCTATTCAAATCACTCATTAGGAAGATTTCACCCCGCTTTTGGAAAAAAAGGCACGCGTTTCGCTGCGTATTTGTTTGGACAACGCGGTATCCAGCTCTTCATTCAACCAGGTCAGCGTTTTGCCGCGCAGGAAAATGCGCATATGGTCTTCCGCTTCGAGCATAACTGAGTTGATCAGGCAGGAAGGAGTGCCTGAAGAACACGCATCGTGTTCTTTGTCCCGATAGAGGTAGCCGTTCGCGATAATATTTTTGCATTGAAAGATGGGGGTAGCCCCCTCAACGGCTTCGATAACATCCCAAAAGGAGATATCATCCGGAGACTTTGCCAGTTTATAGCCGCCCTTTACACCCGGTACGGAGCTTACGATGCCGGCTTTTGTTAATTTGCTGAAAATTTTGGAGAGATAGGTCTCGGAAACGCCTTGAAAAGCGGAAAGTTCCTTTATGCCAATGGTAGCGTCATGTGGGATATCAATTAAATAAACAAGGCAATGTAGCGTATATTCAACACCAATACTGTACTGCACGCAAACACCTGCTTTCTGGTTGAAAACGTTGTTAGTAATCATCTTAGGGAGATTTGTTTTTCTTGTCAAACATGGTAATTTCCTGTGCAGCCTGCGATCCATAAATGGCATTGACAGGATAAAAGCTAAGGGATATATTATGGATATAATATATCGTCGATTATAATTGTCGTCAATAAGATGGCGATATATGATCTTTAAAAGGAGAGAATAAACATGGAAAATCGGATGCTTGTTATTAATGCCCATCCCAAAGTTGAATCTGCATCATCTGTGAGCTTGAATGTTTTGAATCACTTTAAGCATGTTTACAAGGAACTGAATCCCAATGAGACCATCGATCAAGTCAATCTTTATGGAGAAGAGATTCCTTCGATCGATCAGACAGTGTTAAGCGCATTGGGGAAATTGGCGAATGGCGAACAACTTGTTGAGGAAGAGAAGCGGGTTACTGAGAGGATGTCTGAGGTATTGCAGCAATTTAAACGAGCAAACAAGTATGTCATTGTGATGCCGCTGCATAACTTCAATGTTCCATCGAAGCTGAAAGATTACATGGACAACATTTTAATTGCCCGCGAGACATTCAAATACACTGAGAATGGATCGGTGGGACTGCTGAAGGATGGCCGCAGCGTACTTGTAATTCAAGGAAGCGGGGCGGTGTACACCAATAATGATTGGTATACGGAGGTTGAGTACTCGCATAAATACCTTAAATCGATGTTTAATTTCATGGGGCTTGAAGATTATCAACTCATTCGAGTTCAAGGCAGTGCTGTTCTGGATCGCGACGAACTATTGAAAAAAGCCTATGGCGAAGCAGAAGCCGCTGCTGCGCATTTGTCCACAAAGTATGTTTAAATTTTTTGCAGAATTAAAGCGTTAGGGATGCCCATTCTAACGGAGAGCATATGTCGTCAGGTATGTGTGTGTGACGAGCTCGCGGAGCGGAGGGATTCCGCATGTATCGTGTGGCACGAGCATTTGGCAGGATGGACGCAGAAGATCCGGAAGTGCCACAGCAGTTTGGAGTATAGAAGTACCGCCACGATCTGCGATAGATCGTCTTTTTGCACGGGTGAGCGGAACGTAGGTGCGTTAAGAGGCGGTATTTTCGGTTGTAGGGACGTTTCGCGGAACTACAGTACTTTATGAGCAGGAAATGCTGGGTTTCAGGCACAGTTTTGCTCATTTAACGCACCACAGTTCCGCTTCAGGGGGAGAAAAGGGACGTTGCCGTGGAATAAGGCATCGTAGTTCCGTGGATATCGCTGTGCATGGTGAATAGGCGATCCAGCAGTACCTCCTCCGTTCTCTTGCGAAGCTTGCGGAGGCGAAATGTACCCGGGATTTTACAGGGGTGTTCATGGATAGGAATACCGGTTGGAAGACAGGTTAGTTAAAAAAGAAGTGGAAGGCAGCACAGAGTAGAACAGAAGTGGGTATGGGTATGGGTATGGGTATGGGTTTAGTTTTCTTAAATTACACTTTACATTTGCCTGCTTCCCCGACCCACTTCCTCGACGATTGCCCTAACCCCTTCATCGATTTGCTCAAGATGCGCGCGTGAAATGCTGATCCGCAAAAATTTTTCCCGATTCAGGTAACTGGATAAATAAAATCCTTTCCCGGGCACGACGCTAATTTTTCTTGTCAAAAGACGCTTGACCAGCCGTTCCATGTTGACCGTTTGCGGCAGCTTAAACTGCATATAAACGCCTGAACTGACACCTGATGCTTGGATCAATCCTTCATCGTTATACCGCTGCAATGTCTCATTCAACGCGCAAATTCGTGCCGCGTATTGGCTGTATATTTTGTGCTTGTGCCGCTCGTACATGCCGTTTTTGATATACACGTCGAGCGCTGCCTGGGATAGAAGCGAGGTGTCGGGGTACATTTTGTAAGTGCGAAACGTCTCCAGCAATCGTTCCGGCAGCACGGCAGCTCCCAATCGCAACCCGGGAAAAATGATCTTCGAAAAGCTCTTCAAATAAACGACATGCGAAGTGAGGCTGTAAGCGTAAATGGGATCGAAGCTCCGGTCTTCGCCCAAATCAGCCATGTAATCGTCCTCTACGACATACACGTTGTATTTGGTGGCCAAAGCGGCGATCGCCTTCCTCTCCTCCGTACTGTACGAGGTGCCTAGCGGATTGTGGTATCTCGACATCGTATAAAAAAACTTGATGCCGCCGCTTTTGAATTCCCCCTCCAACTCCTGCAAATTAATGCCTGCCGCTGTGCGCTCGATTCCGCGAACCGGTATACCCTCAGCTTCAAGAAAACGCAAATAAACATCGTAGCTCGGCTGTTCGACCAAAATGACGGAGTTGCCGCTCGGAAACGGCATCTTTGCCAAAATTTCCAACGCCTGCTGTGCGCCTGAAGTGACGACAATCCGCTCCGCTTGGGTAAACACTTGATCGCTGGCCAAATGGGAAGCAAGCGTGTGGCGCAGCTTGTCCAGCCCTTGCGGGTCGCCATATGTGAACAGGTTGTATTTGTAGGTATCGATTGCTTTGTTCAAGCAATGCTGGAAATCCAAATACGGAAATACGTTCAAATCCGGCGACGCCGAAGCGAAATCGATCAGTTTGCTTTCCTTGCGGCTGTGCGAATCTCCGTGCTTTTCGACGACGTAAAAGCCGCTTTGCGAGATCGAATAAATCGCATGGCGCTTCTCCAGCTCTGTGTATGCCCGAGTGATTGTACTGATGCTGCATGCGTACAGCTTCGCGGCGCTGCGGACGGAGGGCAGCTTTTGGCCCGGACAGTACTTACCATCCAAGATTTTTTGCTCCATATCGGAAAGAATGGACATATATTTGTTCACGCCGTTCCCCCTGTTCTAGTCAATTTAGGATGGATGTTTACGATAGGCGGAAGGCGCCATGCCGCTCCATTTGCGGAATTGCTTGGAGAAATACAGCGCGTCATTGAATCCGACCGAAGAGGCCACTTGATCGATGGTCATGGACGTGGCCAGCAACTGCTTTCCTCGCTCCATCCGGATTTTGAATAAATATTGCATCGGGGATAAGCCTGTGGATTTCTTGAACATTTTGCATAGATACGTACGATGGTAGCCCAACATATGAGCCAGTTCGTCAATGGAGACAGGCTGCGTGTACTGAAGCTCCAGATAACGAATCGCTTGTCCCACCTGCCGGTCAATCTCCGTTTCGCTCGCCGGTTTCACCATAAGCCGCTGACGATTGGCCTGCCCAAGCTCGCTTAGCAGGAGGCGAAGCCAGCCGCTGGCTTCCATATCTTCTAGCATCGGAAAGTCCGACTGCTGAAAGCAGGACCGAATCCGCCGATAACGGTGGCGAATAGAGCGGGGGCTGCTCCCTGAAATGACGGCATGCTCGGGGGTAACACCGATAGACGAAAGCATGGTTCCCGCCGAGCGGCCGACAAAAGCCACCCAGGCATACTGCCAGGGCCGGTCTTCATCTGCGATATAGCTGAAGAGCTCTCCAGGGAAAATGACGAACGTATCTCCCGCGGAGCAAGAATAGGTGCGCCCCCCTATTTCGAATGTTCCCTTGCCTGAGAGAACGGTATGAATGAGATAGTAATCGTGCACCGCAGGGCCCATTTTATGGAGAGGAATGGGTTGCCCTTCCCCGCTGAAAAGCACGGAGATTTCGGTATTGCTCGTCAAGGGGTTGATCATGACCGTAAAGTAGGTGTGGTCAGGATTCATAGGGTCACCTCCGAGGTGTTGATCTTTCAAGGGTACATTAAGAAACTACAAATGTCCATATTGGTGTTCGTTCAATCCGTATGCACGGAAGTGACCCTGAGCTATAGTGAAATGGAGGATATACAAGACTTTATGAAGGAGATGGTTCCATGTCCAAGATTACTTTTATAGGGGCAGGCAGTACCGTTTTTGCCAAAAACGTACTGGGTGATTGCATGCTTACTCCTCGGCTGAACTCTCCATGGATGACATTGTCGCGATGTGCGACGATCTGATCGACGCGCATGGGAAGTGGCTGCCGGAATATCGCTAGCGTTAAGATGAAAAAAGAAGGTCATTTGGATATGCGCTGCATACCCATGACCTTCTTTCGTTTTAACCGCCAAATGCGTTGCGGAACGCATGGCCCAGCACTTCCAGCTCGACGTTCCACAGAGGAGCAATGTCCGGACCGACATGCTCGTCAAACCAATCGGCCAGCACCTTGCGATTGCTTCCGTTCTCAACGATGAAAGGGAGGTTCAGCATCACCTTTTTCACATAAAGCTCTTCAGCTTCCGCCATTTGTTCAGGCGAGATCCATACTTTCAAGCGCTTGACGGTTCGGTACAGCTCTTTGCTGCACGCTCTGCGAATCCCGCGTGCGCTGGGAAACTGCTGCTTATGCTTTTCGTTCGCTTTATTAGTCAGCATCGCCGTATCTACGCTCCTCTCTATGCTATGTGTATGCATAGAAAGGGCGGAGAGCTACTGGCGAAGCCTTCGGAAGGCGCCCAAGTTGGGTAAAGGCGGATAACGGAGCTGCTTGGCTTAGCCCTACGGTGTGGCTAATCCACGACGATATAGCCGATCATGGGACCGCTGTGTGCGATATCGGCGTGCGTCATACAGATGAGGCGGTACGTGCCTTCCTCCTGCGGGGTAAAGGAGACGATCGTTTCCTTCCCTTTTTTGACCTCCCCGCTGATGTTCAGTCCTTCAATGAAGAACGGGTGGCTCTCGCCGTTTACACCGTAGATGCTGAGCTTGACCTTCTCCCCTTTATGCAGGACGACTGTACCTGGATCCCAGCGGTACGCTTCAATCGTTTTCCCGTCTGCGGTCGTCGATTTGAACTCGCCGGTAACTAAATGGATCGTTCTTTCCACAGCCGGTTCGGCTAGTGCAGGAAGAATCCGTCCCCGGTTCATATACAGCAAGCTGGAGAGGACGAGGAGCAGCGCGGCTGCTGCGAGGAAAAGATGCGTGCGTTTGATTATAATAATTTTGGACATAGCGGGTCCACCTCCTGTACAAGGGTCTTGTACATCTTATGCGGAGGCTTGTCAGCGCATGATTTTAAAATTTACTTCCAAATTGACTTTTAAATTCGAAAATCTCATCAACAGCTTGATGATACCCACCTGATTTTACAAAGGATTCCTTGATAGTTGTAACAGCTTCCTTGAAAGATGAGAGGTTTAACACCTGATCCACGGCTTCACGCAGCCCATTTGCTGTCAAGTCTTGCATTTGTAATTTAATGCCCGCTCCGATATTGGCGACTTGCCCGGCAATAATCGGCTGGTCCGCGCTTTGTGGGATTACAACCAGCGGAACCCCGTAATAGAGACCTTCGTTGGTACTGTTCATTCCACCATGTGTAATAAATAATTTAGTGTATTGCAGGACATCCGTTTGTGGAACATAATTTTTTACGATGAAGTTTTCAGGAATTTCCCCTAAATCAGAAACTTCGGTTTTGCTCCCAATAGACATGACAATCGTATGATCCGTGTTCTCGAATGCCTCAAAACAAAGCTTATAGAAATCAATTGCTCGATTAAAGACTGTACCCAGCGAAATGTAAATGGGGTTTTTCCCCTCGATTGCAGTAAAGTCGAAGTTTTCTTGAGTTAATCGTGAAGAGATGGATGGACCTACAAATTTATAAGTTTGGTCGAATGCTTCTCCATAAGGTTGAAACTCCCTTGTTGTATAAACGATTGTAAGTGGTGCAGGATTACAAAACACTTCGTAAGGAGAATGGATCTCCACATCATATTTTTCCTGCACCATTGCCGCCAGGCTTTGAAATTTATCGTTGATAGATTTAACTATTTCTGCAGGGGCCCTCAAGGAAAGGTTTTCCAACATTTTATCGAATGATTTTTTTGTCTGCGCAAAAGAAGTACAAGAGTTGATTGCAGGAAGCTTAAGAATTTGGGCAAGCAAACGTCCACAACCAAACATGGAATCATGGATGATGTAATCAAAATGCTCCCCTTCGATCTGTTCAAGAATGCTTGGTATGATTATATCTGCCGTAAGTAAAAGACCGTTGACTCTTTCGAGTAAATGATCTCTTCCGCCTGAGATAAAGGCTTGCATAAATTTTTGATCGTCAAATGTTCGTACTGAAGCTCCCGTCTTCTCAATACGCTCCCGAAAAGCTTCTACAGAAAAGTACACCACCTCTTCTCCACGCGAAATAAGCTCTTGCACAACGCCAATAGTTGGATTGATATGTCCCTCTGATCCACTACTAATAAATAAAACACGCGCCATTTCTATCACTCCTTAGGTATACTGTTCTCTAAATTGTGTAAAGGGGCACTGTCCATACCATCGCTCAAATTAAACAATGGATTCAAGTTAATCATAGTACAATACTTGAAAATCTCAAAGTTCTAATCCAAATTTTTCCTGTATTTTGCCAGCTGCTTAACGCAAACCGTTTCCTTTGCTGCTTGTGGAACCATGTTCCTTACCACCATTTTGCGGGGTAAGCCACCTTGGTCGCCCGGTGGTAAGCCAGGGCCACCAGCATGAGCAGTACCGCGCCAAGCAGCACCGGCGTGAAGAGGAAGCTCCACTTTGCGCCGGTGAGCATCACGAGCAAAGGATCTGCACCGGCAGGCGGATGCAGCGTGCGGGTCAGCTGCATCAGTGCGATCGCCGAGCCGACGGCAAGCGCCAGGCTCCAGGCGTGCACGCCGAAGGCGGACAATGCGCAGAGCCCGATGAGCGTGCTGAGCACGTGGCCGCCGACGAGGCTGCGCGGCTGCGCGAGCGGACTCTGCGGGAGCGCGAAGGCGATGACGCAGGATGCGCCGAACGGCGCCATCAGCAGCGGGATGTCCGCAGTATCGCTGAGTGAGCTGGCAATGAGGATGGCGAGGAAGCCGCCGACTCCGGGCAGGAGCAGGCGTAGGCTCGATTGTAAAGTAAGTTTCATAGTGCATACTCCTTCTTTTCATATGTTGGTTCAGATGATATCATGCTACATATATATTTTAAAAACGAATGATTTCGATATCTCGTATTTAAAAATACGATGGGTAGGTGATGGTTAACGTGATTGAACACATGGATGGCCGAAGCATGAAAACGTTCGTGACGGTCATGGAAGAGAAAAGCATCAGTAAAGCAGCGCTGCGGCTTGGCTACGTGCAGTCAACGGTCACGATGCACATTCATCAGTTGGAGCAGCTGCTGGGCAAGCCGTTGTTTCGCCGTTTGCCACGCGGCGTCGAGCTCACGGAAGCCGGCAAAGAGGTTGCGCCTTACGCGTACCGATTTCTGCGTTTGGGAGAAGCGTTGCAGGAGAAGCTTAGCGATCTTGACGAGCCCAAAGGGACTGTGCGGCTGAGGGCGCTCGAATCCTTTTGCATCGCGCATCTGCCGAAGCTGCTTCCCGGTTTATTTGATCACTATCCGCATATTCAATTGCACCTCGAAACCGGGTTTCAGCGTGATATCGCTGCGGAAGTATCCGGCCACCGTGTGGATCTCGGTATTGTTCCACGCAATCCACAAATGAAAAACCTTCATTTTGTGCCGCTCATGCGGGATGAGCTTGTATGGGTCGGTTCATTTGAACTTCTTCGCCTCATCGCGGAAGAGGGATGGAGCGCGATGGCAAGCACTAAAGTCATTGGTTTCGGGGGCCGTTGCATCTACCAGACGATTGCTGGTGAGCAATTAGCCGAGAAAGGGATTTCTTCATTTGCCACCTTGGAATTCGACAGCTCGGAACTGATTAAACAGACGGTCATTTGCGGTATGGGGCTTGCTTTGCTTCCTCGCACTTCAGTTGATATGGAAATAAGAGAGGGGAAACTGGCATGGCTCTCCGCGGAGAAGCCCCTTTTCTTCGAGCACGGATTAGTTTACGTCAAGGGCAAAGAATTGAGCGCTCCCGTACAGGCGTGCAAAGATCATCTTATTTCCTTTTTTTGTGCGGATCACAACAGTGAAACTGGTTGACATTGCCTGTCTATGGTAGAATAAACGTAGATAAAATATGGATATTTTTGTGGAGAGAGGGTTCATGTATGGGTGATTTGATTCACAATGTTTTGGTGTATCTGGAAGGACTTGGGTACTGGGGGATTTTCCTCGGGCTCATGCTGGAGGTCATTCCGAATGAACTGCTTCTGGCCTATGCGGGTTATTTGGTATCGAAGGGAGAAATCAACTTTGTCGGCGCCATCATTTGCGCAGTGGTCGGTGGAACGCTCGCACAAATCGTGCTCTACTGGATCGGCCGCTACGGAGGTAGACCTTTCCTGGAAAGGTACGGTAAATACTTGTTGATTTCCAAGCATCATATTGATGTGGCGGAGGCTTGGTTTAACCGCTATGGGACCGGTATGATTTTCACAGCCCGATTCATTCCGATCGTTCGCCATGCGATTTCGCTTCCCGGCGGCATGTCGAGAATGCCATTAGGCAAATTTACGCTGTACACAGCCCTTGCCCTTATTCCTTACTCATTCCTGTACGTGTATTTGGGCATGCTGCTCAAGGATAATTGGGAGACCATTGATGAAAAAGCAGGACCTTACATCAAACCTTTGATCATAGCGGCAGTCGTTCTTACTCTCCTGTATGTAGTTTATCAATTTTATTTGAAAAGAAAAGCTAAAACACAGCAATAAACTCGGAAATAAATTTGGAGCTTTTGTCTGTATTTGCTACAATAATAAGGGAACTGTTTATTACTAATAGGAGGTTGGAGATTGATGAGTACAAATCTTGCAAATAAGCTGCGTACCGGATTAAAACCGCAGCAGTTCATTGATGGCATGACCAAAAACCAAGAGCAATTCCTCGCATATTACAACGGATTCGAATGGGACAACGAAGAAGATAAGGAATACTTCGAGTCGCTGAACAATCGCGATGACCTGCGCTGCCTTATCGTGGCGGCAGATTGGTGTGGAGACGTTATTCGCAATGTGCCGGTCGTATTCAAAGCGCTGGAAAACAGCGGAGTTCCTACGGAAGTGCTCATTATCGAGCAAAATTACGATGTCATCGACCAGTTCCTTACTGGTGGCGGAAGAGCGATTCCGATCGTTATTTTCACCGATACAGGCGGTTTCGTACTTGGACATTGGGGTCCGCGTCCAGCCCATGTGCAGGCGGTTATGAATCAGTTCAAGAAGGAAAATCCAGATCGTGAAGCAGCCGATTACAACGAAAAAATCCAAGTGGCCAGAGCCGAAATGGGTCGTCAATATGGCGAAGGCAACGGTTACCATGCGGTTATTGTAAAAGAACTGCGCGATTTAATTTCATCGTTCTAATCTATAACTAATGAAGAAGATTGCGAGCATATCCTTATGATTAAAATAGAATCCTTTGCTTTAGGGCCATTAAGCACGAATGCGTATTTGTTATCCGATCCGGATACTAAACAAGGCATCATTATAGATCCCGGCATGAATCCGAAGCCGCTGATCAAAAGAATCGCCGACCTGGACATTGTGGCCATTCTTCTGACACACGCTCACTTCGACCATATCGGCGGCGTGGATGAGATCCGCAAGCTGAAAGGCTGCCCGGTTTACCTTCATGATCTGGAAGCGGATTGGCTGACGAATCCGAAGAAGAACGGCTCCGCGCGCTGGCCTGAGCTTGGCGGAGGGATCGAAACCGATCCGGCGGAGTATGCGCTGGATGAAGGTCAGGTGCTTGAATTCCTGGGAATCAAGCTGAAGGTGTTCCACACGCCGGGTCATTCGCCGGGCAGTGTGAGCTTCCTGTATGATAAGCACCTCTTCGGCGGTGATGTGCTGTTTAAGCTGTCGGTAGGCCGCACGGACCTGGCGGGCGGCGATTCTAATGCGCTGCTCGATTCGATCCAAGAGAAGCTGTTTGTTCTGGACGATGACGTTGTCGTCTATCCGGGGCACGGCGCCAAAACAACGATTGGTTTCGAACGCGACAACAATCCATATGTGTAACCAGATAGGGCTGCCGCCAGTTGCGGGCAGTCCTTTTTGTATGTGTTTTTACCGGCTGAGGCTCGTTCGCCCATGATAATGAACCATTTTTGTTGGCGTATGGGTGTTTACCGTGTTCGAGATAGGTGCTCTCCCATAGACTGATGTTGTAAGTAATTCACCTAACCATGAAGATAATAACAACTTCAGTGCTAATCTAAAAGGAGGTGCTTTACCCATGGAATATGTAAAACCAGGTTACGTTGCTCCAACTTACCCGGTTCAACCCATGCCACTGCCAGCGCCAATGCCGATGCCTGTTCCTAAACCGATCATGACCATGCCGATCTATCAGCAGCCAGCTCCAATCATTCAAAAACCAGTGCACAATGACATTCATCTGCACGCTTCCTACCAACATTCTTCGTTTATTTTCCCTAAACCCGCAGCCGTTGCTCCAGTAGCGGTCAAATCCTGTCATCCTTACACTTCACCTGCAAGCATTCTCGTTCTGTTCATCCTGCTCGTCATTATTACCCGTGGTTTTATTCCAAAATGCTAGTCAGTCTGTAAGCTTTCCCCTTGATCCCTGCACTCCTTGATGGAGTTGCGGGGATTTTTTTGTGTCAGAATTGGTGTATGGAAGGCTGGATGTGTGTGACGAGCTCGCAGAGCGGAGAGATTCCGCACGCATCGTGTGGTACGGGCATTTGACAGGATGGACGAAGAAGATCCGAAGATCCGGAAGTGCCATAGCGGTTTGGAGTATTGCAATACCGCCTCGATCTGCGATAGGTCCTCTTTTCGCACGGGTGAGCGGAACGTAGATGCTTTATGAGGCGGTATTTTCGGTTGTAGGGACATTCCGCGGAACTGCCGTGCGTTATGAGCAGGAAATGCTGGATTTTCGGCAGAGTTTCGCTCATTTAACGCACCCTAGTTCCGCTTCAGGGGGAGAAAAGGGACCTGAGCGTGGAATAAGGCATCGTAGTTCCACCGAAATCGTTGTGCATGGGGCGAAGCTTGCGGAGGCGTGGTCATTATCTATTTTTTGAAAAAGTTAAAGCACCGCGCATAAGCTTCCGCGGTGCTTTTTCGTGTACAGATTTGTTTGGTTATGCGGCAATTGCATCAGCAGTTTTTTTCTTGTTATTTCTTTTGCGAGCACGTGCCTTTAGTTGCCACATGATAATTCCAGTAAACATTAATATGAGAGGCATCATACCGAATACAAAGTAGACCAGCTTAGCAGCTTCCCCGCCCCAAGTCGCAAAATGAAGTCCCTTTCTCCATGTGTTGTAAAGATTAATGGCGAGATCTGGGTTTGTTTTATACAAAATATCTCCGGTAGAGGCATCCATATAGACCGTGCTGTTGCTATTTGTTGAAGCGCCGAACCCTTCTTTCAGACCAACTTGAAAAGTCTGTCCAGGTTTCTGGGGAAGCTGGATTTTGGTTATCTTACTGTCCGGGTAAGACTTCTTAATCATATCAACAACATGTTCAGCAGTAAGAATTGGTTTATCTTTGCTTTTGGATTGCAATGCTGATGCAGGTATTTCTTCCTTTGCTTTAAACCCAATCCAAACAGGAAGCGATTTCTCATAAGCATTAACGACACCAGTCAGTGTGATAATCAGCAGCACTGGAATGGATATAATTCCAATCATTTTATGTAGACTCATATTATGGGCAAGTTTACCGCGATTCCGAATGACTCGAAAACCAAGAGCCCATTTTCGAAGGCCAGGCCACCATAAATATGCGCCTGTCAGCAGGATGAGCAGCAATCCGATGCCTAGATATCCGACGAAGAAAGCGGCCTGCGTTTTGCCTATCACATTGGTCAGTAAAAAATAGCGGTGCAGGCTATAAATGGTCGCGAAAGGTTCACGACGTTCTTGCTGTACCTCGCCAAAGACTTCGCCTGTGCCAGGGTCCGCATAGACGAGACCGGCATCCTTGCCGCCATCCTTGGTAAGGTGGATATGGTAGAACCCATCCTGGGCTGGCCATTCGATCCGATCCGATTTCAAATCTGGATTCATTGCATCAGCCTGCTGCTGAATGACCTTGACGCCAACATCTCCAGGTGTTGGTTGCTGAGCAATAGGATGAAACAGCCGTTCAACATCGGGTTCGATCATTAGAAGGCTGCCAGTTGTACAAGTGACTACAACAAAGAGCCCAAGAATTAAGCTGAGAAACAAATGAATGGTTAAAACAATTTTTCGCAAAGATGACCCCTCCGGTATGTTATTCCAATGCCATTTAATAATGATAATCATTTTCAGATAATGCAAATGATATTCATTATCATCCAATTTGTCAATATGGCACGAAATAAATGGCCTAAGTAGAGTCATTTGCTTCACATGAAGCCCTTAAGTGCCGTCTCCTAAAACAGAACGATTACATACTTTATATCATCTAGTAAAATGTTAAAAATATTTAGTAGATGAGGATGGTTATATGAAGGTGCTAATGATCGTTTCACGGCTGAATATAGGGGGAACTGAGAAATACATTCTTTCTATCTCACGATATTTACTATCAAAAGGAGTTGAAGTTGGCGTTGCAGCTAAGAAAGGCCCACTTGTTAATTCTTTTGAAAGAGCTGGAATTTCTGTGCATTTGCTTCCCATAGGTGCTGAAAAAAGAGCATCCTCGCTATCCTCGATAATTGCGAATGGAGGATATAGCCTTATTCATGCACATGATTCAAAGTCGTTTTATGATGTAGCAACATTATCTAGAAAACTTCATATTCCCTTTATTGCTTCCGTACATGGTACTTATCTTGATCGTAATGCCGTACTAGCGATGTCCAAAGTTGCAAAAAAGATCATTACGGTTTCACCGCAATTATCAGAATGGCTGAATGATGAATTTAAAATACCTAAACATAACATACACATGATTCCTAATGGTATTGATACGTCCATATTTAGTTCGATTTCTGAGAAAAATAAATGTAGAATGACGCTTCGCTTACCGCGAACAGCCCAAATACTTGTTTATGCCGGAAGATTTTCATTTGATAAATACCATATAGCTAGAAAAGTGATTTTGGCAGCAGAGATCATTGCTAAAAAGAATCCTAATTTTATGGCTATTTTATTTGGCCCAGGTTTATCTTATCGATTAAGACTCATAAGACTTGCTAACGTAATCAATCGCCGTCTTGGCAGACAAGCCATATTTATTCGTCCAGCTTTATCAAACGTACAAAATGCCTATTATGCAGCCGATGTTGTGGTAGGAACCGGACGCGTTGCCCTTGAAGCAATGGCATGTGCGAGACCGGTTGTAGCGGTGGGAGTTAAAGGATATTGCGGTGTAGTAGAACCTGAAAACATAAATCAAATCATTCACAATCACTTCGGTGATCACGGAACCGCTGCTCCCATAACCGTTGCAAATCTTTCGAGGGACTGCGAAAGAATATTGAATAACCCCAAGATGGCTCAATTATTAGGTGAATTTGGCAAGCAAACAGTGGGGAGTAAATTTTCTATCAACTGGATTGGTTCCAAACTGCTTGAAGTATATATGAAATACCAGTAAAGACAAAGTGCAGTGTGGGAAATTCTCACCTGCTTTTTTTATTTCCAGTGAGAGAGGCATCACTTTTCAATTTAAGAAATATTTAAGAATTGTTTCACCAGACTTTCATTTTTCATGCCTATGATTACCCTGTAGTCCAATTCATTCACTTTTAGGAGGAACAAATGAAAAAGAAATGGTTAGTATTGGGTAGCGCAGTTGGGATAAGCAGCATCGTGATGGTTACAACAGGTTTCAGTGCAATGGCAAGTACTTCAGGGTACGATGCCTATAAATCAGCACTGAAAAACACGAAGGCGGTCCAAAATGTAGCGGTACAAGCCTCGGCTTCTCTGCAGGACAATGGAAATAACCTCGTGAGTGCAAACGGCGTTTTCAAGGTGAACGTAGCTGGGAAAACCGCAAGCGGAAATGCAAACGTGACAGTAAATGGCACCCAGCAATCATTGAGCGTATACAAGCAAGAAGGCCAAACGGTCATGAAATCGGCCAGCAGCGATGTTTATTACGTGAAGCAAGAGGGCAAAGAGAAGAATAAAAAAGAAAAAACGACAGAGGATGGTCAACTTTCTGCGCAGGTCGAAACAGTCATAGACGCTCTGGTGGGGAATCTGAAAGACTACGTAGCCGTTGATAACAAGTCAGATGGATCGAAAGATATTTCGATTCAGTTAGACAACGCTCAAATCCCAACTGTCATTAACGCGATCGCTCCGATTGCTATTAAAGAAGCAACGAAACATAAAGATGACAGGGAGCAAAAAGATGACAACAAGCCGGAGCCGCAATTGTTCCAAAAGGATCTTCTGAAAGATGCAGCGCCTCAGTTGTCACAAGATATTAAGATTGAAAATGTTGTGATCAAAGCGACAGTGGATGCTTCCAACTTTATTCAACATCAAGAGGCTGACCTCACAGTATCAGGGAAGGACGATAGTGGTACTGCGCATAAGGTAACACTTCATCTGCAAGCCGATATGTCCGGATATAACAGCACTACGCCTGACACCATTGATTTGACTGGCAAAACGGTACAGACCTTGCAAAAGCATGGTCATGAAGGAAAAAATCACGACGATAATGAGTAATTGATGCGTTATCCAGTTTGACCCAGCGGATAGGTTTTCGACAGAAAGCCTATCTGCTGCAACATGAAAGAAACATGGAGGTGTCACCTTTGAATATCATTTTAGAAACAAAGCAGCTAAGCAGGCAGTATCGGAATGAAAGGGGAATACGTGATATTAGCCTACAACTGCGTGAAGGTGATGTGTATGGCTTGCTCGGGCCTAATGGTGCTGGAAAAACCACATTTCTGAAGCTGATTACAGGTTTGATTCGAGCGGATCGCGGAACAATTCATTTGTTTGGAGCGGATATTTCACATAATTATGTACACGGCATGCAGCATGTCGGATGCATGATCGAATCCGCTGATTTTCATGAGTTTCTGTCCGCGCAGCAATATCTGCAGCTGGTAGCGAGGTTTTACCCGGATGTGTTTGCTACGAGGATTGACGAAATGCTGGAAATAGTAGGTCTTGTAAAGGTTCGGAAAGAGAAAATTAAAGGCTTCTCGACCGGCATGAAACAGAAATTAGCGCTTGCCGCAGCGTTATTGCCTAAACCAAAGTTGGTAATTTTGGACGAACCGACAAATGGCATGGATATTGAAGGAACAGTGATGTTCCGCAGGTTGATTCAACAGTTCTCCGAACAACAAAGAACTACTTTCATTATTTCGAGCCATATGATTCACGAGCTTGAGCAGCTATGCAATCGAGTTGGTATTATGGCCCAAGGAAACTTAAAACGAGAAGGCTACGTGTCCGAACTTTTACAAAGCAATCAATCGCTGGAGCAATTCTACATCGATGAACTGCAGCTGACGAAGGAGGTTCTCAAACATGCGTAGATGGCAAGCAGGTTTCATGAATGAACTGTCTCTCTTGTGGTATCGAAAGAAAATAATCGTATTCGGTATATGCTCGGTTTTGCTTCCCATCATTTTGGCGATATCGCTTAACGCCCTGCAGCCCTTTCTGGGACTTCTTGCTGTAAGCCCTTCGTTTCCGATTGAGATGCTTTCTATTTATACCGGTATCTGGATTCCTCTCTTTATCCTGACAGTTGTTGGCGATATATTCCCGAATGAATACGCATCGCGCACTTTGAAACTTGCGTTGCTGCGTCCAAATTCCCGGTTTCAAGTTTTCAGCACCAAAGTTGCCGCTTTAGGTACTGCTATCGCTGTTTTACTAGTTCTTCTATGGGTTGTGACATCGATATGCAATCTATTTGCTGGAACATCGGCTGATTTTATAAGTTTTTTCGGTATTTGCAAAGCTTACGCAGCCGCTCTGATCTCCATGATTGCTCTTTCGGCGCTCTTTGTATGTACGGCTCAGTTTTTTAAGACAGCTGGCGGGTTCATGGTGTTCGCGATCGTGCTGTACGCCGCGGCTAAAATTGCCCCTTTTTTGTTCAGCGCATTCGCGGCATTTTCACCGATATCCTATACGGATTGGCATATGTTATGGCTGAGCCGAACCGTTTCGACGGGTAAGCTGTTGACAACAACTTTATTCTTAGTATCCAGCTGTATGTTATTTTTTACACTTGGCTACTATAAATTCGATCGTAAAGAAGTCTAGAGTAAACGGGGAATGTACGTATGTCTATTCGTCTCAAATTGGTGATACGCAGACCGTATAGGACCATTGGGGATTGCGTCAATTCTCATAAAGCTCTCATCTTATGAAAGTATACTTTGAAAGGTGAAAAGATTGCTAGATACATCTACAAGTTAAAATGGCAAAGAAAGTAGGTAGACCCCATGAATGAGACTTTATTTACATTACTAAATCGGTATGCAGGACAATTTCACGCCCTGGATTGGTTTATGGCAACATTTTCGCAAAATGTTCAATACGTTTTGGTCGTGTTTCTGCTTGTATACTGGTTCAAAGGGAATCATAAATCAACGATTCATGCTGTGTTCAGCGCTTGTTTAGCGCTCATATTCGGATTCCTGATCAGCAGTTTTTACACACATCCACGTCCATTTATGGTCGATCCTGCTGCCCACCAACTGATTCCCCATGTTGCTGACTCTTCATTTCCAAGCGACCATGCGCTGGGAACATTTTCACTTGCTTTTGCCATATGGCGTACGAACCGAAAATGGGGGATCGGTTTATTTGGTTTGTCTATTTTCATGGGCTTAGGTAGAATATTCGTAGGTGTTCATTATCCCGCAGATATTGCTGGCGGTGCCCTTGTGGCTCTGTTGGCAGCATTCATTGTCATTCGAGCTGAACGTAAGTTGGATCCTTTCACTCAGTTCATTTTAAAGCTTTATCGAAAATGGTTTCCATTTTTGCAATTAAAAGAGCATTCGATAGAATCTTCTAAGTTGTAGACACGGAAGGTGTGGATGAGTTTGAAGAAATCATATTGTCTCTTATTGATGGCGATCCTTTTAACAGCTTGTTCACAAACAGCAAGTGAAGAATCGGCACAGCCAACGGCAACTGATGCTCCTGTCAGTACGAAGCAACCGACGAATCATGATACGGCTTCGATACCGTCGCAACCACCAGTTCAAAGTCAAGCTCCATCGCCAAAAGTAGCGGTGAGCCCGCAGGCCACTCCAATTGTGGGAGAAGTGCCCAAACCAGACCATGTTGTCATCGTTGTCGAGGAAAACCACTCTTTCGAGAAAATAATTGGCAACAAGTCGGCACCCTATATGAACGCCTTATCCCAACAAAGTGCTTTTTTTTCACAATCCTATGCGGTTACTCATCCGAGTCAGCCTAATTATTTGATTCTTTTCTCTGGTTCTGACCAAGGCGTAAAGGATGATTCTTGCGGACATAACTTTAAGACAACCAACCTGGCAAGCGAATTGTTGCAAGCGAATTATACATTCGGAGGCTACTCGGAGGATCTTCCTTCGGTGGGTTCAACCGTATGCACGAATCATCAGTACGGACGAAAACATAGCCCTTGGGTTAACTTCACCAATGTTCCGAAAGAGATGAATATGCCTTTGGACAGTTTTCCATCGGATTTCAGTAAGCTGCCTACGGTCTCTTTCGTAATCCCCAATATGGATAATGACATGCATGACGGAACGATAAAAACTGCGGACGATTGGCTGAAATCTCATGTGGACCCCTATGTTCAGTGGGCAAAAAGCCATAATAGCCTTTTTATACTAACATGGGATGAGGACGATTCATCCAAAAAAAACCACATTCCTACACTTTTTGTGGGTCCCATGGTGAAAACGGGTCAATTCGATCAACCCATCACGCATATGAATGTACTTCGTACATTGGAAGATATGTACCAGCTCCCGCATGCAGGTAAGTCTGGTGATGCTCAAGCTATTAAGGGGATTTGGGAAAATTCCCGATAAGATAAGGCAGATCATTGATGTCAATGGTTATACGAATGTATTTGGGGAGACACAGCAAAAGGGAGAACGACGTTCTCCCTCAAGTTTATGAACTCGCATGCTTTTCAACGAGAAAATCTGCCGTGAAAACGGGCATATCGAAGAACTTTGAAGAACATCTGTTTATCATGCAGCTCATTGAATATATATGGATCGGGAGCCGTATTCACTTCAAGAATCCAGGGTTTTAAATGTTGATCAATGCCAATATCTACGCCAATTTCTTTGAAATTAGGAGCATTGCGCTCTAATTGTTTAGCGATCTGATAGCCAAGTTGAGTCAGTTTATCGAGATATTCTTTTTTCTTACTTTCATTGAAGTAGGAGGCAAGCAACAATTCGAGCGGCAGCGGATTGCCGTTACTATGGAAGTTGGTCACTATTTTTTTAGGAGCTGCAACACGGCCGATATAACCGGTTACTTCCCATTTTTGTTTTTGATTTTTCTGGACCATGAGCCTCACGTCGAAAATTCGATGTTGATAGGTTAATAAGTGAATGCCTTTTTGAATCAAATATGCGCGATTTAATTTGGATGCACGCAAGGATTTGAAGAGAGCAGGATAAGTCAAAAAGGTGCGGGTGATTTTACCGACTTTGTAGTGGTACTTGGCATCATCGCCCCGCTCGACTCGAATGACACCTTGACCGAATGACCCGTGAATGGGTTTGATATAAACCATTTTATACTTCTTTAACATGGCGAATAGATTACTTTCGCTCCATATCCTTGTTTCAGGGACAAATGGGCTTAGATCTTTATTCGCCAAAAGCATCTTCGTTTTCGTCCATTTACTGCCCAATGTGCGTGAGCGGGTTACTTTCATCCAAGCACCTCGATTGTTAATTTTTCTTTGCATACAAATGCGATAACTTACTTGCAGTTACCTGCCAACTAAACTTACGCCGGACATCCAGCAGGGCTTGGTGCGCTAGTCGCTTCGCTTTTTCTTTATTTTGGGCAATGATGGCAATCTGTTTGGCAAATGCTTCTGGGCTGCGATAATTCGTGACCAGCAATCCGTTGTGCTGATGCTTGATAATCTCTGGAATACCGCCGTTCCGAGAAGCTACCGTTGGAATGCCAGAAGCCATCGCTTCGACATTGACGAGTCCAAATGCTTCATGGCCTTGAGACGGACATACAAAACAGTCCCCCGAAGCGTAGAAATTCGGCATTTGACCGCGGGATACATAACCTCTAAACGTAACTGGAATTTGAAGCGAAGCCGCTAGCTTTTTCAAATATTCTTTATATGGTGGACGTCCAGTGCCTCCCGCAATCACTAACTTCGCATGGGGGACAGTTTTCCTTACGATTTTTGTCGCTTTCATGAGCACAGGGATTCCTTTACGGGGAATCAGCCGTCCGGCAAATAAAATCACGAAGTCTTTTTTCGTTTTATGCTTTTGGCGAGGGTGAAATTGATGCCAATCAACACCCAGATGAACAAACCGAACTTTATGACTGTGGGATGGAAACGTTTTGATTAAATGGTTATTTAGCGAGCGGCTGTTGCCAATGATCAGGTTCGCGCCTTTGAAATCAGCATTCGCTTGTTTGATTGAAGTCATTGGGGGAGAGATAAACGTTGTCGAGTGTAAAAAGACCGAAATGCGCGTTGACGGGAAAACTTTTCGAACCGCATGAATAAATCGAGGACGATTATCGATCTGAATAAAGTCGTATTGTTGTCCTCGAATCAAACGAATGACCTGACTTAAATAAGAAGTTTTCGTTGTTCCGGCGACACGCAGAATGGTTACATGCCCAATAACGCTTTTTTTCGGATAGCCTGAACGCCATCGGCTAACAATCGTAACCTGGTGTTGAGTAGGCATTTTTTTGGCAATTTGATAGATACAATGTTCCACAGATCCGCCAACAGGAGGAGGGACCGGGATTTGTTCAGGCGCAATGATTAATATTCGCAAAGCAATTCACACCTTTCATTTACTGCCAACCTTGTCTCGCCAACAGAATATTCAAGTAACAAGAAAGTTTCTTGTAGCAATGTCTAGTGAAAAAAAACAACTTCGTTTTATAGAAGTTGTTTTTTTTTCTGGGTATGATAGGTGCCTTTATTGGTTTGATTTCAATAAGAGGTGTCTAAGATCGAACACTGTCCAATCAAGTTGGTTAGTCTTTCATATTGTATAGCAGATGTGAAAATTTCAGAGATAGGAGGGAGAATCAGTTTGAAACAGGATAATTTACAAGGGGTTTCTATTATTATCTCTACGAATCGTCCGCAATTTTTTGCTAATATCCTCGCTAATTACAAAAGTCAGCTTTACAAGCTAAAAGAACTAATTATTGTATTGAATAAAGACAGCATGGATTTATCCAAGTATCGCAAAATAGTTAGAGGCCATAGACAGGTTTCGGTCTTTAAACTGCCTGAGAAAGTCTCGTTGGGCATGTGCTTAAATTTTGCGGCAAGCAAGACAAAATACCCGGTTATTACTAAATTCGATGATGATGATTACTATTCACCACATTATTTGGTGGAGCAGATGAGAGCGCTGCTTCGTTCGGGTGCTGATGTTATCGGGAAGCGCGCGTATATGTCCTATCTTGAATCGAGAAAGCTGCTCATCCTCCGTTTTCCTACGAAGCGAAATAAATTTGTGGGACTTGTCGCAGGGGGGACAATCTTATTTAAAAGACGAGTTTTCAACCACGTACGATTTCCCAATACATCATTAGGGGAAGACGTAGCCTTTTTAAGCAGATGCCGGGCAAAAGGCTATAAGATATACGCGCCAAGTCCCTACAATTATGTTCAAATCAGAAGGAAGAACAAACAGAGCCACACATGGACAGCCGGAGACGATTATCTGTTAAAGGGAAGTCTGATCTTAGCAAGAACCGATAAATTCCGTGAACTCGCTACTCGGCCTTAGTCGATATTTAATTCTAGGGATTAACAATTTCCTTGATGGATTTTTATAAAGTGTATCTGTAGCGAGCCAAAAAATATTCGTTCTTGATTGTATGTAAGTTCACATTTGTACCCATACGAGCGTAAAACGGATTGTAGTGATTTAAAAGCTGGCAGCGTTCTAACCAAAGATGTAATCTGCTGAACGACATAGTTTGGCAGTTTCGTAAACATCGTAGCATGAATTCCATCAGCAACCGATACGAAACTTGGAAATGTAGCTTTGTTGAAATTCGAAAAGTTGACACTGTCCTTCGTAATTTCGAATATCTCTTTGTTCAGACGATTTAGGTTGATGGTGATATTTTTGTAAAAGTAGATACCGAATCCTATTTTATTAGTCAAGGGATTTAACCGTTTTTTCCATTTTAACGTTTGTGCTTCCAGATAAGTCTCCAACTGTTCACAGAATGTATGCCAATAAGGCAGCAATTTAAAAGATCTTTTCATCATTTTTCTCCTATGTCTTAAAGATGTGTGAAATATCATATTACGTAAATTTGACGTAGGAACTATGATCATTGTTCGTTAAATTAATTGGTTATTATTGGGGGCGATAGATCGCCTTTTTGCATGGGTGAGCGGAACGTGGGTGCGTTATGAGGCGGTATTTTCGGTTGCAGGGATAGTTTCGCGGAACTACCGTGCGTTATGAGCAGGAAATGCTGGACTCTAGGCACAGTTTCGCTCATTTAGCGCACCCTAGTTCCTCTTCAGGGGGAGAAAAGGGAAGTTGTTGTGGAATAAGGCATCGTAGTTCCGTCGATATCGCTGTGCATGGGGAATTTGCGGTCTGGAAGTATCTCCTCCGTGAAGGCAGCACAGAGTAGAACAAAAAAGGGAATAGCTGTGGGGGAAAAGCGATAGCAGTTGGAACGCTATACCCAAATTCCCTCCCCATGCCTAGACGTATGGGTTTAGACAAGAACCTGAGGCACAGCCCTCAGGTTCTTTCTTGTTTAACAGCCCAAGAATGTGCAACTATCACCTAACTTATATAAATTTTTTTGCATGCGACACGTTGAATTATGTTGACAACGATTAAGAATGGATTATAATTGCATATATACAACAAATGTATAAACACAACAAATGTATTCATTTAATTATTGTTCCATCAGGTTCAGTGAATACCGGAAGACTAAATCAAAAATATGGAGGTTCAACCCACAATGAAGCAATATGCTTATCAACCCCGGATTTCTCCCAGGAATAATTCGAGTCGCTGGATTGCCCTTATTGCGCTTATGGCTGCGCAATTCATGATTGTCATCGACATAGCAGGCTTAAACGTTGCTCTGCCATCCATAAAGCAAGCGCTCCATTTTTCGGAGACAAACCTGCAATGGGTCGTAAGCGCCTATCAAATTATGTTTGGAGGCTGCTTACTTCTAGGCGGCAGGATTGCGGATCTTTGGGGACGCAAACGAATGTTTTTGATAAGTACCGCCTTATTCTCCGTCACTTCCCTGCTATGTGGATTGGCTTGGTCCGATACTTCCTTGATCGTTTTTCGTGCTATTCAGGGGATCTCTGCCGCTTTACTTGCGCCTACATCGCTTTCGACGGTGACCAGAATGTTTTCAGAAGGTCGCGAACGCAATATTGCATTAGGCATTTGGGGTGCAGTGTTTGGCGCAGGTGGCGCATTGGGGAGCGTACTGAGCGGAATCATCACGACAACATTCGGTTGGACATGGTTCTTTTTCTTCAATGTCCCTCTTGGCGTGTTCGCGCTGATCGTCGGTCCACTTCTACTGCCCAAGGACAACACAGAACGGAAGAGCCAGAAGCTAGACGTTGCAGGCGCACTCACCGTATCTTCGGGTATGATGGCATTTCTTTACGCGCTCACTCAGGCACCGCAAGTAGGTTGGACGGCTCCAAGTACAATCTTATATTTATTAACTGCTCTATTTCTTTTCTTTGGCTTTACCCTCATTCAACGTAAAGCGAAATCTCCGCTTCTGCCGCTATTTCTAGTCGGTCAACCGACTATGAAAGCAGGAATTATTATCGGAGTTTTAGCAGGTTCCTACCACTTTTCACTATTTTTTCTGCTTACTCTTTATATGCAAAATGTACTGCATTTTTCAGCACTCCAAACGGCTTTTGGCTACTTGGCGGCTGCTGTATTCACGATTCTATGCGCCAATTTGATATCGCGTCTTATTCCGCGTTTCGGTGTAAAACGTTTACTGATTACCGGGCAACTGCTTGTAACGGCAATGTTTATCTATTTAACTCGGATACCAGCAGAAGGAAACTATTTTATCGATTTATTGCCAGCACTTATTATCGGAGGAATCGGGTGGGGACTCATTTTCCCGTCCATCAACATTTTAAGTTTCTCAGGCTTGGAGAAGATCTATTCGGGAACTGCTGCCGGTATCATCAATATGAGCGAGCAGCTGGGTGGGGCAGTAGGGATCACAATGGCGGCGATTGTCGCCTCAGTATGGACAGGAAAATACATGCAGGCGAACCCGGACCAAGGCATATACGCTCCAGAAGCAATGACGGCTGGATTTCATGCGGTTTTCTGGGTTCTGGCCGGTTTAGCGGCATTGAGCGTCATCTGTACAGCTGTTTTTAATCCAACGTATGAAAAAACGAACAGGAGCTAACCCAATGAAGGAAAATATTGTCGTGGTTGGTGGGTATGGTCGTGTTGGAGGAGCAATCTGCAGGGATTTGGGCGATTTGTATCCTGGGAAAGTTTATGCGGCGGGAAGAAGCCTGGGAAGCGCTGAGCAATTCTGCCAGACAACTGGGGGCAAGGTTAGTCCTTTGCAATTAGACATCAAGGAAAAGGTTGATTCGAAATTTTGGGATAACACCAAGCTAATCGTGATGTGTCTGGATCAGTTGGATGTGGCTTTCGTCCGTTCCTGTATTGAAAATGGTACTCACTATGTGGATATCTCCGCGGACTATTCTTTTTTGGCCAAAGTTGAGACTCTACACGCGCTGGCTGCAGAGAATAAGGTAACAGCAATGTTGAGTGTTGGGCTGGCTCCAGGCCTGACGAATTTGATGGCTTTACACGCAAACAATCAATTGGATCGGACAGACGCTATCGATATCTCTCTGTTGAGCGGATTGGGAGACTATCACGGAAAAGGCGCAATCGAGTGGACGGTCGACAATTGGTACAAAGACTTCAATCTGCTGAAAGATGGAAGAAACATCGTTGTCTCTAGCTTTTCTGATGGGAAAACAACGGATTTTGGCAGCGGATTGGGAAAATGGAAAGCATACCGATTCAACTTTTCAGATCAACATTCGTTGATGCGGACACTTGATGCTCCTTGGGTGGCCACAAGACTTTGTTTTGACAGCTATGCAATGACGAAAGGATTGTATTTGCTTAAGGCGGCCAAAATCACCAAACTATTGAAAATACGGTGGATTCGAGATGCGGTAGTACGTATGTTCGGGAAGATACGATTCGGAAAAGAGCTCATTTCCATAAAAATAGATGCATGGGGCAAAAAGTGTAATGAAGATACAAAAGTGGAGTGTTTCTTGCTAGGGAAGAACGAGGCTGACATTACCGCAAGAGTAGCTTTTTTCGTAGCTGATAGGGTTTATCGTTCAGAGTGTAGACACGGAGTTTATCATATTGATCAACAGTTTGAATTGATAAGCGTGTTAGATAGGCTATCCCTGTCAGTTTCATTTGAAAACCGAGTCAATGGTGAGATATACGCTTGACATTGTGCCAAGACTCAAGTATAGTAAGGAATGTAAGTAAGTACTTGCATTAGAAAGGGTAAGATCAATGAGCAATAATCAAAGTACTAGTGAAAAACTTCTGTTGGCGGCAATCGATCTCATGGCACAAAATGGATATGACGGAACGACAACCAAAGAGATTGCCGCTGCTGCGGGAGTGAACGAAGTTACGTTATTTCGCCATTTCGGAACGAAGCAGAAGCTGGTTGAGGCCGCATTTAATCGCTATCATTATGCCGAAGAGATGACCCAGCTATTTAACGAGGGGCTGACAGGGGAACTTCATTCGGATCTGCTAACGATCAGCCGAACCTATCATAAGATCATGTATCGGAACAGAAAATTATTTTTAGTCACTCATAAAGGAAGCAGCAATCTCCCCGATGAGGTTCTTGATGAGGCCGCGCGCCATCCACAACATCTAAAAAGACTGCTAACGAAATATTTGGCCGACATGTCGGATCAAAATAAAGTGGTAGCATCGGATTTTGAACTTCAGGCGCAGTCTTTCATGTGGATGAATTATGGTGCGTTCATCAGTAAGATGAGTGCAAAGGTGGCCGCTCCAGAAAACGCGTTGGACGGATTTATCGAGGAAAGCGTACGGTTATTCACTAGGGCATTAACCCCCTAGTTTTTTTAAAAACAATATGCAAGTAAGTACTTTCATACATTATATAAGGAGTGATAGGCTATGAATTCTGATACACGGCAAAGTAAAGGTCTGATCTTAATGCGCCTAATGATGTTTACCGTAATGATGTCATCGATGAGCGCGCTTATGTTTAACGTTGTGCTTCCGCAAATTAGCAAGGAGTTCCATCTTACCCTTGCTCAGGTGAGTTGGCTCTCATCCGCCTATACGCTTATCTATGCGCTTGGAACCGTGACATATGGGAAGCTGGCAGACAGATTTCAACTAAAGAGTTTATTGATATTCGGTCTGGCATTGTTTGCAGTCGGTTCTCTTGTAGGGCTAGTCTCTCAAACCTTCTGGATGGCACTTCTCGGAAGATGCCTGCAATCTGCGGGGGCTGCGGCTATTCCGGCAATTGCATTAATTATCCCCGTGCGGTATTTCTCACCTGAGAAGAGAGGCTCCGCATTAAGCATGACAGCCGTCGGGATAGCACTCGGAAGCGCTCTTGCACCTGTCATTTCGGCGCTTGTCGTCAGTTTTGTGAACTGGAGATGGTTATTTTTACCCTCCTTGTTGATCGTGCTGCTGCTACCGCTTTATCGCAAATATTTGGAACATGAAGTGAAAGAAGCTCCTCGGAAATTCGATTGGCTTGGCGGAATCCTGCTCGCTGCATCCATTACGCTGCTCCTGCTTGGGGTCACGAATCTAACCTGGTGGTATCTGGTTGTCGGATTAGCGGCTTTAATCCTTTTCATCCTGCGAATCTGTCAAACCAAAGAAGCGTTTATTCAGCCCCAATTGTTTCAAAACAAAAGGTATGTCATCGGACTTGCGCTTGCATCTCTCATTAGTGGCATTGGCATTTCCTTGTACTTGTTAACTCCAATTCTGTTCTCGGAAGTATATCGTCTGGGTTCCAATTGGATCGGTTTCGCTATGGTCCCTGCTGCGGTTGCCTCCGCCATTCTGGGGCGTAAAGGTGGGAAACTGGCGGATTTGAAAGGCAATTCCTATCTAATCTTTGTTGCTTCTGGATCTTTAATTACTTGTTTTGCCTTGTTGTCCATCTTCACAGGAATCTCACCGTTATGGATTTCGATCTTTTTAATATTCGGTAACGTCGGGCAATCTTTCTTGCAGATTGCGATGTCCAATTCCATCTCAAGATCATTGCCCAAAGATCAGGTTGGCGTAGGAATGGGGCTTTTCTCAATGATCAATTTTATATCCCAAGGAATGGCTGCAGGCGTTTACGCTATTATAGCGGCGCATGGTTCATCCGTAAATTGGAATCCGATACATGTCGATCCGAACAGTGCCCTATTCAGCAATATGTATCTCGTTCTTGCCGCAATGCATGTGGGGATCTTGTTATTCTACCGCTTGCAATTCCGTACCAGGAATTCAAGTGTTTCCATATAAAACGGCACAAGTCCGGTAAATATGCTCCGGTGAGCGGTGGATTTACGAAGGAGTGAAATAATTGAAAAGGAAAGTGGTGTTTATGTTAACTGCAAAGTTAATCGACCAATTGCTTACATGGCCAGAAGTAATACAGCAGCCACACCGTTTCGGAGGGATTGAATTTCAGTTCAGAGGAAAAGAAATCGGACATTTACATGGCGATTATCTGGTCGACTTGCTTTTGCCGAAAGCAGTACGCGATCAACTCGTAGCCTCAGGGCGTGCCGAGCCCCATCATATGTTTCCTGATTCTGGTTGGGTATCTGTTTATTTAAAATCAAATGAAGATGTGCATAGAGCTATTGAACTTTTACGGCTCAAGTATGAGGATCTAGTTACACGCCAGGCAAAAAGTGAGCTTATAGATAATAGGATCGTTTACAAAAATTAGAATGAGAGAAGGAGACTGATAAATATGGAATATACAAACCCTTTTGACACCAACAACAACGAACTCACGGATACTTCAATCCGGCCATTTCGCATCGCAATCCCTCAAAGTGAACTCGATGATCTTCATAATCGACTAAGCCATACTCGTTGGCCCGACGAATTACCTGGCGTAGGAGAAAGATACGGTGCAGCGCTTGGGCATATAAAGGAGTTAGCGGAGTACTGGCGCACCTCGTATGACTGGCGTAAGCAAGAGGAACGGTTGAATGAGTTTCCTCAATTTACCACAACAATTGATGGTGCAAATATACATTTCCTGCATATTCGCTCATCTGAGCCGGATGCAATTCCGCTTATTCTCAACCATGGATGGCCCGGTTCTATCATAGAGTTCCTGGATGTAATCGGTCCTCTTACCAACCCGCGAGCCTATGGCGGTGACAAGTCTGATGCCTTCCATCTAGTAATTCCATCTATACCCGGCTATGGCTTCTCTGGTCCGACGAATGAAACTGGATGGAATGTCCAGCGAGTTGCTGAGGCGTATGTTGAACTCATGAAGCGTCTGGGCTATGACCAATACGGCGTTCAGGGAGGAGACGTTGGTTCGGTGGTTTCACTGGCTATGGGCCAACTAGCCCCTGAGAACATTATTGGCGTTCATCTCAACTTCCTACCCATGCCACCGTCCAGAGGAGATTTAAGCGACCTATCCGAGGAAGAGGAGGCGAGAATTGCGAAATTGGAGAGCTATCTGGCCAATCCTTCCGGTCACAAAGTACTGTTGTCTACGCGACCTCAAACGATAGCTTATGCTCTTACTGACTCACCCGTTGGGCAGTTGTCCTGGATAGCTGAGAAGTTCAGTGAGTGGGCCGATCCCGGGCGTCCGATTGAGAAGGATCACCTGCTCACCAATGTGATGTTCTACTGGATCACAGGGACGGCTGCCTCCTCTTCTCGGCTCCACTATGAGTCTGCTTATGTCGTGAAACAGAAGAAACCATGCCCTGTTCAAGTAGGCGTAGCTGTGTTCCCATTCGATTTGTTCCAACCTGTACGTCGCCTTGCCGAGAGAAATTACAAGATCGTTCACTGGTCCGAGTTCGAGCGTGGTGGCCACTTTGCAGCGATGGAGGCTCCCGACTTGTTAACCGAAGATCTACGGGTATTCTTCCGGCGTTTCCGATAAGATCAGGGGATTGATTATCAATTAAAGGCATCGGCAGTCTAGGACTTGATTTTCGCGTCCAAAGCTACCGGTGCCTTTTTTATTTGAAATCAGTCTAAAACTTACTATTTTTCACTCAAAAAAATCAATGCACGAATTTCGGCGGCGTCATTTTATGAAATAGATATAATTTAAATAACGTTAAGGATAAGGAGGAACAGAATGGTAGCGTCCGAAAAAAACTGGAATAGGGTGGAGAAGTTATGGCGAGTACATGGAAAATTTACTTTTTGGCAATCGTTACTTTTTTAGTCGGGACATCCGAGTATATCATCTCAGGCATTTTAGATAAGATCGCGGATACGATGGGAATCTCAATATCCGCTGCGGGCCAATTCATTACTATTTTTTCTTTAGTATATGCGATCGGAACGCCCATACTTATGGCTTTGACAGCTAGCGTGGAGAGAAAAAAATTGCTCATGTATTCACTCGGAATATTCGTGTTTGCCAATATCCTTTCCTTTGCTTTACCAGGGATTGGGCTTTTCGTTATCGCGCGAATTATTATGGCTTTAAGTGCAGGGGTGGTGGTGGTTACCGCATTAGGTACCGCTGCGAAAATTTCTCCCGCAGGAAAGCAGGCCAGTTCCATCGCGATCATAATTATGGGATTTACGGCCTCATTAATCATTGGTGTCCCCTTCGGGCGAATTGTATCTGCTGCCTACGGTTGGAAGTCGGTTTTTGGCCTCATAGCACTACTCGGACTCCTTGCAATGGTTGTTCTGTTCCTAACAATTCCGCGGACGAAAGGGGATGAGCCCATCCCTTTACTCAAGCAGTTAGCCTTGATGAAAAATACCAAAGTGGCACTTGGATTATCCATAACCTTCTTTTGGCTTGGCGGATACTCAATCGCTTATACCTATATTTCACCTTACCTCCTTACCGTTACGGGATTAAACGAAAAAATGCTGAGTACGGCTTTACTCGCTTTCGGTATCGCTAGTTTAATCGGATCAAAATTGGGGGGCATCAGTACAGATAAATGGGGCGTTCCCTCAACGCTAATCGGAGGGATGCTCCTTCACTTCCTATCCTTGATTGCCCTCTCCTTTACAACGGCGACGAATACCTTAGTTCCGATTTTCGCTATCCTTATGGCATGGTCATTTGCGTGCTGGTCATCAGGTCCCACACATCAGTATAATATGGTTCGGCTTGAACCGAATTCTTCTGGTGTGATGCTCGGCCTCAATCAGTCGATGATGCAATTGTCCATGTCTACCGGAGCTGGAATCGGGGGAATCGCTGCTCAACAAATATCTTTATCCTCGATTACTTGGTTCGGGGCTTTTGGAGTCGCAATTGCGATTGCTGCTTCGTTGGCACTATTTCGCTTAGATATGCGAGAAAAGGCTGGGAAGGAGGCACTAAGGTTTCAAGAATAGCAGGATACTAACTAACAACTAATAATGGATAATGATACTAAAATAATAATGCACTACTATTGAGCGCCTTGACAGATAATGAAAGCCAACTTATAGTTTAAACAAATGTTTAAATTAAACGATTGTTTAAACGAAAAGGGAGTGGTTTTTTTATGAAATCAGCGTTAGGCGCATTTCTTGCACCAGCAACGACAAAGGTTGGCATAATTACAGCCGTGATGTTTCAACTATTGTTCAGCATCATCTGGATGACGGGTTATTCAGGGGTCTCCGATAACACGAAAAATCTGAAGATCGCTATCGTGAATGAAGATCAAGGCATGGGAAGTAAAGTTGTAGACAATTTAAAAGCGAATTTGCCGTTCCATACGGAAGTGATTCCAACGAATGAGCAAGCGCAAACGATGTTAAATGAGCGCGAGGTGCAGATGGTGGTGCACATCTCCGCTGATTTCTCAAAACAGCTGCAAACTCCGGGGCAAACCGTACCCATCACGTATACGATTAACGAATCCAATCCTTCCATGACGAAATCGATTATGCAGGCTGTTGCCGGCAATGTAACCGCGACGGTGAACAAGGAGGCAATGGCGGCAGGAACATCCGCTGTTCTTACGCAAATGAATCCTAAACTGCCCGTGGAACAAGCTCAGCAAATCGCTCAAGGGCTGGCGGGAAAAGTAACTTCCGACATCCAAAGCACGAATAAAGTGAAGGATACGCCCAATCAAATGCTGCCGATGATGCTTGTGCTCGCTTCGATCGTAGGAACCATGATTATGGGGATGAATTTTTCCGTTACAAGCAACCTTATTGGAGCATCGCTGTCAAAAGGCCAGAAATTGGCCGCTCGGCTGATTATTACCGTTATCGCATCGGCAGTTATCGGAGTGATCGGCGCTACAATGGTTGTGGCGTTAGGGGGACATGTAGAGAAGGGATATCTGGCTCTTTGGGCGTTCCAGTCCTTATTCTTGCTCACTTTCGCGCTAGTCGCTCAAATGTTTTTGACATTGTTTGGGAACGCAGGTATGCTATTTAACATTGCGATGCTATCTCTGCAATTGGTGTCGTCAGGAGCCATTGTGCCGCGAGAGCTCTTATCGAATTTTTATCACACACTGAGCAGTGTATTTCCCGCAACTTATGCCGTTAACGGCTTGATGGACATTCTATTCGGAGGTCCAGCCGTAGGTAAAGAAGTAGGTTATCTATTCCTAATTGCCGGGATTGCCGTTATAATTGATATGTTTGTCGTTGCTTTAAAAAGAACGAAGGGTGCGACTGAAGCTCAGCATCGCCCGCAAACTGCGTAGCTCGAATCGGGGGTAAGCGATGACCGATCAAGAACTGGATATGCGAATGCGCATTCTTCTTGCAGCTAAAAAGCTTTTTGCCAAGAATGGTTACGACGCAACAAGCGTTCGTCAAATATGCGAGGAGGCCAGGGCCAATGTTGCTCTGGTTTCCTATTATTTTGGCGGCAAAGAGAGCGTTTTCCATGAAATATTTAAACAATTTTTTCCGAGCTTTAAGTTTGCGGATTTTTTCGCGATTGAAGATCCCGTTATCGGGATTCAAACCATTATTAGAGAGGTCGTTATGATCCGAAGCGTTGATGTGGAGATTATTACGATCATTCAGATGGAAATTATCACGATAACGCCGCGAGTTGAACGCATCCGTGAAATTGTGAATCCCGTATGGGGGAAAGTTAGAGATTTCCTAGATAAGGGGCGGCAGCAGGGCATCTTCCATTTTGAATCTTTGGATAGTACGCTTATGTTTGTGTTGGGCTCGATGTTTTTTTATAAACAAAGGGATTTTTTCGAGATATTGTTTAAAGAAGAGCGTCCGGATACGCAAACCTTAATCAGACAAACGACGCAATATATCATGAATGGACTTGGATATGTTAGAGAAGGGGATTGAATGAAATGGACAAGCGTTATATTGTTTGTTTGGGTGAGTTATTAATTGATTTTGTGCCTGACGTCAACGGGCAGGCGTTGGCAGACGTCGCGAGCTTTGGGCGGGCGGCGGGCGGAGCGCCGGCCAATGTGGCTGCGGCTGTCGCCAAGTTGGGCGGCGACGCGCGGTTTATTGGGAAGATCGGCCGCGATCCATTCGGCGATTATTTGGTGCGCACGCTTGACGAAGTCGGCGTGCAGACAGCTGTGATCCAGACCGAGGAGGCGAAGACCGGTCTGGCTTTTGTGTCGCTGCGCGCGGATGGAGAGCGCGACTTTTTGTTTTTTCGCGACCCGGCGGCGGACATGCTGCTGCGCGCCGACGAAGTTGAGGCGTCGTGGCTGGAAGACGCTGCGGTCTATCACTTCGGCTCGGTGTCGCTGATTGCCGAGCCTTGCCGCACCGCGACGCTGGACGCTGCGCGCCGCGCTCGGGAGCTTGGCGCATTGGTGTCGTACGACCCCAATGTGCGCCTTGCGCTATGGCCGAGCCCTGAAGCTGCTCGGGCGGAGATTCTGGCACAGCTGCCGCTGGCCGATGTGGTCAAAGTGAGCGAGGAGGAAATCGAATTCCTCCTCGGCGTAGACGCGACCACAGGTGCGCAGCAGCTGCTGCAGCGCGGTCCCAAGGTGATTGTCATCACCTTGGGACCGCAGGGCTGCCGTGTCGTGACCGCACGGCAGGATGTGGTCATACCCGGCCAGCCTGCGGCGGCCGTGGATACGACTGGCGCCGGCGATAGCTTCGTCGGCGGCATGCTCTTCCAGCTGGTGGCGCTTGGCGCTACGCCAGCTACGATCGTTGACGCGCTCGGCGAAGCCGGAGCCGCGGAGCGGGTGTTCACGTTCGCCAACCGCGTTGGCGCGATTACGATCACCCGCAGGGGCGCTATTCCCGCATTGCCTACGCTCGCGGAGGTACAGGGCTAGCCAGCTAAATGTAGCTTGCGTGATGTATTGGCAACCGCATGCTCATCTTACTATCCCTTAGGCTCAGGTTGGATAGCCTCAATTAACTTAAGGCGTCTTTCTGAGTTAAGGGGATAGCGTGCATATGCGTGCTCAGATGAAAATCGTTTGGAATTTTACTTGCCGATAGAGAACACTCGGAAGTACTCTTCAACGTTCGCGAATCAGGGGTATGCACCCAGTGCATTTAGGCTGCTATTCCCCCATTTATTCACTCTAATTGTCTTTTTGTAAGAATATGTTGAAAAATGGAAGATCATATGCTATTTTAAACATATCACAAATGCACTTATAGCCATATCTTGGTTTGCGAAGAACGCAAATTTCGGATGAATGTCCGAGGTTTGCGTTCTTTTTATTTTGAAGCAAGAGGGAAGGGGGTGAGGTATTTGAATCGCAGCAGGAGAAGCCTGCTTATTAGTTTGATCGCTGCGGCGCTGGCTGGGGTGCTCGTGTACGTTGTGTACGTTTTGCAAGTGTATCAGGTGGAACTGCAGCAGACGATGCAGGTTGTTGTTCCCAAAGACTTTATCCGCGCCGGGACGATGATTAGCAGTGATATGGTTGAGCTAAGAGCCGTGCAGAAGGGAAGCTACACGAACAGCATGATTACAGATGCGAAAGAAATTGTTGGTCAGGAAGCACTTATCCCTCTTGGGACGCATGAACCCATTCTTAAATGGAAAGTGAATCGGTATCATCTATTGCCAAATGATCGGCAGGCTACCTTTCAGATTCCGAAAGAATATGTACTGTCTGTATCGAATGGGATACGAGCCGGGGATCGTGTGAGGGTCTACTTATCTGCATCTGATGGCAGTTCACGTAAACTGCTGGATCAGGAAATAACCGTCGCTTCGGTGAAGTCATCTGCCAATGTGGAGGTCGATAATCCCAAAAATTCTAACTTACAGTCCAAAGTGGACGGCGATACGGAAAAAATGTACGCGTCTAGATTAGAAGCTAACGGTGCTATTGACCAAATTAATTTAAATCTGAAAGAGGAGGAATGGTTGGAGATCGATCGGCTTTGCAGCACGAAAAAGTCAAAACTGGTCATCGCATTCAGCGCTACTTCTATACTCGAACCCCAATGAAAGGAGGAATGAGATTTGAATATTGGATTGCTTTCAACGGATGAAAGACTTATTGATGAGCTTACGAATGTGGTTTACAAGCAAGCTATGGCCTGGACGGTAAGCCCGACTTTGGAGGAGCTGAATCAAGAATTAAGCAAAGCTGCTTATTCACATGCCATCATTTCGGATAGGCGAATGGATTTTGGGGTATTGGAGGAATGGCTAGATCACTTAAAGAAGCAGTATCTTGAGATGAAATTCATTTTGCTGCTCTCGAACTATCACGATGTCACTGTAAATGAGAAGTATGTGAAAATGTGCAAATTGAAGCAGATTGACTTTATTCAACCCGGGCGCAGTACGGCGGTGATAGCTGATGAAATCCATGCTTGGGTCGATGGGATGACGCCAGAGCATAAGTATCAGCAGCCGTCGGGCAAATTGATTACGTTTGTCGGATCGACGCCGAATATTGGCGCTACCTTAACATCGTTCGGTACAGCGTATGCTTTAGCGCAGGAAACCACTGCGAAGATCGGTTACATATGCCTCAACCTAAAAAGTTCAAAGCTTCATCGTTATCTTGGCCGAGATGACCATGCATTTACGTTGGACGGCCTGAGGGCGGAGTTAAAAGCTCAAAGCCTTAAGGCTGACAGGTTACTGCATGTCTCCGATAAATTAAAAGACATACCTGGCCTGTATGTAATGTATGGGAATATGCTCCGAGAGCAGGCAGAATTTTTTACGCCATCTGAAATTATTCATTTATTGCGAGTAGCAAGAGCAGCCTTTGATGTCTGTGTAGTGGAGGTAAACGCATATTGGGATAATGCGGCAACGGTTTGCAGCCTTTTGGAAGCTGACACGAGAATTGTTGTAACCACGCCGGATATCGCCCAATTTCAAGAAGATTTCTCGAGGTGGATCAGACAGGTTGGTTCTGTCTTCGGACTTCAACCCGACGCTTTTGAACTAATTGCTGTTCAGGCAGACCCTACTTCCAAAGGAGATGAATTCACGATCAAAGATATTCGCAAGGAGACTCAACTTCATCTAATCGGCCAAATTTCCAAACATGGAGATGCGCTTGCCCGCTGCAATCAAGGCAAACTGCTCGATCTGTTCGTCCCTGGCCATGTGATGCGAGAAGAAGTTGGAGCTATCTCGCGCAAGTTCATTGATTTCTATCAGCTTCCGCGAAAAGTAAGCTTGCGACAGGCGACTTGGTTCCGAAAAATGTTCGCTGGTCATCGAGCGGCGACCTAAGCGAATTGAGAGGAGCGAGAGGACGTGAATGTGAATAGGTTTTCAATCGTCACTTATATGCATGAGCGTAGAGGTGAAGAGGCCGCTGTGGGCAATGGAGCTCATGAAGATCTCAGTTTTCGATCGACCCACACCGAAGAACAAACGCATGGCGATGCTGTTTTTAACCAATGGGTTCAGGATATTCGAAGTGAGCTTGTAACCGTCAGGGGGAGAAATGAAGAGGAAAAGCAGTTGTATAATGAAACGCTGAATCGAGCTATTCTGGGCTATGAAGAGGATCGGAGCAAGCTGCTTGCCCTTATTCACGATCTTGTAGCAAAACGCAGGCTCTCCGATGTCCCACCGCGCGCGAGCAGCTACGAGACCTTGCCCGAAGCTATATTTGCTGAAATTATCGGGCTTAATATACTGGAACTGGTGCTGAAGCATAAGGAAGGACTTGAGGAAATACAAGTTGTAGGCAAACAGATTTTTGAGGTGCGGAGCGGAGTTGCCGTGCCGTCGCCTTACATGCTGCCGACGGTGAAGGATTTGGAACGGATTCAGCAAAATTTAGTGCTCTTTAATAACGATACTTTAAATCCCAGAAAGCGGTGGGCAGAAGTTGTTTTGCTCGACGGTTCACGCGTGACGATGACGGGCTTCGGGTTTACGGCTGAACCGACCTTGACGATCCGTTTTTATACAATCAAACGATTCGATCTAGTGTCTCTAGCCGGACCTGAGCTTGCGACGTTGGATGAACGCATGAAAGACTTGCTGTTCTGTCTTATCCGTTCCTACTTCAATATGGTTGTTATTGGTCCGACCAATTCGGGTAAAACCAATTTAATCAAGGCGATTATTGCCGAAATGGACGATAACGAAAGAATCATTACAATCGAATCGAGGTTCGAATTGAATCTGAAGCGGGATTTCCCAAGTAAAAATATTGTTGAATATGAGATCGATGAGGAAGATTCCAGACATTCTGGCTTGCAGGCTTTCAAATTAGCGCTAAGACAATCCCCTAAGCGCATTTGCCATGCCGAGATTCGCGACGAGGACGCCAACTTGTATGTGCGGGCATGTACCCGTGGGCATGAAGGCAGCATTACATCAGTCCATGTGAATGAATTGGAAGATGTGCCCGAAGCGATAACGGATATGTGTATGCTGGATGGCAGGGGAATGAATCCGACACGATTAACGAAGCGAATTACCGAATATGTTACACAAATCGGGCTTCAGATGGCTGTTGTTCATGGAAAAAGAAAAATTGTGCGAATTGGCGAATATCGTTTCGAAAATGGTGAGGTTCATGTTACGAATCTCGCACTTTATGACAATTTCACAGAACGATGGACATTTCCCGGGAAATTGTCGCAACGTGCATCGCAAAAAATAGTTAAACATGACCCAGAGAGTCTTACTGTGCTGACGAAGCTCGATTTTATTAAGAAAGAAGGCGAATAGTAGGATGGTTTTCGCCAAGTATTTATTTCTTTTCCTGCTGTTTTTGCTGTGTTATGTGTTTCTTCATTCCATCCTCCAATCACTGATCCGACAGCGTAAAGCCAGATACAGACTCCATTATGTCAAACAATCGACGATTGGAAGCAGATTTAGTGAATATTTGGGGAAAAGAAGTCGTTTTTATAGACATGTTAAGGAGATGATGGAGTCCGTCGAATCCAGATTGAGCATGAATGCGATGATCTTGTTATCGATCATTTTATTTGTAACGGGCTTGCTTGTAGGTATGATAGGCTTCCAGACTTTGAAAGGCGTCGTGGTTGTCACGTCAATATGTGTATCGCTGCCTTATATGCTGCTGCGTTTGAAGCTGCTGAGTGTTCGTTTACAAACGAGGCTGGAGTTTTTGCCTGCGGTGGAGGTCTTTTATCAGTACTATATGATTGACCCTAACAAAAACATGAAAATCGCGCTCAAATTTTGCCTAGAAGAAGATCGAATTCTGTATCCAATCAAGCCCGTGTTCGAGCATTTATATCGAAATTTAATGACTCAACGAGAGACGGAGGAGAGCTTACGGATTTTTGCTATTGCTCTAGGCCATACGTGGGCGGACTATTTTGTCGGAATCGTTCGTGTCGCTTTGACGGAGGGCAGTTTCGTCGGGGAAAGCTTAAAGGAGTTAATTGTCGATATGCGAAAAGCGCAGCGCGCCGATCAATTAGAAAGAAATCGGCTTTTGGAAATTCGTATCGCGAATTTTACACCCATCTTGTTCCTTGCATTATTTCTGTTTATTAATTTTAAAGTGAATGCGGATAATGCGTATGTCTACTACATGCTGGACCCTGTTGGCCGTGACATGCTGCTGGATGCGCTGCTGCTCATTTTCGTCTCGTTTCTTATGGGCATTTATTTATCGTTGAGAAGAATGTGAGGTTGTGGATTGGTTATTGAAAGCAAACAACTATTTATTTTGCAAATAGCTTCGAATGTGCTGCTATTTGTGCTTATGATGACTGCTTTGTATCATATCCTTCTTCGAGTGCCTGTCCGTGCCAAGAGATGGAGGTCCTTGCATGTAAAACGCGTGCTTCAACAAGCACAGTTTCCCCCATGGCTAACCAAATTGCTTGGTATGAATAGCAAAAGTGTGGAAGAGAAACAGCAACTGCTGTATGGATGCGGCATTCGCATAGACGGTGCTGTGTATGAGGGAAGCAGGCGGCTATTCATAGCCGGGGTGTTCGCAGCAGAGCTTGGAGGATACCTGAGTTTCAGATTTACGTTATTTATACTTCATGTGCACCCGATTTATATCATGACCGTTGCCGGATGCTGCCTGGTCTTCCTTCTATTCGATAAGAAAATGCTTCATCTGTTAAAGGAGCAGAGAGCTCATCGGATCGTCAAAGAAATTTATGTCGTTAGCCATCATCTTCTTTATTACAATGATTCTCACATGAATTTACATGGAAAGCTTAGTTTATGCGCCCATCAGACAAGATCGATTAGACCGTTATTTCAGGAGATGCTCAATGAATGGTATCAGGATGCGGAGGCAGCGATTCATCGTTTTAAAATAAGGCTTGGAACCGATGAAGCATACAGCTTTAGCGAGACCTTAAACGCATTAAGGCTGAATGAACATGGCAGCTATTATGAGCTGTTGAAGCAAAGAATTCAAGATTATAAAGAGAAAATGGAGCTTGTCCGCGATAGCCGAAAGGAAACGGTCTCGTATGTGCTGTTTGTGTTGGCGGGGCTGCCGATTCTGAATACGTTTCGAGTATTCATGTACCCATGGATCGCGGAGGGACAACGCTTATTTGAGATGATTAACTAATTGGAAGAGGGAAGATATGAGGAATATTCTAATTACGGTAATGATGCTGATTGTAGTGGCGGTACTTTTTACAACCATTATTAATGATGGTTCTACAGGCATGAAGAAAAATATTGAAACACATGGAACGAAAGCGAATACGAACATTGCAGCTTTGCAGCCTTAAGGGTAGCTGTGAGATCTATTCTTATTTCAGTGATGCTAATGATGGCGGTGATTGTCATTTATATCAATGTCGTAAGCGGAAGTGCAGGGACACGGCAGCAGGTTTGGGACAGCGGGGCAAAAATCAATGAGACAATCCAACAGATCGATCCATGAAACAGATTCTTGTCTTCATTTTATTCGCTGCGCTTTTGTGTTGGTTCATGTTCGCACCCGTGTATAAGCACGTTATCATTGTTCGGCAAGCGCTTCTGCAAAAAGAGGTCGATTATTTGCTCGAAATTGGTTCTAACGGCAGTCATGGCTATATTAATCAAACGATGATTAATGACTCTAAAGACCGCATGAAGGCCAGAGGGTTTGAGCCTACTGATTTGGTTTATACAGTCACAACGACTTCTGGAGCAGATGGAACCCATGCAGGTCTGCCAGTTTGGAGAGGGGTGGGATTGTCGTTGAAGCTTACCTACCCCTATCATCGGCTTTTCGTCATTGATCAACTTGCCGGTATTGCGGTTCCCGCTCAAACGGATCGTATGGGTGCAGCGGGTATGAAGATGAGCGAATATGTGCCCTGAGGAGATGCGATGTATAAGCTGTTGCTGTTGATCTTAATGAGTGTCGTTTATTTGGCGATGTATGCGTTGCAAACGGATGAGGAGGTGGCTATGCATACGCTTTTTCAAGGGAAGTATGCGTTGAATCGCGCAGCGCATGCGGCTGCTCAGCAAAGCGACCAAGAGAAACTTGCTCTGGGTATCCATTCAATTGAAGAAAGCCGTGCAAAAACTGAAGCGCTTCGTTATTTGCAAACTAATTTGCGGTTAGATGGCAGCAATAATCCGCTGCCTGGTACGTTTTTGCGGTCGCGGGTCGCGTTGGAATTATTTAAGGTGGTTAACGATGGGGAAGAATTCCCATATACGTATTCGAATGCGGAATATGGATATTCAGTCACATTAAATAGGCCGGGCGTTATTATGATTGTTCGTCTGGAATTTCCGCGAACTTATGCGGTATTACAGCCTATTTCCTGGAGCATCAAGGGTTCGGCGGAGATGGTGTATTAATGTATAATGGGGGGAGATATGCCAAGAGCTAAGTATGCGCTGTAAGGAGTGGTTTCGATGAATATATTTGAACGAAGGCAGCAATGGCTGCAAGCCGAGATGGTCCAGCGGGGTTGGGCAGGCTTTTTGGTTACTCAAAATGTAGATATTTATTATTATACGGGGTCGATGCAGAACGGATATGTGTTTATTCCAGCGAAAGGCGAAACCTTGTATCTGGTTCGGAGAAGCTTAGCGCGTGCGGAAGAAGAGGCGTCAGCTATCGTCGAACCGCTGGGGTCATTGAAGACGCTCAAAGAGCGTCTTGCAGCCCGGTACCCGGGGCTGCGCGAAGCCGGTGCCGCAGCCGCGCCGCTGCGGCTGGCGACCGAGCTGGACGTGCTGCCTGTCCAGCTCTTTCAGCGCTTACAGGCCGCGTTGCCCGGCGCGGCCTGGGAAGACGGCTCGCTGCTCGTTCGCGAGCAGCGCATGATCAAATCGCCGGACGAAGTTGCGGCGATCCGGAAGGCTGCGTACGTCGTTGACGCAGCCCTGGAAATGGTCATCCCCCACATTCGCGAGGGGATGGAGGAACTGGAGCTGATGGCGCTCATCGAGCATCAGCTAAGGCTGCGCGGGCACCAAGGTCTGATGCGCATGCGCGCTTACAATTCCGAGTTGATCACCGGAATGGTAGCGGCAGGCGCATCGGCAGCGGTGCCCACCTATTTCGACGGGCCGGCCGGGGGCACGGGACTTCACCCGTCCGGCCCGCAAAGCTCAGGCCGCGCGCCGATCCGGCGCGGCGAACCGATTCTCGTCGATCTCGGCTGCTGCGTCGACGGCTATCTGATCGATCAGACGCGTACGCTCGTGATCGGCGAGCTAGACCCTGAGCTGCAGCGCGCTTATGAGGTGGCGGAGCAGGTGCTCCGTGCCACGGAAGCCAGGCTGCAGCCGGGCGCGATCAGCGAGCATCTGTATCTGCTCGCGCTGGATCAAGTGCAGGAAGCGGGGCTGAGCGCCCGCTTCATGGGGTACGGCGCTGACCAAGTGAAGTTCCTTGGTCACGGCATCGGGCTCGAAATTGATGAACTGCCTGTTCTCGCCAAGGGCTTCAAATACCCGTTGACGCCAGGAATGGTCATCGCCATCGAACCCAAGTTCACGTTCCCGGGACGTGGAGTCGTGGGTATCGAGGATACTTACCTGATTACAGAAAAAGGTTATGAAAAATTAACCGTTTCCCGAAGCGGAATCATCCTCATATCTATATCCGGTTTTTGAGGAGGCGGCTACCGTATAGAGACATATGAGAAAATTAGTAGCCAAATTTATTTCTAAAGTACTATCAAAGTCTGCTCAAGTATTCGTAAGAACGAATAAAGCGTTCGTCGGTAGCCCTAAAGTACCTAAGGAGTTGCTTACAAAATAAGTTACCATAAAAATAAAAAGAGACTAGCGCCAATTAGCGCCGGTCTCTCTTATTTTTTGGAGTTTAGAGTCCATTTGTTTCCATGACGTCTGGAATTGCTCGGGACTTGGGACTATATGCTCACTGTAACTGGATTGAATAGCCAATTCTAGTAGGTCCTCAAATGCTGTGAAAGGTGGATGCATATTTTTATTTATTTCCATTTCATGCTCCTTCTTTCTTAAATAGATATTTAATGGATAAAATAATGACAATCTGCCTTATCATTTGGGTCTTTATGGGATTTTTAGTGGATAACAAAATGATACCATATACCTATTTTCATGTAAGCACTCATTTAAAATTTAAAAATATATTGACACATGCAATAAAACGTGGTAAATATTACCAAAAATAAGACTGCCTTAGGGTTTCAGTCCCTAAGGCAGTCTTATGATTAAAAAGAAGAAGCTGATTAAATTCGTTCTACAACTTTGTCGATTAAACCGTAGGTTTTGGCATCTTCAGCGGATAGGAAGTAATCGCGATCGGTATCACGTTCCACTTTTTCGACAGATTGATTGCTCGTTTCGGAAATGATGCGGTTCAACGTTTGGCGCGTCTTGAGTATATGATTTGTACGAATTTGTATATCGCTTGCTTGCCCTTGGGCGCCGCCCCATGGTTGATGAATCATGATTTCAGCGTTGGGAAGCGCGAGTCTTTTCCCAGGAGCTCCGGCGGTTAGCAGCACTGCACCCATGGAAGCAGCCATGCCCACGCAAATAGTAGATACATCCGGTTTAATGAAATTCATCGTATCGTAGATCGCAAGTCCCGATGAGGTCGAACCGCCGGGCGAGTTGATGTAGAGAGAGATGTCTTTCTCCGGATCCTCCGCGGAAAGAAACAAGAGCTGGGCGATGATTGCATTCGCGACTTGATCGTTAACCTCAGTACCCAGAAATACGATACGATCCTTTAGCAATCGGGAATAAATATCGTAGGAACGCTCTCCACGCGAAGATTGCTCGACAACCATAGGAATGAAACTCATTTGAATCATCCTCTCCATTATTCATTTATGCAGCCATACTTTGAACAGTTAGGCTGTTGTGGGCAGGCTTTTGGGCAAATCCGGAGGAAACGATCAACATTCGAATAGGTTCCTCAGTTGAAGAAGTGCCGATAACACGGCTGGAAACTGTCGCTTCTAATTCCACGTTTGCGGTGCTGTGACGGCGATAATCATCGATGGATACAATTTTGCCACTTGTATCAGGTGTTCGTTCAACCTTCTGTTCCCACACAACAACAGGTGAGACGTCGCTATGAGACTTATTGCTTTGTTTTTCTTTGCTCATTGGAGTACCTCCTTATTCGCTAGGTTTCGGATACACGGCTAACAGAACTTGATACGGTGATGCGACGCCAGGTCCATTTGTATACCGGCTTACTAGTTGCTCGACCATAGCGGAATATTCTTCCACAAAGGCATGGCGCTGCGCTTCATCGGCCAGATGTACCTGGAACTGAAGAGATGCGCTGGGGATGACTTCGTCGGCTTCGGATTGCTCCATCAGCAGCATGGCATCTCTTTTGATTCTTTCCGAAGTCGTGATGAGATGAGCTAGTGAGCTTTGGTCCTTCAATCTCTGTACCGTTTCGGGCTTCATGCTGAGTGACTCCGCAAGAATGAAAGTCCGGGCGATCGCCCTGTACAGTACTTCAACTAAATTGCGCACTTGGCGAGTCCCCACCTTATGCACCAGTCCCGCTTTTTCCAGCGCTTTCAGATGATAATTGATCCGCTGAGCCGTCTCGCCAAGCTGTCTGGCAACTTCAGCCGCGGATGCAGGCTCCATCAACTGCGCAATGATTTCCCCGCGAAGGGGATGAAGCAGAACGGTCGCTTGCTCAGGCAACTCAATGTAATGGCTGTCTTGCATGTCTTTCAACATGGAGTGGTGCGCCTCCAATACAAAATATATGTTACGTAAAAATATTTTATTACGTTAGGTGAGGAATGTCAAATGGCAATGGCCCAGCACGTCGTTAGTAGTAGAAAATTAGATTGATGTTGGAGGACAAATAAGTTTTGATGTAACGAATTAAGTTTAGAAGTAGATAGAAAAGATTTAAAGTGATTATTTTCCAGTATGTAACGGGAAGAAACATTGGATCGCGCTGTCGAACGGCTGCTAGTGCTTATTTTTAAAGCCGTCGACAACAAGAAAGAGAAGGCTTTCTTCGATCAGTAGGCGAGAATTGTCGAGCGGGAGAGTATGGTACTGTTGAAGAATAAGGAAAGGCTTTTGCCGCTACCGAAACCGGCCGGATCGCTATGATTGAGGAGTTCACCCGCCGTCCGAGATGCCAGGGCAGCGGTACCCCCCTTAAGAGAATCTTCGCTAATCATCCTCCTTAAGTAAAAAGTGATCGGTACATGTGGTAAATGGGGTACTCCTTGTATTCGTTCTGAACATTTTCATCCAAAGAATGAAATACATGTTCTGACTCTAAACGATTTTCAAGTAGTACATCGATACAAAATAGCAATTCTTTTGAGGGAGAATCGAGTTTCATCGCAAGCAACCGCCCAATCATTTCTTTTGATAACTGCCCAAATTTTCGTTTTTCTAATTGACATCGATTCACAAAAACAATTGGATCGTTTAGTTTCTCGGGACATAATTCAAGGATATGATGTGCTAAATCGAGCATAAGTGAATCCCCTGTTTTATCAAATACTTTTATGCTATTCAAACAATACTGGATTGTTTGGCTAAATCCTACATCTGTAAATGCATGTTTAGCAATTCTAGTAAATGAGTCACATACTGCATCGACTTTGAAATTTTGGGTACGACAAACCAGATGGTTCATGAAGGGGGAATAGTGCCTGTTTCGAAAAAACGAAACATTTCGTATTTTTCGGTTCAAAATAAAAAGGACTGGCTAGGCCCAAACAGAACCTGAGAAGTCCTTGCTCATTCTTTTTAATATACATCGCATCTTATTTGGAGCCGCAAGACTCTCGAATCACTAGTTCGGGTTCGACCATAGCAGAGCTTGCGTTCATAAGCGCGGCGAGTTTCCCTATTTTTTTCCTTGTCCTGCTTAATCGTAGTGAGAGGAGGGGAGGTATACTTAGCCGCCTCAATGTTGTCGCAACCGATGATTGCGACATCTTCGGGTACCCGGAAGTTATGCTCTTTCAGTGCACGCATGGCACCTATGGCAAGGAGGTCCGAACTTGCGAAGATCGCTTTGGGAAGAGAGCCGTTTCCGATCATTTGTTTCATTGCTTTGTGTCCGCTAAGCTCATAGAAATCTTCACCGTGAACAAACCAATTCGAATTTACAGGTAAGCCCCATCGCTCCAGATATTTGATCATCGCTGTCTCTCTCAGGGAAGAGATTTCCGAATTTGTTGTGCTGCCGATGAATCCGATCTCCCGGTATCCTTGGAGATAAAAGTGTTCGATTACTTTGGAGGAGATTTTGTCGTTGTCCGACATGATATACCCGGAATATTTACCAGATAACTTCAAGTCTACCCCGATGCAAGGGATAGGGCTGTGGTCCAAATCTTGAATCGTTTTTTCTAACTCCTGCCCGGTGATAATAATGCACCCATCGACTTGGAAATGCCTGCATCTGGCATAGTAATCTTCGCCGACGGGGTGAAATTTTTCGTTTGAGAAGAATAGCAGGTCATATCCCATTATCCCCATCTGCTTCTTAAAAGCATTCAATACTTCAACAAAGAATGGATGGGTGAAGTCGATGTTTAACTTGCCTGCGAAAATAACACCGATCCGAAATCTCCGAATAGTTATTAACGATTTTCGAAACTGCTGAGACGGAGACACCGGCTAGATGAGCGACGGTTTTAATGTTTACAGTCATTATCTTTACCTTTTTTCGTTATAAATCGCGAAATAATTAACGAAAATTTAAAGCCGATTCAAGTGCTGGCTCGTAAGGATTGAGCGAAAATTTATCTATAATCTTATGGTGTGTGCTTGTATTCACGATGTCAATGAATGTTCTAGTGCTTTTTTATTAAAAAAATGGATATCTTTACAAAAATGGTTTTCTGAATATAATAAAGTTTAAGAAATATTTTTCGAAAACAAGTGAAATAATTATATAAAATTTCGTAAACTATTTTTTAATCTATGAGGGTATCGGGAATGAGGAAGTTAGCCTTTTGTTTGATGCATTGAATGTAGATGCGGTGAATTCCATTGAGGTGGTCCTATTTTGATTCGTACGATATCCAATGATTTACCACGCAATCCTGCCCATTCGTTAAGAAAAAGGCAACCAATACATTGGCTGCCGTTTTTTTGCTCTTATTGAGATATCGTTCCTCCCGTCAGCTTAATTGACTGTATGACAACGAAACCCATTCACTTAGGGGGTTACTTAATGCAGCAACACTCCAACTATAGAGGCCAATAAAAAAAAGATAAGTGCTTTAAAATCCAATTGAAAGGCAGTGAATTCGTACGAATACATTGAATGTCCATCCGATCAAAAGTGTAGGAAATTGCTTTGATGACGTTATAGAAACGGTAGGCCGCTGGTTACAACGAGACCATTGGCTAATGTACACTTCTTCTTTAAAAATTGCATTCAACACAGAAAGCATCTCGAAGAGCGTTGGTGAACGGATACAAGCCGATTTCAGGGATTATTTCTCTTTGCTTCATAAATATCATGGACTGCTACTCCAGATTGACAGCGAGCTTTCAGCTCAAGATACCATGACTCTAATTCGTGAACAATGTAAGAAAGGAACACCTGTCGGATTGTATCTGAATTCCTGTTTTATCCCTTGGGACCCTTTTTACCAAATCAATATTCCATGGGCTCACATTTTTTTGGTTGTTGGCATCGATGAAGAAACGGGTGCTTTGCATTGTGTAGATCCTTTTTATGAGAAAAAAGATTTAATGCTACCCTTCGATGATTTTCAACAAGGATTTCGCTCATGCCTGACTTTCACAATAGATCGTTCAGACAACCAAACAGACAAAAAAGAGCTATTTCAAAATCTGCAGCAAACTTTCCGCGAATACACAGATTCGAAGCATACGCTCAATCATATGCTGGCGCTGTCCGATGCCATTTCTACTTTAGATATCAATAAAGAAACCAGGGGCACTAATAATTTCGGAGAATCCCGTCTTTATACCCGAATTGGTAAAATCATTAGCCGAAGAAATAATTTTGCCAAAATGCTCTTATACCTCGATTCCTGCTATTATGCCCCGCAGCTTAGAGTGATTGCAGAACAGGTCAGACAACTATCTGATAATTGGACACTGATACGCGGACTGCTCACGAAAAGCGCTGTAATGCACCGGATTAACGCTAATTTAACCACGATTATGTCGAATATCACCGAGAAAATCAGAGCGACAGCATATGCCGAAGATCAACTGCTCGAATCCTTAATCGAAGCTCTGGATTCAAGCATCGAGGCTATACCTGTTCTCGACGCCATTCAAATAGACCCAACAAATGAGGATCATGACGGTGTTAACTCCATCGTATATGTAGATCTTCAAGACCTCTTTAACAACAGAGCATTCGACAATGATAGCCATTCCGCCGACTTCGATTCTCAAGGCAACTGCTTCTCATCCGATCAACTGCCTGTGAACGGCAAACTCGAACTATTGAATATGTCATTCAACTTTCCTGCCGGCCAGATACAAACTTATGACAACCTAACATTCATGGAACAGACGATTGAAGTGTCGCCTGATGCCTACAAAGGATTTATGTGCCTCGGGGCCAGTGAGACGGGAAGCTTCCGGGACGATATGATCATTGAGTATGAAGATGATACAAGAGAGACAGTGACAATAGGATTCTCCGATTGGTGGTCTCATACATTGATTAACAAAGAAATGATCGCTTGGGCCACGAACATGGTTCATCCTACAAATGGTAAGCTGCCAGATTCCAACGTTCGTATATTTGCCACAAAGACTGCTATTCAAAGCGGCGGTAAAAACGTCAAACGGCTCATCCTTCCACTAATGCCGAATACTCACCTTTTCGCTCTTTCGATGTGGAAATGAACTAAATTTGGAGGAATCCTATCTTTTTTTTAGTTTTTGAGGAGGATTTTTTTGGCATATTGTAGCGAATAACTAGGTTATAAGATAAGGCTTTACAATCTCATACTTTATGCCGAGTTCCCGTTATTGGGAAACGAGGTAACCATTTTTGGGTGAATTGATCTCGTTTCAGAGTGATCATAGGGAACCTTCAACCTTGACTGAAAAACCACTTCAAAACTTATTTGTCACCCAACAGATCATGGATCGGTCATTTCTACTTTTCAAGTGAATCCGAATATAAAGTAAAGGGCAGAGATCTCTGTCCTTTACTTTATAACGGAGCACTAACGCAAATTCGATCTCATTTCGAAAAATCTTACCTTATAGTGTGACAAATGTTTTGGCAATTAGAACGTACTAGCTACTTTAACTGCCTTTTCAAGCCCATCTGCAATAATTTTTTGAGCTTGCTCTGGGAATTGATTGTGTCCTTCAATCACTACGGTTTCCATATTCGTTGCACATAAGAAGTTCATCATGTTCGTAACGTATTTTACCGCCATTTCCTTTTCGGATCTTGGACCTTCTGAATATACACCGCCACTTGCGTTTAATAAGGCAATTTTCTTATCTCCAATCATTCCTACTGCACCTTCTGGCGTGTATTTAAATGTTTTGCCAGCGCGATTTAAATAATCAATATAGGTGTGAAGTACAGCAGGGATTGTTAAATTCCAAAGCGGGAAAGCAAATACAACCTTATCCGCAGCAAGAAATTGATCTAAATATTTATCAGCAACAGCGACTGCTTTTGCTTCCTTTTCTGTTAAATCTAGTTCTTTGCTAACCTTAAAAGAACCATTAATATAATCTACGCCTACATATGGCAATTCTTCATTGAATAGATCAAGCTCTATCACTTTATCATTTGGATGCGAATCTTTATAGCTTGCTAGAAAAGCTTCATATAATCTCACACTTACTGACTGATCTGCCGGACGATTGTTAGCTTTTACAAATAAAACTGTTGTCATTCTCTGTTCCTCCTAGGATCTTTTTTAGGTTGCTATATGTTGTTTATTCTTGCAGTGGAACGATATTCGCCATAGATATACCTCATCTCCCCTTGGAAAAAAGTCAATTTGGTTGACACGGGTTTATATTGGGGTCCCGTCGACATTTTAACGAAAATATACGCTAAGCCTGAAAACGAGTCTTGGTATGATGTATTTTTTACTCTAAGGGCTATTGCTTCCAATGTTTCAAAAAGCTTGCTTTACGAGACACGGGTCGTTTTAGGGGCTTAAGATGATAATCGAATTAAATATCATTTATCTTTTGAATTGTTATACAAACCGGTCATAATGAGATTCCAAACATGCTCATATTCTTGATCGATAGTTGGGGAAGTCCACTCATTGGCATGTCCAGGGTGGTGAAATCTGATCGTTGCTGTAAAAACAGCAGATGCAGAAGTTGACGCATTGTCTGATTTGAATTCATCCGCTTGGATTCCTTCTTCAATAATTCTCGTAAGCTGAAGGACTAACTCATTCAAATGTGCTTGAACAACATCAATCGCTTCTTCTGAAAGCGCTAAGTACATCGCAAATAATTCCGGGTCTTCCACAGCGTTAGAACGTTTTAATTGAATTAAAGTATCTAACCATCGACGTAATCGCGCTGTTGCACGTTCTGGTAGTGCATGTATTCCTTCAAGTGAATATGAAATGCGTCTTAGCCATCTATGAGCTACTGCTTCTCGAATGGCAACTTTGCTTGGAAAATGGCGATAAAGAGTTCCGTGACTAACGTTAAGTGCCCTTGCCACATCTACGACCGTTGATTTTTCGATTCCAAATCGGCGAAACACCTGTTCAGCCGTATCTAAAATTTGTTCTTTCGTTAAAGGTATTTCGACCATGTTTTTAAAGCACCCCTAGAATTGGCATTTGATTTGCTGCATAACGGGTTCCAACTACGGCTCCTGGCGGTACGGCTGCTTCAATGTTTGCAAGTTGATCATCCGTAAATGTAATCTCTAGGGCACTGAGCGCATCCTGAAGTTGAATACGTTTTCGGGCGCCAATGAGCGGAATAATATCATCGCCACGGGATAATATCCACGCAATCGCAAGTTGTGCAACATTAATATTTTTTTCATGAGCAATCATTCGCAACGATTCAACAAGCGCTAGATTTTTATCCAAGTTCTCACCTTGAAAACGGGGTGAATATGTACGTGAATCAAGCGAACCTTGACGATCTTTGGACCATTTGCCGCTGAGCAGACCGCGTGAAAGAATTCCGTATGCGGAAAGAGTGATACCCAACTCACGTAAAGTCGGCAATATTTCCATTTCAATGCCCCGACTAAAGAGCGAATATTCAATTTGTAACCAACTGATTGGATGAACGGCGTGAGCGCGTCGAACAGTTTCTGCATTTGCTTCAGACAGTCCAATATGCTTCACATAACCAGCTTGGACCAAGTCTGCAATGACTCCAACTGTTTCTTCAATTGGAATCGTTGGATCGACGCGCGCAGGTTGGTAGAGATCTACATAATCAACATCTAGACGTTTAAGCGTATATGCTAATGAATTTTTGATAGCCTGCGGCCGATAATCCATACCAAGCCAAGAACCATCAGGAGCCCTTAACATCCCGAATTTAACGGCGATAAAAGCATTGTCACGTCGATGGCCTAGTGCCTCACGCAGGAGTAGCTCGTTATGGCCAACACCATAGAAATCCCCCGTATCAAAGAGGGTAATTTGTTTCTCGAGCGCTTCGTGTATAGTAGCAATACTCTCTTTGCGATCAGTTGCACCGTAAAGATCAGACATCCCCATGCAACCAAGACCTATAGCTGAAACTGTCGCATCGCTATGGCCTATTTTACGTTGATCCATTACCAATTACCTCCAATCTGTTGATGAGGTAATTTTAGCACAATAAATACAAATTACAAGTGACAAATTTCAATATTTGTCATTCGACTTGTTTTTATTCTGTAGGTGAAGGCTGTTTAAGAGGACGTAACCCTTCCAGAGCTGCGATTTGTTTTATCCGCAAGGGTTGACCAAGCATTTGAGATCCATGATAAGCAAATTTTAACTTTGCAATTAAAAGGACGAAAACAACAAGAGGAGATTCAAAAACAAACCGGCAAAGCTGTTAATGAAAAAGTTATCCATTATGCAGACTTAGGATCTGCTCTTATCAAGGCACGAGATGAAGGCATTGATCCTTTTATTTTGCTAGAAAAAATAATGCCTTGGGAAAAGTTTATTGAATCTGTGGAAGATGCCAACACGAAAGTGATTAATACGAATGCACGTGACGCGGTTCAAGTAATCGATGGTCTCTTGCATCATGAATCAGACTTAACCATTGAAGAGCATTATACAGATACTGCAATTGGACGAATTCAGCTCCTTCTTATTACGCTAAAACGGATAACGATAGCTGCATATAAACAGGTAAACAAAGCAGGCGCAATAGCGACCTGCTTTGTTTATTGAGGTATCGGTACAAATTATCTTATGGCGTCACGCATTAAGTGTTGCAATTCCAACGTGGCGCTCTGGAACTCGACTCTTACTATGAATTCATTGCACTTACACTCAACTTACTTAAATCAACCCTGTCCCCAGTAGGGTCACTGATATACACGGTCACTTGCTCGCCCGCGCGTAGATCGAAGAAGTTGTCGCTGAAGCGGATATTCCCCTGAGGGAGGTCTAGCTTCACCATCCGCGCATGTGCACCATTTGCTGTGATATGCACAGCTTGCGTATTTGCATCGACATTTACGCTGAGTGAAGTCGCAGGGAATTGAAGGTCCTTCTGATCCCGCAGATAATGGAGATTATCAGGCGCAGCCCAGTCTGTCGTGTGCACACGGACAACAACCTGCTCGGGAAGTGACCCATTTAAGACGGCAGTTTCTGGCAAACGTCCTAATTGGATCGCAGTGTTTGCCCCGACAGCAGCTTCGAACGCATGCGTGAATAATTGCTCACCGGAGAAGTTATAGACAGACACGTGAACCTGTCCTTTTAAGGCAGACAAAGTATCGTTGACAGCCCAAACCGCTAAGTCCTGCCCAGGCTCATGATCGATCGAGAGCAGCAGCGGGTGATAGAACTTCGTCGCATAGTAGAACGAAGCCTTCGGCAGCAATTCATAATCAATTAGCGACCAACTTGTACCTGGCCAGCTATCGTTCAATTGCCAGATGAGTGATCCACTCGTGCGATGCTTGTTCCGACGATAATGCTCAATGCCATACTTCAGGCCTTCCGCTTGTGTCAGCATGGAGAAATTCATATATTCCTCAATGTTTGTCGGAATACCGGTATATCCTTCCATGAGCAGAATACCTTTTTGGTGATTCGTATCTTTATTACGATAAGCCATTTCAACACTGTTCCAGTAAAATTGGCCATTTGGAATGTTCTTCTCTAGCGTGTAGCGATTGGCTGAAGCATGCATACCGAATTCACTACTGAAAAGAGTGAAGTCTTTTTTGTAATTTTTGAACGTGACACCTTGAATACTGTAATCGAGCAACGGCACATCACCAAATTGGCGGGGATACACGGAACCGTGCCATACCTGCCAGTTATGGCGGTCACCGACATCGGGATCGTTGGCATCATTGCCGCCGAAAGGGGAAGATGGCCAGTATGCGCGACTGTCATCGAGGAGTTCCAGTGCGTCTGGAATCAGCTCGTGGTAAATGATTTCTCCGTAGAACGGACAGTTGATATCACCGCCAGCGGATTTCATATCGTACAGCCAGTCAATTTCATTATTCCCGCACCAGAGGGCCAGGGAGGTATAATTGCGCAAGCGCTTGATGTTGTAGATAACCTCGTTACGGACATTATCCATGAAGTCACGGTTAAAATCTGGGAACAACGCGTTGGCGAAGGCAAAGTCCTGCCAAACCAGAACGCCGCGTTTGTCACATTCCTCATAGAAGACATCCTTCTCATAGATGCCGCCTGCCCACACGCGCAGCATGTTCTGATTGGAAGTAACAGATAGATCAATTAGATCTCGGTAACGTTGATCAGGGATGCATCCGATGAAATGATCCGCGGGAATCCAGTTCGTGCCCTTTGCGAATAGCTTAACGCCATTGAGCACAAAAGCAAAGGCATGCTGGCCCTTATTATCGAGTAACTGCAGTTCGATTGTTCGGATACCAATCGATTTGCGATACGAATCTACTTGCTCGCCATCCGCGTGCAGAATCACTTCAAGCTCGTACAAATAAGGCTTGCCCAAGTCATGTGTCCACCAAAGTTGAGGATCGGGGACCTGTAAAGTAAATGAGCCGGATGTCTGTACATTCCCTTGCGTATCAGCAACAACTTGTCCAGCCGCATCAATTAAACGAATGTTACATGACTTCTGTACACCTTTGCGAAGGGTTGTAACGTCGACATCGACTTGGATTTCAGCCTGGGTTCCGCTAATTGTACGTGTCCGAGCAAAAACGCTGTCCAGCTTCGCGCGGCGGTAACGTTCAATAAATACCTTGCCCCAGATCCCCACTGTGACCATGCGTGGACCCCAGTCCCAGCCGAAATTCATCGCTGCTTTGCGCAACCAAGGGCGCTCTTTGGTATAAGAGGACCATTGGAACAATTCTTTGTCCTTATTGTGTAGATATAAAGGATCAAACTTAACAGCAATTGAATTTTTGCCGTCCTGAATGACGCGAGTTACATCGAAGGTATGGGCCATGAGCATGTTGCTGGTTGTCCCGATTTCCTTCCCATTCACGTAGATCGTAGCAAATGTATCAAGACCTTCGAAGGTCAGTTCGTGCTTCTCTTTCTCGTCTTTCGTATCCCCTAACGAATAATTGAAGGAGTGGCGGTACCACCATTCTTTTTGCTCGATCCATCGGCTTTTCGCATCATTATGACCGAAATAAGGATTCTCGATCAAGTCTCGCTCAATAAGTGCGGAATGGACATCCCCGGGAACCTTAGCTGTAATCCAGAAACGATCGTCTAACCATGCTGCTGCTACATCGAGTGGTCTAGCTTGACCTACTTCGAACTGCTGCAAACGCCATAATCCTGATAATTCCATCTGTCATTTCTCCTCTTACACCCTGATATTTTAAAATTTTGGAGGTGGAGCAGCAGGATGAAGCACTGCTTCCTCCCGGAACTCACTCGGCGTTTTGCCAGTGAATTTCTTGAATACTTGACTGAAATATTTGATATCTTCGAATCCGACTGAGCTTGCGACATCGGCGATTTTGGCAGGCGAGACGGTCAGAATTTCCATGGCACGCTTAATCTTTTGCCGTGTCACATAGTCACCAAACGTAATCCCAGCTTCCTTTTTAAAAACTTCGCTCAAATGATTCGGATGCAGATGCACATGTTTAGCAACCTGCTGTAAGCCAACATCTTTCCCCAAATTCTCATGGATGAAGGCCATTGCTTTCTGCGTATGGGTGGCTTGACCCTCACCTAACTGATGATGGTACAACTCCATGATTGTCAACAGATATTGAAACAACGCGTCTTTCAGCACGATATCCCGTTTGACGACGAAGGTGATATTTAAATCATCGAGCGCTCCGAGACGCCCCGTTGCTGTCAGCACACGTTCTAGCCAACGATGTGCGGAGAGGGCAGCAGAGTGGACCAAGGATTCAAGCGATTCGATCGTCATGTGCTGATCGCTTAGTTCAGATTGCAAATAACGTTGAACCCAGTTCTTCAAAGCGATGGAGTCATCTTCCAGCAATATCGAAGAGAGCGCGAGCTCTTCCTCGTGGGTACAGACGGTTTTGCCGCCTTTACGTTGAACAATGTCTGAGTAAATCAGGATGGATTCATCCAAATAATGCTTATAGCTGAATGCATAATCAGCGGTGACATAGGATTTATATAAATCCGACTGCTGATGAACGACCTCGCCGACAGAGACACTGACTTTGCATTTGAGCAGACGCTCGATTTTTTGCTTCGCAGAATCGGGATGATCGAAGAAGTCAGATGCACTAGTTTTTGGGAGCGCCACGACAATTCGCTGTCTGTAGATCAAGGTTTCACATTGTAAGATATCATGCAGCATGTTGTCTACAGCGAACAGCAGCAGGGAGGTTTCGGAGGAGGTTTCTCCCCAGCCTTCCGCGGTAACCACGTAGGTTTGAAATTTAGGTTGAACATGGTCATGTGTGATAAATAAAAGAGGGAGATAATCGGGCAACATGTCCTCATCGACAGCCGCGGATTCGCCTTCAATAATCCAGCGCTCAAACAAACGATTGCGAACTTCTTTGTTTTTATAGAGATCCTGGTTGAGATGCTTCCATTTATCCTCAATGCGCTGCATGACTTGGAGGACGGCTTTCATAATCTCTTCCGGCCGACTAGATTTCAACAGATAGTCGCTGACACCTTGTCGAATCGCTTGCTGTGTATACATAAAATCATCGTACCCAGATAAGATAATCGTCTCGATGTCCGGTAGGAATTCTTTCGCCTTTTGGGCTAATTCTAAGCCATTCATGTGCTTCATTCGGATATCTGTCAAAAGAATATGAGGACGTTCCTCGGGTATGCGACGAATCGCCTCTTCAGCAGAAACGGCTGGTTTCAGCAATTCGATTCCGATTTCTTTCCAATTAATGACTTTGGCCAAGCCTGTCCGGATGATGACTTCATCATCAACGATCAAGATTTTCATGGTTATCCTCCAAAACTGGGATCGAAAATGACACACAGGTTCCTTCATGCAATCGGCTCTCGATCTTAATTCCCGAATCAAGCCCATAATGCAGCCGTAAGCGTTCATGCACATTACGCAATCCGTAACTGGCATCGCTTCCTATCGCTCCCTCGGCAGGGTATAAACTGTCCAAGACCTCATTCAACCGCTCTGATGACATCCCAACGCCATCATCCATCACTTTGAAATACATCATAGGCCCCTTCTGCTCGACATAGATGGAGATGGTGCCAGGCTGTTCTTTCATTTGTATGCCATGAATCATCGCATTTTCAACCAATGGTTGAAGCAGCAATTTCAGCATGAAGGAATCACTTAAACGGGCATCAACCACATAGTCAACCGTAAACTCATCGGGAAAACGGATCGATTGCACTTGAACATAATTACGAATATGGGCTAGCTCCTGCGAGACCTTGCAATATTCTTTGCCTTTATTCAAGCTGAAGCGTAAAAAGTCACTTAACGCGCCTACCATCTCAGCGATGCGGTTATCTTCATTGAGCAAAGCGATCCAATGGATCGAAGACAACGTATTGTATAGAAAATGCGGATTAATCTGTGCTTGCAAGGCACGCATATCGGCTTCTTTTTTGCGCGTTTCATTGTGGATGAGCTGCTTTTTTAAGACCTCGATATGGGTGCTTAACAAATTGTAGCTGCCAGCAAGGCGGCCAATTTCATCGGTTGTATATACCGGATAATACGGCAAAGGTTCATCCGGATTTATGGTTGATAGTAGGCGAGTTAAGGATCCAAGAGGCGTCGTAACTTTGCGAATAACGAAAATCGTAAGTAAGACATTCGTAAGGACGGAAAGCGCAACGGCTACGGCTGTTAATTGCAAAATATACCGATTCTGAGCGCTATACAGCTTCGATGGAATAATGCCGACAATCGTCCAACTGAGCATAGGCTCCCGATAAAACAAAATGCTCTGCTGGGATGCACCTAAACCTGAAGTCCAAACGCCAAGAGAATGACCGTGAATCCGTTCGTTTAAGCCAGGAAACAAGTTATCTGCTTCTTGTGAGAGCCAGCCTTTGGAAGTGGAAGATATGATTTCATTTCGTTCATTAAGCAAAGCGACTTGACCATAACCATCAGCAAGCTGCGGAATGGACCAAATGCGTGACAAGACTTGTTCATCCACACTGATGGATATCCAGCCAAGTGTCCCATAGGTATTCAAACCACGGATGGGACGTACGAAGGAAAATACTTGTCGATCCCCCATATAATTTTCGATGTGATATAAGCCAGTCCACAGTTTGTCCGTAATCTGTTTAATTGTGATCTCTTGATCCAAACCCGATTTGTAAATCGTGGATGTGGAAAGAGGCGTCGTGTTATTGCTGGGATATAGCGTGATATTGGAAATGTAATCCTTGGTGTACACCAGATTTGTCATGAGCCCGAGGATTTGTGCTTGCGCATCCAAGTTCTCATCGGTTCGCTTCAAATACGATTGAATATCACGCTGGCCGATGAGGAAAATGGATATATTTTCAACATCCTTTAAGATGAACTTAAATTTGGCGTCCATTTGAGCGAGCGAATTCAAGCCTGCTTGCTGCGCTTTATCTTGGGTAATATCCGAAGACGTCGTGAAAGCGAAGGTGCCCAGAAACAAGAGGGGGATTAATGTTGTTACAAGCATAATGAAGGATAGCTTGCGCTGTAAGGAATAGCCAAACCACTTGCGCAACAGGTGTCATCTCCTTACTCGTTGTCTGGATGCTGAAAGTCAACTAACCTTTTACTGCTCCCGCGGTCATCCCTTTCATAACCTGCTCTTGGAAAGCCAAGTACACAGCGATTGTAGGAACAACAGCGATTGTCATAGCGGCGAGTGTTAAGCCATAATCGGTTTGGTAGCCGTCCGCGAAATTTGCAATACTTAATGGTAACGTTTTTAAGCTGCTTTTGCTAATAAAAACAAGTGCGAACGAAAAATCATTCCAGAAATGCAGGAAGCTTAAGATGACAACTGTCGATAGTGCTGGCAAGGAGATAGGTAGCATGATGCGCCAGAATACACCCCAAAGCTTAGTGCCATCAATATAGGCTGCTTCTTCGATTTCTTTGGGCACAGAAGCCAAATAAGCGGTAAGTACGAAGATAGCTGTCGGTAATGCGAAAGCGGTGTAAGGCAGTATGAGTGCCAAATACGTATTCAGAAGTCCGATTTGCTTCATGAGAATAAACAAAGGAACTAGTGTACTATGAATAGGAATCAGCATCCCAATGACGAAAAACGCAAGGATAATACCCTTGAAACGGAATTTGAGCCGGGCGAGAACATAAGCCGCTAGAGAACTCAAAAACAACGTGAGTGCTAGTGAGACCAGCGATACAATGACCGAATTGAGAAAAGCGGTACTCATTTTGGACGCTTGCCATGCAGTTGCATAGTTAGAAAACTTCCATGCTTGGGGCAAGCCGAACGGATGGTTAAAGAATTCGCTGTTCGTTTTAAATGAGGAAATAACGAGCCAAAACAAGGGATACAACGTGAGGACCGCATAGAGAGACAGGAACGTCCAGAGTGCACCTTGTTTCCATAAACGAAATGAAAACTTGCGAGATGTCGCAGTTGATTTTACTTGAATTGGAATAGAAGACATAGCCAGCTTCCTCCTTTCACTATACTTTGGATTTACGGCTTGTTGTCCATTGGCTAATACCAATGAAAATAAGACTGATGAAGACGATTGTTGTCGAAATGGCACTACCAAATCCATAACGGTACGACGAAAAGGTCGAATTATACATATACGTAGCGAGCAGTTCAGTCGCATGAGCAGGTCCGCCCTTGGTCATCACATACACGAGATCGAAGGATTTCAAGCTTCCAGAGATACATAAGATAATGGCAATTTGTACGGTGCTCCACATCATAGGCAGGGTAACTGAAAATAACTTGCGTGCGCCTTCTGCGCCATCGATCTGAGTAGCATCATGGATTTCACCAGGAATATTCTGAAATGCGGATATGAAAATAATGAGATAGAGACCGACAAAGCTCCAAATGAGAGGAGGGGCTAAAGCAAAAATCGCAATCTTAGAATCAGATAACCATTGCAGCTTCCAGGATGCTAAACCTAGTCTATCAAGCAGCAGATTCAGGATACCGATTTGTGGATGATAAATATATTGCCAAATCATCCCGATAACGACGGATGACATGACCATCGGAACGAAGACGGCAGAGCGGATGAACCGTTGCAGCGCGTTGCTTTTGTGCAGCAGAATTGCCAGGATAAGTGCTACAGGAAGCTGACCGAAGACAGCGACAACTAGAAAAATAAGGTTGTTCTTTAAGGATGTCCAAAAAATAGGATCATGAATAATTTCTACATAGTTTTTCAAACCGATAAACTTGGCCGCACCAATTCCTTTCCAGTCGAAAAAGCTATAGTATCCTGACCAGAGGACAGGGACAAACACAAATAAGGCGTAAACTAAAATCGCAGGGGCAAGGCTCATAATTACAAACCTGCGTACGTAAGCTGCATTCATCATTCTCACTTCCTTCATGTGTGAAATTAGTCAGCCCTGCCACAGACGTGGAGGGCTGGATGCGCGATTTTGTATTATTTACCTAATGAAGCGGCTTGCGAGTCTTGAATTTTCTTAGCGATCGCTTCGGCGTTTCCACCCATGAGCAGCTCTTGTAGTCCGTTGTTGATGACCTCAACGGCAGATGAGCTTAATTTAGCATCGTAGACCGGTGTGATTTTTGTCTTTTTCATCAAATCATTAAGTTCAACGAATAACGGATTTGCTTTGGAAGGGTCAAGCTCGATGTTGTAACTAACCAATGTAGAGCTGTTCAACGTTGCTTGTTGTCCATCAGGACCAGATAATGCGTAGAATAATTTCTGAGCTGCTTCTTTTTTCGCGCCAGTAATTTTCTTGCTTACGCCAAGACCTGTACCAACAACACCTGAAGTGGATTGAGGATCACCTTTTCCACCAGCAATGGAAGGCATTAAAGCGATATGCGTGTTACCAAGCACATCTTTAGGTGCGTTCTGAACTACGTCAGCCATTGCCCAGCCACCATCGATGAACATAGCTGCTTTTCCTTGATAGTACAGCTGTCTCATTTGATTTTGATCAATACTGTTGAAGCCGTCTTGGAAAGCTTTCGCGTTGCTTAGCTCTTGCAGCTTTTTCAAGGATTGAATAAATTCTGGATCTGTAAATTTCACCCCTTCTTGCTTAGCCGCTTTAAGGAACCATTCGGAACCTGTCATACGGTCAGCAAGTCCGCTGAAAATGGTGGATTGTACTGCCCAGTTTGCTTTGTTGCCCAGCGCGATTGGGATGATTTTGTTATCATTAAACGTCTTCACAGCAGCCATAAGCTCATCCCACGTTTTTGGAACAGGGACATGGTATTGATCAAGAATGGCTTTGTTATAGTAGATAAAGGATGTTGGAGATAGGTTCATAGGTACGGAATAGACCTTGTTATCTACGGTATATCCATCTAAAGCACCTGGAATGAAATTATTTTTCCATTCTGGCTTGCTGTCCAAGAACTCGTTGATCGGTTGAAGCAGGTTGCCGCTAACGAATTCCTTCGTCATAGCGTCTGGCCACATAACGAACAAGTCTGGCATTTCATTCGCTGCTGCAACTGTTTTCAAACGTGTTTTCAAACCGTCAGTAGGCAGACCTTCAATTTCCAATTCGATATCTTTATTTTGAGCTTGGAAATCATCAAGAATTTTACGCATAGCGACAGCTTTCGCATCTTGACCAGACCAGTTGTGCCAAATGGTAAGCTTAACTCTCCCGCCAGTTGTACCGTTATCTGTAGTAGCAGCTTCTTTCCCGTTTCCACATGCGGAGACAAGCACTGTTGTTGCAAGTAATGCTGTAGAGATTAGAGTTAGTTTTTTCATGTTCGACCTCCTGATTGGTTGACTCTTCTTCATTCTAAAGTTTTTATTAGGATTCGTAAGGTGAACAGGATAAGGAACTGGGTAGAAAATGATCAGATGTGATCTTCTATTCATAAGCATATCCATAAGTAGAGGAAAACTTTAAACAGCGATCCTCGCGAAACAAGATTGGCAGGAAGATCAAATGAAGAAAGCCATGTTTAGAATAGACGGGGCATAGTTACTATGAGGTTTCCTACTTAGACATGGCACGAATGAATCGAAACGGAAGGGCCATTCCGTATTTATTTGAGCTTTCAACCGTGTGAAACTGGATGAATTGCAGCCTTTGCGGGTAACAAACAAAGTCTTGAAGTGACAAATTAAGTTTTGAAGTTAAATAGGCGCGCACTCGTTGAGTGAACGCCTATTTAGCTTCTCGTATGAAGAAAAAAATTTAGTCGTATGGAAGCAAGCAAGTCAGTTAGTCAACCCGAGGTGGTACCATTCCATCACTAGTTCCATTTCATCCATGAAAATGTATCCTTTCTACGAGAAAGGTTTGGAAATTTAACAGGTATAATCTGTTTTATCGAATTGATATAATCAATGTGCTTCATCGATCGCCAACATTATTGGATGCGGTTACATGATATCCATTCCTGTTATTTATTCGCTCGACCCTGAAAACAACCCCGGTATCCTTACGAGGTAATCGGGTGTTTTTATTTTGTAAGAACGTGCAACTCATCCTGGAAGGAAGTTACAGATATGAGAAATTCCTTGCGCTTCAAATTCGTTACTGGTTTTCTAATTATCATCATCCCGCTTGTCTTTTTTCTATTATTTAACAATTTGTATGCAATAGATGTCGTCCGAGAGCAGGTATCTAAAACAAATAGTAACTTGCTAACGCAACACGTAAAACAAATCGATCAAATATTTCTTGAAACGAATACCTATCTTTATGATTTATGGAACAATGAGGCTGACATTAATCAGCTCAATGATCTTAGGTTTGGTACGGATGATTATTTACTAACGAAAAGACGTGTAGTTAACCGTTTCCAAACGGACATCAACAATTATTTTCTGATGGATACTATATTTCTTTATCATACACAGACTCAAGATGTGACCTTCGTAACTAAACAAGATTATTATCTTCAACAGCGATTGATTATGGAAAAGGTTCCAGAAGAGACTAAGCTTATGAGTCAGAAAGATATGGATACGCCAATATGGCAGTTGATTCAATTTGAAAATAGAACGTTTCTGATGAAATTTACACCTCTTACGAATAATTTGATCGCGGGTGCCATCGTTAATACAGATAGTTTGGTTGCCTCTTTACGATTTCTGGATATGGGTACAGGTGGAGCGGTTATCCTTACTAAATCTGGGGAAGTTGCTTCAGAGACGACTCTCAGAGCATCGATGGTGAATGCAGCCGCCCAAGAAGCACCCAAACTTAATAATGCTTATCGAATCGTTTCCGATCCGACAGACAACCATAAATATTTGATTATTAGTGTTCCTTCTGAAATTGCAAATATCAAATACATCGTAATGATTCCAGAGGGGAATATGCTGAAGCATCTCCCATTCTTCCAGCTAGCTATCTATTTTATCCCATTGGGTGGGATATTGATTTTGCTTTATTACTTATACTTTCTGCGAAGTGTCTTATTAAAGCCAATGAATACATTGATACTTGGGATGAAACGTATTATGAGGGGGGATTTAAACATTAGATTAAATGAAAATCATTCTAGTGAATTTTCTTTTTTAATGAGTACCTTCAATAATATGGTCACTGAAATTTCACGATTGAAGATAGATGTTTACGAGGAAAAACTTCGTTCTCAGGAAGCTGAATTCGGGTTGCTGCAGCTGCAAATCCGGCCGCATTTTTATTTGAATTCCCTTAGTATTATTTATAGTTTAGCGGCTATAAAGGAAAAGGCAACTATTTTCGGTTGCTTACGTTCGTTGTTAATAAGATGAACCTGTTATACCCGGAGGGGCAGGGAGCGATGCAGGATGTCATTTCTCAAATGCCCTCCTTATATAAAGAGCCCAATTTGTCGTCTCTGCAAAATAAAGCTGCGGAGCTGCTCGAGGGCCTCATGTGGTATGACGGTGATAGAGGCAACGAGAAAGTGATCAAGCAGATATGCGATTTTATTCTAAGGCATTATTATGAGAACCTGAAATTGGAAACGCTCGCGGAACTGTTTAACTACAACAGCAAATATCTAGGCCGTCTGTTTAAAAACCATACAGGCGAATACTTCAACACCTACCTCGATAAAGTTCGCATCCAGCAGGCGATCCGTCTCCTTTCCGAAGGGTTGAAGGTTCACCAGGTATCGTCCAGAGTCGGATTCACACATGTGGACTATTTCCACAGCAAGTTCAAGAAATATATCGGAGTGCCCCCATCGAGCTATAAAAATAACGCCATAGCTGAAAATAAGCGATAATCGAAAAACCGCCAAGCGTTCAAATTCGCTACGGCGGTTTTTTCACTTTTCCATGCTACAGACATATCTTTTCTCTGTCTGCGGTGAACCTTTTTACATGATTAGTGAGGAGATTTATCGGGTATTTATCGCAAACTGTAAGCGTTATCATAGAATTGCAACATCACCTAACCCATACAAAGGAGAAATGAATGATGAAGTCGTTTATCGTCGCATTCGCTAAGCCGTACGCGATCATACTGTTCAGTTTAATGATGCTGTTTCAAGCCTTCGGCCTTGCCGCCCCTGCCTCAGCCGCCGCATGCGGAAACCCTGTCAGTTATTTCGGTGAAATGAAAGCAAACGGGAACCGGATCAACGGTTCCAAAACGAATCGTCCGATGATGGTAAAAGGATCAAGCTTCTTCTGGAGCAATTGGTCCGGTCAATTCTATAATGCTGCCACAGTGAATCGGATGGTGGATGAGTTCCAGGTGGAGATCGTGAGAGCGGCATACGGCGTGGACGAATCCGGCAATCCATACAACTCATCGGATGAATCCAAAGTTCGCGATGTCGTCGATGCGGCAATCGCAAAAGGCATCTATGTCATCATTGACTGGCACTCGAGCGGCGCGCAAAACAACGTAAGCGCTGCCAAGAGTTTCTTCAGCCGAATGGCGCAGCAATATGGCAGTTACGACAACGTCATCTTCGAGGTCTATAACGAGCCCCTTATTATCCCTTGGACAACGGTCAAAAGCTATGCTGAACAAGTTATTCCGTCCATTCGCCAATATTCCGACAACTTGATCGTCGTCGGCACGCCGACCTGGTCACAGGATGTCGACCAAGCTGCGAACAATCCGATTACGTCCTCTAGCAATATCGCATACACGCTGCATTTTTATGCGGGAACTCATTTTCAGTCGCTTCGAGACAAAGCCAACTATGCGCTTAGCAAGGGTATTCCGCTGTTCGTTACCGAAATGGGCTTCGTTAACGCGGACGGCGACGGCAACATCAATTACGATTCCACGAATCAGTGGCTTGACTGGATGAACCAGAATAACCTGTCGTGGACGAACTGGTCGATCAATGATAAAGCGGAAAGCGCTAGCATTTTCAAGACGGATGGCAGTCTCACGGCGGGAGGCAGCTATCTGAAAAGCATTCTTAAAGGCCATGCCCCCTATGCGGATTGGAGACAACCTACGGCTTGCCGTGGCGGTAATGACGGCGATACCGGAACTGCGTTATACGACTTCGAGGGCGGCACGCAGGGCTGGTCCGGGTCGAATGTTGCGGCTGGTCCATGGAGTGTAACGGAGTGGGCGTCCAAAGAAAGCCATTCCCTTAAATCGGATATCATCATGTCCAGTTATTCCAAGCATTATCAGCTCCTCACTCAAACCCGCAGCCTTAGCGGCAAATCAACGTTAAGCATGACGGCCAAACATGCATCTTGGGGCTCTGTAGGTGATGGCCTCTACGCTAGAGTTTATGTCAAGACCGGATCAGGTTGGACTTGGCATGCAGGCAATGCCGTCAAACTTAATGCTTCTGGAGGCACGCTACTATCGATCAACCTTGCCTCCGTCGCTAATCTTGGCGATGTCAGGGAAATCGGCGTGGAATACCTCTCCTCGGCGAATAGCTGGGGGCAGACAGCCGTTTACGTAGATAACGTGACGATTCAATGATGTTCATAACAAAAGGCAGTCCGTAAGGAAATAAGAGCTGTGGCGGTCTAAGACTTTTATCGAGGTCTTTAACCGCCGCAGTTTTTTAATTCTGGTAATGATTTAAAATCCAGGCATAGGGTTCGTTCGTTTCATGATGAAACGATGTCCACTGCACGATAAAGTTTACTCGTGTGAGATGAGGGCGAACTTTTTTTGCTATGGGATTTTTTTTTGCATTTCTCGTTTTTTTTGAATTATAATAAAGGCTTGAGTATGCTTTTGCACCTAGAGTAAAAAGGAGGCAGCCGATGCCTATGCTAAGCGAAATAAAAGCAAACCAAAGGAATAAGATTAGCTTAGCCACGCTTTTAACAGGGCTGGTCTCCCTATCAGTTCTTCTGACTGTAACCATTCTGCTCGTGTCTTCCTATCAATCCAAAAAAACTTCGTTGATCGACACTACACTCACTTTGAATTTCTCAAGCGCAGGCAAAATGAGCCGGACCATAGACTCTTTGTTTAAATCCATGAGGAGCAGTCTGAATTATGCTGCAAGCACCTTTTCAGATATAAACACCATGAATGCAGATGAAGTATATTCTAATCTAGAATTAATACGTCATAGCAGCAACTACTTTAATTCCATTTCCGTGGTGGATGAAACGGGACGTGTTCGAAATGTGTCTCCTAAATCCGACTCTGTTGGAAAATATATTACAACGGAAGCGGCGAAGACTGCATTAGCATCGCAAAAGCCCTTCCTCTCAAAACCTTATGTAACTACAAATTCCAAGCGCCTCATCGTATATATGAGTGAACCCATATTCGATAAGGAAGGTACATACCGAGGGTTTATCGGAGGAACTCTTTATCTTGAAGAATACAACATATTGAATATGATCTTCGGGAGCAATCCGACAGATAAATTAGGGTCATATTTTTATATAGTGGGATCTGAAGGTCGCGTGCTGTTCCATCGGGACACAACTCGGTTAGGTGAGGATGTCAGCGCCAATCAAGTGGTTCAGAAGCTTATTCAAGGTCAAAGCGGGTATGAGCAGCTGGTTAATTTGAATGGAGAGGCTCAGCTAGCGGGATACGTAAAGGTTCCGGAAAATGGTTGGGGTGTAGTTGTGGTATCGCCTTTCAGTGTCGTCAATGAACAATTGAGCCGTTATATAGCAACGATTCTGTTGTATATGATTTTTCCATTTTTGCTTTTAATGCTAATCGTTATAGTCCTTGCTCGCAGATTAGCGAAACCTTTTGTATCATTGGCCGATTTGGTGAGCCAAAGCACTCAAGAGAAAATCGAACTTCCTGAAGAAAAACAACATTGGAATAGAGAGGCTGATTTATTAACCAAAGCTATTAGATATGCATTAACGGATATACAAAAACAGACGGATCAATTGACGCAAGAAGCGACGACTGATTCATTAACCGGGTTAATAAACCGAAGGACACTCGAAGCAATCATGCTGAAGTGGATTAAGGAGCAAACTTCGTTTTCTGTTATTATTATGGATATTGATAGATTTAAAACGATAAATGACACTTATGGCCATCAAGTTGGGGACGAAGTATTGAAACATTTCGCGAAAATTATTACTTCGGCTGTCCGGCCAAATGATGTGTGTTGCCGATTCGGAGGCGAAGAATTCATTGCACTTATTCCGCAAGTTACTGCTGAAGAGGCTTATATAGTTGCAGAACGAATACGCAACATGCTAGAAAATAGTGCAAATCCAGCTGGACAACCTGTTACTGTCTCTCAGGGTATCGCTCACTATTCTACGCACTCCAATTCGGCTGAAGAGCTGATTCACATGGCCGACCAGGCTTTGTATAAAGCTAAAGAATCTGGAAGAAACCAGACATTTATCGCGGATATTAGGGGAGGAAGCGTATAGTCATTGAGTTATTTCCTCTATTTTGCATCATGGAAAATAATCCCCAGACTATATCTTACTCCTGATGTAATCGTGCTAACGCCGTGTCGCAGTGTCGCTTTGTAATAGCCGCGAGTTCCGTGCACAGGCCGATGATTGGTGGGGAAAATCAACCCATCCCCTTGTTTCAGCGTGATGACGTGGCCTTGGCTCTGGGCACGCGGCCGCTGTTCAACCAGTAGAAACTCTCCGCCCGTGTAATCTTCCTCTCTTTGATTGAGGGCAAAAACAGCCTGAAAGGGAAAATACACATTCCCATACAAATCTTGATGCAGGCAGTTGTAACCACCGGCTTCGTATTTCAATATCAATGGCGTGGAACGTGTCTGTCCCTCTTTGTGGCATTGATCCAGAAACTCTGCTAGCGTTTCCGGGTAAGCAGCATCTTGACCCCATTGTTCAAGCCATCGATTCGCCGTTATTGCAAGCTTGGGATACAGGCCCTCGCGCAGTTGTTGCAGCGAATCTGGGAGAGGTGCGTTGTAATATTTGTACTCCCCAATCCCGAAGCGGTATCTAGACATATCAATGGTACTTCGGAAATTGTCCTGTACCTCATAGGTATTGATGATTTCTTCACAGACTTTTTTATTTAACAAAGAGGGGAGCTTCGCGTACCCTCTCTCATCTAATGACTGCTGCAATAGCACCCAGTCCAAATCCGCTATGCGTTCGATAAGACAATCAGTCATGCTGCAAGCCGCCTCTTTCATACGTTTATTTTGAATTTGGCGATAGTTAGCCGGTGTAGGAAGCATCATTAGGGATGGTTGCTACGCCTTTTTCGTCTACCTCCACGAACAGTATAACCCCAAAAATAAACGTTTGTACGCATTTCGGAATGTAACAGCAAGAAAACGAAACTTGATGGAAATGAAGCGAATCATAGAAACCAGCGAGCCGCATGAACCTCAAAAAATAGCAAAATTAGTCGAATTTTGTCATGTTAAATAGTTCCAATATATGATAATATAGTACTGGGAATATGTGTTAATTGCCTGAGATTCTCTAATTCACAAGAAAAGAGTGGTCATGAAATGAAGAACATCTTCACCAAGAAAGTATTGGCAAGCATCAGTATTATCTCTTTGGCTGTAACAGTAGGTGCGGTCGCATACGCTGACTCTGCATTACGGCAAATCACCGCGTATCAAAATCAAGCTTTGAAAGTAACCGTTAACGGCAGTGCTGTAGATATGTCAAGCGAAGACGGCACTATGTACCCTATCGTTTATGAGGGTCACAGTTATGTGTCGGCTAAAGCAGTTGCAGAGAAACTAGGCGCTACCGTAAGATGGAATAATGATACGCAAACCGTTGAAATCACTAGCAGCGGATCTGTACCGTCCAATGCCGGTATTCCGGATAAAGATAATTCGGGATCTGCCCCGGCCACACCGACACCTGCTCCGCAGTCGCGTCCTTCTGCGTCTGGAAATACGGGAAGTCTGACAGATCCGATTGCATTTGGTTCATCTTTCACGTACACAGACAATTATAATTACAAAGAGGGCGAACACGATACGACATCCGTGCAATATACAGTCACTGTAAAGAAAGCTACTCCAATTACACGTGATGAAATTGAAGCGCTTGGCTTTAAAAAACCGGAAGCTAGTTCAACTGTTGACTATGTTATGGTAGATTTAAACGTGAAAGCTGCAAATGCTTCCATGAAGAAAGGCAGCGACAGCGGCGAACGCGGCTATGAATATTTAAGATCTTATGTTCCTAAAATTTGGGGATCGAAAACATTAGACGGTGATGCAAAGATCATCGGTGGAACCGAATATGGTTTCGATGGCGCATTTCAGAGGGTGCTGGAAGATAAAGTAGAGTTCACTAAAATCACGCAAGGCAATCCAGGATCATACGAAGTTTCCGGTAAAGTTTTATTGCCTATCATCAAAGGGCAAAGCAATTTGTTTGTCCTACAAAAGCAAGATACGGATATCGAGTATGATAGCTCGATGATTCACTTTAAGCTGAACTAGTTCGCTTATTCTAAGTGGTTTTTCTATATTACGGGGCTTTCCATAAGTAGATTGTCTACAGATGGAAGAGCCTCTTTTTCTATGGAAAAAAGTGCTACACCCCTGCATTTTAGTGTAAAATTACGACAAAAGTGTCACTCGGAAAAGGGGCATCAGTTTCCTATAATCCGGACTCGGGAGGTCGTTCATGAAGGAACAGAGGATTGCTGATCGACGAATGTTTAATTTGCAAATTACGGGAGGGAAACTGGATAAGCCCGAACAGGTCGTAAAGCAACTGGGCGCGCTGCAGGCACAGGATTATCACCAGGCCCTGTGGGCAGTCGGATTGCGCGTGCAGTCCGCAACTTTGGCCGATATTGAGCAAAGTATTGAAGACCGTAAGATCATGCTGACTTGGCCGATGCGCGGTACGATCCATTTTGTACTACCGGACGACGTTAGATGGATGCTGAAACTTTCGGCTTCACGTATTTTGGCGAGGGATAACCGGAGGCTTGAGCAGTTGGGGCTTAATCAGGAAATCATTGAACGCTGCAAGCAGCTTTTCTATGATGCCTTGCATGGAAATAAGCGGATTTCCCGACCTCTTCTCATGCAGTTGCTGGAGGAAGCGGGAATTAGTACGAAGAATCAACGGGGGTATCACCTTTTGTGGTATCTCGCGCAATCTGGCTTCATTTGCTTAGGACCGCGGGAAGGCAAGCAGCAATCCTTCGTACTGCTGGATGAGTGGGTGCCCGCAGCCAAAGAAGCTTCTATAGATGAAGCGCTCGCCATGCTAGCTGAGAGGTACTTTACCAGTCATGGTCCTGCAACGGTTCATGATTTTGCCTGGTGGGCAGGCATCACGCTCTCCGATGCCCGGCGGGGAGCCGGCGCCGCACCACGCGGACTCGCGTCGGAAAAAGTAGGCGGTCAGGAATACTGGTGGAGCGAGCAATCCCAATGGGGATCCGCTGATGGTGGACCCGCTGTTACTCTGCTTCCGGGCTATGATGAGTATTTGCTCGGTTATAAGGACCGCAGCGCGGTACTGAGAGCGGAATATGCGAGCAGCATTGTCCCGGGCAATAACGGCGTATTCATGCCGACCGTTGTCATTGACGGTCAAGTCGCAGGCTTATGGAAGCGTACGATCAAGAAAAAAGGGATGGATATCGAAATTCGTTTGTTTGAGTCTCATAGCGACCGGGAAGAGAGCATTCAGGAGGCCGCCGAGCGGTATTGCGGGTTTATGGACTTGCCTTTAGCTTCGATATCCGTTGAAGTGAAGCATGTATAGAGAGGCTCATTAAACTCGACAGATGTCTTTAGGGCAGTTTTCACAATGGCAAATATGACGAAGATAGGACAGATCGCTTACAACGAGATGGCCATTTTCGATGGAGATGGCGTTCGCTTTCCGAAGCTCGCTTAGCATGCGGTTCACACTTTCTCTTGTCGCGCCGATCATATCGGCAAGCTCTGTGTGGGTATGCGATTTGGTGATCAGGATACGACCGTCTTGCTCTATGCCATACGAGTTGGTCAGTCTGATCAACAGGGAGCATAAGGCTCCGTGTTTGCCAAACATCAACAAATCGCGGAATTTGGTTTGCGTCATCCGATGGATAAGCCCCATCCACTTCATGAACTCAACAGCCAAATCTCCATTGCGCCAAAGCAGCACTTCCAAGTCCTTCTGTAAAATAGCCCCAATGACGCTATCCTCGATAACTTCCGCGTTAAAAACATGGGTCGATTGGCTAAAAGGGTCGATCTGACCAAACATATCGCCTTCCTGATACATGTACAAAATAAATTGTCTGCCTTCGGCTGATGACTTCGTCAGTTTAATTCGTCCGCTCTTAATAAAGAACAGCTTATCAGCAGGATCTCCCTCCCAATAGAGATGTGATCCCATAGGGACTCGGGATTCATACATGTTTTGCTGAAGTTTAACTAAGTTTTCGGCTGAGATGCAGGCTGTGTTCAGGACACCAACTTCTTCGTGCAAAGAAATAGTATCGTTCATGAGATTCATCCCTCCACTCCTTAATCAGTTAGTTTAGTATATTCATTTTGCCTGTCGATCGATGTGATTTATGTCACAACGGGCGCGAGGCGGGTGTGACATTTTTCACTTACAAGCGAAGCTATTTTGTCTAAAGTGGAGCTATACCAAATAATTGTAAAGGAGACGTGATGGTCATGCTTTCAGGAGTGATATTGGCTGGCGGAGCCAACCGCCGAATGAAAGGAGAACGGAAAGCATTGCTGCCGTTTGGCGGACAGCCGCTGATTGTCCGGCAAATCGATCGAATGCGGGAAATATGCGATGAGATGATTGTGGTCACTAATGATCCCAAGCCATTTTTAAACATCGTCGATCGTTCGGTTCGTATCATTACGGATTTTTTTGAGGGTCATGGGCCCCTTGGGGGTATGCATGCGGCATTATCTCTTGCGAAATATGCCTCCGTCTGGGTAGTTGGGTGCGATATGCCTTTTATATCCAGTAAAGCCGCCCAATTGCTGTTGCAAAGAAAGCTCGATGGATTTGAAGCCGTTGTGCCCTTGGTGGCTGGCGAGGTGTATCCATTGCATGGTATTTACGATCGCGCCTGCGTGCCCCACATTGCGCCTCTTTTAAAACAAGGGGAAACGAGGGTTTCGTCTCTGCTCAAACACGTTTTTTGGAACGAGCTTGGGGATCGGTTCTTACATGAAAACGGCGTTGATTTGAATTTCGTGTCCAATATCAAAACGTTCGAGGACTACGAAGCGATGAAGCGGCTTGATAATTTGTAATTTGCAAGCTAACAAAGCAGGCAGCGATAGGTATGAGTAGAGAAATGTGAGGACAACGATGCGGCAAATTTTATGAAAATAGAACTGCCGCTTTATTAATAAATTAGAATGTGAAAATATTCACAAATTGTTCAATGAATTCTTTTGGGCAGCCTCGTTTAGTGTGATTTTTGTCATAGTTAGGGATTTTTATTAAGTCTAATCTTAGGATATACAACAAAGACGTCGGCATCATATTTTTGAAAAATAGAGGAGTGGTTGAATCATGACAACTAAAGAAGCCAAGATGATTGATCAAATTTCTGCTCAAGACGAAGTTAACCAGCTGGTAGCCAGAGCGAAGCAAGCTCAGCAGCAATTTCTTAAGCTGGATCAAGCGCAGGTAGACCACATTGTACAGCAAATGGCGTTAGCTGGCATCGATAGGCACATGGTTCTTGCCAAGCTGGCTGTGGAAGAAACCGGTCGCGGTGTTTATGAGGATAAAATCACCAAGAATCTCTTCGCTACGGAGTATATTTATCACAGCATTAAAAATAACAAGACTGTTGGTGTTATCGAGGAGAACCACTATGAGAATTACCGGATGGTAGCTGAGCCTGTGGGCATTATCGCGGGTGTTACGCCGGTCACGAATCCCACTTCAACGACGATGTTCAAATCATTGATTGCGACGAAAACCCGCAACCCGATTATCTTCGCCTTCCATCCATCCGCTCAACAATCAAGCAGCGCGGCTGCAGCGACATTGCTGGAGGCGGCTGTCCAGGCGGGGGCGCCGGAGCATTGCATTCAGTGGGTGAAGCATCCGTCCGTGGAAGCTACCCAACTGCTGATGAATCATCCGGATGTAGCGCTTGTTCTGGCAACGGGAGGCTCTTCAATGGTGAAGGCAGCCTACAGCACTGGGAAGCCGGCACTAGGCGTGGGGCCTGGCAATGTGCCTTGCTTCATAGAAAAAACAGCGAATCTTCAGCAGGCTGTTAATGATTTGCTTCTATCGAAAACGTTTGACAACGGAATGATTTGTGCTTCTGAACAAGCTGTTATTATCGAAGAGCCGGTCTACGCGGAGACACGGAAATTGATGGCTGATCAAGGCTGTTACTTCTTAAATAAGGAAGAAACAGAGGCAGTTTCCAAATTGGTGATTAACCCTGAGAAATGTGCGGTTAATGCCGTCATTGTCGGTCAATCCGCTTCGAAAATCGCCGAGATGGCTGGCATCAAGGTGCCTGCGGCAACGAAGATACTGGTCGCTGAGCTAGCTGGCGTTGGGGAGGCATTCCCGTTATCCGCTGAAAAACTAAGCCCCGTGCTCGCCTGTTACAAAGTGAAAAACGCGGAGCAAGGGATTGATCGGGCTGTGGAAGTGGTCAAATTTGGCGGAATGGGACATTCCTCGGTCATTCATTCCCAGAATGCGGAAGTGATCCAGGCTTTCTCCAACAAGCTTCAAACGGGCCGGATCATTATTAATTCGCCTTCCACACACGGTGCTATCGGCGACATTTATAATACGAACCTGCCTTCCTTGACGTTAGGCTGCGGTTCATATGGTCATAACTCGACAACATCGAACGTAAGCGCAGTGAATTTGATCAATGTGAAGCGCGTTGCTTACCGCACAGTCAATATGCAGTGGTTCAAAATACCGCCAAAGATTTATTTCGAAAAAGGGGCTACCCAGTATTTAGAGAAAATGCCCGACATTACAAGGGTCATGATTGTTACGGATCCAATGATGGTGAAGCTCGGTTACGTTGAGCGCGTTGAATATTATCTCCGCAAGCGGCAGCTGCCTGTCTATATCGAAGTGTTCTCTGATGTGGAACCGGACCCATCCGTTGAAACGGTGGAACGCGGCCGCGCGCAGATGGCAAGCTTCCAGCCGGATTGCATCATTGCTTTAGGCGGCGGATCGCCTATGGATGCGGCCAAAGCGATGTGGTTGTTCTATGAATACCCGGACACAAGTTTCGATGCCTTAAAGCAAAAATTCATGGATATCCGCAAACGGGTTTACAAATATCCGCGTCTGGGACGCAAAGCGAAATTCGTCGCGATTCCTACGACTTCGGGAACGGGTTCGGAAGTAACGTCTTTCGCCGTCATTACAGATAAAGAAAAGGGCAACACCAAGTATCCGCTTGCCGATTACGAGCTTACGCCTGACGTTGCCATCATTGATCCTGACTATGTGTACAGCTTGCCGAAGACAGCCGTGGCCGACACGGGCATGGATGTCCTCACCCATGCCATTGAATCCTACGTATCCGTGATGGCGAACGACTATTCGGATGGATTAGCGATGAAGGCCATCCAGCTGGTGTTCCAAAACCTGGAGAAATCGTTTGCCACGGCTGATCCTGTTGCACGGGAGAAAATGCATAATGCTTCGACGATTGCCGGTATGGCCTTCGCGAATGCTTTCCTGGGCATTAATCACAGCTTGGCGCATAAATGGGGAGGCGAATACCACACCGCTCATGGACGCACGAACGCTATTCTGATGCCGCATGTCATTCGCTATAATGCCCAGAAGCCGACGAAATTCACTTCATTCCCAAAATACGACCACTTCATAGCGGATCAGCGTTATGCCGAAATTGCGCGCATGCTGGGGCTTCCTGCGAAGACAACAGAAGAAGGTGTGAACAGTCTCATCGAGGCAATCCGTAAGTTGAATAGAACGCTCGGTATTCCTGAGAAGTTTCAGGATCTTGGGTTCAATCCCGAGCAATTCGAAGCCCGTGTAGATTACTTGGCGGATCGCGCGTTTGAAGACCAATGTACGACAGCGAATCCCCGCATGCCGTTAGTAACGGAGCTCGCTGACGTTTATCGGAAAGCTTTTTACGGTAAGTTTGAGTAAGGCTGCAAGTGGAGCAAAGATTGCATTGCAAACCCTAAGGAGGTGCCGTCATGGCGGTACGGGAAGTTGAGATAATGACAAGCAGCTGTTGGAGCGGGTTTGTGAGAGGGAAATGGGTAACGGCCATCGATGTTAAAGATTTTATCGATAAAAATATAACGGTTTATACAGGCAATCATGCCTTTCTGGCGGGTCCTACGGAAGCCACGGATGAGCTGTGGCGCATGATCAGTATGTTGACACGCAAAGAGAGAGAAAATGGCGGCGTGCTGGATATCGATCTTCATACGATATCTACGATTACTTCGCATGCGCCAGGGTATATTGCACAGGACAAGGAAAAAATCGTCGGCTTGCAAACCGACGCCCCGCTTAAGCGTTCCGTACAACCATTTGGCGGTATCCGCATGGTTATCGATGCTTGTGAGGCGTATGGTTTCAAGCTGCCGGAAGAAATCGTTCAAGTGTTTACAGATATTCGCAAAACGCATAACCAAGGCGTATTCGACGCCTATACTTCAGAGATGAAGACAGCACGCAAAGCTGCTATTATTACAGGTCTGCCTGATGCTTACGGCCGCGGACGCATTATTGGCGACTACAGACGTGTCGCGTTGTATGGTGCAGATCGCCTGATCGAGGAGAAGAAAAAGGATCTTTTACAGTTGGAAGTGGACACGATTACGGAAGATATCATCCGGCTGCGCGAGGAACTTTCTGAACAAATCCGCAGTCTCGGCGAGCTGAAGCTGATGGCCAAAACGTACGGTTATGATATTGCGAAGCCGGCGCTAAATGCTGTTGAAGCGATACAGTGGGTATACTTCGCGTATTTAGCCGCCATTAAGGAGCAAAATGGCGCAGCGATGAGCCTTGGGCGCGTATCCAGCTTTCTAGATATTTATATCGAACGGGACTTGCAGAATGGGGTCTTGACGGAAATAGAGGCGCAGGAGCTAGTTGACCATTTTGTCATGAAGCTTCGCATCGTCAAATTTTTGCGCACGCCTGACTACAATGAGCTTTTCAGCGGAGATCCGACGTGGGTAACCGAATCGATTGGCGGCATGGGGCTCGATGGCAGAGCAAGGGTGACGAAAAACTCCTTCCGCTTCCTGCATACGTTATACAATCTTGGTCCTGCCCCTGAACCGAATCTGACGGTGTTGTGGTCGACTCAGTTGCCTGAAGGCTTTAAAGCATACTGTGCGAAAGTATCGGCAGAGACCAGCTCAATTCAATATGAGAATGATGATCTGATGCGGCCTTATTATGGGGATGATTACGGCATTGCTTGCTGTGTATCCGCTATGCGCATCGGCAAACAAATGCAGTTTTTCGGCGCCCGCGCCAATCTGGCCAAAGCGCTCCTCTACGCGATTAACGGCGGTGTGGATGAGAAACTGGGCATACAGGTGGGGCCTCAGTTAGCGCCTGTGACTTCGGACATTCTTCGTTATGAAGAAGTGGCCGAGAAGTTCGATACGGTGATGGAGTGGCTGGCGAAGCTGTATGTGAACACATTGAATGTTATTCACTACATGCATGACAAGTACAGTTATGAGCGGATCGAAATGGCGCTGCACGACCGTGAAATTGTGCGCACGATGGCTACGGGAATCGCGGGATTATCGGTAGTCGCCGACTCGCTTAGCGCGATTAAGTATGCGAAGGTTCGTCCAATCCGCAATGAAAAAGGGATTGCGGTCGATTTTGAAATTGAAGGCGAATACCCGCAGTACGGCAATAATGATGAGCGTGTGGATGCGATTGCCGTTCAATTGACGGAAGCGTTCATGAATAAGATCAGGAAGCATAAGACGTATCGAGGCGCGGTGCCGACGATGTCCGTCTTAACGATTACATCGAATGTCGTATATGGGAAAAAGACGGGAAGCACGCCGGATGGGCGCAAAGCGGGAGAACCTTTCGCGCCAGGGGCTAATCCTATGCATGGTCGCGACCGGAAAGGCGCGCTGGCGTCGCTCGCTTCCGTAGCGAAAATCCCTTACGAGCATTGCTTGGACGGCATCTCGAACACGTTCTCCATCGTGCCGAAAGCTCTTGGGCGCGAAGAAGAAGCGCGCATCTCCAATCTGGTCTCTTTGCTCGATGGCTATATGGCGAATCAGGGCCATCATTTGAATATTAATGTGTTCGACCGGGCGCAGCTGCTGGATGCAATGGAGCATCCGGAGCAGTATCCGCAACTGACGATTCGCGTTTCCGGCTACGCGGTGAATTTTATTAAGCTGACCAGGGAACAACAGCTTGACGTGATACATCGTACCTTCCACGGCTCGATGTAATCCAAGAGAGGGGTGCAGACCGATGAAAGGACGCATACATTCCTTCGACACCTTTGGCACCGTTGACGGTCCGGGCATCCGCTTCGTTCTTTTCATGCAGGGCTGTGCGCTGCAGTGCAAGTACTGCCATAATCCCGATTCATGGGAGATGAATACAGGCAGGCAGATGGATGTAGAAGAGATTTTGAATGAGATCGAGCCTTATCTTGAATACTATCGCCGCTCAGGCGGGGGGATTACGGTAACAGGCGGGGAGCCGACTTTGCAGGCTCCTTTCCTGGCCCGTTTGTTCGCTGAATGCAAAAGGCGCTGGGGGCTGCATACGGTGCTGGATACGAACGGATTTTGCGAGCCGAGCCATGCGCAGGAGCTTCTGAAAGTAACCGATTTGGTGCTGCTTGATTTGAAGCAAATGCATCCAGGCAAGCACATCGCGCTGACAGAGCAGCCGAATGACCGCATCCTGCGCTTCGCTCGCTTTTTGGACGAAATCGGCAAACCGGCTTGGGTTCGTCATGTGCTCGTGCCTGGATGGACAGATGACTACATGGATTTAATCGAGCTCGGCAAGTTCATCGGTTCATTGCGTAACGTTAGCAAATTGGAGCTGCTGCCTTATCACAGAATGGGAGTCTATAAGTGGCAGCAAATGGGGAAGGAATATCCGCTTGAACATTGTCCTACGCCAACCGATCAGGAAGTAAAGAGGGCGAGGAATCTCATTGATTCCGGCATACTTGCTCGTCAAATGGATGAAGGCAATGCAGAAACGCAAGGGATACAACTTGGAAAATAACTGCGTCAAACAAAACCAGTAGTGCGGGCTGGATGCCGGTGCTGCTGGTTATATGTTTGATGTGTAATGTGATTTAATTCACATAACCCGTACATGCAGCTGGAACTGTGACCAATATCACATCGGCTTGCCGCATAAAGACTTATGATTTACCTATACAAGGGTGTATGAAAGGATCCATTCATGACAATAAACCGGAGCCATAGGTTTGCTCGGAGAGCAGTCAAAGTCGATCATGCCCAGGGCATGATTATGCAGCATGTTGTGCCGTTGGAAAGTGAATACACGTCAATTGATCGCAGTTTGCATAGAAGAATTTCAAAACCGCTGTATGCGAAGGAAAGCATGCCGCATTTCCCCCGTTCCGGGATGGACGGGTATGCCATTTTGAGCGAAGAAGCCCTGTTGGCTGCGCCGCAAAATCCTACCCTACTGAGGGTGATCGATGAAGTGCCCGCAGGGTATCTGTCGAATAAGCGAGTGGTGCCTGGCACCGCGATTCGAATCATGACGGGAGCGGCTGTGCCGGACGGGGCGGACGCTGTCATCATGTTTGAGCAAACGGAGGAGATCCAGGAAGACGGACAGGCATTCATCCGCATCAAGCATAAAGTAGCCCGCGGGCAGAACATTGCCAGGGTGGGGGATGAAATCTCGGAGGGGCAGCTCCTCATGAGCGGAGGCACCCGAATAGGTCCAGGGCAAATTGCGCTGCTCGCCTCGATGGGTTATGCAGAGGTTCCTGTTTTTCGGCGTCCCGTGGTAGGCGTTGTCATGACCGGAAGTGAACTGCTCACCGTTATGGAGCCGCTTCAGCCGGGGAAAGTGCGCAATAGCAATGCCTATATGCTTGCGGCGCAAATTGAACAAAATGGGGGGCACGTGATCCATTTTGGAACAGCCCCGGATGATATCGTGGAAGTTGCCAAGACGGTGAGAAGAGCTTTAGAGAAGTGTGATCTTCTTATTATAAGCGGCGGGGTCTCTGTCGGGGATTACGACGTCATGGCGGACTTCTTTACGGCTAGCGGGATTGAAAAAGAGCTGCTTTTTAATAAGGTCGCCATGCGTCCCGGCAGTCCGACGTCGGTAGCTGTCATCAACAACAAGCTCGTGTTCGGCCTGTCCGGCAATCCCGGCGCCTGCTTCGTGGGCTTTGAACTGTTTGCGAGGCCTGCACTGCTGGCGATGCAAGGCATAGAAAGCCTTTATAATCATCATACCCAAGCGGCGATGTTGGATGATTATGAGAAAGGCTGTCCGCACGATCGCTATCTAAGAGGGCGAATGACGCATTTTAATCAACAGATAATCGTTAGCGCATTGGAAAAAAATAATTCAAGCATGCTTGTATCGATACAAGATGCTAATTGCATTATTAGGATACCAGCGGGTTCCAAAGGAATTGCCGCGGGCCAATCTGTAGAGGTTATCCCGCTTCCTTATGAAATGACTGCGTACTGAGGGAGGACAACTATGAAACCTGACCATAAGGAAGCTCACAGCACTCATAACCTAACAGACGCTCTTCATAGGCCCCTTCGCGATTTGCGCATATCGGTGACAGACCGTTGCAATTTCAGATGCAGATATTGTATGCCTGAAGAGGTATTTGGCCCGAACTTCCGTTTTCTTCCTCAGGATAAGCTGCTTAGTCTTGAAGAAATCATACGTTTAACGCGGATTTTCGTCTCTCTTGGCGTTCAGAAAGTGCGAATCACAGGCGGCGAGCCGCTTTTAAATAACCAGATTGGCGAAATCATAGCCCGGATACGCCTCATTGAGGGCGTCAACGATATTGCAGTTACAACCAACGGCTCCTTGCTGAAAAATAAGGCGAGAGAGCTAAGGGACTCCGGACTTGAGCGAATCACGGTCAGTTTGGATAGTTTGGACGATAAGCGATTTGGCGCTATGAACGGGAGGGGCTATCCCGCAAGGGGCGTGTTGGAGGGCATCGATGCCGCAGCCTCGGCAGGATTATCCGTTAAGATCAATATGGTCGTGCAAAAAGGGATTAATGACCAGGATATCGTGCCTATGGCCAAATATTTCCGGGAGCGCGGGCATATTTTGAGATTTGTTGAGTACATGGACGTTGGGAACAGTAATGGTTGGAATTTGAGGCATGTTGTTCCCAGCAAAGATATTCTCGATATCCTTCATAGGGAGATGCCCTTGGAACCGGTGGAGCCGCATTATCTCGGGGAGGTTGCAACCCGTTATCGTTACCGGGGCTCTCAGGATGAGATCGGCTTGATTTCCTCTGTGACCCAAGCGTTCTGCAGTACGTGTACACGAGCGCGGCTTTCTGCGGACGGACACCTTTATACCTGTTTGTTTGCCTCAGACAAAACGGACCTGCTTAGTAGGATGAGGGACGGTGTGAGCGATGGCGACTTAAGATTAGTTATTGCCCGGGCTTGGGGAAATCGGCAGGATCGGTACTCCGAACAAAGACTTGCACAGACCACTCCCACGCATAAAGTAGAAATGTCTCACATTGGCGGCTAGCGCGATGAATCGGGCTGCGTAAGCGGCGGATATTTGAAACTTTGTCAGATAGAGATGAACTTGTCAGGAGGAAGAGGTCATGCTTATCAAAGAAAATGCACCGCAGCTGGTACTGATTGGCAATGGAATGGCGGGCATAAACACGATTGAACAGATGTTGAAGTTAGTCCCGAATCACTATGAGATTACGGTCATTGGCAAGGAACCGCACCCTAATTATAATCGTATTCAATTATCCTATTTGCTCGAGGGAAGCAAGACATTCGACGACATCCTGCTTAATGATTATGACTGGTACGAACGAAACCATATTCAATTGCTTACAGGCGTTGAAGCGACACGAATAGATTTGGTCTCTAAGTGGGTGCATCTAAGCAATGGGCAAATAAAGCCTTACGATAAGCTCGTCATTGCGACAGGCTCCAACCCGATTATGCTGCCCATACCTGGTGTAAATAAGAAAGGGATTGTTGGCTTCCGCGATACTCATGATTGTTATGAAATGATGGCTGCGGCGGGAAGGTTCAAGCGGGCAGCCGTCATTGGCGGCGGATTGCTTGGTCTTGAGGCTGCTAAGGGTCTTTTGAAATTAGGTATGCATGTTACGGTTGTCCATTTATTCCCTGATTTAATGGAGCGACAGCTGGACTCAGCGGCGGCGCTTATGTTGAAGACAGAACTTGAAGAGCAAGGGATTCATTTTCTATTGAATAAAAAGACCACAGAAATTTTAGGCGATGAACATGTTCAAGGACTTCAGTTCGAGGACGGTTCCATGCTCGAAGCGGAATTCGTTGTTATGGCGGCAGGGATTGCGCCCGAAACTGTACTTGCCCGGGATTGCGGCTTAGAAGTAGGCCGGGGCATTATCGTAGACGACTTCATGCAGACAAGCGCACCGGATGTCTACGCTGTAGGGGAATGCAACCAACACCGCGGAGTCAGCTACGGTTTAGTCGCTCCGTTATTTGAGCAAGGGGCCGTGCTGGCCAAACATTTGTGCGGCGTTCCGACGGAACCTTATCAAGGCTCGACAGTATCTACGAAACTGAAAATATCCGGTGTGGATGTGTTTTCTGCTGGTATTTTTCAGGATGAGCCGGGGCTTGCTGTCATTCGCATGCAGGATAACTGGAAGAAAACATACAAAAAAGTGCTGCTCAGCGAAAATCGCATTGTTGGAGGCGTGTTATTTGGCGATGTAAGTGATTCTGTCCAACTGCTTAAATGGGTAAAAGCGCAAGTGGTGATGACTCCGGAGATTCATGGACAATTGGTGGGCACTTCCGCCGCTGAAGGGTTCAATCCTTTGACTGTAGTCGCTGAGATGCCGCTGGATGAGATTGTGTGCGGCTGCAACGGGGTCACGAAAGGCATGATCGTTGAAGCGATTACGGAAAAGGGGCTTAGCACCGTAGATGAAATAAAATCATGCACCGGAGCAAGCCGCTCCTGCGGAGGGTGCAAACCGTTGGTGGAGCAGCTTCTTGCTCTGACACTCGGTGATCAGTATGAAGGAAGCCATGCGGTGAAAGAGACGTTGTGCGGCTGCACCACTCATAGCCGTGAAGATGTCATTGCTGCGATCAGAGATAAGCGCTTAACGCACGTTCGCGAGGTAATGAACGTGTTGGAATGGCAGCATGCGGAAGGCTGCACGAAATGCAGGCCGGCCATTAATTATTATATTGGCATGGTTTGGCCGGAAGCCTTCGAGGATGAGCGGGATTCCAGATTCGTCAATGAGAGATTACATGCCAATATCCAAAAAGACGGTACGTACTCGGTGGTTCCCCGGATGTATGGCGGGGTAACGACCCCTGAGCAGCTGCGGAAAATTGCTGACGTCGCAGACAAGTATGACGTGAAGATGGTGAAAGTGACTGGCGGGCAGCGCCTCGATTTATTAGGCGTGAAGAAGGAGGATCTCCCGCAAGTATGGGATGAACTTGGCATGCCGTCAGGGTATGCTTACGCGAAGGCGATTCGAACGGTGAAAACCTGCGTGGGCTCTACGTTTTGCCGTTTCGGCACACAGGATTCCATCGGCATGGGGATCTGGCTGGAGAAGAAATTCGAACGGCTCTGGATGCCTGCCAAGTTCAAAATGGCGGTTAACGGCTGCCCTCGTAATTGCGCCGAAGCAGAGATTAAGGATTTCGGCATTATCGGCAATGATGGCGGATGGGAAATTTATGTGGGCGGTAACGGCGGCGTGAAATTAAGAGCTGCGGACCTTTTGTGTAAGGTGAAAACAGATGAAGAATTGATTCAGCTTGCGGGTGCGTTCATTCAGTTTTATCGGGAAACCGGCAAGTATGGGGAACGAACCTCCGATTGGATCGAACGGTTAGGCATTCAAACCATTATCGATGAAGTTGTTGTGAATATCGAGCGGCGCAAAGAGCTGGAGCAGCGGATTGAACAGGCGCTTCTTGGCTTGCACGATCCTTGGAAGGATGTAGTGGAGCAGGAAGAGCTGCGGCATCAATTGTACGAGAGCATTCAAGTAAAGTAATGTGAAGTGAAGTGATGAGATGAAGTGAGGGAGGGAATACGATGGAGGCAGTTAAGGTCATCGATAGAGTAAGTTATTATTCGATAGGTGTAAGGGAGGATTTCCCTCTGCATCTCGGAAAGGCCGTTCAACTTGGTGAAACCGAGATCGCTGTGTTTCGTGTTGCAGAGGATCTGCTGTATGCATTGGAGAATCGAACAGGACATAAGAAAGGAGGGCCTCTCGCTGAGGGGCTCGTCAGCGGGGATTATGTGTACTGTCCGCTGCGCGATTGCAAAATAAGCCTGCTTACCGGGGAAGTCCAGCTTCCGGATACGGGGCAAGTAAGGGTATTTCCTGTAAAACTAGAAGGCTCTAATGTGCTGGTCGGCTTAGCGTAGCGCCTTCCGAATATGACTGCAATCCGCTCGCGGGTTGCGGTAGATCGTCTTTTTGCACGGGCGAGCAGAACGTAGATGCGTTAAGAGGCGGTATTTTTGGTTGTAGGGACATTTCGCGGAACTACGGTGCGTTATGAGCAGGAAATGATGGGTTGTAAGCACATTTTGGCTCATTTAACGCACCCTAGTTCCTCTTCCGGGGGAGAAAAGGGACGGTTGCCGTGGAATAAGGCATCGTAGTTCCGTCGATATCGCTGTGCATGGGGAAATAGGCGGTTCGGCAGCACAGAGTAGATCAGCAAAGAACCTAGCGGTGATCTTCCGCTAGGTTCTTCTTAATTTATATCAATTGAGAACCGTTTGGGATTCCCAAAGAAGGCTGCCGGTCTTAAAGAAAGCAATCTCAGCTACAATAGTAATAAAGTAGGAAATGACAGTCAACTTCAAAACGTTCACAGACTGTTCACTTATGCGGAGGTTTCTACTATCGCTATAATAACAAGGGTGAACAGAAAGGATGATGGAGATTGCCGACAACTAAGAAAGAAGATTTTTATTTTGGATTGATGATGTGCTTGGGGATGGTCGTGTTCATGACATTTTATAACTTATTTACACACGGCTTGATCGGCACATTATCATTGAAAGAAATACTTACTCAACTTATTCTAGTCTTTATTATTGCATCCTTATTAGAATTATTTATTGTCGGTCCAGTGGCAAAAAAAATTGCTTTATCATTACCATTTGACAAATCTAAGAAGGCATTTGTGATTCTATCTCTTGCCTTTTTTATGGTGAGTGGAATGGTTCTCTTTATGTCACTTTATGGATTGGGGAATGCTTACTTTTCCGACAGTCTGATGGGAGAATCATTGCTTGAAAGTTACTTTTCTTTAGTGTTTAAAAATTTTGTTTTTGCTTTTCCTCTTCAACTCATCATTGTGGGTCCGCTTGTTCGGTATTTATTTGTGAAATTCGTTAAAGATAAAAGAATAATGGGATCTTTAAGCTAAACGATAGTCAACAAACGGATAACAAGAGTTCAATAGTAACAAGAGAAGGCGGCGGACCCAATTGGAGCTGCTGCCTTTTCTCAACTATTGGGCAGGCTAATCCGCGCCAGACGCAGATCAGCAGCCCATACCCGCAAGTGCAAGAAAGCGTGACGGAGTTTTTTATTTTTCGTTGGACGGGTATGCTTTTTAAGTTTAGTCGATTACAGACGGGATAATATATTCCTTAATCAGTGTCCACCTATCACGAGGATTCATGATGAATGCTGATGCAATGGCTATGACCAGGTTTTTATCTGGAATACAACAGATGGCATTACCGCCATCGCCTAGTGCTAAGTATGCAAAAACTCCGTCCTCTTCGCCTAACCACCATAGATAACCGTATTTATTGGGGTTCATCGCTGTTGATTCGTCAATCCATGTCCCCGAAATAATCTGATTATTGTCCCAATTGCCACGGTTCAGATATAGTAAGCCAAAACGTGCCATATCACGGGGAGTTAGCGTAAGTCCCCAGCCTCCTGTGGAGTTGCGGTTTGGATCTGAAACCCATCCCTTCACATTTTTCCCGAATAAATCCTCAAACTCAAATGAGTTCATTTTATAATCCGGGATTTCTTTCATGCCGATGGGTTTAAATAAGTGTTCGCCCGCAAATTCACGAGCACTTTTTCCTGTGCTGCGAGTGATGATGGCTGAAAGCAGGTGCGCCCCTGCGGTGGAATATTTAAAAGTTCCAATATTTCCTTTTTGGCCGAGCATATCCAGCGTATACTTAACCCAGTCTGGTTGCATACACATCTTGTCCAGCGGTTCGTGCCAATCCTCAAATGGATAGGGAGCTGTCATCGTGAGAAGATGGCGGATGGTGATTTCTCGTTTCTGCCCATCAGCGGCATCGGGAACATATTCGGGGAAAAAATCCAGCACCTTCTGGTCTACATTTTTAATAAATCTTGCCTCTATGGCAATACCAATGAGGGCAGATATGATGCTTTTCGTTACAGATGTCGCATGGTGCGTATCATCCGGGCCATAGCCATTATAATATCTTTCATAAGCCATATATCCATTTCTCACAACAACAATGCTGTTTATATTGCTGTACTCGGATTTTATTATAGGTTCAAGCTCTGAAAGCTTTTCAGAGTCCATCCTCAAGGTTGCCGGATCTACGGCTTGCCAGTCTGTAGTTGGCCAGTAGTTTCTTTGCATGCTAGGAACCTCCTAAAAGACGTTTTTTGTTTAGTGCTTACTATTTTTTCTTTACAGGAAAATACACCTCGGTAACAATGTCCTCAGGATCGGTGGCTTGGTTGGGATCCGTTACGTATACTTCATATGGTGAATTCACCAACTCATATCTTTCATTTTCTGCCCATTCCCTCAGCTTAGCATATACCGATGTCAATTCTGGGTATGCCCCCTTTAGAACAGACTTCGCACAAAGGCCTCCAGGCAAATCTCTCGTTCCCTTTACAGTCTCCTCTATCGGGATGGCAAACTCTGTATCATTGCCGGCAGGATTGTATTCAGGGCTGTGATAAATCGTCATTGGCGTACCAAGCAAGGTGAGTTTTTCGGTAGCAATCTTTTCATATAGCCTGCTAAAACACGTTTCATATCCTAGCGCATAGTCATCACTACTCATCATCTGACGTGTATAAAGGATATTCATTGGCTGGGTTTCAACAAGTTGCACGACTATATTGTCAAGGTATGACATAATTGGGATGCCCTTCTCTAAATTTAAAATATCGTTACTCATTTGTTTTAGGGTATATTCAAAAGCGTTTAGTTTTTCCTGGATGTCCCTTCTCTTTCGATTAAGGACAGAACAAAGCTGCTCTTCTGCTTGATCATCTTCCAATTCCAGAATGGCTTTGATTTCTTCCAGAGAAAAATGGTAATCTTTCAAACGGTTGATAAAGAGCATCTTTTTTAGCTGCCTGATGGAATAATACCTATAACCATTTTCAGGATTGATTTCATCAGGATTGATTAATCCAATTTCATCATAATATCGAAGCGTTTTTGTAGATACTTCGCATATCTTCGAGAATTCACCAATCGATAGCAAGAGGCGACCTCCCTTCTTCATATTTTTATAAGGACTGAATGCTTTAAAGTATCGATACTTTGTTGTATTCTACTGATCACTTTACCCTTTACCCTAAGGGCAAAGTCAACTGCGTTATGCATACCCATATAATTATACATACTTGCCTGCATGAAACTCGTTGTTGGTTGGAAGCAAACCATCCCAAGGTTCTATTCAGAATCCTCCGCTTAATTCCGATAAAAATAAATGAATGCGAGAGATGCTTCAAGAAATCCAAACACAGAGAGAAGACGACACCATGACTAAAAAACAAGGAACTATGAACCGAATTCGTAATATGTCTTTACGTGTTAAACTGCCCCTACTAATCAGTTTACTAGTGGTTTTAGTGCTATCAGCCTCATCCATATCTTTTTATCATTTTGGATCTGGCTTGCTATTGCAAAAAAGCAAGGATGAAATCAATGGTAATGCTGATAGAATTGGAGAAGGCCTTTATACGGCTGTTCAACTTCAAGAGCAAGCTTCATATCTAATTTCCGTGCATAGTACATTCCGAGATATGTTGAAGCTTAGAGAAGAAGCTAAAATGTCCGATGCGGATTTCCTTTCTGCTAAAAACCCATACTTCAATAAAGCAAATGAAATCTTAGCAAAAAGCTTTCAAGGAACAAGAGGCAACGAGTCGTTTTTGGTGCTCGATTCCAAAGGGATCATTGTAGCGGGGAGTAAAGGCGACACTATTGGTCAATCCCGCTCAGATCGTGAGTATTTTACGCAATCAATTAAAGGTAATTCCTTTATTAGTGATGCTATTGATTCAAAGAGCAGCGGTAAACTCCTTATTGCCTTTTCCCATCCGATTAAAGATGAAAACGGAAAAGTTCTTGGCGTATATGCCTCAACGGTAGACAGCAAGTTCTTTGTCGATAAATTGGGCAAAATAAAAATTAATGGCGAAGGTGAAATTGAGATCTTAAGCCGTGGAGGCACTGTACTTTACAACTCAACGGATGATTCAAGAATCGGCAAGAAACTCGATGATCCAGGAACGGTCGAATTCTTGAAGCAACGAGCTCTTGGTGAGATGATACAAGTGGATACAGACTTTGGTTCTGATTATCTTCGATACAACAAGATTCCTAATGCGGATTGGACGGTATCCGTTATTGATAGTTACTCGGATATTAAACGACCAATTCAATCATTGTTCTTGCAAATGATTATGATCACTGTTTTGGCGATTGTGGTCGCAATTGGAGCGGGTATGTTGTTGTCTCGCTATATTGCAAATCCGATTATTAAGTTGACTATATTGTTCAAACAGCTTGCCTCTGGAGATTTGACGGTAATTACAAGTGGTAAGTATGACAGTGAATTTAATGATTTGGCAGATAGTTTCAACAGCATGGTTGGGCAAAATAAAGAGCTGATTATTAATATGAATAAGTCTATTTCTATATTAAATGCCAGTACAAATGAACTAGACAAAGCATCCAAACAAACCACTCAGTCCATTAACGAAACCTCAGTAACATCGATGGAGATTGCTAAAGCAATGGAGTCACAATCTCATGATACTGAAAACATCGTAGATCAATTCTACGGGTTTGGTGAAAAAATTGTGGCCATGAATGATAAGGCTCAATCCGTGAAGGAAAGAGCAGAGGAAATTGTGGATGTGTTCCATGCCAGCAAAGAAGTGGTTGAAAACCTGATTCGAATCAATGACAAGAATGAAGAAGAGGTTTACAAAATTTCGGCAATAACGTTAAAACTTCAAGAAAGCTCCACCAATATTAGCAAGATCACCGGGGCTATCAGCGACATTGCCAGCCAAACGAACTTGCTTGCTCTCAATGCATCCATTGAAGCGGCAAGAGCAGGAGAGCATGGTAGAGGGTTTGCGGTTGTCGCATCTGAGATTCGCAAACTTGCCGAGCAAAGCTCGAAGCAATCAAATGAAATCAATGCGATTATACAGCAAAATCTAACTTTCGTAGCGGAAAACAATGAAAGTGTAAATGAAATCCGAAGTATTTCAGCTAAGCAAGATGAGTTTGTAGGTCAAACACAACAAGCATTCAAAACGATCCTAGAGAATGTCACCGAAATTACAGAACAAATTAAGGCTATGGCAAATGATGTTACTCGCATGGAAAAAGCTAAGGATGAAGTTCTTGAGTCGGCACAAAGCCTTTCAGCCTCGGGTGAAGAGGTGTCTGCTTCTGTTGAGGAAGTGACAGCAACCATGCAGGAGCAGTCGGTAACCGTACAACAGCTCGCTGGCATGGTAGAAACGATTAATCAACTGACAAGTGAGCTCGCAGAAGCGGCTTCTAAGTTTAAGGTTAAATAAGGTCGAAAAAGGATGGGGTGAAAACTCCATCCTTGATTTGCTAGATTTTTCAAGATAATCTTGTCTTGTGATAAGATTTGTTTGAGTAACCACTCAATACATTCAAGAGCCAACGGAGACAATATGACAGATAACGATAAGAAAGATAAAATCATTGATGCTGCTTATCAAGTTTTAGCTGAAAATGGTTATGATAATGCTTCCACCAAAGAAATTGCACGTGTTGCCGGTGTAGCTCAAGGGTTGATTTATTATTATTTTTCCAACAAGGATCTTTTGTACGCCGAAGTTTTTCGGCGCGACTCGGAACGGTATTGCGAATCGTTGGATTTTATTAAAGAGGTAGGAAACCGGCCTTTGACGTCTGAATCGATCAAATCGGCACTGAACGTACCTAAGCAGAGGGTATTAGACCATCCTGCCTGGATTAAACTCCGTTATGAGTTGTATGCGTTGGGCCTTCGAAAACCGTCCGTGTCTGAGAATATTAAGGACACTTTATCGATGAAACGCAAACATTTACAGGGATTTATTGAATCGGTAGCCAAGCTGCCGGAGGAGCATTCTCGTCCATTAAGCGCGATTCTCCTTGCGACATTTGACGGTCTGGGACTGCAGCAAATGAGCGATGAGGAGTTTGATTACGACGAGGCATACAGTACATTAGCTTTGTTGATGGAGTCTTACATAAAGAGAGTTTTCTCCTAATGTAAGACATGTTTTTAAGCAGTATTGGTTGATTAACCAAACAATTTATTGTTTTATTTTGATTGAGTAACCAACTAAATTATATCGTATTCAAGGGAGGACATTGGAATGGGAAATCCAAGACGTGAAGATCCAATTCGTATCGCACAAGACAAGGTGCCTTTTCTTCGGCGAGTAGGGCAATTTACCGTGCGGGCCAGATGGTTTGTGATTTTAGTTGGAGTGCTTGCATTGGTTGTCTCTGGCGTTATCGGGGCAGGAACTGTTGGCAAGCTATCGCTTAGCAGGTGGGAAGTACCCGGTTCCGAATCGTACCGGGCAGGGAAGTAGATAGCGCTGACAATGTTAAAACCGGATTAGCCTTAACGAGCGAATTGGCTGTAGATGAAGCCGTCAAAGAAGCTGGCTCCTACTGGCCTTAGCCGTCCTCGTCGATGCGACGTTGATTCGCTTCATTTTGGTTCCTGCCTTCATGAAACTGGCTGGAAAAGCGAATTGGTGGGCACCGCCTTTTTTACGCCGCTTTCACCAGCGGTACGGAATTTCAGAGAGTTCCCCTACAACCATCGATGAAGAAGGAGAGAGAACAAATGGGTACAAAGGGCTTTTGATTTAGGATACGCAGAGATTAGCCGCCCATCGTGCTAGCAGAGAAGTGTGACGGCAAATCAGCATTAGTGTGACGACGCTCACACAAGGTTAACCGACTTTTCGTTATAGTGGACTCAGAAACACAGTGACGAGGAGGATTTAACATGGCAACGTACATTCAATTAACCGATCGCGTCGGAGATATTGTGACAAGGTTCCCCAAGACAGCGGAGGTATTCAAAGAATACCGCATTGATTTCTGCTGCGGAGGCAATCAATCCCTGCTTCAAGTGATTCAAAACCGGCCTATCGCGGAAGATGCTTTGCTAAATAGTCTTAATGAAGCTGCCCAATCTCCCATACCTGCGAACCTGAATTGGCAGGAACTAAGCTCCAGCGAATTAATCGACTATATCATTCGAAACCATCATGGCTACTTGAAAACAGCGCTGCCGCAGCTCAGCGAATATGTGAACAAGGTCGCGCGCGTACATGGCGCTCACCACCCCGAGCTTCTTCAAGTTCATCAAAGGTTTGGCGCATTGAAAAGTGAAATGGAGCAGCATATGGAGAAAGAAGAGTTGGAAGCTTTCCCGGCTTTAACCGAGTTTGAGAAAGAGCCCACAGCAGAGAAAAGAGAGAAGCTCCTTGAAATTCTGGACAGTCTCGAACAAGAGCATGAGGGATCCGGCGATCTTTTAAAACAAATCAGGGAAATTACCCAAGATTATGAGCTGCCGGAGGATGCCTGCACGACGTTTCGGCTCACTTACTTGAAGCTGGAGGAATTGGAAGCGGATATGTTCCAACACATCCATGTAGAGAACAATATTTTGTTTCATCGCCCCAAACTGACTGCTCAACTCGCACCCAAACAGTAAGCTTCAGCATGTGTTAAGGGGGAGTATCCATGTTTAGGCTTCCGCTATTGTTTATAGTAACCGGGATTCTTAGTTTTATCGGGTTTCACGTACTATCTTTGTTTTCCTTAGGATCTTGGGTGGCAGAGCCTCCGAGGAATCCGGAAGGATGGTTCCGCATTCACCTGATCGTACTGGATTGGGGCACGATGATCGCTATGGGGGCCGTCTATCAGTTGATGGATGTGGTGCTCCAACGTAAGCTCTACAGCCGTAAGCTGGGTTACGTTCATTATGCGTGCTTTCTTGTTGGTTCGGTCATCTTATTAGTAGGATTTCTCCGCCTGGAGGTTAGCTGGATTGCCGTGGGGGCGGTTGTGACTTGGCTTGGCATCTGCCTGTTTGCCTGGAATATCGGCCAAACGATGCGTCTCGCCGCACAGTGGAACGCGATTACCGTGAGCACAGCTTGTGCCGTGGGGTATCTGGTGATGACCGGGATGCTAGGCATCATGATGGGGATTGACTTCGTTTATCCCATCTGGGGCGGCATTCACGATCGCTTGCTTTCCGCTCATATCTGGATGGGAACGCTCGGATGGTTCGGCTTATTAATTACGGGCTTCAGCTACAAAATGCTCCCTATGTTCTACTTGTCCCACGGAGAATCGCCCAAACGGCCGATTGTCATTGTTATACTCTGGAATGCGGCAACACTCCTTGGAGCGGGTCAATTCATACTGGGAGGGGATGCTCCCTTCCTTGGCGTAGCGATCGGCTTCATCCTGGCGGCGCTCCTTGCTTACGAAGCTCATATCAGAGACATCCGGAAGCACCGCCATAAAGGGTCCCCGGGCTCCGGGATTCGTTGGTCCATTTTCTGCACCAGAGGGCTTCTTGTTTACGTTGTTGTTCTCCTCGGCGTTTGGCTGGTAAACCCGGAACGATTCGGGGACGAGAAGCTGCTTATCGTGACGGGGTGGCTGTATCTCTATGGATGGGTAGCTATGACCATTCTTGGTTATTTGTCTAAAATAGTTCCTTTTTTATGGTGGACGCATAAGTACGGCCCTCTGGCAGGCAAAGTGAAGGTTCCTGTTATGAACGATCTGATAGAAGATCGGTACGTAAAGGCCGGGATGGCCGGCATGTGCGGTGGACTGCTTCTCCTCCTGCTAGGCATTGGCATCAATGGTATGGCGTTGGTTTGGATCGGCGGATGCGCGCTTTCCTTATGTTCCCTTGGATATATAAGCCTGATCGCCCGTGTATTTGCACGTTAGGCTAACCGCTTCATTAGAGACAGCGGCTTTCCCTTAGATCTTCGAAGATCTGAGAGAGGGCTGCTTTTTTTGTCGAAATCATGACAACTGCATAAATGTGTTTGAGATCACATCTTGGGCTGCTGCGAGCCCGTATATTGGGATCAAGCGCCTGTTAAATGGGTTCATTTTCAATTGAAATAAATCCACAGTGATTTTTCTCACAGAGCAGGACGGCGTGTGCATGTTTAAATGTAACTATGAGATTACGAGTGAAGGGGCAATGATAAATCATGGATCGAGCGTTCGCGTCAAAATTCGCCAAATGTGTCTTTCTAGCTGTTTGCGGACTAATTATTCTCATGGGAGTCGGTTCGAGGTTTTTCACACACATTGATTTGGCCTTATATGGGTATATGGTGGGCACGGTGGTATTCATTTGCGGTTTCTTTTACCGGTTTATTGCTTGGGGAGAGCGGCCGCCAACGAAAATCATTTTGAAGAAAGGCATCAAATTGTTATTTCGAAAAAGTACGCCTCAGACAACCGCTGAGCATCTGGTCACCTATCGGTTTATCTGGAATCGCGGGTGGTATCGCTGGACACAGCACGTTCTCCTAGGTTGGGGCTGCATTTTATCAGCGTTCGTGACGTTTCCGCTTGTGTTCGGTTGGATGTACTTCACGATGGGAGAGAACGGCACGTATACCGTTGTCGGTTTCGGGATCGACTTGATGAAAATTAAAGCGGATGGCATGCTCGGATTTCTCTTCTATAATGCGCTCAATATTACAGCGTTCATGGTCATCGGCGGCGTTTGCATGGCCCTGTATCGCAGAATCAAGAACATGCAGGCTCGAGCGGAGCAAACATTTATCTATGATTTCCTCCCGCTGTATATGCTGCTTTTTGTTAGCTTAACCGGATTATTGCTTACTTTCTGCAATATTTTCCTCCGGGGATACGGGCACCCGGTTGTCACACTAGTCCATCAATGGTCCGTTATCGTAACGCTTATTTATATCCCTTTCGGTAAACTGGCACACATCCCGTTCCGTCCGATGAGCGTCTTTGCCCGGAATTACCGAGAACATTATACAGAGCAAGCGGCCAAACAATGTAAAGTTTGCGGAACCGGCTTCGTTTCCGTCGAACAATCCAACGATGTCATCGCCGTGCTGAAAGTGAATGAGATTGAATTTAAAACAGAGGAAGGCTTTCATTTGGCTGAGCTTTGCCTGCCATGCCGCCGGAAATACAGAATGTCCCGCTTCACTGGAATACCGACCCACCAGATTCGCGTAAAGGAGTCCAATCAAAATGCCAAAGGATAAATTTTTTAAGGTAATCGCCAATAAAAAGCACCCGAACGAAGAGCTGGTGCCGACGCATTGTTCCTATTGCGGTATGCAGTGCGGCATGAACCTTCGCGTGGATAAATCTACGAATACCATTATCGGCGTTGAGCCGCGATATGATTGGCCTGTGACGCTAGGCAAGATGTGTCCTAAAGGCGTGACGGCTTATCAACAAACCAATCATCAGGATCGCCTCTTGCTGCCCTTAATCCGTGACGATGCTTCGCTCAAAGGAACGAAGCTTGGCTTCCGCGAAGCAAGCTGGGAAGAGGCTTATGCGTTGATCGTGAAAAGATTTCAAGAGCTGCAAGGCAAGCACGGCAAAGACTCGCTTTCTGTATTCAGCGGCGTATCCATGACCAACGAAAAATGTTACCTTACCGGCAAATTCGCCCGGGTCGGGCTGCAAACCCGCTACATTGATTATAATGGCCGATTCTGCATGTCGAGCGCGGCGGCCGGGTTCCTTCGCAGCTTTGGGGTAGATAGAGGTTCTACACTGCCTTGGACGGACCTTCATGAAACGGACTGCTTGTTCATCGCCGGCAGCAATACGGCGGAATGCCACCCGACCTCGATGTTCCGGGTATGGGAAGTTCAGAATCGCGGCGGTTATTTGATCGTAGCCGACCCCAGAGAAACGCCGATTGCTAGGCGCGCGGATATTCATCTCGACTTGCGTCCGGGGACAGACTTGGCGCTTGCCAATTGTATGATCCATCTATTAATCCAAAACGGCCACGTTGATGCAGAATTTGTCGCGAATCACACTAAGGGCTTTGAGGAAATGAAAGAGGTTGTGAAGGAATTCACGCCAGAATATACGAGCGAAATCACGGGCGTGGCTCCTGAGAAATTAATGCGTGCCGCCGAGATTTATGGCAAGGCGCCCAATGCCGTCGTCATGTTCGCACGCGGGATTGAACAACAGATTAAAGGGTCGGACAACGTATCGGCTTACACCAACATGTGCTTAGTGACCGGGAAAATCGGACGTCCGAAATCAGGCGTTGCTACTTTCACGGGACAAGGAAACGGTCAAGGCGGAAGGGAGCATGGGCAGAAGGCCGATGCGCTTCCGGGATACCGTAAAATCACGAATCCGAAGCACGTTGAAGAAGTGTGCAGGGTGTGGGGAATTACCCCGGAAGAGATGCCGCAGCCCGGTGTATCGGCGTATGAGATGTTCGGGCTTATGCAGGAAAAGACGATCCGCGGATTGTATCTGCTATGCTCGAATCCGGCTGTATCCGCGCCGAATCAGAACTTCGTTCGCGCGGCGCTTCAAAATCTGGATTTCATGGTTTGCGCCGATATCTACTTATCCGAATCCGCTGAATTCGCGGATGTTGTACTGCCATCGGTAACCTGGTCGGAAGATGAAGGAACGGTAACTAATCTGGAAGGCCGAATTATTAAAATCAATAAGGCTCAGGAACCCATCGGGCAGTCGAAGCCTGACTGGTTGATTCAGGTAGAGCTGGCTGAACGATTAGGCAGAGGGAAGTATTTCAGCCATCTGAAGACGGCTCGCGATGTAGCGGATGAGTTCCGGTTCGCTTCCAAAGGCGGATATGCCGACTATTACGGAGCGACTTGGGATAAGATCGAAAAGCAAAACGGCGTATTCTGGCCATGCCGGAGCGCAGAAGATCCTGGCACGCCGCATATGTTCCTGGATCACAAGTTCTACCATGCGGATGGCAAAGCCCAGTTATGTGCGCTGCCTTACAGGCCGCCTGCCGAAGAGCCATGCGAGCAATATCCGCTCCGGCTTACGACAGGCCGGGTTGTGTATCATTACTTATCCGGGAATCAAACAAGAAGAATTCCTTTCCTGCGGGACATGTGTCCGGAGCCATACGTCGAGGTGCATCCGGAAACGGCGGCGCACTACGGCATCGCGCATGACGAGGTAATCCGGCTATATACACGGCGTGGAGAAGCCTTTTATAAAGTGAAAATTATTGAAGCGATTCGTAAAGATACCGTATTCGTTCCGTATCATTTCGGCCATGAGCAGTCGATTAATTTGCTGACGATACCCGCGCTAGATCCTATGTCCAGAATGCCGGAGTTTAAGGTGTGCGCAGCCCAGATTGAGAAGCAACCGGAGAGGGTGAACATCCGATGAAACAACATTTATACATCGAAATGGATAATTGCATCGGCTGTCGAAGCTGTTTGGCTGCCTGTACGCAATGCGGAGGCCACGATGAAAGAAATCGCAACTATGTCTATGATGTTAATCCGCTGGTCACTCGTCAAACCATTCCATTGATGTGTCTCCACTGTGTAAATCCGGCTTGCGCCCGAAGCTGTCCGGCTCAAGCCATTCAGATAACAGAAGAAGGCGCGGTGCTATCGGCCTTGGTCGAGAAATGTATCGGCTGCCAAAATTGTACCATCGCTTGCCCTTATGGCATCCCGAAATTCGATGAAGAGCAGAATCTGATGTACAAATGCGACCTTTGCTATGATCGGACCAAAGACGGCATTCCGCCCATGTGTGCATCCGTTTGCCCAACGAACACGCTTCAATGGCTAACCGAGGAAGAATTGGCGGCGAAGAACGAGCAGCATAAGCTGGGCAAATGGACGGCAAGCCATTCGCCTTTTGACCCATTAGAAGGGGAAACGAATGTCAAGATAAGCCTTCCGGGCATTCTGCAAGGAAAACAAAAATTGTTCTAATTTACTTGTGATGGGGTGAGCCTGTATGGAACAGGACAAGAAGCTGAAGCGTGACAACAATCATAGTCCATTTAAGGAAGACAATTATACGCACAATATCAGGAAAAATGAAGAAAGAAAATTGGATCGGCGAGGCTTTATGAAGACGCTGGTCGGGGCAGCCGGAGTTTTCGCCGTTTCTACGCTTCCATGGGGGACGCTCGCAGCCAAAGAATTGACCGGATTAACGAAAAAAGCGTATCCCCAACTGAAAATCACGGAGGTCAGCTCGCTGCAGGTCGGTGATGCGGTTGAATTTGCCTATCCGGGCGAGCACGATTCCGCGCTGCTGATTCGCCTTGGCGAAAACGAATACAAAGCTTATCAAAATGCGTGTACACACCTCAAATGTCCTGTGTTTTGGAGCAAAGAAAAGGATGAGATGGTTTGTCCTTGTCATCATGGGGTTTTCGATGCCAGAACCGGAGCACCCACAGCAGGGCCGCCAAAGAGACCTTTGCCGGAGATTCTCCTGAAGAAGGAGCAGGGCGCGATCTACGCGACTGGGGTGAAGCGATATGAAACGTAGTTATGTCGGTGTCATTTTATTATGTATCGTGTTGTTTCTTAATATCGTTTTTACCCAGAAAGCAGTGAATGCTTATTTCTTTGATCATTATCGTACAGTGCTAGTTTATGCTGCGTTGAATATTTTACTATTTCCTGCGGCCATCTGGATCTATCGTCGGGAGCGTGACGTCAAATGAATGTGAAAAAACTACAATTGCCTCTCCAAACAGTTTCTCTTGTATTAGGGTTTATGGTATGGGTCATTCTGTCTTCCTTAATGCCATTTATTAAAGAAACAATCAAGCTTACTCCCTCCCAGCTTACGTGGGTAACTGCAATTCCTGTCTTGTTCGGTTCCGTGATGCGTGTGCCTGTCGGGTATTGGACGAATCGATACGGCGCAAGAAAGCTATTCGCGATTTCCTTTATTTTATTGCTTGTGCCTGTATACTGGGTCAGTCAAGCGGATTCCTTCTGGGATCTGATCATTGGGGGATTCTTCCTGGGGATTGGCGGCGCCGTGTTTTCGGTGGGCGTTACCTCCTTGCCGAAATATTATCCCAAAGAACGCCATGGCTTCGTCAACGGGATTTATGGAATCGGGAATTTGGGAACCGCACTCTCTACGTTTGGAGCGCCCGTAATTGCCAATCATATTGGGTGGTCCAAGACGGTATTGTTGTACAGCATTTTACTGATTGTTATGGCTGTATTGAACTTTTTCGCGGGTGATCGCAAAGAGACGCCTGTACGAACATCGCTCGTCGAGCAAATCAAAGGAGTTTCAGGCAATTCCAAGCTCTGGTTCTTATGCTTGTTTTACTTTTTGACTTTCGGCTCTTTTGTCGCATTCACCGTGTATTTGCCGAATTTCATGGTAAGCAGCTTTCATTTATCGAAAGTAGATGCCGGCATGCGTACGGCTGGATTCATTGTGCTGGCAACGGCGATGAGACCAATCGGGGGTTACCTCGGGGATAAATTCAACCCGTTCAAAATTCTGATGTTCGTCTTCGCCGGCTTGACGGCTGCGGGAGTTCTGTTATCCTTTGCGCCGTCGATGACCTGGTACACGGTAGGCTGTTTAACGATTGCATTTTGTGCAGGTACCGGCAATGGCACGATCTTTAAATTGGTTCCCATGTATTTTACGAAGCAAGCGGGTATCGCGAACGGAATTATCTCAGCAATGGGCGGATTAGGCGGATTTTTCCCGCCGCTGCTGCTAACGTTCCTGTTCAAGCTCACAGGTCATTACGCCATTGGCTTCATGGCTTTATCAGAAGTCGCTTTAGCCAGCTTAATACTCATCGTTTGGATGTTCTATCAGGAGAAATTAGGCCTGTCGTCCAAAATTATTGAAAACACGGTAGAAGGCATTATGGTCACGGATACGAATGGCAAGATTCAATCGGTTAACGCTGCGTTCACGGAGCTGACGGGTTATGACGCCAAAGAAGTCATGGGACTAACGCCAAGCTTGTTGAAATCGGGCAAACAGGATCGCAGTTTCTACGATGCCATGTGGGATAAAATTCGCAATCAGGGCTTCTGGCAGGGCGAAATCTGGAATCGCAAAAAGAACGGCGATGTGTATCTGGAATGGCTTACGATCAGCGCAGTCAAGAATGACGCCGGAGATGTCGTCTACTATTCAGGAATGTTTAGCGATATTACGAAACAAAGAGGCTTTAAGTAGGAGGCAGATGAACCATGCTGAGTGAGTTTACGCTGGATTTATGTTTTATTCGCGAGCACGCCGAGTCGCCCTTCGATGCAAGGATCGAACAACTATTGGAGGCGCTTTTCGCCGGGAAAGGAACCTGGTATATCGATTCGCGGGTAGAAGAGGGACTTGATATCGCCGTCGCCGAGGTCAAGGGCATGGCGAGTTGGCAAAATGAAGATGAGCTTCTTCATTACATCGAAGAGTCCGCAGCGTCTGATCCAGCCTCTGGCTCCGATTGCTGGGACTCGCTTCAGGGCTACCAGGTGAAGGTAACGCCAAAAGAAGATGCTGGCTGCTGCAGCCTGAAGAAGGAGGCCACCGCATGAAATGGGAAGAATTATTATCGCAATGGATCGGCTCTCAGATTGAGGTGCACATTGAGGATCAGGCAGGGCTTGACCCGCTGGCGCCCCCGAAGAAAATGAAGCTGGAGAAGATACGTATTTCCGAAGATCGGGACTACATGCAAATGTATATGAATGAGCATCAATTCTTGGCCATTCCTCTGAGGGGAGAAGAGCATACGAGTCTCATCCATTCGGAGAATGGAGCGATTCTTAGCTCGTCCGACATCCCTGCGCAGCTGGTGTATAAAGTCCATTTCGGTTTATAGTTTTAGGATTAAAAGGGCTCGCCTCTTACAAGGAGTGGCATGAGGCTTGTTGGATCAAGCACTCATGGCCGTCTTGCTGGGCTTGCCCTGTTTTTCTTTTCTTAGTATTCATTTTATCCCTTTCCACCCAGAGTTTGCTGCATACATATTTTCAACCCTGTTGCATGCGTTATATTTAATTAAGTAGATATTACCTAGTTTTTTTCAAACTACGGAGTGTACTTTTTTTAGAATTCTGTGTATACTAATTATGTCGACAACTTCAGGTTGTCTGTCCGATTACGCGGATGTGGCACTCGCGCGTACCCGCTTGGGGGCACCTTAGGGTGAAAAAATTATACCATTCCTATCCCACAGGGAGATGATCTCTGTCGCTGCCAACTTATATGGATTAATTAATCGGGTCGACCTTGGCATACAAGGTCGATTCTTTATTTAGGGAGAACTATGCCATTAAGCATTCAAGAACTATTAAATCTCAAGGAGTTACCTTCAGAGGAAGAACTAAGTCTACAAATACTTGCTGAATTTTATGAACAGCTTCTTTGTAATCGAATTTTCCATTACAAAGTGAGGCATAAGGTCGGAGAGATCAAGTTGCATTTCAAGACCTCGGATCTACCGCATTTGCTTGGCATTCATAAAATAAAAACGGGTTCTACTCATCGAGGGAAACGTGGGTTTCCGGCACTAAAAAGCGGAAATTTAACCTTGCTGGATCTTAAACGAGCGAATGAAGGTAATTACGTAAGAATAATCTACCGTATCTTACATTTCCCTTTTATCAATCAACTTATGTATGATCCGGAAGCCATAATATTTAGACCAGATCTGGCACAAAGCACAATAGATGCTGAATTTATGTTTTACAATACATACAGCGGCCGCGTTCTCCATTTGGGAATTAAGAGAGAAACATCTACGGACTTATATATTCCAGTTACTTTCCTAGAAAGAAAAAATCCTTACTCCAACATGACCAAAGTACTTATAGACAAGATCCAAGTATATACCGAAGGTCAAAATCTTGAATTAATAAATTCGCCTACGCTGGCTGATAATATACAAATAAAAAGAGGCCTCTAGATTTTTGAAAAAATCGATTTTAAGCATTTGCGCCTTACGCTATAGTACCTCATCGCTCGCGGTACGCCTTTGATTTCCAAGGATCCATTGTAGACAAGCTGCCTTAACCGGTATTCAAAATAGCTATCACCAATGTATTGATCACAGTATCCGAGTGCTTCACCTATTACCCTTGCAGCCTTAATAAAATCATTATTTGACCTGCAGGTATGCAGTTTCTCAACAGTCTCCAGCAAATAGGAATCGAAATGCTGTTCTTCGACGTTAAGGATACGTTCACCATCCCATATCCGTAATACATGATATTGTTTCGCAAGCGATAACCATTCCTGTTCCAGCAACTGCCTTGTTTCGCATGTTATAGGCCCACTTTCCTCGGTTTCTCCAAAAACAGACCGAAGCTTCTCTGGAGGGATTTCTCCTGCGTGTAAATAGACGATTGACCGATCAGCAGTATTGAACCTTCTCTCACAAGCTTCTTCTACATTAAAAACAAATAGTTCATTCTGAATCTGAATTTCCCTCAGTAAATAAACGGCATATCGCAATCCAACTTGCTCGTGAGCGTTATTTCCGCTCCATATCACAATGGAAGCTTCAGCCGGAATAGTGGCAATTTGCTCGGTAAGTCTTTGATGATAAGTTTCCTCACCATACTCAGCATCCTCGTCCCCCTTGTTGATGTGGTCTCTGAACCACTCACCTCTATAGGCTCGTCCACCTTTCTCATGAAGTTGCCATAGAGGACCAATCGAATATTGATCCCGAAAACATATCACCTTGTTCGCATCCGCATATCCCATCTGCTTAATGGCCAATTTCAAACTTCCGGCAATAGAATCACCGAAAACTATGTGTACTTTCGTGGCGGCAGCATTCGGTTCCCAGTTCATTGTTCGATTATCTGGAACTAGAAGTTCACCGTAGAGTGCCTTCATGCTTTTATATAGATCTATTTTTGCTTCATTGTTCGCTTCATCTATAATATCCAGTTGAAGCATGATAAGCATGAGGAGCTTCTTTGCTTCTTGCGGGGAAAGTTCATCGATTGCCTTACGTATTATTGATAGATTGTTCAATTGCTGTAGCCTCCCTTCCACATAAGCATATTTCGCTTACTCTCTCCGATTATGTAATAAGTAATTATTCGAGTTAATGGTTTCTCTTCCCTTTTTTGCAAAAATCTTGACCTTATCGCAACGTCAGCCTTTATTCTATGAGAGAAGTTAAAATGAAGGAGGATACACGATGCCGGACCATACTGACATTTATAAGAATGAGGCAGCGAAGTATGAGCTATTAATTTCCAGACAGCCTAATTTAATCAAAATTATTGAGGAAATCAGGGCAGTAAAAGGATTGGATATAATTGATCTGGGGGCGGGCACAGGTAGATTGACTACTTTACTGGCACAAGAAGCAAAATCAATCATTGCTTTGGATGCTTCAGAAACTATGCTTCAAATAACAGAAAATAAATTAAAGAAGTTGGGCTATTCGAATTTCTTGACTAAGGTAGCTGACAATAGAAAGCTTCCTCTTGAAGATAGAAGTGCCGATGTCGTTGTTGCAGGTTGGACTATTGCCTATTTAGCTAATACAGATGTTCAGGATTGGAAACAAAACATTACTCAAATAATTTCAGAGCTGCAACGAGTTCTTCGCCCGGATGGAACAATTATTATTTTTGAGACAATGGGTACTGGAACGGAGGTGCCTGATCCTCCACATGTTCTAAAAGAATATTATCGAATATTGGTTGAAGAATATGGCTTTAATCACAAGTGGTTAAGGACTGATTACCATTTTGAGAGTATAAATGAAGCTGAGGAATTGACCCGATTTTTCTTTGGGGATGCGCTGGCAAACAAAGTTCGTGATGAAGATCTTGTTTGCTTGCCTGAATGCGCAGGTGTCTGGTGGCTTCAAATATAGACGTTTCGGAAGGGTGTATATTAAAAACAGCCATCAACTTAACGCATGAAAAAGTAGAGTTTGCAAGCAGACTTTACTTTTCCATTTATTTGCACTTGCTATGGCAGTGCTTACTCAGCTCGCAGGCAGCGCATTTACCTTGTTTACTCTTTCGATAATACTTAATAATTGTCCATAACGAATAGCCAAAAATCAACAATCCGGCAGCGATATTCAGCAGCATAATTAGCCCTCCTCCATCCAATCAGGCATACCCAAGCCAAATGCCGATTCTGTAAATGATGAGTGTGACAATGTAGGCCACCATAAACGAATAGGCCACAGCAAACCACGTCCAGCGGATGGAGGCCGTTTCCTTCTTAATGACACCGACAGTGGCTAAGCAGGGTACGTACAGCAGGATAAAGGCCATGAAACAATACGCTTGCAGCGGAGTGAAAAAGCCTGTCAACATATCTTGCAGCTGCGCGTCAGAAGGTGCATTGTAAATAATATTCATCGTGGAAACAACAACCTCCTTAGCGAAAAAACCGCTAACCAAGGACGCGCCTGCCTGCCAGTTGCCGAAACCTAACGGCGCGAGGAGAGGTGCCAGAACACCTCCGATGGCATGTAAAAAGCTTTGTTCCATAGGCAAATTCCACCCGCTCGGCCCCGTATAGCTCAGCAGCCAAATGACCACAGAGCCGCCGAATATGAAGGTGCCGGCCTTTTTGACGAAACCTTTGCCCTTCTCCCAGGTCCCTCGAAATAAGGTCGTCCATTGCGGAAGCCGGTAAGGCGGCAATTCGATCACGAAAATTGATTTCTCTTCTTTGAGTATCGATAATGAGAATACTTTCGCCAGTAAAAAGGCAATCACGATGCCGAGAACATAGAGTGAAAGAACAATGAGGGCTTGATGTTCGTTAAAAAACGTCCCGACAAACAAGCTATACACGGTTAGTCGGGCCGAGCAGGACATAAGCGGCGTAAGCAGTATCGTCATAAGCCGTTCCTTAGGCTGCTCAATGCTTCTTGCCGCCATAATTCCCGGCACATTGCACCCGAAACCAATAATCATGGGAATGAAGGCTTTCCCGTTTAGTCCGGCCATTTCGGCAACTTTATCCATAACAGTAGCCACGCGCGCCATATACCCTGAATCCTCGATAAATGAAATAATGCCAAATAACACAAAAATCTGCGGTACAAATACAAGAACACCCCCGACACCCTGCACAATCCCATTCATTATGACAGCTTGTATGAATTCGGAAGCGCCGATCCTACTCAGAAATTCAATCAATTTTTCATTGAAATAACCATGCAGAAATCCATCCAGAAGATCTGAAAGAGGCCCGCCGATCCATTCGAAAGTTAGCTTGAAGGTCAGATACATCGCAGCAAGAAATAAGGGAATGCCTAGATATCTATTCGTTACAATGCGGTCGATTCGTTCCGAAAAGGGAATAGAGCCATTGTTTTTTTGCATGAAGCATTTACGCAATATCGCGTCTATCGCTTCATTTCGAACATGTTGAATATATTGCCATAGCGATTTGCCGGTTTGTTCCCTTAGGGCTTTCTCGGTAAGCCTGAATAATGTATGCAGCTGATCAGTTGTGATCATCGACTCTAACAAGCGTTGTGCAACCAGATTACCCTCAAAATATTGCAGGACCAACCAACGCTTATACCTGGCTTCCGCCGGCAGTTGATTGGATATGCGTAGGATGGCTTCTTCCAGAATCTGACCATAATGCAGCTGAAGCGAGTGCTGACCATCAAGCCGGCTGCTCGTAAATGTCTGAGAAAGCTCTCTGCACCCTGCACCGGTGCGGGCTACTACGGGAATAATGGGGAGCTGGAGCAGTTCCGACAATGCTTGAACGTCAATCTGCATGCCGCGTCCCTTGGCAACATCCATCATATTTAAAGCAATCAGCAAGGGTTTGCCCATCTCTGCGAGCTGAAAAGTCAAATGCAGATTTCTCTTTAGTTGGCTTGCATCTACCACGTTGAGGATGAACGAGCAATCCTCTTGCGCCAAGAATTGTGTGGTGACGCCCTCGTCTTTCGACAAGGGACTTAAGGAATAAATCCCGGGGAGATCAACTAGTTGACCTTGTTTATTTTTTAAAATGCCGACCTTTTTTTCTACGGTAACACCCGACCAATTCCCAACATACTCGTAGGAGCGGGTCAGTGTGTTGAATAATGAAGTTTTTCCCGTGTTGGGATTGCCAATCAGGGCGATGGTCAGCATACGTCTTCCACCAGAATCCTGTTTGCTTCACGATGTCGGAGAGCTATCCAGAGCCCGCCTGCATCGATCGTGCATGGGCCTTTGAAAGGGAGGTATTTCTTCATGCATACCATAGTACCTTCGATGATGCCAAGATCACTTAAGCGTTTGCGCACCAATGCATGGGCGCCCGCTAAATCGCTGATTCGCACTGTTTGATCAATGCCTGTTTCGGTTAGCCGCATCTCTATCATCCTTTCTCGACTGAAAATGATTATCAATAAGAAGATTATAATCAAAAGAGAGCTTTTGGAATGTGATGTTGATCACAACGCCGCAGGAGTTAATACATACAAAATGTGGATATTTAATTCGCGATTTCCAACTGTGATACGTATAACATTTTCGAGGAAAATCTTAAGCTACACTATAGTTTGAACGTTTGTAAGTGAGCAGAAGGGAGAGGCGGGAATGCTAAAATTCTATACAAAGATGGTTCGAACGTTTGATGATCTGCCTGGTTACACGTCGTTATTGATCCATTCGCTTGCCGGGTGTAATTTACACTGCTGCGGGTGCCATAACTATGCGGAATTGGTTGCCGCAGATCATGATTTTTTTTTGACATCCACCGATATCATCGAGCAGATCAAGAAGAACGGTTATTTATTTGACGCCATTATTATTAGCGGCGGCGAGTTTCTCATGGGCAACCTCACAGAGATTTGCGAATTTCTATCGCTTTTGAAAACCGTGTTTGCGAAGACAATCATCATCAATACGAACGGCACTTTTCCGGAGAAGATCAATGCCTTGTTGGCAAACGATTGGGTCGACGGCATCCATATCGATATGAAAATGCCTTACCATTGTTTTGAACAAAAGCGTGATACGGCTATCTACCAGACGGTTCTGGGAATTGTTCCGACGAAGGAACTGATTCGAAATATGCTGGAATCGCTGCATACGGTCATTAAACATAACAGCCCAGTCAGCCAGGTTCGAACTGTCAAATACCCGGTTTTAAGTGGGGACTATTTTGAACAAATCGAGCACTATGTGAACTTTTTGAATCGCTGCTATAACAGCAAGGTTCCTTACCAACTAAACGAATTTTACTCGGAAAGAGAGATGCACGATGTTTAATCAACTGGAAGAAATCATCGATACGTTTACCTCGGGGGTAGATAACAAAAGATCGGATTACTTAAAGCATGAAAACAGTAATTTTGTGTACTCTTTATCGCTGCTCCGGCACAATCTCACGAATTTCGGCGAAGAGAAATTTTTGCTGTCGCACATTTTACCGCAGAAGCTGACGGAGCTTTATGAAGAAGGCATCGTGTATATTCATGATAAACAGTTGAGTCCTTATTGCATGAGCGTCGGATGTAAGGATATTGCTATGCTCGGAATTCCAAGTCTAGCCAAAAACATGCTGTCCTCCAAACCGGCAAAGAGGCTGGATACGCTGTTAAGACATTTCAGCAACGTGATTGTATTGATGTCGCAGCAAGTGTCAGGTGCGGTTATGTTATCGCAAATGACCACGATTGCGGCTTCCTATTTATACTTTGAGGAAATCGAGCAGGGCCGATTCTATACGGATGAGGAACTGAAGCAGTTGTTTCAAAGCCTGATCTGGGAAATGAACATGCCGCTGAGAGGGGGATCCCAATCAGCTTTCTCCAACATTACGATGGAATTCGGCAAGCCTTCTGAGGAAATCAAAGATGATTTCGCGGTTGTCGGGGGAGAGGCCAAATCGGTCCAATACAAGGACATTCCATCCTCCTATTTCGATCGAATTAACCGAGCGGTTATTGATGTTATGCAGGAGGGGACCGGTTCAGGCATTCCGTTCACCTTCCCTTTAATGACGGTTCAAATTGATGATGCATTTAATTTCGAAAATGAGTTGTTTTTATATATGCTGGAGAAGATGTATTACTGGGGCGGCGTCTATTTCGAGAACTTCCGGACCAAGCCGTTCCTGGATGAAACGTACAGACAGTTCAATCCAATGATTAAACCGCGCGATCCGGAAGTGAGCCGAAGCTTATGCTGCCGCTTGCAGATTGATCTTTCTGTGCTCTCCCAGGTGGGCAGTGGCATATTTGGCAGTTCCACCGGATCGACCGGGGCTGTTCAAGTATTGAATTTAAACCTGAACCGCGTCCTCATGGAGTTCGGCGAGAACGAAGCTCTGTTGCGAGATCAGATGAGAGCCTATCTGGAAATCATGCAGGCAGGACATCAGGCCAAAAGAGCCTGGATTGAGAATAATAAAGAATTGTTCCCGACTTTCTATGCATTCAACAAGGATTTGAAAAATTATTTTAATGTCTTTGCCGTTACGGGGATGCACGAAGGATTACATAATATGGGGTTTGAGGGCGGATTGAATAACAGCGAAGGGAAGGATTTTGCCCATCGTCTTATGCAGTACATGACGGAGATTATTAACGAATTCATCGTCCGCGACGGGGTAGCTTGCGGGATTGAATTTGCCCCAGGGGAGAACGCCGCGATTAAGCTGGCAAGGCATGATGTGAAGTGGGCGGAGCAGCACGGACGCAGCATCTATGTACAAGGCTCCGGCGAGAACGTCTATTTAACATCCGGGTGCATGCTTCCCTTCAGCGAAGACGATTTCATCAGACAGATTGAAAATAGCGCTGAATTTCAAGGATATGCCACGTCGGGCAGCATTCTGCATCATTTTGTGGAAAGCAAAATTGCCCCGAGCCGGCTTGCGCAATATTTGAGCAACATCTTCGAAAAGCCTATCCACTACATTACACTAACGCCCACGATGTCCAGCTGTTTAAGCTGCAGCCGGCAGTTAGTGGCAACGGATGGGAAGAGCATTAAGAATTGCCCGGCTTGCGGAAGCGATGATATCGCAACCTACAGCAGGGTTATCGGGTATGTGAAGATGATTTCAAGAAAGAAAATTAAAGTGGATCAAGACGGTTATTACGGCGGTGAGTATAATTTCTGGAGTAAAGCAAGAAGGTATGATTGGAATACCAGAAAAAGGATGGGTACGTGTGATTTAAGTAACACCGCAAGCTCGGAGCTTCGTGTAAACTAGAGGAGAAAGGTTGTACACGAATAGAAGGTTGAGGCGAAGCGCAATCATGGAACTCTATGAATATATGGGTGGAGAGCAAACAATTAGACAGATCGTGAATACATTTTATCCAAAAGTCCTGGCGCATCCTTTGCTTGCGCCTATTTTTCCAGATGATATGGAACCATTGATGGAAAAGCAGTTTCAATTTCTGACGCAATTTTTTGGAGGGCCTTCCTTGTACACGGACTTACACGGCAATCCCATGATGAGAGCCCGGCATGCGCCTTTTCCGATCACCAGGGAGCGGGCCGAAGCGTGGTTGGCCTGTATGCAAAGCACCCTCGAGGAAGTTGTGCCTTCCAATGAGCTGCGGTTGGTCATTTTGGATCGTTTGAAAGGCCCGGCTTATTTCTTTGTCAATAAAGAAGAGTAGAGTGGGGTGGGGTGGGGTAGGACAGGGTAGAGCAGAGCAGGGCAGGGCAGAGTAGGGTAGGGCACAGGGTAGAGGAGAGTAGGGCAGAACAGAGCAGGGCAGGGCACGGCAGAGCAGAGTAGGTAGATACGAACAGGGGCGTTCCACGATGTGGGCGCTCCTTTTTTGATCTCTTTTGATGCAGGTATTCCTCACCTGTGCGGTGATGAGCGGATCGTGGGTGCCTTATTGGGAGTCATATTCGGCTATTTGGCAATTTCGCGGAACGTCAGTTCGCTATTAGGGGGAAATGATGGGTTTTGGGTGGACTTTTGCATAAATAGCGTACCATAGTTCCGTCTCGTGAATCAAAACGAGCTATTTTTGAGGAATAGCGAACTGTAGTTCCGCATGCAGGGCTCATAGCTCAGCCGAACCGAGTCGGCTGATGGGCGAAGCGGAGCTGGGGCCAGTGCATCCCCGCGCTGCCCGCCAATGAGCTGCGGTTGATCATTTTGGATCGTTTTGAAAGACCTGGCTTATTTCTTTGTCAATAAAGAAGAGTAGAGTGGGGTAGAGTAGGACAGGGCAGAGGAGAGGAGAGGAGAGGAGAGGAGAGGAGAGGAGGGCAGAACAGAACAGAACAGAGCAGGGCAGGGCAGGGCACAGGGTAGAGCAGAGCAGGGAGATACGAACAGGCGAGTACCACGATGTGGGTGCTCCTTTTTTGATCTCTTTCGTTGCAGGAAATTCCTCGCCTGCTCGGTGATAGATGAGCGGATCGTGGGTGCCTTATGGGGAGTCATATTCGGCTATATGGCAATTTAGCGGAACGTCAGTTCGCTATTAGTGGGAAATGATGGGTTTTGGGCGGACTTTTGCTTAAATAGCGCACCGTAGTTCCGTCTCGCGAATCAAAACGAGCTATTTTTGAGGAATAGCGAACTGTAGTTCCGCATGCAGGGCTCATGGCTCAGCCGAACCGAATCGGCTGATGGGCGAAGCGGAGCTGGGGCTGGCTCATTCCAGCCGCCCCGCGCCACCGCTGTCCGAGCTCTGGCCGAGCCGCCCCGGCCGCCCCGCGTATCCGCCGCGCGATCGCAGTCGAGCCACCCGCGCCCCCGCGCCACGCCGCGCGATCGCAGTCGAGCCGCCCGCGCCCCCGCGCCACGCCGCCCGATCGCAGTCGGGCCACCCGCGTTCCCGCGCCCCGCTGCGCGATCGCAGTCGGGCCACCCGCATCCCCGCGCCCCGCTGCGCGATCGCAGTCGGGCCACCCGCGTTCCCGCGCCACGTCGCCCGATCGCAGTCGAGCCGCCCGCGTCCCCGCGCCACGCCGCGCGATCGCAGTCGGCCGCCCGCGCCCCGCTGCGCGATCGCAGTCGGGCCACCCGCGTTCCCGCGCCACGTCGCCCGATCGCAGTCGGGCCACCCGCGTCCCCGCGCCCCCGCTGCCCGAGCTCCGGCCGAGCCGCCCGCGTCCCCGCGCCGCGCCGCCAAAGCCGCGGCTAGTCGGTGCCACAATCCGTTGCGCTTCACCTGGCATGGATTTGCTGAAACAAGCGCTCAGCGGCTTTGCTGCCCTGAGCGATACAATCGGGAATGCCAACGCCGCGGAACGATCTGCCGGCAACGATCATATCCGGGAAATGGGCTTGGAGCTCCTCTTCCATTTCCTGAAGCCGCTCAAGATGACCGACCAAATACTGAGACATGGCCTCTGAGTGTCTTGTGAGTTCTGTGAACAACGGAGTTACCTTCTCTCCGGTGATATGGTTTAAATCCCTGTTTGCGACTTCGATCAGCTCATGATCGGCAAGCTGTTGGTGGGTCTGATCTTTGAAGTGGCCGATGTAGACTCTTACTAAAACTTTTCCTTCTGGCGCGGTATGCTGCCATTTGGCTGAAGTCCATGTGCAAGCTGTGACGTGAAGACCCTCTTGTCTGGGGACGACAACGCCTGAGCCTTGCAGAGGTTTACTGAACTGAGCTTGATCGAAGGCCATGACCACATTGGCGACGGACGCGCTGGGGATTTGTCCCAATTTCCTCGTCAGGCGTTGGGATGCGCCGTGAATCATGTGGACGGCTTGTTCAGCAGGTGCCGCCATAATAATTCCGTCTGCCTGCAACACCTCACCGTCAGCAAGTCGAATTTCATACCCTTCCCATTGCCGTGAAAGGCTCACAACAGATTGGTTAAGGCGTATTCGGACGCCTGATCGCTCCAGTACTTCTTTTAAGCGTTCGACTAACGTGTAAAGTCCTCCCTTATAAGTAAGGAACATGGAGCCGCGCAGATGGGGAGGAAGCTCGACGCCACCAGCATGCGGCGGGGGCGTTTGCTGGTTTTTCCGTGAGGCGAGCATCCCCAGAATGAGGCTGCGGTGCTTATTTTCCATTTCAAGCAATTGGGGAAATGTGGCTGCCGTGCTTAACATATGCAGGTCTCCCGCGTAGATGCCGGCGAGGACAGGGCTGACTAAACGTTCGGTAACCTCTGAACCCAGTCTGCGCTCAATTAAATCGCCGAGGGACTCATCAACGTATACAGGTTTCCTGGGCAAGAAAAAATCCAAAGCTGCTCGGGTTTTTCCTGGTAGCGACAGCAGAGAAGTACTAATGAAAGGTTTAACTTGGGTCGGAATCCCCATGGCCAGCCCTGCAGGCATGGGATGCAGCCGTCCCTTCAAGAAAATAAAGCTTTTTGAAGCCGTTGCGGATAGACGGGTCAAATCACCGAGCAGACCCAGTTCCTTGGACAAGGTTAACACCGAAGGTTTTCGTGACAAGAAAGAATCAGGGCCTTTTTCTATGATAAAGCCGTCACGCTTTGAAGTTTGGATGGCGCCGCCCAATGTAGGGCTCTTTTCGATGAGCGTGATTTGAATGGACTCGTTGGTGGCGGCGAATTGCTTGTGTAATTCGTAAGCGGCTGTTAGCCCTGTAATGCCTCCGCCGATAACCACGATATGATTAGTTTTCATGCGAGAGCCCTCCTGCCTTCATTTTTTCCAATGTAACATGGGCGGGGAACCTAAGATATGACGTAAATCACTCTTGTTTTTTTATAAACGTGATATCCATCACATTCTGCGGCTGCGTCCTCTCGTATACTGAAACTGTGATTGAGAACGAGTCTTCTAGGAGGATGGTTAATGATGGACCAATTCGCAACGATAATCAAAGCTCCCGAGTACCCCCCACAGCTCAAACATAAAGTGATTTTTGAATCCTTCGATCGACTGGCGCCCGGAGAAGCGATGCTGCTCATTAATGATCATGATCCGCGCCCATTGCGCTATCAATTTGAAGCAACACGCCCCGGATCGTTTCAATGGGAGTATTTGGAACAAGGACCTGAAACCTATCAGGTGAAAATCGGGAAGCTCAGCTAAAGGAGGACCGGCAGATGGCAGAAGTGGAAGTTCTTAACCCTACTACACTCCGGATCACAGCAACGTTGGAAGATGCTTTAACGATGATTAATGAGGCATCGGAACATGTGGAACAATACGCCGAAGATATCCTAACCATATGCGATAAGATGCCTGAGTTTGACTACACCTATTTCTGCTTCTATGCCTACGATACAGCCTCTCTGTTTGAGAACATGCTGGGAATTGATCCTAAGCAGTATTTATCTTTTAGCATGAATGCTCCTGATGCGTTCTTCTATACCCTGTATGGAGGTATGCGGGGATTGCATAATCTGGCAAGCCGTTATTTGCAGCAGAAGGAAGCAGTCTAAAGCAAGATATGAGGTGCCGAAATGATGAAAAAAGTGAATATTGTTGAGCTAGAGGTACGCCCTTTTTTGAGGAAAAAGTTGGACCCGTTTAAACTCATTATGGAAGCTGTGGCTTCTCTAAAAGATGAAGATTTGTTTATTTTGCACGTCATGTTCAAGCCAGTTCCTTTATTTGGCGTTATGAAACTCAAGGGGTATGCGCATAAGGCAGAGGAGATCGATGAGCAGTACTGGATTGTCGCTTTTGCCCGCGGCACGCATCTAAAGGCTGAACTGGAGGCTTTGCAGCTGCGAGAGCTTGCCAAACAGGAGGAAGTGGGGGAGCTGGCTCATGAGCAAAAAGGTGATTGAACTTGATAATCGCGGGCTAACGCCTCCTGAACCGATGGTTCGTACAATCCGGGTCCTGGAAGAAAGTGAAGTCGGTGACCAGGTGAAGATCCACAATGATCGGCTGCCGATGTTTCTAATTGAAGAACTGCAGCGATTGGGGTTCCCGTATCAAGTGGAGCACCAGGCTGACGGATCTGCCATAGTCACGATTAACAAGGCCAAATAGGCTGGAAGGATGGAGAGTGATGGTTGTATGGAGTTAACCATTGAGCAAATCCGTGAGCAGTTGAAACGCGTATTGGATCCCGAGCTAGGCGTTAATATCGTAGATTTAGGTCTTATCTATGAGATCGGCCTGAAGGATGGAGACGTCACGATCCGGATGACGCTGACAACGCCCGGCTGTCCTCTGCATGATACGATTGTAGGCGGCGTTCATCGTACGTTGGAAGGCGAGCCGGGGATCGCCAACGTTCAGGTTGAAGTCGTTTGGGAGCCGCAATGGACGCCAGCGTATATGTCGGAGTCGGCTAAAACGCAGTTGAATTATGTTTAAAATGGCAGGTGAGCCGGAGTAAAGTCTGGCTCTTTTTTTGCATGTTATCTACCCAAGACATGAAACGAAAAGAGGAATACGAATGAAAGATAAAAACATAGATGCTGAGGAAATCCTGCGCCAAGTGCCTTTGTTTCGGGATTTGTCTGAGGAAGAACGAGCAGGTCTTAGCAGGATAATGATTCAACGCTCGTACCGCAAGAAAACAATCGTTTTTACGGAAGGCAGTGAAAAAGAAGCTGTTTATTTCATTCAAAATGGCTTCATTAAAACGTATAAGACGGACGAGAATGGCCATCAAAACATTGTGTCCTTTCTGAAAACCGGGGATATGTTCCCTCATACCGGTTTGTTTCATGCGAATCAGTATCCGGCTACCGCAGAGACCATTGTCCCGACGCTGCTGCTTGCAATGCCTATCAAGCCGTTCGAAATGTTTCTCAGTAAAACGCCGGGGATTGCGGTTAAAATTTTACGCGTGATGAGCGAGAAAATTCTTGAACTTCAGGCCAAGCTGCAAGAATTGACGGGACAAGATGTACAAAACAGAGGGCAATTATTTTTGCTCAAGCTCGCAGAAACGAATGGGAAAGTGAAGAACGGGAAGCTGCATATTGAAATACCGATGACGCATCAGGATATCGCCAACGCGATCGGCACGACCAGAGAGACGGTCAATCGTCTGCTGAACCAGCTCCGCAAACAGGGAATCGTAGAGGCAGATCGTTCGGGGTTTGTGATTCACGATATTGAGGCGCTTCGGCATTGGAGAGAGAATTAATGCGGCTGACTCTTCATATCGAGACTTCTTCAGTGGGGAAGGACTGGCTGTTTCTGATACATGGCGGCAAGGCGCATATCGGAGCAATAGCTCTCGCATATCCCCACAAGGATAACATTCATAGCGAATCACTAACTGTCCCGGGACACAGGGAAGAGCAGTTAGCGATGGAAATAGCACGTTATGCCGCTCATGAGCTTAGGCAAGCTGTAACGGTAGTCATGGGAATCCACATTGACGATGCAACAAAAGAAGAGATTGTTGAGATCGTCGAATCCGTGCATCTCGCTATGAAACAAGAGCTTATGCGGATCAAGGCTTGTTGAAGCTCGTCTTCCATCCCAAGATAGCAATTCCCATCAACATTAGCAAACTTGCAGCAAGTAAAGAAATCGAGACGAACGGGAAGCTGCTGGCATACATCCAATTAAACAGCCCATCTAAGAAGAGGATCAGCTCGTTAGTCATAAATCCCGCGATAAACAATACGCATCCAAGGATTTTCAGCCTGGCACGGACATTGAGCCATTGTAGATGAAACGCTATCGCCAACATCGCACAGCTGACAAACCCGAGCAAGACCAAATGGAGATAGCCGATAACGATGCTGCGGGTGGAGAAAACGAGCGCCTCAAGGGCAGGGATGGCCGAGGTGGTCTCCAACACCATTTTGACCGCAAGGGCCATAAGAGCTAAGTGAAGCAAAACTTTGGCGGACCCATCGGTGAACAAGGTGCTGATAAAGGCGCGGGAGCGTATCCACATGATGAAAAATGCTAGCACAGAGGCTAACTGCAAGAGACCGGAAATGACGGCTATGGTGATCCAAAAAGGTGATAGGTTCATCCACAGCAGAGACAGCAAGAAGGAGGGCAGCAAAGATAGCGTGTAACCCCAGTAATGGAAGCTGGTCAATCGTCGAGAGAGTATGATCTGCTTTTGCTCGAGTAAGGCGTACAGCACGGCAAACAAACCGAGCGTAAACCAGCCATTATACTGGCCATGCAGATAAAAGTAGAGCGAAGCGTGATACCACGGGCTTTCTGAAAGATGCTTGGCGCTCAGTACGGCTAGGCACCAAGGTCCAGCAGAGGATAACACCATGAATAACAAACTTGCTTTGGCAAACCGGATGGCTATTGGATAGCAGGTTGTTTTTTTGAATTTTCGCCACATCCAGACAACCTGAACATAGGATAGCAAAATATGTATCGTAGAGAACAAGATGGAGTAGAAGCCATAACCTTGCAAAAGGAAGGCCAGAAACATCAAAACGATGGTGCACTGCGTCAGCAGCCAAATCGTTCGGAACAAGCGAGATCGGAGATCCTCTCGGGACAGAAACAGAGCAGCCAGAAGCAGAATGAGCGCTGAATACCCCCAACCAAGCAGGGCTATGTGGGAATGAGCATGAAGCAGCGGTTCGTATCTGCTTTGCCATGCGGGAAGGAATGCCATTCCTCGCAATACCGCTCCAGCAGCAGCTGTTAGGAGCAAATACAGCATGGGATACCGAAACAAAGCATTTGGCATGGCGCAGCGCCCTCCTTAGCAATAGCTAGCTTTATTAGTTATGCATGGATCTCCATGGCAGTTCGGGAATGTAGGCGCAGGTTGGATCACTTTCCAAATAATCGCCTGTGAGCGCGTAGGCTCTGGCTCTGGACCCGCCGCAGATCTCTTTGAATTCACACACGCCGCATTTGCCCTTAAGCAGCGATTTGTCCCGTAATTGGCGCATGACCGGCGAATTCCGATAGATGTCAAGAAGCGGCATCTGCCTGATATTCCCGCAGGAGACGGGGAGGAAGCCGCTAGGGTAAACATCTCCTGTATGGCTGATGAATACGAAGCCGTCACCGTCGTTCACGCCTTTGGGGGCCCGCCCCAAACGATCGAAATGCTTAATCTGCACAGCATCGCCAGATTCCGTTGCTTGCAGATTTTCCAGGCTTCTTTCTTGCGCAATGACCCTTCTATAATGTGGCGCTTCTGTCGTCTTAATGCCGAACGGCATCTGAGGCCCGAGCTTGTAAAGCCACTTCATCACTTCTTCATGCTGCTCAGGGGTGGTCATGTCCTTTTGCATCCCCCTGCCTGTAGGAACGAGAAAGAACAAGCTCCACAGAACAGCTCCCATGTCTTTAACCTTATCCGCAATCGCTGCTAAATCGTGCACATTATAGGTGGAGACCGTTGTGTTAATCTGAATGGGAATTTGCAACTCCTTGAGGTAGGAGATTCCTCTCATAGTCATCTCGTAAGATCCTTTTGTTCCGCGAAAATGGTCATGAATGTCAGCGGATGAACCGTCTAGACTGAAAGCCCAGCGGGATAATCCGACCTCCTTGGCCTTAACAATCGCGTCCCTTGTAACTCTGGGTGTGGCGCTGGGCGTCATGGAAACAGGCAGCTGCTTCTCACGTATCGCATAGTCAGCCAGCTCAAACAGATCAGGCCGCATAAGAGGGTCACCGCCAGTGAAAACAAATAGCGGCTGATGCATATCGGCAATTTGGTCGATTAATCGTTTGCCTTCTTCCAAACTGAGTTGTCTCGGGTCAGGCTTGTATTGCGCTTCAGCGCGGCAATGCAAGCATTGCAAGGCACAGGCGCGGGTTACTTCCCATATCACAATAAATGGATACTCATGGTAATCGCGGGTTTGCGGGAAAGATGATCTCATGAAGACGTCCTCCTCCAGATTCATTCGTTGCCGATGTTACCATCATAATGAAGAAGAGGATGTTTGAATGTGAGGGGGATCACAATTAACGGATTGAATAGTCGAATCGCTTGTTTTACTGCCAGGGTCTCATCATTTACTTCATGATAAGGATCGTTTGGTTAAATTTTTGTAATAACGCCGCGAAGTCCTGGCACTCCTCATCCGACCAGTTTTTCAAAAACTCTTCCATTCGGGTCGAGCGCAGCTTTTTATAGTCGACTAATTCTTGTTTTCCCAAGTCTGTCATTTGAAGCGAATAGGCCCTTCCATCTTGCGGATCGGGGATTCGGTAGACGTAACCTTTATGTTCAAGTGCCGCGGCTTGACGGCTTACGGTGGAAATGTCCAGATGGAAAGCCTCGGCTAAAGTCTTTACGCCTGAACAACCGCAAGTATATATATGATGCAAGAGCAGATAGGCGGAACGGTCGAGATTCCCCTTATTTTCAGCAGAAATAGAAGTAAGACGACGAACCAGCAGAGCCATTTCCAGCTCAAGGCTTTCTAATGATTGTTTGTGCATTTCTAAACCACCTCCAGATGAACTTTTCATGAAAAGTATATTGACACTTATAAAAATAGATGTATAATGCAATAATATATAGTTTTACAATACAACTTGTTTGGAAGGGAGTCAATCCATATTTGCTAGCAACTGGTTCCAATCCTTGTTTTAATTTTTGGCAGTGTTCAAAGGGGATGATGAGGCATTTATCTGATTTTGCGTAATGGCTTGGAAGGTGTTCGATGTTACATGGGATGAGAAGTGGCATGCACGTTCCCATATTTCATATTCTATGAAGAAAATAAGGTGTGAAGATGAGTCTTGAAACTAGTATTGCCAAACTCCTGAGACAATTTACTCGATTCCAAAAAGAGAAATCATCAAAGAGCATGACTATGGGCATAACGCCATCTCAATTCATGACTTTGCATCAAATTCGTAAGGAACCCAAGACGATCGGCCAAATTGTCAAAGCTGTAGATTTATCTTATAGCACGGTTTCGAGTATTATTTCCCGATTAGAGCGGGATGGATGGATTAAACGGGTCAGGGACGAAGAAGATCGCCGCGTGATTTGGATTTGCATGACGAATAAAATGCAATCCTCCTTGGTGGAAAATTCCTTTTTCCAAGATACGTATTCCTCTGAATGTTTTGATGGGTTATCGGAAGAAGAAATAGGCTTTTTTAGCAGTTCCATTGATTTGCTTACTAGACATTTGGAAAAGAAGGTAGAGGAGAACCATGAAGCGTAAAGTAATGTTATATATCATATTGACAGCTTTAGTCGTCGTCGGTGGAGGTATCGGCGGTTATTTTTGGTACGAGGGGCAAAATTACATCTCTACCGATGATTCGCGGCTTGCCGGCGATATCTACAAAGTAATGCCTCGTATTACAGGCAAGGTTACATCCCTGGATGTGACCGAAGGCGATCATGTGCTTGCCGATCAGATTATCGGTCAACAGGATAGCAATAATTTGGCGACAAGCTCCCTCGATTCAGCAGCACTGCGTTCACCGATTGCGGGAACCGTCATCAAAACTTTGGTGAAAGCAGGGGAAGTTTCGTCCCCGGGCCAAACCGTTGCGATGGTGGTTGATACGAACAAATTGTATGTTTCAGCCAACATTGAGGAAACCGAGATCAATAAAATCCAGGAAGGCCAAAAAGTAGAAATTCATTTGGACAATTTCCCAGGCAAAGTTTTGCTAGGCAAAGTGAAAGAAATCAGCAAAGCTACCGCATCGACGTTCTCGCTGCTTCCATCTACGAATACCAGCGGGAACTTCACGAAGGTGACACAACGCATTCCGATCAAAATATCGATCGATGACAACCAGGGCATGGATTTGTCTCCAGGCGTCAGCACGACGATCAAGATTCATTTGAAGGGCAATTAAAAAAGAGGAGTTTGTCAACGATGAAAAAAATAAATAAATTAATCGTTCCTGCAGTTCTCATGCTTGCGGTAGTCAGTGTTCTTCCTGGATGCGGAGATCAAGCCGCAGGCCAAACGAGCGCTGCCGCCGTACCCGTCCAAGTGATCAAGCTGGGGCAGCCTGTAGCTGCCGGGTTGAGCGGGAAAATCATACCGGATCAAGATATTAAAATTGTTTCCAAAGTATCGGGCAAAGTAGCCGAAGTGAACGTGCAGGAAGGCAGCAAGGTTAAAAAAGGCGATGTGCTGGTTCAACTGGAAACAACGGATCTGACCCAACAAGTGAAGCAAGCTCAATCCTCTATTGAGGCGGCAGAGGCCAAATTGGTGGATACGCAAGCAGGCGCTCGCAAGCAAGAGATTCAAGGGCTTCAAAGCGCAGTGAGCGCAGCCCAGGGCTCTTATGAGCAAGCATCCGCCGCTGTAGACCAAGCCAAGGCTGCATTCGATCTTTCGACTAGCACTTATAATCGTTTACGTAATGCATTCGACAGCAACTCCGGCGTAACGCAGGAGGATTTGGATAAAGGCACACTTGATTATGAGAAGGCGAAAGCTGCTTATGATCAAGCGCAAGGCGCGCAGAAAGCCGCGGCAGGCCAGTTGCAGGGAGCAGACGCGAAGCTTCAGCTGGCGAAAATTGGCCCGACGGACAACACCATCAAAGCGATGCAATCGGATGTCGATCGTTTGAACGCAGGTTTGGAACTTGCGAACAGCAGTCTGAGCAATGCGACGATTACGGCGCCGATTGACGGCGTTATTGTTAAGAAAAGCATCTCCGCAGGCGAAGTGGCTCAGCCAGGCGTGCAGATCCTGTCTCTGGTTAATATGGATCAAGTCCAAGTAGAGCTGAGCGTTGCGGATAGCCAAATCACGCAAGTGAAAGTGGGCATGCCGGTTGACGTTGCGATTCAGAATCTGCCAGGTAAAAACTTCCAAGGCGAGATCTCATTCGTGAGCCCTGTTTCTAATGCGAACAGCAATACTTTCCCTGTCAAAGTAAAAGTGGACAACAAAGATGGCCAACTGTTTGCCGGTATGGTGGCAGAGGTCAAAATGAGCCAGACCGCTCAGCAACAGAGCCGTCTGGAAGTTCCGAAGAGTGCCATTATTAAAAAAGACGAGAAGCAATATCTGTACACAACCGAGGACAACACTGCTCATCTTGTTGAAGTGAAAACAGAAGAGAAAAACCAAGACTGGCTGTATGTACAGCCTAACGATAAGCTGAAAGCCAATCAACAAATTGTCGTGAATCCTACAGACAAGATTGCTGAAGGGACGAAGGTAAAAGCCGAATAGGAGGCGCAGCTATGGCCGATGCATCGGCAATTAAACAACAAGAATCAGAAGGCAGCAGCAGGATGTGGCTCACCCTTATTGCCATTGTCATGGGTACCTTCGTGGCCGTTTTGAACAGCAGCTTAATGAATGTAGCGATGAATAAATTCGTAGCGGTATTCGGTTCGGATATCAATACGATGCAATGGGTCATTACAGGGTACACGCTTGCTTCTGCGATGGTCATTCCGATGAGTGGCTTTCTGGGGGCGAAATACGGCAATAAAAACTTATTTCTGTACTCCGTAGCCGGATTTACCCTGTTTTCCGTAGTTTCCGGTCTGGCATGGAGCGCCAGCACGATGATTCTCTTCCGGATTATTCAAGGATTCGCCGGGGGATTCATTATGCCGGTCGGGATGTCCATTATTTATTCGACATTCCCACGGGAGAAAACGGGAACGGCGATCGGCCTGTGGGGGGTTGCGGCGATGGTTGCCCCTGCCCTCGGCCCGACGTTCGGGGGATATTTGATCCAGAACTTCAGCTGGCGGCTTCTGTTCTTCATCAATGTTCCAATTGGGGTCCTTGCCGTTATCCTTTGTAAAGTATTGATGAAAGATACCCCTCGCACAGAAGGGGTGAAATTCGACACGGCTGGAGCTATTTTATCCATGATTTTCTTTGGCAGTCTGCTGCTGGCGCTGAGTAAAGGGCAAGCGGAAGGCTGGACATCGCTGTTCATTGTCTCTCTATTGTTCGTTGCCTTCTTCAGCCTTCTGCTATTGATCTGGGTCGAACTCGGGCAAAAGCAGCCCGTGCTGGATTTGAAGCTTTTCAAGAATCTTAAATTTACCATTAGTGTTATTGCCGGTAGTTTGGTTATGATGGGGATGATGGGCGGTACGTTCCTGACTCCGCTGTATTTGCAAAATATCCAAGGACTTTCGGCGATGGAGACTGGACTTCTTATGATGCCTCAATCCATTGCGATGGCGATCATGATGCCGATTAGCGGCAAGCTGGCCGATAAATTCGGGATTGTTCCCTTATGTATTACAGGGTTAGCCATTCTAGGCATTACGACGGTGGACCTTCATCATTTAACGACAGATACGCCTAATCATTGGCTCAATGTGGTGCTGACGATCCGCGGTATCGGCATTGGCTTATGTATGATGCCTCTAACCTCAGCAGGCATGAGTGCCGTGACTCCGCAGCAGGTGAGCAATGCATCGCCTTTATCCAATGTATGCCGTCAGGTGGCAGGTTCCCTGGGGATTGCGATATTTATGGCACTAATGAGCAATCGCCAAACTTCGCATTATCAGCATATTAACGACAGCGTGCCTGTCGATTCGCTGACAGCAAACAGCACTGTGTCGATGCTCACTGGCGCGATTTATTCGTGGTCGGTCGATACGGCAACGGCGACTGGCACAGCAGCAGCGTATCTGGCTGGTTTTATGCAAAAAGAAGCTTTGGTTCGGTCGATCGCAGATACCTTTTTCATATCAGCCATTCCGGCGTTTGCTTGCATTCCGTTTGTGCTTTTCTTTATTCAGAGAAAAAAAGCGCCAGTCGAAATCAAGGAGTAAATATATACATCAGAGAGTAAGATTGTTTTATTTTGGGAGGCATACGAAAATGAAAAAAAGTTTAACCGTGATAATGAGCTCGGCTTTTGCCTTAACCTTGTTGTCTAATGCTGCTCTAGGAGCGACTGCCCCTAAATCCTCTTCGAGTTTCAGTGATTTAAGCAATTTGGATGCAGGTACGAAGGCCAAATTTGATGCTATGATCGCCGCAGGTGTTTTTGACGGTGTCAGCGATGGGGTATTTGGTCTGAATGATAACATGAACCGCGCTCAATTCGCGAAGGTAGCCGCTTTGATCTTCGGATTGAATGTCGATACTTCGCTTAGCGTATCTAGTTTCTCCGATGTGCGCGCAGATGATCCGGCTAATGGTTATGCGCTGCCTTATATTGAAGCGCTCAAAGCTGCGAACCTTACGGACGGTTTTGGTCCAGGCACATATAACCCGGCCGGTGAAGTGACGAAGGAACAGCTGGCGGCATTCCTTTTGAGAGGCTTGAATAAAGATGGGGAAGCCAGAGCCAACGCGGGTGTAAATGACAGCACCGTATCGGATTGGGCAAAAGGATATGCGGCTCTGGCCCTGCAATTGAATTTGCTGAGCAACCAGGCAGACAGCTCGTTCGGGGGAACTTCCGCCGCAACGCGCAGCCTCTTGGTGACCTCCTCTTATCAAGCTAAGCAGCTTTATGCCAGTGGCAATAAGGGCGGAAATACGAACGCAGGAACGATTCCGGCAGAAGATCTGACCACGTATACTCTGATCGGGAATACGCAGGCTCAAATCAAAGGCGTGCTGCAGGAGAAAACCATTGACGGCTGGCGCGTTGGGGCTGTCATCAAGCTGAACAATACGTCAGGCTCGACCGTGCGGATTCCGGATTATGAGCTTCGCGTCAAAGCGGCAGACGGAACGGTCTATACCCTGCAGCCAAGCGCAAGCAACGTTCGTTCCATCTTGCCGCAGAGCGATGTCACACTCAGCTATATGGCGGATATCAGCGTCAAAACCGATATCCAGTTGAAGGATCTTCTTTGGGTAGATGTTGATCAAAAGGTGTATCCTAAGCTGGAAACCCTTCTTGCCGATGCTCCAATTGAATCCATCGTTTGGAAGGGCAAAGATGCAGTTGTTAAAGATTCCGCTTTGCTTGGAAATTGGGGCGCAACCTTTTCGGCGCCTGGCGTAACCTCAGCGCTGAAATATGCAGCGACAGATCTGTCCACGCAATTCACCGGACAATCGCCGACCTACATCGTTCAGGTCAAAGTCGTGAATACAGGCAGCTATACGGAGACTGTGCCTGATTTTACCTTGAGCGGTAAAGCGGAAGGGCAGTCATTTATCGGCAAGCGCGTTGAAGAGGGAGCTATTAGCCTGAATGCCGGAGAGCAAAAATATATCCATTTCGCGATTACGACGGATGTGGATACCAAATTGAACGCTTTCTACGTGCTATCGCCTGCGAGCTACTTGAAACAAGGGCAAACAACACCGATCTCTTTCTACACAGGACGCATCGGATTCCATCTTCCAGCTAATGGCGGTGCAGGAACAAACACAGGAACATCGGGCGGTGCGTATACCTATGGCACGCCAATGGTATTCAAACAGTCCAATGAATTCGTTAACCCGAGTTTGGCCGTTTCCTTGCAAGAACTGCATGTGACACAAAACGAAGAGACAGGAAATAAAACCGGTCTTGCCAAGTTCAGCATCATCAATAAAGGCGACAAACCGATTCCAGTGCCTGCTATCGATACTGAATTATCGGGTAAAGACGGCTACACTTACTCGGGTGTCCGCCAAACAGTCAGCAACCAATCTATTGCTCCAGGCTCGGGGGTTGTCGTTAGCTATGGCTATACCATTCCGGCTTCGGATCAAAGTGATGCATACCAATTGAATGTGCAGGGCGTTCTGTCCGGCAGCGCGCAAGGACAATCCGCGGGAACGACTTATAAGACGACGATTGCCAGCTACAACGTGAATGTTCAACCTGCGGACGATCATAACAGCATTTCCTTGTATCCATTCAATCTCAATCTGAAAAGCTGGACGTTATCGCAACTGACCATGATGGGGTCTACCGGATTCGCATATACGTATAAATTGAACTTGGATATGGACGTTGTCCGGAATTCCGAAGTGGAGATCGATAATAATTTCTCCAAGCTGAAATTTGAATTGGTTGACGCTACAGGAAAATCATTAGGCTCCGAATCCTTCTCATTCAGCGGTGCGAATCGTTTGGTGAGCGGAAACCAAGTGCTAAGCTTCCCTAATTTGACGCAATCCCAAATTCAAAGCAATGTGTCCATTAAAGTCTATGAAGCAGTGAACACGCCAAGCGGCGAAGTGGACAGATTTATTACGGATTTGAAATAGTCCTACAAGCATCAGGCTATTCCGAACAGACAAAACAGTATCGCTTCTCTTAGGAGAGCGGTGCTGTTTTTGTTTTATAGATATGAAAGCAGATATCGTCACGAATGTGCGTGTGGCGACCTCGCAGAGTGGAGAGATTCCGCACGCATCGTGTGGTATGAACATTCGACTGATGGACGTGGCGTGGAAGATCCGGAAGTGCCATAGATGTTTTGCCACAGCAGTTTGGATCGCCCCATACCGCCTCGATCTGCGATAGATCGTCATTTTGCACGGTTGAGCGGAACTTGGATGCGTTATGAAGCGGTATTTTCGGTTGTAGGGGTATTTCGCGGAACTACCGTGCGTTATGAGCAGGAAATGCTGGGTTGCAGGCACGTTTTGGCTCATTTAACGCACCCTAGTTCCTCTCCAGGGGGAGAAAAAGGCCGTTACCGTGGAATAAGGCATCGTAGTTCCGTCGATATCGCTGTGCATGGGGAATAGAAGGTTCCGGCAGTACCTCCTCCGTTTTCTTGCGAAGCTTATGGAGGCGGAATGTACCCGGAATCTTACAAAGGCATTCATGGATAGGAATACCGGATGGAGGATCGGGTAGGGAAAAAGAAGAAGAAGGCAGCACAAAAGTCGAACAGGGGGGATGGGTGTGGGGTGGAGAAGCGTTAGCGCCCGTATTTGAAATGTCGGAACCCCATTCCCATCCCCTCCCATGCGCCAACATATTGTTTATACCAAGGACGCCGCTGGGCGGTTTTCTTATGTGCGGAAGAAGACCGATCGATGATATGATAGGGAGAATGGAAGAAATTCATGTACAAAACACGATGAGAACAGGAGTTTATGATGAAACTACAAATAGGCATTATCGGTACCGGCTGGTTCAGCAGGGTTCATGCGCAAATTTTATCCGAGAGGGAAGATGTGCAGATTGGGGCGGTATGCGGGACGAGCAAGGCCAAGGCTGAGGAATTTGCAGCGGGATTTAACATTCCTGCAAGCTTTGCGAGTGTAAGCGAGATGCTGGATTCCGTTCGGTTGGATGCCGTATACCTGCTGGTGCCGCCTATGTCACATGGAGACATCGAAATGCAGCTTATCGAGAGAGGCATTCCTTTCTTTGTGGAAAAGCCGATTGGAGTGAATGCAGAGCAGCCCTTATCTATTTTGAAAGCGTTGCGCAAAAAGCCCTTGATCACTTCCGTAGGTTATCATTTTCGCTATACGGAAACAGTGAATCAGATGAAACAGGCGCTCGACGGACAAGCTCTCGGCATGATTACCGGCCAATGGATGGGAAGTATGCCGCAGGTGGCCTGGTGGAGAGACCAAGGGAGATCGGGCGGACAATTTATGGAACAGACGACCCATTTGGTTGATATCCTGCGTTACTGTACGGGGGAAATCGAGGAGGTGTACGCTTTGTATGACAACCAAGTGATGCATAAGCATTTTGAAGGTGTCACGGCTGCTGATGTGGGAACGGTTACCCTCAGGCTTCGCAGCGGTGCCATCGCTAATCTTTCCAATACCTGCGTTTTGCCTGAAGGAGTAGGGAAGGTGGGTATTACTTTCTATACGTCGGAGGGTATGCTTGAGTGGGATCCGGAGCGATTGATACGGACAGAAGCTCATTCGACGTCTGAAATCAAAAAAGTGGCGGATCCGTATGCCACAGAAAATGAAGCGTTCATTCATGCGGTGAAAACAGGCGATGCTTCGGGTATTCTCTCGGACTATGAGGATGCTTTTATGACGCAGCAGGTTACCGTTGCCGCCCTGCAATCTGCGCAAACGGGTGTGCCTGTCCGCATTGCATACAACCAATGCTTTTAAAGAAAGGTGCTGTCCCTAAGGTCACTTTTGATCCTTATGCGACAGCATCTATTTTTTCATTTAATTCTCAGAAAACTGGGGTATAGTATGCCTAACTTAACGAGAGGAGACTTTGACATGCTTTCACAGGAAGCCAATTCAAAGAAACTACCATGGATCCCTCAGAAAGAACGAATAGGGGTAATGATTGCGGTACTGGTATCCGTACTCTTCGTGGTATGGGAAATCTGGAGTATCCTGCATCTTCCGCCTGCAACGCTGCACAATCGCAGTTTCGAACATACGTATAAGAACTTTGGCTCGAATGCAAGATTAGCATTGTTCTTTGTGCTAGCTAATTATGTGCTCGCATTTGCAGTCAAACAGCGCATTTGGGATCGAATGGGCAGTCTGAAGGTCTGGTTGGTAGCTTTGCTTCGATTCGTACGCAGGTGGCATACCGCCATTGCCATCCTTGCGATTGCTCTTATTTGTCTCCATACTTTTGCCGTGTTTATGTATGGCTTCAAATTTGATTTCAATAATATTAGCGGGCTGCTTGCGCTATTCGTCTTGTTGCCGGTGCCGGTTTCAGGCTTGTTTCGATATAGGAGGCTGGACAGAAAGTGGCATTTACGGTCCGGACTGGCTTTTGCAGTATTATTTTTGATTCATGCCTTTCTATAGTAAACATGCAGGCTAGCTGGTTGTTCAGCAAGCTTTACAATATCTATACATGGTAATGATATTCCATTGACAATTGTGCTCTAAAATAAATCTATCAATTAAATAATCAGCACCTAACTGGTAATGATGGGTTGAGAATAGGAGAAAACCCTTGTTCAAGTAAAGTGTGAAAATAAGCCGGAGCATGCTTACTCAGCATGTTGCGTCACGCTTGTTTTTACATTTTCGAGCAAGGGTTTTTATTTTTGTCGAAAAGGGGTAGAGCTGTGTCAGAGCACGTTGCACATCATAAGAATGGATTCGCACCTTTCTATGGAGAAGCAGCAAAACGGGAACAAACGAAGATTCGCAAAGGGCTTAGCTCCTTTGAAGGTTATTTGTTCGATTTGGATGGAACCGTGTATTCGGGAAATCAGATATTGCCAGGCGTGCTTCCCACATTGAACAAGCTGCGGGAAGCAGGGAAATCGCTCCTCTTCGTGACGAACACGACGACGCATACACGAGAAGGCGTACATGATCGCCTCGAACAATTGGGCATTGCATGTGAAGCAGAACATATTTTAACCGCTTTATGCGTATCGCGGATGTACTTTCAGGAATATGAACCCGAGGCGAAAGTATTGATGATCGGCGAGCAAGCGATGCGGAGCGAACTGGAGTACTATGGCGTTGAAACGACGGAGGACGCTCTGAGCGCCACACATGTTCTTGTTGGACTGGACAGGCAGTTTACGTATGAGAAATTGACGCTTGGCATGAATGCACTGCGTAACGGAGCGCAATTGATTGCCGCTAACCCGGACCCGTTCTGCCCGCTTGAAGATGGGGTTATCCCTGATACCTGGTCGCTCGTCAAGGCGCTGGAGACAGCCAGTTTGCAGCCTGTGTTTAAAGTGATCGGCAAGCCTTCCGAATACTATGCGAAGCAAGCGTTTGACAAGCTTCATATTGCGCCGGATGCCATCTTGATGGTGGGCGACCGAGTTTCAACCGATATTTGTTTCGGCAATGCCAACGGTATGTATACGGCACTTGTATTGACCGGAGCGGATTCGCGCAAAGATATTTTACTGCAGGGCATTGAGCCCGACTATGTACTTGCTTCACTCAGCGAAATTGTAGGCGGCCAAAGGCGTTTTGGCTAGCAGATTCGGCATTAACCTCCATCGCATGGAGGAAATCATACATAACCTAATCTTGGGAGGACATGAACAATGAAAAAAGTATTTCTAACACTAGCTGCGGCAGCTCTAGTCACAACGGCATGCGGACAAGGCGCAGGCACTGAGAAATCGGCTCCTGCTGGCGCAACAACCTCTTCAACGCCGGCAGCAACCGCGAAGCAGGAAGCGAAGCCCGTCGAGTTGCAGTTCTATTTTCCGGTGGCCGTAGGAGGTCCCATTACGAAATTAATCGATCAACTGGCATCTGATTTTCACAAAGAAAATCCGAATATTACGGTGAAACCCGTTTACGGCGGCAGCTACCAGGATACGATGACCAAAGTCGTGACATCCGTGCAAGGCGGTACTTCCCCGGACGTAGCCGTGCTGTTGTCGACGGACTTGTATAGCTTGCTTTCCATGAACGCCATCGAGGATTTGACTCCGCGGTTTAACAAAGACTATTTCTCCGGGTTTTATGAAGCTTTTATGGGGAATACGAAGTCGGGGGATACGGTATGGAGCGTTCCTTTCCAACGCAGCACAATTGTTCTTTATTATAATAAGGATATGTTCAAAAAAGCAGGACTCAATCCGGACAAGGCGCCGGCAAGTTGGGCGGAAATGCGTGAAGCTGCAAGCAAATTGACGGTGAAGGACAGCGCAGGCAAAACCTCACAGTGGGGAATCGAGATCCCAAGCACCGGCTACCAATATTGGATGCTGCAGGCCATGTCGCTGCAAACGGGCACGAATATCGTGTCTGGTGATGGGAAAAACGTATATTTCAACAAGCCTGAGGTTCAGGAAGCTCTGCAATTCTACACGGATTTAGGCCGTAAAGATAAAGTGATGCCAGAGGGTGCGTTGGAATGGGCGACGGTCCCGTCTGATTTCATCAGCGGTAAAACGGCCATGATGTATCACACAACCGGGAACCTCACGAAGGTGAAAACGGATGCCAAGTTTGATTTTGGCGTATCGTTTCTGCCGGCTAACAAGAAATACGGCTCACCGACAGGCGGAGGCAACCTCTATGTGTTCAAGAACATTGCTGAAGACCACAAGCAAGCAGCTGTGAAGTTCATTCAATTCTTAACGCAGCCGCAGCGTGTTGCGCAATGGTCGATCGATACCGGATACGTGGGCACGACGAAAGCCGCATATGAGACGGACTTGCTCAAGAATTACGTGAAGGACTTCCCGCAAGCGGCCGTAGCCCGGGACCAGCTTCAGTACGCAGACAGTGAATTATCCACCTATCAAAACGGTCAAGTAACGAAGCTCTTCAACGATAATATTCAAGCTGCTCTGCTTGGCAATATGTCGCCGAAAGAAGCGTTGGATAAAGCGCAGCAGCAGGCTGAGGATATTTTGAAAAATTTCCGTAAGTAATCGCACAGACGGAAGGTAAATCCGCTTTTCGCGGTGCAAAAAAAGCTGCAGGGTCTGATTTCAGACTGCAGCTTTTTTTGCTACCCACTAGCGGGGCGCTCCAGCTTCTCGACGAAAGCTGCTGCCGCGTTGGAGAGCGGCATGTTCTTTAAAGTAATAATCCCGATTTTGGTTGAGGGGATCTTGGCGTTCAGCTTGACCTCAAATAGGCTGCCTTCTTCCAGCTCCTTGGCGACAAACTCTTTGGTTACGAAAGACACACCGAAGCCGATTTTAGCAAATTCAATGAGCAAATCGACGCTGCCAAGCTCAATTTCCGGCTCTAGCACAAGGCCGTGCTCCTGGAACAAGCGCGTGATGAACTTGCGTGAGCTGCTGTTCCGTGAAAACAAAATAATCGGGTAGGCAAGCAGTTGGGTTAGCGTTACTTGCCGCTCAATCAGCTCGCGGTATTTCGGCCCGGTGACGAAGCAATCTTGAATCGTAATGCCTTCCCGCACTTGGAGCTGCTCATCGAGAATCGGCGTGCGCACGATGCCGATGTCGATCTTCCCATCCTTCAGTTGCTTAACAATCTCCGGCGTCGTCCCATGCACCAGGTTGATTTGCACATGCGGATACTGCTCGTGGAACGATTCAAGAAACGGCAGCAGATAATGTTTGCATAGCGAGTCACTGCCGCCGATTTTGATTTCACCGCTGGAGAAATTGCGCAGCTCGCTTAATTTCAGCTCCGCCAGCGAAATAAAATTGTAGGCTTGTTCAATATAGGAGAACAGCACAGCGCCTTCCTTCGTGAGTTCGACACCTTTGGACGTACGGGCGAACAGCTGAAGCCCAAGATTATCTTCCAGCAGCTTGATGGAATGGGAGACGCTGGGCTGGGTAATGTAGAGCTCTTTGGCTGCTTTGGACAAGCTGCCAGACTTGGCAGTCAAATAAAATACTTTATACAGTTCGAAATTTATCATATAGACACCTTCTATAGCGAGTATCGAAACTATCAATTATTTGAATGCTTATCCTATCATTATAATAAAGAGTAAGTAAGGATTACAAATCCGAGGCAATGGAGGAGTTTGTCATGAATCAGACATCAGTAACCGTAGAAGAATTAAGTATCAATACAATTAGAACGCTTACAATCGACGCTGTCGAGAAAGCAGCCATGGGTCATCCTGGCATGCCGATGGGCGCAGCGCCAATGGCTTATGCGCTTTGGACGCGGCACTTGAAGCATAATCCTGCGAATCCGAAATGGACGGATCGCGACCGGTTCGTCTTGTCGGCAGGCCACGGCTCTATGCTGCTCTACAGCTTGCTTCACTTGAGCGGTTACGATGTAACGCTGGATGACATCAAGGAATTCCGCCAATGGGGCAGCCGCACACCGGGGCATCCGGAGTTTGGCCATACGGCTGGCGTCGAAGCAACAACAGGTCCGCTCGGTCAAGGCGTTGCGATGGCGGTCGGCATGGCAATGGCCGAAGCGCATCAGGCTTCCGTTTACAACCAAGAGGGCTTCCCGCTTGTTGATCATTACACGTATGCTATTTGCGGAGATGGCGATTTGATGGAAGGCGTTTCCAGCGAAGCCGCTTCACTAGCAGGCCACCTGAAGCTTGGCAAGCTTATCGTGCTCTATGATTCCAACGATATCTCGCTGGATGGCGAGCTTAACATGTCCTTTTCCGAAAATACTCGCACACGCATCGAATCTTACGGTTGGCAGTATCTGCGCGTTGAAGAACAAAACAATGTGGATGCGATTTCCGCAGCCATCGAAGCAGGGAGGGCGGATCCGAATCGTCCAACCCTGATCGAGATCAAAACGACAATCGGCTACGGCAGTCCGAACAAAGCCGGCAAAGGCGGACACGGCGGGACGCACGGCAGTCCGCTTGGCAAGGAAGAGCTGCTGCTGACGAAGCAGGCGCTGGGTTGGCCGCTCGAGCCGGACTTCTATGTGCCGGCTGAGGTTATTGAACATTTCGCCAGCTATAAACAGTTGGGCGCTGAGGCTGAGGATAGCTGGGAGCAGCTGTGGAAAAACTACCAAGCAGCTTATCCTGAGCTTGCAAAGCAATTTGAAATCGCCGCTTCCGGAGATCTGCCGGCGGATTGGAATGCCGAGGTGCCTCGCTTTACCCCAGAGGACGGGGCGATCTCTACGCGTACGGCGTCGGGTAAAGTGATCAATGCCTTGGCGAAGCGTGTGCCTAGCTTCGTAGGTGGCTCAGCTGACCTCGCAAGCTCTAATTTCACCATGATTAATGACGCTGACGCTTTCAGCGCAAGCAATTACAGCGGCCGCAATTTCTGGTTCGGCGTTCGCGAATTTGCGATGGGCGCAGCGCTGAACGGCATGCTGTTGCATGGCGGTTTGCGCGCTTTCGGCGGCACGTTTCTCGTGTTCAGCGATTATCTGCGGGGAGCGATTCGCTTATCTGCACTGATGAAGCTGCCTGTTGCGTATGTGTTCACGCATGACAGCATCGCTGTTGGGGAAGACGGCCCGACGCATCAACCGATCGAGCAGATCCCCTCCCTGCGGATGATTCCCGATCTGACGGTCTTCCGCCCGGGAGACGCGAACGAGACGGCGGCGGCTTGGGAATATGTGCTCCAAGCGAAGCAAGGGCCGTTCGTATTCGCGCTGTCGCGTCAGAACCTGCCGGTGCTTCCAGGCACGGACAAGCTAGCGTTCGCGAACATACACTACGGCGCTTACGTCCTGTCAGATGCACCAAGCGGTGCAACGCCTGATGTTCAACTGATTGCAACAGGCTCCGAAGTTGCTTTGGCGCTTGACGTTCAAAAGCAGTTGGCGCAAGATGGAATTGGGGCACGCGTGATTTCGATGCCGAGCCGCGAGCTGTTCGAGCAGCAATCCTTAGAGGTGCAGCAGTCTATTCTTTTGCCTCAAGTGAAGGCTAATGTCGTTATTGAAATGGCTTATCCGGCAGGCTGGGAAGACATTACAGGCGGTGAAGGTTTCGTCGTCGGTATCCGTAAATTCGGAGCATCGGCCAAAGCTGACAAAGTAATTCGCGAATATGGGTTTACAACAGAAGCGATCGTCCAACAAATTAGACAGAAGTATTTCCAATAAGAACCCATTGTGGGAGAAAAGGAAGGGATACGTCATGAAATTGTTTATCGACACAGCTAATGTAGAGGAAATTCGCAAAGCCCACGATCTGGGCGTTGTCGCAGGCGTAACAACGAATCCGTCACTCATTGCCAAAGAAGGAAGAGATTTTTTTGAAACGGTGAAAGAGATCATTTCGATTGTCGGCGATGTGCCGATTAGCGCAGAGGTTATCTCGCTTCGAGCAGATGAAATGGTTGAGCAAGGAAAGAAACTGGCTGAACTCGGCTCCAGCGTAGTCATTAAACTTCCGATGACACTTGATGGACTCAAAGCGACGAATGTATTCAGAGAACTGGGCATTCCTACGAATGTGACTTTGATCTTCACCTCCACGCAAGCACTCCTTGCCGCTCGCGCAGGCGCGACTTACGTTTCGCCGTTCATCGGACGTTTGGATGATATTAACCAGGTGGGCATGAACCTGATCAAAGAAATCAGTCAAATTTTCCAAGTGCATAACATCAAATCCGAAATTATTGCTGCCAGCGTGCGCCATTCCGCACATGTTATTGAAGCTGCGCTTGCAGGCTCGCACATTGCAACGGTTCCTTATAAAGTTATCGAATCCATGTCCAAGCATCCGCTGACGGACGCTGGCATCGAAAGATTTTTGGCTGATTGGGAAGGCGCGAACCAAAGCAAGTTCTAATAGAAACGCAGGCCCGCTGCCCGAAGCGGGTAAGATTGTTGAGAAATTTAGTTCGTTGCGTGCTTCAGCAGATTTTCTCCGATCACTGTTGTCATTTTGTTGTTTGATTGCAATTTTAAATGTTCAGCGGTTACAACAAAATGACAAAGGTGAGCGCTAACGCTTCTCCGAAAACTGCTGAGCACTCCACTCCCTTTTCTCAACAATCAGGCCCGCTGCCCGAAGCGGGTCTTTTTTTGCGCAAAATAAGGCAATTCGTTAAAATAAAGGTTAGTATGCCTTCAAGAATAGAAAGGAGTCATCGTATGATTATCAGCGACGTTCAGAACTATGAGAAAGAGCGCCATCTATGGCCGGATGCGGTGCAACGGGGGATCGACTATATTTTATCGCGTCATTTGGGTGAGGCAGAGCTGGGAAGGTATCCGCTTGAAGGTGACGATGGGGAATTGATGTATGCCAACGTGCAGGAAAGTGTGACTTGCCCGAAAGCGGAGCAAATGCCGGAATCCCACGCGGTGTATACGGATATTCAATTTCTGGTGAGCGGGGCAGAACGGTTATGCTTCTATAAGCTCGAACCGGACGTTATCGTAGTTGACAATAAATTCGAAACCCATGACATAGCCTTCTACAACTTGAATGATACACAGATCGAAACGGACATTATACTGAAACCTGGCATGTTCGCCGTGTGCTTCCCTTCCGATATTCATCGCCCTAACTGTTCTGTTCAAGATCAGACGATCAATAAGAAGATTGTTATCAAAATTCATAAGAATCTGCTAGCGCTATAGCGCCGTCTCCTCTGAACCTTTCGAAGGTCATCTTGTATGATTTCGGAAGGTTTTATTCATTTACGCATTAGGCATATAGCGGGTTTTGAATAGAGAGGTGAAGGCCTCAAGAGCCATTGGTTCAGGTTCTTGAGGCTTTTTTCAGTAGACAATGATGTATAAGTTTTATACTTTGCTTCGCCTCTGCCTTGAAAATCGCGCTCGTCCTTGAAGGACGACGGAGTCGTTTATCCTTATGACTGCTGAGCAATATACGTTTTACGATAGTCAGTCGGGGTCATGTTCTTTAACGCTTTGAAGGTTTTAATAAAATAACTCGGACTTTCAAATCCGACATCGCTGGCGACATCGATAATTTTGATATGCGGATCTTCGAGCATTTTCATCGCTTTCTCGACGCGCAAAAAGTTGAGGTATTCGACAGGCGTTTTTTTCACAATGGATTTGAAAAAGCGGCAAAAATGGCCTTCGCTCATCGGAATAAGGGCTGCCAGCTCCTGAATAAGCATCCGTTCCTTATAATGCTCATGCATGTAGAGGAGAACGGGCTTGATTCTCTCGATTTTCCCCGTATCTGCGTTGCTTCGAGTGGAGTCAGAGGAGTGTTCGCCATATGGAAGCAGCTCGGCGAATATCGCCAGCAAATCTGCTTTCATTCTCAGCTCGAAGCCGCGCGGCTGCTCAGCGTACTGTTTGATCATGTCCCTGAGCAAAAGAAGAACGCGCTCCTCCCAAGAGCTGGAAGGCCGGATGATATCTGGCAAAAGGAGCCGTTTTTCTATCCATGGTTCAATGTATTTGCTTTGTATCGCATCATAGGCGCTGCTGCTGAGCAAATGAGAGTCGAAGACGATCGCATGGAAGTAAGCTGGGAGATCTCCCGTCGGATAGCAGGCGTGCAGCTGCCCGCTTGGAATGAGCAGCGCTTCGCCTTGCAACAGCTCAATGACAGACGAGCCAATGTGGAAGACAGCACTCCCTTCCGTCATGTAAATGAATTCGATTTCCTTGTGCCAGTGGTAAATGAAAAAGACGTCATTGATTTTCTCGACTTTGTACACGCAAAGCGGAAACATGAGGTCGCCGTGAATCCGGCCTTCTTGCAGATCTTCAAGTTCCATCGAGGAGCTCCATTCGCATCAAAATTGTTATATATCAATATCAGTATTCTTGGAGACAATTACCGGGTAAAGCGATTACTATTTTATTAAGGAATACTGAATAGGATCAATATAATTATAATATCAGATTATGAGGAGATGACCCCATTGAAATTTAGCAACGGCCAATGGATGACCCGCAAAGGCTACCAAATTATTAGCCCGGTTGAAGTGCATGACGTAACTGCAACGAATGGCTCACTTACTTTGTTTGGTCCGCCGAAAGCAATCGTCGATCGATCAGGAGAGTTGGACACCCCTTTGATCGAGGTGAAGCTGTCCTCCCCAATTAAGGATGTCATTCGCGTTCAAATCTTTCATCATAAAGGCAAAAGGCAAGTAGGGCCGTTCTTTGCCATCCATACGGATGAAGATCTTGCGGCCTCCGTAGTGGCGAATGAGCTGGAAGCGAGCTTAACCAGCGGCAATTTACGCGCAAGCATTCGCAGAGACCAGCCTTGGAATCTCGTGTTTGCGTATAATGGGCGCAAGCTCACTTCAAGCGGCTTCAGAGGCATGGGCTATGTCATTTCCGAAAATGAGGGTACCTTCGTTAGAGATCAACTGGATCTGGGTGTTGGCGAAAGCGTATATGGACTGGGCGAGCGGTTTACTCCGTTTGTGAAAAACGGCCAAAGCGTAGAGATTTGGAACAGTGACGGCGGGACGAATTCTGAGCAGTCGTATAAAAACATTCCTTTTTATATCACGAATAAAGGATACGGCGTTTTTGTGAATCACCCTGAAAATGTTTCCTTTGAGGTCGCCTCAGAAAAAGTATCCAAGGTGCAGTTCAGCGTAGAGGGAGAATACTTAGAGTATTTTCTCATTGGCGGAGCGAATTTAAAAGAAGTGCTTGGCAACTACACCACATTGACTGGCAAGCCTGCACTGCCGCCAGCTTGGACATTCGGTCTCTGGCTGACGACCTCGTTCACAACCAATTACGACGAATCGACGGTAACGGGCTTCATTGATGGGATGGCAGAGAGAGAACTGCCCCTGCATGTGTTCCATTTCGACTGCTTCTGGATGAGGGAATTCCATTGGTGTGACTTCGAATGGGATACACGAATTTTTCCAGAGCCCGAGCGCATGCTGCAGCGCCTCAAAAGCAAGGGACTAAAGATTTGCGTCTGGATCAACCCTTATATTGCGCAGCGTTCGCCGATGTTTGAGGAAGGGATGCAGGGTGGATATTTATTGCAACGACCGAACGGCGATGTTTGGCAATGGGATATGTGGCAGCCGGGCATGGGGATTGTGGATTTTACAAATCCGGAGGCATGCGAATGGTATGCAGGTAAGCTGAGACGGCTTGTTGATATGGGCGTTGACTCGTTTAAAACGGATTTCGGCGAGCGCATTCCGACAGATGTTGTTTATCATGATGGCTCTGACCCTAACAAGATGCACAATTACTACACGCAGCTATATAACAAAGTCGTCTTCGAGGTACTGGAAGAGAAGCTCGGCAAGGGCGAAGCCGCCTTGTTTGCCCGTTCCGCAACCGCAGGCGGACAGCAGTTCCCCGTACACTGGGGCGGCGATTGCACGGCAACCTATGAATCCATGGCCGAGAGCTTGCGTGGCGGTCTATCGCTTGGTTTGTCCGGCTTCGGCTTCTGGAGCCACGATATCGGCGGCTTCGAAAGTACTTCCAGCGCGGATCTGTATAAGCGCTGGGCTGCGTTCGGCTTGCTCTCCAGCCACAGCCGTCTGCACGGAAGCCGCTCGTACCGCGTTCCCTGGCTGTACGATGAAGAAGCAGTCGACGTGCTGCGTTTCTTCACCAAGCTTAAGAGCAGGCTGATGCCTTATATATTCAGCACCGCAGTTGAAGCTTCCCAGCTTGGGCTACCGCTTATGCGCGCCATGCTGCTGGAGTTCGGAAACGACCCGACCTGCGATAGCTTGGATCGCCAGTATATGATTGGGAATTCGCTGTTGGTGGCTCCAATTTTCGACGAATCGGGTGAAGTATCCTATTATCTGCCTGCCGGCATTTGGACGAATTTCTTAACTAGGGAAAAGGTTGAAGGAGGCAGATGGTTCAAGGAACATCACAGCTACTTGAGCATTCCGCTCTTCGTACGCCCGAACACCCTGCTGGCTGTTGGCAACGTGGACGAGAAGCCGGATTACGACTATACGGCGCATAGTGAGTATCATCTCTTTGAACTGGAAGATGGGCAGGAAGCGGTATCGCGAGTTTATCATCCGGATACAAAAGAAGAGAACACCGTTATCGCCACACGGAGCGGCAATGTGATCCAAGCGGCTAGATCTGGAGCTGGGGCAACCGATGGAAGCCCATGGAGGCTTGTACTTAGAGGCGTATCATCGTCGGCAGCCAGGGTAGAAGGCGGGACGCAGGAAGCGTACGCATTCGGCTTGCGAGTTACCGCTAATACTGCAGGTGGCGTTGTCCGCATAACGCTGTAAGCAAATGTCTGTATGAAGATTGCACCTGGATTTAAATCCTGTGCAATCTTTTTTTCGCCTTGGGGCTCGGTGCCAAGCCCTGCCCCTAACGCCCCTCAGGGTCGTTACGGCTCGAAAAAGAAGCCGCCCCCGCAGCCGGAAGCGGCCGAAAGGCCCCATACGGCCCTTACAGAGGCCGTCCCGGTGCCAAGCCCTGCCCGTAACGCCCCAAAGGGTCGTTACGGCTGGCAAAGAAAGCCGCCCCCGCAGCCGGGCGCGGCCGAAAGGCCCCATACGGCCGTTACAGAGGCCGTCCCGGTGCCAAGCCCTGCCCGTAACGCCCCAAAGGGTCGTTACGGCTCGCAAAAGAAGCCGCCGCCGCCGGAAGCGGCCGAAAGGCCCGATTCGGCCCTTACAGAGGCCGTCCCGGCGGCAAACCCTGCCCGTAACGCCCCAAAGGGTCGTACGGCTCGCAAAAGAAGCCGCCGCCGCAGCCGGGGGGCGCGGCCGAAAGGCCCCATTCGGCCGTTACAGAGGCCGCCCTGGCGCCAAACCCTGCCCGTAACGCCCCTTAGGGTCGTTACGGCTCGCAAAGAAGGCCGCCGCCGCAGCCGGGCGCGGCCGAAAGGCTCCTTCGGCCCTTACAGCGGCCGAATAGGGCCAAGCCCTGCCCGTAACGCCCCAAAGGGTCGTTACGGCTCGCAAAAGAAGCCGCCCCCGCAGCCGGGCGGGGCCGAAAGGCCCTTTTCGGCCCCTACAGAGGCCGCCCCGGCGCCAAGCCCTGCCCGTAACGCCCCAAAGGGTCGTTACGGCTCGCAAAAGAAGCCGCCCCCGCAGCCGGGCGGGGCCGAAAGGCCCTTTTCGGCCCCTACAGAGGCCGCCCCGGCGCCAAGCCCTGCCCGTAACGCCCCAAAGGGTCGTTACGGCTCGCAAAAGAAGCCGCCCCCGCAGCCGGGCGCGGCCGAAAGGCCCCATACGGCCGTTACAGAGGCCGTACCTGCGCCAAGCCCTGCGGGTAACGCCCCAAAGGGTCGTTACGGCTGGCAAAGAAAGCCGCCCCCGCAGCCGGACGCGGCCCAAAGGCCCCATACGGCCGTTACAGAGGCCGTACCTGCGCCAAGCCCTGCCCGTAACGCCCCAAAGGGTCATTACGGCTGGCAAAGAAAGCCGCCGCCGCAGCCGGGCGCGTTCGAAGGCCCTATTGACAAGATGAACAGGAATATCATCTTGTCAATAGGGCCTTCGGTTAAGTTGGGCTGCTCTTTTTTTTATACGATATCAGCTTCACTCATGCTAATTTATACAATATCGCCCATTATTCAGAAATTTCCTTGCGGAGTCTGCCGTCAAGAACAAAAGGCCCGAGGGGGAGAAAGGCAGCGATAAAAGCAATAAATAGACGTGTAAAGGACCAACGGTGCTTGACCATGACGAGCGCGAGCGCCAAAAGGTATAAGACGAACAAGAATCCGTGTAACGAGCCGAAAATTTGTACAGCCTGCGGTAGGTTCATAGCATATTTAAGCGGCATGGCAATGCATAACAACAGAAGAAACGAAGCACCTTCAGCTAAACCAACATAATGCAGAAATTTCAATGAACGCTTGCCCATGATACAACAACTCCTTATCAATTCATATCCATTCATGTCTGTAGGAAATTACAACCAGTATAGTATGGAATTATGAACGCTGTATGAACAATAGGTTTCAATTAAATCGACTCCCTCTATTGGACACTCTCTTTATTTTTTAGTACGATATTCATAGAGAGTTAGATGATCTTACAGTTTTTATGAGGTAGGGGGAGTTCCGATGCTTCGTCTTGGTGAAAAAATAATCGTGATTGCCGATAGCTTGGAGCAGAATCTGCCCATCGGCCAATATGGATATATTATTGCTTATGATCGGAATGCGGATAATATCTTTGATTATGTCGTTCGTATTCCCAAGGACAATAAGCACTACTACGTAACCGCTGAGGATATCGAGCTGGAAGAAGTTCTTCTCAGGCAGGAAGCGGATCAGATTGAGAAAGAAGCGCTCATTGATTACGCGCTCGCAACGAAGAATGAGGATATGTTCAAGAGAATCATGAACGGGGACGCCTTAGAAGAAGTTCAGACAGAAATAAATAAAGAAGTGCAAACCAGCGAAGATTTCATTCGACAAGTCGGCCTTAAGGCCTGGATATGAACGCGAATGCGGCGGCTCAATATGAGCTGTCGCATTTTTTTATTGATAAAAAAAGGAAACAATGCTATATTAATTTCGAACATAAAACTATATTAGTATTTTAGTTCTGGAGCGTGCAAACATGGACCCGAAAAAAATAATCATTATGGATTCCGCCAAAAAATCATTTTCCCTGTTTGGGTACAAAGGCACAACGATGGATCAAATCGCGAAAATCGCAGGCGTCGGGAAAGCGACGATTTATACGTATTTTGCCAATAAAGAAATCCTGCTTCATGACATCGTGCAGTCGCTCGTTAACGAAATGAAGTCGAAGGCAGAGCAAGCGATTCTAGAGGGCAAGACGGCTTTTGAGAAAATCCATGGGGCTATTTATAGTATTCTGGTTTTCCGCAAAGAGCATGAGCTTTTGATTCTTTTAGCTCACGAAGTTCAGCAGCATGGCAACCAGGTGATCCAGGAAATCTTGTCGGGCATTGAAGCGGAAATCATTGATTTTATTACTAAGCGGATTGAAATTGCGATACATAACGGCAGTATGAAGGCCTGTGACCCGAAAATAACAGCATTCATTATGTTTAAGCTCTATGTCGCGCTCGTTTTTGATTGGGAGAAGAAAAATGCCCCATTGTCTAACGAAAAAATATCGGAATTGCTCAAGTTCTATCTGATGAACAGTCTAGAGATCTCCTAAACAACTAATTTATCATTTGGACTCTTTAATAATTGGAGGAGTAGTTATGCGTTTTATACGACCCTTAGTTTATGTTGTGATGGCAGCGGTCATCGGCACAAGTACGTTTCTTTTATCGTCCAAACAGGCTATCAGTCAAACTGATCCAGCTAATCGACTGCATCCGTCGGCTTATATAGAAACGAATGAAGTTAGCGCGAGCTTTAAGGTAGGCGGACGAGTGACGGAAATTCTTGCAAAAGAAGGAGACACCGTGAAAAAGGGGCAGGTGCTGGCGCATTTGCAAAGCACGGAGATTGAAGCGAAGGTCGAACAAGCGAAAGCAGCCGTAGCGCTTGCGCAAGGTAAAATTGCCGAAGCTCAGGGAGCCTCAGCGACTGCGGAAGCCAAGAAACAGCAGGGAATTGCCGGTGTCGAGGTGACGGCCGATACGGCAGATCAGCAAATCGCGCAGGCGCAAGCTGCAGTGAGTGCAGCACAAGCGAAAGTGGATGGGCTGCATAACGGAGCGCGTCCTGAAGAGAAGAAGCAAGCAGAGATTCAACTGGATGCGGCCAAAGAAGTTTACACCATCGCCGAGCAAAATTTAAATCGAATGAATGCGATGTTGACGCAAGGTCTAGTGTCGCAAGCGGACGTGGATAAAGTAAAAGTGAGTTATCAAGAAGCGAAGACAAAGCGCGATCTCGCTGAGCAGCAGTACAATATCGCAAACATCGGTCCGCGTGAGGAAGAGATACGTGGAGCCGAGGCGCTTTTAGAGCAGGCTAAAGCTTCTTTGAAACTGGCGGAAGCGAATCGTGAAACCGTAAAGGTCAGGCAAGGCGATGTAGCCGCCGCCGCTGCCGCTGTGCAGCAAGCTCAAGGGGCGGTTAAGTCCGCGCAATCCGGCGAGCAGCAAGCGAAGGCAGCACAGATGGAGGCAGAAACTTATTTGAGTTATACCGAGCTGTTAGCTCCGAGTGACGGCGTCATTCTCTCCCAATCGGCACAAGCCGGTGAGCTGGTAGGATCTGGATTCCCGGTATTCACAATGAATGCCATCGATAAGTTTTGGGCGAAGTTTTATTTGCCTGAGACAGCAATCGGCGGCTTAAAGGCGGGAGATAAAATTAGTCTGCAGCTTGTCTCCTCAGGTGAAAAAGTGGAAGGTGTCATAGCTACAATAGCAGCTGCTCCTGATTTTGCAATTAAAAAAGCGACACAAACATCAGGAGAGACGGACATCCGTTCATTTGGCATCAAGGTTGATTTGAACAGCTTGCCAGACAACGCAGCGACGGGAATGACTTTAATATGGAATGGCAAAACGGAAGGATGAGGCAGGAGATGGATCTTCGGATTGGCAAATTAATAACAGAAGAATGGATGCACATTCTGAAGGATCGACGTCTATTCCTTATCTTGTTTTTCGTTCCCGTTATGTACACGTTTCTTTTCGGATCCATTTATGTGCATCACAAAGTGACCGAAATGGCGACTGTCGTCATGGATGCAGATCAAAGTCCGCTTAGCCGTCAAATTATACAAGCCTTTGAAGAAAGTGAATCGTTTCAAATCACGAAAGAATATCATTCCGAGGAGGAGGTCAAGCAAGCGCTATCGAGCGGCGAAGCCAAGGTAGGGCTTGTTATCCCCTCTAATTTCGAAGCGAAGCTGAAGCATGGCGAAACACTGCCGCTGCTCACGCTAATTGATGGAAGCAACATGATGATTTCCAACTCCGCGACCAAAGGCGCCAATGAAGTTATCACGACATTCAGCATGGGCTTCTCGCAGAAGAAGCTTCAAATGCAGCAGGGTCTTCAGAGCGAGCAGATCATGAACACGTTGTCGCCAATTCCGTTTCGTTATCGCGTGATGTACAATCCAGCCTTTAATTACAGCGATTTTATGCTTTACGGTTTGACGGGCGCCATTTTGCAGCAGGTGTTATTCCTGGGCATTGCTCTAACGATCACACGGGACAAAGATAACGGTACCTGGCAGCGGTTTGCAGCTTGGAAGCGGGAACCTTGGCGGATTGCCTATGTGAAAACAGCGCCATATTTTATCATCAACATGTTCAACACCGTCATTGCCCTGGTTATTGCGTTTCTCGTTTTTGGCACGCCGTTCAACGGAAGCTTGCTCCTGGGCTTAGGCTTGACGCTATGCTTCACCTTTGCGGTTAGCGGCATCGGCTATTTCATCAGCCTTTTTTCCGGCAATCAACTTGGCGCTACCCAAACGGCGATGCTCATCGCGGTGCCATCTTTCATGCTTTCCGGATTTACCTGGCCTTTCGAGGCGATGCCCAAGGCGCTTCAAATATTCGGTCACATGCTTCCGCTTACCTATTTTTTGGACGGGATGCGAAACATTTTTGTCAAAGGGAACGAGCTATCTGCCATTTGGCATGACGGCATCGCTTTGGTTTTAACAGGTGCGATTACCTATTTCCTTGCGATGCTGTTCACCCGGTTTGTTGTGTTTTCCAAGCATAAAGTGAAGGACACAGTGATCGACAGCCAGCCAACGCTTCCTTCCGGCACCAATATGACCATGTAACGATAAGAGAAAGGATGCGATACTTGTGAAAAAATCACTGATCAGCCTTACAGCAGCCCTGTTGCTCTTTTCAAGCTCGCAAGCAGCTGTTTTTGCCGATAGCATCGTCTACGATGACGACGAAGATATTACCCAGAACCTCTACGTGAGTACGGAGGTCCTGGATACGGTTTCTTTCATTGACTTGAACTATGTGCTGGACAAAGCACTGAAGGATTCGCATAACTTGAACCTACTGACCTTAAAATATGCAGCTCAAGCCGGCAAGCAAGGCGATCTCGAGGATCAAAAGGAACGCTTGGTCGGAACCGCGGTTCCAGCCCCGCAATACTTGCCAACGACCCCTGGCCAAGTCGTTATACCTGGGGTAGATCCTCTGGATCCGATGACGGCAATCTCGAATACAGCGATTAATAAATTGATGGATTCCATGGGCGCTTTGGCAGGGGGGATGAATACCATAATTCTTACCCAACGCGAGCAGGCGAGAATGGCGATTCATCAGCTGGATACGGATAAAAAAAATACGCTGCTGCAGACGGACGAAGCGAAAGCCGGAATTCGTTTGCAGACAATTGCACAGTATGTTCAGTTGCTGGGCCAGAAAAAACAGCTTGATTTTATGAAAGAATACGAATCTGTTATGGAAAAAGATCTTTTGAAAGCGACGCTTTTTCAACAGCAAGGTCTTGCTTCCGCCGATGATGTTCAGACGGTCCAGAAAGCGATTAGCAAACAAAAAGATGATATCGCATCACTGACCAACAATTACCGCTTAGGGATTGTGCAGCTTTCCGCAGACATTGGCATTTCTTATGATCCCAACTTAATTATTAGGGACATTGAACCCATTGTTGTAGAACCAATCGTAGAAAAGGACACAAAGACCTTATTAGAAAGTTCGTATCAAATGAAGACGACCGCTAACAACATAGATGAATCGGTTTGGCAGTCTGGCAATACAGTGACCAATAGTACATACGGTAGTGAGTATTTAGGCGCGAATATTGCGATCGCAGGGCAAAAGAACCAGCAAACCCAGCTCGAGCTTACGAAAAAGATTCAGGCTGCGTATAACGATGCCAAAAATGCGTATCAATCGGTTCTGACCGAACAGCGCAACTTGAATGACATCAATGCGGATTTGAAGAACGTTCAATTCCGATACAACGTGGGTGTGATTTCGAAGCATGACCTCACTAAATTCATGCTTAAGGTGCATCAAAATGAAACGACGCTGGCTGCAGCGAAGCTGAAATACTACACGTTAAAAGAAAAGGTGAAAGCAATGGATACCGGGTTTATCCAATAGTCCATGCAAAAGCCGCGAACCCGATCTACGGACAGTGCAGTTGGTCTAGATCGGTTTGCGGTTTTTTTGCATGAACAAGAAACGTTCACCATAAGCTTGCTTCACTTTTGGGTGAAAGTTGGGATATAATGAAAAGAATGACCAGACGTTGATAAAAGGGGTGTAGAAACGTGAGCATTACAAAAACGGATGTCGAGCATGTTGCAAAGTTGGCTAGACTCGATCTCACTGACAAGGAGAAAGAGCAGTTTACCGAGCAATTGAATGCGATTTTAAAATATGCCGAGCAATTGAATGAACTTAACACGGATGGTGTTGAACCGACCAGTCACGCGATGCCGCTTGTGAACGTCATGCGTGAAGACGCCACGAAGCCGTCGCTGCCTATCGAGAAAGTTATGTTGAATGCGCCGGACGAAGAAGATGGTCAATTCAAAGTGCCAGCTGTACTTGAATAGAAATACATATATGAAAGGGAGTGCCTGTCGTTGTCTTTGTTTGATCTAAACCTACAAGAAATCCACGCGAAGCTTCAAGGCAAAGAACTCAAGGTTGCCGATCTCGTGGATCAATCCTATACACGAATTGGGGAAGTCGAGTCGAAGGTTCGCGCTTTCCTTACACTCGATGAAGAAAATGCCAGAGCGACAGCCCATCAATTGGACGAGTTGTTAGCAAGTGACAGCAATCGCGGCAACTTGTTCGGCTTGCCGATTGGGATCAAAGATAATATGGTTACCGAAGGCTTGACGACAACTTGCGCGAGCAAGTTCTTGGCTAACTATAATCCAATCTACGACGGTACAGTCGTAAGCAAGCTGAAAGAAGCACAAACCGTAACCATCGGCAAGCTGAATATGGACGAGTTCGCCATGGGTGGTTCCAATGAGAACTCCGCGTACCATCCGTCCCACAATCCGTGGAACACAGCTTACGTGCCTGGCGGATCCAGCGGCGGCTCGGCAGCGGCAGTTGCTGCCGGCGAAGTGTACTTCGCGCTGGGCTCCGACACCGGCGGCTCGATTCGCCAGCCGGCCGCCTACTGCGGTATCGTCGGCCTGAAGCCGACGTACGGGCTCGTGTCCCGCTATGGTCTCGTCGCTTTCGCATCATCGCTCGACCAGATCGGGCCGCTGACGAAAAACGTTGAAGACGCTGCGTATCTGCTTCAAGCCATTGCAGGCTATGATCCGAAGGATTCCACTTCGGCTAACGTGGATATCCCCGATTACCTCAGCGCTTTGACCGGAGATGTCAAAGGGCTTCGCATCGGGGTACCGAAAGAATATGTGGGCAAGGGGATCGACCCTGCCGTGAAAGAGAAAGTGCTCGAAGCGCTGAAAGTGCTTGAAGGCTTGGGCGCTACGTGGGAAGAAGTAACACTGCCTCATTCTGAGTATGCAGTGGCTACGTACTACCTGCTCGCTTCTTCGGAAGCTTCTTCGAACTTGGCGCGCTTTGACGGCATTCGTTACGGCGTTCGTTCCGACAACGCTCGCAACCTGCTCGATGTGTATCACATGTCGCGAAGCGAAGGCTTTGGCCCGGAGGTCAAACGCCGCATCATGCTTGGCACCTACGCCCTAAGTTCAGGCTATTACGATGCGTATTATTTGAAAGCGCAGAAGGTCCGTACATTGATTAAGCAAGATTTCGATCAAGTGTTTGAGAAATACGATATTATCATCGGGCCGACGGCGCCTACGCCTGCTTTCAAGATTGGTGAGCAGAACGAAGACCCGTTAACGATGTATTTGAACGATATCATGACCATTCCTGTCAGCTTGGCTGGCATACCGGCGATTAGCGTGCCTTGCGGTTTCGTGAACGGACTTCCGGTCGGACTGCAAGTAATCGGCAAAGCGCTCGATGAAGCTAAGCTGCTGCGCGTCGCCCATGCATTTGAACAACATACAGATCACCACAAACAACGCCCGCAATTGTAGAGGAAGCTTAAAAAGTCCACTTTGATAACGAAGAGAAACGGGAAGTATCTCGACATCGAATCTTGGACGAATCTGGGAAGTCCGGTACTCTCGTAGAAAACCTCTACGCTCCGTTCCTCCTTCTCCAGAGTTCCTCCAACCTTCTCGGTTCTGAAAGCGGACTTTTTAAACTCTCAATGGGGATGTTTTATACGAAGGAGGCTGTTATTTTGACGGCAACGGATACCCAATTTGAAACGGTTGTCGGTTTGGAAGTTCACGTAGAGCTTCATACCGCTTCCAAAATATTTTGCAGCTGTGCGACTTCTTTCGGAGACCCTCCGAATACGAATACATGTCCGGTGTGCCTTGGGCATCCGGGCGTCTTGCCCGTACTGAACCGTCAAGCTGTGGAATACGCGATGAAAGCAGCTATGGCACTCAACTGCACCATCGCGACCCATAGTAAGTTTGATCGCAAAAATTACTTCTATCCGGATTCACCGGATGCGTACCAAACTTCGCAATATGATCATCCGATCGGCCAGAATGGATGGATCGATATCGAAGTGAACGGCGTGATTAAGCGTATCGGCGTAAACCGTGTTCATCTCGAGGAAGATGCAGGCAAATTAACACACGTTGATGGCGGCTACGCCTCGCTCGTCGACTTGAATCGCGCGGGAACGCCGCTGATCGAAATCGTATCCGAGCCGGAGCTAAGCTCGCCTGAAGAAGCGCGGGTTTACCTCGAGAAGATTAAAGCAATTATGCTCTATTGCAACGTTTCCGACGTGAAAATGGAGGAGGGCTCACTGCGCTGTGACGCGAACATCTCCTTGCGTCCTGTCGGGCAGGAGAAGCTCGGCATTAGAGCCGAACTGAAGAACATGAACTCCTTCCGCGGCGTCCAAAGAGGACTTGAGTACGAGGAATACCGTCAAGCGGACATCCTCCGCAGCGGCGGCGAAGTCGTGCAGGAAACGCGCCGCTGGGATGATACGCAAGGTAAAACCTTGGCGATGCGCGGCAAGGAGCAGGCACACGACTATCGCTATTTCCCGGACCCGGACCTCGTCAGCCTTTACATTGACGATGCTTGGAAAGCCAGCGTCCGTGCAACAATTCCCGAGCTGCCGGATGCGCGCAAAGCGAGATATGCCAGCGATTATGGCCTGCCGGGCTATGACGCTGAGGTTATCACCGCTTCTGTGAAGCTGGCTGACTTCTTCGAAGAGAGCCTGCAGTATACACAAGACGCTAAAGCGGTCTCGAACTGGATCATGGGCGATCTGCTTGGCTACTTGAATGCGAATAACCTTGAGCTTCAAGACGTGAAGATCACAGGCAGAGGCTTAGGCGAAATGATCGGACTGATCGAGAAAGGCACGATCTCCACGAAAATCGCCAAAACCGTATTCAAGGAAATGATCGAATCCGGCAAAGATCCTCAGAAGATTGTTGAAGAGCAGGGACTTGTACAAATCAGCGACGAAGGCGCCATCAAGGCGATTGTGGAGCAGGTTGTTTCGAATAGCCCTCAATCCGTTGCCGATTTCAAGGCTGGGAAAGAAAAGGCCGTAGGCTTCTTGGTTGGACAAGTCATGAAAGAAACCAAAGGCAAAGCGAATCCAGGACTCGTAAACAAATTAATTGTGGAGTGCCTGAACAGCAAATGATAATGTATAAAGTGGTGATCCTTATTTAAAGGACACCACTTTTTCTCTTATGAAGGAGGATTCTATCTGTCGATCCAGCCGATTTCTCTTCATACCAATGAAGAAATCTTACTATTGCTCTCCTTGCAAATTGCATCGTACCGCGTTGAGGCGGAGCGGATTGGATTTGACGATATTCCGCCGTTGAAGGAAGGGATCGCCTCCATCCGCGAAGCGGATGAGATCTTTTACGGCTATTACACTGCAGACGATGACGGATCAACGATGCTCGTTGGGGCAATTTCCTACTCTTGTGAAGGAAGCGTTGTAACGATCTGCCGAATGATGGTGCATCCGGATTATTTTAGGCGCGGTATAGCTCGTGCGCTTCTCAAGCATGTGCTGACCGTTCAGCAGCGCAGCGGCGCTTCGCGATTCATTGTTTCTACCGGAACGGCCAATCTCCCTGCTGTGCGGCTGTATGAAGACTTCGGCTTTGTCCAGCGCAGAGTTTTCACAGTGCCGCCGGGCGTCTCCCTAACTACATTTGAGAGGCCGGCGCTGCTTTAACTGAATACAACATCTGGCGATGTCGGAGTTACGATTGAAAGAAACAGTGAAAATTTGAAGGGGACTATTGGGCGTCGTCGTCTAATTAAGCGTATCGATAGAAAGGGGGGAAGTCAGCATGGATAATTTGACGGATGAGCAGTTAATTGAACGTGTCCGTCAAGGCCACTCCGATGCCTACCGTGTGCTGGTAGAACGGCATAAGAGCTACATTTATACGCTCGTTTACCGAATGGTAGAGCACAAGGAGACTGCTGAGGACTTAACCCAGGAAGTTTTTGTTAAGCTGTTCCGCTCTCTTTCCAACTTTCGTGGGGAAGCGAAGTTTACAACTTGGCTTTATCGCATGACGACGAACCTAGTAACCGACTATCGGCGTTCTCAGAAGCGAAGGCCTTATGATGCTTTGTTGGATAAAATGAAAGGTTGGCTAAGCGACACAAGAGAGCAGCCGGAGGAGAAGTTGTTGCTGAAGGATGATCAGGAGCGGATGCAAGCTCTGTTGTCAGAGCTGCCCGATAAGTACCGACTGATTATGTACTTGTTTCATTATAAGCAGCTCACGTATCAGGAAATGTCGGTAGTTACAGGACTGCCTGTCAAAACCCTTGAAACAAGGCTTTACCGGGGCAAAGCGATGCTCAAGGAAAAATGGTTGGAGGTGAACCCGCATGAGGCTGAATCGGCAGGACGACGAACGGCTCACGCAATCCCTAAATAAGCTTTTGGATGAAATGCCGCTCATCGAACCTACTCTTTCATTTACAGACCGTGTAATGCGGAGCATTCAAGAGCCGGAAATTGGCTCTGTCATCAAGCCTAAGAAACCTCGATGGAGGAATGATATGGTGAATGGGCTTGTAGCGGCAGCAGCAACAGTACTCTTGATACAATCAGGCATTGTAAGCAAAATACTAACCATTGATACGGAGATAACTCACCTAACGGCATACCTTCAGCAGATTTCACAATTGTTGCAATCCTGAAATATACAGACAGATCGGAGGCCAATTATCATGAACGTTCCCAACGACAACAATCGTATGCATGAGTTTCCACACCATGAAGATTTGTTGCAAGACCCTTTCTTGCGGCAGCCTTCTTCCAATTATACGAACATGCCATACCCGCCTTATTATCAAGTCCCGAAGAAGCGTAAATGGATCGCTGGTGTATTTTCACTCCTCATCCCAGGTACGGGCCACTTTTACTTAGGGTTGATGCAGCGAGGTTTGTTTATCATGGCGATTCTCATTCTCGACATTTTTACGATAACCACGATTGTTTCCCATAATGATCAACCATCTAATGTGCCGATGGTCACGCTTTTCGCTTTAATCATTCCGGTTATTTATTTCTATAATGTTTTTGATGCTTTGCAGGCCACGGATAATGTTAATCGCCGGAACGAGCTGGGAGAATTCGCGACAGGTCAGGATCCCTTGCAAAAGCTTTTCCGCGGCAGTAATCTGGGTGTCATGCTTATTACGCTAGGTGTTTTGTTTTTCTTGTTAAGCTCCAAGCCTGACTGGTTTACAGGGCTCTTTAGTTTTATGGGTTCTTACATGGGTTCGGTCGTTCTTATCGTTGCGGGACTGGCCATGTTTTTATGGGATACGCGCAAAAATAAATCGGAATAATGCCCCAACTGTGCAACCATCATTGACAAAAGTCGAGTATCGCACGTACAATATAATGTAAAGCTTTAACGACTAACATCAGGTGGTGAGTATCATGACAGTACATTTAGAACAGGCTTTAGCCAAGTTAAAAACAACAGGCGTTCGGATGACCCCGCAGCGGCATGCCATTCTATCCTTTTTGCTGGATTCCATGACTCATCCGACCGCAGATGACATCTACAAATCATTAGAATCGAAATTTCCTAACATGAGTGTTGCGACTGTATACAACAATCTCAAAGTTTTTATTGAAGCTGGGCTTGTTCGCGAGCTCACTTATGGAGATAGCTCAAGCCGTTTTGATGCGGATATGACCGACCACTATCATGCGTTATGTGAAGTGTGCGGCAAAATCACGGATTTCGAATACCCGCCTCTTCACGACGTAGAGGAAACCGCTGCGCATCAGACAGGTTTTCAGGTACGCGGTCATCGATTAGAAGTTTATGGCGTTTGCTCGGATTGCACAGGGATTACCAAGCACTAGCTAGAGCAGAATTCCTCTTTTTCTGCTTCTATGTTGTATAATGAAACGTGTTCGAACCTTCATGAAGAAGGTAGAACACGTTTTTATTTTTGTTTGTAAATTATTAAAAGGAAGTGAAGATTTGCATCCAACGCAGCAGCCTCACCGCAGAAACTCAGCAATGAGATGGATAGTTTTAAGCCTTATTATCGTACTATGTATAGCATCAGGCGTGGGCGTCTTCCTATGGAAGCAATTTGCTCCGAACAAAATGCACGTGGAAACCGACTTCCACGACCTCAAAAAACCGGTTTTTTATCATGGAACCTTTTTTCAAACTAGCGCCATTGGAGAGAAAGAAGGGCTTAAGCTTCCCCTTGAACTCATTCAAGAATGGATGGATCCCTCGATTATATATGAAAAAGCAAGCGATTCCGTCATCATCACTACCAAAGATAAAGTACTGCGGTTCAAGACGGCTCAGCTGTCAGCGCTTATGAACGAGAAGCCTGTCACGTTATCGTTTCCGGTCGAAAAGAAGGACAACACGATTTATGTGCCGATAGAACCTCTTCGGGAATTGTATCCTTTTGAAATCAGGGAATCGGATCAAACAGGTGCTATTATTTTACTTAAGCAAGGGGATCAGTTGAAATGGGGCAAACAATCGAATGCGGATGGATCGCAGCTACGAACAGAAGCATCAATTAAAGCGCCAATCCTTGCTACGCTTGCACCAAATGAACCAGTGATGATTTTGGAAGAAGCGGAGGGGTGGTACAAAATCCAGCAGGAAAGCGGCCCTATTGGATACGTTCGCAAAGCGGATATCAATGAAGAACACCAAGAGAGCATACCGGTAAAGGAACAGACTTCATCTTTTATGCCATGGAAGCCTCCCGGCGGCAAGCTTAACATGACATGGGAACATGTCATTACGAAGAATCCGGATACGGCCAAAATAGGTGATATGCCAGGTCTAAACGTGATAAGCCCAACTTGGTTTTCTTTATCTGATGGGGAGGGGCGTGTTAAGAATTCGGCAGACGCCACCTATGTCAAATGGGCACAAAGCAGAGACTATCAAGTATGGGCGCTGTTTAGCAACGGTTTTGAGCCCGATCGCACTTCGCAGGCACTTTCTACCTATGATCGAAGAATGACGACGATTAAGCAGCTTCTGGGCTTTGCACAGACCTATAAATTGCAAGGCTTCAATATTGATTTTGAAAATGTTTATCTGAAGGATAAGGATAATCTTGTTCAATTTGTACGCGAACTGACGCCTTTTCTGCATGAACAGGGACTCTCGGTTTCCATTGATGTAACGCCGAAATCTACGAACGAAATGTGGTCAATGTTTTACGATAGACCGGCCCTTGCCGAAGTTGTCGACTATATGATGGTCATGGCCTATGACGAATATTGGGCGACAAGCCCTAAATCGGGTTCCGTTTCTTCGCTGGCATGGACAGAGAAATCTATTTCTACGCTGCTTAATGCGGAAAAGGTTCCACCTAATAAGCTTGTCCTGGGAGTTCCGTTTTATACACGCTTGTGGACGGAAGAGACTAAGAGCGGGAAGACGCAAGTAACCTCCAAGACGCTAACCATGGAAGCTGCTCAGAAGATCATTAATGACAAAAAACTGACACCTGTCTTTTCTCCTGAAACTGGCCAGAACTATGTGGAATACAAAGAGGGGACTAAGCTTCAACGCATTTGGCTGGAAGATGATACATCGGTGAAATCGCGAATCGAACTCGTGAAGAAATATGGTTTGGCGGGAGTAGCTTCTTGGCGAAGAGGCTTTGAACAGCCTGCTATGTGGAAAGTCATCCAGGATTCGCTTGAGAGCAAATAATTTCTAAATAGAAAAGCCGACCCTCTCGAGGATCGGCTTTTTCTTTGGCTGCATCAATGGGATTTGTGCTCCTGCCCCTTGTCTAAATCTATTTGAAGGGCTTGACCCGCGGAGTTTTCGGCTTCTGCGGCTGGTTGATATTGAGGATCTATAGTCAAAATCGTTTTACAGAACATGCATCGATCGGTCTTGCCCAGCATTTTTGTTCTTCTTCCACATTCAGGGCAATCAATCACCGTAGCGGAAGTCGAGAGCATACCTGCCCAGAAGTATATCCCCATACTGACTAATACGCTGATCATACCTATAATCATAAAAATAATGGCGATGATCCTTCCGGCTTTGCCCCAATCAAAAACAATACCGGCAAGACCTATGATCATAAGCAGCATCCCGCCCATTGTCATGGCAAGTCCCCATAAACGGAATTCATTCACTTTACTCGATCTCAAACGCACTTTTTTTGTTCCTCCCCTTATGTCTAAAAAATTGGTTTTTGTGTGATTTTTCACAGAAATCAGCAGGAAACTCCGTCTTCGATGTAGAACTATCTAAATAAACAATTCGAGACAGGAGATTCTGATACCCATGGGAATCGATAGAGAGCAGCTTTTGCTTAAGTTCCGAAATGACCAAAGAGTTATCAGTATTATGGTAGTAGATAACCCTAAGCAGCTTCCCGTGCTGACAGACGGATTCGATACATTGCTGCTAATCATTACGAACGACCAGAGCCTGAACAATCATACGTCTAATTATATAAGAGACGATTCTAGGATACAAGAAAGATGGGCGGACCCCTCCTCTCTTGAAGAATGGATTCGACACGGAGTAAATCGAAATATCATTCATTGGCTGCTGAAAGGGGAGATACTTCTGGATCAGAACACGTACTTGGAAGGACTTCGCCACAGAATGCTTGAATTTCCGATTGATTTACGTGAACATAAGCTTCTTATTGAATTTTCTCATTTTCTACGCAAATATTTGCAGAGCAAGGAGTACATCCTGGATGAACACTTGCTTGATGCCTATAACAACATTCTAGAGGCCTTGCATCACTGGGCGCGTATTGTCATTATTGAAGACGGATACCATCCCGAAATCACCGTATGGAGGCAAATTCGTGCCATCAATCCCGGGGTTTATAAGCTTTATGAAGAACTGACAACGAGTAAAGAAACGTTAAAACAAAGAGTTCAGTTGGTTTTGCTTGCCTGTGAATTCTCCGTCATGTCCAAAATGGAACGCTGCTGTGAAGCACTCATTCACATATTAGCTGAAAGTGATCATCCGATGAGCGCTGATGAGCTTCAACAACATTCACAGTTGCTAGAGGTAAAAGTAGAACTTCCACTTTTGTTGAATAAGCTGGTTAAAAAAGGATTAATTAAAGAAATAGCAGTGCCAGTGGATGAAGAATTAACCGAATTAGAGCTCCAGTATACAGCCGTTTAATGCTGCTTCTCTTGAAGAATTGGAGTTTACTCCTATTCTTTTTTTATTGCTTGACTTTGTTAAGGAATCTATGATAAATTAACTTTCGCCGCCAAAAACGGTTTGCCTTCGAAACAGACAATGTGAGACAAGCAAAAAATAAAAACGAAAAAAAAGCTTGCATTGAATGAGTTGAATGTGATATATTATAAAAGTCGCCGCTAAACGGTCGGTGAACAAAAACGAAAGAAATTGTTCTTTGAAAACTGAACAACGAGTGAAGAAGCACGAACGAGCAATCGTTCAAAAA
>NZ_JBFNXH010000010.1:0-208929 GCF_040812395.1 Paenibacillus tabacirhizosphaerae | reverse complement strand
AAAAGACATCCGCCCCCTAAAAAATGGAGGTAGATGTCTTTTTTGCAACTTATGCGAGACGCCGTAAAAAAACATAAGTTCTTCAGTGGCCTCGGGTGAACGAGGTGCTCTTTTTCATTGTCCGACAGACGTGATGACCATCATCCGTTTTCGTCCGAAACGATCGTAGATTGGACATCGACGGGTATGAGGACGGCTCCAGCAGAATTGGTAACAGCTTGCCGTAAGATAGAATTTACACCCGAAAGATTAAGAATATGATACAATATTACCAAAAAATAGGGGGTATCTTTTTGGCCGCGCAGCGCTTTGCATATTTAGATCATTTACGGGTGTGCCTGACCATTCTGCTTGTGGTGTTTCATACTTCAATTGCTTATGGTGCAGCAGGCTCATGGATATTGGAGGATGTCGATAAAAGTCATGTCAATGGGACGATGGTTCTTTTAACGATATTCACCGCCGTGTGCCAATCGTTTTTTATGGGACTTTTCTTTTTCATTTCTTCCTATTTCATCGCGCCATCCTTTGAGAAAAAAGGAGCTGCCAGATTTATAAAGGACAGGCTTATCCGCTTGGGTATCCCTCTGCTCCTGTATTACTTTCTGATCGGCCCGATGACGGTGTGGTTTGCCAAGTTTCGCGATCAACAAACGGCAGCTGAATTTTACAAGGCTAACGTCTGGAGTTTCCGGTGGACGTTCTTTGGCCCGGCCTGGTTCTTAGAAGCTTCTATTTATTTTGCATTGCTGTATGTGCTCTACCGATTCATAGTCAGAAAAAGCAAGAGAGCAAAGGAATCCATACCATTTCCTAGCGGAAAGAAATTGCTGGCCGCAGCAATTGCCATTGGTCTTATTGGTTTTATAGTGCGATTGGTATACCCGACTGGAACGGGGCCTTTGGAGCTGCAGCTTGGCTACTTCCCCTCGTACATTGTGCTTTTCATTGCAGGTATTATTGCGCAGCGGCACGGGTGGTTGACACAAATTCCGGAGAAATTAAAACGAGTCTGGAAATGGACTTCAATCGCAATGATTCCTATACTGCCGCTAGGATTAGTTTTTACTGGCGCATTAGATGGACCCTTGCATGTTGAAGGCGGCTTCAACGCTCAAGCTTTCTTTTATGCCATGTGGGAGCCATTCGTATGTTTCGGTATCGTGATCACGCTGCTTTCCTGGTTTCAAAAATGCTTCAATACCCCCAGCGGCTTCTCCACATGGTTATCCGAACATGCCTATACCGTCTATCTGATACACCCGCCGATTATCGTAGGCTGGACGCTCGTATTTCACGGAGTGGCGCTTCCGGCGATGATCAAATGGATACTGGTTTCGGCGCTTTCCGTTGCCTTTTGTTTGGCTGCGGCAGGGATCATCCGAAAAATTCCATATGCCAAAAAAGTGCTCTAGGCGCATATCGCGGTGCTTTTATGACCATGCTTAGGGTGGTGCGTGCACGATAAAATGCTTACATGCCTTGTTATGTTATCATTTTTTTTCTATACTTAACAATGACAAATGCATAATGGAGGTATCTTAGTGGCAAACATCAAGATGGGCATAGTAGGGTATGGTAATTTAGGACGAGGAGTCGTTTCTGCGATTCGTCAGAACCCGGATATGGAGCTGGTCGGCATCTTCACGCGCCGTGATCCGGCATCGATGAAAGGGGAAGGCAATGTGCCTTTTTACTCCGTTTCCGATGTTGAGCAGTTTAAGGGACGGATTGATGTTTTGATTTTATGCGGAGGTTCGGCAACGGATTTACCGGAGCAGGGGCCATTTTTCAGCAAAATGTTCAACACGGTAGATAGTTTTGATACGCATGCGAAAATTCCGGACTATTTCGATGAAGTGAACCAATCGGCCAAGCAATCCGGCCAAGTGGCTGTCATTTCCACCGGTTGGGATCCCGGCATGTTCTCCCTTAACCGACTGATCGCACAATCCATCCTGCCTGAAGGCAAGGAGTATACGTTCTGGGGGAAAGGGGTCAGCCAGGGCCATTCCGATGCGATTCGTCGCGTGGAAGGCGTGAAGAACGGCGTGCAGTATACGCTGCCTTCCTCAGAGGTGATGGGGCAAATTCGCAGCGGGCATACGCCAGAGCTGTCGACCCGCGAAAAGCATACGCGTGAATGCTTCGTCGTGGCGCACGAGGGCGCGGATTTGGAACGGATTAAGCAGGAGATCGTCTCCATGCCGAACTATTTCTCCGACTATGACACGACCGTTACCTTCATTACGGAAGAAGAATTGCAAAAGAATCATGCTACGATGCCGCATGGCGGATTTGTTTTCCGCAGTGGATTGACTGGTTCAGGCAGCAAGCAACTGATCGAATATTCCTTGACGCTGGATAGCAATCCTGAGTTCACAGCAAGCGTATTAGTCGCTTATGCACGAGCTGCCTATCGCTTGAACCGAGAAGGCCAATCGGGCGCGCGCACAGTATTCGACATTGCGCCTGGTTATTTATCCCCCAAATCGCCGGAACAGCTGAGGAAAGAATTGCTGTAATTCCCTAAAATGCGAAACGAGCCTTGGAAGCGATTCTAAGGACTCGTTTTTTTTCTAATCAGAGTCTCATAATTAAATAAGTATGTTTAATAAGTAAACATGCTATAATAAAAAGTATTCAGAAGGTATAGGAATGAGAAAGGTTGCCGGGTATGCAAGTATTTGAAGACTGGAATCAAAAGGTGAAGAAGACGTTTAATGCAACAAGCAATCAAGTTGTTTTGACGGTTACTGAGGCGGGTCGATCATTAGGCATTTCTAAAGATCAGATGAAAGTATATGTGGAAAAAAACAACCTGACCAAGGTTCCGATCATGAGAAGCGTTCATAGGTATCTTTTGTTAAAGAGTGAAATAGACGAGATCGTAAGCAGATCGTAGAGTTGTAGTTGAATAATCCGAATGGAAGTCAAGACGGGAGACCCTAGAGAAGGGCTCCCGTTTTATTTTGTCTATACTTGTGCCATTATCCACAAATTTATGCACAATCCCCACAAGCATCAAAGCCTTATTGTGCATAACTTCCCCCAATCATGTCAACATATCCACAGCTTTAGATATCCACAATCATTTTTTACTATTGAGTTTTGGTGCTTTCTTGGCTTTTGAGCAAGTCAAACGATATCGGCGTCCATAGGCTTTGCCGTAAGCGACGATTTTACGAATGTTGCGCTTATCTGTGAGTTTCGTGAATGGACACGGATCGGGATGCGTGTTCACCTCCAGAATCCAAGGCTTCATGCTGCGATCAATCGCTATATCAAGCCCCAGTTCATTCATGGCCGGAAAGTGGCGGCTGAACTGCTTCGCAGTCCTATGCGCGATCGTGTTCATTTGTTTCAGCAATGCTGCCGTTTTGTTAGTCCCGGCCAAAGGATGAAGCAGATCGGCCGGAGAGAAAATGGTACCGCCCTGGCTCCCATTCGTTACAGCTTTATGGGGATGAGCGACGCGCGCTGCGGTTCCTGTACATTCCCATCTGCGAGCAGGATTTTTCTGGATCATGACACGAAAGTCGAAGGGGCGTCCTTCGTACCTCAAGACGTGAATACCCTTCTGAATGAGGTAGCGCCTTTTGCCAATTCTGCTCTTTAACGATTGATAGAAGGCTGGGAAGGTTGAAAATTTATACGCGCGTACTCCGCTTTGATATCTATATAAGCCTCCTTTCTTCTCTACACGTATGACGCCGATTCCACGTGATCCTGTATCTGGTTTGACATAAAGCATGGCATAACGTTCCAGCATGGCTAATAAACGACTGCGTGTAAATTTACGTGTGGCTGGTATATGTCCGGCGAGTTTTTCATCGTTCAACACGATTTTGGTTTTGAACCATTTACTCGAAACTCGTGTGAGTTTCCTGTTCATATTGTATCCACCCTTTCTTCTGTGCGAATCTCTTGCAGTATACGGAACAAGGCGGAAGTAGGTGCTGGTTGGTTGAACCCCGTAAAGGTGGAGCGCATATGGTAGGTAGTGGGGAAAGGGGGAAGGGTTGATGTCGACGCAGAGTGAGCTAAAGGAAATTGTCGAAAGGATGTCATACAGCTTCCCGTGGTACGATCCAGAGCTTGACGGGAATAGCGGAAATGAGGGGATTGTTCTCGAAAAGCTGCCGCTAATGACAGCATCTAAGCTGGAAACGCATTATTATACGGCAGATAACCCGATGGAGCAGATCAACGAGTTGAACCGTTACCGAACTTCTGGTACAAGTTCTAATCGCCGCAAAACAATCTTCTATTCCGAATCGGATGAAGCGGCTTATCTGGGCATTAAGCTCGATGTGTTCCGGGCGATTCTTGGAACGGGCGGCTTTCGGACGGCCATGGCGGATATGGGTACAGGTCATGCGGAAGCGACAGCTGTTGACGTGTTCCGTCGTTTGGGCATGGAAGTGGAGTCCCTTTCTTTTCGTTTGCCGGTAGAACAACATATCGAACGATTAAAGGATTTTCAGCCTGAGGTGCTGTATACGATGCCGTCCATTTTGGAGCGGATTTTGCTTGCTTCGGAGGAGCCGGCCTCTTACGGCATTCGCCATGTCATTCTGGTTGGCGAGATTGCTTCACCGGGCTGGATGCGGCGAGCAGCGGAACGACTAGGCATCGGCGTGGAACAAATAACGGACACGTACGGTTCTATCGAGATTGGGACCATCGCGTATTTCTCTCATGAGCATGGACGCTACGTAGTTGTTGATGGGCTCATTGCCGAAGGGATAAGCGCGGAGGGGCTTGGAGCCGACATGGACCCATTGCCGGATGAGGAGCAGGTGCTTGTACTAACATCGATGGTGAGGGATTCGTTTCCCGCCCTGCGTTATGTGACTTACGATGTTGTACGCGACTTACGCCCCATAGTAGTGGAAGGAACGCTCAGGCAGAGCTTTCAGAGCATTGTGAAGAGAATAGGGCCGGACTTGAAGCACGGAGAAAAAATTAGTATCTACGATATTGAAGACGTGGTATACCGTCACTTGGGCGATGCCAGTGTTCGCGTAAAGGTGGCGGGCAATGCGCTGCGGGTTTATGTTTATGGCTCGCAGGTGGTGGATCCGTCGTTGCTGGAGCGCGTCCGCAGCGATTTGGAAGAGCGAACGCCGGAGATCGGCATGATGATCCGGTCAGGCATTCTGGAGGGCATTCAAGTGATCGGGAGCAGCTTCGATGATTCGCTTCACCGCAGCTCCGTTAAACATAAAAAAATCGTATACGAATGAAGGAGGAATGCACATGAAGCTCGAGGGAGGCATCGTCGAAGCGATTGGCGGCACGCCGCTTATCATGCTACGGCGATTGTTCGAGGCGGAGCCTTTCTTTGTCTACGGGAAGTTGGAGTGGATGAATCCTGGAGGTAGCGCCAAGGATCGACCAGCGATGTATATGCTCAGGGAGGCCATCCGCCGAGGTGAGGTTACAAGCAATAGTGTCATCATCGAGTCCAGCTCAGGCAATCTGGCGATCAGCTTAGCGCAGTTGTGCTGTTATCTGGGGCTTCGCTTTATTTGTGTAGTGGATCCACGCACGACGGAACAGCATAAACAGATTATTCGCAGCTTTCGCGGAGAAATTGATCTGGTTACGGAAGCGGATGCAGCGACAGGGGAATTCCTGCCTGCACGCATTCGAAGAGTAGGCGAATTGCTTAAGATGATTCCACACGCTTATTGGACCAACCAGTACGGGAACCCGGATAACGCAATGGCCCATTCAGAATCAACAATGAGCGAAATTGGGGATCAGCTTGGGCCCATTGATTATTTGTTTTGCGGTGTTAGCTCATGTGGAACGATCAGAGGCTGCAGCGACTATATTCGAAAGCGACAGTGGTCTACTAAGATTGTAGCCGTGGATGCGGAAGGGAGCAGCATTTTCGGCGGGAAGAAGGGTCCGCGAAGGTTTCCGGGTTTGGGTGCCGGCATAACGCCGGGGCTCCATCGAGATGATGTGGCGGATTACGTAATGTATGTGAACGAAAAGGATTGTGTTCGAGGTTGCCGCGACTTGGTCGAGCGAGAGGGCATTTTGGCCGGCGCATCGGCTGGAGGCGTGATTACGGTAGTCCGCCGGATGAAAGACAGCATCCCTGAGGGATCGGTGTGCGCCGTTATCCTCCCTGATCGCGGGGAACGGTATCTGAGCACGGTGTATAACGATGATTGGGTGCGGGAGGAACTGAATTTCGACCCCCGTTCCGCGCATGGAGGATAGCCATATGATTTATTTACACGATCGTCATATCCGCCAGATTGGAATCGACTGGGGGAAGCTGGCGGGCATCATTAAAGAGGTAGTCAGCATCAAAGATAGAGGGGATTGCGCTCATCCCTTGAAACCGTATCTGCGTTTCCGCGAGCCGTCGAACCGTATCATTGCCATGCCTGCCTATGTTGGCGGTTCTGTGAATATGTCCGGGATCAAATGGATTGCGAGTTTCCCTCAGAATTACCAGCTGGGGTTGCCCAGAGCCCATAACACCATGATCCTTAATGATCCTGCAACGGGCGAGCCAGTCGCTTTTTTCAAAAGCGGATTGCTGAGCGGTCTGCGAACGGCAGCAGTTAGCGCTTCGATGCTAGGCGCATATGTTGCCGCGAAGGAGCTTGCTGAACTGCGTTTGGGGATTATCGGCTGGGGGCCGATAGGCCGGTTGCATCTCGAAATGTGTGCGGATCTATTCGGCGATAGGGTGAAGCGAATCACGTTGTATGATTTGAAAGGGATCGACCCGGACACGATACCTGAGGCTGTCCGTGCCATAACAGATATAGCCAGTGATTGGCAAGAGGCCTATAGGGAAGCTAATGTCATTGCCACCTGCACGGTCGCTTCTGAGCGGTATATCGATGAATCGCCACCGGCAGGGGCGCTGCTGCTGAACGTATCGCTTCGGGATTATAAGCTTGAAAGCGTAGCGGATGTTAAGGCAATCATCGTTGATGATTGGCAGGAGGTATGCCGTGAAAATACGGACGTGGAACAAATGCACATCCAGCGCGGCTTGGATGAATCCGAGGTCCGTACGTTGTCAGACGTCCTGTGCCGTGACGGGTTGAATGCGTATGGTGCTGACGAGCCGGTGTATTTCAATCCGATGGGCCTGGCTGTATTCGATGTCGGATTGGCGGCTTATTACTGGCGGGAAGCATCACGTCTTGGGATAGGTACCGTTCTGGATACCGGCGAAGAATCCTGATCGCTGTGAAGCTGATTCGCAGGGTGAGCACACCAAAGATCCTTCATCGGAGTTTCGAAGAAGGATCTTTGGCGTGAGGTTTCTTCTTCCTGCTCGACGGAACTTTCAGTATTTTAAAAAAGCCGATGCTTCTAAACCCTATGGCACTTTTCGTGCAACACTGTTGAAAAAGTCTTTCGATAAATCATTCATTGCACTTCCCGAATCTCTGAGTAATTGAAAATGGATAGCTCGTTAATTTTTATCATTCTTAGAAAATCCCAAAAGCCTGGTGTGGCATCTAGGTCGTATCGATGAACGGCTTCAACAATTTTCAAACAAACTTCCTGTTTAAGATCAGCTCGTTCTTGAAACGGTGTTTGATACATCGATTGATCTAGTTTCGGCTTAAACATCACGATTATGGATTTCATGGCATCGTGATCATTTTTCTTCGCCTTTTTAATTAATATAGCAAGTTTATCCATAAAAAAAGTCTCCTTTCAAATCTTACAATTAATTGGTGAATGAAGCACTAGCTTAGATTTTTATTGATTCTCGCAATTTTTTTAATGCGTTTTTTTTCATTTTGGTGACGGCTTGTTGGGAGACAGCAGTATGATTGGCAATTTGAGTATCAGAAAGATGATTAATAAATGCCAGCGTAAGGATCGATTTCTCTTTCGGTGTTAGTACTTGGATGGCCTTAAATAGTTTGGAATCCGAAAATTGATCCTCCAGTTTATTACTTTTGAGCTCATATATAGTTTCTGGATCACCATTTTCCTGAGGTATTGATTCTTTAATGCATAAGTTATCATTATTTAAGTCTGGTAAGGGTTGGTCAAGAATAAGCAACGATTTGCTTTGTATTCTTCTTTGTTTTTTATCGAAATCAATTGAACTGTAATGAATCAAAGTCGATATGTATTTGGTGAGTCGTAGTTCCAAATAGAATTCTTTAAACGCTTGATCTAATTGATTTTTATTAGATTCGTTGGGGTTACTCAGCACATTGGAAAATAAATTCATATTAGCTTTATTTTTAAAAAAAGATTGCATTATTGGATGTTGTATTAACGTTTGGTAAGCAGTGCTTTCTAAATAAGGGCATTCAACTTCAGAATCATTCATTAACCTTTTCCTCCTTACTTTTATTTTGTAAAGTGGAAAATATAGTAAATAAAACAACCTATAGGAACACTTGTTCCTAATTATATTCTGTTTTAAGCAAAATTGTTTCAAAATTATCTATATATTGACATAGTTGCGAATAAAATATGTAGAAAGTCCTCACCTGTTCTGCTTATAACAGAAAAAGTGAAGACTTTTCAAGTGATCCCCATTAATCATTCAGGGGAATTTATGTGATTTATTCTAGCAATGCTCTGGGTTAAAACCACAGTTACAAATTTGTATACCATTTTTTTTATAGCAGTCTGTCTCTATTCTTTTTAAGTGGTATGCATATTTTTCACAAACTTCTTGGTAAAATGACACATCTTCAGGATGGGAAAACTCGATTCGTTTACTTAAATTTAATAGTTCTATTTTTATGTTACGGTGTCTATTTCTCCAACTAAGCAATTCCTCCATTTTTTTATCCCCTCTCAGTATACTGTACTGTACTTATACATAACAGTGAGCGGAAGATTTGTTTACACAACCCATCTTAAGTACATCATCATTTATGTTAAGCGGACGTATGGTTACCAAAAGCAGGAGGGCACCTTCTTGAGTCACTTCTAAAAACTTTTGCTATAAGTATCAGAAAAAGCCGAAAGGATATTTTCTAAATTAGGTTGTAGTTTCTTAAACAACAATTACTTTATCAATTATTACATCAGTGGGGGTATCGCCAAGTGGTTAGGGTTAAGGTCTGCAAAACCTTTATCCCCGGTTCAAATCCGGTATCCCCTTTATCATTAAATTTAGGAGGAAATGTAATGGAGAAGAAAGTTTTGATTCATACCAGAGAAAACTGTATATATTGCCAAAATATCAAAGAGTGGATGAACACACACCAAATTAATTTTGAGGAAGTCACAGTAACCGAAATTAAGGACATTCAACTTTTAAATGAAATAAAGGGAGTGCCTTATACGATTGTTAGCAACAACGGAGAAAGAGAAGTTATTAAAGGGTTTAACATTGGTTTGTTGAGTGAATTACTTTTGAGCTAAATAAGTAGAGTTGGTCAAAGAAATTTAGATCAGTCTAAAGTGATGTTAGATTGCCTTAGAAAGGATACATTCTTTAGTACAAGCCGCGTATTATTAAAAAGATTAGTAACTTTAGCTAAGCGGAACAACTATGGATCATATCCTTCAAATAGAATGTATATCTATAGTGACAACCGGTAACCTGGAAAAATGGCTTTTTTAAAGCGTGTCATGAGAAAGAATAGCTTTACAGGGGGCGTAATTTACGCTCCTTTTTACTTTTGAGAAGGAGGAATGATTATGGGGGAAATGAAAAAAAGCAAAAAAAATAAAGTATTAGTAATAGCTGTCGGTCATCTTCCAACAAGTGAGGGTGTCATATGAATCTAGAAAGCATTTTATACATTATTTTTGGAGTGGCACTTTCCCAGGTATTGAGATTTATTTTAAAAAACAAAAAAACAAATCAAAACATTTTACTTGAAGAACGTGCCGCCCTGCAAAAAGAACATACACAGTTTCGCAAAGAAATCTTACATGAAATAAATCGCCTTCAGGATGAGCTCCATGAAAATAAAAAACAAATCAAGGTACTAGAAGATGAACTTAAGCAATTACACATTGAAAACGCTCATCTTAAAGCTGAAAACGAAATTTTAAAGCATAAGATCGAAAGTTTAGAGAAAAAATAGAAGGTTGGATTATCAAGAATGAAACCACAAGACTTTTTTGAAGTATACACTCCCATTGTTATGAAGGAATATCAAGCCACGCCGAGAGAGAAGCGTGTTTTGTGTTCTATTACCTTATCCCAAATGGTAGAAGAAACAGAATGGGGTGAAAGCAGGCTCTTTATAGAGAAAAACAATGCATTTGGTATTAAAGATAGTAGTGACGGGAAATGGACCACAAGAGAGTTTATAAACGGTATATGGATCAAGATTCAAGATGGATTTAAGTCCTTTGCAAGCGTATACGACAGTGTCATGTACCATACGGATTTAATTAACAGGCTTAGCCTTTATAAAGGTATTCCAGGAAATGAAGATCCTGAAGATGTAGCCAGAAGGCTTACTGGAACATGGGCAACTAACCCAATGTATGGGAATAATCTATTGGATATATGTCATAAATATTCATTATTTAGTGTAGACGAATTAGTGAAAAAGGGAGGAGACATCATGGAATTAGTGGACTATCAGTGGACAATGTTGGATGAAATCATAGGTAGCTATTATAACGAAGGAATAATAACGGAATGGGCATGGGTGGAGAAGGTAAGAAGCAAAAATTTAACACAGTCTGAATCTATATTCTTACAATGGGTGCTATTGCGAAGCATGGTTGCTGGCCGGTCAGAGTAATTGGCTAGATGCTGATTATTTGGGAGCGATTGGCGGCGGAGTAAGTTTACGGAGTTGTTTTTATATTTTCTGTGTTCTCTTTATGTAGAAATAGGTGTGTGACACGGTTGATACCAGCCTACTATTCTAATTTTAAATAAAGGAGATGATATAAATTGAAAGAATCGAAAAAAATCTTTTTGATTCCCTATGAATTCAAAGAAACATTGACTCATAATACCGAGATTCCTCGAGGAGTAGATATGGTGGGCGCTACAAATTTATGGAATAAAGATGTAATGGGTGAAAATGTGGTAATTGCGGTCATCGATACTGGATGTCAGATCGATCATCCTGACTTAGTCGCTAATATCGTAGGTGGGAGAAATTTTACACCTGATTATGATGGGGATGTCGACAATTATGATGATAACTTGTTACACGGAACACATGTAGCTGGAACAATAGCTGCCTCCTTAAATAATAGTGGGGTGGTGGGCGTCGCACCGAAAGCAAAATTACTTATATTAAAGGCTATTTCAATAAGTGGGCATGGCTCTTATGACTATTTGATTGAAGCGATTATTTATGCTGTACAATGGCGCGGAGAATCAGGTGAAAGAGTAAGGATCATAACAATGTCTTTAGGAGGATATAAGGATGATAAAAATTTACATGAAGCTATAAAACTTGCATGTAAAGAAAACATACTCGTTATTTGCGCTTCTGGAAATTTAGGGGATAACGATTTAGAAACCGATGAAATCATGTACCCAGGATATTATGAAGAAGTTGTTGAAGTAGGTGCGATCGATTTTGATAATATGCTAGCGCCTTTTTCTAACACAAACGGTCAAATTGATTTGTACGCGCCTGGTGTAGGTATTATTTCAACATCTCCCCAAAATACATATGCTGAGATGTCTGGTACATCTATGGCAGTCCCCCATGTTGCAGGTGCCGCAGCATTAATAATCAGTAAATTTGAAAAAATGACGTCAAGATTTATGGAAGAACACGAGATATTTAAAGAGCTCTGTAAAAATACCCAATTGCATAATAATTTTAAAATTTTATCTCTGAAATAGGTTGTAAAAATGATAGTGGTCTACTCTTTCTAAGGTATAGGGTGCTAACAAAATTTAGCAAATTGCAGCATCCTGGATTAAATTACTGCAGAATTTGATCCGAAAATTGAAATCCAAGGAGGATGGGGATCTATGAGTAGTGAGTTTTATCAACGAGAATTAAGTCAGGTAGAAAAAAAATATCAAACGAAGAGTCTAGATACGAACAAAGATGTTAAGCGGATCATTCAATATTTTGTTAAAGAGGGATTTATCAAAAGAGAGAACATTCAATTCGAGTTGAAAAAATCTACTCAATTACAAACTGAGGATTTAGCGGGAACCGTTACAGAAGTTGTACTCACAGATGATGTTTCCATTTGGTATAGTAATTTCCGACACCTCGATTATCCAGATATTATCGAAAAGGTAACGGGCACTCTTGTAAAGAATAAGAAGGAGCACCAATTTGAGGTTGAAAATGGTGCAGTGAAGCTCGTAAGAGAAGGGGAAGTGATTGAAACCATCAGTGAGAACGATTCGGTCACCCCTCAAGATAATTGTTTCGTTCATGGTAATTGGTGTGGTCCTGGCTGTAGTGGTCCTAGTGCACCTGTTGATGCAGTTGACACTTGCTGCATGATTCATGATCAGTGCTATGCTACGAACGGTTACTTTAATTGTCAATGTGATTGGAATCTTTTAGATTGCTTAAAGGGGAAATCTGGCTGGGCCGCGTTTGTGGTTAGGACATATTTTGCTGCAGCGCAAATTGCAGGAGCTTGTAGCTAAATAAAGAAGTGTATATAGTTAGTACTAAGAGGCCTGGTGCATTACATTGCACCAGGCCTCTTTGCACAAAAATATCTTTTTTTGTATTTATGGTCCGAAAAATAATGTTCCAAAGAACATAAACATAAAAAATAGAAAAAAAGTAAAAATATTTAGTCCTAAAAGAATTTTATCTTTGATAGAATCTGTTCTTTTTAATGCAATACTTACAAATATAATACCTATTGGAGGTAGCACCCAGGTAGACATTATTCCAATTCCGTCAAACCACTGACCATGATGGATAAATAAACCATCTATAGTAAATAGGGTAATTGTTACCACGAATGTTCCAATAGCAAAAAAGCGTAGCGTAGTTAGACTCAATTTATCACACAACCCTTCCATTTTATAAATTCGACTTCAAACTGAACAACATGGAACAAGGGGAAGTGAACATGAGGATCTGTTATAATTAATGAAAATTAACTAAAATTCCCCCAAAATAAATATTGGTTTTTTTTACATTATATAGTTGATATTGTTTTTTATCAATTTAATAACTTTATTCAGAATATTAATCAATCCCGGAACATGATTAGTGACACAATGAGTTATTGGTTTTCAGAACCACAAGTTCAATGCGGCCGTATTATTCACTCAACTTCCGCAACTCTGAAATGGCTGATACTCCTTGCGGTTGTAAGGTTTAAGTGCATATATTCTTTCTCTTGAAAAAAAAACTTTTCGTTTGGTATCATGGAAGTGCGTCTGACCAGTCTCGTTTTTCTTCTGTTTTTAATTCGGTGAACTCCTTTGCTAAGCAGGGGTTCGCAATTCTTTTGGCCTACCTGCACTCGCAGTTTTTCAGTTACTCTTTTCACTTGTTTTTGGGTTTGCCTACTGGAATAACCGTAGTATTTCGCTACCAGGCAAAGATGTCGTCTTCCGCTTCTTGAATCATCTCGGTTTTGTTTGGCGGGCTTTTCTTCATTAACTCAGTTTGATTGTGGTTCGGCCGTTTACATCACTTGCATCAGCCAAGAGTGAAAAAGTGTTCATTCTAGATGACTCTACCCTCGCGAGGCGGTGATTTCGTCGCCGAGCGGGAAGATGTTCAGTTTGGCGAAATGCCTCCACGCCAGAGGGAGGAGTACGGCAATCCATGGCAGCAGAGCATAGACATCGTGCCATCTTCGGCTCCATAAGCTGCCGGACATCCACAGCAGCGCCATGTTGATGTCGCTCGGGTGCCGGACAATCAAGTACTGCGTGCCTGCTTGAAAGACGGCGCCTAACGCAACGCCTACAAGAGCAAGGGAAGCGGGACTTAAGGTTAAGCGCCTGCTTAAGAGCAAGAGCAGGATGAACGCTGTGAGAGCGCCGGCGAAGGCCGCGATTGGCAGCAGGAAGCTGGGCGCTTTGGGAAATAAAAAGATAACTGCCGCTGCGGTAAAACCGGCCCCCTTGGTAATACCGGTGACATCGGGACTGGCCAGTGGATTCCGCACTAGACTTTGGAGTATCACGCCGCCGACGGCCAAGCCGAACCCCGCTAAAATCCCGACAAGGATGCGCGGCAGGCGAACCTCATTGACGATGAATAAGGACTTATTCTTCTCATGCAGCAAGCTGGCCCAAATATCGTGGAAAGGAACCGGGACGGCGCCTACGCGAACGGATAGGATGGCCAAGAGAATCAGAATACCCAATGCAGCAACCAGAGCGAGAACCTTCTTCCTCATTTGGCACCTCCTTGTTTTCGGGCTAAATAGATGAAGAAGGGAGCCCCAATGGCTGAAGTGATAATGCCGACAGGAGACTCGTATGGAAATGCAACGAACCTGCTGATGAAGTCCGCATAAACCAGCAAAGCTCCGCCGAGAATTGCGGTTAATGGAGCTAGGACAGCCAGCTTATTTCCAACCAAGGCTCGGGCAATATGCGGGACGATCAGGCACACGAATCCGATCGGACCGCAGAGGGCAACGGCCGACCCGGCCAGAACGATAACGAGCAGCACACTGATCGCGCGCACTGCCATGAGGCGTTGGCCGAGCCCGAGGGCAATCTCATCGTCCACCAACAACAGGCGAAAGGAAGGGAGCATGATGCCGAAGAGCAGCAATCCTCCTAAGAAAAATGGAAGAATCATCCGAACATCCGTCCATACGGCATGATTAAGTGACCCGACAAGCCAGAAAATCATGCTGTCCGTAGCCTGTTGATTCAGGATAATGAGACCTTCTGTCAGTGACGCTAGCAGGAAATGGATCGTAATTCCCGCTAGCGCCAGACGGATATATTGTTTGTAGCCTTTGCCCGCGAGCGACCATACCAGCACAGCACCTAGGACGGCCCCAACGAAGGCAAACAGAATGTAGCCCATGTTGGTCAAACCCGCGATTGCCACAGATCCGAACACGACCGCTAAAGCCGCACCGGCATTAATGCCGAAGATGTGAGGAGAAGCGAGCGGATTTTTCGTGGTAAGCTGAGTCAGCAGTCCGGCCAAGGCCAGTTGGATGCCGACGATGCAGGCCATAAGCGTGCGAGGCAAGCGGAGCGTTTGGATATACAAATGCGATTTATCATGCCCTTGGTAGGTTAAAGCTTCGAATAAAGTCTGCCAGGAGGTATAGGCTTGGCTCCATTTCAAACTGCAGATCATGCCAATGACCAATACCACGCTGCACGCAGAAAAAAGGAAGAGCAGAGTCCTTGTACGGCTCTGCTTTCTGAATGAAGGTATCATCATGGGGCTACTCTCCCAAATTTTTTACAATATCCTCGAGTATTTTTTCGGATCCGAGCAGTCCCCGGGATAAGGACCAGTCGCGTCTTTCCACAGTAAATACTTTATTGTTGGCGACAGCGTCAATTTTTTTCCATATAGGAGTCGTTTCCCATTGCTTCACGATGGTATCTTTCTCGGTCGGCAGCAAGAACAGCGCCTGCGGATTCGATTCAACGAGCTGCTCCAAGGTTATCTGTGGATAAGCCGCACTGTTTTTCACCGGATCCGTAAAGCCTAACATGGCCAAAAAGGAACCGCTGTAGGAGTGATCCGAATGGGCGAAGAAGCCTTTGGGATTCACAACGGCAGGAACGACGCGAAGGTTCGTGGATTTCAATTTCTTTTTCAATGTATCCACTTTGGCTTGGTGCTCGCTTAAACGTTTCTTCCCTTCCTCTTCTTTCCCGACGGCTTTTGCGACAATCACATAGTTCTTCAGCATTTGGTTGTAGTCGGCTTGGAAATCGTCCAGAACGAGAACAGGTGCAATGGCTTTTAGTTGTGGAATCGCATTTTTGTGCTTGTTAATATCAACGATGATGAGATCGGGTTGCAAGGAACTAATTAATTCGATGTTAGGCTCGTAGCGGGAACCGACGGATTTGTAGTTGTTTAACTGGCTTTTCACGGAATCCATGAATAAATCCGGGCTGCTGTCATCGGCTACGCCAATTGGCTGTACGCCGAGCGTCACCAGCATGTCGGTAAAGCTGAATTCCATGGCGACAATTCGCTCAGGCTTCTTGGGCAGCTCGACGGTTCCTGCCGCATCTTGGACGGTAATTTTGCCGTCCGCCGGTGTGGAGGCCGGCTTCGTGCTGGCTTGCGCTGGCGTTGTGGCTGAGGTGGCTTCAGGCTGACTATTCGTCGACTTGCCGCAAGCAGCAAGGCTGATAGCAAGTAGGCTTATCAAGGCAAAACTGAACATACGCTGGATCAAAACTTTCATTTCTTCTCCCCCTGCAAATGATTATTATTATCAATTGGAATCATATCGAATTATATTCGTTTCGAACATATCAAATATGAAGATGGGGCATGTAGCTTTTTCAATGCGAAGCGTATGTAAATAATGGGTCATTGTCGTTCCCGTCAGCTTTTTGAATAAGACGGTGTAATGACCAACGCTTAAACCTGCTCGCCTGGCAAGCGTGGGTAACGTAAGGTCCACCATATAATGTTCGTTCATATAGGAGAGAGTCTCTTCCATGGCTTCAGCCGTGGACTTCTTATTCTCACGTGTTAGATAGGATTCGTAGAGATAGATGAATAGAATGCGCTCAAACATGAGCCGTTTTCTGAATTGATGGGCGGCTTCTTCCTCGGCCGAATGCATGTGAATGTCGTGCGTTGTGCGAATCAATTCGTCAACCATGTAATGAATTTTATATTCGCTGGTCGTAGTGAGCGAGCCATGCAGCGTCCAAGGGCTGTTCTCAGGGAGCAGGCGATAGGTGAAGACGGTATAGTCGACTTCTTTTTTTAGCTATATACTGATAGTGACATAGTTGCACGTTCCTGCACAAGTGAAAAAAGCTGAGAGCATCCACGCCATCAACGGGGATATTCTCAGCTTTTTTTGTTGGATTGGTTAGCAGAAGCATTCCGGCTCGGCTGCCGGCTTATCGCTAGCCGAATGTGCAACATGGGGCTGCTCGCCCGATGCCTCGAACGAGATCAGGGCATGCGTGGCGTGACTGAGTACAGCGCCAGCACGCGTAGAAGCGGCCACTAGAACCGCCTCGAAAATCTCTTTCTGCGTGCCGCCCAGCGCCTTGCATTTCTTGACGTGCACATCGATGCAATAAGGGCATCCGGTCACATGGGCGACAGCTACAGCGATTAGCTCTTTCATCTTCGGAGGGATCGCATGCGATTCTTCATAAACATCCTTTTCGAAAGCTAGAAAGGAAGTTGCGGCTTGTGGAGCCAGCTTCATAAGCTCAGGAATACGTTTTAGATTGGACGGGTCGTAATAAGGGTTCATGGTTATAGCCTCCCCATAGAATGTGGTGCTGCAAGTATGATTGTAGGGGAGTAGGGCCGAATGTTCCGTGATAAAGTCACAAAGGATGATCTAGGCTATGTTGCAATTGTGCACGGTTTAGAATCGTGATCTGTCCGCGGCTTAAAGCGAGCGTCCCTTGTGCGGCGAAGCTTTTCAAAATGCGTGTAATAACCTCGCGGGCGGTGCCGATTTCAACGGCTAGCTGTTCGTGGGTCATGCGCAGGGCTGGGGTCTGCTGCCTGTTGGATTCCACAAGTAAATATTCCGCAAGACGATAAGGAATAGACTGGAAAGCAACTTTATCCAGCAGCGTCGTGACCGTCGTCATGCGTTCCGTAAATTGCCGATAAATAAACTGTCGAACGGATGGATAAGCGCCCATCCAGTTATGAAACATCGTCACGGAGAGAAGCAGCACTTCCGTTTCTTCTTCAACCGAGACACAAGCTTCGTAAGGGATATCCCCCAAAATGCTGGCCATCATCAGCACACAGCTTTGGCCGCTGTACACGCGGTAAAGGGTAATTTCTCTGCCTGTCGGGCTAATTTGGTAAACGCGAATCCAACCGCTAACGATAAACATCGCATGCTGAAAAATATGGCCTTCGCGGATCGCGTGTGGGGTGGATGGGCTGATGGCGAGTATATCGGCCTCTTGCCAAGCGCTGTCAGGAATTCCAGCAAAGCAAGGATAGGCTGCTTGAATGCGTTCGATATCATGAGGTTTCATTCGAATCTCCTTGAATGATTTGGCGCTGCGATAAGATATCAGATGATGACCGATGGTTACTTGCATTCTACCGTTTTGTCGGATATCTGTCTAATGGTGAATTTCTGTGAAAAGAATGCTGAATTCCATCATTTACCCTACCTGATAGGAGCCTGATCATCACATAAACGAAGTCTAAAAAGTGGCATATTAGTAAGAGGCTACACTTGCTCACGAAATTGAACAAATCCACTGATATCAAGGAGTGAATCTGAACTCATGAACTGCATGCGTATCCTGGCGATGGTAATGGTCATGCTTTTGGGACAAGCCTCGCTCGTGTCTGCCGATGGGTCCTATCATTTTGGATTTAAAAAAAGCTCGAAAGGCCAGCGTCCTTCTATTGATGAAGAAGGGTTCAAGGATCTTTTGAAGAAATACGGCGCTATCTTCACCGGAGATCTTACCGTTAAAGAGCTGTACTTGACCTTCGATAATGGGTACGAGCAAGGCTACACCGGTAAAATATTGGACGTGCTGAAAGAGAAGCAGGTGCCTGCGATTTTCTTTGTGACGGGGCATTATATTAAAACCGAACCTGCATTGCTCAAGCGCATGGCGCTGGAAGGCCATCTTATCGGCAACCATTCATGGAGCCATCCAGATATGAGTCAAATTTCTGCGACCCGCATTCAAAAAGAGCTGGACGACGTCAAAAATGGGGTCAAAGCCATCACCGGGCAACAGGAGATGCGCTATCTTCGAACACCGAGGGGCGTGTTTAACGGGCAGTCATTAGCGGTGAGCAAACAGCTCGGCTATACGAATGTGTTCTGGTCCATTGCCTACAGAGATTGGGAGCCGAAGAACCAGAAAGGTTGGCAGCACGCCTACAACAATGTCATGGCTCAGCTCCATCCGGGGGCTGTCATCCTGCTTCACTCCGTTTCCAAAGACAATACGGAAGCTCTTGCCAAAATTATTGACGATGCCAGAGGGCAAGGCTATCAGTTTAAGAGCCTGGATGAGATGCAGATCCGAACACCCTAGCTCCAGGTGTGTAAAATAGGGAAAACTCCTTAGCGCTGGTCGTCCAGACTAAGGAGTTTTTATTTGGCTTAGGCTTTTTTTGTGAGATAGTTTTCGATGGTGGATTCCGATTTCTTTTGTTGCAGCCACGCGTTGGACAGGGTTGAAATTTGTTGATTCGTCAATGTTTCTTTAATTTCCTCTTTCTTTTCATCCAATGTCGGTGTGGAGGCAACTTTGTGATCCGTTACTTTAATAATGTCATAGCCGGCACTTGTTTTCACGGGTTCGCTCGTACCGCCTGCAGATAAAGCGAAGGCCGAAGCGGCTACAGCTTCTTCCAATTTCCCGCTGGATACATATCCAAGCTCGCCGCCATTGTCTTTGGTAGCTGTGTCTGTGGATTTATCCTTAGCCAGCGCAGCGAAATCGCCGCCCGCTTTCAGCTCTGCGGAAACGGCATCAGCCTCTTCCTTAGTGGCTACGGAGATATGAGAAGCCTGCACTTGTTCAGGCACTTTCAAGGACTCGAGGTTGTCATTATAGTACTTTTGAATGTCCTCATCCGTTATATTGACTTGCGGTAACAGCAGCTTTTTTAATAGCACTTGGGATTTCATATTTTTTTTAAGATCGTCCAGGGTCATACCGTATGAAGTGAGCGTTTGTTGAAACTCGGCATCGGAACCGAAAGAGCTCTGAACCGAGGCAAGCTCTTCGTTAATGTCGGCATCAGTCACTTGAAGACCTGCTTTTTGGCCTTCTTGATTAATAATCTCATCGCTGATCAAAGCATCAAGCGTTTGTGCGCCGCCGCTGGTGACCATGGCCTCATAGAGTTGGTTGGTGCTTATATTGACGCCATTCACCTTGGCGACGGCTTTTTCGGCTTGCGCGCTTTGGAGGACCGGCGGGTAGAAGACGGCATAGACGATCAAGCTGAGCAATAATACAGAAGACACCCATATCCATTTGCGATCTGCTTTCTTGATGTTCATTGTAGATCTCCCTTCTTGTTCTGTGTGATTTGGATCTGTGTATCATTATGCCTGTCGTTTCTGAAAATGAGTTGAAGATTAACTGAATGTAGGGTTAAACCTTATTTTGGCACATGTAATTACATTGCACACAAATTAATTGTTGACAATTTAAATTGTGGTTGTTATTATTCAGTTATAAACATTGCTAAAAATTAAATTGTAGACAACTTAAATTGCGGGCGACAATGAGCTAAGCAAACTATCAATCACTAGCGATTGGCAGAAAAGGAGGAGATCCTATGCATCACAAAGCGGTCATTATCGGAACCGGGCCTGCTGGCTTAACTGCCGCGATTTACTTGGCGCGTGCGAACCTGACCCCATTCGTTATTGAAGGCATTCAGCCGGGAGGGCAATTGACGACCACAACGGAAGTGGATAACTTCCCTGGCTTCCCCGAAGGCATTACAGGCCCGGAGCTCATGGAAAATATGCGCAAACAAGCGATCCGCTTCGGCGCTAACATTCACGCGGGCCGAGTTACGGAAGTCGACCTGTCCAAGCGGCCCTTTACTCTTTTCTTGGAGGGTGGCGACGTGATAACCGCCGATTCCGTTATCATTTCTACAGGCGCTTCGGCTAAGAAGCTAGGCATTGCGGGCGAGACCGAAAACATAGGCAGAGGGGTTAGTACTTGTGCGACTTGTGACGGGTTCTTTTTCCGGAATAAAAAGATTATTGTGGTCGGCGGCGGCGATACCGCGATGGAGGAAGCTCAATTCCTGACGAGATTTGCATCTGAGGTTCGCGTGGTGCATCGCAGAAATGAGCTGAAAGCATCGAAAATCATGCAAGATCATGCTCGCGGCAACGCCAAAATCGTATGGAGCTTGAACGAAACGCCGCTTGAAGTTGCCTCTGGTCCTCTAGGAGTGAGCGGGCTGAGGGTGCGCAACAATGAGACTGGCGTAGAAGAACTGCTTGAAGCGGATGGCATCTTCTTGGCGATTGGGCATCAGCCAAACACTGGCTTTCTTGGAGGACAGCTGCCGACGGACGAGTTAGGCTATCTCCACGTCAATCCGGGCACCTCGCAAACGCAAGTACCAGGCGTCTTTGCCTGTGGCGATGTGCAGGACCGCATCTACCGTCAAGCCATTACATCCGCAGGAAGCGGCTGTATAGCGGCACTGGATTGTGAAAGATTTCTTTCTGAACATCATGATGAGAAATAAATGAAGTACATGAAATGAATGAAGTGAATGAAGTACATGAAATAAATGAAATACAAGAAGTGAATGAAGTGAATGCTGCACAAATTATAACTTTGGAGGCTGATTGATTATGACACAAGAACGCACAGGCGTAGCAACATTAGGCGGAAATCCGATTACCTTAGTAGGACCTGAATTGAAGGTTGGCGACCAAGCTCCGAATTTCACCGTCAACAAGGATCTGCTGACAGAAGTCAGCCTTTCTGATTATGATGGTAAAGTAAAATTGATTTCAGTTGTGCCCTCACTGGACACAGGGACCTGTGACGCACAGACGCGGCGTTTCAATGTAGAGGCGGATAAAATCGGTGGAGATGTCGTCATTCTTACGATTTCCGTGGATCTTCCTTTTGCGCAGAGCCGGTTTTGTTCGATTGCTGGGATCGATAAAGTGGTGGCGCTGTCCGATTATAAATATCATGCCTTTGGCGAGGCCTACGGCGTTTTAATCAAGGAAGTTCAGCTGGATCAGCGCGCTATCTTCGTATTGGATGCGAACAACACCATCAGATATGTTGAATATTTGAGAGAAATGAGTGAGCACCCAGATTACGAGGCTGCTTTGGCGGCGTTGAAAGAACTGGTGTAAGCGAGTGAACAAGAAAGGCTTCTCCACAAGGTCGGTAGACCGGGTGGGGAAGCTTTTTTTGTTTTTGAGCGATGTGAGGGGAGAGCGGGTTGTAACGCCCTTTTTGGGCGTTACGGGCGCGTGGGGGCGGCAGTGATGTCGTGTAAGGTCCGTGAGGGACCTTACGGGGGAGGAGGCCGAACCGGGCGGTAGGCGCGGAAGGGTTGTAACGCCCTTTTTGGGCGTTACGGGCGCATGGGGGGCGGCATTGATGTTGTGTAAGGCCCGTGAGGACCTTACGGGGTCGGAGGCCGTACCAAGCGGGAAGCGCGGAGGGTTGTAACGCCCTTTTCGGGCGTTACGGCCGCGTGGAGGCGGCAGCGATGCGGTGTAAGGTCCGTGAGGGACCTTACGGGGGCGGAAGCTGTACCGGGCGGTAGGCGCGGAAGGTTTGTAACGCCCTTTTTGGGCGTTACGGGCGCATGGGGGGCGGCATTGATGTTGTGTAAGGTCCGTGAGGGACCTTACGGGGGCGGAAGCCGCTTCGCCGGTAGGCGCGGAAGGGTTGTAACGCTCTTTTTGGGCGTTACGGGCGCGTGGGGGGCGGCAGAGATGCGGTGTAAGGTCCGTGAGGGACCTTACGGGGGCGGAGGCCGCACCGGGCGGTAGGCGCGGAAGGGTTGTAACGCCCTTTTTGGGCGTTACGGGCGCGTGGGGGCGGCAGTGATGTCTTGTAAGGTCCGTGAGGGACCTTACGGGGGCGGAGGCCGCACCGGGCGGTAGGCGCTGCTGGTTGTAACGCCCTTTTTGGGCGTTAAAGGAGCGGGAAGGCGGGCGTGATGTTGTGTAAGGTCCGTGAGGGACCTTACGGGGGCGGAGGCCGCACCAAGCGCGGAGGTTTGTAACGCCCTTTTTGGGCGTTACAGGAGCGGGAAGGCGGCAGCGATGTTGTGTAAGGTCCGTGAGGGACCTTACGGGGGTGGAAGCCGTACCAAGCGGGAAGCGCGGAGGTTTGTAACGCCCTTTTTGGGCGTTACGGGCGGGGGAAAGCGGGCTTGATGTTGTGTAAGGTCCGTGAGGGACCTTACGGGGGCGGAAGCAGCACCAGGCGCAAACTGCTCCGCCTTGCCCGGATCAGACCAGCTTGGTGCCCTTGACCATGGCCCCGCGGCACAAGGGGCACTCCTTGGAAGCTCGCTGCGCTTCCTGCGGCGAAGAGATCCTCGCCCAAGCGTTGCAGCGCTCGCTCGGGCACACCCAAGCCGCGACCCGCTTCGCGGTCGCGGGCTTCACATAGGCAGCGGCTCTGCCTACCGCTGCCGGCTTGACCGAGACAGCCGCTTTCGCGCGGCTGTCCCCACTAGCGTCCGCGCCAGGGAACGCGGACACGAGAAAGCGGGAAGGCTCCGCCTTCTTCCCGCGGAAATAGGCCGGCGAGCTGATCAGCAGCTCGGCCTTCGCCCTGGTGACGGCGACGTAAGCAAGCCGCCGCTCTTCTTCCAGCGCGGCGCCAGCCTTGTCGCGCCGGCTATTGCCCGCCATCTGGACATCGTCCAGATGGTTGGCATCGAGTGCCGAGCTGTGCGGCATGTTGCCCTCAATTGCGCTGAGCAGGTACACGATGGGGAACTCCAATCCCTTCGATTTGTGAATCGTCATCAGCGAAATTTTATCGGCTGCATGGTTAGAGCTCGTCCCGTTTCTTTTCGATAGGCTCATCTCGGTGCGTTTTTCCGCGACCTCATGGATAAAATAAAGAAACTGCTCCAACGTATCGAAGCGTTTGGCCGAAGACTCCAGCTCGTCGAGCGTCTCTTTCAGCATTTCCCGGTGATGCGTCAGCTTGCTGCGTTTGTTCGTGTCGAGGAACGCATCGTAGAAGTCCTTCCGGATGGCTTGAACAGCGGCTAGGGGCTTCAGCTCGGCAAGCGATTTGATCAGCCGGATGCGATTTTTGAGCTTTTCTTTTTGAAAATCTTTCAGCGGCAGGCCGAGCAGGTGAATAAGCGGCCACTTTTTCGCCTGGATCGCTTCCTGATCCTGTATGATGCGCATGCCCTGGTCACGCCCGATATAGAGGCTCGGCAGCACGCCTTCGATCGCCTCGAAGTTGCGGCGTTCTTGGGCGATTCGAAGATGGTCGATAATGGGCTTAACCATCCATTGCTCATAAAAGGAATCGTTGCTCCCATAGTCGATAAACGGCAAATTGTGAAGAATTAATTGCTCAATGATAGCTCGGCTGTTGCTCGCCGTCCGATACAGCACGGCTACATCTCCGTAGCTGCATGCTCCACGATCCATCTTGCTTCGCAAATCACTGATGAACCAGTCGGCCTCGTCATCGCTGTTATTCGGGCGGATGTACTGAGGCTTGAGCTCGCTCTGTTTGGTTGCGAGCAGCGTCTTATTTTTCCGCTGTACATTATGCAGGATAATGGCATTGCCCAGACCCACGATGCTGGAGGTGGAACGGTAATTTATATCCAAGGTCACGGTTTTGGCCGTGGGAAATTTCTCGTGGAATTGCAAAATAAATTCATTCCGGGCACCGTTGAACGAGTAGATCGTCTGATCATCGTCGCCGACGACCATTAAATTCTCGTGATGCTGCGCAATCATTTGGATAATTGCATACTGCACGGTATTCGTGTCTTGAAACTCATCGACACTGATATAAGAGAATTTTCGCTGCAGGGAGCGCAGCACATCCCCGTTTTGCGTCAGCAGGTCGTGCGCTTTGACCAAGATGTCATCGAAATCCATCTTATGATTTTCGATTTTCCACTGCTCATACTGCATGAAAATCCGTTTCAACTCTTGCTCTTCTTCCGTCTTTTCCGGGAGGTCGTCCACGCGGGTCAGCTCCATTTTGTAAGAAGAGAGCAGGGCAATCAGCACCTCGGGCTGGTAGGTATCCTGCAAACCCATGCCGAGCAGGATGCGTTTGACGACAATTTGCTGGAAACGGCTGTCGCTCAAAATGTCTTGATCGATGCCGTTCATTCTGAGCATGCGTAAGCAGAAAGCATGGAATGTTCGTACTTGTATGGAATTCGCTGCATGGTTGTCCACACCGGGCATCAGCAGGAGGCGTTCCCGCATTTCTTCGGCTGCCTTTTTAGAAAATGTAATCAGCAGTAAATTTCCCGGATGAACCCGATGGACAGCGAGTAGATAAGCGACGCGGCATACCAGAACCGTCGTTTTCCCGGAACCGGCTCCGGCCAAAGTCAGCAGGGGACCTTTGAAGTGACGCACCGCTTGAGCCTGCGGCGGATTTAATAAAATGCCCTGCCGCTCCAGATCGCGGAAAAAGAAAGCATCGCTCTCCTCGTCCGACACGAAGTCGGGACTGGTCGTTAATGCGGCTATTCGGGCATGCGGGATGGTCCGGTTCGCAGAAGCTTCGGAACCGAACGGAGTAGGGTATATTTTAGGAGTATTCACATCATCACCTGTTTCCTTGCGTTAACTAGATTATTCATTCTACCACATTTGCAAAAGAAGTAGGGGAATGTCATAGTAACAGGTAGCACAAGGTCTCGACTCCATTTCCATCAAGCGAAAGGAGCTCAGCACGCATGATTCTGTCATTCTTAAAGGCGCTCTGGGATCAATTTCTGAAGCATGACGCGTTAGGTTTAGCCGCGCAGTGCGCTTATTATTTTTTACTGTCAATCTTTCCATTCCTCATTTTTATTATGAGTTTGTTGGGGTATCTGCCGTTCACATCACATGATGTTGTCGTCCTGATCAAGGAATATATGCCGGGAGCTGTTGCAGGCTGGCTGGAGGAAACGCTTGTTAGTCTCATAGATGTGAAGCGGGGGGGAACGCTAAGCTTCGGGTTGATTCTGTCGCTGGTGAGCGCCAGCGCGGCGATGAATTCGATCGTGCTCGCAGTCAATAAAGCGTACGGGCTGCCTGAGCGCAAAAGCTTCATTCATTCGCGTTTTTTGGCGATGATGCTGACCATAGGCATGCTTATTGTCATCGCTTCCGCGCTGCTGCTAAGCGTGTTCGGTCAATGGATCGGCGTGTGGATGCACGCGCATGTGCATATTCCAATGGCTCATATTGATGTGTGGAACAATTTGCGCTGGATTGTTAACTTCGTTATCGTGTCTATCGTCTTTATCGGGATTTACTACATAGCTCCGAACACTTGCTTATCGTGTAAAAGTGTCCTTCCCGGCGCCTTGTTTGCCGGCATTGGCTGGCAGGGCACATCGCTCGGGTTCTCGTACTACGTGAACCATTTTACGAATTACAGCGCTACCTATGGAAGCCTTGGGGGTGTCATCGTTCTGATGACATGGTTCTATATCTCGGCGTTACTCATCATTATCGGCGGTGAGATCAACGCTATCGGTCATATCCACCGGGAGTCCAAAAAGAAATAAGAGGAGTCCGCAACTGGCTGCCGCCGGCTTGCGGCTTTTTTGCATATGTCGCGTACCGCGCCCGTATATATCAGATATTGTAAAATATTTGGAGGAGGGCTGTCCTCATGTCGAATGGATTTGTCATACAGTCTTTGGATGAAGTGCGGTTCTGGTCCCGGATCATGAAAGAACATTCGTTATTTCTCAAACTGGGATTTCGCTGTGAGGATACACAATTGATTCAAGAAGCCAATCAGTTTTACCGTATTTTCGAGGAAATAGAAGGTAGGGCACTCGCATTTACGGCGCAAACCGACCCGGAGTCCATCAAACGCTTTAACATGGAGGTCCATACAGCGGCTACGCATATATGGGCTTTCAAAAGAAAGATTTTAGGCCTCATTATCCAGTGCCAGCTTCCTGGCGCCAATAATTTTCCTTTGCTGGTTGATCACACAAGCAGAGAGGCGTTTTATTTCAGAAACCGGCTTGAAGAGTTGAATGAAGGCAAACTGGAACCGTTGCACGATGCCATTATTGATGAAAATGTATTCTTTTTGCGCATAATGGCGGATCATGCCAAGTTTATCGGACATCTGCTTGATCCGTCTGAACGGAAATTGGTCGATCAGGCACGGAGCTTCAGCAACGATTTTGATCAACTGCTATTTCAAGCAATCGATTTAAGCGGCATGCGTCCCCAATCGCAAACGAAGCCGTTGCTTGGTCAATTCCTCGACCAGAATCGCGTTTCCGTCGCTGCGCTGCGTGATTTCAAGAAGACCGCCAAGGAATTAATCGAGGCTTGCCGTATCAAAAGCATTATTCATCCTCTGCTTGCTGACCATGTATTCCGCGAGGCTGAAAGGTTCTTGGCGATTATCGACATGTTCGAAGCGAGCTTAACCGGAAACAGGGTTAGTTAAGCGTAAAAAGGAGCGAGCCGAGATAGGGCTGCGCTCCTTTTTTAGTAAGTATATGTCGTCAGGTTTGCGTGTGGTACGAGCATTTGACAGATGGACGTAGAAGATTTGGAAGTGCGACAGCGGTTTGGGTCACCCCATACCGCTTGATCTGCGATAGATCGCCTTTTTGCACGGGTGAGCGGAACGTAGGTGCTTTACGAGGCGGTATTTTCGGTTGTAGGGACATTTCGCGGAACTACGGTGCGTTATGAGCAGGAAATGCTGGGTTGTAGACGCGTTTTCGTTCATTTAACGCATCCCAGTTCCTCTTCAGGGGGAGAAAAGGGACGTTATCCTGGAATAAGGCATCGTAGTTCCGTGGAAATCGCTGTGCATGGGGAATTGGCGGGTCGGACACAAAAGTTCTTACTATACGAAGCTAGAAACTCAACTCAAAGTAATTCCTTATTGAAGCAGTCTCGAAATCGTAGTTAGACCCAAATACTGACCCCTTGTTTCATCTGGCAACCCAACAACATATAAACTGTATAGACCCTGTCTGGATACGTAGGCCTCATATTATATTGCCCAAGCAAATTTGGACTCTTGCTCATATTTTGAAGAAACACAGCTTTAAGGCTAGACTCCAAGAGATAGGGGAATCGAGTATGCATTCTGCACTGCCCTTCATCACAAGAATAACTGTTCAAGAGAGCTCATACAGATAAAAAATGTTAGGTGGTGAACGAATTTGTCAGAAATTCATATAGCTGCCGTTGGAGACCTTATGGTGAAACGGTATATCATTTCCGATGCTAAACGGGCTGACGGGACTTATTCTTTCGACCCACTTTTAGCAAAGGTAGCTCCAATTCTAAAAAAAGCGGACTTAACGATAGGAAATCTTGAAACCACTTTCGCTGGAACTAGGGGGAAAAAGAGCCGGAAATCACGTGGTCCTTTGTTCAAATGTCCTGATGAGCTGGCTCCAGCTCTTAAAAGAGCCGGTTTTGATGTCTTAATAACAGCGAACAATCATTGTATGGATTTCGGCACCACAGGTTTGCTTCGAACGTTACGGATTTTGAACCAAAAGGGGATCGAACATACCGGCACATCTGAATCTTTAAATAAGTCCAAAGAATATCTTATCAAAAGCATCAAAGGTATAAAGATCGGAATCTTATCCTATACATCGGGGCTAAACGGTATTCCAATACCATCAAATAAATCGTGGATGGTCAATTTAATCCAAACGAAAAAAATGATTGAGGATATTCATAATTTAAAGAAGCACGTTGATCTTTTAATCGTATATATGCATTTCGGAAATGAATACAGTCATACTCCAAACCTGAAACAGAAGCAATTGGTGAAACTTTTATTTAAACATGGAGCCCATGTTATTTTAGGGTCACATCCACACGTTCTTCAGCCGTTGATTGTGAAAGGAAAACAACGATTGGTCATGTATTCCTTAGGTAATTTTATATCTACAAAATTAAGGAGAAACATTCATACACAAAGCAGTATCATTCTTAATATTAAAGTCAAAAAAAATGCAGAAGGGAAAATAATCATTACGGAGACTAAGTATATTCCGACTTTAGTGCATCGGAAACTTGAAAGAGGTCGCCATAAGACAGAGGTTATCTCAGTACGTGAAGCCTTGAATGAAATGAATCCAAAATTATCAGCAAATTCGCGTAAACGAGTTCAATACATGTTAAACCAAACGATAAAAACAATAAAAAGTAATGTGTAACTTTGGCGATCTTCGCTGTTAACATGAAGAGAATATTGAAGCTAATGATGTAAAAAACAGCGATGAAGGCTTGAATAAAAGTGAAAAGACGCTGGTTATTCCCGAAATTAGGAATAGTAAGCGTCTTTTGTTTCGTTCAGCGTAGCTACTTCTCAAAAACTTCACTTCTCGTTTGAAACAGCTGCCAGATCTTGTGCTGAATGTTTATGAACCATATGTTCCAAATGGGAAGTGCCCCATTGGTGCATCATCAGCAAGACAGGTTTCAAAGATTCTCCATATGCAGTAACGGAATATTCAACTTTCGGCGGGACCTCTGGATAGACGACACGTTTTATAATATCCTGATCTTCCAATTCCCGTAATTGGTGTGTAAGCATTTTTTGGGTGATGTTGGGTATCAGCGTTTTTAATTCACTGAATCGTTTTGTTCCGCTATAAAGCAAATGCAACAAAATAATGGCCTTCCACTTGCCAACTACAATATCTAAAGTTTCTTCCACGTTGCATAACGTCGGTTGGACCTCCACAATCCCCACTCTCCCCAATAGTATATTTCTCCATACTTTACCACTAATAAGTGCGTACTTCCACAACAGAAAACTTGATTTTATAATGACTCATGTAGTAAAAAATACGATCTAATAGATCAAACAAAGACTAGGAGTGGTAAGTATGATGAAAGCTGTTGGCGGCGGCCTTTTGACAATCGCACTGTTCGTAGCTGCGCTAAATTTGCGTCTTCCCATCAACTCGATTTCACCGATTTTAGAATCGATACAAAAAAGTCTAGGAATGAACTCTTCCGTAGCGAGCTTATTGACCGCTATTCCAGTTCTCTGTATGGGAATCTTCTCTCCCATCGCCGCAAAACTCGGCGCTCGGTGGGGCATAGAGCGAGTACTTGCCGTGTCGTTAGCCCTGATTGGGATTGGGACCATTTTCCGGTTTTTCACGGTATCGATATTTTCATTGATTCTGACTGCCTTCATCGCTGGTGCGGGGATTGCAGCAGTAGGGCCTCTACTATCAGGCTTTATCAAACGCTACTTTCCTGCAAAAGTCCCCTCGATGGTCGCTATCTATACGATGGCTCTAACGATTGGAGCGGCGCTGGCTTCAGGCCTATCCGCACCGCTTCAAGCAGGGATGGGCTCTTGGCAGGGGGCGCTGGCAATTTGGGGGGTATTTGCTGGGATCGCGGTGCTGATCTGGATGGTTGTTTTACAACGTATTGGTAAACAGGCCCATTTGTCAGCAGCTGTGCAGACAACGAAGATTCCTTGGGGTAATCCAAAGGCCTGGTTTCTGACGCTATCATTTGGCCTTTTGGCGATGTTATTTTATGCGATTACGGCATGGCTTCCGCCAATTATTCAAAGTATGGGGTACAGCAAAGTATATGCAGGCAACGTACTTACGGTATTTGCAATCGTCCAAATTCCGGCGGGCATGATGCTTCGTGCGCTTTTAAAACGATTCCCATCTCGCTTGCTTTGGCTTATTACCGCCTCAATCATTGAATTGATCGGTTTCCTGATGATTATGTTTGCCATTGAACCATGGATTGCGGCGATCTTTATAGGTCTGGGTGCGGGAACCTTATTTTCGCTCAATCTTCTGCTTCCCATCGACATGACCAGCAGTGCTCAAGAAGCAGCCTCTTGGGCGGCGATGACGCAATCCGTTGGCTACATCATTGGAGCAACGGGTCCGATAATTCTCGGCTGGATCCATGATGCTACACATAGTTTCTCCTTAGCCATTATTGGCATGATCGTGATTAATGTGGTGATGATCGGCGTTCAAATCTTTGCAATACCAAGGCAATCCAAAGAGAAAGTTGAGCTCTCGGTGTAAGGCGCGGAATAGGTCTAGCCGCCAAGTGATCCAAGTTTTCATCATTCACAGGGTGTAAATTGGCTGTACTACCACGTTAGCACGCCGCCATCCACGCGCTTCATACCGCGGATCTTGGCGAGCTGCTCGGCCAAGGGGAATACAGCCAAATCTTTCTTTTTGGCCTCGATCATAACATCGATCTGCGGCAATCCAGCTTCTCTGCAGCTGCGCAAAAAGGAGATCAGAATCTCCGGGTCGATGTAGTCGGCATGCGAGCGGAATTCCTTCTCATTCTTGGGAGAGGAAACGTGGATTTTCATGGGGATCTCTCTCCATGTTTGAATGATGTCTGGCAGCAGATCGGCCGGCGACGTTTGGGACGGATTGCACCAGTCATGATGCAGATCGAGCATGCAGGGACGCTTCAGCTTCTGGCAAACTTGCAGCGTTTCTTGCAAGGTGTAGGTCTTATCGTCATTTTCAAAGGTGAGGCGGCGCTTCGCGTGTTCGGGCACTTCCGGGAACTTCGCGTACAGCCGGTCCAGCGCTGCCGGTTTATCTCCGTAAACGCCACCAACGTGGATGTTGATGATAGCTGATTCATCCAACCCCATCCCATCCAGGATGGCTGTGTGATAGTTCAAATCCCGAATCGCGGCGCTCACGACGGCATCACTGCCATTGAGCAGTGTGAATTGATTCGGGTGCATGCTCAAGCGTATGTGATGTGCTTTGGCGAAATCGCCGAGGAGCCGCAGCTCCGTTTTGTACACTTCCGCGACGTTAATTTCAACTTCTGGATGTGTAGCCAGCGGGATGAGTGACGATGAAAGCCTTAACAATTGAATGCCGTGCGCCGCGTTGTAATACAGAATACGCTGCGTCGCCGCAAGATTTTTGCGTCCGATAGCAATCGCCCGTTGTATCGCTTCTTCGTGAGGAAGTCCGGAAAATAGTTTGTAAGTGAACGTAGAACTAGGAGTATTGTTATAAATGGCGAGTGCCGTAGACACGAATCCAAGTCTGATAATCATGAAGACCTCCGTACGTTAGTAAGATTCGGGCGCGAACTCCCGCTTGTCTTCAACCTAATTTCCCTCCACCGCTTGTCTTTGATTCAAGCGGGTTAATTTGATGCACACAAAAAAACCAGCCCAACACGTTATTTCGTGTTTGGACTGGTTTTTTGCTTACTATATAAAGGTTATGCCTACACGCGTTCAACCTTCAACAGGTTGGTAGTGCCGGATTTTCCGATTGGGATGCCGGCGGAAACGATGGTTAAGTCGCCTTTTTTCACATATCCGAGAGTTTCGGCTTGTTGAATGGCAGAGCGGATCATGGAATCCGTGGAGTCACAAACTTCGCCGTGAATCGGGATGACGCCTTGTACCATGCTCAAGAAGTTAATTGCGTATTCATTGGACGTAATCGCCAAAATCGGAGCTTCCGGGCGGTACTTAGCGATCATACGAGCCGTAAATCCGCTCTCCGTAGGCGTCAGGATGGCTGCTGCATGGAGCTTGTTCGCCGAAGAAACGACCGCTTGGCACAGCACTTCCGTCACTTCATTGTTCGAATTGAGGTGCGCGTCGACCGATGCATTGCGCTCCATCGTTTGTTCGACACGCTCGGCGATGGTCGCCATCATCGTGACGGACTCAACCGGATATTTCCCGGCCGCTGTCTCGCCGGAGAGCATCACCACGTCACTTCCGTCGAGGACGGCATTCGCCACGTCGCTCACTTCAGCGCGCGTAGGGCGGGGATTACGCTGCATGGAATCAAGCATTTGCGTTGCGGTAATAACCGGCTTGCCCGCCAGGTTACACAGGCGAATCATTTCTTTCTGCGCGATCGGAACTTCCTCCGTCGGAATTTCTACACCCAAATCTCCGCGTGCGACCATGATGCCATCGGAGGCTTCAAGGATCGAAGCGAAGTTGGCCATGCCTTCTTCGTTCTCAATTTTGGAAATGATCGGGGTGAAGCCCGCGCCGTGCTTCGCCAAAATATCGCGTACCTCTTGAACATCGTTGCCGTTACGCACGAAGGACATGGCGACGATGGAAATATTTTCTTCAACGCCGAATTGAAGATGCATAATATCGCGGTCCGTCACGCCTGGAAGCGAGATGCGAACGCCTGGCAAATTTACGCCTTTGCGCTGTTTCAACACGCTTTGGTTGAGGACGACGCACGTTACTTCCGTACCGTTGATTTCTTCAACCTCAAGCTCAATCGATCCGTCATCGATGAGGACGAGATTGCCGGGCTGCACATCTTGCGGAAGGCCTGGATAGTTTACAGAGACACGGCTGGAATCGCCGATAATTTGTTCCGTTGTAAGAACGATTTTGTCGCCTTTTTGCAGGTCGTAGGATGCGCCTTCCAATTGGCCGATCCGAATTTCCGGACCTTTGATATCCATCAGAATCGGGATCGTTACACCAAGTTCTTGGGCAGCTTGACGTACTCTTTGGATACGGCCGCGGTGTTCATCCAAGTCGCCATGGGCCATATTCAGCCTTGCGACGCTCATGCCGGCACGGATTAATTCTTTAAGAGTAGGGATGGAATCGCAAGCAGGACCCATGGTGCAAATGATTTTCGTTTTACGCATTGTGTAGGACTTCCTTTCGAGTGGGAAGAATTAATTTTGGCTTTATTTTAGACCTATTTCACCCGAAGTTCCATGAACTATAGTATGATGTATGTACTAAAGTATGGACGGAGGCGAGAGGATGCAGGTTAAGCTGTTCAAGTATGACAAAACCAGCAATTGGTATGAAGAAGAAGGCGGGTGCAGCACGAATTGGACGTTGGTTCTGGTCACCTACGGCAGGTGCGTGTATTGGATCGGCGGGAAAGAGGGAGAGAAGAAACAAGTGCTGGAGAAGGGGCAGTGGCTGCTCATTCCGGGCGTGACGAGGTACTACGGGAAAAGTGTGCCCACGATGGTGCATGAGAAATATGTCGTTCATTTTGCTGTGGATGGGCTGGCGGAGCCGTTTCCGCTCTTGCGCGCGACAGAATACGTCAGCGGGACGACCGGCAAGTACGATCTCATACTGGATCGCTTGCGCCTGATGTTTCAGCAGTGGAAAGACAAACAGCCCTATTATCAGACGCTGTGCGAAGCGCTGTTAAAAGAGCTGTTCGTTCATTTGCAAAGAGAATGGGATGGCGGCGCAGCCGCGAGCGTTAGCGGGCAACTGGTCGAGCAAATGAAGGCATACATTCAGAGCCATTACCGGGAACATGTGGCCAAAGAAGAGCTGGCCGTCTGCATCAGCCGTTCGCCCAACTACGCGGCCTCCTTGTTCCGTAAGGTGACGGGGCAAACCATTTCCGAATATGTGAACGCGACCCGAATCAAAACGGCGATCTACATGCTCAGGCACTCCGCGCTGACGGTCACTGAAATATCGGAATTTATCGGGTACAGCGATCCGTCCTACTTTTACAGAGTATTCAGGCGTCTCACCGGGCTTGTACCGACGGATTTGGTCTCCGATCGCGAAGTGGTGCGTAAATAAGGGGGCAAGCGTCATATAGCGTCACATGGGTTACATCGTACCCCCGCCGCGGCGAACTTCTGGCGGAATTTGCTCCGGTCCTTTGTTAATGTTCTGATAGATGAACGTACCGACACTCGCCTCATCGAACTTGGTCAGAGACATGGTTTTCGTCCATGCGTTCACAACGACCTCCTGGTCGCCGGGCACATCAGGATTGGGAACAGCGAGTACGCCGGCTCCTGCTTCTTTGAATTTGGCGAGATAGCGCAGTTTGTCCAGCAGCTCAGGCTGCGCGTCCGGATGATAATAAATAATAATATCGCCGTGCTCTAAATTATGAACGAGCTTCTCATACCCCGGTTTTTCCGTATAAAAGCCGAACTTCAGATCGTGAGGGCTGTGCGTACCGGATGTGGGAATGGCCATCTCGTATTTCAAGGGCATTTCGGAATGGCCGCGGCCGTAATCTTTGTCCGTTGTCACTTGGATCGGTGCGTTGTAATTTAACTTTTCTATACGATACGTGCTGGATGAGCGTTGAATGAGGGAAGTTCCGATAAATAAAATCGCCAGAGTCAGAAGGACATGCGAAATCATGCGCGTTGATTTGTGCTTCTTTTGAAGTACCTGCTTTTCGGCTTTTTTTAATCGGCTCGTATTCGCTTTGTTCGTTTTCGCTGCAAGGACATAGCTGGCGATGGCGAGAGCAAGAATGACGATGCCTATGTAGAGTAAAATGGACGTTAAATCAAGGCCTGACTGTACGTTAGTTTGATCCATATTTCTGGGCTCCTTTGGGATGAAATGATGAATAGCAGCATTGGAGTTTACACTACATATTGTAGTTTCATGAAAGGGAGAAGTCAAACTGAGGTAGCAGGTAATTGAATCCAAGGCAGCGGTGGTAAAAAAAGCATTGCCAAATAGCTGGTAATCGGCTAGAGTTAAGCCAAATGAATAGCAACACGGGTGCTTGATGAAGTCAGGCTGAGATAGTGGCCCTATGCCGCTGACCGTTAATCTGATCTGGGTAATGCCAGCGTAGAGAACATTGTGCCTATCCGCACTTATCTTATGCCTGCCGCTACCCGGTGGGCTTTTTCGTGTTCGCCTATCTCATTTCATAATCTCAAGTAAGGGAAAGGGAGTTGATGTACAAATGGCAAAAGCACAATCTGCATCCAAAGGCTTGAAATTGACGGACATTCTGGTCACTATCGTGATCGCAGCGGTGTTCGGCGTGATCTACAGAATATGGGGGCCTATGTACGATATTTTGAAGCCAATTGGCCTTCATGCGGAGCAGTTGAGTTACGGCATGTGGTTCATGGCGGCGACATTCGCCTTTTTAGTCATTCGCAAACCGGGCGTTGCCCTTTTGGCTGAGGTAGCTGCAGCGACGATCGAGGCGCTCTTCGGCGGATCTTGGGGAGTGTCTACACTCGTGTACGGTGTTCTTCAGGGGATTGGGGCTGAACTCATCTTCGCGCTTTTCTTATACCGCAGAGCGAATGTTGGCGTGACGGTGTTGGCATCGTTCCTATCCGCGGGCTTTTCCCTGCTGGTCGACAATTATTACGGGTACATTGATCAGCTCACGTTCTGGAACTATTGTTTGTTCATCGGTTTGCGTCTCCTGGGCAGCGCGTTGATTGCGGGCGTGTTTGCTTACTATTTGGCAGAGGCGCTTGCTCGTACTGGCGTGTTGAATCTTGTTCGTCCTGTTGCGAAGAAAGATTACGACATCCTGGGGTAGCGGCATGAAGCCAAGTCAAACCATAGGCGTAACCAATCTACGTTTAAAATATCCCGGAGAAGACGCCCCCTTGCTGTTTCAGGGGATCTCACTGACTATAGAGCCGGGAGAAAAAGTGCTGCTGCTGGGGCCGAGCGGCTCCGGGAAATCGACGCTGCTTCAAGTGCTGAGCGGCATTGTGCCGAATGTCGTGGAAATTCCGCAAAAAGCGGATGAGATCCGGACGCCGGAGCATTGGGGCTACGTATTTCAAGACCCGGACACGCAATTCTGCATGCCTTATGTGGACGAGGAAATCGCCTTTGTTTTAGAAAATCTCGGAGTCCCGCGCGCGGAAATGTTGCCTCTCATTCAACGTTATTTAGAAAGGGTAGGCTTGCGTTTTGCGGATATTCACACGCCCATCGGGCAGCTGTCGCAGGGCATGAAGCAGCGGTTGGCGATTGCAAGCGTGCTCGCGCTGGAGCCGCAAGTGCTGTTTCTCGATGAACCTACGGCACTTCTCGATGAGGAAGGCACGAAACAGGTGTGGGACACGATTCGCGAGGTCGGCGTTGACCGAACGCTCGTGATCGTTGAGCATAAAATTAGCGGCATTTTGGATTTCATTGACCGTTTGATCGTGCTGGCGCCTGATGGTCGGCTGCTTGCCGACGGGCGTCCGCAGGACATTTTCCAAGCCTGTAAAGATCAATTGATTGCGTACGGGATTTGGTATCCCGGCGTCTGGGATGATTATGAGCGGAAGATGGGGCTGCCGCTCCGGCTGTCTGAAGAGCACGCTTCCCCTGCTCCGCTCATGACGATGCAGGATTTCGTTGGCATTCGCGGGAGAGAAATCAAGACCTCTGTGGATAACTTAAGCGTCTATCCCGGAGATTGGATCGCGGTGGTTGGCGCTAACGGAGCGGGTAAAAGCTCGCTGCTGCTGGCGATCATGCGGTTGATCCCAACGAAGGGCAGCTGCCGGATCGAAGGGGTGCAGGGAAACAAAGTGGAGCAGCTCGCTGAGCGCGTCGCTTTCGTGTTCCAGAACCCTGAGTTCCAGTTCGTGACGCACGCTGTGGAAGACGAGATTGCCTATTCGCTACCAGAGGGTGTACAGCAAGGAAGAATAGAATCAATGCTTCGGGAGTATGACCTGCTCGCGCTTCGTACCCGTCACCCGTTCCAGCTGTCGACGGGGCAGAAGCGCAGGCTTAGCGTCGCTTCCGCCATGGTGCGGGAGCCGCGCATCCTGCTGCTCGATGAGCCGACCTTCGGGCTGGATGCGCAGCGTACATTTCGCATGCTGGAGAAGCTCGAACAGCTGCGCGCGAGCGGAACGGCCATCATCATGATTACGCACGATGCGGAAATCGTGAACCGGTTCGCGACCCGGGTTTGGCAGGTCGAGGCGGGGCTTGCGAAAGAGCTTGCTCCATCGCAGTCCCCAAGCTTTGGCCGCGCGGCGGAAGGAGAGCCTCATCTATGCAAATGACGTTCACGTACCGCGAAACGTGGCTACACCGGGTGAACCCCGGCGTGAAGCTGCTGCTGTCCATTGTTATGTTCATCGTTGTTGTGCTCACGCACAACCTCAATACGATGATCTATCTCACCGTAGGCGCGCTCCTGCTGCTGATGTTGTTCTCCGGCCATCCTACCAAACGGCTGCTGCTGTACGCATCGCCGTTTCTGCTTATTTTCTTCTCATCTTCCACGGGGATGATGATGTTCGGCAATGGCACCAAGCTGTGGTTCCAGCTTGGATTCGTCAAAATCACCGAAGAAAGCTTCTACCGCGGCCTCCATCTGGGTTTCCGCGGTCTCCAGGTGGCTTCGGTGGGCTTGCTGTTCAGCTTGACGACACGGCCCGTCGCGCTGTTCTACTCGATGATGCAGCAGTGGAACGTAGCGCCGAAATACGCTTACAGCTTTTTGGCGGCACTCCGCATGGTTCCTGTCATCCTCGAAGAGTTTCAAACCCTTCGGCACGCCCTGAAGGTGCGGGGCAAGAAACGGCGCAGCCTCTTCACAGGCTGGTACACGACGCTTCGCATGTACGCCATTCCGCTGCTGGCGCAGAGCATCCGCCGTGCCCACCGAACGGCGGTCGCGATGGAGGCGAAGCGGTTCTCCTCGCTCCGCCAGCGAACCTACTACTACCGGATTACCTACACAGCGTGGGATCTCATCTATTTGTTGTACTTCATCCTGCTGCTTGGCGCCGCCTATTACTTAGGCGTGGCGTACCCGCTTATTAGCGGCGCAGCGGATGTCAGATAACCGCGCAGGTTCACCCAAAAAAAGCCTCCCCCGCCACGTGCCACGTGGCAGGGAAGGCTTTTTCTCTATCGTCCCCATTTGAGCGACATGGATAAGAGGCAGCATGGGACTTCATGCGTCTGGGTGTTGATCTCGAACTGCACGCTGCTGGGGGAGTAGCTGGTCTTCACCGAACATTCGCAGCCGAAGGAGCGAACAATGCGATCGACTTCCTGTTGATTGCCGGTTTGTGCGGCCGCCATGATTTGCTTGGCGATCTGCGGATCGGCTAACTTGCTGAGCAGGAGCGAGGCATCCTTCATAAGCCGCTGAAAGGCGGTAACGGAATGCGTAAGTATTTTCGTATCCACAGGCGGAAAGTCTCGTTCTGGAGTCCAGTAAACGGGACGATAAGCGGGAGGCAGGTATAAGCCGTCGTAGGATGAAGAATAGAGATGCGGGTGCACCCCCGGATAGTAGGAGTAAGAGTCGTTCATGAATGTTCTCCTTTACTTGAAGTGAACCTTAAGCTTAAGCCAGTATATGAAAAGAACAGGTTTAGGTGAATCCCTCCCTGATCCAACGATTGACAGAAAGGTAATCGCGCAATATAATACTAAACACATAGGAATTGTTATATTTCATCTACCGAACCAACGGAGATACGAATTCAATTTAGAATTTGTGTCTTTTTTTTATCATTTTTTGCAAAATTGTTGAAAAGGCATCTGTTGTATAGGACATACGGAGGTAATGGGAATGATCGAGTTTCAAGATATAGAGAAAGTGTTTGAACTTCCGGACAAGAAAGTAGAAGCGCTGAAAGGCATTCGTCTTACGGTGGAAAAAGGCGATATCTTTGGCGTGATCGGACACAGCGGAGCTGGCAAGAGCACGTTAATTCGCACAGTAAATATGCTGGAAAGGCCGACCTCAGGCAAAGTAATTGTGGACGGCAAAGATTTAACGGCGTTGACGGCTAAAGAATTGCGGGATGTGAAGAAGAACATCGGCATGATATTTCAGCATTTTAACCTGCTGGAGTCCAAAACCGTGTTTGATAATGTCGCAATGCCGCTCACACTGGGCCAAACCCCCAGGAAAGAAATTCAGGAACGGGTAAATGAGCTGTTATCGTTCGTAGGATTAAGCGACAAAGCCAAGAGCTATCCGAATCAACTGTCCGGGGGCCAGAAGCAAAGGGTGGGCATTGCCCGGGCGCTTGCTACGAACCCGTCCATTTTATTGTGTGACGAAGCGACGTCGGCGCTTGATCCGCAAACGACAAATTCCATTTTGCAATTACTAAAGCAAATAAATGAAGAGTTTCAGATCACAATTCTGATCATCACCCACGAAATGAATGTCATTAAGGAGATTTGCAACCGGGTTGCAGTGATGGCACACGGTCAAGTCGTGGAACAAGGCAATGTGCTGGAGCTGTTCGCCAAGCCGAAGACGGAAACGGCGCGCAATTTCGTGAGCTCGGTCGTGAGAGACGATATCCCGCAAAGCATTGTGCAGCTCCTGGCGAGTACGAAGGGAAGGTCGAAAATTTTCAAGGTTCATTTCTTGGGAGAGGGCTTTGGGCAGTCCCTATTCTCGCAGGTTGCGAAGCAGTTCGATAACGAGGTCCGTGTCTTGTTTGGCCAGATTATCGAGCTGCAGGGCGTGCCGTTCGGTAACTTCATTATCGAAATCCAAGGCGAAGAAGCCGAAATCGACCGAGCTTACGAGTACATCCGGCAGCAAAATGTAACAGTGAAGGAGATTTCGTAGCAGATGGAAGTGAGTATCAGTCAAATTGTGCAGGCGCTGTGGGAAACGTTGTACATGGTAAGCGTATCCTTGGTGTTCGCATCCTTGATCGGCCTTCCGATCGGGATTTTATTGGTCGTTACCCGCAAAGGCCACATTTTGGAGAACAATGCTGTTTTTTCAATTCTGAACCCGGTCATTAATGTGTTTAGGTCTATTCCGTTCATTATTCTCTTAGTGGCAATTATCCCGTTCACGCGGTTCATTGTCGGGACATCCATTGGCACAACGGCAACGATCGTTCCATTAGTTATCTATTGCGGTCCGTATATTGCCCGGTTGGTGGAAAACTCGTTATTGGAGGTGAATACGGGCATCATTGAAGCAGCGGAAGCGATGGGGGCTACACCGTCACAGGTTATTTTCCGTTTCCTGATTCCTGAGGCGTTCGGTTCATTAATCTTAAGCCTGACAACAGCGACAATTGGCTTAATTGGCGCGACGGCGATGGCCGGGGCTGTTGGCGGCGGAGGTATTGGCGACTTGGCGATTACCTATGGCTATCAGCGGTTTAGCACGATTACGATTGTGGCGACCGTTATTATTCTTGTTGTTCTTGTACAAGGGATTCAATCGCTCGGCAACGTGTCGGCGCGGAAAATACGCAGGAAATAAAGAAAACCAACTTACATAATGGGATAGGGGAAATGACGATGAAGAAGATAAGCGTATGGCTGCTCATAGCAATAATCACAGTGGTGGTGGCTGGGTGCGGGAAATCAGCCCAACAGCAGGAGATCAAAATAGGTATTCGGGGCGGGGAAAGCCGCACGTGGGATTTTGTGAAAGAGCAAGCGGAGAAAGAAGGCCTCAAGATTAAAGTGGTCCAATTCAATGCGAATGTCGACCCGAACACGGTGCTGAACGATGGAGAGATTGATGCCAATGCCTATCAGCATGTGGCCTATTTGGATCAGTTTAATACGAAAAATCACACGGATATTGTGCCTGTTGGTTCAACCATTATTGCTCCGTTAGGCATTTATTCCGATAAATTCAAGAATATCAAGGACATTCCCGACAATGCCAAAATCGCCGTGCCCAATGACAACTCCAACTGGGGACGAGCGCTGCTGCTGCTTCAAGAGGCCGGTTTAATTAAAGTCGTGGACAATTTCAATGGCGAAGGTGGAGCCGATAAAATCAAAGAGAATCCGAAACATATTGAAATTGTGCCGATTATTGGCGCGAATACGCCACGCGTGATGAAGGATGTCGCCGCTTCCATTATTAATAATGGCATCGCCGTAGAAGCGGGACTGTTGCTGAAAGATTCTCTTTATCATGAAAGCAATACCGCTAAACCTTATATCAACATCATCGCAACCACGAAGAAAAATGAGAACAAAAAGGAATTTAAAAAGCTGGTAGACATTTATCAGTCCAAAGCCGTTTCCGATTTTATCACGGAAACCTACAAGGGGAATTATATCCCGACAAAAGTTACGGTAGAAGAGTTGAAAAACTTTAAAGACGCCTACAAGAATAATAAGTAAAGCGAGGGATGCATATGGCTTCCAAAAGGCAGATCCATTTGTCCGCCTATTTAATAGGCACCGGCATTCATGTTGCATCTTGGCGGCATCCGGATGCCGCTCGAAATGCCAGCATTGATATTGAATTCTACAAATATTTGGCGCAAACGGCAGAGCGGGGAAAGTTCGATATCGCCTTTTATGCGGATAGTCTGGCTGTGAATGAAGATTCGCATCCGAATATTCTGAACCGGTTTGAACCGGCGACATTCCTCGCAGCATTAGCCGGAGCCACGTCGAAAATCGGTCTTGTCGGCACGGCTTCTACCACCTACCATGAGCCTTACAACCTCGCGCGTTTATTTGCTTCCGTCGATCATATTAGTGGCGGACGCGCAGGGTGGAATGTGGTGACTACCGGCGATGCGACAGGCGAAACGGCGCTTAATTTCAATCGCGACCACCACGTTGAACACGATGAGCGTTACCGGCGGGCGGAGGAATTCATCGACGTTGTCCAAGGCTTGTGGGATTCCTGGGAAGAGGAAGCCTTCGTGCAGAACAAAGAATCCGGTGTTTTCTTTGATCCCGAGAAGCTCCATCGGTTGAACTACAAGGGGGACTATTTCGCTGTCCAGGGCCCGTTGAATATCGGGCGGTCGCCTCAAGGACAGCCGGTGATCGTGCAAGCCGGCGCTTCTGAACCTGGGCAGCGGTTCGCCGCAAGAACGGCAGAGGTTGTGTTTTCCCACGTTAAAGATATTGAAAAAGCCAAAGAATTCTATAAAAGTTTGAAAGGCAAGCTGTCCGATTATGGCCGATCTCCTGAGGAGCTTCATATTCTGCAAGGGATATCGCCCATTATCGGGGATACCAAGGAGGAAGCTCAGGCCAAACATAAAGAAATCTCCGATTTATTGATCCCGGAGCAAGGCTTGCGCTTCTTATCCGGATACCTGGGCAAAGTGGATTTCAGCAAGTATTCGCTGGATACGCCTGCTGCGGAGGTGGATTTCCCGGAAGAAAACGGGATTCAAAGCCATTTTGAACGGATGACGGCGCTTATCCGGCATGCGAATCCAACGCTGCGCGATTTGTATGCCTTGTTGGAAGAAGGCTCGAATCTGGAGTTGATCGGAACGCCGGTACAAATCGCAGATGTATTGGAAAAATGGTTCACGGAAGGAGCCGCCGACGGCTTTATGCTGATAGCGCCGATTCTCCCGGGCGTGCTGGAGGATTTTGTCGATAAAGTGGTTCCGATTTTGCAGGAAAGAGGCCTCTACCGCCTGGATTACGAAGGCAGTACACTGCGGGAGCACTTGGGGCTGGCGAAACCGAGCAATCGCTTTGTAAGAGACCGGCACCATCAATAGACGCTTGCTTGGACAAAAACGAGGTCATAAGTGGCAGCGACGCCCCCCTGTATGCTGAACTTATGCTCATATTCCTTATACATGTTGGCGAAAAGGCGTCGCGGGCTGATGCCGCTTACTGTGGAAGCTTCTGAGGCGCTTGCTCCCGTTGCTTTAACCGAATGAAGGAAGTCTCTTACGGAAGCATAAGTTTCCGTTTGAATTGCGCGCTGAGAGTGAATATTTGAAAATCCCGCTGCATCGAGCGAATGGCGCCACTGCGCCATCGATTGAAACAAAAGACCGTGCCGTTGCGGCTCGAGACCGCTGGCTTTATAAACTTCATTGAATGCTTCGTGCAGCTCGTAGAACGTATCCGGGCCGAAGGTGGTGAACAGTAACAAACCTCCGGGCCGGAGCATTCTTCGGAGATGCCCCAGTGTCTGCCTTGGATTGCTGAGCCATTGAAAGCAAGCGTTGGATACGATGAGGTCGAATGAATCCGCTCCGCAATCAGCGGCCCACTCTTCGATATCAGCATGAAGAAAGTGTAAACGAGCCGGTTGATTATTGCTGTAACCTGCATAGTTTGAGCGGAGGCGCTGTTCAGCTGCATCAATCATTGCGGGAGCAATATCAAGGGCAGTAATTGACGAGCAGGGCCATTCCGTATACAAAATTTCGGTCAGAGTTCCTGTGCCGCAGCCGATCTCGAGCATGTTGATTCTGTCTGTGCCACTTTCATCCTTCCACGCTGTAAGAGCTTCTGCAAGACCGCCTGCCATCTTGCGCTGCACATGGGCGTGAGTATCATACGAACCTGCTGCACTGCGGTTAAATTGACTCCGGATTGCACGTATCTTGCTGCTCATGCCACCATCTCCTCAGTTCTTCAGCAATATGTGATTCCCTTCCCAAGAAGGGTACATGCCCGCAGTAGGGGATGGTCAGCAACTTGGCTTGAGGCAATTGGGCTGCAAGCTCTAATGCAGCGCCGTAAGGGCAAATCTTATCCTCGGTGCCGTGTACAAGAAGAACCGGACAATCAATTGCCGGCAGCCTGGACAAGAGTTCCTCGTTTCGCAAAATCTGCAAACCTGCGATGAGCGCAGGAGTCGTCCAACTGCCGATTGGAGGAAAACCTGTGCCAAGTCCGGACTCCCATTCCGCGTCTGTAAACACAAGCTGCTGAAATTTAGACTCCGTCGCTTGCCGATCTTTCGTAATCCCCGTCATCATTTGCCTGACGTAGGCATCTGCCCATCCGCGGGCCATCTCTTCTTTGGGGCGGGTAAAGCGGGCTGTTGCCGCAATTAACACAAGGCCATCGGCATATCCGTTGGCCGCCAGCCTAAGCGCAAGCAAGCCGCCAAGGGACCATCCTCCAATTAACAGCGGGCTGCGGTCAGTCCTTTTGCTAGAGGATATCTCCGAAGATAGGACATTTTTTGCCGCGGTTTCAGTCAGGAACAGCATTTTTTCCGGTGATTCGGCATGGCTGTAATCGACGGAAATATGGCGAAAGTCCGGCAGCAACCTACGCAGCCGATCAAACACGGCATCCGGCATGCTCCATCCTGTCAGCCACAGGATCGTGCCGCTGTTGCCCATTGCATTCATGGACGCAGCACCCCTAATTGATGTCCGACGTTTCGGATTCGCATGGCGGCATCGATCAGTTCTCGATCTGTATGTACGGCTGACAAGGAGAAGCGGAGTCGCGCGGTGTGATCTGGCACAGTAGGCGGGCGGATGGCTGCTGACGCAATGCCCGCAGCTTCCAGCGCACTGCTGAAACGCGCGGTCGCGGCATTATCGCCGATGATCACGGGTACGATAGGAGTGTCCCCAGAGCTAACGTTAAACCCGGCGTCGCTAAGCGTAGAACGAAAAAAACGGCTTGCCGCGTGAAGTCGTTCACGGCGCCAGTGCTCGCCCTTTACGAGAACCAATGCCGCTGCAATCCCGGATACAATCGAAGGAGGCAGTGCGGTTGAATAGATAAGCGGTCTTGCCTTGTTCACCAACCATCGAATTAATGTGCGGCTGCCGCATATATATGCACCATAGACACCGAATGATTTGCTGAACGATCCCATATGAATATCCACATCCTTCTTTAACCCGAGCGCATGGCATAATCCCTCGCCTTGCTGCCCATAAATCCCTCCGCTGTGCGCCTCGTCAACCATCAGCATGGCTTCATACTCTTGTTTGAGCGCGACAAGTTTATGCAAAGGAGCCTGGTCTCCGTCCATGGAGAAGACGGCGTCTGTAACGATCAGCTTTCGCCGCTTATCCCGGTGCTTATCCAATAATGCCCGTAAATGTTCCATGTCTTTGTGACGGTATCGGACATGCTCTGCGCGGCTTAATACGATGCCGTCCACAATGCTCGCATGGTTCAGCCAATCACTGAAAACGACATCGCCCCGACCCAACAGCGAGCCAATTACGCCAGTATTTGCCATATAGCCATTTGCAAAAACAAGCGCTGCTTCACAGCCCTGCCAATCAGCCAGCGCTTCCTCAAGGCGGCTATAAGGCGGCCTGTTGCCTGTCACCAGACGCGAAGCGCCGGAGCCGGCCCCTTCCGTCAGCAGTGCCTCGCGCATGGCTTCAATGATGGCCGGGTGTTGGGCGAGCCCAAGGTAGTCATTGGAGGACAGGTTGAGCAGTGCTCCTCCCCCGCGATCCGTGTAACCAGGAGATTCTGCGACCGTACGGCTGACACGTAAGGAACGCTCCAGCGAGGATCCAGCCAAAGTTTCAAGTTCTTTTTCTATCCATTTCATGTGGTCGTCACCGCCTTAAAGGGCGTTCAATTCAATTTCAAAGCCCAGATCATCAATGATTTGATAATCGGCTGAAGCGTCTTGGCCTGCTGTTGTTAAATAATCGCCTATGAAGAGGGAATTCGCAGCGTACAGAGACAAAGGCTGCAGTGTGCGCAGGTTGACCTCGCGCCCGCCTGCTACGCGAATTTCTTTCGACGGGCAAATGAAGCGAAACAGAGCCAGTACCTTCAATGCTTTCATTGCCGGCGTGCGCCCTGCATGCTCCAACGGAGTTCCCGGAATCGCATTCAGGAAATTGATCGGAATCGAATCGGCATCGAGTTCGCGAAGGGCATAAGCCATTTCAACAATTTCCTGATGGGTCTCGCCCATGCCGATAATGACGCCGGAGCAGGGGGACATGCCGTTGCTCTTAACTTTTTCAACGGTTTCAACGCGTTGGTCGTAGGTGTGGGTTGTAGTGATGGAGGGGTAATTGGCTTTGCTGGTGTTTAAGTTGTGGTTATATCGATGTACGCCGGCTTTTGCAAGATTTTCGGCTTGCTCGTCCTTCAAAATGCCCAGACAGGCGCAAATTTTTAGCGGCATGGTTTCACGGATTTCTTTAACCGCTTCGACCACTTGCTCGAGTTCTTTGTCTGTCGGGCCTTTCCCAGCTGCTACGATGCAATAGGTTCCCGCTTTACGTGCCAGCGCTTCGCGCGCACCGGCAAGCAATGTGTCTTTATCGAGCAGGGTGTACTTATTGACCGGAGCCGTTGAAACGATAGATTGCGAGCAGTAGCCGCAGTCCTCGGGACAAAGGCCGCTTTTCGCGTTGATGATTATGTTCAGCTTCACTTTATTTCCGTAAAAATGCTTCCTTACCGTATACGCAGCCTGCATGAGCGGCAGCAATTGATCATTGTCGGCCTCGAGTACGGCAAGCCCTTCCTCTAACGTTAAACATTCCCCGACTAACGCTTTGCGGGCAAGTGATTGCCACTCTATTTCGACTGCCATTCTGTCCATAGTATTCATCCTCCCGTAGATGGAACTGCCAATGCTTGTCTGATCGGCGCCAACTGGATTGTTTTCTTTACGGTTTGCATCAACGCCTCTGAATTCGCTTCGGCGTGCAAGCGGGGAAGCCGTCCGAGGACCTTAAGCCCGCTATATTGTTCGATTAGCTCGGCATTCATAGCAAGGCTAGGATCGCTATGCAGCTCCGTTAATTCGCCGTCATTCAAAATGACGCCTACGATGGGGACAGCGCGATGCTGCAGGAATGATGCAGTTAGCAGTGTGTGATTAATCGTGCCGAGGTTGGGCCGGGCGACAATCAGAGCAGGTATGCGGAGCGCTGCAATTAAATCCGCAACGAGGGCGTCGTCGGTCAGCGGAACAGCGACGCCGCCAGCGCCTTCGACGAGCAGCGCTTCGTAACGTTCAGCAAGCGGTTTGCCGGCAGCGATCAGTTCCTTCAGCGTAAGGGTTACACCGGCCTGCTTGGCGGCGATCAGCGGCGTAAGCGGAGCCTCGAATGAAAACGGCGCTACCGCCTCGGGCTGTTCATCAATTCCCGTGCTTGTCAGCAGCCGTTCAGCATCGGTACCTCCACTACCAAGAAGTGCCCCAGATTGCACCGGCTTCCAGACACCGGCATTCAGCCCTTCGGCGCGCAGCACACGGGCGAGGGCAGCCGTCACAACCGTCTTCCCAACGCCAGTGTCTGTCCCTGTCACAAATATTCCGCGTATCTGTTCAGCGTTCGCTTTATTCATACAGCCTCGTCCTCAGTGACGTTAAGTACCGATTCCGCCAATATATCAGCCATTGCATCCAATTCAGCTTCGCTGCTGGCAAGCGGAGGGATGAAAACAACTACATTGCCAAGCGGCCTCGTTAGCATGCCGAGTTCCCTGGCTCGCAGGCTCGTGCGAACGCCGATCCGTTCCGCCCAATCGTAGGGCTCGCGGGAAACTTTATCGCGGACGAGCTCAATTCCGACCATCAGCCCTTGTTGCCGGATTTCACCGACGTGCGGGCGATCTTTCAGCGCTGCGAGCTTATTTTCTACATAAGACGCCTTGGCTCGTACGCCTTCAACCATGTTGCGTTCTTCCATCAGCTTCAAACTAGCCAAAGCAACGGCACAACCAAGCGGATTTCCTGTGAAGGAGTGACCGTGGAAAAATGTTTTCTGCTCCTGGTAATCGGCGTAGAATGCGCCGTACACCTCATCCGTCGCAAGCGTCGCAGCAACAGGCAGATAGCCGCCTGTAAGCCCTTTGCCGATTACCATCAGATCAGGTGAAACGCCTTCGAGATCGCAGGCGAACATAGCGCCCGTGCGGCCGAAACCAGTCGCCACCTCGTCGGCGATGAGCAGTACGCCATGCTTGCGGCACAGCGCAGCCATCTCTCGCAAACAGCCTGGAGGCATGACAACGATGCCGCTGGCTCCTTGCACAATGGGCTCTACAATGAGAGCGGCAATCTTATCCGCCTGAGTCTCGAGCAGAGCACGCAGTGAGGCTAGCGTAGTTTCTAATGCTCCCGTTTCACCGCCTTTATGGCGATAAGCATAAGGATATGGAATGATGTGAGTGGGAAAGAGCATGGGGCGGAACACATCATGATAGAGCGGGATAGCACCGACACTAACCGCGCCAAGCGTATCTCCGTGATAGGCTTGATTCATGGTTATGAAAGTTGTTTTATCTTTTAATCCCTGGTTATGCCAGTATTGAAACGCCATTTTGACCGCGATCTCGACACCGGTTGCCCCTGAATCAGAGTAGAACACTTTGGTCAAACCTTGCGGGGCGATCCCCGCCAGCTTTGCTGCAAGCTCGATGGCAGGCACATTGGCCATGCCGAGGAGCGTGGAGTGCGCAACACGCCCTAACTGATCCGCGACCGCCTGATTCAACTCAGGTACGTTGTGTCCGTGTATGTTTAGCCAGACCGAAGAGAACCCGTCATAATAGGCGCGTCCATGAACGTCGTACAGCATAATGCCTTCACCGCGTTCAATAATGAGTGGGTCGGCATTCTCGTAATCTCTCATTTGTGTAAAGGGATGCCATAAATGAGCTTTGTTCATGGCAGCAAGCTGCTCATAATGCGGTGTCACAAGCTATCACCATCCGGTAATTATGTTAATTGTCAACCAAATAACAATAGAATAGGTTAACAATCGAATGTAGCCATTCTAGCAGACCATAGAGTCTGTTGTAAAGAAAAAGTAGCATACTGAATGCTTGCGGGTTCCACAAGCAAAATAAAAAAAGGCGGGCAAATTGGGTGTCAATTTGCTCGCCTTTTCGATTAGTTGCTTGATGTTACACGCGTTTCAGCGTTACATAACTCGTTGCTTTTGCTCCGGATGGAAGCACTGCTGTTAATTCGAAGGAGGTTACATTACCGGTTACAGTGACTTTACCACTGGAATTAATGGAGACAGTTCCAACAGGACTGCCAGACGCGCCTTGAATATCGTTTGCAATGAAGATTGTACCCAGTGCGAAATTGTAGGATCTGATCTCATCTTTTTCATACTTGTTATCGTAATTATCGATGACACTCAAATCCATATCTGTATAAGCGTCGAAGGCGTATACCGTAGTAGCTACGGAGACATTTCTGTCGATTGACGAATTGCCGGCTTTCACTGTTTTAGCTGCAATGCTGTCGCTTTTTACAGTGACGGTTACACGCAATTGCTTGTCATCGTTATTACCGATGCGTACAATCAATAAAACGTCAGCGGTACCGGGTTTGTTACCGAGCACATAAGCATGATGGTCAGCGGATACCGCGGCTTTAACAACGCTTGGATTCGAAGATTGAATGGACTGAACAACGCCAGGAATGGCTACCGGTTCCCCGCCTGAGGTTACTTTTATTTCAATTTCTTTGGCGAGCTGACTGAGTGCCGGATTTTCAGCTTCTGCTTTCGTAGCCAGTAAATCCAGGCCTGTTGCTGAGTCGGTTATGCCGCTGTCAAGCACATTAGGGATGACATAAGTGCCCGAAATTGCAACGTTCCCTGTATCTGTAGTTGGCGCAGAGATGGTCAGCTTGCCTGTAGCTGTCTGAATAGATGCAGCGTCCAAGCCGCCAAGCGTTACGGTGTAGTCACCCGCAGTAAGTGCGCCGTCTTTGGCAACTAGTGTTGCAGTTGTGCCATCGCTGGACCATTCCGTTGTAGTATTTACGACGGCAGTTCCTTTATTCAGTGTCAGTGTCGCTTTGGCAGTATCCACTTTTTTGTTTAAAGTAACCTGTACTTTTTTGTTGTCTGAATCCGCTTGTACGCTTTTGACGGAAACGAGCGTTTGATTTTGAAATGCGCCTTGAGCGGCGTAGGAGCTCAGAACCAGATCCGAGCGAGTAGCAGATTGATCGCCAGCTTTGCTAGCCGCGTGAATTCCGAGACCAGTCGCTTGTTTCACAGCGTCGCTATACCATGGCGTGCCGGTTACGCTCACTTTTTTGCCTAAACCTTTGAGCAGAACCGTGTCCAGTTGACCGGTTGTAACCGAGTCGCCAGGGACAAATGTCGTGTCGGTGACACCATCAATCAAGCCGGCTTTTTTCGCAGCTTCAATATACGGGATGGCCCAACCATTTGCTGAATCACCAGCAAGGACGTCGGAAAAGCTGGACACCTTAACGGTAGGATCCACTTTAATGCCATAGATTAATGTAGCTACTTTTGCGAATTGGGCACGAGTCATATTTTGTGTAAGACCGAATGAAGTGTTAGAGACGCCTTCAAAAATACCAGCCGAAATCATGGCGTCGATTTTAGCTTTCAGACCAGCGTCGATACCGGCCAAATCCGTAAAGTCAGAAGTGGATGCTGCAGCGGCAGCGGTCTGCGAAGGATTCGCAAGAGCAGCAGACGACAACATAGAGAATGCAATTGCCGAAATCGCAAGTGTTGTGAGTTTACTAGATTTCATAAATACCTCCTGATAGTGAATGATAAGATACTATAACTATACATTGCATGATGAGGTGCGTCATTGTCAAATTGTTGGCAGTCTATGTGATGGAGTGCTAAGTCCAGTAAAATAGTTTCATAGGCAAATGAGAATGATAATTAACCTCATCAACTAACTTATAGTGAGAATGATTATTATCCTCATTTACTAATTTTAAATAAACTACTTTACAAATGTAAGTGAAATAGATATAATAAACACAACAACATTGATGAAGCGAGGAGGTTGAAACCATGGGTAAATGCGCATGCGGCAACACACAAAACACTGAAGGTAACTGCGACGGTTCACACGCTAAAAAAGATAAGTAATTTCTCGCCAACATATAGAAAAGGATTCCACGAACATCGAGTTCGTCGGAATCCTTTTTTTCGTTTAGTAGCAAAACGCACTGTGCAAGCATTAACATAGAGAGAATCCTTTGTTATGCTCTCGCTTATCTACATTTCTAATGTCTGATTTGCGAAAGGTATTTCTATCGTGCAGAATAGAGGCAAGTATGTGATTCTGACAGAGGAGTGACGGATTGAATGAATGTGAAAGAAGCGATTCGTGAACGGCGCAGTATCGGTAAAGTCAAATCCGAGCCAGTAGATAAAGCCTTAATCGAAGAGATCCTTGAAGCTGCTGTGTGGGCGCCGAATCATTGTCATACAGAGCCATGGCGCTTTTGGGTCATGACGGGAGACGGCAGAAAGCTACTAGCGCGGGGGTATGCGGAAGTTGCGGCTGCTGAGGCTGGTGATGTGTCTGAAGAGGAATTGGCGCTAGTGAGAAGCGGGCAAGAGAAGAAAGCCTTTCGAGCGCCGGTCGTCATCGCTGTAGCTGTAGCGCCAACGGATCATCCGACTGTGCCGGAAATTGAAGAATACGCGGCTGTCCATGCCGCTGTACAAAATATGCTGTTAACTGCTCATGCGCTTGGACTAGGCACAGTTTGGCGCTCTGGAGCACCGACCTATCATCCGAAAATGAAGGAAACTTTCAATCTTCAAGGAAAAGAAGAGTTGGTCGGGTTCATTTATATCGGCTATCCGGATATGCCGACGCCGAAGGCGGAACGGGTGCCATTCGCGCAGAAAACGGTATGGCTCAGCGAGTAGAAGACTTTTAAAAAAAGGATGCGGGGCATGTCCCTGCATCCTTTTTATTTATTTTTTTAGCGCGACTGCGATTTGAGCAGCGGTTTGCGCGTTGTGATAGACGAGCGCGATGTTGGTTTCCAAGCTGCGGCCCTCGGTTAATTGTTTAATGCGCGCAAGCAGGAATGGCGTTACCTTTTTGCCGGTAATGCTCTGTTCTTTGGCTTCAGCCAGCGCCTGCTGAATAACGCCTTCAATTTCAAGGTGGTTCATGGCCGACTCGACTGGCACGGGATTGGCGATAATTGCGCCGCCGTTCATGCCAAGCTCCCATTTGGTGCGAAGCATGCTGGCTACTTGGGCAGCCTCTTCCAAATGGAAGTCTACGCCGTAGCCGCTTTCGCGTGCATAGAACGAAGGAAACTCGCTGGTTTTGTAACCGACAACCGGAACGCCGTGGGTCTCCAGGTATTCGAGCGTGCGGCCGATATCCAGAATGGATTTGACGCCAGCGCAGACGACCGCGACGTTCGTTTGCGCAAGTTCGGTCAAGTCGGCCGATACGTCCATGGTGTCTTCACCTTCGCGGTGTACGCCGCCGATACCGCCGGTCGCGAATACTTCGATGCCAGCCAGTGCGGCGCCGATCATCGTTGCGGCTACAGTCGTCGCGCCGATTTTACCGGACGACAGGATATACGGGAAGTCGCGGCGGCTGACTTTCTCCACGTTTCCGTTTGTGGCGAACGCTTCGAGCTCCTGCTCGTTCAGACCGATCTTGATTTTGCCATCCATAATGCCGATCGTAGCCGGAACTGCGCCGTTATCGCGGATAATCTGCTCGACCTTCTTGGCCATTTCAATGTTCTGCGGATAAGGCATACCGTGGGAAATAATTGTTGTTTCCAGTGCGACGACTGGCTTATTAGTAGCTAGCGCTTCTTTCACTTCATCTGTAAACGTGAGGTATTTATTCATAGCAGGGATAGTCTCCTTTAATTAAGTTGTTGGTTTAGCCGTTTGAATGAGGCGTTCCTCATTCAGCTCGCTGGCAACGGAATCTGCGGTTTGCAGCGTGATATGGGCAGCGGCAAGGCCGTAAGAACAGGCCTCGATATAGGAATGATGGTGCAGCACGCCATAAGCGACTCCTGCTAGGAAGGCATCGCCCGCGCCAGTTACCTCCACGACTTTCGTCGGAATGGGGGCAAAAAGCTGGCTTCCTTCTTCGCCATGATACATTATGCCTTTGCTGCCAAGCGTAATGAAGACGTGCTTCGCGCCGCGAGTACGGATAGCTTCCGCCAGCTTAACGAAGTCAGGCTCCGCGGTGATGGGAACGCCCGCAAGCTCGCAGGCTTCCTCCAGATTGGGGAAAATCGCGGTCACCCCTTGGAGCTGCTGGGGGAGCTTCTTCGCCTTCTCTGAGGAAACAGGGTCAACGAATAGGGGAACACCATCTTCGCTACAGCGTTTAATCAAATCATCCAACGTTTCGGCAGGCAGGTTCGTATCCGCGATGGCCAGCTTGGATGCGGCAATGTGCGACCATTTTTCTTTGATGAGCGCAGGTGAATATTTATCGTAAATTTCCATGTTGGCGAAAGCGAGGAACATCTCGCCGGTGGCATCCAAAAGCGCCGTGTATATCCCCGTGTTCTCATTTGGCAATACAATCGCCTGGCTGACATCGACCCCGCGTTTCCTCGTCTCTTCCAGCACCCACTGGCCAGCCTTGTCGTCACCGACTACGGTTAGCAGTGCTGCCTGGCAGGACAGCTTGGCGAGCGTTTCAGCTATGTTGCGAGCGACCCCACCGCACGCTTCCGTCACGGTGACCGGGTTCGAGGAGGCAAGGCGAATCGCTTGCTTGCTGCTCGCTTTGCTGTCCAGGTTTGCACCGCCGATGCACATGACGGTATTATCATCTGCTGTGATGTAAGCGCGGCCTCGTATAATGCCCTTCTTCATTAGCGCAGCGATATAACCGGCAACGGCTGATCTTGAGATGCCGATGCTGGTTGCCATTTCATGTTGGGAGATGAACGGATTCTGATGGATAAGCGCTAAAATTTGCTGTTCCCGATCCATGAGCGGCTCCTTTCTGTATGGTGCTGCTTCCAGTGTACTGCTCCTTTGGACATTTGTCTATATGGCAAACAATTGTCCGAAAGTATCTGTCTATGCATACAAAAACCTTGTTATTATTGCTTTTGCATCACTAAAAAGAAAATAGCCTGCTCGTGATCTCGAATGGCATGTGATTAAAACGAAGAAGGAGCTGGCCGCGGCAGCTCCTTCTTCGATTCATGTATGCAACTACTGGGGCATTCAGGCAGATCAGCAACTCTTAACGGGCGGCTTTGGAGCGGTTAGCGAATCCCAGTAAGCCAAGCAATCCGAGCAGTCCCCAATATTTCCACTTCGATGAGGGCTGAGTCGCTGCTTGCTCTGATAAAGCTGTGTAAGAGGTCGGGGGTGTGAGGCCATATGACGCAGCATTTGATTGGCTATGGATACTGCGGTCATCCCTGGGCATGCCGAATGGGTTCGTGTTGAAGAAAGTTGGCGAGCCTTGTTTGGCCGTTTCCCAACGCTCTTGCGGAGAGCTGACCTGCTTGGCCCTAGGATGGGCATGGAAATGGTGGGCTCCAAGCAAGGCTGTAATGGACAGAAATGATACGAGGGCAAGCTTCACTAATCGCGAGGACATGCTCTATACCTCCAAACGTTTGTTGAGTGTAAGTTAGCTAGGTATCGATATTTTCCCCATGATATTGGAAGTTATGTACAAAAAACCGTTGAGCCTCTAAAGGCATTCAACGGTTTTTTGGGTTGTGCTGCTAGTTACTTCGTAACTGTTACGGAAATCGTCGTTTTCATATTGGAATAGGTCACGGTGATTTTCGCAGTTCCTTTTCCAGTCGCTTTAATGATGCCATCCTTCACGTCGGCAACCATGATATTGGAAGAGGTCCATAATGCTGGTTTCGTCACATCATTTTCAGAGCCGTCTGTGTAGGTAGCCACGGCCTCGACCTCAGCGGTCTTGCCTTCGCGAAGCTCGACTTTAACGACATCGGTTTTCAAATATTTCAATGTATCGATTTCCACCGGAATCGAGATGGATTTCCCGCCAAATGAAGCGGTTAGTGTTGTTTTTCCTGAACTGCTGGCGGAGAATAAACCATCGGTAACCGTGCCTAATTTGTAGGCAGACACTTTCCAAGTTGCGGAATTGGTTACATCTTTGGTCGTGCCATCGGACAATGTGGCGGTAAGCTTCACTTGCAGCTGCTCGCCGCTTTTCACTGTGATGAAGGCGGTATCCGCTTCAAGCGTTTGGATCACGCCGATCTCCACAGGAATCGTAACGCTTTTGCCGCCGTAGGTAGCCGTAATCGTTGCTTTTCCTTTGGCGACAGGCGTTACAAGGCCTTTGGAAACCGTGACAATTGCCGTGCTGCTCGATTTCCATTCTGCATCGTTCGTTACAGTGCGAGTAGCGCCGAGAGAATCTGTCGCTGTCAATACGATCGAGCGGGTTTCGTTGACATCAAAGATCAGGCTGGATACACTCGCGGACAGGTCGCTCGCCATGTCGACTTGAACGGAGATCGTAACCGTTTTGCTATCCAACTGCGCCGTTAGCGTGACTTCGCCAGAAGTCAAAGCTTTCACGCTGCCTGCATCGACGGTAACGACTTTCGGATTGCTGCTTGTCCAGATCACATCCGAAGTTACTGGCTTGGTCGTGTCATCCGTATAAACCGCGGTTGCCGTCAGGGCGACTGCATCGCCTTTTTTCATGACGAGCTTCTCTTGACTGATCGTTAAGCTTTTCAAAACGCCAACCGATACTTGAGTCACGGCAGTTCGCGTGCCAAACTTCGCAGTCACGGTTGCCGCGCCCGTAGCGATCCCCGTAATATCGCCGTTTCTAACTTCGGCAATTTCTTTCGCGCTGGTTGTCCATTCTGCTTTGGTTGTGACGGTTTCTTGCCGTGCGTTCTTATAGTAGGCAGTGAGCACTAACTGCTCAGAACCGCCAATTTGCAGATTCACGGTTTTCTTGCTCAGTTTGATGCTGTCTGGAATATCGACCTCAATTGTAGTCGTTGTTGTTTTGCCGCCGTAACGGGCTGTTACTTTGGCGATACCGGATTTATAAGTTTTAACCAACCCTTTGGCAACAAAAACGACGTCTTCGTTATCCGAGCTCCATTCCGCGCGGTCTGTGACAGGTTCCGTCTTGCCGTCAGCGTAGGTTGCGTATAAAACCAGAGCTTGTTCTTCATTTGTTTGCATGGAGAGGAACTCTTCGTCCACAAATAATCGGTGCGGGACTTCAACGTCGACTGTAGCTTTGACGGTTTTATCTCCGAATTTCGCCGTCACGACAGCTTCGCCGATGGCATGAGCGATTAGCTTGCCACCGGATACTTCAACGACATCCTCGTCGCTTGACGTCCATTCTGCGCGAGCCGAAACGTCCTTGGTCTTATCGGCATCTGTAGGCGCCTCCGCATAAGTCGCTGTGAGCGTAAGCGTTCCGGTTTCGCCTTTTTTCAGCAACACAGTCTGCTTGTCCAGATCCAGTTTAACAGCGTTATCCACATCGACGGTAATCGTCGTTGTTTTCGTGCCGTAAGTGGCAGTCAGGGTAGCTTTACCAACGCCATAGCCTTTAATCGTGCCTTTGATGGCATCGGCTACTTTCTCTTTATCCGTCGTCCATACGGCTTTCTCCGAAACATCGGCGCTAGTGCCGTCCGGATAGGTCGCGATAAGTTCCACTTTTTCCGTACCGCCTGTCAGTAACGAAATTTGGGATTTCTTCGCATCAATACGTCTTACGACCTCAACGTCAACAGGCAGCGTTAAAGATTGATTCATATATTTGATAGTGATGATAGCACTGCCCGGATTCTGGCCTTTCACCAAGCCGTTGGTCACTGTCGCGACCGAGCTAGTATCGATGGTATAGTCAGCTTTACTGGTGACCTCCTCCGAAGTGCCATCCTCATAATAGGCCATGATTTTCAGTTGTTCGGTACCGTTGAGACGCAAATCCAACGATAGCTTGTCCATCGTTAGGGATTTGACTTTCTTCGTGACCGTAACGTTCACGATTTCAGTTTTACCCATATAGGTGGCGGTAATGACAGCTTTACCTTCTTTTTTGGCTGTAACGACGCCTGCATAAACAGAAGCGATATCCGTCGTTCCTGAAGTCCAATCGGTCTTGACCGTCGCGCTTTCGGTAGAGCCGCTAACATAAATGGCGGTTGCCGTTAGATTCGCCGTGTCTCCGACTTGGAGAACGAGTTCGTTCTTGTTGAGCACGAGTTTAGAGATTTCATCGGCTGCTGATACCGTTCCTACGACTAAGGATTGAGCGGCTATAACAAAAATAATTATCAATGATAACCACTTGCTGCGACTAAACTTCATGATTGATTACCTCCACTGTGTTCTCCTTCCAGTCATAAAAAAATTATGGAACGTAACTATTATCGGAAAAAGAACGTCAAAATTGAATAGCCAAAATGAGAAAACCCTGAGCGGCGGGCTGTTCGCTGGGCTCAGGGTCAATAGGTTTGAGAAGATGGCTGTAGTCGTCTTAACGCTTCACAACATTGAAATTAGAGTCGATTAGCAGCCAGTTTTGCGGGAAGCTGAGGCCCAGCTTCCAGTAACTGATGCCGCGTAGTTTAAGTTCTTTCAGCAGGCGGAATTTGGCTTGAATAGAGCGCGCATCCTCGAACCAAACCGTATGCTCCTTGCCTGCAGCATCCCAATAATTGAAATGGGGAGCTTGCGCGGTGTAGTCGTACAGGATTTGGGCGTTGTTCTTGCGAGCCAGATCGATTGCCGCCTGCGGGGAGACCGCTTTGGCGAAGGGCCCGCCTTTGACGTAAGGCAGCGTCCAGTCGTAGCCGTACAGGTTCTGGCCCATCATGATTTTGGAGGCGGGCATCTCAGTTAAGGCATATTCGAGCACTTTGCGTACAGGCCCAATGGGAGAGACAGCCATAGGTGGACCGCCACTGTAGCCCCATTCGTACGTCATGATGATGACGAAGTCGGCAATTTCGCCGTGAGCCTTGTAATCGTGGGCTGTGTACCATTCCCCAGCCTGGGCGGAGCTGGTTTTGGGCGCGAGGGCAGTAGACATCAAGTAACCTTCCTTGTGAATGCGATCGGCCGCTTTGCGGAGGAAGCGGTTATAGGCCTCTCGATCGGACGGGAGCAAGTGCTCAATGTCGAAATGAATGTCCCTGAAACCATACTGCTTTGCTGTCTTTATAATCGTATCCAGCAAATGGTTCTGAACCGTTTCGTCGGTGAGAATGATATGTCCCAGCCCTGCGCTGAATTGGTCATTCTCCAAATTCGTCACCACCATCATGAGGGTAACGCCCTCCTGCGAAGCGATGGTGCTGAGATCATCTAGTGGGGGCGCCTGGAGCGTGCCATCTCGTTTGATCCGGAAGCTGAACGGCGCCAAGTAGGTCAGATGAGGAGCGGCCTCCTTGGCTGAATCCTTGAGCAGGGGAGATACGTCCCCACCGCGGGGTTCAAGGTAAGCATTCACTTCAGCCGATGTCCGTGGAATCGGCGGGATGTATAGACGGAAGCCTACCGGAAGCGGACGGCCAATCGGAATACCGTTGACAGACGCTAACGTATGCGGGTCGACACCGACTTTACGGGCAATTAAGTAAAGACTCTCGTGCGGCTGCACCCAATAATAGGAGCCGATAATCGGAATGACTAATGCCTGTCCGATGACGAGCTGTTGACTCGGATCAATTTCATTCGCTTTAGCGATTGCATCCACGGACACGCCATAAGTCTGTGAAAGCTGGTACAGCGATTGTCCCTTCTGGATTGCATGGATTTGCATGGGGTTACCCTCCTTAGAGTTTTCCGTAAGGAAAACTGGCATCGTAAGCATAAACTGAGTTTTCCGTAAGGAAAACTTGCATCGTAAGCATAAACTGAGCTTTCCGGTACTTTTTCTTTACCTTATTCCGATAGAGTGAAATGGGTGTATGTCTACTCATTTTTCTTATCTGAAGTGAAGAGGGGGAGCGGCCCGCATGCATATCCTCAAGCGAAAAGAAGATAATAAGATAATTGGAAACTTCTTCTTAAAAGGTGCTGCTTATGACACGAAAACCTCGTCGCGAAATCGCTTTTGTCAGCTTGCTGGGCATAACACAACTGCATTTGCGAAGTCCGCTAATCATTGGTTGGTGGTCCGCCGCTTTCCCAGGGTTTGGGCATCTATTGTTGTCCAAGCACATCCGCGGTTTTATGCTCATTGGATGGGAGATGCTGATCAATACGCAAATGCATCTGAACGAAGCTATGGTGTATACGTTCACCGGTCAATTCGACCACGCCAAGGAAGTGGTGGATATCCAGTGGATGTCGCTTTACGCGCCCGTGTATTTATTTTCGATTTACGACAGCTACCGAACGACTGTGGATATGAATCATTCCTACCTATTAGCCGCAAGGGAAAATGCTCCGATTGCTATTTTTAGAATAGGGGCGTTGGAAATTAATTACGTAGATAAACGATCGCCATGGCTATCCGTCGTCTGGTCACTGCTGATGCCGGGTGTGGGGCAGCTCTATTCGCATCGCATAGTCAATGCCTTTTTCGTGCTTGTCAACTGGATCGTGATTTCTTATCTGGCTCATCTGCTCGAAGGGATTCATTATCTGCTTATGGGGGATTTTGCCCAATCTGCAACCGCCGTGGAGATGAAGTGGCTTATGTTCTTGCCTTCGATTTATGGATTTGCCATTTATGACGCTTATGTGGTTACCGTGGAGTACAATAGACTGTTTGACCGGGAGCAGGCTCGGTTTTTAAAATCCGACTACCAACCATCTCAGTTTGCTTTTCCTAAATCTCCGTTTTTAAAATGAGGGTGACAGCATGCATGTAGTATCTTCTTTTGAACATTCCATTTACTTAGAGCTGGCCATCACTGCGCTGGAAGAGGCTGGTATCCCCAAAGCGCGTATTTATGCTGTTCCTCTGCGTCGCAGATCCCAACAAGTGAAAATGTTTGATACCATTCATCGCTCCGATGGCGTAAGTTTATTCGACGCGGGTGTTGTTCTAGGGACTGCACTTACAGTCGTAGGCTCCTCCTATGGATTTATACTCAAGGAAGGTCCCATTTTTTGGGGCGTTATCGGTGCGATTGTTGGATTCATAATCGGTGCGCTGGCGGATGTCCTTCATAAAAAAAAGAAGTCCAAGCCGGGCGCAGCGAGCAGTAATACAGAAGTGGTAGTGCTCGTTTCTTGTTCCCAAGAGGATGTGAAACAGGTTGAATCTATTTTCTGGAGCCATCATGCTTTCGGCGTTGCGGTCTGTGAGTGACCGGGAAGAGGGACTGAAACAGCTTCTTAAATTCGGTACTATTGGGAAATAGTACTATCCAATTTGTGACATGGCTCCTATACTCGATTTAAAGAGTTATACATTATCGCGTTGCAGCAGGCAACCATTGGGGGATTTCAGTTATGTACACAAATCGGAAACGGAATACATCCGCATTTACATTTATGGTGTGGGCATCATTTATCGGCGCTTTTCTAGCTATGTTTATCGGAATTTATACACTTGAGGAATCGTTAAGCGTGAAAGGTTACTATGCGGTATGCGCGTTATTCCTGACGATGTCAGCCTTCGTCTTGCAGAAAGTCGTACGCGATAATTTGGAAGATGGATACGGAGCACGGAAGCGGAATACCTCGGCATTCACTTTTATGGCGTGGAGTGCATTTACATTGGCTCTGCTCGGAATGTTTATTGGCATTGTCGTTCTGGAACAACCGCTGTCTGTCAAAGGGTACTACGCAGTTACCGCGTTGTTCTTGACGATGTCCTCCTTCGTCCTGCAAAAAACGGTACGCGACAACAATGAAGACGATGCCTTGCACCATCCCATGGATACGGGCGAGGAACTATAATGAGAGCAGCGTTCACGGCCTTATGGAGGCTGGCGGACGCTTTTTTGAATACAACCGATTAGAAGTATATGGATAATAGTCCCGTGGGAACCATTTTAAATCTCATCTTTGGGAGTCGAGTTGTTGCAGTTGTAAACGAGAGGCTTAAGAGGAACGTGAGTGCGCTATTTACTCGAAAAGCGGCTTATGAAATAGACAGGCGGAACTACGATGCTTTATTTTGTTGTTTTCGCTGCCCGGCAGCCGAAATTTCGGTCGATAGAGCACTCACGTTCCGCTAAAATGGAGATGGGGACCAGTTTTCCTACATTAAGGTACTGCTGATCCTCATCCAACAACTTATAAGAAGGTGCGAGTATGTCCGAGGTTACTGTTCGTTTGATACATCATCATGAGCGGGAAGAACTACTGAATCTATATAAGCATTTGCATGTTGATGACCCTGAACTGGTCTATGACGATCATCTTGAGCAGCTTTGGACTGAAATCATGAATGATAGCTATATGAAAATCATTGTTGTGGAGGAAAAAGGAAAGCTAGTTTCTTCTTGTGTACTAACAATCATTAGAAACTTGACCAGAAGTGCAAGGCCTTATGGATTAATAGAAAATGTTGTGACGCATGAGGCATATAGAAAGAACGGTTATGGTCAGATGGTTTTACGTAAAGCGGAACAATTGGCGAGTGAAAAGAACTGCTACAAAATCATGCTGTTGACAGGATCCACGCGTGAGGAAGTCCACAATTTTTATGAAAAAAGCGGCTTCCGTAAAGGCCTGAAAACAGGTTTTATCAAGAAGCTCAATCCGTAAGTTAAATCGGTACAAAAAGGAGATAAATAGGAACGCTTGTTCTCAGAGAGAATAAAAGGTAAAATATACATACAATTGAATCTTGGGTGGCATGGTTTTCCTTCGAAAGGAGGTGAGGCCATGGATATAAAAGATGCAATAACGGTTATGTTCCTTTTTGGAATGTTCATCCTTGCACTTTTATCCTATGTAAATAACAAGAAAAAGTAAAAACCCACCCCAAGGTTATCTGCCAAAGGTGGGTCTTAATTGCCCTATGACTTAGAAGGGAAAAGATCATCCAAGCCAATTGTATGGCCAAGTGTTCTCAGCACTTGGTCTTTATTAATAGTATGGTACCATAATCAAATGTTTGCTTCAAATCTAAATACAATTTTTGGCGGGGCGATAAGAGAGCCAATCGTATATGTGCTGTAGATGGGGGTTCTAGTCATGCAAGAGTCAGTCTGTTCTGGGGGGATGACCACATTTTTAGATGAATGGCACGCCTGATCCGGCTGGACTGCATGGAGAAAGCCCAAACCGGCTAGGTTTTATTCGTCCATTTTGGGAAATAATAGGCTTACTTCAGGGAGGTTGATGAGAGATGACAATTGAACGCGCTGTTCTTCTGACCGTTTGGCTGGTCTGCCTCATCTTGATACCGATTACGATTCCCAGGGCTCGAATTCGCGAGGCTGTTCTTGTATTTCTAGCGAGCCAGGCGATTACATGGACATTGAGCATACTTTTTGTGGAGATGGGGCTGCTCGAAAATCCGGTCAGGGAATTTCCTGCCGCCACAGGGACGAATTTTACGAATAACTATGTCTTGTATCCATATCTGTCTACAATATTTTTCTTATATTATCCTTTGGGGAAATCCTTGCTCCGCAGAATTTGTAGCCAGGCTGTTCATTTAGCGATAGCTTGTATCTACGTGTATGCCATCAAGACCTATACGGATATCGTTAATTACCTGCATTATAATATGTTTCTCACGGGGATCGTGTTTTTCTTGGGCATGAATGTAACCAGATGGTATGGTTATTGGTTTTTCAAAAAGGCGTAGAGGGAAGGATAGAGTTGCCTTATGTTTTTTACGCTGGAGCGATTCATACTAATCATTGTATGGGTAGTGTCAATCACTGCTCTATTTCTTGTGCCAAATCGCTGCAAACGCGAGGCTCATGCGATCTTTTTGTTTCAACAGTTTTTAACTTGGATTCTTGGGCTCATCGTTGTTCAAAATGGGTGGATCGATTACCCGATTAGGGAATTCCGGCAGAACGCAACGAGCTTTACTTTCGAATTTTTGGCGTATCCCACGGTTGCCGCATATTTGAATATTTTCTACCCCGGGAAGAAAAAATCTTGGATCCAGTTCGTCTACATGACCGCCTACCCGGCTGGAATTACAGTCACAGAGCTTTGTATTGAAAAATCAACGCAGTTGATTGATTACATTTCTTGGAATTGGTACTGGACGTTTCTAAGCACTTGGGCAACGCTCTATCTGTCAAGAGGCTTCCATGTTTGGTTTTTTCGGAAAAGTACCCGATAGAACGGGTTCGGTTCTCGTTAGGGGAGACTTGTTGGCCTTATCATATACTTAGATGATACTTGCATAGACGTGAAAAAGGAGATGCCTCCCAATAGCTTTAGGCTACTGGTGGGGACAGCTCCTTATTTGTCAAAGCGCAGTTTTACGTGTTGATGATGTACTGGTTTAATGTTGCTTTGATCAATTCCAGACGGCCGGATTGGTTGACGATGTTGCTGCTGTTTTGCAGCGCGTAAGCTTCGAGCGTCTTGAAGTTCGCTTTACCGGAAACGATGTCAGCGCCGATGCCGGATTTGAAAGAAGCGTAGCGTGTGTCGAGGATGTTCTCGAATACGCGGTCTTCGATCAGTTTACCTGCGACTTGCAAGCCGCGAGCAAAGGAGTCCATACCTGCGATGTGAGCGTAAACCACATCTACCGGCTCAAAGGACGTACGGCGAACCTTAGCGTCGAAGTTTACGCCGCCGCGGCCAATACCGCCTTCGTTGAGCAAGATTTCATACATAGCCAGCGTGGATGAATAAAGGTCAGTCGGGAATTCATCCGTGTCCCAGCCAAGCAGCATATCGCCTTGGTTGGCGTCAATGGAACCAAGCATGCCGTTGATGCGCGCTACGCGAAGCTCATGCTCGAACGTATGGCCAGCGAGTGTAGCATGGTTTGCTTCAAGGTTTAATTTGAAGTGCGGCACCAGGTCGTATTTTTGCAAGAACGAAAGCGTTGTTGCTGCATCGAAATCATATTGGTGCTTGGAAGGCTCTTTCGGTTTTGGCTCGATCAGGAACTGAGCGTCGAAGCCGATTTCTTTGGCATAATCAACGGCGAGATGCAGGAAGCGGGCAAGGTTATCCAACTCCAGGCCAAGATCCGTGTTAAGCAGAGTCTCGTAGCCTTCGCGGCCGCCCCAGAAAACGTAGTTCTCAGCGCCGAGTTCTTTGCCGTGCTCTAACGCTTTTTTTACTTGTGCTGCTGCGTAAGCAAATACGTCTGCATTGTTCGTTGTGGCTGCGCCATGCACGAAGCGCGGATTCGTGAACATGTTTGCTGTGTTCCAGAGCAATTTTTTGCCGCTGGACTTCATATTGTCTTTGATCAGGGACACGATCTCGTCGAGATTGCGGTTTGTTTCTTGCAGTGTGCTGCCTTCAGGCGCGATATCGCGATCATGGAACGCGAAGTAGTCGACATCCAGAATGTTGAGAAGCTCAAAGCAGGCTTCCACGCGGGCTTTGGCCAGATCCATGCCATCGTATTTATCCCAAGCGCGAAGCGCAGTGCCGGCGCCGAACGGATCGGAGCCATTGGCCGAGAATGAATGCCAGTAAGCGATTGCAAAGCGCAGGTGCTCGCGCATCGTTTTGCCTAGAATGACTTGATCGGGATTATAAAATTTAAATGAAAGCGGGTTCGTCGATGATTTGCCCTCGTACTTAATCGTTTGAATGTTATCAAAGTAGCTCATGCATTTAGCCTCCCAAATGAGTGATAAAGCTTATGCAGCCATCATAGCATCAAACATAAAGTTTGTAAATTCATTAAACAAACTTAGTTGGTGCATGAACAGGCTATTCATGTTAAAATCAGTTCATTCGATTGGGGCGGCGAAAAGATCTGGCCACCTGAAGCGGTGCGGCCGAAAGCGCCCAAAAGGCCGCTACAGCGACGCGCCGTAGCGGAAAGGCACCTGTTAGCGCCCCAAAAGGCGCTAACAGGTGCGAAAAGATCCGGTCGCCGCCAGCGGGACGGCCGTAAGAGCCAAAAAGGCCGCTACAGCGACGCGCCGTAGCGTGAAAGGCACCTGTAGCGCCCCAAAAGGCGCTAACAGGTGCGAAAAGATCCGGTCGCCGCCAGCGGTGCGGCCGAAAGCACCAAAAAGGCCGCTACAGCGACGCGCCGTAGCGGAAAGGCACCTGTAGCGCCCCAAAAGGCGCTAACAGGTGCGAAAAGATCCGGCCGCCGCCAGCGGGTCGGCCGAAAGCGCCAAAAAGGCCGCTACAGCGACGCGCCGTAGCGGAAAGGCACCTGTTAGCGCCCCAAAAGGCGCTAACCAAGCAAACAGAGACAAGTAGTATGGGGGCTTATGATGAAGCAAACAGGCGATTTGAACCTGGTGAAAAAGATAAATAAATCGATCGTGCTGCACCACATCCGCACGGATTCGCCGATCTCCCGCGCACGCATCGCGGAGATTACGGGGCTTACGAAGGCGACGGTGTCCAGCCTTGTAAATGAACTGATCGAGAGCTCCCTCGTCGATGAAATCGGCGCCGGGGAGTCAAGCGGCGGGCGCAAGCCGATGATGCTGCTCTTCAACGGCACAGCCGGCTACGCCATTGGCGTGGATCTCGGCGTGCACGATATTTTGGCCGTGTTGACCGATCTCACGGGCCAAGTGGTTGAAGAATACAGAGTGCAGCATGACAATGCCTCTTTAGAGCAGGTAATCGGGCTGCTGAAGGCGAGCATTCGCGAGCTGATTCACCGCGCGCCCGAGAGCGTATACGGCATTATTGGCATCGGCATCGGTGTGCCGGGCATTTGTGACGAGAACGGCAATCTGCTGTTCGCGCCGAATCTCGGGTGGGAGAACGTGCCGCTGCAGCAGCAGGTGGAAGCGGAGTTCGACATCCCGGTCGTGATCGATAACGAGGCGAACGCGGGAGCCGTCGGTGAAAAGCAATTCGGCGCCGGCAAAGACACGGCGAATCTGGTCTACGTCAGCATCGGCATCGGCATTGGTGCCGGTATTATTATTAAGGGCGAGCTGTACCGCGGCGCGACCGGCTTTTCGGGCGAGATCGGGCACATCTCGATCCAGCATGACGGGCCCAAGTGCCGCTGCGGCAGTCTGGGATGTTGGGAGCTGTATGCATCGGAGCATGCGCTGCTTGAACAAGCGCGCCGAGAACTCGGCAGCGGGGCGGTGGATCTGGAATCGCTGCTGCGCAGAGCGGATTCTGGCGACCATGACGTCATCGCGCTGTTCGAGCGGCTCGGTTATTACCTGGGTGTAGGCGTGGTGAACATCATCAACGGCTTTAACCCGGATTTCATCATTCTTGGCGGTAGGCTCGCCGGTGCGGAGAAATGGTTGATGCACCCGCTGCTTACGCTTCTGGAGAAGCGTTCCCTGCCTCATCCGCGGAAGCAGCTTAATGTCCAGTTTTCTCAGTTAACCGATCGCTCAACCGTGCTGGGCGCCTCTTCCTTTGCAATTGCCAAGTTTTTCGCATCGACAAAAGTTTCGGTAGAATAAGGAAATGGAAATACTTCCGGAAACATATTGACCTGCCAAAGGACGTTAGGTAAAATGGGAAAGACCTAGTTGTTGACTCGGCATTAAAATTAACCTGAGATGTAAAGGACGGGAACCAACGATGCTTCTGCGTTCACTGATTGTTTGTTGTTATCTGATGGCCGCTTATTGGGCATCCTATCATTTCCCATCAATGAAGATGGTGTTTTACCCGACCCTCGGGGCATTCAGTTTCTTGTTCATGCATCGCGTAGATCAAATAAAAGATTTGGGGCGAATCATTATCGGAGCGAGTATTTCCGTAACGATTGGCAGCCTCTTATATGCCCTAAGTACTGGGGTGCTTTCCTTTTTTCTTACCGCGATTGTCACGATCTCCTTAATCCAATTTTTCAAATGGAATGCGGCCCCGATTATGGCGGTATCATTTATTCCATTCTTCGCTCACCCCGTCTCCGTCTGGGCGCTGCCGACTGCTGTGTTCGTCTCCTTAGTAGGTCTGTTGCTGTCGGTGTGGTTGACTGGGAAGCTGGAGCAGTTGCCGTTGCTTACAAAATGGTCGACAGCGATGCTGCCGCTGCGGGGAAAATGGGCCACGCTGAAGAAAGAGCTGTAAGCCATAAGAGGTTTCAAACAAAAAAAGCGAAAGGCAGACAAGAGCTGCATTTCGCTTTTTTTCTAAGGAGGCTATTATGATTCTGCACAAGGGAGAGACCTTGTTCCGTCAAGGGGAATCGGGTCCGCTGTATCATTTAAATCGTGGACTGCTGAAAATTGTCCGTTTCCATGAAGATGGGAACTCCACCTTAGTGAATATTATCGTGCCGAACGAAACGATTCCGCATCATTCGCTAATTAGCCCTAATCCCTACTATGGGACGGCTGTAGCGCTCACGACTTGCGAGGTTGAGGTTCTCTCGGCCGCGGATTGGTATCGCGATTTAGAAGAAAACCCTCACAAATGCCGCATCATTGCGCTTCAGCTGCAGGACAAACTGCGGATGATGCAGCAGCGAATCGACCAATTAACGGAGGTTACGCCAGCCGAAAAATTAAAGAAGCTGCAGCGTTGGTTCCAGACGTACATTGGTCCCGCAGCCTTGACGGACGTGCTGACACAAGAAGAAATCGGTCAATTCATCGGCCTTCGCCGCGAGACCGTCAACCGACTGTTGAGGGCGCAAGCGTCTCTTTTATAATTGGCCGGCAGGTCCAAAGAATTCATAATGGCTATCCGCCGCAGGGATTCCCCAAGCGCCAAGCGCGGCATGCACGGTTTGCATGAATGGAATCGGACCGCAGAAATAGAAGGCTGCTTCTGGGGTTGGCACCACCTTCTGGAGCCAAGGCAAGTCCAAGTAACCTTCTTTATGGAAGGTTTTTTCTGTTAGATCCGTCTCTGTCGGCTTGTCGTAGCACCAATAAAAGGATACCTGCGAGTGCTGAGCGGCAATGCTCTCTACGTGTTCGCGCATAGCATGGAGATCCCCGTTTTGTGCGGCATGGATGAACGTCACTTTTCGGTTCGGATTCGTTTCTACTAGTGTGTTCAACATGCTCACCATTGGCGTTAATCCTACACCGCCGCTTATGAATACTACTGGGCGTGAATCCTGTTGATCCAACGTGAAGTCTCCGGCAGGAGCCGATAGCCAAAGGACCGTGCCTTCTTCGACTTGCTCGTGCAGATAAACAGAAACTTTGCCTGCAGGTCGAGTATCAAATCCGTCTTCCCGTTTCACAGAAATCCGATAGTAGGGCTTCCCTGGAGCGTCTGATAAGCTGTATTGACGGATATGTGTGTAGGGGTCGCCTGGCAGGTTCACCTTCACGCTGACATATTGTCCCGGCTCAAAGGATGCGATGGCATTGCCGTCCTGCGGGACGAGATAAAACGAGGTAATCACTGCGCTCTCCTGGACTTTACGCGCTACACGGAACGCTCTGAAATCGGCCCAGCCGCCCGTTTGCCCTTCCGATTGTGCATACATATCTGCCTCAACGCCTATAAAAGCGTCTGCGATGACCCCGTAGGCTTCACCCCATGCCTGTAAAATCTCGTCCGTCGCGGCATCGCCGAGAACGTCCTTGATGGCGGTAAGCAGGTTTTGCCCGACGATGGGATAATGTTCCGCTTTCACACCGAGACTGCGGTGTTTATGCGCGATCATTTTCACAACTGGCAAAATTGTCTCTAACTTGTCAATATGCAGGGCTGCGGCATAAACCGCGTTGGCCAGTGCGGCCTGTTGTCTGCCTTGTTTTTGATTCGCGTGATTGAATATATGCAGCAGCTCGGGGTGGCTTGTAAACAAGAGTTCGTAGAATCGTTTGGTTATCGCTGTACCGTGCACCTCTAGGACAGGGACGGTCGATTTGATAATGGCTATCGTTTGTTGGCTTAACATGCGTAGATCGCCTCTTTCGCTTGTACTGGTTTTAATGACCCAAGTATAACGAAAGCGTGTTCCACGCCGTGTGATCTTAATCACATCAAAAGGCAACGATCTGTGACAGCAATAATTCGGAGGCAGGACTCCCGAAGCATGAACTTGAATAATAAGGAAAGAAGATTATCCTTATGAACAGGAGCAGATCTGCCAATGCCGGACTGGTCTTATCACGCTATTTTTCGCCCGTTCTTATTTCGCTTGCCCGCTTTAATCGCACGAGACCTCACCCTCCATGCCATGGGTAGTCTTAGTCGTGTTCCCGGCGGTGTTTTCGTGATCAAAACAATGGGGCACATAGAGCTGTCCCCCATTCTTCAAACTGAGCTGGCCGGCGTGCCTATTCAGTGTCCGGTGGGCCTCAGCGGCAGTCTTGATCCGCATGGCACGGCACATAAGGCGCTCGCCCAATTAGGACTGGGCTTTATTGAGATCGGGCCGGTGACGGTGCGTGGCGTTCACACGGAGGAGCCGATCCTGCGAGATGCAGAGCAGGAAGCCATCGTCTATCCCGATGGCTATGCGAATGACGGCGTCGACGCGATCGTCAGACGCCTGAGCAAGGGCACGGGCCATGCGCTGCCGCACTTCGTGCGGCTCCGGCCCATGCCGGGAAGTACGCCGCAGGAAGCGCTGACCCAGCAGCAGGAGCTGCTGCCAAGGCTCGCGCCGTATGCGGCGGGGTACTACATCGATGGCCTCGACGAAGGCTGGCCATCGCAGGAGGCTGTGGCGTACCTCGCGGAGGTGCGCCAGCTTGCGCAGGCAGCGGCCCCGGGGAAGCCGCTGCTGGTTTATGTGCCGCAGCATTATCCACAGGAACTGCTGCGGGAGTTGGTTGAAACCGCCCAGCTGCGCAGCTGGAGCGGTGCGGTTGTCGGCGAAGCGATGCGCGAGGCGCGTGAAGACCGCCGCATCCGCGTCGGCGGTCCGGAAGCGCTCAGCGAATCGCTGAGCCGGGTTCGGCTGCTCCGCGAGACGCTGGGCGAGCGGAGCGCGATCGTCGCGGCCGGCGGCGTGAGCCAGCCGCAGGACGCACTCGAGCTGCTGGCAGCTGGCGCGACCAGCGTCCAGCTGCACAGCGGGCTGGTGTACGCGGGGCCGGGGCTGCCCAAGCGTGTGAACGAAGCGATCCTGTATGATCGCATTCGGGAGATGGAAGCGCCCGAGACACCGTCGTTCTGGGCGAATTGGGGTTGGATGAGCCTGCTCGGCATGGCCATGATGATAGGTGGCGTACTCGCCTGGCTCATTGCGGCTACGAGTGTGCTGCTGCCTTACGACGAAACGTTTCTCGGCGTGAGCCGAAGCGCCATTCAGCGGTTCAACCCGCATTTGCTGCATTTCATGTCCCATGACCGGATCACCTTGGCCGGGACGATGATCGCTATTGGCGTTTTTTATTATCAACTGGCCCGAAATGGTCTTCGGTATGGCCTTCATTGGGCGCGCACCGCTGTGCTCAGCTCCTGTGCAGTCGGCTTCAGCAGCTTTTTCTTATATCTCGGCTATGGCTATTTCGATCCGCTGCATGCGCTTGTTGCCGCGGTACTGCTGCCAATGCTGCTGCTGACGCTGCGCGGATTAAAAGATCGCCCCTCGCGCAAACCGCCCGGTTTGCTTAACGATCCGGTATGGCGCCGGGCGCAATGGGGACAATGCTGCTTCGTAGTGCTTGGCTTTGCGCTTGGCATCGGAGGGCTGACAATATCTTTGGTCGGCATTACTTCGGTGTTCGTATCTACCGATCTAACCTTTATTGGTTTGACGGCGGAGCAGTTAACTGCGTGGAATGAGCATTTGATCCCGCTGATCGCTCATGATCGCGCGGGTTTCGGAGGCGCTTTATTTTCGTTGGCTGTAGCGATTACCGCTTCTGCACTTTGGGGGGTTAACCAAGGTGAAGAGTGGGTATGGTGGACGTTTCTTCTGGGTGGATTGCCCGGCTTTGCCGCGGGTTTGCTCGTTCATGTACATATTGGCTATACGGACTTCATACATTTGTTACCTGTCTATGTGGCTATTGCTTTATTCGCCACTGGCCTCGTTCTTATGTACCCATTTCTTGTCGGGAGAGCTCGTGGAGTGACTACGACAGCTTTAACAAAGGAATCTTAACAAGTAAGGCAGGTGAGAAGAAGCTATGGAAAAAATCGCCGTCATTTCAGATATTCATGGGAATATGCCTGCATGTGAAGCGGTGCTCACGGACATTCGGGACCGCGGTATTTCCCGTATCTTTTGTCTCGGCGATCTGGTCGGGAAGGGGCCGCACTCCGATCTTGCCGTAGATCGTATCCGAGACGCGTGCGAAACAGTCATTATGGGCAACTGGGACGATTTTATTAGCAAACCGACGGATAACCCGACCTTGAATTGGCACCAGCACAGGTTGGGTTCCGGACGCATGGATTACTTGCAGAGCTTGCCTTTCTCCTGTGAGTTCTGGATGAGCGGGAAGTATGTGAGATTGTTCCACGCTTCGCCAAGAAGCGTTTATGAACGCATCCAGCCGTGGGATACGATGGAAAAACGGCTATCGATGTTCGAGCCATCCTCGTTGTGTGTAGAGGAAATGCAAGCAGCGGATATGGCAGGCTATGGCGATGTCCATAATGCCTATTTGCAGAATTTGAATGGGCGTACCTTATTTAACGTAGGGAGTGTCGGCAATCCGCTGGATATGCCGCAGGCTTCCTATGCGATTCTTGAAGGGCGTTATGACAGCCGGGAGGCCGCGGCATTGAATATCCAGTTGGTTCGAGTGCCTTACGATATTGAACTCGCGGTGCAGCAGGCCAAGGAAGAGGAGATGCCGGAACTGGAACCCTATATCATCGAGCTGCGTACGGGAACCTATCAGAGGAAGAAGCAGTAATGGTCACTTTCATCCAGACAAGCGCTCTGAAACATGCTATAATGATGAGTTAAAGATTGGATCTAAGGAGCGACTACAAACGATGAATCACACAGAACTAAAAGGGCTTCGCGCCCAGATCGATGAGATCAATCTGAAATTGCTGGAGCTTTTGAACGAAAGAGCCCGGATTGCTGAATCAATCGGGGCTTACAAACGCAGTTCGGGCATTCAAGATGTGTACGACCCAGGCCGAGAGCGTGAAATTTTCGAGTATCTTTGCAGGCACAACAAAGGTCCCTTTGACGACGAAATGATCAAAAACATTTTCAAACAAATTTTTGATGAATCCTCTGAGCTGCAGAGCCGGCAAAGGGCGTAGTAAGTAAGAAACGGCTAAAGCGCAGAATGATTTCTGCGGCTCTAGCCGTTTTTTTATTGGTATTGCAGGCTGATCGCCTAGAGACAAGTTGATATCTAATGCAGATGAACGGAACGTGGGTTCGTTATTGTTTACATGCTATGCTTGTATCCCCATTTCGCGGAACGTGAGAGCGCTATTCGTGTGAAATGAGGGAGGAATTGCTCTCAAAAGTTTGAATAGCGGATCGTCGTTCCTTTCGCCGCTGCAAATAGGACAATTTATTGAAATAGCGAACCATAGTTCCGCGAGCTGGTCGAACTCGCCGCATCCGTCCCCGCCACAAATCTCCTATTCGCGGCAGCACGTATTGCATAGGGCAGACCTTCAAACTTTTCGAATGCTGCCGACATTTAAAATTGAGCAAATTCGGTCGGAACAGTTTGTCTACACCGATTTATGCACCAATCATATTACGGCACTACTTTCGTCTCCCCACATACAACAAATGCGAAGACACGCCCAGAATCGAGGGATCCGCGGCATTTTCAATCAACAACTGGATCAACTTCGCATACTCCTCTTCGCCCTGCTCTGCCCAATATTGCTTCTGCTCGCTTGTCAGTACGGCACCCAAATTGGATGAACCAATCAGGTTTATCGTTTCAAAGCCGTTACGTTCCATAAAAGGTTTAATTTCATCCATATGAAAATAATAAGCGCCGGTGAACCGACCTGCGTCACTGTGATTAAATATCCCTGTTTCTTGAAAATGATGAATAGCTTCAATCGAATTATTCGGCTTCCAGGCTTGTGGGAATTGCAATGAGGTTAGCAGCATGCGCATGCGGGATTGAAAAGCGACAAAAACAACACCGTCTTTTTTCGTCACGCGAAATAATTCTTTGACTGCGGCTGTCCGTTCTTCATCTTTTTGCAGATGATACAAAGGACCTAACATTAGTGAAGCGTCATAGCGTTCATCGGGGATTCCCTCCAAAAGGGCCGCATGTCTAACATAGAAGCCATCGAACTGATCCAATACGCCGAACTCTTGCGCTTTTTCCTTGGCCATATGGACCAATTTCGGTGTTAGATCAGAAAGGGTCACCCGGTAGCCTTGTTTGGCTAAAGCAATGGCATACTTACCTGGCCCGGCGCCATTATCCAGCACATGGCCGGCTGTGGGTAAATATTGCTTCATGAAGTGCCAATTAACGGTGAATTCTAGCGGTTCCCGATCTAACCTTCCCCACTCATCGAAGCTGGAATAATACGCAATCACTTTGTCCATCGTTACCACCTGCCTTTATTTTTGTGAAAAAGAAAAAACACCTATTGCCTCTAAAGAGGCGACAGGTGTTGGCCTTCGCGGTACCACTCTTCTTGTTTCTCAGAACCCGATCACGGAGGTTAACCGTTCTAATCTAGGATCTTTCGACCTTCGACCTGACCGCTCCAGGGTGAGTTGGGGAGGCTATCCACTGTCTCGCACCTACCGACAGCTCTCTGAACAATAGCAATTCCTTACTAATCCCATTCATCGCGTTTGCGTATAAGTTAAATGCAGTATAAAATTTCCTTATTATTCCTGTCAACATTCAATTTCAAGGGTTAATTGTAAGCCTGGCGGACATTCGGGAACTGCCATTTACCTGATCTTCACCTGTTCTCTGGATTGAGCCCGAGGTCCTTTTAGGTTATGATGATAGACGGTGCCTTGTGTATCGATTTTATTGGCGAGGACACTCCTAAAATTAAAGGATAAAGCGAGATGGATGAGATGAACGCAAAAGATTTACACTATACAATGCCAGCAGAATGGACGACACACGAGCGTACTTTCGTATCCTGGCCAGTCCAAGCCTCTATGGTCTATCCCGAAGATCATGCGGTAGTAACGCAAGGATACGCAAATTTGGTAAAGGCAATCGCTGAATTCGAGCCTGTCACTGTCATTGTGAACAAGGCCGATGCGGAGCAAGTAAAATCTCTGTTCGAGGAGACGAACATTGAGTTTCTGACGATCGATCATAATGATGCTTGGTTTAGAGACAACGGCCCGACATTCGTTCTGAATGCACAGCAAGAAATTGCCGGAGTTAATTGGAAGTTTAATGCATGGGGAGGCAAATACGCCCCTTGGAATCTAGATGATGAAGTAGCTCCGCAAGTGCTGGAGCACTATGGCGTTAAGCGTTTCGACGCGCCGCTCGTTATGGAAGGCGGTTCCATTCATGTAGATGGAGAAGGCACGCTGCTGACGACAGAGGAATGCCTCTTGAATACGAACCGTAACCCTGAGCTCAGCCGCGAACAAATCGAGGCGCATGTGAAAAATTTCGTCAACGTCGAGAAAATCATTTGGCTGAAAAACGGTTTGGACGGCGATGAAACGGATGGGCATGTGGATAATATCGCTTGTTTCGCTGCTCCTGGCCAAATTATTATGCAGGTGTGTAACGACCCGGCTGATGAGAACTATGCGATTACACAGGAGAATTTGGCGATTTTGCGGAGCGCGACGGATGCCAGAGGAAGAGCTTTTGAAATTGTTGAGATCGAGCAGCCTCCGAAAACGTTCTTTGAAGATCAGCGGCTGACGCTCAGCTATCTGAACTTCTATTTCGTAAACGGCGGGATTATCCTGCCGGTGTTCGGCGGTACGGCGGAAGAAACGGATCGCAAGGCCGAGCAGGTGCTGAGCACTGTGTTCCCTGATCGCAGAATCCGCAAGATTGACGGGATGTCCATTATCAAAGAGGGCGGCAACGTCCACTGTACGACCCAACAGATGCCAGCGAGTTTAAGAGCTTAAGCATAGCAGGCTGCCCTGCGAGCTAGGCGCGGAAAGATAGCCAGTAGCGCCCTTTTCGGGCGCAACAGCGGCGCTGAAGCGCAAGCGCCCGCCTGAAAGGGCCCAAAAGGGCCTAACAGGCGATGAATCCGCGCGTTAGGCGCAGAGCGATGGCCTGTAACGCCCTTTTTGGGCGTAACAGCTAGCGCTGAAGCGCCTGCGTCCGCCTGAAAGGGCCAAAAAGGGCCTAACAGGCGATGAACCCGCGAGCTAGGCGCGGAGTGATGGCCTGTAACGCCCTTTTCGGGCGTAACAGCGGCGCTGAAGAGCAAGCGCCCGCCTGAAAGAAAGGGCTAAAAAGGGCCTAACAGGCGATGAACCCGCGCATTAGGCGCGGAGTGATAGCCTGTAACGGCCTTTTCGGGCGTAACAGCAGCGCTGAAGCGCAAGCGCCCGCCTGAAAGGGCCCAAAAGGGCCTAACAGGCGATGAACCCGCGCGTTAGGCGCGGAAAGATAGCCTGTAACGCCCTTTTCGGGCGTAACCAGCGGCGCTGAAGCGCAAGCGCCCGGCTGAAAGGGCCAAAAAGGGCCTAACAGGCGATGAACCCGCGAGCTAGACGCGGAAAGATAGCCTGTAACGCCCTTTTCGGGCGTAACAGCGGCGCCGAAGCGCAAGCGCCCGCCTGAAAGGGCCAAAAAGGGCCTAACAGGCGATGAACCCGCGCGTTAGGCGCGGAGTGATGGCCTGTAACGGCCTTTTCGGGCGTAACAGCGGCGCCGAAGCGCAAATGCCCGCCTGAAAGGGCCAAAAAGGGCCTAACAGGCGATGAACCCGCGCGTTAGGCGCGGAGTGATGGCCTGTAACGGCCTTTTCGGGCGTAACAGCGGCGCCGAAGCGCAAATGCCCGCCTGAAAGGGCCAAAAAGGGCCTAACAGGCGATGAACCCGCGCGTTAGGCGCGGAGTGATGGCCTGTAACGGCCTTTTCGGGCGTAACAGCGGCGCCGAAGCGCAAATGCCCGCCTGAAAGGGCCAAAAAGGGCCTAACAGGCGATGAACCCGCGCGTTAGGCGCGGAGTGATAGCCAGTAACGGCCTTTTCGGGCGTAACAGCTGCGGTTGAAGCGCCTGCGCCCGGCCGAAAGGGCCAAAAAGGGCCTAACAGGCGATGAACCCGCGAGCTAGACGCGGAAAGATAGCCTGTAACGCCCTTTTCGGGCGTAACAGCAGCGCCGAAGCGCAAGCGCCCGCCTGAAAGGGCCAAAAAGGGCCTAAAACAGGCGATGAACCCGCGCGTTAGGCGCGGAGTGATGGCCTGTAACGCCCTTTTCGGGCGTAACAGCGGCGCCGAAGAGCAAGCGCCCGCCTGAAAGGGCTGCTTTACCACCAAAATGTCGATGAGGTGAATTGCATTGAGAAAAGTGAAAGTGGCAGCAACGCAAATGAGCTGCTCAACCAATATCGAAGAAAATATTAGTAAAGCCGAAGCGTTGGTTCGCCAAGCGGCTGCGCAGGGCGCTCAAATTATTTTGATTCAGGAGCTGTTCGAGACGCCTTACTTCTGCCAGAAGGAGAAGTCGGATTACTATCACTACGCGACGGAACTGGAGCATAACAAAGCGATCAATCATTTCCGTGAAATCGCCAAAGAGCTTCAAGTCGTGCTGCCGATCAGTTTTTACGAGAAAAAGAACTATGCGCGCTATAATTCGTTAGCTGTCATTGATGCCGACGGAGAAGTGCTTGGCTTGTATCGCAAAAGCCACATCCCGGACGGTCCTGGATATGAGGAGAAGTTTTATTTCAATCCCGGAGACACCGGATTCAAAGTGTGGAAGACGCGTTACGCCAAGATCGGCGTAGGCGTCTGCTGGGACCAATGGTATCCGGAAGCGGCCAGATGCATGGCGTTGATGGGGGCGGAGCTGCTGTTCTATCCAACGGCCATCGGATCAGAGCCGCAGGACGGCTCAATCGACTCGAAGGATCACTGGCAAATGTGCATGCTCGGGCACGCCGCGGCAAACTTAATGCCTGTCATCGCGTCGAACCGCGTAGGTACGGAGATAGATGAAGATTCCCGCATCGATTTCTACGGTTCATCATTTATCGCGGGTCCGCAGGGCAACAAGATTGCCGAGGCCGGACGTTCCGAAGAAACGACGCTCGTTGCCGAATTCGACCTCGATCAGCTGGAGGTTCAGCGCATCGAGTGGGGGATTTTCCGCGACCGTCGTCCCGATCTATACAAAAGAATTGCCACCTACGACGGTGATTTGGTGCTATAGGAAACATATGTAAAAAGGTAGGCTGCCCTTATTGAGGTAACCTGCCTTTTTCACTAATTTGGAAGGGAAGGAATTGATACATATGCTGATTCCTCTACTGAAGGGTCTTTTGATGGGGATAACCATAGCCGCGCCGGTAGGCCCTATTGGTGTTCTTTGTATAAGAAGAACGATTGCCTTTGGCAGGCTTCATGGCTTTCTATCGGGATTGGGTGCAGCGACAGCGGATGCTTTTTATGGCGTTATAGCAGGGTTTGGGTTAACGTTAATTTCCAACTTTCTTCTGGATCAGAAGCTGCTGCTTCAGGCCGTAGGCGGATTGTTCCTATGTTACCTGGGAGTCCAAACCTATCGCTCCAAACCGGCTGCTGATCCTGCCAAAGCTAACGAAGAATCTCGCTTCAAATCCTACGTTTCAACCTTCATGCTTACGATCACGAATCCGATGACGATTATGTCTTTCCTTGGTGTCTTTGCAGGGTTAGGCATGGGGAACGCGCAAGGAAATGTCGGCGCTTCTGTGGCTTTGGTCATTGGCGTGTTCTTGGGTTCTGCTCTTTGGTGGCTTGCACTTAGTTTGACTGTAGGCATTTTTAGAGATCGCCTGAAGGTCTCAACTTTTAGATGGATAAACCGAATCTCGGGTGTTATTGTTCTTATTTTTGGCGTTGTCTCGTTGCTTGGACTGCTTGCAGCCTTTGAAAATAAAGAGAACGTCAGCAAGGAAGTCGAAGCCGATCTACAGATCATCATGACGGATCAGAAATCCTCGTTATCAAGCAACCCAGGCACTTACATCGAAAATAACAAGAAGTCCTACAATCGTATCGTCAGCCATGGACAAGAGGCATTCGAGTATTTAACGAAAGAGCTTAAAGCGAGCGACAATGACGGACTTAAGGAATGGATCATGGCCAAAGCTTGCGAGGACATCCGGAATGGGAACAACCAGGAAATACAGTGGGAAACCGGTAAGCAGTGGCTCGCCAAATATGAACTGGCGAAGTAAGGAGAATTATGATATCTGCAATTATTCACGCATTTTTACTGGCTATAGGACTTATTATTCCGCTAGGCGTTCAAAACTTTTTTGTGTTTTCGCAAGGGGCTGTTAGGGAAAGATGGATCTATGTGCTTCCCATTGTGTTGACTGCCGCGATCTGTGATACATTGCTAATTCTTGTTGCGGTCTTGGGGCTGTCGGTCATCGTGTTCAGCTTTGTTTGGATGAAAATGCTGCTTGTGATTGTAGGCGCGCTATTCTTGTTTTATATGGGTTACTCCTCGTGGAAAACGAAGCCTGCGGCGAGCGCCCAAGTTCCGCAGCACACTCAAATGGGCAAATTAATCACGTTCACGATGATGATATCGATTCTAAATCCACATGCGATTCTGGATACGGTTGGCGTCATTGGCACAAGCTCATTAAGCTATTCCGGCTATGAAAAAGTTGCCTTCACGATGACTTGCATCGCCGTTTCATGGTTATGGTTTTTCTTGTTGGCGTTGGCTGGACGGCTCCTTGGGGTCAAAGACAAATCCGGCAGGCTGATTCCCTACCTGAATAAGGTATCGGCTATCGTGATGTGGGCAGCGGCGATCTACTTGGTAACGTCATTGTTAGGGCATTGAACCTCTCAACCGCCGCGCTGCGTACTACTTAAAGAAGGGAGAGATGATAAATGGACCCATCCAAGTATGAAAAGTATTTCTCCAATGATGGCTTCTGGGCCAAGTTGAAAAAAGGTGCCAAGGACGCCGGAATTAAGGTCATTTATACAGGGTTGCTCTTGTTTTACGCATTGGAAAGTCCGAAAACGCCGCTAAAAGCGAAAGTTCAAATTTACGGCGCGTTGGGCTACCTCATTTTGCCGCTGGATTTAGTTCCCGATCTGCTTCCTGTGGTTGGCTATGTCGATGATTTAGGCGCGCTGGGTTTAGCGCTCGGAGCAGTAGCGATGAGCATTAACAGCGATGTGAAGATGAAGGCGAAGGATAAGCTGAGAGAGTTTTTTGGCGAAGAGGCGGTGAGCAGCCCGGACGTTATTGACATTGAGGCGCAACTGGTGGACAAAGAAGATGCTTCTGAGAGTGACGAGCAAGTGAAGAAATAAGCGTGAAGCTCTTAGCAAAGCAAGACAGCCTGTTGATTTCGATCAACGGGCTGTTTGTCGATTTCGGTAGAATCGTGTAAAAACAATAGTTTCTTCCATTTCTAACTCAATGTATATACGGATTCTAATTCGATAACTTAACTTCTTTCCAACTTCCAGTTGCTCCTGAACCTACACGGATCCAACCAATGACACCAGGGTTTGCTACACCCGTGTTAAAAAGATACTCCCCAGCTTCCCAATTGGTCGTTTGAGGTAAACTATCTACCGAATATTTCCCATCCAAAGCTTTAATAGTATAGCTTATTGGCTCGATAAATATTGAGGATACTTTATTGTTTCTAAAATTTCTAATGTCAAATGCGATATCTTTTATAAAAATCGGAAAATCTGATGTGAGATTATTAACCTTCGTGTTTAAACCAAAAACAACAACAGCTCTTTTACCGGCTGGAGTTATGACTATTGACCCACTTAACTCATGATAATCTCCAAATAAAATAACTCCATGTGTAACAGTTGCTTCAATTTTTGTATCTCTAATTATGACTCTATTATGGTATTGGTTAACTAATATTGGAACACTAGCTTTGATTAACCCCCCAATAATACTGACGTTGGCATCAAGAATAATAGCCGAGTCTCTAATAGAAATACCAGTACCGTCATTTCTCATATTATTTATACGAGGATTAACTACTCGATGATTACCTGACATACCATTAATATATTCAAACTTGATACCATATGCATTGTAACAAACAATTTCTGTATCGATAATATCGATATTCTTAGATTTACCTTTAATTACAATAGCGCCTTCAGTACTACTTGACAGTGTAGATATCTTAGCCTTAATAGTTCCACGTTCAACCGATAAAAATTCAATTGCTTGATCGAACACATTAGCCAAACTTGCCTTTATTGTTATATCCTTACATTCGGAGAATTGACATGCTTCGGAGTAATTTCCAGGTTTATTTGGCGTCCAAGAAAGTAAAAACCTCCCGCTATCAGTAGATTCAATAATTATATTTAGATTTCTCCCCCCCCGAATAATCATTTCAGCTACCCAAGTAGAGTTACAAAATGCTTTAATGTTGCCGTCCTGTATTCCATTTCCTCGGATTACAGCAGCCCCAGGAACCTCAGAAACCTGAACCCCAGTATCCCCAGTATCCACTAGTTTTACTGGACTAGAATTGTTTTTAGAGTGCACATCAATATTAAATCTGTTACAGTGCTCTAATGTGATTGAATGAGTCGAATTTAAATCCCAAGAAGTGGAAAACAAAGAAAAATCACAGCTTTTCTCAAAGGCTAATCCCGGTCTCCCATCTAATGTTTTGCCTGTCATTAATATATTTATAGTTCCGCCAACACAATACTTAAATGAAACATTAAATGATTCAAACGTAAACCCCTTCTCTATGTCAATGGTATATGGAGAAGTAACTTTTGCTGCTGAAACTGAAGAAATTGCATACTTAATTTCCCTATCTAAAGTAATTATATTAGAAGAAATATCTACTACCTTAGCTATAAAATGAAGTACTGGGTATCTTGGTTGCGTAGGTGGTATTTCTATGCTATCACCATCTTCAACAGTGCCTACTATTTCTAAATAATCTCCAATTTGAAAAGGCACACTTGCGTTAGAGGTAATAATGGATTGTCCCGCTGAAATATTATTGAAACCATGGAAAGAATCTATTGATGAAGTGAAAATTAACTGACCATTACCAGTAATTGTAGTTTCACCATTAGTTATTAGAGTAATTTGTTTTTTGTTGCTCACCGTGATATCACTATCAATTTTATAATTTCCTGCAGGTACAAATACTACTCCGTATTCAGTGATAGCTTGGATTGCTGCTTGGAAGTGATTACTATGATCTAGACCATCGTTTGGTATCGCACCAAAGTCTTTAACATTTACAAGCACCACGGAGGGTGTTGATGCGATTGTCGGGTTACCATAAGTAGAGTTAGTAACTGTTTGACCAGAAGCAGCACCCTCTTGGGCAAACAAATTTCTCCCGGCTAACAATGTAATTCCAGCAACCCCAACGCCAGTTATGAATTTCCTTCTTGATATATTCTTATCTTCCCTTTCAGCCACAAGAACAACCTCCTTGATACTATTTGTATCAATAATAGCATGATCTGGGATTTTTTGTAACTGTTCGGAAATTACGAGTCTAATACTACCAAACTAAAGCTTTAGGAGTACCCTTTCTAACAAATTAAAAAGTATATGTCGACAGGTGTGTGTGACGAGCTCTCGGAGCGGAGAGATTCCGCACCTATCATGTGGTACGAGCATTTGACAGGATGGACGTAGAAGACCTGAAGTGAATCAGCGGTTTGGAGTATTGAAATACCGCCTCTATCTGCGATAGATCGTCTTTTTGTAGGGGTGAGCGGAACGTAGATACGCTAAGAGGCGGTATTTTGGCTGTAGGGACATTTCCGCGGAACTACCGTGCGTTATGAGCAGGAAATGCTGGGTTGTAGGCACATTTTCGCTCATTTAACGCACCCTAGTTCCTTTTCAGGGGAGGAAAAGGGACGTTATAGTGGAATAAGGCATCGTAGTTCCGATAAGCTCTACTTCCGCGCACATACAATTTTTGGAAGGATTACTTTAAAAACTGTCGAAGATCTATTGAGAATACGACAACGGCAAATGAACCAGGAGGCCCAATGAGAAACGAACATGAAATGCTGGATCTCATTTTAAGCTTTGCAAAAGAAGAAGAGCGGGTACGCGCCGTGATTATGAACGGCTCGCGTGTCGATCCCAACGCGCATCGCGATATCTTTCAGGATTACGATATTGTTTTCATCGTATCTGATGTTGACAGCTTTGTTCGTGATCGCAGCTGGATTAACAAGTTCGGGGAATTAATCATCATGCAGACGCCAGATGCGAAGAAAATTCAGTCACCTGGCCGCATGGATAAATATGCTTTTCTGATGTTATTTACAGACGGCAATCGCATCGATCTTACGCTGTATCCAGAAGCTAAAATAGATGAGTTCAAAGCAGAAAGCTTAAGCGCACTGCTGTTAGATAAAGATGGTAAGTTAAAACCGTTCCCTGCGCCAAGCAATCAAGACCATAGGATGATCCCCCCAACAGAGACAGAATTTGCGGACTGTTGCAACGAATTCTGGTGGGTCAGCACGTATATTGCCAAGGGGCTATGGAGGCGAGAACTTCCGTATGCGAAATTTATGCAGGATCATCCTGTCCGGAAAATGCTTATTTTGATGCTCGAGTGGCATATTGGCATTCGTTCCGACTTTGCGGTTATTCCCGGCAAGGCGGGCAAATATCTCGAAAAGTATCTCGAACCCGAGCAGTGGGCAGCATTTGTCCGCACGTTTCCGGATGCGGAATATGGACACATGTGGCAGTCACTTTTTGCTATGGGTGATTTGTTTAGGGAGACTGCGAGGGAAGTCGCGAACGCTTTTGGCTATGAGTATCCCATTGAAGACGACCAGCGTGTCACAGCTTATCTTCAACACGTCAGTGAGCTTCCGCAGGACGCAAAGGGCGTGTATGAATAGCTTCAATTTGGCCGAGTCTGCGGTGATTTGAAGGCGGCATTGCTTAGCACGTTGCGAATGAAGCGTACCGATTCCGCGCGTGTTAAGCTGTCTCCACCCTGGTAGCCCTCAACTGTGGCAGCCGTTTTACCCTCGGATAGCTTCTTATCGAGCAAATATTGAATGGCCCTGTCACCGCTTGCGTTGACCCCTTGCGTAGCTGCAACCAGTTCAGCCACGGCCGTCCGCGTAATCGACTTGTCGCGCTGCCCGTTGTTCACGGGATAGTTGTGATTTGCGGCGAAAACATAGTACTTTTCACTCCAAGGCGTGCTCTCTGGCTGCTCCGCAACGCCCTTCATGGCAAGCAGGAGCATTTTCAGGAACTGCTCTTCGCTCGTTGTCGTATCCGGACTAAAGATGCCTGGAGCTACGCCTCCCACCATCCCGATCTCTAACGCCCACTCAATGTCTTTCTTGGCCCAATGCGCTTCGATGTCCGTGAAAGAGACGGTTTTCGGCACCTCGTCTGAAGGGGGTTCTGGTTTTCTCGGATTTTGATTGTCGATAGTGACTTGGACCTTATTCCCAACCAGGTAATCTATGACATTTTTCGTGCTCGTATTATCTGTATTTATGGCATTATCCGTTAAAAGAATCTTTTTTAACTTCTTAGTGTATTGTAAAGGTTCAAGATTCGATATCCAATTCCCGGATGCGTCAATTTCCGAAAGGGAGTTCAAATTTTGCAGGGGTACGATTGATTTGATTCGGTTGTGGGATATATTGAGTGTAAAAAGACTTGTCAATTTCGAGAGCGGTTCAATATCAGACAATTGATTGTACGAAACATTTAAGTAATGAAATTCAGGCAAAACGATAAGAGGACGCAGATCGGAAACTTGATTATTGGCCAGGTTCAGTGTATGAAGTTTAGTCAGCCCGGAGAGCTGGCCTAGATCGGAAACTTGATTATCGCTTATTTCTATATCTTGCAAGTTGGATAGACCCGACAAAGGGGCCATTCGTGTGATCCGATTATTGCCAAGTTCTAGTTCCTCTAGGTTTTGTAAGGTTTGGAGCGGGCTGATATCCGTAATCTGGTTGTTTCGTAATTGAAGCCGCGTTAATTTGGTCAGATTCGATAAAGCATTCAAGTCGGTTAAATGATTGCCGCTAGCATCCAAACTTTCCAACTTAGTCAAACCTTGAAGCGGCGTTAAATCGGCGATCTGGTTATCTTTGACCTTGAGATAGGTAAGGCTGGAGAGTGATGTAAGCGGGCTGAGATCGGAAATGCTGGAATTGCTAAGATCTATCCTGGTTAATTTTGTCAGTTTGCTTAGCGTAGCGATGTCGGCTACTCGATTAGAACTCAGATTTAAATCCGTTAGGTTGGTTAGTGTAGCGAGAGGTTTGATATCCGTAAAATAGTTGTTGCCCAGATAAAGACTTCCCAGTTTAGGCAACTTGCCAAGCGGAGTCAGATCGGAGATGCGATTGCCGCTAATAACCAAATCCCAGTTCTCGCAGTCAGCGAACGCCTCAATGCCCTCCAGGCTTTTAATGGATGATTTATCCAAACTAAAAATATCATAGTTTGATTTCTTGCAATAATTGGTGATATCCGATTTCCGAATGATTTCATTTTGTTTCATTCCAAGCAATGTGCGTACCTTCGCTTCAAGCTGCTGGTCTTTGAAGACTGCTTCAGCATTAGGATCAGCGGGAACGGGTATTGTTTTTATGGGACTTACGACCTCAGGCAGCTTAAGATCAAGCGGAATCGCTCCGGCAGCGGTTACGGGAACGGAGACGAGCGTGGATAAGGTCGCTGCGAGGAATGACAATCGGTAAACAAACGGCCGCATGAAAAATCAACACTCCCTCAACTTTAAAATGGATGCGTTCCAATCCAGGACACGATGAAGTATCCTTTTCGTCCATCGTATCATGAAAAGGAATCAACGGATATAATCCAAATCCAAAAGTTGTAAATAAGGAGCAGTCCGGCGGCTCCCGTCAAGGGCTAAATAAGGCCAAGACGCACCCGCACAAATTGGCCGATATTCGCAATAGCCTGTTGAGCTTCGGGCAACATATAGGCAAGACATTGAAACACGCTCCACATGTTGTCCCATATTTCCAAAGTAACCTCTGCGCCAGCGGCTCTGGCGAGGTCGGCAAAACGCGTAGCGTCGCTTAATAAGACCTCATGGTCGCCTACTTGGATGAATAGATCCGGAAGGCCTTCCAAGTTCATCCTTAGCGGCGATAACAGCAAGGGCGCTTCCTCCGGGAAATTGCCTAAATAGGCTTCGATCATCCGCTGATTGCCTGTTCGGCTTCCTGTCGGATCCAGTTCGGCCCGGCTCTGGTAAGATTCGCCGTCCAGATGTACGAGATCGGTGTGCGGCGACAGGAGAAATGCGCCTGCCGGAAGTTCCTCTCCGGAGTCCCGTAGCGAAAGCAGGGTCATCAGTGCAAGACTGGCTCCGACAGAGTCACCGCCCAGCACGATCTGCCCGGGCGAATACCCGCTAGCCAGCAGCCAACGATAGGCGGCCAAGCAGTCCTCATTGGCGGCGGGATACGGATGCTCCGGTGCGAGCCGGTACTCCACCGACAAAACCTTGATCCCGCTGGCTTGCGATATTCTAGCCGTCAAATCGCGATAAAACGCGCAGGAACCCGCAATGAATCCGCCGCCATGGAAATAAAGAATCGCATGACTGCCGTTATCGATGCGCCCTGCTGTATAGACCCACTCTCCCTTTAACTGCGGAGTAGTGATTTGTTCCACGACGATATCGGGAAGCGGCGGGAAGTTCGCTGCGGCCTCAGCCATTTCAAGGCGAATTTGTTCCACAGTCTTGTCACTGTATTGGCTTGATTGTTTCAAATGAGCTTTAATTGCCGCAAGATGCGCGCTATTCGTTTTGTTCATATGTTTGCCTCCTACAAGGTTGGATGTCGTCATTCTATAGCCTGTAGGTAGGTACAAGGTCAAGCTGTAATCTTAGGCTTCCAATGTTTTCATTTTGAGAACCTGGAGTGTCGATTGTATTTCGGGATGCTTGTCGGCGGCTTGCAGAGTGGCTTTTAAGCTTGCCAGCATCGCTTTCGTTTGTTCCTGCCGGGCAATTTCCGCATCAATGTTGCTCATTTTCCGTTCGATAACAGCGAGGAAATCAGCAATGCTAATGGAACTGGTCTCGGATTTGTGGAGCGCTTTTTTAATTTCTTTCAGCGTAAACCCGCAGAACTTTGCGTTTTTGATAAAAGCAAGCCGGGTCAGCACTTCCTCCTGATAGAGGCGGTACCCGGACTCCGAACGCGTCGGCGCTGGGATTAGACCATGATGCTCGTAATATCGCAAGGTTTCCGTATGCACATCTGCCATTTTCGCAACTTGGCCCCGTAAATAGCCCCCCATTGTCAAAACTCCTCTCGGAATCATTCTTTCAACATTTTACCAAATTTAATGAATATCCGGCTAAAAAAAAGAAACCCGCCACGTCATGTTCATGACAGAAAGGCAAGTTTCGTTCGTAAATTAGAAATCGTCAAGATGAGCAGGAAACCATCCATGCATGAGTGTCAGCTGCGGTTCCGCGCTGTATGCCAGTAATCGTGTCGTAAAGCCGCTGCGTTAACTCGCCAATGCCGCCCTCCCCAACGAGCAGGGACTGATCATTCCAGTGTAAGCTTCCGATAGGCGATACAACAGCTGCCGTACCTGTTCCGAAAGCTTCCTGGAGGGTTCCGTTCGCATAGGCTTCAACAATTTCGGTTATCGAAATTTTCCGTTCGGCAACGGGGATTCCCCAATCGTTCAACAGCTGAATGATGCTGTCTCGTGTAATGCCCGCGAGGATGCTTCCGCTCAAGCTTGGTGTTACGACCTTCCCGTCAATGAGGAAAAAGACGTTCATGCTGCCCACTTCTTCCAAATACGTTTTCTCGGTAGGATCGAGCCAGAGCACTTGCGAGCAGTTTTTCTCTTTAGCAAGAGCTTGCGCTTTCAAGCTGGCTGCGTAATTGCCCGCGGCTTTGGCATTGCCCATTCCGCCTTGCGCGGCTCTTGCATAGTTTTTCTCCACGAGGATGTTAATCGGCTGCAGCCCTTCTTCATAATAAGCGCCAACTGGCGAGAGAATGACGGCAAACAAGTAACGGGAAGAACTGCGCACGCCAAGTGCGGCTTCCGTTGCAATGACGAATGGGCGAATGTACAGGGAGGAGCCGGGCTTCTGCGGCACCCATCGGGCGTCCAAACGGACGAGCGCTTGAATGGCACCCGTAACGAAGTCGGTGTCTAACGGCGGCATAGCCAACCGTTCGCTGGAATGATTGAGCCGCTTCGCATTCTGATCAGGGCGGAAGATCCGGATCTCGCCATCCTCGCAATGGAAAGCTTTCAGGCCTTCAAATACGGCCTGCCCGTAGTGAAACACCATGGCCGAAGGGTCCATCGCGAGCGGTCCGTAAGGAACGATACGCGGATCGTGCCAACCTTGGCCTTCCTCATAATCCATCAAAAACATATGATCGGTGAAATAACGTCCAAAACCGAGCGCGTCTGCGGCCTTTGGAAGAGGGCGGGCATGTTCTGTCTGTTCGATTCGAATGGTTCCGTACATATCGCAGCACTTTCCTTCTCTTATGATATCGTCCATGTATCCGTTAACATAGCGTTACTTTAACTATAGGGATATCTCGTTCATTGATCAATTCAGAATTATCAATTACTATCATAGATATTATCTATGATAGTAAAGGGGGAGGAGCCGTGGAACATCGACTGTTGGTGTATTTTCTAGCTGTCTGTGAAGACCTGCACTTTACGAAAGCAGCCGAAAAGCTGGGCATTAGCCAGCCTACGCTAAGCCAGCAGATCCGACTGCTGGAGTCGCAATTAGGGACACCGCTTTTCCAGCGGATCGGGAAAAAAGTATTTGTCACTGAAGCGGGCCAAGTCCTCTATAAGCATAGCAGAAATATATTTCACGAGCTGGATCAGGCACAGGCCGCTATCAATGAAATGCGAGGGATGCAGAGGGGTCGGCTGCGCATCGGATGCTCCGGCAATCACCTGCTGACGGCGGCGATTCTCGACTTCCATGCTCGCTACCCGAAGATTGAACTGTCCGTCATCGAGCTGGCGACCGAGGAGACGAAGGAAGGGCTGATGAGCAATCAGCTCGACCTTGGCGTTGTTTTTCTGCCTGATGAAGAAGAGCATTTGCAGCGTATTCGGTTGTACAACGAGCGCTTGCAGCTCGTTGTCTCCAGCAAGCATCCGCTTGCTCACGCGGAGTCTATTCGGATGCGAGATCTGGACCAGCTTCCGCTTGCGATGCTTCAGAAGAAATTTTATGTGCGTCAGATGATCGATGACTGCGCGAAAGAAATCGGCTTCCCGCTGAAGCCGGTGCTGGAGCTGTCCACCTTGGAATCCTTGCTGCAAATGGCGAAGAACAACTTGGGCGGGGCGATTCTGCCGGCCTCCTATGTCAAGAGCGTGAGCGCGGACAGCGGCTTCCAGAGCATCCCTATTGTGGACCCGATCCCGCAAAAGGAGGTCGGCATCGTGTTTCGCAAAGACATGTTCCTGTGTACGACGACTGACACGTTTATTAAAGAAATATGTAACACGTTTGAGCGGCTGCTCCGTTCGGCATATAAGTAATCGTGAACAATGGCTAAAGCTAGGGGGGAGAGATACAAATCGCAATGATTTCCTTCTAAAGGCTTACAATGCTTGGTTAGCTGGTCCTGACAAACTGTGCGAGAATCGGACATTAGAGTCAGATGATAGCAATGTTTTTCTAAAGTGGAACCAATCTTCATTCCGGGTTTTGAATCCTCTAATCATGAATTGTGGATGTTGGACTTCAAATAGGGACCATAGGTGGGCTTTTTGATTGAACTAACGAGAAACGAGTTAAGGGCTATCCTTTGCGGGATGGCCCTTTTAAATACTTGCCGTTACATACAGAGCTGAGAGCTGTATCATAAGTGATGGCGAGAAATTATGTTGATGGAAAGTTCGGGGAATGTTACAGCTGTTGTTGGAACAAAGAGATTACAATTCTTGAAAGTTTTTCTTGACAAGATGAAGGGTTTTATGCAAAGTTACTGTTGTTGAATAGGTGAAAAGAGCGCGAGGCGAGGAAAGGTGAACACTCTGAAAGCGAATCGGATGGAAGCGTTTAGCGATGGCGTGTTGGCGATTATCATTACGATTATGGTGTTGGAATTTAAAGTGCCGGAAGGCCATGACTGGTATGCGCTTATCAAACTTGGCCCGAAGATTCTTAGCTACATCTTCAGTTTCGTATATATAGGCATCTACTGGAACAATCATCATCATCTGCTGCACATGGTTCGAACGATGAACGGGCGGTTGATGTGGCTCAACTTGCTGCTTCTCTTCTGGTTATCCCTTGTGCCATTCACGACAGCTTGGATGGGAGAGAGTCATTTTGCGGCCGCTCCAACGGCACTGTACGGTATTATTCTATTACTATCGGCGCTCTCGTACTGGCTGCTTCAGCGCGCGATTATTAACCAGCATTCAGGCGATTCCTCATTTGTCCTGACGATGGGCAAAGACTTGAAGGGGAAATTATCTCCTCTGCTCTACTTGATCGCGGTCTTGACCGCATATGTGAGTACTTGGATATCCGGCTTATTTTTCGTACTCGTTGCCGTGATCTGGTTCGTTCCGGATAAGCGAATCGAGCATGCCCTGAAAGGCCACTAAGAAAAGCTCTTCGATTCCCGCGAGCAGGCGGGCTTCGAAGAGCTTTTTTTGGCTGACGCAGTCGCGTCAAATCATAGGCAAGTAAAACACAGCTTAATGTGGGCCGCCGTTAGGTGGCCTTTCGAGTTGTGTGCAAAAACTTGCAATTATAGACAGCGTGGAGAACCCTACCATTTCGAATGTAATCATTCGTCGCCCTTTTTGTCGTTCAGGTTGTAACATTAGGTCTTAATTAGCTGGATGGGTTAAAAATTAGTTGCAATAGCATTCTATATGGCGTATTATTAAATTAGTTGCAATACCATTCTATTAAAGGGGGGAGTAAACTGAGCGAGCATTGGAGGCAAAATGTCAAGGGCGCAACGGAATCGCACGGCCCATACATCTCAGCCATCTATCGCCACATGCAGATATTGATCTCAGCCGAGCTGGCGCCATATCGAATCGGAAGCGGACAATATATTTTTCTGATGGCGATTGCTTTACAGCAGCCAATCACGCAGAAGGCGCTAAGCGAGAAGCTGCTCATTGACAAGACGACTACCGCCAAGGCCATTGCCAAGCTGGAAGCAGAAGGATACGTGCGGAGGGAAGCCGATCCCACCGACAACCGCTATCAACTGCTCTATTTGACAGAATCGGGACATGAGGTGGTGCCGAAGGTACAGGAAGCGCTGGGCCGTGTCAAGAACAAAACCCGGAAGGGCATTTCCGATGAGGAGTATGACTTGTTGGTAGGCATGCTGAAAACCGTGCTTCGCAATCTGAGCGAGCAGGAGGAGACGTAGGGATGAGCGGGAACGGAGAGGCAGGCTTGACCGGCTGGCGTTACGATGCACCTTCATCGGTTCGGAGGGTTAGAATTTCAGTAGAACGGTAATCAAATCAGGCATCTTCACGGCAACCGCATGTCTGCTCATGCCGAAATCCGAATGCGATCGACGGATTGAAGAAGGGAAGGCCGCATTCATATGTATCCCGATTCGGGCTGGGTGTCCGTTTATTAATACCTATCAAGATGTCACTCATGCCAATGAAATCGCGCGTTTTAAATATGATCAAATAAAATTTAGGAGGATGTACATGATGATAGTGATTCCGTTTATCGTAGTGGAGAACTGCAAAGTCGAAATTAAGTACTATCAAAGCGTTTTTGGGGGCGAGATTGCGATTCTGCGCAAACAAGGGGAAGAGGTGCTTAACGCTGACCTGCATGTCGAGGGGGCAACCCTAAAGTTTGCCGATACTCAAGCGGCAAAGCCGGCACTGAAAGGCGATTACGTGAGAGTCTTCTTGAAAATCGAGACGGAGGAAGCGTTCCGAAGGATCTACGGAGAATTAGCGGCCGGCGGAACTATTAATTCGGAAGTGTACGAAGCTCCGTTTAACGGACTGCTGGCCATCGTTACCGACCGAAACGGCGTGTGCTGGGTGCTGTCCTACTATCGTAATTAATGCTGAAAAATCTGATGCGGAGTCGTCCTATCGGATCAATCAAAACGTCTAAAATTCCCATTATCAAGCTGAAGATTTTTGAACGAAGAACGATAGTTAAATACCAGGGGGCTGCCGCGTGGCGGCCCTTCACTACGCTAAAGAGCAGGCTAGTTGAATAAGGAATGGATAACTATAATAAAGAAAACTCGCCAACACTTCGGCGAGTTTTGCTTTTTTATGTGCCAATGCAAAGTAATAACAACTGTCTATTTTGATTTATTATTTCGGAAAAGCACCTACACAATGATAGCACCTTTGTCGTAAGTGTAGTTATTCAATTGTGTTCTTGTGTTCTTCATTGCCTTATACATATTTTCTACGTGTTCGTCGACTTCATCTCGTGACATGCGTAAGCGATTCACAGAAGTACCATATCCAATTTCCTTTTTACCCTCTTCTAATCCTTTGAAAATTCCATTTGCGAAAGCATCTAATGGTTCTCCATGCGTATGCAACCCCGCTCCACCTAAATCTGTATTCACTGCCGGAAGAGCAACTTCAATTTAGAAATTTCCACCTCATGGACAGGTTGAATGAAGGAATGTGGGAGCGTAGACTCTGTGAGACATGGAAGGGTTAACCGCCATGAGCAAGTGTGGAGATCCATAAGTGCAACCATACTTTACCGGAGTAACCACTTTTTACAGAGAAGTGGACTAAGTGAGGATATTTTTGAGCTTTCCGCAGTCCCACAATATTCTTCATATTCAATTTGACTCCATGAGTAAGTTGTCTTTTAACAAAGCAACAAGGTCAAATTCTAAGAAAACATGAGTATTTAAGAGTAAAGCGATTCTCCATAGAGAAAAGTTAATTATAAACAGATCTGAAACTTATTTCCATTTTCTGGCGTCTCCTTATAGAAAGCTAAGACTAATATTGATTAAAGAATTGGGAGGGATTGTGTGAGTATATTATACGCAAGGTATACCGAGGGCATTTCTTTTACAGGAGATACTAAGAAAGACATAGAACGTTTTTTTGTGAATCATAATGAGCATGGTACATATCAGCATACTATTTCTGTTGCTAGTGAAGCAGTTCGAATAGCAAATAAGTTTTTGCTGGATTCGTTCAAGAACACGGTTCAAGAAACAAAATCTGCTTCGATTTTCTTTATCGCTTTTTAGAGAACGTAATCGATTCAAATGCGGCCACTATATTGAAACGGGATCTGCGATTGCTGTGGATCCCTTTTTTAAAGATATGCTTCAAGCTTCAATTCAACACTTTAGCGAGGCAAGGGCTTTTCCTAGGGTCATAAAACAGATGCCTTGGAAGAGCCTTGACAAACGCGCTCGTCCCTGAGGGACGACGGAGTCGTTTATCCTTAACAAATGTTAAATCCTTTACAGAACTAAAGGGTTAGGGATACCCATTATAACAGATAGGAAAGTATGTGTTGTCAGGAATGTGTGTGTGACGAGCCCGCAGAGCGGAGAGATTCCGCACGCATCGTGTGGTGCGACCATTTGACAGGATGGACGTAGAGGATGCGAAGATTCGGAAGTGCCACAGCGGTTTGGAGTATTGAAATGTCGCCTCAATCTGCGATAGATCGTCTTTTTGCACGGGTGAGCGGAACGTAGGTGCGTTATGAGACGGTGTTTTCGGTTGTAGGGACATTTCGCGGAACTACCGTGCGTTATGAGCAGGAAATGCTGGGCTTTAGGAGGTCTCAGGCACATTTTCGTTTATTTAACGCACCCTAGTTCCGCTTCAGGGGGAGAAAAGGGTCGTTACCGTGGAATAAGGCATCGTAGTTCCGTCGATATCGCTGTGCATGGAGAATAGGCGGTCCGGCAGCACCGCCTCGGTTTTCTTACGAAGCTTGCGGAGGCGAAATGAACCCGGAATCTTACAGGGTGTTCATGGATAGGAAAACCGAATCGAGGATCGGTTAGGGAAAGAAAAGAAGAAGGCAGCACAAAGTAGAACAGAAAGGGAATGGGTATGGGGTGGAAAAGCGATAGCGGCCGCCTTTAAAGTCGTGTTCGCACCACCTTGTCCAATCAAGGAACACGACTTTAACAGCGGTTGGAAGCCCGTACTTAAGTTCCCTCTCTATGCTCCAACATATGGGTTTAGACAAGAACCTGAGACACGGCCTCAGGGGTTGCTTAAAAACACTTTAGGATTTGAACATACCGACCGTTGGTATACAATGAAAAGACGATAGGAGGTTCACTTCATGACAACAGATGCCACTCAGCGCAGCGCAAGCTTTCAGCAAATTTTGGAAACGGCGGAGCAGTTGATTAAAGAAAAAGGGTGCCGCCAAACGACTCTTCAGGATATCATTGAGCGTACGGGATTATCCAAGGGTGCGATTTACCATTATGTTTCCGGCAAAGATGAGCTGCTGGGCTTGATTCTAAAGTCCAAAACGGAGCTGTTGAATGCCAAGTTCGAGCAAGCTGTAGCGGGAACCGTTGGCCCGTTCGCTTCAATAAAAATGAGATGGGGAAAGCGCAGCAATGATGATATCCAGCCGAGAGCAGCGATTCAAATCATTAGAGGCGGCCACAGTTAACAAGATAAGAGATTTGATTGAAGGATAGAGGAACATAGCGATGGCGAAGTATGTATACACCTACGCCTGCCATGAAGATGAGCAGGCGTTATGTGAGTTGGAACTGCGCACTTTACTGGGCGCAGAAGTGGGTGCGCGCTATGTGACGAGCGCGCGCTGCATCGAGCCGAGCCGCAGCCCGTTTCTGAAGCTGCGGCTGGATGTATTATTCGAGGCCGGCAGCCTGGAAGAGCTGGCCTCGCGGCTGGAGACGTTGACCGTACAAGGGTCAACGTTCAAGGTAGTGTTCGCGGAGACGGACACTGCGGTCAGCTATGACCGTCAGCGGGAGATCGAACGCGAACTAGGGCGGCATCTCCGCGGCAAAGCCGAGATGCGACGGCCGGAGCAGTGGTTCGCCGTGACAGAGCTGGGAAGCCGGTGGTTGTTCGGCGACTGCTCCTTCGGCGAAGCCGTGTGGCTTCAGCATCAGCAGAAGCCGCAGAACTACTCCACCGCCCTGAGTACGCGCGTAGCGCGGGCGGTGGTGAACATTGCCGTGCCCGAGGCAGCGGGCACGCGGGTCCTGGACCCGTGCTGCGGCATCGGCACGGTGCTGATTGAGGCGATGTCGATGGGGATCGATATCATCGGCTGCGACATGAACCCGCTGGCTGTGCGCGGCGCGCGGGTGAACCTGAAACACTTCGGCATGCCGGATGTGGTGAAACTCGCGGACATGCGAACCCTAAGCTGGGCAGACGGCACGGAGTCGCTGACCAGCCCGGGTGGCCGCTATGACGCGCTAATCCTCGACATGCCCTACAACCTATGCTCGAAGCTGCCGGAAGATGAGCAGCTTCAGATGCTGGTCAGCGCCCGGCGTCTTGCCGGACGCGCTGTCATTATTACGACCGAGCAGATTGATCCGCTCGTAGCGCAGGCAGGCTTCCGCATCGCGGAGCGCTGCGTCGTCCGCAAAGGCAAGTTCAGCAGACAGATTCTCATCTGTGTCTAGATTCAGTACAACATTTTACCGAGCGGTCCATTCTCGTCGATGATGTCTTGGATCTCGTACACCGAGATCGGGAAGTACAGGAACCCGTACACATAAGCGGCAAGCTCATACACTTGGAAATAGACGACCAACGCCTTATCGGCGATATAGTAGTCCTGATCGGGACGAATGCTTTTGAACTCGACAAGCAGTGGGATGTTCCTTGCCTGGATTTCGGCTTGAATGATGGCGCTAAGTCTAGCTACATAGTCGCTTCCGGGCTTAAACAAATCTTTGAGCGCGTATTGTTTGCCGGTTTGGGTGCTGAAGGTCAATGATTTCTGAATCGTTATCCCATGCGCGCCGCCTGAATACGCATAGTTCAAAAGCGACAGGCTGAGCACGTTCCTTTGATTGTTCTTCAGTTCGTAATTCGCCGTCACATCGGTCATCGGATTCTGCGGGTACCCTTGATGATGAAGGAGCTGATTCACCGCATGGACAATATCCGTGTTGATTTTGTGCTGGACCGAAGCGGGCGTCAATTGCACAACGGCTGGATATAACAGATTGAGCTTATCGCGCAATACTTGATACGTTTTTATACTAACAGGCTTATCCATTCGATCATCCGTCCCTACGTTTTTGTTACATGGTATTCGGAGGGTGGGCGAATGGTTCATTCAAACTTTGATGTGTGCCCTTAGATATTGCCGTTTCTTCATAGGTGGGTTAAAATGAGTCTTTCTAACGTTAACTGAGAAACAAGGGGTTCTATAGACTAAAGAACGCGTAGGTGACTAGCATGATTGAGATAAAGATTTCGAAACTTAGTAACGGCGAGTTCAACAGAGGGGTATTTGCGACAAAAGATATTTCAAAAGGCGAGCTGATTCATGAAGCGCCGGTCATTCCTTACCTGAATGAGGAGCATGAGTTCATTGAGAAAACCATCCTTGCGGATTATGTGTTTGAGTATGGCGCTAACCACACAGCCGTCCTCTTGGGATATGGAAGTTTGTTTAACCACTCCTATACGCCTAATGCTACCTATGACATTAACTTCAAAAATCACACATTTGATTTCTTTGCTTATACAGAGATCAAAGCGGGGGAAGAGATTCTCATTAACTACAACGGCGAGGTTGATTGCGACGATCCGCTGTGGTTTATGGAACAGGAATAAGCGTGGAACAGTAAGGTCACGTGGAAAAAGCCCTCTCGGGCTTTTTTCAGGTTGATCTGACGATTTTCTTTCAATCCTATGTGTTATTCGGCTCCCGTTCCGAATCTCTTCGCATTTCTAGCGCGGGCGCGTTCGATCTCGACCTCGCGATTGCGAGGCTCGGCGTTGGTGACGAGCGAGTCCAGCAGCTTCTGGGCAACTAGTGTGACTTCCTGGATGGCTTGCTGGAATGCCGCCTCATTTGCCTTCGAAGGCTCGGTGAATCCCGAAATCTTTCTTACGAATTGCAGCGAAGCTGCCTGAACCTCTTCGCCGGTAGCTGGCGGGTCGAAGTTGAATAGGGGCTTAATATTTCGGCACATAAGCAGTCTCCTTGTAATAACGATTTTGGATTTAATTTTACTATATTCCAATCTTCCTCTCCACGCAAAAAAAAGGCATAACGCAGAGGCTTCGAAAGTCCCTGTGTTATGCCTTTTTTTCAGGTGAGCGAAAGATTCTACTCGGCGCTGGACTCGCCAGTTTGGGCCGTTGCGGAAGTTCCCTTCAACTGTGAGGATAACTGCTCCACCTGCTCTTGGGATTCGCTGTCTTCCGCACTCGCTTGCGCAGCGTTAATGGCATGACTAATCACATCATTTTCTTCGTTTGTGGACATGTGAAATCACCTCCTCGTTATGTATGTACAAAGTATGCCGCATTCCACCTGTTTTCATACAAGATAATTAAGTTTCGCAGGTTAATAGGACGTACCTATAAAAGAGATAGGGTTTACCTACTTCACAAATAGGGGGACTGCCTCCATAATAGAAGAAAATGTAAATTGGTGAGGTGTTGGGAATGGGGAAATCATTTGAAGCCATGCTTCCTGAGCATGAGGCATTTATTGCCAAGCAGCATATCTTTTTTGTCGGGTCGGCTCCGCTTAGCGGGGAGGGGCATGTGAATCTTTCGCCGAAAGGGCACGACGTGCTGCGCGTGCTGTCTCCGACGAAAGTCGCTTATTTGGACTTAACCGGCAGCGGCAATGAAACGAGCGCGCATCTCGAAGAGAACGGGAGAATTACGCTCATGTTCACCGCTTTTGAAGGTCCGCCGATGATTGTGCGGTTGTATGGCGAGGGCCGTGTGGTTCTGCCGGATTCCCCCGATTGGGAGGAATTGCTTCCGAAGTTCACGCTCCTGCCGGGCGCACGCCAAATGATTGTGGTTGACGTGCATGAGGTGAAAGCGTCATGCGGCTTCAGCGTCCCTTTCTACACGTATGAGAAGGAAAGAGAGACGCTTCAGAAATGGGCCGCTACTAAAGACGAGCAGGGTTTGCTTGACTATCATAAGGAAAAAAACATGGTAAGCATGGATGGGTTGATGACCACGATCGGCCGAAAGTTATCCACAGGTACTGTGTCCTAACTTACTCGAAATGCTTTCGCAGCTCTGTAGGCACCTCGCGACTTTTGCGGGTGGCGCTATCCATCGTGACACTCGTGACGAGGGCGTCGGCGCATAGCTCGCCTCGTTCATTGACGATTTCCTGCTTCAGCACATAGCTGGATCTGCCCATTTTCTCGGGGCGGCAGCTTACTGTTAAGCGATCGCCTTGTTTGCACTCTTTTTTATAATTGATGTTGATGTTCACGGTGACGGTTTGAATGCCCATGCGGCTGAATGCCTCATAAGGCAGTTCGGACTGCTCGTACCATTCCTCGCGTCCCCATTCGAGATATTCTAAATATTTGGCGTTGTTCACGTGACCGTTCACATCGATTTCGGTGGATCGGACGATGATTTCAAGTTTGGCTTCCATTGGATGACGGCTCCTTTATCGAACACCTGGCATAGGCAGGTGTTTTTTTGTACAGATATGTTAAATCCTTTACAGAACTAGAGCGTTAGGGATACTCAGTCTAACACGCCAGAAAGTATATGTCGTCAGGTGCTGTGTGTGATGAGCTCGCAGAACGGAGAGACTCTGCACGCATCGTGTGGTACGAGCAGTTGGCAGGATGGACGTAGAAGATCCGGAAGTGCCACAGCAGTTTGGGTCACCCCATACCGCCTCGATCTGCGATAGACCGTCTTTTTGCACGGGTGAGCGGAACGTGAGTGCGTTATGAGGCGGTATTTTCGGTTGTAGGGACATTTCGCGGAACTACCGTACCTTATGAGCAGGAGATGCTGGGTTGTAGGTACGTTTTCGCTCATTTAACGCACCCTAGTTCCTCTCCAGGGGGAGAAAAGGGACGTTACCGTGGAATAAGGCTTCGTAGTTCCGTCGATATCGCTGTGCATGGGAATTGGCGATCCGGCAGCACCTCCTCCGTTTTCTTACGAAGCTTGCTGAGGCGAAATGTACCCGGAATCTTACAGGGGGGTCATGGGTGTGGGATAGAAAAGCGGTAGCGGCCGGAATCATACCCATTTCCCTCCCCATGCTCCAACGTATGGGTTTAGACAAGGACACAGCCTCAGGTTTTTTATTAATTCAGCGGTGACTAAGCCTATTATAGCTAAAATATCCGTGTGAAAAACAGCGGCTCCTCGGACCTTACTTGGAAAAGTTTTTTCTGAAACGGAGAGGAGAACCCGCCAGTTTAATGAATGAGCGGGGTTTATGCATTATTCATCCGAAGCGGCAACTTCGGGAAGCATCGTAATTTGCTGGCTCAGGTGGTTGAGGGACTGCACAATACGGCTTAGCACTTCATCAGCTTCGAAATAGGTTGTATGCGAAACGGGTGTCCAGCCCAACATCCCCGGACACTTCACTTCCATATCCTCGGTTACGACCTGATGATAATGCGGATTGAGGTTTTTGATCGGGTAGGCAATCAGATCATCCTTATCGTAGAAGTTGGCCCATTCGCCTATGCCAAGTTGCTGCAGGCCAGGTGCCGGTACGGAGATGGGAATGCCAAAATCTCGAAATCTCAGCGTCCATAAGGCGATTGGACTACCCATGGTATAGAAATGAGTAAGCGTTTCGCCTCGAACAAGGCGGGAGTGGCAGTTGTTAATCAGCGCCGCTGTTTTTGCACTCAACTTGCCATGCTGCAAATCATAGAAGAAATTGCTGGAAATAATCGTGCCCAGGCTATGGGCGATGATACAGAGAGGCGCATTTTCGCCGGCATCCTCAGCGAGGCTTTGCAAACAAGTCGCATAACGCAAATGGATGTCATCATAAATATAATCGTCCTGGCAGGGGCCATTTTCGGGAGGGATCGCTTGATAGGCAATAGCGTCGCCAAAATAATGAACGACAAATTGACGGAGTCCAGGGAACTTATCCCAATGGAGCTGATCGGCGTGTGTGTGATGCCACAGTTTTTTTTCCAGATGATCGGTGATGTCCGCCCAGAAGACCCCCTTCACAATCAGGTTGATATCCGGGTTTAATGCTGCTATTCGTTCCACCAACTCCCGTTTCATGTCCTCGTGAAAATTCGGCCCTTGTTGCCCCATACCATGAATAATGGCAACTGCTATGTTCATCCAATCACACACCTCCTAAAAATTACCAATACTACTTAAAGTATTCGTCAGGTGTGATTTTTTTCCTAGTTCGATTTGTGCCCTTATTAAAAAAATTAGGGCTGCATATGCGACGACGAAACAGGAAATGATTAGCGGGAAAAGAAATCAGGATGCGGCCAGGAGGAGGCAATACCTATGGAACAGGGTTATCGTATTGAACGCGATACGATGGGAGAAATCAGAGTGCCTGTGGATAAGTTGTGGGGGGCGCAAACGCAGCGCAGCTACGAGAATTTCAAGATTGGGACGGAGCGAATGCCTTTCCGGCTTATTCAAGCTTTTGCCATGTTGAAAAAGGCGGCTGCGCAGGTGAATCGCGAGCTCGGCGGGTTAACGCCGGAGAAGGCCGATGCTATCGCACAGGCGGCTGACGAAATCGTGCAGGGCCGCTGGAACGACGAGTTCCCGCTCGTCGTCTGGCAGACGGGCAGCGGGACGCAGTCGAACATGAACGTCAACGAGGTGATCGCACATCGCGGCAACGAGCTGCTGGCGGGGGCAGGGGATGGCGCTTCGCGCATCCATCCCAACGATGATGTGAATCGTTCGCAGAGCTCGAACGATACGTTCCCGACGGCGATGCATATCGCAGGCGTCATCGCCGTTGAGGAAGAGCTGCTGCCGGCGCTTGCGCTGCTGCAGGAGACGCTGCGCGCCAAGATGGAGGCCTACGCCTCCATCGTTAAGATCGGCCGCACCCACCTGCAGGATGCCACCCCGCTGACGCTGGGGCAGGAGATCAGCGGCTGGTGGGCGATGCTGGAGCAGGCCGCGCGCATGGTGCGCAGCAGCGTAGACACGATGCGCGAGCTGGCCATTGGCGGCACCGCGGTCGGCACGGGGCTGAACGCGCATCCCGAGTTCGGCGCGCGTGTCGCCGAAGCGCTCTCCCGCGAGACGGGGACGCGCTTCGTCTCGGCGGCGAACAAGTTTCATGCGCTGACCAGCCATGACCAGATCGTGCACACGCACGGCGCGCTGAAGGCGCTGGCGGCGAATCTGATGAAGCTCGCCAATGATGTGCGCTGGCTGGCGAGCGGTCCCCGCTGCGGAATCGGGGAAATCACGATTCCGGAGAACGAGCCCGGCAGCTCGATCATGCCGGGTAAGGTCAATCCCACGCAGAGCGAGGCGATGACGATGGTCGTCTGCCAAGTGATGGGCAACGATGCGGCCATCGGCTTCGCCGCGAGCCAGGGCAATTTTGAGCTGAACGTGTTCAAGCCCGTCATCATTTATAATTTCCTGCAGTCTGTACGACTGCTGGCGGACAGCATGCGCTCGTTCAACGATAACTGCCTTACAGGGATGGAGCCGAATCACGAAGTGATTCAGCGGAATCTGGAGCAGTCGCTCATGCTCGTTACGGCGCTCAACCCGTACATCGGGTATGAGAAGGCAGCGAGTATTGCGAAGCAAGCCCATAAGGAGGGGCTCACTTTGAAAGAGTCTGCCATTCGCAGCGGTTACCTGACAGCGGAGCAGTTCGACAGTTACGTGCGGCCGGAGAACATGGTGCAGCCGAAGGCGACCTAGTTATCTGGCAGCACGATTCTGCGAGTGACAGGTATCCATTGCCACGCCCTTCTCGAATTTTTCGGCTTATCTGTTTGCTTGCTGCCTATCGTTTTGTGCTTTTGTCTATTACGACGCATGCTGTTCCTTTCTACTAGATGGAAAACCTCCATCTAATCTTGCTCTACTTGAGATAATTGCGCATTTACAAGGAGAACCTGCTGTTAAATCAGCCATTTTGGCCAATTCTGAAGCGGACAGCCCAAATTAGATGGAGAAATTCCAGCAAGTCCTCTTTCAGCTCCGACGTTTCCAGCAATTAACGGGAGGTTTTCCTGTTAATCAAGGGGGCAGGTTGCTGCGAAGGCCTTGCTATTTTCCCAAGAACTTAATTTCCGGTTAACTCCGATGACGATTCGCAGACTCGGATTTACCGCCGGCAACGCGAGAATTAATCTTACTAGGATAGCCCCATTTCAAGGACAAATCGCCTGCGAGGGCGATTTTTTCTATTTCCTTCACATGTAGTTATCCATGTTTATTTTTAGTTATATCAAGGGAATATAACTTTCAAGTAATCTTAATAGTGTAAGCAAGACATATAACTAAACAGCATTTGGGAGGGTCACATATGAAGAAATCTTGGAAACAGTGGGTAGGCGTAGGCACAACGGTCATGATGGCTGCAACGGTAGTTGCCGGCTGCGGAAGCAATACCAGTACACCGCAAGATACCAACAAACCGGCTGCAACGACGGATGCGAACGCAAACGCGAATGCGAAACCGTTTGCAGGCAAAACGATTTCATTGGTTACCGCGAACCACCCTTGGGCCGACGCGATCAAGCCGTTGCTGCCTGACTTTGAGAAACAGACAGGAATCAAAGTCAACGTCGAGAGCTTCTTCGAGGATCAGCTGACACAGAAGCTGACTGTACAATTCACTTCAGGCTCGGCGACGCCGGATGTTTTCATGTATCGTCCGCTGCAAGAAGGCAAGCTGTTCTATAAGAACGGCTGGGTGCAGCCGCTCGACGATTACGCTCAGAAAGCGAAGGATTATGACTTTGCCGATTTCTCCAAATCTGCAATCGGATCAACGACTGTGGATGCCAAGCTGGCAGGCATTCCGATTATTACGGAGCAGGAGATTATGTATTACCGCAAGGATTTGCTGGAGAAGGCCGGTATTCCTGTGCCGAAAACCTTGGACGAACTGACTGCGGCGGTTAAAAAACTGCACGATCCGAAAAATGACATGTACGGTTTCGTCGCCAGGGGGCAACGTTCGCCTCTCGTTACACAAGTATCTTCCTTCTTGTATTCCGAAGGCGCAGACTTCACGAATGGCGACAAAGCGGTTATCAACACGCCGGAAGCTATTAAAGCCTTTACAACCTACGGCACATTGCTGAAAGATTACGCGCCTCCTGGCGTGCTGAACATGTCCTGGCCGCAAGCGTTCGCTATTTTTGCTCAAGGCAAGGTTGCGTTCTTGACAGATGCGAACTCCCTTTACAAAAATGCGACCGATCCAGCGAAATCCCAAGTTGCCGATAAAGTTGGCTTCGCCGTCTTCCCAGGGGGTAAAGCAGGTTCCAAGCCTTACAGCATTACATCTTGGGGACTTGCGATGAATGCCAAATCGGGCAATAAAGATGCGACATGGGCATTCATTCAATGGGCAACGAGCAAAGATATCGTGCTGAAAACACAGCAATTAGGCAACCCAGGCGCTCGCGCTTCCGTATGGGATAAACCGGAAGGCACGACAGGCTTCCCTGCTGAACTCGTACCGGTTATTAAAACAAGCGCACAAAATGGAGTTGACCACGACCGTCCGACAGTTATCAGTGTAGGTGAAGCTCGTGATGCGGTTGGTGAAATTGTTCAAAAAGTAATGTCTGGCGAAACAAACATTCAGCCTGTGGCGGACAAAGCCAATCAAGCGCTGCAAGTGATCATGGATAAAGATAAAACGAAGTAAGCAATGCAAACATAACAGTTCTATATGAGGGTCATCCCAGGTGGCCCTCTCTCTTCACCCTTAGCATAAGGGGGAGTCTCAACAGGAAGGGTGAATTCGCATGCAATACAGTTGGTTTAACCGCAATTTGAAATGGATCTACACCTTGCCGGCTGTTCTCTTCGTCCTGCTTATGATGCTGTTTCCCATCATCTATACGGTTCGGATCAGCTTCTACGAGTGGAGCATGTCCGCGACAACGCCGCCGCTCTGGGTAGGTTTGTCTAACTATATCGCGTTATTCAAGGACCAGCGTTTCTGGCATGCGACAGGCTCGACGTTTTATTTCACCATTCTGGCGCTTACCCTTGAAGTGGCTCTAGGTATCGCTATCGCCCTGCTGCTGTCCAGAGAGTTCAAAGGTAAAAATCTGGTGAAAACGGTTTTCCTGCTTCCCATGGTAGCAACGCCGGTGGCAATGGGCTTGGTCTGGATGCTGATCTATGAGCCGACCATTGGTATCGCCAATATGATGTTGAAATCGCTAGGCTTTCAGCCGTTGTTATGGCTGGCTTCGCCGAATCAGGTCATCCCCTCCCTGGTTATCGTAGATGTCTGGGAATGGACGCCGATGATTGCGCTCATTATTATGGCGGGCATCGCTACACTTCCGTCGGATCCCTATGAGGCGGCCGATGTAGATGGAGCAAGCACGTGGAGAAAATTCGTTTCGATCACGCTTCCTTTATTAAGGCCGACTATTATTGTGGCTGCCATGCTGCGCTTGATCGACGTTTTGAAAACGTTCGATATCATATATGCAACGACGCAAGGCGGGCCGAACTTTGCTTCGGAAACCTTGAATCTGTACGGCTATGTGCTCGGCTTCCAATACTTTAAGCTGGGTATGGCTTCATCGCTGCTTGTTATTTTCTTTGCCCTGGTAATGGGGTTGACGTTGTTTATGATCTGGATGCGCAAACGAATGGAGGGAGCCAACTCATGAAGAAAAGAAAAGGTCCCCAAATTGCGCAAACGCTGCTTACGTTCGTTGTTCTTATCGTTTTCGCTTTCCCGTTCATCTGGATGCTGCTTGCTTCTTTTAAGACACAATCGCAAATTCTTTCGACGGGTCAAATGTTTATTTTCAAGCCGACGTTTCATAACTATGTCAGTGTGTTCAAGGAATACGATTTCCTGAAATTCATTTGGAATAGCTTCATTGTTGCATTTGGTTCCACGCTGCTCTCCCTGATTCTGGGTCTTCCTGCAGCGTATGCGATTGCTAGGCACCACCTTCAGAAATTAGGACTTCTTATCTTAGTTGCGAGAATTATTCCGGGAATCACTTTCTTGATTCCTTGGTTCATCCTGTTCTCCAAAATTCATCTGGTGGACACGTATACAGCACTGATCTTAAGCCATATGCTCGTTGGTTTGCCGTTTATTATTTGGATCATGATCTCTTTCTTCGAGGCGCTTCCTACCGAAATTGAGGAATCGGGGCTTATCGACGGATGTACGCATCATCAAGTGTTTCTCCGCATTATTTTGCCGATTTCGGGACCGGGCGTTATTACCGCATCCCTGTTATCCTTCATCTTCTCGTGGAACAACTTTATGTTCTCCGTTATTTTGGCCGGGGACAAAACGAAAACGTTACCGATTGCCGTATTTAATTTTATGTCGTATTCAGAAATCAATTGGGGCGCGCTCATGGCAGCTGCCTGCATTATTACGCTTCCGGTGCTGATCATTGCGCTAGTCTCTCAACGTTATGTGGTGAGCGGGCTTTCTGCGGGTGCTGTTAAAGGCTAGTAAGGAAAAATTACGCTTACGGGAGTAGTCGGCTTATAATAAGGTGACTACTCTCGTGGCGTAAAATTCTATAGGGTAGTTAGCAGAAGCCGTAGAAAAGGTGATCGTGTCGTGCCCTATAAATTGAATATTTTCAGCAAAATATTGGTGTTGTTAGTCCTGCTCCTTACTCCAATCGTTGTGCTCTACAGTTTTTCGAACCGGATCACGAACAACGTTGTTCAGGATCAGATCCAGTCTTCGAATTTGAACCAGCTCTCATTCTTCCTGCATCAATTGGATACGAATGTGGAGCGTTTGGCCATGGCGCCTGTTATTCTCGGCAGCGATCCCTATATCCGGGAGTTTATCGACAAGAGCGGTTCGCCCGACTATGACATGCTGAAGGAGCAGTCAAGAATTATTGAGAAACTCAGCCTGCAGAGCGTGTCCAATGGATGGGTCAATGAGCTGAGCATCGCCATCCCTAAGGAGAAGAAGGTGCTGTCCTCCAGCATTTTCGTAAACGGTACGGATGTGTGGCCGTGGACAAGCGCGGTGCATCGCACCTGGTCCTATGAGGGAGAAAGCCTTACGAAGAATGGCGCCTCTTTCGTCAGGGAGATCAGCGAACCCGTTCGTGCGGAATACGTGAATCAGGCGCGTGTGTTATATCAAGTCAGATTTAGTGTGCAAAATATTATTCAACTTCTGGACGTGTACAAACAGGATAAGCGGAGCGACCCTTTTTTATTTCATCCCCAAGCGGGTTCGATCGTGAACAGCACTTCTCTGGGTACCATTACCGGAGCTATTCGTGACAATTTGGCAGGGCAAAGCTTGCCGGCTTCCGGTCAACTGCAATTTACGATCGACAACCAGCGGTACTTGATAAGCTATGTGAAATCTGAGCAATTGGGTTGGTATTTGGTTGACTACGTGCCTGTGCAGAAAATATTGTCGCCGATTACGACGACGCGCAACATGTTTTATATCTCTATCGCTCTGCTGCTCGGGATGAGTGTGCTGGCATCCTTCCTGCTGTACCGGAACGTACAGATTCCGATCGGCAAGATGATTCAGAGCGTGCAAAAAATGAAGCGGGGCGACTTGTCGGCTCGGATCGATTACCGGGCGAAAAATGAGTTTGATTTTCTCATTCAACGATTCAATGAAATGGGTGAGCAAATCCAGGTACTCGTAGAGGATGTGTACGCCGAAAAAATACGTTCCCGCGAGGCGACGCTCAAGCAATTGCAGTCGCAGATTCACCCGCATTTCCTGTATAATTCCTTGTTTTTCATTATCAATTCGGCGGAGCTGGAGGACAAAGAATCGGTCGTGGCGATGGCGCAAAATTTGGCCGAGTTCTACAGGTATACAACCCGGGTGGAGAATCAAATGGTTCGTTTGAAAGACGAAGTGGACCTGGTTGGCCATTATTTGACCATTCAAACGCTCCGCATTCATCGGTTAACCTTCGAAATGGCTGTGCCGCAGGCGATGATGGGCGAACGGATTCCGCGGCTTATCCTTCAGCCTCTGGTGGAGAATGCGATTATCCACGGCATCGAGCGCAGCATGCAAGGCGATCGTATCACGATAACCGGCAAGCAGGATGAAGACTGGAATTGCCTCATTGTGGAAGACAACGGCGGCGACGTTTCGGACGAGGTGCTGAATCGGCTTCATAAGGAGCTGCAGGCCACGATGACCGATGAAATTGGCTGTGGAACCTGGAATGTGCACCACCGTCTGTTCTATCAATTTGGCGCTGGCTCAGGGCTCACTTTCCAACGAGCGGAGAGCGGCGGAATGAGAGCCATTCTGACTTGGAGCCGTCATGCTCAGGGGAGTCAGCTGGGGACAGAGGAGAGAAGCGGATGATTCAGCTTTTAATTGTCGATGATGAAGTTCATGTGGTCGAGCGGCTTTGTTCCACGATTAATTGGGCGTCGCTTGGCATAGAACAAGTGTTCAAAGCCTATTCCGGGCAAGAAGCGCTCGAGCTGCTCGAGCAGATTTCTATCGATATTGTCATTACAGATATCCAGATGCCTGGCCTATCGGGCTTGCAGCTTATTGCGGCGGTCAACGGTCGGTGGCCGAAGACGAAATGTATTTTGCTTTCCGGCTATTCGGATTTCAATTATGCCAAAGAGGCTATCCTCCAAGGTTCGGAGGACTATTTGCTGAAGCCTGTAACGGAAGAAGATCTGTTGTCCACAGTCAGGCGCGTCATGGATAAGCAGCAGCGGGAATGGGAAGAAGTCGTTTCCAGACAGCGGTTGACCTATACCTTACAGGAAAATCTCCCCCTGTTGCGGGGCAATTTATTGAACGATTTGCTGCAGGGCCGTAAAATCTCGGAGCAGTCCTTGCGGGATAAAATGCATACGCTGTCGCTGATCGATTACCATGAACAGACCTTTGCTATTATGATGATTCGCCTGGAATCCGAGTTTCTTGAATACGATATAGGGCGATTATCGTTAATGGAATATGCCATCAGCAATATGGTGGAAGAGTTGTTCGGGGAGAAGTTCGACAGCTGGCATACGAAGGATGCCCATGATTATCTGGTTTTCGTGATGAAAGGCAAGCAAGATAGCCCCGATAAGGAAGACATGGCTTGGTTGGAACGGACTGCGTCTGTGCTGCAATCGGCCGTGAAAAACTATTTAAAAGGAAAAATATCGATTCTCGTCTCCAGCTGGGGCCGTTTTCCCCATGATATGAATACGCTCTATAACCGTTCGCTGAGCGCTTTTCGCAAACGGATCGGCAGCGAGCATGAGCTGTTTATGCGGCTTGGCGACGAGGCTGCCCTAACCGAGTTATCCGCTTTACAACGGTTATATGAGCCGCCGACGCTCAATCATTTGCTTGAGGCTGCGCGTTGGGAGGATACCGAGGAGAAGCTTCGCGTCATTTTCGATGAAATGGAAGCGAAGTATTCCGAATCTCAGGAGCATTTGCTGGAAGTGTATTTTTCTATAGCTTCTGCCTTTGCGTATATCGCTCACAAAAATGGACGGCAGCTTCATCTGCTCATCGGGACTGACTACGACCGCATGATGGAGGGTGTCCCTTTTCGCACGGTTAACCAGCTTCGGGAATGGTCGGTGCGGGCTCTGCAGCGGATGAAAGAAGATATGGATCAGGAGCGGAAAGACAGCAGGGTTTCGCTCATCAACGATATTCGTTCGTTCATCGAGCAACATCTGGCGAGTGATGTCTCCCTGCAATCCATTGCGGAACATGTGTATCTGCATCCGGTGTATGTGTCCAAAATCTATAAGCTGGAAACAGGCGATAACTTAAGCGATTATGTGAATCGATTGCGTATGGATAAAGCTGCGCATGTCTTGAAGCATAGTCAGGATAAAATTTATGAAATCGCTACGCAGTTGGGCTATCAGCGCCCGCATTCGTTTAACCATGCGTTCAAGAAGCATTACGGCATGACGCCGCAGGAGTATAGGGATCAGTATTCATAGTGCGGAAGAGGGGGCAGCAGCTGTGCAAGAGATGACTCAACGCGTCAAGCAATCGAAGATTATTGTCATCATTAGAGGAATCGAAGCATCGATGGCGGATCCGCTCTTCGAGGCGTTGTACGAGGGAGGAATCCGCTTCGCGGAAGTGACGCTGAACACGCCGGATGCGCTGAATATCATCCATGCGATGCGGGACAAGTATGAGGGCCGTATGTCGGTCGGTGCTGGGACGGTGCTTAACGCCAGGATGGCGCATGAGGCGATGCAAGCCGGGGCTGAGTTTTTAATTTCTCCGAACGTGGATCAAGGCATGATCGAAGCCGCTTTATCCCGGGGCGTGCTCCCCATGCCGGGAGCGATGACGCCGACGGAAATTGTGCAAGCCATCCACTACGGTGCCCCTATGGCCAAGGTTTTTCCTTGCTCGAGCTTGGGTCCCGGCTATATCAAAGAACTTCGCGGCCCTCTGGGCCATATCGATATGTTAGCCGTTGGCGGCGTCACCAAGGAGAATGCCGCCGCTTTTCTCGAAGCGGGAGCAATTGGAGTTGGAGTAGGCGGAAGTTTGGTTTCCCTCCATGACATCCAACAAGGGCACTATGCAGCTATTGCGCAGTATGCTAAGCAACTAGTAGCCGCTGTGAACGAGACTTCATCCACGAGAGGGGATTTCTAATATGAAAATTACGAAATTGGAGCTATTCAAAGTGCCGCCGAGATGGCTGTTTCTGAAGATCGAGACGGATGAAGGCATTACAGGTTGGGGAGAGCCTGTCGTAGAGGGCAAGGCAGACACAGTAGCAGCGGCAGTCAGAGAAATGAGCGATCATATCATCGGCACCGATCCCATGCGAATCGAGGATTTGTTCCAAGTGCTGTATCGCGGCGGATTCTACCGCGGAGGCCCGATTCTGTCCAGCGCGATTTCCGGGATTGAGCAGGCGTTATGGGATATCAAGGGCAAGTTCTACAATGCCCCTGTGTATGATCTGCTAGGCGGCGCGTGCCGCGACCGGACACGGGTGTATTCGTGGATTGGCGGCGACCGTCCAAGCGACGTTGGTCAGGCCGCCAAGCAGCAAGTCGCGGCGGGATTTACGGCGGTGAAGATGAACGCGACCGAAGAAATGCACTACATCGATTCGATTGGCAAAGTAGACGAGGCGATCGCCCGTATTGCCGCAGTTCGCGAGGCCGTCGGCAAAGAAGTCGGTATTGGCATTGATTTTCACGGCCGTGTACATAAGTCGATGGCCAAAATCATCGTCAAGGAGCTGGAACCCTACCGGCCGATGTTCATTGAAGAGCCTGTTTTGCCGGAAAATAACGAAGCGCTGAAGGAAATTGCCCGCTATACCTCCTGTCCGATTGCGACAGGGGAGAGAATGTATACGCGATGGGGCTTCAAAGAACTGCTCGCCCAAGGCATTGTAGACATCATCCAACCGGATCTGTCTCACGCAGGCGGCATTCTGGAGACGCGCAAAATCGCCGCGATGGCGGAAGCTTACGATATCGCCGTAGCGCCGCATTGCCCGCTAGGCCCTATCGCTTTGGCAGCGTGCCTGCAGCTGGATACCTGCTCTCCGAACGCTTTTATTCAAGAGCAAAGCCTGGGCATTCACTACAATCAAGGCAGCGATTTGCTAGATTATTTAGTGGACCCTTCCGTGTTCAAGTATGAGGAGGGCTTTGTGAAGAACTTAACCGCTCCCGGACTCGGCATCGAAGTGAACGAAGCGAAGGTGCGGGAGATGGCCGCTATTGGACATAATTGGAAAAACCCGGTTTGGCGACAAGCGGACGGTACCGTCGCGGAGTGGTAAACCGGTACTGCCAAGTTGCGCAAATCAATGAATGAGGCTATCCCTTAAGCAGCTAATCTGCTTAGGGGATAGCCTCTTCAATTTGCAGCTTATGCTGTTATGACCCGAATATAAAAATTCATTTTGTTGGAAAATTTTATAAGAATTTTACATTTAATCTTCAGATATCGACAGTCTTTCCCTCTCATTAATATATATACTAATTTTGAAAAAAATGAAACTTGGAGGGAATATAATGGAGATCAAAAAAGAATGGATCGAGCCCTGCTTGGAAGTTTTGGATGTAAGGGAAACCGCGCAGCAGCCAACATGGAGATTCAAGGAACCCGATGATCATCATGATTTTTGGTACAGGGAATTATTTCTGGTCAGCTAATCAACTAAGCAACGACTAAATTCGACGAAATAAAGGAGGATGTTGCATGATCAAAAAAATCGTATTAAGTATCGTTCTAGCATTTTCCGTTGTCGCCTTCGGTTCGGCAGCCTATGCCGCTGCGGACAATGCCAGTCTTTCCGGCAGCGAGGCTGTTACAATCCCCGATGCTAAACTAGAATCGGTAGTACGAGCAACGTTAAAGAAGCAGAATGGCAGCATTACCGTTTCCGATATGGAGCAGCTCACTGTTTTGGATGCGAACTATCTCAATATCAAAAACCTGCAAGGGTTGGAGTACGCCAAAAAACTGAAATCGCTTAAACTGAAGTATAACGAAATTACTGATCTCACGCCGATCTCCAATTTAACTTCCCTGGAGACACTAGCTTTTGGATTGAACAAAACGCTCACAGTCTTCCCCTCCCTTCCGAAACTTAGCAATCTAACTTCCCTTGATTTCGAAGAAAGCCAGTTTAGTGATATCTCAAATCTTAAGGACTTACCGAATCTTAGCTCTCTCACCATTAGTGATAATCGAATCAGCGATTTTTCTCCGTTATCCAACCTCAGCAAGTTGAAAACTCTTTGGGCTACTAACGTTAATATGACTGACCTTTCTCCGCTTGCCGGGGCTACATCCCTTGAATATCTGTACTTGGGTACCTTTCCATACCACAGCAATATGAATGAAATCTCCGACCTCTCTCCGCTTAAAAACCTGAAAAACTTGATTGAATTGAGTGTACACGATAATAATGTCACGGACCTAAGTATACTCGAACAGTTATCCCCCCGACTAAACTATATTGATTTGAATTCAAACCAAATAACGGATATTGCCCCTCTCTATAACTTCTATTTAAAAGGCGGCTTAAAGGGTAAAACCATAGACATTAGAGGTAACCCTCTGAATGTTTATGCAGGTTCAAAAGCTTGGGATCAACTTATGTATATGAAGGATCATGGTGGCTCGACTATCGATTTCAAATCATACTCCACTTCAACTCCACCCAAGGCAAGCGATATTACCGTTTATAATAATGGATTTGTCGTTATCAAAAATGTGCGTAAGGGCATTCGGAGAATTTATGTTGAAAGAGAGATATACCCGAATTTTTTTGATACTGTGGGGTATGCAGATGTAACCCCTAATGCTACTGTTATTCAAATCCCGCTTGATCTTGGACCAATTGATCCTGGAGGCGGTAAAGTTTACGTGTCTGTCGAAGATTTTATAATGCGGGCTAGTTATGAAGTCGGAGTTTCATATGACCCTTTAACCGCAGCCGATAATCTGCCGCCGGTCACGAAATACCAAGTGCAGCCTGTATACGAGACTTCCAGCAAAGGCGAACGCTATATCAAAGCTTCGACGATTACACTTACAGCATCCGATAGCAGCGGCATTCAATCAACCAAGTATCGCATCAATGGCGGCAACTGGACGAGCTATACGGAGCCGTTCACGATACTCGCGAAAGACACGCTGAAAGTTGAGTACATGAGTACGGATTCGAATGGAAATATCGAGGATATCAACGTGATGGATTTCGACCGCGGCACGTTCGTTGGCGCCGGTAGAGCCGATTAATTGAAAAAGGATGACCTCTCACGGCTATACCGGAGGTCATCCTTTTCATTGGCAACGTTTTTCCGCCAATACATTTCAACCATTAGTTTTTACTCACAAACGAGTAGACCCATGCAATTGCGCATGGGTCTACTCGTTTGCACACACCCGCATGGGGATCCGTGCAGTCGTTCATCTTCTGCTGCTTGTGTTCGATAAGGTGGGGAGCATCTTCAAATCCTTCACCATAGACGAATTACAAATCGGACATACGGGACTTTCATCGAAAGAGAAGTTATCCCGCATCCAGCAGGAGCACTGCTCAGTAGAGCAAGTCCAGATGCTTGTTTGTTCTTCCGGGACAGGTTCCAACGATTTCTTTGAAAAATACAATCGAACTCCTCCTTATCAAAAGTAGACTCAGACTCGCAAGCAGCTTCCTTCATATGTGGTGGACTACAGCTTAACTACATTTTCAGCCTGTGGCCCGCGGTTACCTTGAACAACTTCAAATTGAACACGCTCGCCTTCATCCAAACTTTTGAAGCCTTCACCTGTAATAGCGCTGAAGTGGACGAATACGTCTTTACCGCCTTCAACTTCGATGAACCCAAAACCTTTTTCCGCATTAAACCATTTAACCGTACCTGTTTCCATGTTTACAAAAACCTCCAACAATAATTTGTGCGCAGCTTGCCGTGACTACCTTGGCCCGGACAGCTTGTTAACGCAGCTTTGATAATATATCCAAAAGATCCAGAGCTTATTCCACTTTTGGCTAAAAATTCATAAAAGTGTGCCGTGTCACAAAATCGGAGGGTGTTCCGTCTCAAGAGCATTAAGGGATGGGAAGGGGATATTCAAGATGGAACAACACATCGTTATTGTTGGCGGGGGCTATGCAGGCCTCAATATGGTCAATTCGCTGCTGAAGCAGTTTGATGGGCAATCGCATGTGCGGATGACCTTGATTGACAAGGAGCCGCACCATCTTAGGAAAGTGCTGCTTTTTCAAGGCGCAGTGGAGGAGAAGAGCCTTGCAATTCCGTTCTCCTCTTACTTTGACGGCAAGGTTGAGATCCTGCAAGCCGAGCTTGCTTCTGTCGAACATGAACAGCAGTTAGTCATGCTCAAGCATACGAGCGGACGAAGCGAAGCGCTTCGCTATGACCGGCTGATTCTGTGCCTAGGCAGTAAAGTCGTGTCGGCCGGGCCTGAGCAGGGCGGTATATCATTAACGGACATGGACAGCAGCGCAAGCATACGAGCGCAGTTGGAGCATGGCGTGGATAGCGCCCGTCAAGCATCAGAAGATGCAGAGCGGCGGAGGCTCCTGTCCGTGGCGGTAGTCGGAGGCGGCATTACTGGCATCGAGACCACCAGCGAGCTTGTTTGCGGCTTGCGGAACAAGGCCGCAGCAGCGGGGCTTGACCCAGCGTTAGTCAGCGTGACGCTGGTGAACTCGCAGGCGAGGCTTCTCGAGGCCGCTCCGCCGCACGTGAGCCGGCGGCTCGAGAAGGAGCTGGGCGAGCTAGGCGTCAGCGTGCTGCACGGCGCGAGGGCAGCAGCTTTTCGCGAAGGCGCGGTTCAACTGCAGGGTGGTGGCAGCATATCTGCCCGCACGTGCGTCTGGACGCTAGGCCTTCGCCCGAACCCGCTGGTGCGGCAGCTGGGCTTGGCAGTTGAGCGTAATGGCAAGTTGCAGGTGGACGCGCGTTACCATGTGGTTGGCGCTGAGAACGTGTACGCCATCGGCGACTGCGCGCATGTCGTAGACCCTGCAACCGGTCAAGCGGACGGCATGACTTGCAAAGAAGCGATTCCGCAAGCGGCGCGGCTGGCTAAGATAATTAAAGCGGAGCTCGCCGGTGATAAGGGACCGGAGCACGCTCCTTTTACTAACCTGTTCTGCATTGGGCTTGGGCCTGAGAAGGGTTTTGTTTGGATTCAAAAATGGGGATTGAATCTGATGATAACAGGCAAAGCAGGCCGCCAATTCCGCAGAATGACATGGGATATGGCCAGTTTAATGAATCGCAAGGCGATGAAGGGGCAGAATCATCAAGTCCAACCCAGATAACGACTCTCCTCCCATGGAAGAAATGTCCATTGACTTAATATTGTGAATTGTCTTACAATTTAATCAAAGGCATCCTTTTTGAAATGGGGGGATGGTAAGATGAATGCGTCAGACATTATGGTTTCTCACGTGGTTAAGGTTTTGGAAGGGGATACAATCCGCACCGTTTTGGAAAAATTCGTGACGCACCGTATCGGCGGCATGCCAGTCGTTAATCATTGCAACCAGATTAAAGGCTATATCAGCGATGGCGATATCATGCGCGCGGTTGGCTCGCAGACGAAGATTGTCGTGGCTTCTCCATTTTTCACATCGACATGGCTGGACACGCAAACGATGGAAGACAAGTACCGGGATATTGTCACGGCCAATGTCATGGAATTTGCAACGAAAAAAGTTGTCACTGTAGGGGTGGATATGCCGATTGATGAGGTTGCTACGATTCTTGGCAGAAAACATCTTAAAAAAGTCATTGTGGAGAAGAACGGCGGTTACCTGACGGGCATTATTAGCCGCGGAGATGTGATGCGTTTCTTGAATAATCAGTATGTACACAAACAACTAAGTTAATTTTACGGGGATTCCCGTTGATTTGAATTGCCAGCATGCTTTTGAAAGGTTTGCGGCTCAAACATGAAACAGCTCGCCACTCGCAAGGTTGTGATGACCTTGCGAGGGCGAGCTGTTTGATTTCGTTAGCTAAGCAATAAGATCACCAGCAGCTCGAACAGTACGAGCGTTATGATTTGGTTATACTGTGCTGGTGTATAGATAGGGCGATTCTGTCCGTGCGGATGCTGCCCGTATGGATGATAATGCGGATGCGGATGGTGATGGTGATGATGGTGATGACCATGCGGATGTACATAAATATAAGCATGGTGTCCGTCTACATGAACTAGCGTTCCTTCATGCTTATGTCCATCGATCGTTTGAACTTGTATGTGTTTGCCTATATGCGGATGCAAGGTGCTGTGAATGGCATGCTTCTTTTGCTGCAGGATCGGGGTGTGCGACGAATCTCCTTGATAAATGACTTGCGGTGTCGGCTGCACGTGCGGAACTTGTTGAAACGGGGTGCCCGGTTGAAGCTGCATGCCCGGAGTACCTTGCGGGCCTTGTTGATTCAATGGATTTGTATACATATTTAGCTCCTTTTTCGTACTGCTGCACGGAAACAGCAGGTCGTTTGCCTAGTTTTCACTTTAGACTATTCAACTGTACGAAAAAGGTGTCTAGGAGGCAGCAGCCTATGCCCCTCATTTTAACAAATAATGTTTAAATCCTTTACAGAACTAAAGGTAGGGATACCCATCCTAACAGAGAGCATATGTCGTCAGGTTTGTGTGTGTGACGAGGTCACAGAGCGGAGATTCCGCATGCATCGTGTGGTTGGGCCATTTGACAGGAACGTGGAAGATCTGGAAGTGCCATAGCCGGTTTGGAGTATTGAAATACCGCCTCGACTGCGATAGATCGTCTTTTTGCATGGGTGAGCGGAACGTAGGTGCGTTAAGAGGCGGCTTTTTCGGTTGTAGGGATATTTCGCGGAACTACCGTGCGTTATGAGCAGGAAATGCTGGGCTGTAGGCACTGTTCCGCTCATTTAACGCATCCTAGTTCCTCTTCAGGGGGAGAAAAGGGACATGAGCATGGAATAAGGCATCGTAGTTCCGTTCGATATCGCTGTACATGGTGAATAGGCGGTCCGGCAGTAGCTCCTCGGGCATGCGTTGTGCGCCGCCGCATGGCGGCTGTCACACGTATTCTTGTGAAGGAGACATGTGCTCGGAATCTTACAGGGGTGTTCATGGATAGGAATACCGAATCGAGGATCGGTTAGGGAAAAGAGAAGAAGGCAGCACAAAGCAGAACAAAAAGGCCAACCAGATAGTTCTGGCTAACCTGATAATACGAAAAGGGAATGGATATGGGGTGGAAAAGCTAGCGTCCGCCTTTAAAGTCGTGTTCGCGCTACCTTGTCCATGCAAGGAACACGACTTTAACAGCGGCTGGAACCCTATATCCTTTCCCCTCCTCATGCTCAAACGTGTGGGTTTGAAAAAGACTAATCCCGCTTAATAGTTACAGTACGCGTCGCGTCATCAAATCCAACCTTGCTGCCAAGATTCTCGGCAATGAAGCGAATCGGCACGAAGGTGGAGCCGTTATGAAGAGCGGCCGCGCTTTCTAATTGCTCAGACGTGCCGTTTACAGTCGCTGCTTGGCTACCGAGTGTTAGGACAATCGTTGTGCCGCTTAGCGCATCTGCAATCGTTACCTGCTTCAGCTCTCCGTTCCATTTCACCTCGGCTCCCAACTGTTCGGAGATGAATCTCACTGGCACCATCGTCGTATTGTCTGCATTGATAAACGGCTGCGGCGCTTCAGACGATTCACTGCCGCTATTTTGCAGTTGAAGATGGATTTCCTTCTTGGTCACTTTCAAATCGTCCTTCAGGAACTTGTAAACGGGGGATCCTTTTTCCAACTGATTCAGAAGGTTATAGATCGACGAAAGCTCCGCTCCCAGATTCAGAACGCCGCCGGAAACGTCTATGGCATCAGCCTTAACAGGTTTGTTGATGTTCCAAGTCTCACAAACGTAGGTTACTTTGAACGCGGCAATCCCTGATTTTGCATCAGTGACAGGCAAGCTGAGCTCGTATTGCTCTTTGCGGATTTGTTTGTCCGCATCGATGAAGAGGTCCACTTTCAGTGCGGATTGACTGTATAACAAAGATTTTGTTTGTATCCCGGCTATGGATAAAGGCGAAGTCGATTGAGCCATCTGATCCAGAGAAGCGGCGGCATCTTCTAGATACTGATGGATTGCTGAATAAACGAAGCCTACAGCTAATGATTTGTTTTTGATCAGGCTGGCCACGCCAGTTCCCTCCTGTTCATTGATCAAAGGCTGGAGAACGTCATACAGCTGGCTGATCAGGTCTTTCAAACCTGCTTCGTCGGCGAGAATGTTCTTGAGCAATCCCTTCAGCAGATCGGCGAGGTCACTGCCGCTTAGCTCTACATGGGCTTTTTGCAAAGAAAGAGACTCATTGTTAACAGGTTCGGTAACGGAAGTAACCGTCATATTTTTAGGATTAGCGGCATTGGCCAGCAGAAATTTAGTCAGTGCAGGTTGAATTTCTGCCACCTTCGTGCCGAGCTGGCTTTGAATTTCTTTGGGCAAAATACCAGCTGCCTTCTGAGTGGAGTTCGTGAACGGATCGAATACGATCGGCTTGGGAGCACCTTCCACTTTTAGGATGAGCTTGGTCCCGTCCATATTCAATTTGAATGGAATGGAGCCTTTGCTGTAAGTCAGCGCGCCGTCTGCAGACAAGTGCTGCGCGTCCTGCATAGCGGCATTGTTAATAGCCACTTTGACATCTTTGAGCGCGTTAAATAAAACTTTCTCTTCGGCGGATAGCGTATTTTTGGGATTCGTCACCAATTCCAACTGAAGACTGCCTTTGGAAGCGGCGGACGTCATGCTTGCACTATTTTGAATAGCTTGGGCAATATCTAGCCCTTGAACAGCTTGACAGCCCGTCAACGCGAAAAGCAGGGCTACCAATGCGGTGGACATCCACCAAGTGAATCTCTTTTTTTGCATGCTCGAATCTACTCCTTTTATTTTAATAGACGTATGAAGTGCGCTGAAAGTTTATACGCTTGTCGGGGAAGAACGATTCGCTGAAAGCAGCAGAAATTTTCAACAGGCGGACGGTTCTCCCTATGAGGGGAGCCTTTTTACTATGCAACCTTTCCGGTTATGGAGCGTCTATAAAGTAAGGTGTGTTAAATGTTGGAAAGGATGTTGATGGGATTCAGATGTGGAAGAAGACGGTGTTAGTCTCGGCGGTAGGGCTGCTCCTATGCGCCGCTTTAGTGCCTACAGGGATGTACGCAGATAATGATGTTCAGCTTCAGAAGCCGGACACGCTTCGGGTTCCTCCGATGATAACGCTGCTCGCTTCAACGCCTTTTTATAATAGTCTGGATGACTTGGATACGAAGCAAGAAGGTTTGCTAGCGCCTCAAGAGGGGGTCGTTGTGCTCGCAGGGCAGGTAGGCTGGTCGAGGGGGAAGAGCGTATGGAAAATACAAACCTGGCAAGGGGGAAAATATATTTCTCCAGACCCCTGGGATGTGGATGTTCCTGCGCCGAAGAAGCTTCTCTTATTCCAGGAAACCCCCATTTACGCATCGAAAAATGCTAAATTAAAGCCTTCGGCAACGCTGTCGCCGCAAGAAGTGCAGGTGGTGGGGGCTGAGAGCCAATGGTTCTATAGCAATAATGGCGATGAGGATTTGAAATGGATCCAGATCCATACGACTTGGCTTGGCGATCAGTGGTTGCAACTGCCTGTCAGCAAAATCGGTTATGTGAAGCCCGCGGATGAATATGCGTACTATAGCAGCGGTTGGATTATGCCTACACCGGAGTTTATTGCCAACACGTATCATCCTGATCGTTACAATGTTCCATTGGGTTTGAAGAATCAAATTGTGCATGTAACAGGCGAGTTCGTAACGCCGTACGATACGAATTATCAGATTCAGACGGAACACGGCCCCATGTATGTCACAGCCAAAGGAACCCCAATTAGCCAAACTACGGAGTCCACCGTGTTGAAGTCACAAACGCCATTGTTTAGCGAGCCCTTCGGTGATCGTACAACCATCACTACGATGTTAAGTCCGCAAACGGTATCTTCATTTGAAAAATTTACAGACATGAAGCTATATCATGTTCACACGGAGCTTGGGGACGGCTGGGTGGACCCCTATTATGCAGAGCCAGTGGATGCGAAGCCGACGCAAGTGTCCATTGAACTGAAAGGGGAAACACAGCTGTATCAGCTTCCTATGGATCGTTTATACATGAATGGCTCCGTGCTAACGAACCAAACCGTGAAGCCTAGCCAAACCTGGATTGATGACCAGCAGCATGTCTGGTACCAACTGCAAACGAAGGATGGAAATGCATGGTTCATGTTCAACCCGGGCACGGATCGTTTAGTGGAGCGCGATGGCGGTCCGCTTGCCCAGCTTACCTATGAAGGTTCGAATCTCGTGCCTGTAACCGTCGAAGGGGATCGGTTGTCGTATGGGGTTGATGTTGGTTATTTGAAAGGGGATCAGCCCTATCTCTCCGACATCTTTTTATGCCAATCCTTACAGTTCATTCTGGACAGGGAGAGTGTGCCTGATGCAGTAATCTTTACACATAAGGATGGCTATTCGTTTCGGATTTATAAGGGCAAGAATGAGGCAGTAACGTTCTGGAAAGGGGTGGAGCAGGAGAAAGTCAAGCTGCACGAAGCGCCAAACTGGACGGATGATCAAGTCTATCTTCATTCAGAGGATGCCAGCCTGTTAATGGGCGCTGCGGTTGATTGGTTTAAGAACCGAAGCAGGTTCTATCTGTTTACGGATGATTACCATGTGAATGGTTCTAACCTGCCGGCAGAAATCAAAGGCAGCAGCCTTCGCTTGGCGGCACATGTCTATGATCGGACAAAGGGATGGTATGAAGGCCAGCCTTCGCTTCGCCCGCACTTCGCGGTAACTAATCGTAGTCTGCCCGCAGCGACGCCAGCTTCGTTTGCCAAAGAAGAAGAAAAGGAAACATTGAGGTCTTGGTTTGCCGCTAATATTTTTGTTAAGTTCGAGCAGTCGCAGACCATTACGCTGCAACAAGGCAATAATCAGCTTCATGCTGCCATCCAGATAGGGAAGCGGATTTTATGGCAGCAGGACTATACAGTAACGGGTACAGGAGCAAGTGCAAGCTCGAGTCCGTGAAAGGTGTTTTGAAACGAAAGCGGGATGGGAACGTATTGAAAAAATAAGTAATTTTATCTTTAAAATGGCAAATGATTACGCGCAGGGAGGTGAGGCTCATGATGACATTGTTTGCGATTTGTTTCTTTGCCGGACTTGCGCTCACGCTGCTGATAACGCTATTTGGCGGCGATCTGTCGGAATTTCACGTGGATAGCGGAGCCGTGCACGCACATGCCGGACCATCATTTTTCAACCTTTCATCACTGCTCGCCAGCTTGACGGTATTCGGCGGTGTCGGTTATATGCTAGGCAGTGTAGGGATGACGAGCGTGCTGCTCATTCTGCTTATTGCGATTGCCGCCGGACTCTTGATCGGCTGGTTTTTCTTCCTCTTCTATGCCAAGGTCATCTATAAGCATGATCACAGCATGAAAGAGAGCGATTTTGACCTGCAAGGGCAGTTGGGCCACCTATCCGTCCCCATCCATGCGAAGGGTACAGGTGAAATGAAGTTTGTCCTGCAGGGGACCACGCGCTCCATCAGTGTAAAGTCCGAGCATGGAGAGTCGATCGGCAAAGGCGCGAAAGTCGTGATTTTGCATATAAACAAAGGTATTGCAACGGTCACTGAGTTTAACGAGTAACGAGCATGTTAGACAGGGAGGGCATTTGATATGTTAACCGTTTTGTATGGAGTTGCCGCTATTGTTGTTGTCGTTTTTATCTTACTGGCCTCAATTGTAAAAGCGTATAAGAAGGTCCCGCCGAATGAAGCGATGATCGTTTACGGTCTTGGTGGCAAAAGGGTCGTCCAGGGCGGAGGCACCTTCGTGATTCCCGGATTCCAGAGCTATAAGACGATTAGCATGATGCTGATGAGCTTCGATGTGAAGCCGGATCAGCCGATGTTCTCTCAGCAAGGGATTCGGCTCAAGATCGAGGCCGTCGCCCAGATTAAAATTCAAAGCGATCCCGTTGCCATTGCTACCGCATCCGAGCAGTTCCTCGATCATACGATGGTCGAACGGGAAACGATTATTTTGCATTCCGTAGAAGGCCATCTTCGTGGTCTTGTCGGGCAGTTAACGGTCGAATCTATCCTCAAAAACCCTGACGAGCTAAATAGTAAAATGCGTGAAACGTGCTCAGAGGATCTGGATAAAATGGGACTCAGCCTCATTTCCTTCGTGCTGAAGCGTGTAGCCGACGACCAAGGCTATATTGAGAATCTGGGCGTCCCCGAAGTGGAGCGCATTCGTAAAAGCGCAAGCATTGCCAAGGCCGAAGTGGAGCGGGACATCCAAATCCGGCAAGCCGATACGGAGAAAGAGTCCGCGATCCGCAAAGCGGAAGCGCATCAGCTTCGCATCGAGGCCGAAAGCGCCGCTTCTGCCAAGGAAGCACAATATCGCAAGGAACTCAGCATCAAAGAAGCGGAGTTCAAGCAAGAGACGACGAGCAGACAGGCAGAGGCCGACCTCGCTTATGAACTCAAGCAGAACCAGATTCAGCAGTCGCTTGTTACGGAACAGGTGAAAATCAAACAGATGGAAGCAGAAGCGAACAAAAACGTTCGCCAAATCGAGGTCGAGCTCAAGCAGAAAGAGCTTGAGGCGACTGTAATCAAGCCGGCTGAGGCCGAGAAGCAGGCGGCGATTATGCGCGCGGAAGTGAACAAGCAGCGGCAAATCCTTGAAGCGGAGGCTGAGGCGGAATCGACGCGCAAACGCGGGGATGCGACGGCCGAGGCGGAGCTCGCCAAAGGGAAAGCGAACGCGGAAGTCGTCCGTTTGGCCGGTATTGCCGAAGCGGAAGCGCTGGAGAAGAAGGCGGAGGCCTACAAGCAGTATACACAAGCGGCGGTTACGGTGGAGATCCTTCGTATGCTGCCTGAGCTGGCAGAGAAAATAGCGGCTCCGCTAAGCAACGTGGACAAAATCACGGTCATTTCACAGGATGGCGCGACCTCCGGCGTAAACCGAATTACAGGCGATATTACGAAAATGATCGCTCAGGTACCGGAAATTGCCCAGACCTTGACAGGGAAGACCGTAACGGATCTGGCGCGTGCATTTCTGGGCAAGGATAACGCGCTTATTCCCGCGAATCCGGATAAACCAACGGAGTAAATCTAGTTGAGGTGCTTCACTTGGATTTCAGGTGATCTTTTATAATGAGCAAGGGGAGCGAATTGGGGAATCGAAGGATGCGACAACCGAGCTGGCCGATGGCGGAGAACGGAAAACTGTGAGTTTAACTGTGGAAAGTGATGTCATCGATTATGCTTATGCAACGCTACAGGTGAAGACACTGTTCGGGAATGAGGTGACTGATTTGGAGCCATCTGCGCGCATGTCGATCACAGACCCGGCACATCCCGGGCTGCAGTTAGGAGCCAATCACGTTAGAAGAGATGGCATATTCAGCGTTATCCGTGGACAATACCAGCTCGACAAGACGTTAGGCCAGATGCTAATCAAAGGCAAGTTAATATTTATGGACAGCAAGGGCCTGGTGCTCGGCAGCGCACCGCTTCATATTCAGGCAGAAGCTAATCTGGAGGGAAAGGGCATGCTCCATGCGTTTGAGTGTGTCGTACCTCATGATGTAACGAATTATTCAAGTATCAAACTCGAAATTACGGATTGATTCATTAGTAAAGTGCCTGCAGTGATTATGCTGTGGGCGCTTTTTTGCTTTTGAAGCGGTTGAAAATCTACTGTGATCGACCAATTTGCTATACAATGATAACAACATCATGGCACATGTCAGCCAGGGCTGGCGTTATTACAGAAATGAGGAATTCATTGTGCATACCTACAAGCAGTTTCTTAGCGATTTGGTGCGAAATTATGTGTTGGGTTCCACCGCTGCGGTTATCGTTGTAGGCGGGGTCATTATTTCAACTACGCTTCGCATTTCAAATGCAGAGCTGGTTCGCCTATTTGCGATCATGATCGCCTCGCTCATCGTGATGATGGTTTCCGAATTCATTGTATTTCGTAGACAGTTGAAACCGATTCACAGAATGGTTCAGCAGGAAGTGCCTGATTTGGCTTCCATTCGGGAGGCCTATCTACAGACACATCGCTTTCCGGCTCTTTCTGTGAAACGCATTCTCGGGCCGCACTTTCTAGGCTTATCGATTCCGGCCATGCTCATGGCCATCACGGGCATACGGCTCGGCTGGTTGTCTTTGCCTTTGTTTTATGTGGTCCTGGGCGGCATCGGTGCTGTGCTGGTTGCAAGCATGCACGCCTTGCTGGAATTCTTCATGACGGCCAGAGCCATACGCCCCGTACTGCTCCACATTCGCGAGCTGGGGCGGCGCATCTATGGAGAAGACGTATCGCTCGATGGGCGAGTGATCGTGTCCATTCAGCGCAAATTTCAACTAAGCGCTTTCCTGATCGGGACGATGCCGCTTTTCTTATTCAGTCTGGCGACCCAAATTCGTCTAGTGACCCAGTCGGCGGGAATTACCTCTGAATACTGGAAGTGGGCGGCTATCATTTTGCTGCTTGGCGTAGGCTTCTCATCGCTTGGAGCGAGAATGCTAACCAAAGACATTCAGCAGCCGATCCAAGATCTGTACAGCGCAATGAAAGAAGTTCAGGCCGGCGATCTTCAGGTGCGGGCGTCTGATTTATATTCCGATGAATTTTCACGGCTAATCGCGGGCTTTAATCATATGGTGAAGGGTCTTGAAGCGCGCGAGCATATGAATAATCTGCTGCTTCAGAGTTACTTCAGTACCTTAGCGGCAGCGCTGGATGCTAGAGATGCCTATACGGCAGGTCATTCTCAGCGTGTAGCCAAGTATTCCCTCATGATCGGACGAGCTGCCGGGTTGAATGAACAGGAGCTCGATCTTTTAAACAAAACCGCGCTGCTTCACGATATTGGCAAAATTGGTGTCCGAGACGCGGTGCTGCTGAAGGAGGGGCGTTTGACCGAGGAGGAATTCGAGCAAATCAAGCTGCATCCGGTGCTGGGCGAAACGATCCTGAAACAAATAGAGCCTCCTGAGGCGATGGCTCCTCTTCTTCCGGGTGTACGCTCACATCATGAGCGCTATGACGGCAAAGGATACCCTGACGGGCTGCAGGGCCAGGAAATCCCTGTATTCGGCCGGATTATCGCGGTAGCCGACGCGTTCGACGCGATGACATCGGATCGCCCTTATCGCCAGGGGATGGTAATTGAGAAGGCGATGTCCATACTGGAAGAGGGGAAAGGGACCCAGTGGGACCCGGTTTTTGCCCAAATGTTCATTCACGCTCATGCTTCCTCATAACAAGAACGTAACGAATCACCGTATTTCGTGTGAAAAGTGCAAATGAATGGTATTCCGCTTCATGGGCAACCTGCGGATAAGCAGTATAATAGAGAAAAAGGCAGAGGAGGCTGGGGGATGGATTTGGATGAATTGCGCTATCCCATTGGACTATTTGAGCATGAGGGCGAGATTACACAGGAGCAGCTTCAACAATGGATGGCTGACATTGAGTCGACGCCGAGACGACTTCAAGAAGCAGTCGCTGGACTGACGGATGAGCAATTGGACACGTCTTACCGTCCAGGCGGCTGGACGGTGCGTCAGGTGGTTCATCACGTTGCGGACAGCCATTTGAACAGCTACACGCGTTTTAAGCTGGCATTGACAGAGGAGGAGCCGACAATCAGACCGTATTATGAGGATCGCTGGGCTGAGCTTAGCGACGGTAAGTCCTCGCCCGTGGGGTTGTCGCTTGCACTGCTGGATGCTTTGCACAGTCGTTGGATGATCCTTCTGAAGTCGCTGCCTGCCGAACAGTTGGCAAGAGCTTTCGTGCATCCGGAATCGGGCCAGACCATTCGTCTGGATTGGAACGTTGGCAATTATGCCTGGCATGGCAACCATCATATTGCTCACATTTTGCGACTGCGTGATCGCATGGGGTGGTAAATAGGGTGGCTCAGATTCAGGGAGATATTATCTTAGAAGGTCGAACTGTCACCTTGATTCCTATGGCTTCGAGCCATAAGGAGGCTTTATTCGAAGCAGTGGGGAAACCTGAAGTTTGGCAGTACACATGGGGACATCTGACTACTTTAGAGGACATCTCGGATGCAGTGGAACGGGCGCTAGCGCACCAACGGAGCGGTTCTCATATCCCCTTTGTTATTGTCGACAACGCCAGTGGGCGAATTGTCGGAGCAACGAGAATCGGCGACATGGATGCCGCCAACCGGAATGCGGAGATCGGCTGGACGTGGCTGTCCCCGGATGTGTGGCGGACGCGCGTCAACACAGAGTGTAAGTTTCTATTGCTATCGCATGTATTCGAACAGATGCATGTACTCCGTGTCCAGTTCTCGGTAAGCAGTTATAATCTGCGGTCGCAAAGGGCTGTTGAGCGCATTGGCGCCGTCCGCGAAGGGATTTTCCGCAAGCATAGAATTAAGGTGGACGGCACCATTCATGACAATATCTTCTACAGCATCTTGGATACGGAGTGGCCAGAAGTTAAAAGTAATCTACTCTATTTGTTGGAGACGAAATACAGTGAATAGTGTTTGTAGTGCTGATCTTCGAACAACTTCGAACAACAGGAGTTGCTTGTACTTTTTGTAGAGGGGAACTACAGGCCTCTATTTGTAGGAATCATTCACTTTGTTTGGAGTTGGCGGAACATGGGTGCGTTAAAGAGGGTAAATTTAGCTCTTGGATGGCAAATTCAACGGAATAGCGCACTGTAGTTCCTTCAATGCGCAATATCGGGCGCTTTTTGACAAAATAACGTACGCACGTTCCCCGAAATCTTATTACCTGGGGAACCTCCCTCCTTCAAATATCGAGAATCCCCCCTCAAGCTCAGGGGGGTTCTTCGGCGGCGCCCAATACATGGTTATAACGATAGTTATTCCATGTTAAGAAAATATGCAGGGCCAAGAGAGCTCGGCTGATGCCCTCGGGAAGTACCTTGCAGAGCGCCGGGCGTAGCATCGCTCCTCAAGTCAATACAAAGCAAAAACAAGCTCCAGACCCAAGGTCAATCCTGGGTTTGGAGCTTGTTCTTTTACTCCGTCTTGTCGTAGGACAAGTAATGGTCAACCTTGTCGATCCATTCCTGTACATAATGATCCGTAGCCCACTGTGCCATGACGAGTTGCTCCCCTGGCTGCAGGCTGACAGTCAACTGCGGCTCGCTGTTCGGCGCTTGCCCGTAAGGGTAGAAGTTGAGCTTGCCTTCTTCGAAGACGACGATCATATCGTTAAGCGGCGATGTTAGCGCATCGCTCGCATTCGGCCAAGAGGAGCGGATATCGCTCCACGAGCAGCAGAGCGTGTCGTGGTTAACGACTTTGTCCGGGAGGTCGCGCGGGAAATCGCGCAGCACATAACGATCCGGACTGGGTGAGTCGGAGCGAGTTGTCTCCGCGACCTTGCCAACCCAGCGGCCTGGCTCACGCTGGACGGTCCAGCTCTGGCCGGTGATCTCGGTGCGAATTTCAACGGGCAACGGTGGGATGGAGATGTTGTCCAGAACCTTGTTAATTGTTGTGCCATAAAGATCCGTGAGCGAAACATGGTTCTTGTCTGCCGGTTTAGTGTAAAACTGTGTGGTGTGGCCTTCTTTGAGCTGCGGCAGGGTTCGAACCCAAATGCGATTCGCTTGGTAAGGCGCGTTGCCGCCCCAAGCTTCTTCCGATTCCGCAATCGACAAGTACTGATTGCCAGCGAAAACGAGTGTTTCCACATGCGTGAGTTCTTCATCCGGATTATCGGTGAACGTTTCCTCTTTCACCGGTTGATCGGCCAAGTGGGCGGATAAGTAGTGATATTCGTCCGTTTTTGTTTTGTTGACGAGCGAATCGATTTTCCAGAAATTTTGCTTGTACGGCATGAGAATTCCGCTACCTTCAGACGTTTTCTGCAGCTTCCCGCGAACGGGGGCGATTAACATGGTCCGATAAGTACTGTAGCGGAGGGAGCTCAGCGTACGGTTGCTGTCCGTAGCTTCATGCTCCGTCCTGAGCCCGATCAGCAGTGCGGTGCTGATTGGTGCCGGGGAGGAGACAATAGCTTGCGCCTCCGCTTGAGCAGGGGTTTCAACCAGCGCAGCGGCATCGCTCTCCGTATGAATCGAGTCCCAGGGGAAGAGCATCACGACGGCTGCAACAACAGCGAGTCCTGAGAAGCACAGAAGTGGCTTTATTCGAGGTTTTGCCCGTTCCTTGCGATCGATCGCTTGCTCAATGTCCTTCTGAAGCCTGGATGTAAAGCCGGATTGTTGGAGCGGCCCGGATTCCAGTTCCTTATGTAAATCATCCGGATCAGGAGAGTTCACGCGCTTCACGCTCCTTCAGCCCGATCACCTTCAATCTGGCATGATGGAGCCTCGATTTCACAGTTCCCTCTGAGATGTTCAGAACAGCTGCCATTTCCTTCGTCGAGAGCTGATGATGGGCATGCAAAATCAAAATTTCCCGATATTTAGGAGGCAGGGAAATCACTTTTTTCCATATGTCACTAGCGTACAGCTTCTCCATGGCTTCATTTTCAGCAGATTGTGATGTTCCTGCAGATTGAATGAAGCCAACAAGGGTAACCTTGCGCCAGAATGCTTTGCGTAAATAGTCATAAGCGGTATTGCGTGTAATTGTCAGCAGCCAAGTCTTCACAGAGGCTTCGCCGCGGAAGGTCGTTAGATTGCGGTAAACTTTGAGGAAGGCATCTTGTGAGATGTCGTCCGCCAAATCCATATTACGGCATATGCTGAACGCATAATTCCATACATCGTTCCCGTAAGCATCCATCAAATTGCGAAGGATCGCTTTCTGGTCCGTTGTTTCGGATACGTACTTTAAATATTCAAATACATGGACACCGGTCGTCTCCATACTCTCACCTCTCTGAATTAGACGTTACATGTTAGAAAAAAGTTCGCCGCTCGACAAAATATTTTTTTGGAGTCACACTTGCTTATTGAACATCGTTTACATTGGCGAGGGATTCGGTTACGGGTATACTGAACACAGAGCTGCGATTGTTTTGGGTGCTAATCTGGTTATAACAAACGGCCTGTTTTCACAAAAAAGGAGCGTGGATTCATCTTGGATATTTCGGATATATATGACGAATATAAACCTTTGCTATTCTCGATCGCCTATCGAATGCTGGGTTCCGTCGCAGATGCGGAGGATATGGTGCAGGACACATTCATGAATGCGCAGCAGTTGTATCCGAATCAAGTGCATCATACCAAAGCCTATTTATGTAAAATGATTACGAATCGCTGTATTGACTATACAAAATCTGCACGCAAACGAAGAGAGCTTTATGTTGGCGAGTGGCTGCCAGAGCCTTTGCTCATTGATTCGGATGATCCGTTGCACGCGATCGAGCGGGATGAAACGTTCTCATACGCATTCATGGTTTACATGGAGAAGTTGACGCCAGTTGAGCGGGCTGTATTTATTTTGCGGGAAGCCTTCGAATATGACTATACGGAAATTGGTGAAATTGTCGGTAAATCGGAAGCCAACTGCCGCCAAGTTTTCAGCCGGTTGAGGCGAAAGCTTCGAGAAGAGGAAGCGCCTGCCGTTCATGCCAATGAGCATGCTTACGGCTTAGCACAGCAGTTCCTCCGTGCTTCAAGCACGGGTAACCTCGATGAGCTCATTCGCTCCTTGAGCGAAGATGTCGTTCTGTACTCGGATGGCGGAGGCAAAGTCTTGGCCGCATTGCGTCCAATTCTGGGGCGTGAGCGAGTTATCAAATTTCTTCACGGCATTCAGAGCAAGAGATCGGACGATGTTCAGTATCAATTGGTCAATATGAACGGTCAGCGCGGTATGATTATTAGCGAACATGGGCGCACGATCGCTGCGGTGAATATCGAGCTTGATGCGGAAGGGCGCGTGCAGCGTATTTTTTTCATGCGCAATCCAGATAAATTGCAGCTTCCGAATAGGGAGAAAGGTGTTGAGTAGGACGCGTGATCCTTTTCCTATATCATTCGGGAGTTCCCAGGATTATGGGTCTTTGTCCATAGAAATTACGGTGTGTCGAAATGTAGAGGAGAACGCCAGGCGCGGAGCGAATAAAAGAGAATGGTTTCGTGGCTTCCAATCGCCGCAGTTTCAGGGATTTCTTGACAAACGATGGTGTCAACACGCAATATGAAGGAAGAACACTGCCTACATTATCGGGCCCCAAGGAAGGAAGTACACCATGAATTTCGTTGAGCATGTCTGGGAACATCTACGATCCCGACACATTAACAATTATCCGCAGCCGATTGCATTAAATTTGGGACTTGTGTATACAGTGAAATTAGCCGATATGAAAACAAATCTGTTTTGGTTACCCTTCGAGTATACAGGGTTGGCCTACATCGATTTGGGGCAGCAGGTGAACATACATCCTTATTACAGAGGGGCTATTATCGAGGAAATTGAGCTTTCACGGGGGACTGACCTCCATAAGCCTCAAACGGAAGAAGCGCTCATCAAAGCTATTTACATGAAGAGCTGGGAGATGCACCAATTGCTTGGGCAGGAGAAATACGAGATGCTTCAAGGAACGGTGCCGGATTATTTGATGAAAATGATGTACATGGTCGACTGGCTTCGCTATTATAATTCAGTCAAACTGGTTGGAGCCGATCAACGAATCGGATAAACTGGTCCAAGATAAAAAGCGCATGTGGCTGCAAACCGCATGCGCTTCTTTCTTTGCCAGAATGTTTAAATCCATTCAGAACTAAAGCGTTAGGGACCCCCTTTCTAACAGAAAGCTTATGACGTCAGGTTTGAGTGTGTGTGACGAGCTCGCTGAGCGAGCGGAGAGATTCCGCGCGCATCGTGCGGTACGGGCATTCGATAGGATGGATGTAGAAAATCCGGAAGTGCCACAGCGGTTTGGATCGTTGAAATGTCGCGTCAATCTGCGATAGATCGTCTGTTTGCACGGGTGAGCGGAACGTAGGTGCGTTAAGAGGCAGTATTTTCGGTCGTAGGGACATTTCGCGGAACTACCGTGCGTTATGAGCAGGAAATGCTGGGTTGTAGGCACATTTTCGCTCATTTAACGCACCCTAGTTCCGCTTCAGGGGGGAAAAAGGGGTTTTACTGTGGAATAAGGCACCGTAGTTCCGTGGATGCATGGGTTTAGACAAGGACCTGAGGCACAGCCTCACAGCCTCAGGTTATTCTTAAGCAGTGAAATCCAGCTGCTCGGCAAGTCATGCCTATGGCTATAGTCCTAGTGTGTGTAGTTCCAGCTTATCTTTAATTCTAGGCATCTAGCAGGTTTTCAAAGCTTGGCAGAAGGCTTATCCTTGGAATGGCGCATAATTTCGCTAAAAAAATCATGGAGAAGCGGAGAGACATAGATGTTTAGACTTAAGAAATGGATAGCGCTCGCAATGATATGTTGCGTAATGTCTATTGGTGTCGTGGAGGGGGAGGCTGAAGCTGCGGGTTTTGCAGACGTGCACGGACATTGGGCGGAGCAGACGATCGGCCAGATGGCGCAGCAGGGGCTGCTGGATGGATTTCCAGATGGCACCTTTCGACCGGATGATTCTGTTACAGCGGATCAATTCATCAAAATTGTTTTGTTAGCCTTTACCGATATGTACCCGAATGGCGAGCGAAAATGGAAGCCTGCGTTTTTGCAAGCTTTGAGCAGCAGCAATCAAGGCATTTTACAGCAGGATTACCGCGATTTTACGTTTAAACCCAGTACCGTTGGTTATTGGGCAAAGCCTTACTTGGATTTGGCCAGTGACCTCCATTTCATGACGAAGGGTCAATTCAAGGACTATAAAGCGAAATTGAAACGCGAGGATGTCGCTGAGATTTTATTTTATTTGCTCAAAGAAACCGAGTATTTGGAAGATGAAGTGTACAGTATGAAAACCGCTTCCCAATTTGGGGATTACCAAAGCGCGTCAGCCAGACAGCAGAAATTCATTGGCGAAGCGATGACGAAGGGAATCATGGAAGGATACCCGAACGGGTATTTTGGTGTTGGGCGATTCGTCACTAGAGCGGAAGCGCTTCAGATTATTGCCCGTTTACAGACGAAAGAGAAGCGGGTAACCGTAAACAACGTCAAAGAATCGTTCATTAAGGTAGTTCCGACGAAAGATGGCAGCTACAAGAAATTGGTTTTCCCGGATCAGCGCATGCTGCAAGCCTATGAAGTGATGGAAGAAGCCGGTAAGCTGCGAGGTACGAACTATGATCTGGAAGAAACGACGCTGCGCTTGTTTCGGGATGCGGAAGCGAAGAGCATAGCGGTCGGCGGTGCGACCGAGGAAGCGCGATATAGCAATGAAGCCTCTCTGTGGCTCGATCCGCAGTTCTTGACCTATGGGGTGACCGTTCGTCTCGAAGAAGGCACGCTTGCTCGTAATCAGGAAAGCATCCGCAAATTTACGGATTTCTTGTTCGGTTATGATGCAGACATTTTCAATCGCCAATTTTCGGAAGCTTGCGACCGCGTTGCGGCAAAGGGCGTTTTGGAAACGACCACCAAGCAAATCGGGAATTACGCGGTAGAGGCACGTTTGGAGCCTGACGGGAAGACGCTTGTCTTTTCAATTATTCATTCCTAATATAATTTGGCTATGTTAAATCCAGATGTTGATTTTTACGATAAGAAAACCGCCTCGTTGAAGAGGCGGCTTATTGAGCTCCCTCAGTACAATTCACTTTTCTTACGAATGCTCGCTTATTCGCAGGATATCTCCCTTATCAAAAATACAGAATGAAAGTAAGAGAGCCAGTGTAGTTGACCAGGACAACATGAAGGCGTGAGGAAATAGAGGGGGAGATTGTAACCCTATATTCTTCCATATACTGCACGTATTCTCCACGCCGCCCCTGGAGGTTTTCACTCCCATGTCTCAACGGGTCTCTGCCCTCTCATTCCTTCGTTACGCCTGTCCAAGGGGTGGAGGCCGGTCTTGCTATCGTTACGGGTCTTTGCCCTTTGGTTCAACCGGTAAAACCTGACGCTGCGATATGGCACCCCAATGGTACATGGATGTATACAACTGCAAAATGGTTTGTTCTTGACCCCCATGTGGATTTTGAGCCGAGGCCATCGCACTAACGACTTTATTTGCGGTTTTGCCGGTAAACCAGATTCCGCCCGTCGTATCTAAGAATTGCTTAATCTGTGAAGGGACATTACCAAATCGGGTTGGCGTACTGAAAATAATCGCATCCGCCCACACATCTTACCATATAAGGATGCCTTACTCCCCGAACCGCTGCACACAGCAGCAGTCACGGGAAGACATTAAAGTTATCAGATGATTCAGTCATTCGCATTGGGATTAGAGTTTACAGCTCCGATTATTGTATCGCTGAATATTTCGTCGGTGATAAAATCGTATTGGCGACTCTTAGTGTTAGAGCACCATTCTTCTCTGACGCTACACGACCGGCAATCCATTCGGGATCGCTAAAAAAGGAAGCCCACGCTCGTTCTCGATGAGAGAGATCTTCGAATTCGCAAAGATAAACGAGTTTTGGATTTTCACCGACTACGACATTCCAGTATCCCAGCGCTTTTATCCCATGTTTTTTAAATAGGGGCTCCGTCACTTCCTCAAACCGCTTGTGTAAATCGGCAGATTTGCCTGGAGCTATTGTATATTCACGCCATTCATGTATCATTCTAAATCCCCTCTCAAACCAGATTTTGATTGGATATATTGACTGTTTCTAGTACGACATCAATTCTAAATCAATGGAATATGTTTGGGCAGGTTTTTGTTCCAATGATAACGTAGACTGAACTTTCACTCACAGATTAAGGCTTGATGCTGTACTAGTCTCTATACCGTATCACATGATTTGTATACAATTCTTCATTGTAGAGAAGTTCTTGTCCATGTGAAGAACTGAGCAGTGTGGGTTTGATTTCATCAATAATTGCGGCGCTATCTATGTTCTCGTTGATGTCAATGCTAAAACTTCTAATGGGTGGATGTAAATCCTCCTTACCTGTAATAAAGAGATCTCCTGTTAAAAGTACATTATCCAATTCATGATGGTAGATGACATGCCCCGGTGAGTGCCCAGGTGTTAGATAGTATTGGATAGGTAGGTGTGCAAGTGTTTGCTCTGTTAATGGCAGAACCCTATTGGCCACCCCTGTATTTTCAAGAGTATTGAAGTTCGGATAGGGTGCTTCTCCATTGATATAAATAAGTTCTTTCTGATGTGCATAAATAGGAAGGTTAAACTTCTCTAACCACTTTGCAGCACCTTGAATATGATCACTGTGGCCATGGGTAAGTAAAATTGTTTTTGGAGTACCAATAGCTGTGGCAGCCTTCATTTGAGCATCTACTAATCCTTCTAGACCTGTATCGATGATATACACATCATCATGATCTTTAATTAACCAGGTATTAACAGGGATATGAATAGGTTCAGTGACTACAGATTCGCATTTATATACATGTTCGGATAGTTGAATCAGGTTCATGTTAAGCACTTCCTTTTAGTATGGTTTGGAATTTTTGATATCGTTTTTGATTACATTAAAAATTTTCAATGGCAATTTTACCAATAACTCTGCCCGTTTCCAGCAATGAATGAGCTTTTCGTAAATTCTCTGCATGGATAGGGGAAAGACGTTCGCTTAGGGTAGTTCTTATCTTTTTACTATCAATTAAATCAGCTACTTCGTTCAAGAGTGTGTGTTGTTGAATCATGTCCTCCGTTTGAAACATAGATCTTGTAAACATGAACTCCCAAACAAAGGTTGCACTTTTGTTTACGATCGATGGCATATCAAGCTGCCCGTCTGCAATGATGGAACAAATTGTTCCTTGGGGTGCAATCGCATTCGCCATGTTTACCCAATGCTTAGCTGTTGTGTTAAGACAAAGAATGTACGGAACGGTTTCATATCCTAACTGCTTTAATTGGGGGACGAACTCTTCAAAGTGGTTGATGGTGTAGTCAACCCCTTGTTCTTTTGCCCAAGCCACGGAATCAGGTCTGGAGGCAGTTCCAATAACGGTCAGTCCGGCCCATTTTGCTAATTGGACGGCTATAGATCCAACCCCACCTGCAGCTCCAATAATAAGAATCGTTTTATTCTTATTTTCGTTGGGTTCACGACTAATGTTCATACGTTCAAACAATGCCTCATAAGCAGTCAGCGTTGTTAATGGCAGGGCAGCAGCTTGTGCAAAGTCTAAAGATTTCGGCTTTTTCCCTACAATCCTTTCGTCAACAAGATGGAATTCACTATTACCCCCTTGCCGAGTAATGTCACCAGCGTAATAAACCTCATCACCTGGACGGAATAACGTGCAATCTGGGCCAACTTCTTCAACAACACCCGCTACATCCCAGCCTAAAATTTTTGGGGTTTCTTCAACCTTTTCTTTAGGTGATCGAACCTTATAATCAACTGGATTAACGGCCACAGCTTTTACACGAACGAGTAGATCTCGGCCAGTTGCAACTGGCTTTTCAATTTTTAGATCCAACAAACTTTCTGGGTTTTCAATAGGCAAATAACGATGCAAGCCGACAGCCTTCATAGTTTCCATAGTTCATTTCATCCCTTCATCTAGTTATTTAGAGTTGTTCAACGGTATAAAAATGTGAGTTGGTTACCGTTCGTGTTCCAACTTCTGTTATAATAATGCAGGAAGTTATTTTATGTAAGTACGCACAATTTTGTTGTATAGTGTACTTTTTTATACTAAGACTTGAATGGAGGCAAACAAATGAAAAGTATTAATAATGAGTACCCATCTTGTCCTGACCCCCGCGGATGTCCAGTAGAAACCACATTAGAAGTGGTTGGAGGTAAATGGAAGGGCATCATTTTATATCATTTATTATCAGGGACAAGGCGCTTTAATGAATTTCGCAGGTTAATGCCAGATATCACACAGCGAATGTTGACCCTTCAGCTTCGTGAATTGGAGGATGGTGGGGTAGTACACAGGGAGATTTATAAAGAGGTTCCGCCAAAGGTTGAATATTCGTTAACGGAGTTCGGTCAGACCTTAGAACCCATTATTAATCTCATGAGAGACTGGGGGTTGAGGTATAACGAGGAGATTGCAAACAAAAGGGATATGTTAGTAAAAGTGGAGTAACAAATTACTTGCGTCACTCGATCCAGTTACAGAGTTACAGGGCTCACGAGTGGTCTGGCTGAAATTAAGCTTCATAATAAGAGCACCTCCTTGATGGTGTTGGGTATTTACCCGTCGACAAACCCATCATACCGAGGCGCTCTTTTTTTGACAAAGCCCATTTCTTAGGCTATAAGGAATGTTTAGTTCAATGATTAAGACACACAATTCAGCATGATAATAACGATAAAACCTGATTAATTGAATCTATTTGATATAACGGTTCATCATATCCTTCAAGTCAGAACTGCAAAAAGTAGATAAGCTCTCGCTTACCATTATCGTTTAACATAGCCAATAATTTAAAAAACCACTTCCTCTCCAATTAGGGCGGAAGTGGTTTTTTGTATGGAAACCGGTATCGTTATACGCTCTTAAAAGATTGAATCGCTTGCTCCAGACTAGCTGCCGCCTCTGCGGATTCAGGTATCCACCGGTTTGAGCGAACGGATAGAACGATTTGCCTCAGCAGATCCTCCGGCATATCCACATCACTTGATTTCGCTGTAAAAGCTGTGATGAGTTGCAGCTCAGGCACGACAAAAATACGCTGGCCGCCTGATCCAGATGCATAGAACATATCGTATCTTCTGGTATCGCCCTCAAAACGTCCCCGATTTAAAGCTTTGATCCACCAATAGTACCCATACCCGCCTCGCGTACCATCTCTATAATTAAGATATGCGCGTTGGGTCAGCGATTCCTTGATCCATTCATTCGGGAGTACGGTTGTTTGATCCCAGACGCCTTGCTTCAAATACAACAAACCAAGCTTGGCCATATCGCGAAGGGTCAATGCCAACGCCCAAGCCCCGATAGTGTAGCCCTGAGGGTCATGGTTCCATTTCGCATCCGTTATGCCTAGCGGCGCGAATAAGCGAGATTTGGCATAGTCAAACAGCGTTTCGCCAGTCGCTTTCTGCATCACAGCGGATAGCAGGTGCGCGTCTCCGTTGCTGTAATTAAAAGCTGCGCCTGGCTGGTGGATGGAGGGGTGTTTCCATATTTGCTCAATCCAGTCATCTGAGTACATCATCTCCGATGAGGATTCCTCCTGATCGTCTTTCCATTCCAATCCTGATGTCATAGATAGCAGGTGATGAATGGTAATCGTTGATTGAACAGGATCTTTCGTGATTTCCGGGAAAAAGTCAGTGAGTTTACGATGAACGCTATTTATTTTTTGTTCAGATACAGCGATGCCTATAAGGGCGGAATTCACGGATTTGGTGACTGAACGCATATCCTGGGGGATATCGGCTTGTGTATGTTTGTTGTAAGCTTCAGCCACTACATAACCGTTGCGGATGATGATGAGGCTTTGCACATTGCGGTCCTGGAATGCTTCAAGAGTCTCAGCAATCGCGGCTGAGTCCATCCCTTGAGATTCTGGTGTAGCCGATCTCCAGCCGTTCGTCGGCCAGTAGAAATCGTTTGCAGCTTTGTTAGTCGCTGAGGGTGAGGGCAACGATTGTCCGGGGGTGCTCCCGACGCTATTTTCGCCATTCCCTGACGCGACTGGTAGTGATAAGGCGATTCCACCTCTGACACGTTTCTTCTTTTTATTATTCATACGAATGGTATCCTTTCAGAAGTAAACTGATCAAAAAGAAGCATACTCCTTAATTATGAAAAAAATATAGCGTAAACCTTAAAATAACCTAAATTTTACCTGAGTATATACTTAAAATTGAACATTTCGGACACAAAATATATAAACTTCCCTAAAAACGTACATACAAGTTTTGTGAATCAACCTTTTTCACGTTACATATAGATAACATGTACGTACAAGTGTATAATGAAGATCATCAGGACATTTTATCGGAAGGTGTTGAGCGCAGTTGCTGGAAAAATTGAAGCAAGCAGTTTTGGAAGCGAATCTGGATTTGCCGAAATATCAGCTCGTCACGTTTACATGGGGGAATGTTAGCGGCATCGATCGCGGGCAGGGACTCGTCGTCATCAAGCCAAGCGGGGTGCCATACGAAGAACTGAAGGTTGATGATCTTGTTGTCGTTGATTTGGAAGGAAAGATCGTTGAAGGGAAACTGAAGCCTTCCTCCGATACGCCAACACATTTGGCGCTTTACCGGGCATTTCCCACAATCGGCGGCATCGTGCATACGCATTCTTCCTGGGCGACGACATGGGCGCAAGCTGGCCGGGGCATTCCGGCGCTTGGCACCACCCACGCTGACTATTTCTACGGCGAAGTGCCATGCACGCGGCTAATGACGGAAGCGGAGATCAAGGGCGCTTACGAACTTGAAACGGGCCATGTTATCATTGAAACGTTCGAGGGCAAGGATCCATCCATGGTTCCTGGTGTGCTGGTCAACTGCCACGCGCCTTTCAGTTGGGGCAAAGATCCGCACCATGCAGTTCATAACGCGGTTGTGTTGGAAGAAGTTGCGAAGATGGCTTATCGCACGTTTCAGTTGAATCTGTCGATACCAGCTATGGATCAGATACTGCTCGATCGCCATTTTCTGAGAAAGCATGGAGCAAACGCCTATTACGGGCAAAAATAATAGCAAAGGGGCGGTTGGCGATGAAGCCGGCTGCCCTTTTGCTTTTGGCGTGGGAGATAGGTTCTGATATGATAAACATGTTTAAGTGCAATAGATTTTTTGGGGAAGTGAGATGATTATCGTGTTTACGAAATCAGCATATGAAGGATCTCGGGCCGAGCAATATCAACTGCTCATTAAGCAAGTCGAGGCATTAACGCATGATGAACCGAATCGAATTGCGAATCTAGCCAACGCTTCGGCGCTGCTGCAGCAATTTTTGAACGATATTAACTGGGTGGGTTTTTATTTAATGGAGGGGACTGAGTTAGTTCTAGGGCCATTTCAGGGCCTTCCGGCGTGTGTGCGCATTCCCCTTGGCAAAGGCGTCTGTGGAACGTCGGCGCTGCGCCAGGAAACTATTCGTGTCGCGAATGTTCACGAGTTCCCTGGCCACATTGCCTGTGATGCGGCATCGCAATCCGAGATTGTGATCCCGATTGTCAAAGCGGGCGAGCTCATTGGCGTGCTGGATATAGACAGCCCAATTCTAAGCCGATTTGATGAAGAGGATCAGCACTATTTGGAGCAGTTCGTCGCGGCGCTGGCGGCGAGTATGTAGCGGTTTTTGCGAATTGATTTATAGAAAATCCACATTTTGAATGAGCCCGTGCTTCTTGGCTTCGACAACGGCTTCGGACCGCGAGCGGACATTTAATTTCTCGAAAATACGCGATAAATGATACTCAACAGTACGCTGGCTCATGAATAGAAGACTGGCGATATCTTTATTGCTTTTGCCGAGAGCAACCTCTTGAAGGATCGTTTGTTCCTTCTGATTAATGGAGGTGTGCTCCATCGATTTGTTGGTATCTGGAGCGGCCAGCTTCAAATCCATTCTTCGCAATTGCTTCAAAAGCATCGTCGGAATAACCGACTCCCCGCGCAATGCACAGCGAATCGATTGAACCATCTGCTCCCAGGAAGTAGCTTTGCTGATAAACCCGCTGACGCCGGCTTCCATGAGCATATTAAAGTTGGGGGCTATTTCGAACCCTGTATAGATGACGATCAGCGCATCGGAATTGATGTCGAGTATCCGTTTCGTCAGCTCAAGTCCATTAATAACAGGCATATTTAAATCGCAAAGCATGAGGTCAAATGCAGCCCCATTCGCTAACAGCTCAAGGGCTTCCATCCCGCTGGATACGACAGTAACCTGCAGATCGCCCTCCTGCTCAAGGCGGTTCTTGGTGCCCTCACCGACAGAGGGATGATCATCTATCAGCATAATGGAAATCATGCACGTCAACTCCTTCTAGCGTAGAGATGTATCAAAGACATATTGCTTAAGCGGAGACGGGGAGGTCAAGGGAATCGTGATGTGCAGATCCATGCCTTTGCCTGGCGCCGAGGTAAACATCACCTTGCCATCCAGACTGGCCACCCTTTCCTGAATCCCCCACAATCCCATATGGGTAAAAGACGATTGCAGAAGCGTCAAATCCATCCCGATCCCGTTATCTTTATACAGAAGGGTAATACTTTCAGCCGTATTCGATAAATGCAAGTCAACTTGATCCGCTTTGGCGTGCTTATCCGCATTTTGGAGCAATTCTTGAACGATTCGGTACAACGTGAGAACCTGATTGTCATCCAGCTCCGCATGGAAAGCTTCGGCATTTATTTCAACTGCATAGTTGGTGCGAAGCCTGACTTGAGCTAATAAATGATGGATGGCTTCAACAATCCCAATCTCTTTGAGAAAGGGAGGACGCAGTTCGTTGCAGGTTTCACGAATTTGCGCCACCACATCCAGCAATCCTTCGCGTATTTGTTCCATATCTTGCCTAAGCGGAGCAGAAATAGAATGAGTTTTCATGATATCTTCGAATCGGCGATACCAGAGCATTTGATCCTGCAACGCCGAGTCGTGCAGATCCGCGCTTAATCGCCTCCGTTCCTTCTCCGAAATGGAGAATAAAAGCCTGAGCAGCCATGGCGGCGCTTTCTGATCCTCCGAAATGCTCATTTGCAGCTTCCCGATGAAATCATGCGTCAACTGGAAATTTTCATAAACGATCGTTACATAGGTAAACAAGGTTTTCATCCATGCGATTTCTTCGGTATTGAATCGTAACCCCGATACTTTGTTCGTTAACCATATGATCTGATAGCTGCCATTCTTCATCCCGAAGAGGTAACTCATGCCACTCGACAGCGGAATAAATTCCCCAATCCGGACGTCCTGGAGTCCGACTTTCAACTGTTCGAAAACCTGTTCCTCTTGCAGCAGGCCTATTTGGGTTCTGACAGCAACGTACGCTTGCGCGGAATCCACCTCCAGCAGAGCGGCGTTTTGTACGGGTAAGACCTGTTGGATCTCTTCCAATAAGGCCGACTCTAGCTCGCTAGGCTGCATGATTTGGGATATCCGGCTGGTGAATCGGTCGAGGCTTCGCTGATAAGGAGTTGTTCGTTTCAACCAACCGAAGCGCGGGGAATCCAGGGTTTCTTTGGCGAACAGCAAGCAGACGAAAGCGATATGGACCAGCAGAAAAATTTGAAACGATTTGATCACATTCACGGCATCGTTAAGCCAAATTAAGTAGGTCAGGCCAGCAACAAGGGAGGCCGGTACAATAGCAAGCAATGCGTAATTGCGAACGCGGCGGCAGACGTAATCGATATCAAACAGCGGATTGTTCGTCAGAAGATAGATATAGAAGAACGGAATGCAGGTAATGAACAAGGCGGCTATCTCTGCCGGGATCAGGTCAACACGAAACAACAGTCTTGGGATGGCGATCAGACATACAAATGGAAAAAAAGAGAGCAGTTGTCCGGCTAGAACAATTTTATAAAAGGAATGGAACGGGTTCGGTCGGCGTACGAACTTGCGAAACATATTGACCAAAAGAATGATGTTCATTGCCGTATTCATGATGAGTTCGGGAAGATTATTCGAAAATAAGGGAAACGGATGATAGAAATCCGTATATAAAACCAGAAATTTATTGCAAATAATCCCTACGGCGCCAAGGTATCCGCAGCATATAAAAGGAAATGGAATGAACCTTTCTCCGCGCTTCTTTAAGTAGGCATACAAAGTATGCATGAGCAGTGTCGGGATCATAGGAAACGTAAATGAAATAAGAAGAATGGCGAAAGGAACATTCCTCGCAGAAGCGCCGGCCATTACATAGCTTAGCGCCACAGTAAGAGAGAAAGCGATTAGAAGCTTGATTTCCTTCTCGTTCGCCTTTTTGCGATATAATGTAAAACTTATCCATAGCATGACGGCAAAAAACAGGAAAGGAGCGATGACATGCGCGCTTAGTGTTAGGCCGGTGTCATAAGCTTCGAAGCGCGTGAACTTTCTCTCTCCGTCCAGTTCTAGCTCAATGCTTTCGATGCGTTCAATCACTCTCGAATGTCTGGTCAGTGTGAACTGGTCGGGACTGACGTCGTTGATCGCCAGAATCCTGGTTCCTGCCGGGATACGCTGAGCATATGCCCAAGATGTTCCAGAAATCTTTTGAACCTGCCATTCTCCTGAAGGCGACTTTCCTGCCAGGATGCCAATATATGTGTACTTCAGCGAGATGTGAAGCGTGCAGATGCCTATGGCGAGAATGGCAAGAAGCAAGGCAAAGAACGCGGCTAACCTGAATTTGGAAGGAAGCATAATTCCTCCGTGTTGAAAGATTTTTCATAGACGAACGCAGGGTTTCTCGCTTCACTTTATCATGAAGAGACGCTATTTTCCACGAAAACCCATTTCGTAATTGCCGAATATAGCATTGCGGTCTCTGAAATGCAGAGGGGGCATTCGGTTTACGGAGAGATCCCGCAATGGATTTGAGGAAAATCCCCATCGTCTTTTCGGTGCTTCATGGGAAATTAAGGGTTACGATAATCTCATACTATGATGGTGAGGTGGGTTCAAGGTGACAACTCAGACAGCCAGTGCGGTGCAGCAGCGTGCTGGATTATCCAAGGGAGCAACGATTTTCACATTTTTGCTGGGGATTTTCATGGGGGCGCTGGATCACGGTATTGTGGGGCCGGCATTAAGTTCAATTCTATCAACTTATAACGTCAGTCCCTCATGGGGCGTGTGGAGCTTTACGATTTATACGTTATTGTTCGCAGTCAGCATACCGATTCAAGGCAAGCTCTCCGATCGATTTGGCCGCAAACCCATATTCATGGCGGGCATTCTGATCTTTGCTGCCGGGTCCCTGATTGCGGCATTCGCGCCGAATTTCACGCTATTCTTATTGGGGAGAGCTGTGCAGGCTATTGGAACAGGGGGGATCTTTCCGATTACCGCTGCGCAGATTGCGGTTTCTTATCCGCCGGAGAAGCGCGGGAAGGCGCTTGGCCTCATCGGGGTTTTCTTCGGAGTCGGGACGATTCTGGGTCCCGTTCTCGGCGGCCTCCTGATCGCTTCGCTGCAGTGGCAGTGGATTTTTCTCATCAATGTGCCGATTTCCATCGTGATTTTAATTGTGATCTCCAGGTTTCAGGCAAGCCAGGAACTGGTGAAGAAGCCAATTGATTTTGCAGGGATGGTTCTGCTAGTTGGGCTAATTGTAAGTATGATGCTAGGGATTACGCAAACGAATCTGTGGTATCTGCTCGCTTTCATCGTCATTCTGCCGATATTTATCCGGATCGAGCGGAGACAGAAAGACCCGATTCTGAAATTGGGCTATTTGACCGAGAGCAAAACAGCGATGCTCTTAGTTTCTTCGCTCTTATCGGGCTTCGTCATGGCTAGCGCCATCAACATGCTTCCTTTATATGCGGAAACGCTGTTGGGGCTGGCCAAAGGCAGCTCTGGCCTCACGATAACGCCTATGGCTGTGTCGTCTATGCTGGCCTCCCTGTTGGCCGGAGTACTGGCGGATAAAATAGGGGCCAAAAGAGTGCTGCTGGCGGGCTTTGCGCTAACGGCGCTGGGCGCCGTGTCGCTTGTGCTCCTGGGCACCTCGGTGGCCGCCTTCATCGCCATCATCGTGATGATGGGCTTTGGCGTAGGCATCATTATCGGAGCGCCGCTCAATGTTTTAATGATCCAATCCGTGGATCTCAAGGAAACAGGCGCGGCCATCGGGTACTTGAGTTTATTCCGTTCTCTCGGTTCGACGATAGGACCAACGGTGGCTGGCATCCTGTTGGTTAAGTTTCAGAGCGGATTCAGCAGTCTATATGGGATAAGCGCGGCAGCATCCGTTTGTGGACTCCTGCTTGTCCTCATCTATGTAAAGCGTAAGTGACAACGAGAAGCGTGTGCGAAATCCTGTATTCTGAGGGGGAATTCTTAGGTCCGTCAGTCCCTGCTTTGAATCACGAGCAGCATGCCTGTTTCCAGCTCGATAAGCCCTTCCTGCTCCAGCAGCACGTTGCTGATGCCTAGAGATTGGCCGATCTGCAGCGTCGCCTGGTGGAGCGGGTACTGAAAGCCATGCAGCGTGATGCCGGTTACATTCAGGCTGAGCGGCAGCAGTGATACATGTGTGTAAGACCCTTTCCGGATGCGGGCCGGTTTATCGATCACGATAATTTCGTTGCTGGCATCGATGATTGTGCATGGGATGCCACGATCCAGCCCTTTGCGCAGCAAGTGGATGTTAGCCAGAGAGTGATCGAATCGAGTGCCCAAGGCGCCCAGCAGAACTATGCTCGCAGGCTCCTGTGCCAGCGCCCATTCGAAGGCCATTTCGGTATCGGTCAAGTCCTTATAGATCGGATCGCAGTCCAGAAAATGCCGACTCGAATCGCGGATTCGATCTCGTTCCTCCTGCGTAACCGAGTCGAAGTCCCCCATGGAGATATGCGGTTGCAAACTACGCTCAATCAAGTAGAGAGCGCCGCGGTCTGATCCGACAAGCACATCTTCGGTGTGGATTTCTTTCAGAATCCACTCGCCCAGCGTCCCGCCTGTCACGATGACAATTCGTTTCCCTTTCATTGCGTCCCGTCTCCTCTAACTTCATTTCAACGCTTATTATACCATAGAGACGCAAAAAACCGAGCCGCTTCGCGAGAGGCAGCTCGGTCATTCCTTAACTCAGGTTCGTGTATCCACGCGCCGTCGTACCTTCGTGTTATCCTTCTGATCGTGATCAATCTCGGCTTCATTCATGGAGAAGCCCTTCATTTCCCAAGTCGTTCGGCCTAAAATTAAATCAGCAGGGAATTCGTCGCCACGCTTCAGCGTGACTTCATGCCCGGCTTCGTCAGCATAAACACCGTCTGTCTCGACTGTGTCGCCGCTCATGGGATCCATGGTTTTATCGTTAGACATGCCGCATTCCTCCTTTCCAACAGCCTAATCATACCTTTTCCTAGGAAGGAGGAAATTATGAGCCGGATCATGTAGAATGAGAGGGTAGTCAAGGGGCAAACCGGGATAAACAGATCGGAGAGAACACAAGTATCATGGCTTTTATGCCAGCCTTATTGATCGCGGCTGTATCCGTTCCTATTCAGAACGAACGGGCAGATCTTTTTAAAAAGTGGTTTTAATTAAATGAACCATTGAATTTATAACCGACGCCCCTCACGGTGATGATATAGCGGGGTTCTGCAGGATTGGATTCAATTTTCTTGCGCAGATTGCTGATATGTACAATGAGAGTTCGCGGATCGCCAATGCTGTCCAGGCTCCACACAAGTTCAAACAGGTGCTCGATTTTGTAAACGCGGTTTGGTGTTTTGGCCATTAACGATAAGAGGTCGAATTCTTTAGCTGAAAGGGAGATCGTTTGGCCGTTTACTTTGACGATGTGGCTAACCAAGTCGATTTCGAGGCCGGGGAATTTCACCAGCTGAGGATCGTCTTTGTGCTGCTCGCGAATGGAATTCCGACGTAAATGAGCCTTTACGCGAGCTACAAGCTGGCTGGGGCTGAAGGGTTTGGTCATGTAGTCGTCGCCGCCCATGCTTAAGCCGAGTATGATATCGATGTCCTCGCTCTTGCAGGATATGAACAGAATCGGTGTGTTGCTCGTTTTGCGCAGCTGTCGGCATACCTCGATGCCATCCAGTCCAGGCAACAATATGTCCAAAATAATGAGGTCGGGGTTGTGTTCACGAACAATATCGAAAACATCTTGTCCATTGTTGGCACTGATGACCTGATAGCCTTCTCGCGCGAGATAGAGTTGTATTAATTCGACGATTTCTGGTTCGTCATCAACGACTAAAATTTTTTCTCCTGACATGTATGGAATCCTCCTCAGTTACGGAACGACTCTATTGAAAGTAAGTGATTCCCATTCTCCAAATGTTTACTATTATTATAGAACGATTCTCCCAGTAAATACTATACTTTTTATCACTAAATGCTCTATGGTATGCGAAGAAAGTAACGAAATTGCAAGATTTGAATACTTGTATATGCAAATAAACCAAAATAAGGATTTTATAGGTGTGATTCCAAAGTCATCTGTCAATATAGGTATATCGTTCTGGATGGAAATCCCGATTTTCGATAAAAGTAGACCAAAAGTGTCATTTCCTGACGTCATTTGACCCAAACTTTAGGAAAATTTTATATAATCTTTATGTTTACATGCTACGCTACCTTTGTCTCTATGAAGAAGTGCGGAAAGGGGCGGCAATTCTGTTGAAAGATAATAGGGCGCAATTGGACCATATTAAGCTTTCTTGGCTAAGGCCGGAGCAGTTTGTGCATCAATTCATTGAACAGGCATGGGATTTGTTTTGCGTGTTCGATATATATGGTAATTTAATGTATGCTTCGCAAAGCTTTGACCGGATTGCCGGCTTCATTCCAAGCAGCTTCGAGCAAGTGGTGGAGACCATCGATTCGGAGTACCGGATGGATGTGCATAAGCTATTTATAAAAACGCTTCAGACTGGAAGCAGCAACAAGTTGGAATTTCTTGCGAATCGCGGAGGCGAGAGTGAGGGGAATATGTGGCTGGAATGTACGTCAATCCCGATTTCCGATGAGCAAGATCAGCTCGCTCAAGTGTGTTTTGCCTTAAATGATATCACATTACGCAAAAATCAAGAAAATCGCTGGATTGCGATGGCGCATCACGACCCTCTGACGGGCTTGCCCAATCGTCGATTATATAAAGAGCATATGAGTCAGATGCTGCTGCAAGCCAAGAGAACGGCCAGGCCGTTTGCTCTGCTTTATCTGGATATTGATGATTTCAAAATCATTAATGACACCATGGGCCATGACATTGGGGATGCATTCCTGCAGGAGTTCGCTAGTCGAATTCAAGGATGTTTGCGGGAAATTGATATGTTCGCCCGGATGGGAGGCGATGAATTCACGATTTTGCTCCCGGCAGTGGATTGCCAGGGACATGTGGAAAGCGTCGCTCAGCGAATCATTCGTTCTATGGATGTACCATGGGAAGTAAAGGGGCATACATTTCGAGCAACACTCAGCATGGGAATTACGATGTATGACGGAGACCAATCGGATGCAGCACGCCTGATGAAGCAGGTGGACATTGCCCTCTATCAAGTGAAGGGGAAGGGCAGAAACAATTATCAATTTTTCCAGAAGGATACTGATATATTTAGAGAATATGAATCTTAACGCTGTAAGGGCCGAGCGCTCCTGCGGCGTTTTTTGCGTTTATTCAAGGGTGTGTAGCGAAGCACCAATATTTACTCATAGCTTAAAGATCATCTTTCCTGCAAGATAGAAAGAACGCAACTAGACTCCACAACAAGGGAGATGAATATACATGTACATACGGAAAAAACTGGCCAAGGTTGGTATTATTGTCTCCATAGCAGCGGTATTGACACTCGCAACGAGTCAACATCATGTTATCTCCGTAGATGCAGCTTCAGCTCAGGGCAAGTTCGCCATGTCATATATGTACTTTGGCAGTCCGAGTTCCTATATCAATCAAGTAGCGAAAAGCGGTCAGGCACTGGATGTGGTGTCTCCCAGTTATTTTCACTTGAATACGGATGGCAGTTTGCAAGTTTCTGATTCCTTGCAGTCGTCCTTTATCGATGAGATGCATAAGCAAGGGAAAAAGGTGGTTCCTTTCCTAAGCAACGATTTTGACCAAGCGGTTGGCCAAAAAGCAATTGATAATCGCGAAGCGCTCGTTAGCCAAATTGTGAATGCCATTTCAAGCAATCATTTGGACGGCATTAATCTGGATATCGAGAATGTGGATGCCAGCTACCGCGACAGCTATACGGATCTGGTGAAAAAGCTGCGCGAAAAGCTGCCAAGCACAATGGAAGTATCCGTAGCCGTGGCTGCGAACCCCACAGGCGCAACGAAAGGCTGGATTGCCGCCTTCGACTACAAGGCGTTAGCTGAAGTTAGCGATTACTTGATGCTGATGGCTTACGACGAAAGCTATCCCGGCGACCCGACGCCAGGCCCTGTAGCTAGCTTGCCCTTTGTCGAGAAATCGATTCAGTATGCATTAAAGCAGATTCCGTCCGACAAGCTTGTGCTGGGTATCCCGTTTTATGGCCGTTACTGGAATCAAGATTCGGCTTCCAATGGAGCAGGGGTCTCGAATCAAACGGTGAATAAGCTCATTCAGACCTATCAAGGGACCGTTCGTTATGATGCGGCAAGCCAATCGCCAGTGGCTACTTTTACGATTAATCCAACAGATAAAGAAACTTCAATTAACGGTAAAAAGTTAGCGGCGGGTACGTACACGGTTTGGTACGAAAATGAGCAATCGTTAAAAGAGAAGCTCAAATTGGTGAGCAAGTACAACCTGAAGGGAACAGGAAGCTGGAGCCTGAATCAAGAGATGCCTGATGTATGGGATTTCTACAGCCTATGGTCGGACGGCTTCTATTTCACCGACATGCAGAAGCATTGGGCACAGGCTGACGTGCTAGCCGCTGCGAATCGAGGCTGGATGCTTGGCACCGCCTCAGACCGGTTCGCGCCTGACGCTGCGCTCACAAGGGCAGAAGCCGCGACGATTATGGTTCGCGCACTTGGTCTATCCGGCGAGACGGCTTCCTCGAACGCCGCCGGCTTCAAAGATGTGCCTGCCTCCCATTGGGCGAGGCAGGATATTATGATCGCGAAGCAGCATGGGCTGATCGAGGGGATCAGCGATGATCGCTTCGCGCCGGATGGCGTGATCACGCGGGAGCAGATGTCCGTGCTGCTCGCCCGCGCATTGAAGCTGCAGCCGACGGGTACGGCGGCAGTGAAGTTCTCCGACGTGCCGGCTGGAAGCTGGTCGGCCGAGGCCATTGCTGCGATGAGCAGCAGCGGCCTCGCGGGCGGCTTCGCCGACGGCACGTTTCGCCCGGGTGCGTCCTTGACGCGCGCGGAAATGGCGGCGCTGCTGAATCGCGCCCAGCCGCTGCTCACGAAGTGAGCCGGCTCGGCATTTGACAGGATGGACGTAGAAGATCCGGAAGTGCTACAGCGGTTTGGATCATTGAAATGTCGCCTCAATCTGCGAGAAATCGTCTTTTTGCACGGGTGAGCGGAACGTAGGTGCGTTAAGAGGCGGTATTTTCGGTTGTAGGGACATTTCGCGGAACTACCGTGCGTTATGAGCAGGAAAAGCGGGGTTGTAGGTGCGTTTTCTCTCGTTTAACGCACCCTAGTTCCGCTTCAGGGGGAGAAAAGGGACGTTGCTGTGGAATAAGGCATCGTAGTTCCGTAGATATTGATGTACGTGGGGATTGGCGGTCCGGCAGCGGCAGTACCTTCTCGGTTTTCTTGCGAAGCTTGCGTAGGCGAAATGTACCCGGAATCTTACTCTTACAGGGGTGTTCATGGGTATGAATACCGGATGGAGGGCAGGTTAGGAGAAGGCAGCACAAAGTAGAGCAGAAAGGGAATGGGTATGGGGTGGAAAAGCGATAGCGGCTGGGAACCCAATATCCATTTCCCACGTCATGCTTGGACGTATGGGTTTAGAGAAGACCTGAGGCAAAGGGCAAAGCCTCAGGTTTTTTCTTGTTAACGAGACGGCCTCAGAGGCTTTGGCTTCGGAACGGTTGCCTCAATGTGGTCGCCAATACCGTTGTCTTTGGCGGTTTTGACGAAAGTAGTCTGTTGCTTGGGGCCAGGCTTGTCAGTGACAAACTGGCGGAAATGTTTGATTTTATTTTCCGATTGTGTGCTGCAATTGCTGCCGATTTGTACAAGAGAGGAGGAGGCTACGGCGATAATCCGGATCCCGCCGACGCGAATGAACGAGCCCCAGTTATCCACAGTCATTGTGACTGGATCTGGTGGTTGTGGGATAGGGATGGGCCTGTGATAGAAGGGATACGCCTCAAAGTTGCCTTCATTGCCGTAAAAAAAAGGCACTTCTCGCTGAACGGCAAGTGCTCTTGATTTCAGCGCGGTTTCCACATGATCGCCAATATGTAGGATGCTGCTGGAACTGATGTCAAGCGTATGGAGTGTGCCTACGATGGATAATCGAGCCATCGTGGTTAAGCCTCCTCAGTCAATGGTACGAAGGGCGCGATAATAACGGATTCCGGCGGCGTATCGAACATGGAGGATAATGAAATCGTCTCTGTATCCCCAATCAGGAATACGGAGGAGCTCGCAACCCCGACAATTCGGACATCGCCTACGAAAAGCTGTTTGTTTTCCACGCAAAAATTCATCATAGAGGACCATCCTTTCTGGGTAAGCTGGCTATGTAAGACTCAATGGCGCTTAAGATATCCTGCTTTGTTTTCGCCATAATGCCAGTAGCGATGCTTTCCATAGGTTCTTTGAAGCCTACGCTGCGGTATTGATTGACATAATGCTGAATGCGGGTATCTAATTGCTTGCGAATGTCAGAAAGGATGAGCTCCTTATAATCATCATCCAGCGGATACTGGTATTTAAGCTCCAGGTTACGCATGTCAGTCTGGAAATCCTGCTGCAAATAGTGTTCAATCCCGCTTGAAACTTGCTGCTGAACGCCAAAGTCTGGTGGAGTTTCAGGAACAGGCGCCATCGGGTTAGCGGTCTCAGCCCCAGTTGCATCTAGCCCCTCTTTTCCTACAGAAACACCGTTCACGGTAAAATCCTCCATACTATCCAGCGATCCGGGACTAATCCCGATGGTCAATGTGCCATCCAGCTTTTCGACTTTCAACTGATCAAAGTTATATTCAATTTTATCAATATGAATTCGTTTCTGGTCTTTCTGAGCGTTCACTTCAGCTTGCAGTTTGTTGACGGTTTGTTCTAAATGGTTGACGATTTGCTCCAATTTGATAATCCGTTGTTTCTGGGCTTCCATATAGGTGCAGAGCTGTTGCGTCCATTGCTGCCAAGAGACAGGGGTATGCATCTTCGAAAGCACCTCTTTTCGCTAGCTCCAGCTAGATTTGTCGAGTTAAATTCGGCTTCTTGTTTGGAACTTCTTATTTTGAACCAGCTCCAGCCAATTTCTCTAGTATGATGGAATCGGAGGCAGGCAGCAGGAAAACCTCCAGCAAATGAGCCTGCGCCTTATGTTGGCGGAGGCAGCGGGACGAGCGAAATAGGATTCGAAGCACTGCTTCCTGCAAGTTGAGGTGCGGATTCTGTGAATCCCCCTGTGTTATAAAGATTGGATAAAGAGCGAATCGATCCAGCGCTCCCGATTTGCAGAACCGATGAGTTGGAGACAGACCCTACCTTCAAGTTCTGTATCATAATCGTTTGATGGATGTTCCAATTCATTCCGGATGAACACCTCACTCGCTTGGACTCTGAGGGGCTTCATCCCGGATGAACACCTCGCTCGTATTTAGATGATTATTCCGCTGGCATTGTTTTCGATAAGGTCAGAATCATTCGTGACAGTGGTGCTGTAAGCATTGTAAATTCGTGGGAAATCTCCCGTATTGAATGAGCCTGCGCCCGCGAATGCTTTGGATGAGCTGGTAGGGGATATGATGAGGCAATCGCCGAATTGGACAATAGAGCTTGGGCCTACACTGATAATTTTGACATTTCCCACGATAGACGGCATAGTCGGTCTCCCTTATTTCAGGCTTCTCACTTTTTCAGTATATGAGGATATTCGCCCAGGGGTGCCCTGTTCATCGGGCGGGTGTCACGATCTGGACGCTGGCACATATACTGATACGGAAAATGAGGTGATGAGCTTGAGCGGGTTTAATCGCCATCCTTGGCTGAAGTGGGAACAAATTGAGAAGTTTCTGGGGCAAAAGCTGCCTTTCGGTGAAAAAGGGCAGACCTTTCTAGATAATATGACGTGGGTTGAAGGATATGTACAGGACATGCTGAAAAAAGCGATGCCATCCGGTACGGATGCAAGCATCTCGAATCATGCCGGAGCTGGATCGGAAATTTTTGAGACGCATGAACATGTCATTCTTAAAGTAAAGCTGGCCACGGAAGAAGATCCGAGAGCGATGCAAGTGTTTATAAAATCGAATCAAATCAAGCTGACGGGCTATATCAGCGGCAAGAGCAAAATTGTGAAGCTGCCATCGATCGTTCTGCCTAGAACGGCGCGCGTACGCTATAAGCAGCGCACCTTAGAGGTGAAAATTCGCAAGCGCGGCCTCAAGGAACAGTATCATGAAGCGTATATTCGTTTCTAAATATAAACATAAAGAGACCATCCCTATGTTCATACAGATTCTGGGTAGTCTCTTTATGTTGTATGCTTTTTATTGACACGACTTTGGCAGCGTAATGATGGCCGTCGTTCCTTCTCCTAACCGGCTTTGGAGCTTAATTGAGCCTTTATGTTTCTTAACAATATTATAAGCGATGGCCAGTCCTAATCCTGCTCCGCCTTGCTTGCGGTTCCTAGCCTTATCTGCGCGATAGAATCTATCAAACAGGTAAGGAAGATCTTTTTCCGCAATTCCGATGCCGCGGTCAATGACCTGAATGTGCACCTGAGAAGATTCATATTCTTGGATGTTAATGACTACAATCTGCTTGCTATATTTCAGTGCATTATCTACTAGAATGACTAGTAGCTGCTTCAAGTTGTTAGGGTTTCCCATCATTAGGAGCTCTTTCATTTTAGGCGGAATTTGAACCTCAATTTCTCTTCCGGAAGTCAATCGAAGCGAAGAAGCGGTTTGCTGGACAAGGGGGAGAAGATTGAAAGTAACGCTTTCCTCACAATTTTCCCGCTCTGTATCTGTTAAGGAAAGCAGATTTTGTGTGAGCAGCTTCAGCTGTGCGGATTCAGATTGAATGGCTTCCAGTGCTTCCTCACGCAGCTTGGCATCACTGAAAGCCCACCTGCGAAGCAAGCTGGCATAGCTTTCGATAATGGTAAGCGGAGTTCGGAGCTCATGCGAAGCATCGGCGATGAACTGCTCCTGCTTTTGGAAGGTTTCTTCAAGTCGATCAATCATGCGGTTGAACGTTTCACCGAGCATAGACAGCTCATCCTGAGCTCTGCTGGGTGACAGTTCGATGCGCCGGAAAGATCCGCTTTTCTCAATGTTCTGCATCGTGCCTATAAGTTCATGCAAGGGCCTGAAAATCACATTGGTATAGAAATAGCCTCCAAGCAGCGAAACGATAAGCGTACCTGCGGAAGTCAACAATAAAATCGAAATGAGGATATTGGAGTATTCTCCTAACTTTCTGAGGCTCCGCCCGATTTCTAAGGTAGCCACTTGATGGCCTTGGTCAAAGACGGGCATTCTGACGAAAATAAAGATGCCATCTTGGGACGTTGCTGTCGTAACGCTTTCCTTATTTACATAAGTAGGCTTATAACCAAGCAGCCTCTCGTCCGAATAGACCTGATAAAGAACCTTGGATTCCGGCGTTATATATCGGAGCATCTCTTGCGGAATCAGGAACTCATCCAGGTGGCTGTTGTTGGTCCAATATTCCGGATGATGGGGCAAGTCTTTAAGAAGCAGTGCGTGAGCTTTCTCCTTTAACAGTTCGATCTCGCCATTGGTCGTGATCCGAATAAACATATAGTACACAAAGGTGAAGCTGAAAAAGAGGATCAAGAGCAGGCCGGCGGTTACCCATAGCGTGATCTTCAGTCTCAAGCTCATAGAGACGTCTGCTCATCTGAAGAAGGGGGCGTTCCGTTAGACTCTTCAGCCTCTTTGTCTGTAGGCTCGTATTTGAGCATATAGCCAATCCCGCGTATCGTTTGGATAAGCTTCGAGGGGAACGATTTGTCCACTTTTTGGCGCAAATAGCGAATGTATACGTCGACCACGTTCGTGTCGCCTACGAAGTCGTAGCCCCATACCTCAGAGATGATCTGCTCGCGCGACATGACTTCGTCTTGATGCTGAATGAGAAAACGCAGCAGATCGAATTCCGTTGGCGTTAACTCGATGGGTTTGCCACCGCGCACCACGGCGCGGCTTTTCAAATCCATCGTCAGCTCGTCCACTTTCATCACATTGGGCGCAGTGGGTTGCTCATGCAGGCTCTTTTGGCGGAGTAAGCTGCGAATGCGGGCGAGCAGCTCTTCGATGGCGAATGGTTTCGTGATGTAGTCATTCGCGCCCTGGTCAAGTCCGCTCACGCGATCCGGTACGGCGTCACGCGCAGTCAACAGGATGATAGGCAGCGAAGCATGGACTTGGCGAATGCGCCGGAGCACCTCTAAGCCGCTCATCTCGGGTAGCATGATGTCCAGCAGGACGAGCTCCCAATCCGGCTCGGTGAGCGCAGCGTGCAGCCCTGTCCGGCCGTCTGTCGCCATATGCACTTTATAGCCCTCATGCTCCAGCTCCAGCTGCAGCACGCGGGCTATACGTTCTTCATCCTCAATCAATAAAATACGGCTCACTCGTGGATTCCACCCTTGTGCCTCTGATGCCTTGGATCATGGCAATCGCGGCCTGATTCATGCTTTTATTTTCTCAAATTGCCTCAATTACATACATCCGTGACTTGTTCATGTAAGAGGAATTACTTAGAAGAACCAATGTATCGTTCATTAGCCTAGTCCACGTTCATCACTAGTTACATAAAATAGAGGGAAAACGACTAAAGAAGGAGTAGGGACTATGAGTGTATCCACGAAAAAGAAAGTGTATGTCAAATCAAGCCAGAAAGTCGTGATACTGCTCCAGGATCAAGATGCAGTAGGGAGAGTCTACGTTGAGATTCAAGGCGATCTGACATCAAGCGAGCGATTTGCAGAGGCATTCAAACGATTGCAAGAAGGTTTAATTTATGCGGATGAGAGCTGTACGGAGCTAATCGACAGTGAATATATTGAGATTTATCGAAAAAAGAGCGCTAGCCGCAGAGAGGATGAATTCGTTTTTCTCATTGACCGTTCACTTGCCGAGGAGTACATTGTTTCTGCGAAAATTGTTAAATAATTCAAAAAACACCCCGCAGTGGCAGATTAGAGAGTGAGATCTCTGGAATCTACAGCTGCGGGGTGTTTTTTATAAGATGATGAGCTTATTCCTTATGGCTAGGAGCCGTTTCAACGGAAGTCAATTTATCGTAGAATTCAACGAATTTATCTCGTTCCGGACTGTTCAGGTGAGCCATCGCTGTGCGCGGATGTTCATCCAGAGCACCGACGATCATGTAAGGAATGAGGTAGCCCCAATCCCATTTCTGACGCATGGTGATCATGTGCTTCTCGATAATTTCGAGAACTGGACGAATATCGTAACGCGTACCTTTCAAATAGCTGAGCAGCAGTTCTGTTGTACAGTTGCCGGCAGCGCGGCCCATACCGTAAACGGAGGAATCCAAGAAAGTTACGCCTTTGGAAGCACCGGCAATCGTATTGGAGAAAGCGAGCTGCATGTTGTTATGCATATGCAGGCCGAGTTCCTTCTCAGGCAGCAAGCGTTGGAATTTGGCTACGAGATAGTCGATATCTTTATGATCCATGCTGCCGTAGGAATCTACGATGTAGACAACGTCAACAGGGCTTTTGTTGATTTCTTCGAAAGCTTCGGTCAGCTCATTTTCCATAACGTGAGAAAGCGCCATAATGTTCAAAGAGGTTTCGTATCCCATGTCGTGGAACTTTTGGACAAGCTCAAGGCCTTTATCCACATCTTTAATGTAGCAAGCCACGCGGATCAAATCCAGCAAGCTGTCTTCACGAGGCAAAATATCCTTCTCATCTACACGGCCGATATCGACAAGCGCGGATAGCTTCGTGTTGGTTTTTTGTGTGATTACGTCGCGAAGAAAGGTCTCGTTCAGAAATCTCCAAGGACCGGAAGCCCCGCCTTTCAACAATTTCTCCGAGTTTTTGTAGCCAATTTCCATATATTCAACGCCAGCAGCGCTTAAGCCGCGATACATGTCTTGGACAAACTCCACACTGAAATCCCAATCGTTTACCAAACCGCCGTCTCGAATCGTACAATCCAAAATCTTATGTTGATGCTGCTTAACCATACTCGTAATACCCCTTTCCGCTTAGCTCATATCGGTTCTGATTTTGCTATATTATCACTTATCCAGAGGCAGCTTGTCAATGTAAGACATGAAAGCTTAACATGCGCAGCGCAACATTTGCAAGCAGCGTGCGTCATTATGAAAGAAGAGAAGATATGAATTATGGGATAGGGGTGTACGGAATGAATCGAAATGAATGGTCGTTGGCGAAAGAGGTTGCTGTAAAAGCTGCATGGAAAGCTGGCGAACTTGCCAGAGAGCGTTTCGGCGGCAAACTGGATATTCAGCAAAAGGGAGACCGAGGGGATTTGGTCACGGAAGTTGATGTACAGGCTGACCGTATGATCGTGGGCGACATTCAGGACGTCTTCCCGAGTCATCGTATTTATAGTGAAGAAGCGGGAGAAGGCGGCGCCGTCAGCGATTGGGTGTGGCACGTCGATCCGCTCGACGGCACGAACAATTATGCGCTGGGCATCCCGCTTTACGGCGTATCGATTTCACTGAGCTATCAACGGCAGATTATTATAGGCGTCGTTCATGATTCTGCGATGCAAAGCACGTATGCTGCCGTCAAAGGCGAGGGCGCATGGCAGGGTGAAGTGAAGCTGGAGGCGAAGCCGCAAGGCCCGCTGGCGAAATCCACGATTTCGTGGATTCAAGGCCATGGGGTAGGGAAGGACGATGCGAAAGCGCTGGACTTAAGGCATCATCTAGAGCATGAAATTAAGCGGGTGCTCCGCGTGTGGGCGCCTTCCCTGACTTGGGTGATGCTCGCCCGCGGCGATTTGCATGGCATCGTGCTGTACAACTCCGAAGGCGAGGATTTGTATGCGGGCCTGCTGCTTGCGCAGGAGGCAGGCGTGACGGTCACGGATTTCTCCGGCAATCCGGTCACGAACATAGGGAGATCGACGCCGTATTTGGTGGCCGGGGTACCTGCTTACCATGAAGAGCTGCTGAAAATGGTACAGGCAGGTTTGGAATAGGGCGGGACGAGATTGCAGAAGATAATGGCAGACCTTCCAGAAGGAAATAGAAAGGATACCGGAAATGAACAATTCTGTCCCTATTTTTTTTGAATTTGACCAGGAGCGTGATGCGCTTCTTGCGCTGGACACGCTGGAGGAGCTTGGTTACAAGCCCGATCTCCTTGCGGATGCAAAGCCAACCCTGCACATACACGTGGATGCGCAGGAGATTACATCTGCGTTGGAGATTGCTCAGGCGCATGGCGGGAGATTAGTGGAGCGCAAGTTGTCGCAGCCTGAGACCCAGACGTATGCCATGGCGTACGACTTGGAGGGCTCCATCCGCATTCCGGCGCATACCGTGAACGAAGATTGGCCGGATGGCTACGCGGAGACCGCCGCCTTCTCGCAGCGGGATGCGATCCCGACCGAGGAAGAGGCTGCCTTCGATCCGTCGGCTGATGATTACAATCACTTCAGTGCGGGAATTCGTCTGTAGGACGGGAATTCAAGGAATGAAGATGACCGCTTCTCCCATTGGAGGGGCGGTTTATTTGCTTTTGCGGAGAATAGCGGCTTGGCTCGCGGAACAAGGGTGCGCTATTTCTTGATGAAGTCGCTTACATTCGGAGTTCGCGGAACTGAGGTTTCTTATTTCATGCAAAACGTCGGGTTTGCGATCAAAAATGAGGAAATAGCGGAACGACGTTCCCGCTCATCGCTCTGAAGGGGCTATAAGATTCCGATAGCGAATCGTCGTTCCGCGGGCGGAGCGAATAGCGGATAGCGAAGCCTAAAGACTAGGTCGAAGCCAGTTGCAAAGAGCAGAACTTACCCGCCCTCGAGTCTGGGTCCGAATCCCGCACCCTCGAGGCGGAGCCCGGGTTCGAATCCCGTACTCGATCCGGAGTCCGGGTTCGAATCCCGCCCTCGAGGCGGAGTCCGAGTCCGAATCCCGCGCACGAGGCGGAGTCCGGGTCCGAATCCCGTACTCGAGGCGGAGTCCGGGTACGAATCCCGTACTCGAGGCGGAGTCCGGGTCCGAATCCCGTACACGATCCGGAGTCCGGGTTCGAATCCCGCCCTCGAGGCGGAGTCCGAGTCCGCCCCCGGACCCGAGCAGCTCCTCGGACGGAAAACCCGACGTTTTTGAATAAATGAAATAAAGGGTTCCTTAAGCGGTGGACATGCCTTACAATAAGGCAGGGTGCTAGCTAACAAAAGCTTTTTCAAAATTTTAACGCACCGGAGGCTTTATGACTTATATGACGATTATGGCTTGTGTCCTCTTTATGCTAACGATTGCGCTTGTCATCTGGCAGCCGAGGGGGCTCGGCATTGGATGGACGGCTTCAGGCGGGGCGCTTCTTGCGTTGATGCTGGGTGTGGTCACTTGGCACAATGTGATGGAAGTAACCGATATCGTATGGAATGCTACGCTGACATTCGTTGCGATCATTATCAATTCCCTGCTGCTCGATGAAATTGGCTTTTTCGAATGGGCTGCTTTGCATATGGCCCGCATGGCCAAGGGAAGCGGCATTCGGCTGTTCGCTTTTGTCATCCTGCTGGGAGCTGCAGTGTCCGGCTTATTCGCCAATGATGGGGCCGCACTCATTCTTACCCCGATCGTGCTCGCTATGGTTCGGGCGCTGAATTTCGAGCCAAGGATGATCCTGCCTTTTATCATGGCCGGCGGATTTATCGCAGATACCGCGTCACTACCGCTTACCGTGAGCAATTTAACGAACATCGTATCGGCGGATTACTTCGGCATCGACTTCGTCGAGTACGCCATTCGTATGATCGTACCGACTCTATGCTCCATCGGCGCAAGTCTGCTGATGCTCTTCCTGATCTATCGGAGGCAAATTCCGCTGCGCTATGATGTGGCTATCCTCAAGCAACCTCGCGAAGCCATCAAGGATTTACGCCTGTTTAGGCTCTCAGGGATTCTCCTTAACGTGATGCTGCTGGCATTCCTCCTCAGCGAGTTTATTCCTGTCCCGATCAGTGTCATTACGGGTGTGACGACACTCATTTTCCTCTTGGCGGCCCGCCGCAGCCCGGCGGTGCACTTGCGTAAAGTCATCAAAGAGGCTCCATGGACAATCGTGGTCTTCTCAATAGGCATGTACGTTGTCGTATACGGGCTTAAAAATGCAGGCCTGACTGACCTGCTGGGCACATGGATCCAAGCGGCTGCGGATCAGGGACTATTTGCGGCAACACTGGGCATGGGCTTTCTGGCAGCGGTGGTTTCCTCCGTAATGAATAATTTGCCGACCGTCATGATTGACGCGCTAGCCATTCACGGCACGCAAACAGAGGGGATTGTTCGCGAGGCGCTCATCTACGCGAATGTAATTGGAACGGACTTGGGTCCCAAGATTACACCTATTGGCTCGTTAGCAACACTGCTTTGGCTGCATGTGCTGGCTCGGAAGGATGTGCGCATAACGTGGGGATATTATTTTAAAATCGGCTTTGTACTGACGATACCGACATTACTTGTGGCGCTAACAGGACTGTATATTTGGTTGCGGATCATTTCATAGCTGTGCCCAAGGGAAGATTTGGAACACCAAAAGATAAAAATAAAGGATTGACAGCTAACGTGTTCTGTCATATTCTTAATTTCATTAAACCAAGTAACAGCATTGGAATTTAGGGAGATGATTTTGGTGAACAATAATTTACTTACAGCGATCCAATCCAATTGGATCACTTTGCTCGTATCGATCGCCGTTATCGGGCTGCTTGTTTTTTTGGCGAAAAAGCGCATTAGCTTTGGAAACCGCGTTTTTATTGCATTAGGACTTGGACTTGTTGCGGGGATTGTATTCAATCGAACGCACTTGGATTTCAAAAGCGTAAGCACGATAGGCAGCATTTATGTAAATTTGATCAAAATGCTGGTTATGCCGCTTGTTTTTATACTTGTTATTAACAGTATCGCATCTTTATCCAGTCTGGGTCAGCTTCGCAAGCTGGGGTTGAAAACAATCGGCTGGTTTCTGCTGACAACGGGGATCGCGGCTTTGATCGGTTTAGTGGTCGCGCTGGCTATCGATCCGGGAGCAGGGATTGCGCAAGTGGTTCCGAAAGATTTCAAAGCAAGAGAGATTCCTACATTCTCACAAGTTATTCTGGACTTGGTTCCGTCTAACCCGATTAGCGATATGGCCGGCGGTAAAGTTGTACCGGTTCTGATCTTTGCGATCTTCGTTGCGGTAGCGATTGTGCATGTCGGCTCCAAAAAGCCGGATAGCGTTGCTCCTGTTAAAGCGCTGATCACATCGGCTACGACCGTTATTCATCAGGTTGTAAAATATGTTATTCGCCTGACACCTTACGGCGTTTACGCGCTGATCGCGGCTATGGCTGCGAAGTATGGCCTCGAGACACTCGCGCCTCTGGCAAAAATTATTCTTACTTCTTATGTCGCACTTATCATTCACTTTGTTCTGATCTTTGGCGGACTGGTTCTGCTGGTAGCTAAAGTGAATCCGATCAAGTTCTTCAAAAAGGTATATCCGACGATTGCCGTCGCGTTCACAACGCGCAGCAGCTACGCAACGCTGCCGGTGAATTTGGAAGTTATTACGAAACGCCTTCGCGTTTCGCCGCGTATTGCCAGCTTCGTGGCACCGCTCGGCGCAACGATGAATTTCAACGGTTGCGGCGGGGTGTGGCCGGCAGTTGTTGCGATTTTCGTAGCTAAGGTTTACAATCTGCCACTGAGTGTTTCGGAATATGTCCTGCTCATCCTGGTGAGCGTGATTTCCTCTATCGGTGTAGCGGGCGTGCCAGGTCCGGCTGCAATCTCGACAACAGTTGTACTTACAGCGCTTGGCTTGCCGCTGGAAGGTATGGGGCTTGTACTTGGAGTTGAGGCTTTGATCGACATGGGCCGTACAGCCGTAAATGCTACAGGTACTACAGTAACGGCGCTGCTTGTTGCCGAATCCGAAGGCGAATTCGACCGCGAAGCGTTCAATCGCGACGAGGAAGACGATCTTGAAGCAGCAACTGCGTAAGCGAACATAGATAGAAAAAACGGACACGCGCATCGATGGATGTACGTGTCCGTTTTTTTAGTTAAGGTTCCAGGCTTCCGAGGAGGGCAGCATGTTTCCCAGCCGTATACCCCGTAGAGAAAGCCGCGGTTATATTATAGCCGCCGGTATAGCCATGAACATCCAGGATCTCCCCGCAGAAATATAATCCTTCCATGATCTTGGATTGCATGGTTTTGGGGTCGATTTCCTTTAAATGCACGCCGCCGCCGGTCACGAAGGCCTCCTCAATGGAGAGCGAGCCATTCGCCTGGATTGGAAATGCCTTGACGAGCTTGCATAGATCCATCCAACCTTGCTTGGGAATGTTGTCGTAGGTTGTATTCTCGTCCAAACCCGCCTTCAGCAAAAGAAGAGGGATCATTTTTTCGGGGAGATAACCTTTGAGTACGTTTTTAATTATTTTTTTCTGTTCGTTTTTGGCTAGCTGCATCGTTTCAGTGTATAGCTGGTCCAAGGTTTGGTCTGGAAACAAATCGATGGTTAACGTGACGGGGCGCCCATCGGACTGTTTGAGCTGCTTCACGACAAACTGGCTGCAGCGCAGCACTGCCGGGCCGGAAATGCCGAAATGGGTGAATATCATGTCCCCTTCGTGTTCAATAACCTTTTTGCCTTTCGTGTTCCAGACCGACAGTGTGATGCTGCGCAGGGAAAGGCCTTGCAGCTCTTTGCTGCGAATGAAGTTTTCTTTGGACGTTAGGGGAACTTCCGTTGGGAACAGCTCGGTGATAGAATGTCCCGCTTTCTCAGCCCACGGGTAACCGTCGCCAGTTGAGCCTGTGTGGGGAACGGATTTGCCGCCGGTAGCGACAATGACGGCATCTGCTTGAATGACTTCTCCCGTACGAAGGCGGATGCCTGATGTTCGGCCTTGATCATAAAGTACCTCGCTCACGGGACTATTCACCCGAATCACAACACCCTGCCGCTTCACTTGATTCACAAGAGCATCAACGACCGTCTTCGCTTTATCCGACACGGGAAACATCCGCCCGCGGTCTTCTTCTTTTAAGCGGATGCCCAGATTCTCGAAGAACTGCATAATATCCTTGTTGCTAAAGTTCGCTAAGGCGCTATGCAAAAATCTCCCGTTACCGGGGATGTGCTTGATTAACTCATCCAGTTCCTTGGCATTGGTGACATTGCAGCGCCCGCCTCCTGATATGCCCAGCTTTCTTCCGAGCTTATCGCTCTTGTCCACAAGAAGAACGCGCGCGCCATGTTCGCTAGCCGCAACGCTAGCCATGAGGCCCGCCGAACCTCCGCCGATTACAATTACCTCATATTTCATCGCAAAAAAGCCCCTACGTGTATATTTTCTACCATCATATCATGCGTCACGTAGAGTTCAAAACGATTGCAAAGTCTGGTGAGTGGTTTTATTGCAATGAGAGGTTGCCGTTTTCAGCAAACATTCATTTCCAGTTCATGGGCTGTACATGTTGTCTGGCTATATTGATTTTTAGTGCGGACACTGTAAGTTGCCTACGACAAATTCAGGTGTCATGCCAAACTTTAAGGGGGATTTTCGGATGAATATTTCTAACAGTTCTATTACTTCCGCGTACAAGCATTATTCGTTTAGTGTGTCGTCGGACAATTCGACAAACGCGACTAGCTCTTCCGATTCCCAGAGCAAAAAAACGAAAAAGTCGGACACTGATTCTATCCAGCTAAGCGCTGAAGCGCAGCTACTGCTGGCCCAGCTTCGGGATTCCGCGGCAGCTGCTGCCACGGATGATGCGACGGCAACGGAAAGCACAGATGCTATTGGCGCAACTTCGAGTACATCGGATATCTCCGCATTGACCGATGAAAAGCTTCAAGAGCTGCTAGCGAAGCTGAATGGCGACGAGAATTCGGAAACATCCGCCGAGGGAACAGAAAAAGCGAAGCGTCCTATGGGTCCTCCGCCAGGCGGCAAACCGCCTGCTGGACCTCCTCCAGGTGGCGGCCCAGGTGGTCCAGAAGGAGCACAGGAGTCTTCATCTGCGGACAAGTCTACGCTCGCCTCGATTCTTGAAGCGCTTAACGACGACGATGATGACGATGACGACGATAGTGATAATTCCGTGACTTCATCCACATCCACGGATGAGAATTCGCTGGAATCCATTCTTCAAGCGCTGAAGAAAGATGAAGAGAATTCAAGCGTTTAAATGAAGTGCTGATGAAAGCCGGCCAGTGATATACAAAAAGCGATCAAGTTTAAAGAATCTATGAGATTCTTTGCTTAATCGCTTTTTTTCATGAGAGTGGATCTGGGGTAAGATGGTTCATTCTGCTTGGCGAGCGGAACGTGGGTGCGTTATGGAGCTCTGTATCGGGCTTTTTGCTGATTTCACGGAACGTGAGTGCGCTATTCGCTAGCAACAGGGAGTGAAAAGACCTTGAATGCATGAATAGCGCACCGTAGTTCCACCTGTTTAACCAAAATGGAAGCATCCGAAAAAATAGCGCCCTCCAGTTCCGCGTAGCTAAGTCGAGCCGATACCACTCATGGCAATCCCGCCCATTCTCTCGCGTTCCCAGTATCCGAATCTCTTAAGTTGCATAGAGGGGAGGAACGGGCAGTTGGCGAGGTGTTTACTCACGAGACTTTATCCTGCTGGAAGTGATAATGGTCAATGTTCATATCGATCCATCTTCGGCCAAGTGATTCCCTTCTGCCGCAGTAGTGCAGTTTATGCGCTGTAGAGAGCACAACTGCCTCACAACGGGCAGTGCGCTCTGCGAGGAGCGCAAGCCCTTCCTCGATGCCCAGAGAGCAGAGCGTTTTGGCCCAGACTTGGCATTCCACTATGTCTTGGCCTGCGACCGTGCACTGCATCACATCGCTGCCTTCGGCGTAGGCTCCTTCCTCTAGTCTGTTCCATGTCGATAGGGAACCTTCCGATAAAGCGATAGCGCCAATCTTGGTGCTGAGGTTCCATGGATTTTGAATGCCGACGACATAAGGATCAAGCTCGCTGGAAGAACGTCCCCATACGGTCATGTCGCCTCCAGCAATGATGAGACCTTGCGAAAGTTCCAATTTGCTTTGCATAGATTCGGCGAGGCGCTTGACCGACCAACTCTTGTCGATACCCCGCAGGTCAATGCTCGTATGATCGGGCAGCCGAATGGATTTGATAACAGGGTCCACTTTCCAAGCTAGTAATGAAGGTGGAGCCGAAGGGGCGTTTACCGCACCGTCTTGCTGGAGTGGAATATAGTTGCCGTTTGTCGCGGTTTGATAGGCTTCGGCTAGAAACAACACTTCCAGCATCGTATTCGAAATCATGCAATTTTCGCCGGCTAGTGTGTTAAGCAAGCTGATTTCACTGTTGTCATGCAGTCGGCTGAAACGCTTTTCAACGCTGCGGAACCAGTCCATAGTAACTTTTTCTATGATGGGGACATCCTTATCTTCACACCGAAGCAGCAATTCAATATTGGATTGCAGGGCTTGGAAATGAAACGGATGAAAAGATGGCGCAATAGGCTCCATAGGGTTTCCTCTTTTCTTTCGCAACCTTGCGTGTATGGAACTTATTATAGAAGCGTTAACTGAGATTCACTTGATAATTTGCTGAAGGAATACTGAAAATCGGGTCTGGTCAGGGATTCAGATAAGTCTCAGGAAGCTTTCACGAAATGCTCAGGCGGTATTCAGCCAAGATTCAGGAAGGGTGGGTAAAGTGTTAATTGTAAGCGAGGGACACGGTATAAGTTCCCATCGAAGACTTGAAGATAGGGGTGTAGATAAAAAGATGACGAGATTAAAAAGTACAAGAATCGATTTCTTCCTCGTAGGCATAGCGTTATTAGCTGCTTTTCTGAACATGTATAACATTTGGCAGGACAGTACGGTGAACGGGTATTACACAGCGGCAGTAACGAGTATGCTGCAAAGTTTTCATAACTTCTTTTTTGCTTCTTTTGATCCAGCTGGATATGTAACGGTGGATAAGCCGCCGGTTACCTTCTGGATTCAAACCATTAGTGCTTATGTGTTCGGCATGCATGGATGGAGCGTGATTTTACCGCAAGCTTTAGCTGGCGTGGGTTCGGTGCTTTTGATGTATTTCATTATGAAACCGACGTTTGGAAAAACGTCAGCGCGGTTAGCGTCCTTGGTGTTCGCTTGTACGCCGATTGCCGCGGCAGTCAGCCGTACGAACAATGTGGATAGTATGCTCGTGTTCACGCTCGTTCTTGCGACATGGATGTTGATGCGCGGTGTTCGCAGAGGTAAATGGGGCTGGGTTGTAGCCGCTTTTGCGATGATCGGCGTCGCCTTCAATATGAAAATGCTTCAAGCTTACATGGTAGTTCCAGCTTTCTATCTTTTCTATATATTTGCAAGTAAAGTGAACTGGAAAAAGCAGCTTAAAGTGCTGACTGGCGCGACGGCTGTGCTGATTGCCCTGTCTCTATCCTGGGCAGTCATTGTAGATTCGATTCCAGCGGACAAACGTCCCTACATGGGAAGCAGCCAAACGAACTCGGTGCTGGAGCTTGCTTTCGGATATAACGGGGTATCCCGTTTGACAGGCAATCAAGGACCTGGCGGAGGCGGCGGTGCCAGACCGGACGGCAGCTTTACGCAGCAGGACGATGGTCGCAATCGCGACGGCATCCAAGATGGGAAGAGCGCGAGCGCTGATGGCGTCATGCAAGACGGCGCCGGAAGTGGCGCAGCTGCTGTGCAAGATGGAGCCCAAACGGATGGCTCAGGCTCGATGCCGACCGGTCAGGATGGCGGATTCGCCGCAGATGGTCAGATGCCGCCTAGCTTCGACGGCCAAGGAGGCCCCGGAGGCGGCAATGGCGGCGGCGGTGCCTTCAATACAGGTACAGCAGGACCTTTGCGGCTGTTCCAATCAGCACTTTCCGGTCAGATTAGCTGGCTGTTGCCACTTGCTGCATTCGGAGCGCTGGCGCTGCTCATCGGCATTCGCCGGAAGAAACCTTTTACCGCCAAGCAGTTCGAAGCTTTATTCTGGTTAGCCTGGTTGCTTCCAGCGGCGGCATTCTTCAGTGTAGCGGGCTTCTTCCATCAGTATTACCTGATCATGCTGGCTGCGCCGATCGCGGCACTGGCTGGAGCGGGTTTGACTGAGCTCTGGAACTTGTATCGCGACAGAGCAGGCTGGAAAATGTGGTTGCTGCCTACAGGCGTCGCGGTTACTACCGCTTTCCAAGTCTACATTCTTTATCCTTATATGCAGCAAATCGGCGCAGGTTGGGCAATTGGCGTCGGCGCGGCAGGTGCCGTTGCCGTTCTTGTCCTGGTACTCGCTTCTAAGAAAGAGAAGCTGGCTCGCACTGCAATAATACTAGGCTTGATAGCTTTGCTCGTCGCACCGCTCTATTGGGCAGCGACGCCACTGCTTTACGGCGGGAACAGCATGCTGCCAGAAGCAGGACCAGGCTTGCAAACAAACGCCGGTAGGGGCGGTTCCCGCATGGGAGGCTCCAGCGAAGTGAATACGAAACTGCTTGATTATGTGACGAAAAACAACACAGGAGAGAAGTATTTGTTCGCGGTATCGAGAGCCACGGATGCTTCCTCTTACATTATCCAAACCGGTAAAGCGGTGATGGCGATGGGCGGTTTCTCCGGCTCCGACCCGATCCTCACGGTCGATAAATTGAAACAAATGGTACAGAACAAAGAGATTAAATATTTCTTGATCTCTTCCGGCGGATTTGGCGGCGGCGAAAGCGGAAGCTCGGAAATCACAACATGGATCAAAGCGCACAGTACCGAAGTTGCAAAAAGCGAGTATCAAACAGAAACGGCGCAGGCCGAACAAGGTCAGCAAGCTGAGCGGCAGGAGCAGGCTCAAGATCAGGCTCAGCAGTTGGATTCCACGAATCAGTCTGGCAATCAACAAACTCAAGATGGTCAGCAAAGCGATGGAAGAAACGTTGACGGCAGAGACGGTCGAGGCCAAGCTCAGGGTGGGCCTATGGGCGGAGGAATGGGTGGTTCTAGTACCCTGTATGAGATTAATTACGATTCCTTATAAAGTAAGCCTGATCGCAGGATGTCTGCTTGGCTCATGTAAAGCCCAGCAACGTTTACGAAGATAGCTTTCCATTGGAAAGCTCTAAGGAGGATGCTAACTATGTTCAATCATGTGCGATATTCGGTAGTCATTCCAGTTTTCAATGAGGAAGAAGTCATAACAGACACGTATCAAAGATTACGGGAAGTCATGAACCAGACGGGCGATACGTATGAGCTGCTGTTCGTCAATGACGGCAGCCGAGACAATTCGGCAGCTATGATCCAGGACTTCAGCGATCGGGATGAGCGAGTGAAACTCATCAACTTTTCTAGGAATTTCGGTCATCAGATTGCCATTACGGCGGGTATGGATTATGCAAACGGGGAGGCGGTCGTCGTCATCGACGCCGATCTCCAGGATCCGCCGGAGCTTATTCTGGAGATGATCGCGAAGTGGAAAGAGGGCTACGATGTCGTCTACGCTAAGCGCACCAGACGTAATGGAGAAACCTTTTTCAAGAAGAAGACGGCTCACCTGTTCTACCGTATTCTGCGGGCATCGACGGATATTGCGATTCCTGTGGATACTGGCGATTTCCGGCTGATGGACCGGAAGGTTTGCGATGAGATGCGCCGCCTGACGGAGAAAAATCGCTTCGTTCGCGGGCTTGTCAGCTGGGTTGGTTTCCGCCAGACATCCGTCGAGTATGTACGCGATGAGCGAGCGGCTGGGGAAACGAAGTACCCGCTCCAAAAAATGCTGAAGCTTAGCTTGGACGGTCTAACCTCTTTCTCCATCAAGCCGTTGAAAGCAGCCAGCTACTTGGGAGGCGCACTATCTGCATCAGGCCTGCTGTACCTGTTGATTGTGCTCTATTTGAAGTTGTTCACCGATACGACGGTGGGAGGCTGGAACGGGATAGCGATTATTCAGCTGATCTTTAGCGGGTTTATTTTGATTATTCTCGGTGTGGTCGGTGAATACATCGGACGAATCTACGATGAGTCCAAGGGCCGCCCTTTATATATCGTTCGCGATTGCTACGGCTTGAAGAAAAAAGAGCGCCGAAGCAAGAGCATCGTATGAACAAGTTCATCGCACAATGGATGAAATTCGGGCTGGTTGGAGCCGTGAATACGGGGATTGATTTCGCTGTCTTTACGCTCCTCACCCTGTGGGGCTGGCCGTATTTGCTGGCGCAGAGCATTTCCTTTACCAGCGGCGTGCTGAACAGCTTTTTTATGAATCGAACGTGGACCTTCCAGAGCAGCGGCGACAAGAAGGGGCAATTCGTCAAATTTGTCAGTTTGAACGCCGTACTGATGCTGCTGACCTCCTGTTTGCTTGTCTGGTTTACCGAGCATTGGGGGTGGTCGTTATGGTTCAGCAAACTAACGGCTACTGGATCGGGTGTGATTTTTAACTATATCGGAAGCCGCAAATGGGTATTCAACGATTCCAAAACGATGGAAGAAGGAGTGATTTAACATGAAAATCAAAAAAGCCGTAATTCCTGCCGCCGGACTTGGCACACGCATACTACCCGCCACGAAAGCTCAACCTAAGGAAATGCTGCCGATTGTCGACAAACCCGCCATTCAATATATTGTGGAAGAGGCGGTGCAGGCCGGTATTGAAAGCATTTTGATTGTAACTGGCCGCAACAAGAAGTCGATTGAGGATCATTTCGACAAATCCGTCGAGCTGGAGCAGACATTGTTTGAGAAGGAGAAGCTGGAGCTGCTTAGCGAAATTCAGAGCATTTCGAATATGGCGAGCATCCACTATATCCGGCAAAAAGAACCGCTCGGTCTGGGACACGCCATCTTGTGCGCGGAGCCTTTCATTGGGGACGAACCGTTCGCTGTCCTTCTAGGTGATGATATTATGAGCTCGGAAACATCGGCTTTAATGGAAATGATGCAGATCTTCGAGGCAACGAATAAGCAGGTGGTCGGCGTCCAGCAGGTTCCGCAAGCGGATGTGAGCAAATACGGGATTATCGCGGCAGAAGCTTCGTACAACCGTACCTACCGGGTTAGCGACCTTGTGGAAAAGCCGTCATCGCAGCAAGCCCCGTCGAACATGGCGATCATGGGCCGTTACATTCTGAAGCCCTCGATCTTCGAGGTGCTGCAAACGATTGAGCGAGGAGCGGGCAACGAATATCAGTTAACCGACGCGCTGCGCAGCATGTGCCTGCAGGAGGGGCTAATGGCGCTGGAACTCAAAGGTGACCGCTATGACATCGGCGATAAATTCGGTTATATGAAAGCCACCGTGGAACTGGGGTTGCAAAGAGAGGAGCTTCGACCACAGCTGCTGGCATATCTGGATATGTTAGTACAGAAAGAGCTGGGGAAGGAGAAGCTTAAGAGGAGGGTCGTTTAATTGAACAGGTTGTTATGAAAAGGTCGGGTCCGCCAAGGGTCCGGCTTTTTGACGCCAAATTCATATGTTGTTTGAAGGGGAGCAAGCTTGGTTTGGAGAGATGGTACTACTGTAAGCGGTTCACCGAACCATTGGATTCTTTGAAGGACGTTATCCTGAGCGGGCTAGCGGAACTACGGTGCGTTATGGCTAGTTATATCGGCTTAAGTGGGCGGTTCGCGGAACTGCAGTACGCTATGCATCAGAAATTAGGAGTTTTACGCTAGCAATTGCCTGTTTAACGCATCACAGTTCCTCGTGACTGTGAAAAAATAGGGAATTCGAAGAAATAACGCACCGTAGTTCCGTCGTTACAGCTGGCGATAACCCGTGATGGAAAAGAGAAGTGGAAGGCAGCTCAAAAGTAGAACAGAAGAGGGGATGGGATTGGGGTGGAGAAGCGTTAGCGCCCGTATTTGAAATCGTCTTATTACCAACTAAGTAAATTCAATGAAAGACGATTTCAAGAAACGGTCGGAACCCCATTCTTAAGTCCACTCCCTATGCTCAAACGTATGGGTTTAGACACAAAGGACCGTGAGGATGTTTTCCCTGACGGTTTTTCGCATTTCCGAGGCTGCTGCTTGAATTTTGAAACTTTCAGGTATCTTTCAGGTTTCACTCAGATTGCTTTCAGGCAGGATATGGGATAATGAGTATAGAACTCGTGTAAAGGAAGATGAAACTCAGGAGGATTTTGCAGATGCGCCAATTAAAAGGGATTAAAATATTGCTCGTGGACGATGAGCCGCACATTTTGGAATTTTTGGAGCTCGGCTTGCAAAATGAAGGCTTTGAAGTGATGACGGCTCAGGACGGGTTGAGCGCCATTACGATTTGCAATAAATTCCAACCGCATATTGCCATTTTGGATGTGATGATGCCTGGGATGGACGGATTCGAGGTATGCCGGATGATCAAAAAGACAGACAATGTCGCCGTCATCATGCTGACCGCTAAGGATGAGGTCGACGATCGGGTGAAGGGGCTTACGCTCGGAGCAGACGATTATATGATCAAACCGTTCAGCTTCGAGGAACTGCTTGCCCGCATCTATGCGCGGATTCGCAATCATTTCCCGAATCTCTTCGGCGAAGTCGTGATCGGGCCGCTTCGCATGGATGATCGTCGTAAGGAAATCTCCATCTACGATCGTGTGCTGGAGCTCTCCCCAACGGAATATGAATTGCTCAAATTCATGGCCATCAATCATGGGCTTGTGCTCAGCAAGACCATGATTCTGGATAAAGTTTGGGGCTATGACTTCGGCGGCGAAGAGAATATCGTCGAGGTGTACATTCGATCTTTGCGCGATAAATTGAACGATAAAGAGCATAAGCTGATCCGCACGATTCGCGGCGCGGGGTATCGGATGGATCTGACATGAAGAAGCGGGGCCGGTTCTTTAAGCTTTTTGCCACCGGTTCGCTGAAATTTCAATTATTGTCGCGGACCTTATTGGTCATGTCGGTGCTGCTGCTGCTCATTGGTGTTTTTCAATATATTTTCATGCAGCAATTCTTGTATAAAAATAAGGCGGAAACCATCAGCAATCAGTTGATGACGCTTCCGCCGAATACCTGGCAGCGGATAGGGGAGTCGCCCGAAAAAGGGTTGAATCCTTTTGTGCCGAAGCGAGATGGTATGCGGGATGACCGCACGGACAATAACGGAGATTTTCCACGAATTTTCATTCCGGAATTATCTATAGCGATTATTGATGAAAAAGGCGCCTATAAGCTGATCACCTCGCAAAATGGGCTTTCCACACCTGAGCTATCGGTAGATGAATATTTAAATTTAATGAAATCGAGAATGAAGCCGGCACCTTACAAAACCATTAAGGATAGCAGCGGCAACGAGCAGTTGATCGTCTTTCATCAGATCGGCAGAAATTCCGAGAGATCTCAGGATATCAAGGGAATTATTCAGGCGAGCGTAAGCACTAAACCTATTAAAGATGTGCTGTTTCGTCAGCTTCTCACTTTTTTCCTTCTTTCTATGTTAGCCCTATTTGTTGGACTGCTAGGTTTTCTTCCGGTGTTGCGGCGCACCTTGGTGCCGTTATCCAATATGGTGGATACGGTTAAACGCATTGACGCCGGCAGCCTGAATGAACGCTTCCCGGCTCATCAGGGCCAAATGGAAATCGACAGCCTCGCCACCTCCTTCAACAGCATGTTGGAGCGGCTGGAGATTTCATTCGAAGCCGAGAAAGAGGCGAAGGAGCAGATGCGGCGCTTCGCGGCGGATGCTTCGCATGAGCTTCGCACGCCGCTGACTTCGATTCACGGCTTCCTGGAAGTGCTGCTTCGCGGGGCTTACAATCAGCCCGAGCAGCTGCTGAAAGCGCTGAAGAGCATGCATGGCGAGTCCGTGCGGATCAACAAGCTGGTCGAGGACCTGCTGCTGCTCGCACGTTTAGACCGCACTCCGACTTTCCAGAAGTCGGAAGGGATGCTGGATGAGATGCTCCGCGAGATGGAATCGCAGCTTCGCCTTCTGGCGGGCGAGCGCACCGTGACTTTGAAACTACAGCCCGGGGCGCGTTGTATGTACGATCCGGACAAAATGAAGCAGGTCGTGCTGAATTTGTTTCACAATGCCGTTCAGCATACGAATCCGGTTACGGGGCAAATCGGCCTGACGGTAGAAACAACGCAAGCTGGCGTCGAAATCGCCGTTCAGGATAATGGGCCGGGTATTGCGCCTGAGCATCAGGCCCATTTGTTCGACCGCTTCTACCGTATCGATTCTTCTCGGGCGAGAAGGAGCGGCGGCGCGGGTCTAGGCTTATCGATCACATTATCGATCGTAGAACTGCACGGAGGAACCATCGAAGTCGATAGTGAAGTGGGCCGCGGCAGCACATTCCGTGTGACGCTTCCTGCAGGCCATTAAGAGCTCGGTCCCGGTAAAAGCCGGGGCGGGCTCTTTTTTTCGTATATGTCAGGGGATCCTGCTTTGAGCGAAGATCGTTCTGTCCTGCGAAACGGAACCAGGGTACCTTATGTGGAGTCAAATTCGCTTTTACCGCGATTTCGCGGAACTACGGTTCGCTATTGATGGGAAAAAGCTGGTTTTAGGTGGTTTTAGGAGGGAATGAACCTACTTAGCGGATCGTAGATCCTCTTCATGGCTCTGAATGGCAGTATTCAGAGCGAAAACACATCGTAGTTCCGTCTGGGACGACTAAGTTGACTTGACCTTCAAGCTCGTAGGACCGAACGCCAGGCTTCAACCGAAGACCTGAATGCAGGTCAAGCCTTTCATTTTCCATGCAGGCTCAGGCATGGTTGGCTTTTTCAGCCAATTCTCAGGTAACGCTAGGCGAATCTTCAGTTTGCACTCAGATGTATTTCAGGTAAGGCACCTATACTTAGTCTTGTAAGCAGCAAACAAAACTAAAATATAAAGGTGGAAACAAACATGAAAACTATTGGCAGAAAAATCATCACAGGCACAATGATCGCGTCTTTCGTACTTGGAGTTGGATTTGTGGGAGCCTTACATAACCAAGCATACGCAAATACAGCGAGCACGACTTCCAGCAGCACAACAGCGAAGCAAGCGGACAAGGGCTGGGGACAAGACGGCAAAGGGCGCGGAGGCTTCGGCGATCGCGGTGGACGTCAAGGAGTTAGTGTCGTGAAAGAGACGGCAACCATCCTGAGCGTTGAGCAGAGCGCAGTTGAAGAAGCGTTGAAAGCCGGCAAAACATTGGCCGCCTTCGCGGAGGAAAAAGGGTTGACGGAAGCAGACTTTTTGCAAAAGCTGGTTGCGGCTGAAACGACAGCGATTAACGCGCAAGTGACCGCGGGCAAAATCACACAGGAGCAAGCGGATAAAGTGATTGCCGGTCTGTCCGATCAACTGACGAAGCAAATTGAGAATGCAGGCTTTGGCAACAAGGGAGGCGGAAACTTTCAAGGCGGGGGCAGTCCATTCCCAGGCGGCGGACGTCAAGGCGGCGGTTTCGGCGGTAAGCTGACTGAGCAAACGGCTACGATCTTGAACGTTGAGCAAACGGCAGTTGAAGAAGCGCTGAAAGCCGGCAAAACATTAGCGGCGTTTGCTGTAGAGAAGGGTACAACCGAAGCGGACCTCTTGCAGAAGCTGGTGGCGGCTGAGACGACAGCGATTAATGCCGAAGTAACTTCTGGCAAACTTACACAAGAGCAAGCGGATAAAATCATCTCCGGTTTGTCCGACCGCCTGACGAAGCAGATCGAAGGCACGGGGCCTGTTGGCGGCCATGAAGGAGGCCGTGGCGGTCACGGAGGCGGCATGGGCTTCGGCAATCCCGACACGCTCGCGACCATTCTCGGCATCACCGCGGATGAATTGAGAACCGAGCAGGAGGCTGGCAAGTCTATTGCCGAAATCGCTACGGCTAAAGGCATCAGCGAAGACGATCTGATCAGCAAAATCAAGGACGGCATGACGGATTCCATCAAGAAATTTGTTGAAAATAAAGGCGGATTCCAGCACGACCGCCCAGCGGGCGATGCCCCTGCAGCGCCTGCTGCTCCGGCTGCTGAATAATGAAGCTGCGGTAGTATCGGATTAAAAGGGAACCTCCAACTCACATTTGAAGTGGGTTGGAGGTTCTTTGGCGTGTTTGGAGACAGCAAACAGATTAGCGGAACGAGAGTTCGTTATTGGAGAGGGGCTTTCAGCAAACGTTCAGCTTGTATTCAACTTACTTTCAGCTTACGTTCAGAAGGGTTTCAGCCTTGCCCCTTACACTTAGTCTTGTGAAGATGTAGATGACTAAGACGTTCGATGTCTTGGGAACTTGGAGAGGGGATTTATGGATGAAACTGGGCAGTAAGAAGAAATGGATCATTGTGGTCTTAGCTGCTATGTTGTGTGGAGCAGGCACTTATTTCTACCTACATAAGAAATCGCAACCCGCAGCAACTGCCACACAGCAAACGGTAATGAAGGTAACGAAGGGGGCTATTACCTCCACGGTATCGGGTACCTCTCAGTTGGATGCGAAGGATAAGCAAAATATCGTCATCCCCGTGGATGGCATCATTAAAACGATGAATTTGACGCAAAATCAAGCAGTCAAAAAGGGCGACGTGCTCGTCGAACTTTCCGTGCCTTCTACAGAAGCAAACCTCAAAGAGGCCCAAGTCAGCTTGTCTCAACTGGAGAAAGAATTGACGGAGCTTCAGAACGAACAAAATCATATGACAGTTTCGGCACCACTCAGCGGCAAGCTTACGCTAGCTTCCAATTTGGATGTTGGCAGCCAAGTCAATAAAACAACGAAAATCGGAACGATTTCAGATACAACGCAATTCAAAGTAAGCCTGCCCTTCTCACTGCAAGAGGCTGTACAGTTGAAAAAAGGCGACAATGTCGAGCTTACGGTGGATGGTTACTTGTTATCCAAGGTCGGTACCGTGAATACGATCGGTCACGAAATTAAAGCGGATGCGGGTGGGAATAAAATGGTTGCTGTGGAGGTGCTTGTCACCAATGATGGCACACTCTCAGCTGGTTTGAAAGTGAAAGGCAGCATTGGCAGCGGTAACGGCAAGGTCGAATCTTCCGATCAAGCAGCGCTTGACTATGTGCGTACGGCAGCTATTTTCTCAGAGGCTAGCGGTACGGTGAAAACGATGAAATTCAAGGATGGAGAAACGGTAAAACAGGGCGATCTGATCGCAACACTGTTCAACGATGATTTGCAGAATAATATCATTTCCAAGGAAGCAGCTATTGATAGTCAGAAGATTAAAGTGGATGACGCTGATCAGAAAGTCAAGCAACTGACGATTACAGCGCCATTTGACGGCGTGTTCTCTGCAGATTTTGCCAACAGTAAAAGTAATGTGCTGCGCAATTATCCGGCAGGCGCTCAAGTTGAAGCTAACACAACACTAGGCGCCGTAGCGAGTCTGAGTACCATGCAGCTAGCTATTGCGGTAGATGAGCTGGACTTGACGAGCATCAAGGTCGGCCAGAAGGCAACCGTGAAGGTTGACGCGATATCCGGCAAATCGTTCGATGGCGAAATCACCTCCGTTTCTAATGTAGGTACTACGTCCAACGGGGTAACGACGTATGATGCGGTTGTGGCCATTCCAAACACAGCGCAAAACGATTTGAAATACGCCATGACGGCAACCGCAGAAATTTATATCCAGGATAAGAAAGACATTCTGGTTCTGCCGATTCAGGCGGTGACGACGACGAAGGGCAAGACAACGGTCACGTTGAAAAAAGCGGACGGCACTGTCGAAGAGCAGCATGAAATCAAGGTCGGCATCCGCAGCAAAACGCAGGTGGAAGTGGCGAGCGGCCTGGAAGCAGGCAATGAGGTTGTAATGCCGACACGGAAAGCGACGACGACTAACCAGCAGCAAATGCAAGGTGGCTTCCCTGGCGGAGGCGGCTTCCCAGGTGGTGGAGCCGGAGGTTTCTCTGGCGGTGGCAACGCAGGCGGCGGAAACCAAGGCGGCGGACGAAACTAGCAGCCCCGGAAAGGAGCCAATCCAATGAACATTATTGAACTGAATCAAATTACGAAGAGCTACGCCAGGGGCGAAGAAGAGCTGCAAATTTTGCGCGGCATTACGCTGCACATTGCGGAAGGCGACTTTGTTGCCATCATCGGCCCCAGCGGATCAGGCAAATCGACGCTGATGAATACGATTGGGCTGCTCGACAGCCCGACCTCGGGGACGTATACTCTGGATGGCGTTTCCACGGAGAAGATGTTGGATAATGGGCTGGCCGAGCTGCGGAATAAGAAGATCGGCTTTATTTTCCAACAGTTCAACCTGCTGCCTAGGCTTACTGCGATTGAAAATGTGGAGCTGCCCATGATTTACGCGGGCATCCCGGCCAAACAACGCAAAGAACGCGCGCAGCAAATGCTGGAGAAGCTAGGGATGGGCCAAAGGGGACATCACAAGCCGAGTGAGCTGTCCGGCGGTCAGCAGCAACGGGTCGCGATTTCGAGAGCGCTGGCGATCTCCCCGTCATTGATTTTGGCGGATGAGCCTACGGGAGCGCTGGATTCGAAGACCGGCATCGAGGTACTCGAGTTGATTAAAGAACTTAATCGGCAGGGCAACACCATCGTACTCATTACCCACGACAATCACATTGCCGATAACGCCAAGCGTGTCGTAACGCTGCGCGATGGGGAAATCATTAAGGATGTGCGAAATGAGCCCATGCCGAAGCTGCTGGCGCAGGAGGCGGTAATCTTATGAGAATTTGGGAGCTATTTCAAATGGCGATGGCCACGGTGCGCTCGAATCCGCTGCGTTCCGTGCTGACCATGCTCGGTGTCATTATTGGCGTCAGCTCGGTCATCACGCTTGTATCGATTGGTCAGGGCACGTCCAAAGCCATTGAAAAACAATATGAAGGACTGGGCACGAACCTGCTGACGGTTAATCTGATGGGTAACGGCCGCGCCACTCAACTGAATTACGATGAAGTCATGCAGCTGGAAAGTACGCCCGGCATCAGCGCCATCGCACCAACCATGACAAGGAGCAGCACGAACATCAAGTACGACCGCACGTCGGAGACGTACAGTGTTATCGGGACGAATGACCGTTACCTGGATTTGCAAAAAGGCAAAATCGGCAGCGGGCGTTTCCTCGCAGCGGCTGATCTTGACTATCGCAATCACGTTGCTGTCATTGGCACCGATGTGGCTAAGCAGTTTTTTGGCACCGAAGATCCCATTGATGAAGAAATTAACGTAAACGGGTACATCTACACGATTATTGGGGTTTTGCAAACCAAAGGCTCCAATACAAGCGGGACCTCCTTGGACAGTTCCGTTATCGTGCCGTTGCCGACAATGAGCAGGGATTTCAAGCTTGGCTCGATACGGACAGCTTATGTCGAAGCGGCGTCCGGCGATGATGTGAGCCGGGTTCAAAGAATTTTGGAAGCCTATCTCGCCAATAAATTCAAAAGCACGTCAGGCTACAATATTTTCAATTCATCGGAATTGATTAGCGCGAGACAGTCGGCATCCAGTTCACTTACGAATCAATTGGTTGCTGTGGCTGCCATTTCACTGATTGTAGGCGGTATCGGCATCATGAATATTATGCTTGTTACAGTCAGCGAGCGAACGCGGGAAATCGGAATTCGCAAGTCCATTGGCGCCAAGCGCAGAAATATTTTGCTTCAATTCCTTGTTGAAGCGACCTTGATAAGCGGCCTGGGAGGTTTAATCGGTCTCATAGTCGGGGTTGCGTTATCCCTGGCGTGGCCTTACATCAATCCCAGCCAAGAAACGAGCCTTTCGCTCAGCGTAGGCATGTATGCCTTCCTGTTCTCTGCTTTAGTTGGCGTCATTTTTGGATTGTATCCAGCCAATAAAGCATCTAAATTAAAACCAATCGACGCCCTTCGCTACGACTAAAATAGTAAAGCCAACGCTTACGAAGAAAGCAATCCAAAGGATTGCTCAGCCTATGCTTACGAAGAAAGCAATCCAAAGGATTGCTCTAAGGAGGTAACTACGATGATCCGCAAACTAACATCGATTTCACTCAAACATACAACACTGGCGCTTCTGGTCACTGGCGGTTTAACGGCAGCAACCTGGGCGGCGCCCAGCGCTCCGGCAGCACACGCCGCTGCGGAAGCGGTCTACATCTCAGACTCATCCTATTTTACTTTGAGCCAAGCAAGCGTTTCGTCCTCTTCCCTGCAGTTCTCTGTGCTTCTACATAATGGAGAGAGCAGTGCGGTTGACTTCAACCAATATGGCGTTCGCGTAACGGATGCGGCAGGGCACAGCTACACGGCGAAACTGAGCGAGAAGAAGAGCGCCAGCGTTCTTCCCGGACAGGAGCAAAGCTTCCGCTTCTATTCCAGCCTCGCAGCAGGTGAAACAGCGGATCAATTGAAAGTCGATGTATTTCGCTGGGATTCGAACCAAGCTGATTTCATGAAGCATCTAGGCAATCTCCCGGTTGCATCTGCCATCCAGGAGGGGCAGGTTACCGTACCGGAAGAGATTATTAATCTGCGTACGCTCGACAGCACACTTGACACCGATGCTTCTATCGCCTTCCAATTGGGGCAAAGCGTTCGCGTATCGGAGAATGGGAAATGGTACATGTACACCCAAGTTTCCGCCAAAAATCTCGGCTCCAGCAGCGTCAAGCTGCCTTCCGCTCTGCAAGTCAGGCTCGTAGACGCGAATGGCCTGAAATATACGTCTTCTATTGCCAGCGGGTCAGGCACGACATTCCTGCCGAACCAATCGGATACGATTACACTGAAAACACCAGTGTCCAAACAGATGTCCACAAGCGGTTTATCGCTGGAATTCTTTTACCTGAATCAGAGCGAGGATGTTTCGCTGGGGACGATGAATTTGAATGCTTCGCTGCAAACGACGGCTTTAGGCGCGAAGCAAGCGTATATCGGTCAACAAGATGGGGAGCAGATCACAGTAAAGGCAGACAGCTCCGTGTACAACAAGCAAGCCGACGGTGTGCACGTGCAGACGGTTGTTACACTCAGCAATGACGGTGAAACCACGACATCTATCCCTTCGTTTTACGCGTCTTATCAGTTTAGCGATTCGGGAACAGCTGTGACGGCTACGGATAATTCCGAGCGCAATGACTTTCTGGCTCCGAAGGAAACCGTGAGTTACTATTTCAATGCCATTCTGCCGAGCGGTATTGATCCGGAAGCAAGCCAGCTTGTGCTGTGGGAGAAAACGACGGCGTCCAGCTCGGGAAGCTCATCTTCAAACAGCGCAAGTGGAACTGCCGCAGCATCGACAGCTGGCGAAGCTTCCACGGCAAGTACAACAGCAAATGCTGCGTCCAGTAGCAGCACTAGCAGCTCCAGTGGCAGTACGGCGACAACAAGCCAAATGCCTGTGGCTGTGTTCCTCTTGAAAGGCGCTAGCGAAGCGAAGAGCGGCTTCACAACAGCTGTAAGCTACACGCTGGGCAGTAAGCTTTCATTCAACAACAGCTCCGTGGTCAATAAAAATCTGGCCGTGTCGCTCGTAGAGCTGCATGCTCTGGAGAATGACGACTTAGGCTACAAAACAGCCGTAGCCAAATACAAAATAACGAATAACGGAACGAGCACGCTGGCGCTACCTGATCTTCAGAACGAGCTGATCGACAGCAGCGGCAACTCGTACACGGGTTCCAGACAAAGCTCTGTCGCAACGCAGATCACACCGGGAAGCTCGTATGTAGTCAGTTATTCCTACCTGCTTCCGAATAAGAAAGAAGACGAGACATTCGCGCTCAGCGTCTATGACGATAAATCCGTATCCGAAGGTAAGGTATCCATCGGCACGTATCAAGTCGCGGTTCAGAAAGAGGAAGACGGCGATATCCTGGCGCTGTATCCGTTCTCGATGAAGGTCAACGACTCTTCGATCAGCTGGCTTTACAGCGGCGGCAACTACTCCTATCAGTTGAATCTGGATTTGGATATTACGCATGAAGATCAAGTGATTATTGACTCGAACTTCTCCAAGGTCGAATTCGATATGGTCGATTCGCTCGGCCGCATCGTCGGCACGCAGACGGCGGCATTGACAGGAACCGGGAAGCTGACTAGCGGCAAGCAAAAGATTGTCGTAACCGGCTTGAAGAATGAGCAGGTAGATTCCGGCGTTGTCGTCAATATGTACGAAGTCATTGAGACACCGAACGGAACGGCCAAGCGACTGCTCAAACAATTCCATTAAGTATAAATAAACCCAAGAAGCGCCTGTATGCATGATGCGTATGGACGCTTTTTGGTTGCAGGCTCCCAAAGGAGGTGTTCCGTAGAAATGGCTCGCGTACTCATCATAGACGACGACGGTCCCGTACGGCACTTGCTCCGATACACGCTCCAACGGGAAGGATTTGAGGTTGTCCACACCGCTGAGGGCAGCGCCAACGTGATGATGCAGCTGGATCGCTCCTCGGTTGATGCCATCATCCTTGATGTCACGGTTTCCCATTTGGACGGCTGGCAGCTAGCGCGGGACTTCAGCGCGGATACGGGGTTGCCTCTTCTTCTGATCGGAGCCCCGGGCGACCATAAGGACACGATTCGGGGATTCCAGCTGGGCGCTGACGATTATTTGGCCAAGCCTTTTCATCCAGAAGAGCTCGTTGTGCGAGTAAGGGCTGTGCTTAAGCGATATCGGGTAGCTATTTTAACTAAAATAAAACTCGGCGATCTGGTGATTGACCGGGCCAAGCATGAAGTGCGCATTCAAGGGCATAGTCTCATCTTGCCGCTCAAAGAATTCCAACTGCTGTTTACACTCGCCAGCTATCCGAATCAAATTTTGACGAGGAGCCAACTCATCGAACAGGTATGGGGAGTGAATTATGCAGGAGACGAGCGGACCGTCGATGTTCATATTAAAAGACTGCGAGGCAGGCTCGGCCCTTATTCGGAGGGGATCCGATTCACAACAGTTCGCGGGTTGGGATATCGTTTGGAAGTGCAGGCGGCAGGAAGCCATGCGGAGATTGAACATAGATGACAGGCGATAGACGAGGATTATGTTATATGCAAAAGAAGGCCGCCAGACGAGGGGATTATGCTTCCCTTGTCTGGCGGCCTTTCAACATTGGCAACGGCGTCATTTCACATCGTAGCCCTTTGCGATAGAAGGTTCAATCCAACGCTTCTGGCTGTGTTCGCGACGATTAATGATAACCTTGTCCTTGTAGACGTCCACGATGAGGCTTTGGCTAATCGAGCGCACTTCGGGCTCGTTTTGAGCGTTCCACACCTGCCGGATGGAGGCGCTTGAAGCGGCAAGAAACTTCAGCTGTTTCACTTGCCTTGTAGTTTCCAGATTCCAATGCGTGTGCCCGCTGAAAAAAATGACATTCGGATGCGCATCGAGCAGCGCCCGCAGCTCCTTGTGCTGGACGACGCCCAGCTCACGGTCCGTGCCATCCAGCGTCTGCGGCAGCGGCTGGTGCAGGAATACGAAGACCGGCTTGCCGGCGTCCGTGGCGGCAGAGGCATCCAGCCTTTCCTTCACCCAGGCTAGCTGCTCCGCAGACAAGAACGCATTCTCGTTGATCGATGCGTCCACATCACGATACGCTTCCCCGCTGAGGAACAGGAAGCGGTAGCCCTCTACGATAAGCTCGTGATACGGCTTATCGTAATGAAACATGCGGTCGAACAGCTCGACGGCCTGGCGGCTCGACCAGTTCGGATTGAGCTTCCTCGTGTCCATGCCTCCCTCGGGCGTACGCCACATGCGATAGTAATCATGGTTGCCCATGGTCGCATGGACAGGCGCATGGGGCAGCTTGCCCAGCAGCCCCAACAAGGCGCGATAGTCGGCCTCATCGCCACCCGTGAGGTCGCCGTTGAGCACGAGCAGCTTGCTGTCCGGGCGCATCGCGTGGTGATCGTCCAGCGCATTGCGCAGCAATCGCTGAGCTTCTCCGTCCCAAGTCGTGATATGCACATCACTCAGAACGGAGAAGGAGAACAGCGGGGCAGCCTGCGTCTCTTCAGGGGCAAGCGAATCCTTCGCTCCCGCATGCATAGGCAGTAGAATCAGGAAGCAAACAAAGGCGGAGATACGCAGCCATAACGGTTTCATGGGAAGCACCTGCTTTCTAGATGATGAAATAGTTTGTGCGTAAGCATGGCACTTTTATACAGGCGTTTACTTCTGCTGGGCCGCTTTCTGGGCGTCCTCCATTTGTTTCGCTTGCAGCAAGGCTTCTTGGCCCTTCTCCTCCATCGTCTTTAGCGCCTCATCCGCAGACTTCTTGTTATCGAGGACAGCTTGAACTTCTTGATTGGCTAAGTTGTTGAACTGTTGATAGAAGCTCATGGGCATCTTCTCATAACCTTTATAAATCGAGTTGGGATTTGGTTTCAGCATGTAGAATGGCTCCAAATTATGCCCGTCTTTTTCTTTGGAATAGGTGGTGCGGGTCTGCAGGTTTTGCGACGATTTGGACATGACTCTGGCGAATTCATCGCTGTTGATATATTTAATTAATTCCCAGGCTGCTCGCGTATTGGAGGACTGTGCGTTGATGCCGAATAAGTTGGACACCGATACGTTGTTCGAAAAATCCGGATTTTGCGGGTCGACGGGAACGGTGACGATATCCCAATTGACGGCCTTCACATCTTTCAGACGATCTTTGGCTTCCTGGATATTCTGCATCATATAGTTGCCATCGATTGTCATCGCGACTTTCCCCATCACGAACAAATTCTGTTTGAGATAGTCTTCATACATGTGCGGTGCATTGTTGTCGGCATTCTGGCTTTTCGGAATGTACAAAGCTCCGGATTTTAAAGCATCCACGGTAAGCTCCAGCACTTTTTTCCAGGCGTCAGTATGGTAGGTCAGCTTCATCTGATCTCCATCGAAATAGGAGAGCCCTAAAGTGGTGCCTATGGTGTTCATATACTGATAGCCGACGCCTTCCTGCATGTAGGAATACGCGGAAAAGCCGTAAATGCGCTGATCTCCCTGACCATCGGTTGGGAAACGCTTGGCGAGTTGAAGGACGTCCTCCCAGCTCATTTTATTTTTCGGGAGTTCCACGCCGTATTGCTGGAACAGGTCTTTGTTATAGTACAGGGCTTGACTGTAGAAGTCCGGAGAAAGGCCGTAAAGCTTGCCTTCGCCTTTGACCTTTATCGCCTCTAGCGATGCCGGAAGGATGTTTTCGATATCGAATTTATCCTGCTTAATGACATCATCCAACGCATAAAGGCGCCCTTTTTGCACATATTTTTCAAGCTGATCGGTGCCGTTTATGAGGATAATATCGGGCTTTTCATCATCGATGAGCTTTTCCATCGCTTCCTGCGGATCACCATTGCCGTTTGGTCCATAGATATTTTGGCTGGAGATAACTTCCACATCAATATTCGGATTTTTGGCCATGAACAGATTTCCGTACTGTTGATAAAATGAATTTTTATCATAATAAAGGACCTTGACTGTTGCTTTCTCATCTTTGCCCAGCTTCTTTAGCGCTCCTCCTTCTCCTGAACTGCCGACCTTCCCCATAAAATTACAACCGGTTAGCGATGCGGTGACTGCAATAGCAGCGAGTGTGCACACCCAACGTTTCATTTGTTTCCCTCCAAATAATTAAATTTCCAAATATAGTAAACTATCATCCACTATGATACACATTTCGAAATAAAACTACAAATTCTACCAAAATTAGTAGATTCACTTTGGCTGATTAATGATGGACGATAGCCGCCCGATTTTTGTGCAAATTGCGGAACGTATCGAAGATGACATTATTGCAGAAAGATTGCTGGAGGAATCGCAGGTACCTTCAACGAACCAGTTTGCCTCTTTTTATCAGATTAATCCAGCGACTGCTGCTAAGGGCGTAAATCTTTTGGTGGATCAAGGCATTCTGTATAAAAGGCGGGGGATCGGCATGTTTATAGCAACTGGGGCACGAATCAAGCTGGTGGAGAAGCGGAAAGAGCAATTTTACGAGCAGTATGTGGTAGCTATGGTCAAGGAAGCCGAGAAATTAGGCATTACTTCCGAGCAATTGTCAGAAATGATTCGGAGAGGGGATAAAGCGTGATGGCGAGCATAGTGGACGTTAGGAATCTGACCAAATCATATGGTGAAGTCACCGCGGTGGATCAAGTCAGCTTTACGATTGAAGCGAATAAAATCTATGGACTGCTGGGCCGAAATGGCGCTGGCAAAACGACGATTATGCATATGCTTACGGCACAGCAATTTGCTACGAGCGGCGAAGTCAAGGTGTTTGGCTTAGCTCCCTATGAGAACAATCGGGTGTTGAGCCAAATGTGCTTTATTAAGGAGAGCCAGAAGTACCCGAACAGCTTTCGTGTAATTGATGTGCTGGATGTCGCCGAATCGGTATTCTCAAATTGGGATCGTGAGTACGCCGATTCGTTAATTGATGAATTCCGGCTCCCTTTGAAAAGAAAAATGAGAAAGCTTTCCAGAGGCATGCTGTCTTCCGTTGGTATTGTTGTCGGGCTTGCAAGCCGGGCCCCGCTTACGATTTTCGATGAGCCCTATTTGGGATTGGATGCTGTAGCCAGAAGCATCTTCTACGATCGATTGCTGGAAGATTACGCGGAGCACCCGCGGACGGTTATTTTATCCACACATATGATCGATGAGGTTAGTCGTCTTTTGGAGCATGTCTTGCTCATTGATAACGGCAAGCTCATTATCGATGAGGATGCCGATGACCTTCGCGGTCGTGCTATCACAGTTGCTGGACTAACGAATGCAGTAGAGTTGTTCGTGAAAGGGAGAGAGATACTGGATCGCACACCGTTTGGCGCTATGACTTCCGTTACCTTATTGGGAACCCTGAGCGCGGAGGATCGAAGAGAGGCTGAAGAGCTTGGTTTGGAGCTAGCCCCCGTATCTTTGCAGCAGTTAATCGTTCAGTTAACAGGCAGAACCTCAGAAAGAAAGGCGGCTGAACCCCTATGAATCGGATTCGAAGTGTGGTGAAAATGCATTTGAAAGACAAGTCCATGTGGTTCATCACCCCTTGGCTCGTTCTCGCGGCTAGCTTTGTCATCAATCTATTTTTTGCTGTTATGATGAACGAAGTAGATTCCTTCCATACGGGTGGTCTTGCTTCCATCTTCATCTATGTGCTCATCGTTGGCATTATCACTTTAAAAGAAACCTTTCCTCTTGCAACAGGCTTAAGCGTTCGCAGAACGGACTACTTTCTTGGGACGGTGTCTGCTGCAGCGTTGGCTAACTTTATTTCGGCACTTATACTCGTCTTGCTGTCATTCGTTGAGGGCGCAACGAATGGCTGGGGTGTTCACCTGAACTATTTCCAGTTGGAGTTTCTGAAGGATGCTTCGCTAATCCAGGTAGGGGCCATATATTTAATTATATTACTGAATCAATACTTTCTAGGGTTGGCGATATCGAGCTTGCACGGAAGATTTGGTCGAAATGGCTTGTTTGCTTTTTTTGCCGCCATTTTTCTAATAGGCAGCTTAGGCACATACTTGATGACTTACTATCAACAATGGGGGCCTTTGTTCGAATGGTTGATTCATCATTATATGGAGCTGTTTTGGTGGATGATTCCGGCGACAGCTCTACCTGCTGATCACCTATGTGCTGCTTCGTAAAGCAGCAGTGTAATATTGAAATAGAGCCGTCATGGACCACGTCCATGGCGGCTTTTTGCTGTAACTACGGGGTATTCCATGCTTTTTTTCCATATAAGAGCTTGTCTTCTCCCTAGGTCTGAGCTGCGCCCCGACTTAGGTCTAGGAATAAAAACCGTCGCGGGTCCGTTTTGGGAAGCTGCATTTTTACCTAAAATAAAGACATGAACAAGAGCACAACACACGAAAGGCGGTGACGAAAACGATGAAAAGAAATACAGGTTTAGCCGTTCTGTTAATCGCATTCGGTGCGCTGATCCTGCTGAATAAGCTAGGCATCCATATGGGACCGTTCATTGGCTCCATCATGGGCTACGTAATTCCTCTTGCGATGGTAGGCCTTGGCTATGTCGGCATTCGAAATGGCAGCAAAATCGGATGGGTGATTGCAGGACTGGGAATTATCATCCTGCTAGGCAAATTAGCTGGTTGGGTCATTATTCTTCTCGCTATCGGGTTGATCGGATACGGTTTCTCGATGCTAGCGAAAAGGTCGCATGTCTAAGTAACGGATTCCAGAGAGTGAAAAAGGTGGTATGAGAGATGAGCCTAATCAGGCGTATGAGAGATATAACCGTAGCAACACTAAATGAGCATTTGGAGCGTTCGGAAGACCCGGTGCGCTTGATCGATCAATACTTAGCTGCACAACGCGAGCAGCTCCAACAATCCGAGAAGCTGTACCAGCAATGCGTCAGCCACGCGGCGGCGCTCCGCCAGCAGTACCTGACGGCGCTGGAAACGAAAGAGAAGCGCGAGCATCAAGCGCTGCTGGCTTTGAAAGCTGGCGAAGAACATATGGCGCGCATCGTGCTTCAAGAGAAGCTGCAAGCCGAGGAGAAGAGCGAGCAATACCGAGATTTGTATGAACAAGCGAAGCAATCCATCCTTGATCTGGATGAGGAGCTGCAGCAGATGAAGTCCGATTACAAAGAAGTGGCAGATAAACGCAGCTACTACCTGGCGCGAATGGAATCCGCGCGTTTGCAGCAAAGGCTGCATGCACGGATGAGCAGTGTAGGGCAGGACGCGACACCGCGGATGTTCGGACGTTTGGAAGAGCGCGTATCCGATATGGAGCTTAACGCAAGGACGCTCCGAGATGTAAGACGCATGAGCCGGGAAAGCTACTATGCGGCGGGCAACCCTGCTGTAGACGCTGAGTTGGAAGCCTTGCGCAACAAACTGAAACAGGAGGGTTAGATCATGATGGGCAAATTATACCGCTCAAGAAGAGATAAGAAAGTGACTGGCCTATGCGGTGGACTGGCTGAGGCTATGAATGTAGATGCAACCTTGTTGCGGTTGCTAGTTGTCATCACAACTTTTTTTACCGGAGGCACCGTCATCTTCATTTACTTCATAGCAGCGGTAGTTATTCCGAAAGAACCGGGCTTTGACCAGCCGCCTTTTGATCCCTATGCGGGCTCTTATGGCCGACAAGCGTATAACGGCGGTGGCTGGCAGCCTCCGCAGCACAAGCCTTACCAAGGCTCATCTCCAACGAACGCAGGCTTCAATCAAGCCTATGATGCCGGTAAGCCAACGAACAACATTGATGAAATGATGAAAGATATTGAAAAGAAAGCACTGCAAAGAGAAGTCGAAGAATTGAGAGCCAAAGTCGCTCGTTTTGAACAAACTAATGATAATAACAAAGGGGACGTGTAAACCATGGGAGTATTTACAAGAATGAAAGATATGACGAAAGCATCGATTCACGAGGTATTGGATAAAATTGAAGATCCGATTGTGATGCTGAACCAATATTTGCGCGATATGGAGCAAGAAATTGCACAAGCTGAAGTAACCGTAGCTAGACAAATTGCGAATGAACGCAAATTGAAGCAGCGCCTGGAAGAGTCCGTTCGTCTTGTAGCTGACCGTGAAGCGAAAGCAACGGCAGCATTGAAGAACGGTCAAGAAGCGATTGCCCGCCAAGCGCTTGAAGAGAAGCTTTATCACGAAGATAAAATAGTCGAGTACAGCGATTTGCATGCATCTTCCAAGGCGCATGCCGATGAATTGACACAGCAATTGCACGAAATGAAGGATGAGTTCTACAAATTGCGCAACAAGCGCAATGAGCTTGTATCCCGTGCGCAGTTGGCGAAAGCGAAGAAGCAAATGGCGCAAGTTTCCTATAACGGCGTTATTGAGAGCGGCAGTGCATCCCGCGGCTTCCAACGCATGGAAGAGAAAATCATGCAGATGGAAGTCGAAGCGGAAATCGCTCGCAAGCCTTACGTGCCGGCAAGCGGCATCAGCAGCTACACGCCTGTGGATGCTGTGAAGGAAGCCAAAGTAGCTGAGCAGCTTAACCTGCTTAAAGAGAAATTGAACGGCAGCGCTGCCGAGTAACATGCTGTCGATGAGAAGCCCCTCCGTGCGAGGGGCTTTTTTTGTGCGGATAAGAATGTTATAACCCTTTACTAAAACTATGTCTCACCAACACGATTCCCTTGTCCACTAACCACGATTTCCATTTTCTTCGCCCGAAGTCAGTACAAAATTCGTTTTCTTCGAGCTTCACCTTTCTTCGCTTGTGCAAACTGTGTCAAAAAATGCGTGGAAACGAAAAAAGATTGCATGATTAGCAGAATGCTACTTATACAATCTTTTTATTATTTGGTAAAATAAGATAGGACATTACCAGTGTGCACGGGGTTCTAGCAGGTCTTTTCCTCTGTTTTTAGCAGGGCGGTTGAAGGTGCTGATTAGGGCGGAAGACTCTTCTTTCGACAAAGAAGGTTCAGCGACAGCGATGGCAGTGTTTTCACACTTATGTACTTCGACGTTTTTCAACATATGTACGGTCCGATGCAAGTTCGGGTCAAGCTGGATGGTAGGCATGGAGTCACCTCCTTCCCGACAAAATTATACTGCACTACCTATTATATCAAATGAATGAAGTTCGGAGGATAGATATGATGAAAAATAAGTATGTAATTGGGCTGTGCGCTTTGATGTTCGTTGCCTTGCAAATTTGGTGCTCGTTCCTTACATTTTATTTCCCTTATAATGGGATTTATCTTGAGCTAACCCCACAGCAGCAATGGGTGATCAAGGAACTAGATCCCAACGGCTGCGGTTCAAAGCATGACCTCCAAGTCGGGGATATCGTCAAACAAGTGGACGAGAAACTTCCCGCTGAATCTCCATTCGTATCTAAATGGCGAACAATTGAGCAAGCCAGCACGCTTTTGATTTTCAGAGAAGGGCGTGAGGACGGTTTCCAAGTGAACGTCAATAACGATTGTTCCAATGATTTTGTTCCAATCGTAGAGGAATCAGTATGTCTGTTGATGGCGGTTTTGCTTTTTGTAAAAATGCGTTTCTCTCCATCAGCCAGGCTACTTTCAGCTGTTTTTCTGACCTCAGCGATCATTTATATGAGTATGGGCGCTTCCGATAGAGGAGATGCTGTCGGGAAGCTCACCATCGCCAGCTTGATGATGGTGTTACCGATCGTGTTTTACCATTTTCTGGTCGTCTTTTTCAAGGAAAAAGGTAACATTACATTGCCCTCGAAGATTTTGAAATACTTGTACGCGTTAGTTGCTTTAAGCTTTGGAATCAGATGTCTGTATTTGTACCCGCCTCTTGCCTATGCGATATACTGCTATCATGACTCTGTGACCTTGAGCTTTTTCATGGTCGGATTTTTATTCAATATGTGTATCTTAACGATCTTGTATGTCAAAGTACGGAAACAACAGTCTTACATCACAAGTATCATCAAGAGTGTATGGCTGTCGTGGCTAATCTCATTTCTACCAGTTATTTGCTTCTCATTTCTTCCAAAAGTAATAACAGGATTTCAAGTATTAGATCCTTTATACACTAGCTGGATCATTATATTTTTTCCGATCTCGTTTGCCTATTTGATCGCTTCCGACAAATTGTATGATTTTGGCCTTGTAATCCGACGAATTTTGTTTGCTGGTCTACTGGCAGTCGTTCCAGTCAGCTTGTTTACAGGGTTATTCGCTTTCTTATTCCATACTGCAGTGGATGAGAAGATGATTTTGTTCATTTTCATTGGCGTGCTTATTCTGGTTTCCTCGGTGCTGTATGCAGCCGAATATTGGTCAACACGATTGGAGCCGTTTCTGTTTCCGAAGAAATTCGTCCTGCAACTGGCATTGAAGAAAATTGCCAAAAACCTCGGAACGATCTCCAGCTTCCGTGAGTTGAAAGATATTGTTCTCACTGATATTGTCGAGACGCTTCAGGTAATAGGGGCTGCTATTGTGTTCCAATATAAGAATGATACCGAGATTATTTACGAAGGTGATGTAGATGTCACGGAAATTCGGCAGCTTGTCGGCACGTCCTTCTTGTCCACTCATCCGCTTTATACGTGCATTGCGATGAACAGCCATGAAGAATACACAAGCTATATGATCATGACACGCAAGAAAACGAATACGATGCTCAGTAAGGAAGAGACGCAATGGCTGCGCCTCATTACATCCTATTTGGAAGTCAGTCTGGAAAATGTTTATTTGATCCGCAAGCTGACCGTCAAGCTACAGCAGATGGCTTCGCAACTGCCTGATGAAACCATGGCGCAAGATATTCAATGGTTTCGTAAGGTGATGTTTGAATTACAGGAGGAGGAACGGATTCGGATCGCTACCGATCTCCACGATACGACGATGCAGGATCATTTCTTTCTCAAAAGAAGGCTAGTTGCGCTAGGAGAAAAGTACGCCATGCATAAAGAAGGTCAGGATCAGTTGAATTCTTTAATTCATTTTGTTGAAATGATCAATGCCGGTTTACGCGAGAGCTGTTTTGCGTTAAATCCACATTTGCTCAAAGAAGTCGGTTTGATTCAAACGCTGGAGTTGTATGTGAAGAAAGAGGCATACACAGCTCCATTTCAGCTTGAATTCTTTGCACAGCAAACGTTTGCCATCGAAAGCAAAGATTTGTTGACCAAAAAGCATATTTTCCGCATCGTTCAAGAATTGCTTAACAACGCGAAGAAGCATTCGCAATCTTCCAAAGTCACCTTCCACGCGGAAGAAGGAAACGGAAGCTTTTGCTTGCGTTACGAAGACGACGGGGTAGGTTTTGACAACATGAAAGTAAGGCAAAAGGGAATCGGTTCATCGGGAATGGGGATGGAGCAAATCAGAAGCCGAGTTGTGCATATGGGTGGACAGTTAGAAATCATCACGCAGACAGGAAGAGGAACGAAAGTCGTCATTAGGATACCAATAGAGGAGGTGATGTCTGCATGATTCAGGACATCAAGCGACATATGTATCGTATAAATCTTAAAGATTTATGAGCAATTGCAAGCTGTCTCCCCTTGGAAGGAAAAATTTAAAGAAACCACATTTGCGTCGTTCTTGGATGTGGATGAGGTAACCATACTCCAAAATTAATCAAGCATCATCAATTTATATTGAAATATTGAGAGTAAAATTGAAGGAGTTGAAATAACGCATAAGAGCGGATAAAACTATGCGAGTCTTGATTCATTTAGGAAGGGGCAGAGTTACGATGAACTTTTTTACCTTTGTACGAATTATCCAATTCTTTGTTTTTCTTACTTTACTTGTTTCTTCGAGTGGAACGTCCTATGCTAAACAGAAAATTTCTTTTCGAGATTTGAGTTCAAGCCATTGGGCTTACCCTACAATTGAATGGGCCGTTTCCAATGGAATAACAGTTGGATTTGATGATGCAACATTTCGACCAGATGAGACGATTACGGAAGAGCAGTTTATTGCTTTGTTAGTGAGATCTTTTGGGGATATCCCAGACCGTGACAAATCGGATACATGGTCAGATAAGTATTACTTGTTTTTGAACAAGAAGAATTACCCCTTATCGAATGTTCGTAACGCTGCGATCACCAGGAGAGCAATGGCGGAGATCGTTGCGGCTACTCAAAGTGTGAATTATTCCAGTAAATATGCGATTAAATATCTGTTGGATAGAGGTTTGGTGAATGGAAAGACATCGTCCACAATTGAAGGATTTAAGGGAAGCGATTATTTGACGCGCGCGGAAGCTCTTCAATGTATTAAAAATCTACTAGAAACGCTAACAGTTAGAACTTTAGGGGATAGGCCGCAAACTACTAGCGATATCAAATCGCTGAACATTCCTCTATTACCAGTTGAAAGATTACAATCTATAGGCAACGCAGAGCAGGTAATTATGGTGACCGCCGACGATTACGATCAGGTTTCCGTGAAAATCGAAACTTTCGAAAAAGAAAGTGGGGTTTGGAATGAGAAATTCCCCTCAAAAATGGGAGTCATAGGCGTAAAGGGATTTACGTCCGATATGCACGAAGGGGCGAAAAAGTCTCCGGAGGGAGTTTTCACATTAAGTGAAGCTTTTGGGAAATATGAAAATCCAGGCACAAAACTGGATTACAGGCAAACGGATACAAACGATTATTGGATAGACGACCCGGATTCTTTTTTATACAACACATGGCAAGTAGGGTTGGCAAACGGAAGATGGAAATCGGCAGAGTCTCTCCTAAGGAAAGATTCGCTGTATGATTATGCCGTCGAAATCAATTATAATACCGAACGAATTCCCGGCAAGGGGAGCGCAATATTTCTTCATGTTTGGGGGTCGGAAGGAAAAGGTACGGCTGGTTGTACGGCTATGTCAAAATCGGATTTATTGGAAGTTATGAAGTGGCTTGATCCTGCGAAGAAGCCGGTCATTGTACAGGGCGTGGAGAAGGACGTAAACAATATGTGATTTAGGAGAGACGGTGAGAAAGTTGTTCCAAAAATTCAAAATTCCAATAGTATTTGTTTTTTTCATATATATAGCCTTACTCTATCAACAATCTGTTGACGCTCAAAGTGATTCGCAACCTTATGGTATGAAGTTTGAGCATATTGATACCCTGAGTTCCGATTTATCGCAAAGTAGCATTTTTAACATTGTACAAGACAACAGCGGATTTTTATGGTTTGCTACCCAAAACGGGCTGAATCGATTTGATGGATATAACTTCAAGATTTACAAATCCAATAAGAATGATCTTACCTCCATTTCTGATAACTGGGTTAATACAATATTTTTAGATAAATCAGGGGTGCTTTGGATCGGAACTCTGAATGGTGGGTTAAATAAATATGATGAAAAAAATGACTCTTTTCTGAGATATACGTATCAGTCTGGAAAACCAGACGGGATTAGCTCTAATCTGATTGCCGATGTGGTAGAAGACAACCATGGATTCATTTGGATTGGAACCGACAATGGATTAAACCGTCTTAATCCGAAGACGGGTGAGTTTAAATCTTATCATCATAATCCAAACGATTCAAATAGCCTAAGCTCTGATAGAATAAGTGATTTATTTATGGATCGAGATGGATTCTTATGGGTCGCGACCGAGGATGGTGGAGTCAATAGGTTCGATCAAGAAACAGAAAAAGTGATCACTTATAAAAATGACCTTCATTCTAAAAACTTAAGTGATAATTTCGTAGAATATATTTATCAAGATAGCAATGGGAAGTTTTGGTTTGGAACAAAAAATGGGTTAGATCAATTCGATCCTGGGACAGCAAAATTTAAAAATTATATAAATGAGCCCAACAATCCAAATAGTTTAAGCAACAACTATGTACAGTACATTTATGAAGATAAGGAACATCGATTATGGATAGGTACTAATCAAGGATTGAATTTATTCACTCCCGATGAACAAGGGTTTATTAGATATGTACATGACCCTGCAAACATCAATAGTTTAAGCGAGGATAACATTCGATCGATATTCCAAGATCGTTCGGGAATCATTTGGATCGGTACTAATTCGTCAGGTATAAATAAATTTAGTCAAGAAAAGGATAAGTTTGCTCATTTCTACAATAAACCAATCGATGCAAACAGTCTGGATAATAATAATGTGTGGAGCTTTTATGTTGATAAAGATAACCAGTTATGGGTAGGGACATCGGATGGATTAAACATTTACGATTCTTCTAGGCAGAAAGTTAAGCATTATCAGCATGATCTAAAAGAAGGGAGTAGCATAAGCACTGGTAATGTGTGGACAATTATGGAGGATTCTCACGGTGATATTTATGTGGGGACGCAAACGGGTTTAGATCGTTTTGATAGAAAAACCGAAAAATTTATTCACTACCGTTATGATTTGGATAACGGGAATAATCTCAGCAATATTCGAGCTCTTTACGAAGATAAGAAGGGGACGCTATGGATCGGTACGAAAAATGATGGCTTACTTTCATTAGATCCAGCACGCACAACATTTAATCAAATTCCTAATAAAACTCTAAGTGGATCAATATGGATTACCTCTTTAATGGAAGATCGCGACGGATCATTATGGGTTGGAACCAATACAGGTCTATATGATCTAGATTCGCAGGCTGTTTCTGTAGGTAGTTATAGACAGAATTCTAATAATCAAACCACCAGCATCAGCAATGATCGTATTCGTTCAATATATGAAGATGCTGCCCATGGAATGATATGGATTGCAACTTTGGGGGGAGGATTAAACCGACTAGACGTTAAAACAAATTCACTTACGACTTTTAGCGAGGATGATGGACTTTCTAATAATACGATTTATGGAATACTTGCAGATGAGGAGGGAAATTTATGGTTAAGCACGGATTTTGGAATATCTAAGTTTGATCCTAACAAATTGATATTTAAAAATTACGATGTCAGAAATGGTCTGCAAAGCAATGAGTTCAACGGAAATGCTTATTATAAAAGCAAAAGTGGTGAAATGTTTTTTGGCGGTGTAAATGGATTTAATGCTTTTTATGCTTCGAGAATAAAGGATAGCTCTTTTATTCCGCCTATACACATTACAAGCCTTCGGACAAAAAACAAAGTTATGAAATGTTGTACGGAACCTCTTCATTTATCATATGCTGAAAATGCGTTTTCCGCGGAATTCGCCTCATTGGACTACACGATGCCTCAAAAAAATCAGTATGCTTATAGACTTGAAGGTTTTGATAAAAACTGGGTGTACTCTGGAGATAGAAGGTTCGCTAGTTATACGAATCTTGATGCTGGAAGATATATCTTTGAAGTTAAAGGCACGAATATAGATGGAGTATGGTCGGATAAACAAACTCTGGAGGTCACTGTAGATCCTCCATATTGGAAAACTTGGTGGGCATATACGCTTTATGTGATGATGGCAGTTTTAATATTCTGGACATTTAGTTGGCTTCGATCGAAAAAACACAAGAAGGATTTAAAGGCACAGCATATCATCAACGAAGAACTGGTACGGATGAATCGTTTAAAAGATGATATACTGGCAACTACAACGCATGAACTAAAGACTCCTTTAAACGGAATCATAGGTATAACAGACTCTATACTTGAAGGGATCGGCGGACCAGTTAACGATGTGGTGAGAAAAAATTTGAATCTCGTTATTTCTAACGGTAAGAGGCTACATGCATTGGTGAATAATATACTAGATCTATCTCATTTGAAGCACGGAAATATACAATTGAATTTGAAATCGTTAGATCTTTCAAGAATACTGGATGAGGTCATTATTGTTTCTCGCCCTCTTCTATTGACAAAAGATATCATACTAGAAAATAAAATGATAGAGGGGGTATTCGTATATGGCGACGAATGTCGAATTCAACAAATTTTGTATAATCTCATTGGAAATGCAGTTAAATTTACCGAATCGGGTAGAATCGAAGTTACCGCGCAAATCAGCGATCAGTTTGCCGAGATTATGGTCTCGGATACAGGTATAGGAATACCTCAAGAAAAATTTTGCGCTATATTTGAACCTTTCGAGCAAGTAGATGGCTCGATGTCAAGAGAACATGGGGGTACAGGATTAGGTTTAGCGATCACGAAACATCTTGTAGAATTGCATCATGGTTCAATCCAAGTTGAGTCAATAGTGGGTCAAGGCTCAAAATTTACATTTACTTTGCCTATAGCAGATCTACTCAATAATGACGACTATGAGACTATTCATGATGAAATCGTACAAAAGCAAATAAAGTTACATTTGATGCAGGATGAAATAGCAATATCCCGAGAAAATAAGTCCAGTATAAACCAAATTAACGTTTTAGTTGTTGACGATGATCCAGTTAATTTGCAAGTTATGATAAATTATTTCGCTTTACAGGATTGGAATTTAGTTTTCGCACGAGATGGACTAAAAGCATTGGATATCATTGAAAGCGCAGTCATTGATTTGGTTCTACTGGATGTTATGATGCCAAAAGTATCAGGATTTGAAGTGTGCAAAAAAATTCGTGAAACGTATAGCAAAGAGGAGTTGCCTGTTATCTTTTTAACAGCCAAAAATTCGCCAGATGATTTAGCCACTGGTTTTGATTCCGGCGGTAATGATTATCTGACAAAGCCTTTTTCAAAATATGAGTTAATAGCGAGAGTAAATGGTCATCTTAAATTGCGTCTCATGACATTAGAGAAACAAAAAGATGAGTTCACAAAAACAGAAAAAGAAATCTTAACATTGGCTTATCAATATCCGCGGCGTGAGCTGCTTGAACGGTTTAATGAGAGAAGAGAGCATAAAATAGTGGAAAAAACGTTGGAGAGCCATATTAGTAAAATAATAAAAAAACTTGGAATTGAAGGAGGAGGCATTGAAAAAGGGGCGCAACTTGCAAAGAAGAAAAGCATTATCTAATTTTGGCTCCTGGGTTATGTGGGGTGATACAACTTGGTTTCGTTCGATAGCTTCGAGTTCATTTTAAATACTACATGTAGAGTAAATGTTTGAAAATCGAAGTACACGGATCGATTAAAGGAAAAAATATGGCCCTTCCGGCAACCCCTAATTTTTTTTAATGGTTATGTGTGCTTTTTGAATAACCCTTAATTAATTTTCGGGGTATAACTCAGAGATTTTGAATTATATAATGGGGTCAAATCAGGGGTTTCTCAAAACAATTACTTCTGATTTTTTTCAAAATAAGGCAATCTTACTAAGTAAAATCTTGGAGGGGGGGGATTCATAATGGTTGTTCATGTTACATTAAACGAGTTTTTTTGGTGGATTGCTTTATCAATTACTGCACTAACAGCAATAATTCTCATTTCAATGATCTTGGAATATAAAGAGAGCAATAAAACAAGAGTTAAAGAGAATAGTATTGATTTTGATATGGCAAAAATTAATTACTATAAAAACGGGTATGATTTTTGAAATTAAATCCGGAAGCTCATAGATTTTAACGAAACAAGGCTGCCCTCAAGTAGAATTATCTACTTTTGGGGCAGCCTCTTTTCTTAATGCGCCTCCTGAGTGCGCCACACCTTGCTAATACGAAGCAAACCATTGTCGCTTTTTGCTCAACGCGTGTTTATTTAGACAACAATTTCGTACGTTCAACAAATTTCCCAGGAAATATCTGAACGTGTTGTCGATTGACGTATGAAGGTACGAACTGCATAAAAACTGCAAAAAAGTACCAGCGTTCTGGAAAGGAGAGGGAGCCATAATAAGATCGGAAACAAGTGCCAGCGTTTTTGGCAATAAGTGACGAGGAGGATTTCCGATGGCTGTGGCGTCCAAGTATGGTTTGATTTATTTTATGCTGTTAATAATGGGGACGGGACTAGTTGGTTGTGGGGAGAAACAGACAGAGAACACGCCGCAATCCTTAACTGGAGCGTCAACAACCAAGTCTTCGCCACTATCCAGCGCAACGCCACCTCTGTCGCCAAACAGCGCAATAACGAGAGCCATTTCCGGTCCTGACGATGCGATCGTGGAAACACAATACTTTTACTCAGGTCCTCGAGAGCCGAGGCCCGAAGATGAGGTCGACTCAGAAGCATCTCATGGCAAAACAGCCTACTTGACCTTCGACGACGGCCCTTCGCAGAGTACGAAGCGGATACTCGACATTCTGAAAAGTTTTCATATACCTGCTACCTTTTTCGTCATAGGATCAGATACAACGGAAGGGAGAGCGCTTTATAAGCAAATCGTGGCTGAGGGCCATGCGCTGGGCAATCATTCTTATTCGCATGATTACAATACTATCTATAAATCGCCGGAGGCGTTTCGCAAGGATGTCCGGAAGCTGGATCGGCTTTTGGAGGAAACGGTGGGGTTTAGGCCGGATATTTTACGCTTTCCCGGCGGGTCTAACAACCATTTAAGCCGGAAAGCCGGAGGAAGAAGCATCATGAGCAGGGTGGCAAGCGCGATGAGGGAGGATGGCTACCAATATGTCGATTGGAATGTCAGCTCCACGGATGCGGCAGCGCCTGTTCAAGACAAGAATATGATTATCGACTCCGTGATCGGCGCAAGCAAAGGCAAGCAAAACATTATCGTACTGATGCACGATAACACCTATAAGACGACGACTGTAGAAGCATTGCCCATTGTGATCAAAAGGCTGCAAGCAGCAGGCTTCCGTTTTGCGAAGTTAACGAAGTTTTCGTACACGTTTCAATTTTTGACGACTTAACAGTTGTGGGCACCCTTTTCATCGTTTAACATGAAGATATTGACAATGGAAAGGCAGGGTTTTTGTTATGCCTGATGTGTTACAAATCGGACCGTTTCAGTTGCAAGGCAAATTGCTCGCGCTGCTGCTCGCCGGCCTTGTAGGCCTATGGGTGATTCGCAAGCAAGCTCGCAGTCAGCAGAGCGAGAATCAATCTCCCATACATGAAATTATTTGGGGCGGAGCCATCATCGTGGTGCTGACATGGAAGTTTGGCAGTATACTAACACAGCCTTCTCTTCTATGGACGCAGCCGACCAAACTGCTCTTAATCACAGGTTCCCGTACAGAGCTGCTGCTTGGGCTGCTATTTGCTGTTATGTACGGCTTTTACCAAATACGAAAAAGAAGATTAGCCCCCATCCTGCTGCTGGATGCGCTTGCATGCGGAATGACGGCGGCATGGTTTGTATTCAACGCGTTGGTACCGGAATATGGCCGCTCTACAACGTTGCCCTGGGGCATAGGGATTGAAGGGACTATGAGCAGGTTCCATCCCTATCACATGTATTTGGCGCTTTTGCTAATTCCCCTGCTCATCTGGCAGCAGTTTATTCAACCTCGCTCGCAACTGCTTGGTTCGGGCGTGCTTCTCAAGCAGTCATTGTTAGTTGCCGGAGCAGCAGGAATGATCGCAAGTTTCTTCGCGGACTCCGTGCCTACAGCTATCTATCTCAGCTGGCCGCAGTTGCTCTATCTTTTCATGCTAATCGTTGGAATGCTTCTTCGGACAGCGGCGCATAATACAAGCAGAAGGGAGCTGAGCCAAATGAGCCAAAATGATTCCAAAACACAGGTTGAACAAGAAAAACAAAACAAAGAGCATCAGAATTTCTCATCCTCTACAGGCAAAGAAGGCTTTGTCGATAAAAAACTGGACGGTCCGAACCGCCCGTCGACATGACAGAAGCGAATAAAAGCAAGCTGACCCAGTCAGCTCAGGATGAGAGCGATCTTGATCCGTTCGAAATCAATTTTCTACCCGAGTTCGAGGAAGGACGCGGTCCGCACGCCCCCTTTGTGAACGAGCATGGCGTCGTGATCGGCGATCATGATTACGAATCCGATAACTCCCCGCTGGAGAAGTGGACAGCGGAAACGGACCCGGAAGTGATGGCCGGAGATGAGTGGGTTCATCCCTACAAGGATATCGGCTTTCAAAGCGCCGAGAATCGGGATTATTTCGAGAAGGGCATTCCGCCGTTAAGCGGCATTTTCACGCATCCGGACAAAAATGTTTCCTTCGAGCCAGGGTTAGCGACAACCAAGAAGAAAGAAGATGAGGCGGAAGCGTAGCTTTCGTCTCTTTCTATTGCGATTCACGCTAAACACGCTATTTCATGCTTCAGCACGCTGCTGACGGAAAATCCGGATAAAACCCTTCGGGTCCCGTTAATATCCGCGAGCCAGAAATGAATCGAGGTACATGGGACTTTGCTTTCCCCGTTAACGGTTGTATAATAGAGCTTATCAAGATTACGTTTTGAGAGTTACTATTAATTCCTAAGGGGTGGAACATATGGCAATGTCTTTTGATTCTTACATGAAAGATATGGTTAAACCGATGAGAGAGGATTTGACTCGTCTGGGCATTACAGAGCTTTTGACACCGGAGCAGGTAGAAGAAGCGATTGAGAAATCCAAAGATGGAACGATGCTGCTGGTCGTTAACTCCGTTTGCGGTTGTGCGGCAGGCCAATGCCGTCCAGGCGTAGCCAAAGCGCTCCAGAACGATACACTGCCTACTTACACTTACACAGTGTTCGCAGGTCAAGAGAAAGATGCAACAGCCAAAGCGCGTGAATTCCTCGCGCCTTATCCGCCGTCATCGCCGTCCATTGCACTTTTCAAAAATGGTGAGCTGGCGCATTTCATCCAACGTCACCAAATCGAGGACCGTTCTGCCGATATGATCGCTGGCGATCTGATCGGGGCCTTCAACGAATTTTGCAAATAATTCAGGTAAAGTGTTCGTCCTCGCTGCATGCAGCGGGGATTTTATTTTTTGGCAAGATTGTCCAAATCGCCTTTGAATTTTCGTCGGCTAAAGTCTATACTAGTCCTTAAAGACGGATTGTTCGATACCAGAGAAAAGGTGGAGAGAGCCATGAGTTTACAACAAGACATTATTGCCAAACTCGGCGTGAAGCCGGAAATTGACATTGATGCGGAAATTCGGAGTCGCGTGGATTTTCTGAAGAATTATGTGCGGAATGCGCATGCGAAGGGTTTGTTGATTGCCATTAGTGGAGGCATCGACAGCGCTGTAACCACCGGCTTGTGCAAGAAAGCGACGGACGAGCTGACGGCTGAAACGGGACAGGAGTACAAAACCGTAGGCGTGTTCCAGCCTTACGGCGAGCAAGTCGATATCGAAGATAGCTATGCGACAGCGAAAGCCTTCGATTTGAAGTTTCAAATCGAGAACAACATCCAAGAAGCCGTTGATGAGATCGCCATTGAAGTTGAATATGGGCTTAAGCATATCGGCGTTCACCAGCACGTAAGCCGCGGCGGCAAAGGCAATATCAAAGCGAGAACGCGCATGGTCATGCAGTACGCGCTTGCTTTTGAGCTTGGATTAATCGTTGTGGGCACCGATCACGCTTCGGAAGCCATCACAGGATTTTTTACCAAATATGGCGACGGTGCCGTCGACATTACGCCGCTGAGCACGCTGAATAAGCGCCAGGTGCGTTCGCTTGCAGCGAAGCTTGGCGTGCCGCAGAGCGTCCTTGACAAAGCGCCGACAGCAGGTCTCTGGGATGGTCAGACCGATGAGGGCGAGCTAGGCATTACATACGGCGATAACAGCGACTACCTGGAAGGCAAGCAAATTGATCCTGCCGTTCAAGAGAAGCTGGAGAAGCAATATTTGAAGACCGAACATAAACGTGCTCCTATTCCCGGCATTTAAGCGGAAGAAAAAAAGTAATCCAACCCATGAAGGTCGGATTACTTTTTTTTTGAAGATTACCAAGCGAATGTCATTGTAACAATAACCAAGAGAATGAAAAGAACCAATACAGTAGCTGAATTAAAGCCGCCGTAGCAGGCGGTTCCTGTTCCTACTGGATATCCCATACCTGGACACCCCCCCATGTTCAATTTTCATTATTCTGTGCAGCAATTACCAGACGAATGTTCTTGTAATGATAACCAACAGAATGAAAAGTACCAGAATAGTAGCGGTGCTTGTGCCAATACCTCCGCCGCAATAGCCGCCTGCAGGATAGGACATATTCAATCGCTCCTTTCGGAATCAGATAGTCTATTGTATTCCCATGGCATATGAATGGATTGGACATATAACCTGTAAGGACAAATGTTCAAAAAAAGAAGGGCGCCTCCACAGCGATGAATATCGCTTAAGAGGGCCCTTCTTTTGTAGGGGAGTGAGGATTATGGCACCCGATGTCCGCGGGATTTCTCATAAAGCGCATACCACTCTTCGCGGCTCATCAGCTCGGATTGCGCGGTGGCATCCTTGCATGCCTCAACCCGCTTGGCAGATGACGTGCCGATTACGGGCTGAATGAAAGCCGGATGTTTCATTAACCAACCGAGTACGATCGCCTCCGGTGTTGTTTCCTTCTCGGCAGCCATTTGCTGCACGAGGGCGGCGGTTTGCTTCACAGCGTCCGATTCGCCTTCCAGACTTCGGCCGGAATAGATGCCTTGGGCCAGAGGGCCCCAGGCTTGAATTTGAATGTTTTCCATCTGGCAGTGCTCCATGATGCCCTCAGGGAAATTGACGCTGGCGCCTTCCTTGCGGTTAACAAGGATGCCCAGATCCAGCCAATCCGTGCGAGCCAGGCTCATTTCCAGTTGATTGACGACAAGAGGTTCCGGCATCGATCTTTGCAGGAAGCGGATCTGCGGAGCCGTCATGTTCGACACGCCGAAATGGCGCACCTTGCCGGACGATCTCAGCACATTGAAGGCCTCTGCCACTTCAGCCGGCTCCATTAGCGGATCGGGACGATGCAGCAGGAGTACATCAAGGTGCTCCACGCCCAGGCGTGCGAGAATGCCGTCAACCGAACTCACAATATGGCTCTTGGAGAAGTCGTAGCGCTGTGCTGCGACACCGTCTGTCAGCCGGATTCCGCACTTGGACTGCAGGACGATTTGATCGCGAAGATCGGGTCTATGTTGGAGAATTTGTCCGAAAACGCTTTCGGATTTGCCCATTTTATAAATGTTGGCATGATCGAACATCGTGATGCCAATCGATAGAGCCGCTTCTACGGCAGCTTCTGCGGTTAGGTAATCTTCTTTCGTGAGGGGAGCCTGATTCCATTCTCCGCCAATCCCCATACATCCGAACACGACGCGGCTGTTCGAAATCCCGCGCTTTTCAAGCGGCATTGCTTTCATAAGGTTGCCTCCCAGCATTAGAATCTACTTGTATTATACGGATAACCGCAGGCTCGCATAAGAACTGAAAATAGGTTAACTTACTTACCTGCAAGTAACGATGCATTGCATTTCGCCGCATCTATCATGTAACGTAGAGGAAGAATTAGGAATTCATGTTGGAGTTGATGGGTATGTCTCATTCCTACTTTATAATGATCCAGGAGACGGTGGATTATATCGAAGATCACCTGGACAAGGAGCTTGGATTAAGCGTTTTAGCTGACAGATGTTTTATGTCGGAATCTCATTTTTATCGTATGTTTCGTTCGGTTACGGGTTATTCGTTGAAGCATTACCTGCTTGGCAGACGCTTAAGCAAGGCGGCGGTTCATCTTAAAATGGGCCGCGGCAAAGTTGTTGATGTCGCATTGGATGCGGGTTTTCAGTCACATGAAGTATTTTCACGCAATTTCAGGCAATGGTTTGGCGTAACGCCAACAGAGTTTAGGCGAACAGGTTCTATGGAACGAGCCATCGCACGCCTCGAACTGGTAGAACGCAAATTCAAAAACGAAAACAAGGATATCGTTGTCCATTATACATTGACGGAGCTTCAAGAGATTGAGTTGATCGGCAAACCCCAGCATTTCTGTCCGGGGAAATCAGGTGAAATAGAGCGGCTTAAGCCCATAGTGAGCGATTTTGTCGCGGAGGTCATCGATCCATTTCAAGGGGAGCGATTGATTAATATCATTCGATGCGATCCTTCTATGCCGGATAGGCTGCACTATTTTATGGGCACAGATGCAAAAGCGGATCCGCCGCCCTTGGGATTGCTTAGAGATTGCGTCCCTGCCTCGCAATATGGCGTATTTCAGTATAAAGGGAGCATGGGGCTGGTACATCCCACGGTCATGGATGATCTCTACAAATGGATTGTGATTTGCAAAATTGATATCAATCATGCTTTGGGTGTTGATCTTATCGAATATTACGAACAAGATTATGATCAAACAGGCTGCTTCCGGCTGCTTGTCCCGGTAAAATAGGCCATTTGCTGTAAAAAGCGTCAAGAACGCTTCCCTCTTCTAACTTATAGTAAACAACGTAACGAATAGACAACGTTGTTTAGAAAAGAGGAGATTGGGATATGACGGGATCAGAAACAACGCATAGCCGTGTACCGAGCTCGTTCGCGGCGAACGGGCAAGACTTTTTCAATTACTTTTCGCAATACGGCATTAGTGATTTTCAAATTCAACTGATGCTTCAAATCGATGGGCGCCTGGATGCAGATCGTTTGCATCGGGCCATACGATTAAGTGCAGATGCTGAGCCCATACTGGGCTGCCGATTTGTCGAGGATGCCCAGCATCCGTATTGGGAACGCCGGCAGGATCTCGATAGGCTGCCTTGGTTAACGATACGGGAGCTTCCTGTGGCTGAATTTGATACAGCGCTGCACGAATGGTTTTCGGCCCCCATTCATATGCAGAACGATCCTATGGTCAAAGTTTGCTTGCTGCGCACGGAGACGAATGATGCAATTGGTATCAAAATGAACCATACCTGCTGCGACGGAGCTGGGCTGAAGCAATATATGGAACTGTTAGCTCGTATATATACAGAGCTCGAGCTGAATGCTGCATACGTACCAGAACCGAATGTGCGAGGGAAGAGGGATCAAAGCCAGCTGTTTCTGGATGCGGGCATAATGGATTACAGGCAAGCATGGGATCAGAACCAGGCGGAGATTCAACCGTCACGCGCATTTCCGTACAACGCAGCTGAAGCGTCAATAAGCCGCAAACAGTGTATACGGCGTCTCTCCAAGGAATTGACGCAGATCGTATTCGATCAGGCGGCAAAGTGGGAGGCAACCGTCAATGACGTCATACTCGCTTCCTATTATCGGGCTTTGCATGCAATTCTCGCACCTGAGCAGGGTGAGCCTATCACGTTGACCATGACAGCAGACTTACGTAAATACTTGGCTGAGCATTCGCCAACTGCACTTTGTAATTTATCCGGTTCGCTCATTTTGTCATTACGCGCAGAAGTGGTTCAGCCGTTCTCGGATCTGGTGAAGGAAATCGCTGCAATCACGAGGGAATATAAGAAAACCAATCAACTCGGACTGCACACGGCTTCCATGTTTGAATTCCTGGCTGGAATGGGGTTCAATGAGGCGAAACAGCTCATTCTTAATCTTGCCGAGGGGAGCAGGCAGCAAGGGACCTTTTCTTCGACGCTTTCTAATTTTGGGAAAATAAACGCAGAGGCAAGTCCATTTGGCTGTTTAACCGTGTCCGACGCTTATATGGTGAGCCCAGCTATGCATGCTCCTGGATTTATGCTAGGCGCCAGCAGTTGCAAGGACGTATTGACGCTGACTGTGTCTTATTTCGAGCCAACGACGGATGCTTCGCTTGTAGAAAAATTCATGGATCTAGTTATGGCAATGGCTTGACCAGGCGCTAAGAATCAGGTACATTGTACGCAAAACGATGTACGAAAAGTGAGGTTCAGGCGCTCATGATTATTGGAATTGGAACGGATCTGGTGGAAATTGCGCGAATGCGCAAAACGTTGGAAAGCTCGACCGGGGCGCGTTTTCTGGAACGGATACTAACGCCTGCAGAGAGAGAGCTTGCAGAGCAGCGGCGGGGCCGGCTCGCAGAGTTCGCTGCAGGCCGCTTTGCGGCGAAAGAAGCAGTTGTAAAAGCAGTTGGCTGCGGAATCGGCAAGCAAATCGGCTTTCAGGATATCGAGGTGCTGCCGGATTCGCTCGGCAAGCCGATTTGCCATGTAGCGGAGGCGGCGCTGCTACGGGCAGGCCTGAACGGCAACAGCCACCGACTCCACTTGAGTATTACGCATACGGAGTCGATGGCTGCCGCCTATGCCATTGTAGAGCAGCTCTGAGAGCTGCTCTATTTTTTCGAGCTGAGCCAGTCGGAGAGCAGTTCGACTTCCTCATCCGAGAGCTTGTTTTTGTACGGGAGCATCCCGCCTCCGCCATTTTTGATTTGATTCGCAATCGCTTCCTTGCTCATCGTGCTGCCAACCTTTTGCAAATTCGTCTTGGGTCCGACTTTGCCAGCGAGATCAACACCGTGGCAGGATATGCACTTGTTGGTCGTATAAAGCTCCTGCGCCTTCACATACGCAGGATCGCTCTCCGGCGCCATGGTCGCAGCCGGCGTAACAGAAGCTTTACTGCCTGAGCCGCCTCCGCAGGCCGCCAGAAAGAGCACCAGCGCGATGCCGATCATCACTCCGAAGCTTCCCCGCCAAGCTGCCGGGCGCATGGCTATGCCACGGACACGGACATCCTTGCTCAAAGTTACGTCTTTTTTCTCCATAAGTCCTTATTTCCCCCATACACGCAGCATATACCCGCTAACTAACAAGCTAATGCCGCCCATTCCTTCGAGTACAACAGCGGAATACCCGAGATACCACACGCTCATCATCGCGGTCAGCGCGAATAGCCACAAACCAAGATATACAAGCGGTCTGCCTAAAAGCAGCCCAAACTGCACGAAACCAATCGCGAGGATGAACGCTCGCAGTACGGGCGCGAAGAGCGGGCCAACGGCACCGATGGCTTCCAGCAGTACGATCGCCGCAATGAGCAGCGCTCCTGGCAGCAGCAGGAAGACGGGATGTCCCCAGCCGCTGCGGTCAGATACCGCAGAAGTTCCCTCTTCGCCAGCGCGCATATCCTTCCGCAGGCTCCAAATCTGCACCAGGCTGGCCGCAACAGCCGTAATCAGGGCAGCTTGCTTCAGCCAGTCCAAGTCCCGCCAAATGATGGCAACATCCACCAAAGCGCTGAAGATCCACTGCGCGCCCCATATGCTAAGCAGCGGCAGCAGCGCTCGCGCTTCTCCGATCCAAGCCTTTCTTCTATGTACCCTGTCTGTTTGCTTTGCGTTCTGCATGCATTCACCTCTAGTTTTCTCTTGCGAACTTCTCGTATAATGATAACATGTCCATTCATCCATTATAACTTGAACGTGTTAGATAGAGAAGGAGAGCACATGTACAGCGAAGAACAGAAGCTATTTTTTTCCAGCAACTTGTTGGATTGGTATGATACGCACAAACGGGATTTGCCATGGCGAAGAAGCAAAAACCCTTATTACATATGGATTTCAGAGGTCATGCTGCAGCAGACGCGAGTCGATACGGTCATTCCGTATTTCCATCGCTTTGTTGAACAGTTTCCAACGGTTGAAGCGCTGGCCACAGCTCCGGAGGAAAACGTGTTAAAGGCTTGGGAAGGTCTCGGTTATTATTCGCGCGCACGCAATTTGCAGAGTGCGGTTCGAGAAGTTCACGAGCGTTATGGAGGTGTTGTCCCGCAGGAGAAAGCGGAGATTTCGTCCCTAAAAGGGGTCGGTCCCTATACATCGGGCGCGATCCTCAGCATTGCTTATAATAAACCGGAGCCGGCCGTAGACGGCAATGTGATGCGGGTGCTATCCCGCTATTTTCTCATCGAAGAGGACATCATGAAGCCGGCAACACGGGTTCGCATGGAGAAATTGGCGCGTGAATTAATCCTGGAGGGAACGGCAAGCGACTTTAATCAAGCGTTGATGGAGCTCGGCGCTATGGTGTGCACGCCACGTTCCCCGCATTGTTTGACCTGCCCGGTTATGGCGCATTGCTCTGCGCGCGAAGCCGGGATGGAAGAGGCACTCCCTATCAAGAAGAAAGCGAAGCCGCCGCGTCCGGAGTTGCGGGCCGTCGCTCTTATTGAAGGTGCAGGCGAGAATGAAGGGAAATGGCTGATCAGACAGCGGCCGCAAGAGGGACTCCTGGCCAAAATGTGGGAGCTTCCGCATGTGGCATGGACTTCACCAACGTGGAGTTCCGATGCTGCTGCGATGGAAGCACTCCGGCAAAGCGTTGCAGAGCAAGAACAAATTGTGATAAGTCCTGTGGAATGGTTCATGGATACGGAGCATGTTTTCAGCCATATTGTGTGGCATATGAAGGTGTATCGCGCCAAGCTGGGCGAGGGCAGCCGCCAGCGGGACAGCGGAGAGTGGTTGCCTTTCCATTATCGTTGGGTAGATGCGAGTGACCTTAACCAATACGCGTTCCCAAATGTTTTCATACGTATCATGAAGGCATGGCAAGAGCAGCGCAAAGGTTAGCAAACGGAGAAATTAACGGATTTCACGTTTTATGGCATCAATGTTTTTGAGTGTGATGAGCTTCTTATCAATTTGAATAGAGTCCTCATCCAGCAGCTCTTGCAGCACTTTAGTCACAGATTCGCGCACAGTGCCAACCATATTGGCTAATTGTTGATGCGTCAGCTTCACGTCAATCAGCAAACCATTCTCTGTAGGTATGCCGTGTTGTTCGGATAGACGGACTATGGTTTTCAAAATGCGTGAGCGAACACCCAAGAAGGTAAGATCATAGATTTGTTCATTGGCTTTGCGCAATCGTTCCATCGTCGTTTCCAAGAGCTTTAAGATCAGCTTAGGGCTCTTTTCCATAAATTGTACAAATACGGAGCGTTTCAGCGCATACAGCGTGCAGTTTTCCAGGGTCTCTGCGGTGGCAGAGCGTGTGAGCCCATCATGAATAAGCGACATTTCCCCGAAAAAATCGCCTTCACGGAACAACGCCAAAATAATTTCCTTGGCATCGTCTAGACGATAGATTTTCACGACACCCGTTTTGATCAGAAATAATTCCTCGCCCGAATCGCCTTCGAGAAAAAGAATGCCGCCTTTTTTCACTTTTTTCTCAATAAATAAAGGGGCTAATCCCAGTAGGTCTTCTTCAGAGAGCTGCTGAAAAAGGGGGACATTTTGAAGCAATGTAACAATTGTTTTCAAGGGGCTTTCAACTCATTTCGGTCATATTAAACGACCAGCTGCTCTCCGATCTCTTCAATCATCACATTCAAAGCGCGCGATAAATCAACTTCGTAAGGCTCCCTAAGCTCTTGTCCGGACGCGGTTCTAAGTATACGTACGATGGGGCGCTGCATACTGTGGGTGTTCAAACGGGAGACGATGCCTTTGTCACCTGTGTTTAAAGAAACACTGAGGCCGAGTGGATAAATCGCGACGTTGTTGCGGAACAGCTTGACCATATCTATATCGTACAGCTTTCCAGCGTTTGCGTAAAGGACTTCAAGTGCGTAATGAGGAGGGATGGCTCTGCGGTAGGACCGAGGATGAATCATTGCATCGTAGGAATCAAGTAAGCCGACTAAACGGGCATAGGGGTGAATTTGATCGCCTTTGATCCGGAAAGGATAACCACTGCCATCCATTCGCTCGTGATGCTGAAGGGCGCATTGGGCGGATAAGAGGGGAATGCCGGCTTCATCCTTTAACATTTGAAAACCATAAAGTGCATGCTTCTGTATGTCCAAATATTCGGATGACGTTAATCTGGTTTTATTTTGGAGCAGCTGTGCAGGCAGGTGTACATTGCCTATATCATGCAGCAAAGCGCCAAGCCCGATGGCCATCAACTCGTCACGATGATAGATGCCTTGATTCATCGCTAGTTTCGTTGCATAGACACAAACATTAATCGCATTTTGGCAAAAGTGCTGTTCAAGACTCGTTGCGGGTACCATATTGAGTGTGGTGAGCATGACGGGTGCGTGCTTGCGGAAGTGGAGGTCATCAATTAATTGGGACATGGCTTCTAGGAAAAGTTTACTTAAAGGAGGTAGCGGGTGATAAGTTGGCGTAGTGAAGTTGGCTGTGGGGTGGAACTTTTGGAATACCTTAGCTAGTGAACTGCGCAGCAGCATTCTCGTCTCTTCGTGAATCGGATCTTCGATATGAATGTCTTCCGTTCGCAAATCTTCAATGTATAAATAATCGATGCCAAGCTGGCTGAGCTTTTGGAGTATGGAGGTCGTCAGTTCTACTCGATAGCCGACAAGCACCTGGCCTTCTTCCGTGTAAATGGCCTTGCCTAGCCGCATACCCGGCTGACACATAATGGTTGGTATGATTCGCATGTGGATATCCCTACTTTCCGTTCGATCCAGAAAAAACTGCAAACATAAGTCTTAAGCCTTATGCAAATCAATTCAATAGACTCATTCAATCGAACTCATGTAGGCTATTATTTCATAATCGACATTTTATTTCTGTGAGAAAGGTAACAAAATCTTAGGGATTTTGTCATAAAAAAACAGAGGGAGAAAGGAAGAGAAGGGGAGAAGCCGGAGAAGAGAAACATTCTTTCTTTCAGATGGTGAATGGCAGTAAAACGTGGAATCAACTCATTGTTTTTGATACGAATCGTACCGCTCCCTCTATGCAAGACCCAGTATAAGGAATTGGAGATGATGAGCATAGTACTATTTTGATGTAGTACTAGAGAATTAAGATACCTTCGAATAAAGAACACCTTGCGAAAGATGGAGGCCACTGAAGAACTTATGTTTTTTTACGGCGTCTCGCATAAGTTGCAAAAAAGACATCTACCTCCATTTTTTAGGGGGCGGATGTCTTTT